>NZ_CABJDK010000001.1:0-182253 GCF_902364355.1 Collinsella aerofaciens
TGGCCGCTGCGCGGCCAGCAGACTAAAGTCTTGAAAAATAATAGTGCGTTGCCACATGGGGCAACGCACCGCCAAAGATTTGATCCGCGATACAGCCACAGGCATCCATGATCACATGGTCACCAGAGTTCTCGCTTCCCATAGCCGTATCCAAAAGGAGATAGCGTTCTTGCGTAACACCATCGGATTTTTCATCGTGCCTGTGCGATGACGCAGAGGCTTTAAGTAGCTGGGTCCATTGGTTAAAGCGCGCCATTAGCTTCTCCGAAATAAACGTTTGAGTAGAGCAACGTGACCGCCTTCGACACCCGTCGAAGCAGAAGGCTGACACGGTTCACAATAATCATCAGATAGGTTAAAAACGGCAGACACGCTGCATGCGCCACTTTCAACCGAACGAACAACGGGATGAGCGTTGCGAGAAGGCGAAAGACAGACAAGTTGGCTTAGCTCGGCGACACAAAGCGGATTCTTGCCGTCTTCCGCAAAAGAGTATATATGAATGCGAAGATAGGCCTCTTCATCATCATTTAAAAACAGCGGAACATGACCCGCAAAATGACCGTCCCTAGACTCAAGACTAATCCAGCGAATATCAGACTGATCATCGGCACGCCAAACAGCCGCGCGAACATCCACAGGCATCAAAGCCGACTCAAAACGCACAGTCAAATCAACAGAAGAAGCTTGGATGAGCGTTTGAGACATGGCAGACGATCGCAATCGAGCATCAGCAAGATGATCGCTGAGCAAGAAGACCTTACTTTGTTCTTCAGTTTTTAGCGCATCCCCGAAGGCGGACTTCCCGCTAGCCAAGGATGACTCTTCATTCAGATAGCGCGTAAAGGCCTCGAAGAACATTTCATTTTCACGCTCAATCGACGTGCAGCTAAATCGATTAGGCGAATCGTATTTTGAGCCTGAAAGAGCCTCAAGAATAGAAGAAGCAATGCCACAAGCAGAGGGCTCAGCGAGGTGGATGGTGCCCTCCGGAAAGTCGAGTAGGTTATTCTCACGGTATATTTCAATTACCGAGAGCTTCGATGCAAGCATTTCGAAAGGCAGGCGAGAGGGATTAGTCACGCTCAACGATACGCCGGCAACACACTTGGCATAAAGCGAGGCGCATTCATCAGCGGTCAAGATACCGAGGCTGCGTACACGTGGATGACGAATGGGAGGCATTGCATCTTCGCCGTATAAATATACGACAACTGCATCGTCGAGCTTGAGAAGCAATTTAATTGCATCAAGCAACATGCCAGACAAACGCCGATCCTTATTGGATTGATAAATAGCACAGACGGCATACTCTCTGCTTAGATTTTGTTCCTGCGAAGTATATATATCGCTAACGCCAAAATCACAATATGGGACTTCATGCGAATAATAGGGTTCAACTTTTTTAGAAAGCCATCTGCCTATCGTTATGGGGTTTAGTTCATAACGATAACTTGCTTCGGCATTTAGATACATCTCCCCCATCGGATAGAACCAAGGTTCAAAATCCTGAATGAAGTAGAACTTATGGGCGCACTTCTGCATAGATGCAAAGTGCGCCGTATTCCAAGCGGTGGCGATTACTGCAAAAAAATCCTCGGGCACACTCGGAGCCACAAGAACCTCTTTAGGCGAATAACGAAACCAATCCTTTATTTCGGTCTGAACTCTATGAGCACTTTTGCATGCTTCACAGCCCGGCATAATGTAAAAGTAGTTCTCATATCCGCGAGAATCTAGAAAGGAAGCCTTGCTGCAGATGGTTCGAAAGCCGCCAGAACCCTTTGCCGGCGGAGATATTATCCAGGCAATTTGTTTCATTTAAAGCACTCAAATCGCTTCGTAGTCAAAAGGATCGAACTTATATAACGCTGCGCGCTTGGGATCTCGAGAAAAGTTAACGGAGAACCATGGATCTCCCTCAGAGAAACGCTCTGACCAGTTATGCAACAATCGTGCCTTATCCTCAAAATGCTTATGAGAGCGAGATTTACTATCAAGGGATTTGTCAACACATGCCATATGGTAGAGACATGCCTCTGGTGTATAGATCACTTTTAACCCAGCTTGAGAAGACTTGAAGCAAATATCAACATCCGAATAGTCAAGAAGATACGACTCATCAAAACCACCCAGACGATTAAAATGTTCGCGTGAAATAGCTAAACAGACACCACTCACCGCCGATACATCCCTTACGGTCAATGGCATATAGATATAGCCAGGAGAAGAGCGATGAATGCCTTGCGACAGGTTGACGATTGATTCTCCAACATAAGACAGGCCTGCCTGCTGCACAATGCCGTCAAGATCGCACGTCATTGTTCCAACGACGCCAACATCCTCTCGTTGGGAAAAACCAACGAGAGTCTTTAGCCACGAGGAGTCTAGTGCCTGAATATCGTCATGAACAAAAACGAGTTGCTCACCATGCGCGGCGAGAGCACCGGCATTTCTCCATGCAGATATATTAAACGGGCCATCAAGCGCGTGAACGATATAGCGACAACGAAGTCCAGAGATCGATTGCTGAACAGCAGCTTCCGCAACCCGCGAGCACACGAAAACAACTTCAAGATCATCAAAATCGGTGTCATTGATTGAAGATACAAGAGCCGAAAGAACCGAAGAATTGCCGCGGGTGGTAACGATTAATGAACAGGACTCAGATGAAGAAACATCATAAATAGGGCTATATCTAAAAGCACGATTATGAGAGTTGACCACAGTCGCCTTAATACCGCATCTATCAAGGTGCTCCTGAACCGCTTTTATTCCAGCAAGGGTTGCATAGGGCTTACTATCGGAATTACCCGCAGTCGAATTCTCGCTTATTCTCCAGTGATACAAGATTTTAGGAACGTGATGGATCGTCCCACCAAGTTCGGCAATCTTCAGCACCATGGCATGGTCTTGGGCGCCATCCAACTCGCTGCTGGAAAGGTCAATCCTGTCTAAACATGCCCTTTTAACAGTAAGAAGGTGGCATATATAATTGTTGTCACGAGCCATATCAAGACTAAAATCCGGCTTAAAAGTAGGATGAGCCAAGGACCCGTCAGGCAATAGCTTATCTTCATCACAATAAAGAAGATTGATTTCAGCATTTTGATTTAAAGCACAGGCGTACTCAAACAAGATATCCGGTTCGAGAACATCATCATGATCGAAAAAGCAGAGGTAGTCTCCCTTGGCCATCTTGATTCCGACATTAGTGTTCTCAGTGATACCTAGATTGCCCTCAAGATTAGTCACTTTAATTCTAGAGTCTGCAGTCACATACTCGGAGACCAAGTCGCTAAGGCCCTCGTAATCTGGCGTAGAGTTAACCAGGATGAGTTCCCAATTCGAATACGTCTGAGCAATGACAGAATCAGCCATATCCCTGAAGAAATTCAAGGGAGTCTTATATAGCGGAACGATGATTGAAAACAAGGGCTGGTATGCAAGTTTTATTTGTGCTTGTGCCCGCGAATCGGATCCAGTCAATCTGCGCCCAGAAAACCAGGACAAATAACGGGGTTGATCGAATGCGCACGCATGATTCCGATCAGCCTCATCCAAAAGCTCCTTAAGCATATCTTTCTTTAGATTGATAAACGTATCTAGATGACCAGAAGCCCTGTGCATGCAAATGCACAGGCTATCCCCGACCTCAGGAATATGAAGAGAGAAATTTATTAAACCAAGATTCGCATCGGCTATTAAGTTATTAGATAACAAAGATTCCCCAACAACGCAGGCTCCTTCATTAAAAGCGACAATACGATCACCCTCAAAGCAATCAGTGCCCGAAAGAACACCTCTAACGATTACGCCATCAACGCAGGGAATAAAGCCCTCAATTTGGATAGAAGCGAGCGCATGCACACCAGAACGGTCAATATTGCGAAATTGTCCACAATGCTCCGCGTGCAGCAAGCCGTTAACTTTCGACTCAATCGAAAACTTGCCAGGATTGATACGGCGCTGGTAAATTATATTATCTCCGCTAAAGAAAGACAGCGATTGGTCGACACCAAAATCGGCAAGAATAACAACAAATTCAGTCTCTGAAAAAGGGATGATTCTTGCGGGCAGAATTTGCCCATTAGGTGATTGCGACTCAACAGCATCAGGAAAAACGGATGCGGCTTCATACAGTAGATATAGCTTGCCGTCGCCACGGCAATTTAGCTTATTGTTAAATTCGGTATTAAAAACTATGCCCATATCAGCAACACTTTCCAACAACTAAAACAAACTCGCAAATCGTAGCCAAAGTAAACGGGAATACGAGGCATATCAATATGAATCGTTTGCTGTCCCCAAAGACCAAGCGACTTTGGTTAAGGATAAACGATAGGCACGGAACCAGAAGTGGCAAAAGGTAACGACTCTGGCAACCATTAACTGTTCCCAATCCAACGGGAGTAAAAGACACATAAAGTGCAGTTGCCACCAAAATCACCGTAAACAAAAACACAAATGAGGCCCAAAGAAATTGTGCAAGACCAATATGATTAACGCTAATCGAATCGGCCGAAAAAAGCCCAAACAACAATAGGCAAACAGCTGGAAGCACCTGAACCAACCCACGGATTGCATTTACAGAAATCTGAGCAGCAAGCGATCCAAGGTATGCAAAGTTCAATGCATATCCAGAAGAGGTTATCGGATTTAAATAATAAGTTGAAAAATAATTGGCGAGTATTTCCGCGTAGCGCAATGGATCGGCGAGAATGAAAGCGATTTGCTGACCAGAGTTAACATCGGAGCCGCCTCGCATATCGCCAACGTTAGATCCGCTGGCCGTTGAAAACAAGAACGGAAGCGCAAATGAGGCAAAAGCAATCAAGCCCAAAACAAACACGGCGGCATAGTAATGAACTCGTTGCTTCGAGCCCGCAAAACGATTACGCGGAACCATAAAGAAAAGACCGATTATCGGAAAATACACAGCTTTGACTGCGAGTCCTAAAAAGGTAAATAAAAATGCGAGTGCTATATTGCGAACTGTAAATTCATTTAAATCACCCCATGCATACCTCAAAAAATAAGCAAAACCGAGAATGATAAACGAAATGAGCCATGCATCATATGAGAAACATGACGCAAGAAAGATCGAAGTTGGCAGCATTCCCACAAAAGCAAATAGTCCCTTTTTTGAGGGCGTAACGTCGATTGCAATGGCAATTGCAAGACAGTAACTAAATAAATTGCAAATCCGAGCGAATTGAATCATAGAAGAAAAATCGAAATGCAGAAGGCGAGCGAGCCAAAGGCCAATTGCCGATGGAATATATCCAATGCTGCTAAGCGTATAAACGAATTCTTCATGCTTGTTAACTTGTACATAACCAGAAGCGATATCAGATCTATAGGAGACATTCAACTGCCTAGCATGCTCAAGAATTTCCGCTCGATCAAAATGGGAAAGAGAAGGCTCTTCATAGCCCTGTGCACGACGGACCGCTTCGTCAGTAAAGTTGATATCCGTATCAGTTTTTTGAGTTTCAAATAAATAAGATGTCGAAAGGGCATTGGAATAGTGAATTTGATCATCCCATGAAATACCCGTCGTTATCGGAGTGCTCACCACAAGGAAAACACCAATTGAGAATGCAGCGATAAAGAAAGCAACGGGAAGGACAGAGCTTCTCTTTCGAATGCCCGAGCAAGCCGTGAAAACCGAAGTTATGATTACCAGCAGGAAATAAACAACAGCATTAATGAACCCATTCGCGAATGCAGTCGTTGAGCAGCCAAAAACAATAAAGAATGCGATAATCAGCAGGGAAACGTAGTCGGTAGCCTTGACCCTCGCCGAAACAGAATGGAACAACGCTTTCAGAGAAAAGCCGCTTTGGAATAAATAAAGTATTGCGCAATAGAAAATCAGAAAAAAGAATATGAGCCGCTTTTTATTCCAGTCAGCAATATTCGAGAAATGAGAAGCCGGCGAGCCAAGAACGGTGCAGCCCTCCCAGATGACCGCCACAGCAAATGCCGCAAGCAACAGGACTAATAATTGAGCGCAGCGACCAGAACAGTTGCCACGCTTTTTTTCATCATCTGAGGAAAGGAAGATACAATATGATTGCCAAATGGCAACATCTACAACGACGCAATAGAGCGCTAAAACGAACAGCTGTGAGACAGAGTGGTTCACATAAAAGTGCTTCATGCACAGAAGCTCGACAATAAAGAGAAGGGCAACGAAGACGGCTTTCATTATTTGCTTTTGGTTTACGCATCGAGACAACACGGGGCTAATTCACCTTTATCCAAATCAAGCTGCAAGGGCCCTCGAAGAATCGTTCCCAGTCATCCGGATGACAAGTATGGGCACCAAGCACTGTTCACAACTGTTAAAAGAAATATAAGTAGAGACATTCCCATCCAGATGATTTATACGCCAAAGCGAAACGCATAGCCTACTTTTCCTTCTCCCTACTTAACGCAACAGCCTGAACAAGCGAGTTCAAACGCTCTTCCTGTCGAGAGAGGCGAAGAGAATTGCAGAAATCACGGACCACAAGAACGGCAATAACGTAAAGGAACACGAAGTTAGAAGCCGACATGAAACCAAATAGACTTGAAAGCCACATTGCAACTTGTGGAAAAACGCCCAAAATTACAAAACTGACGCTGAATAGCAGCCAAAACAGAGAATCCAAAACTTGCATTTGGGATTTTTTTAATTTGCGCATTACGAACACGAATACCAAAACAGCGCAAACGAGAAGCAAAATACGAAGAGAGACCGGCAAATGGATCACCTAAACCACTGAACGACAAGGAGCGTAACGAAAACACGAACCATATACTGCATAGACCTAACAGGGTTAAGATAGCTCTCGCCACCTTGACGCTCGCGCATCTTAACCTGTACCTCTGAAATAGAATACCCTTGCTTCAAAAAGAGAGCGAGAGATTCTGGTTCCGGATTTAAGGTATTGTCGTAATAGTATTTCGTAAGAATATCCCGCCCAAATAGCCTAAATCCAGACGTGGGGTCACTGATCCTCTTGCCTGTCAGAATCTTTATTAGCACCGTAATCATACGCGAGCCGATCATGCGAAGCGTCTTGTCTTTGCGCACGCTTACAAACCTAGAGCCAATGACAATATCTGATCCATCAGATTGAGCCCTATCAACAAGAACCTTTATATATTCCGGACAATGCTGGCCGTCAGCATCAAACTGAACCATATAGTCATATCCAAGATCAACCGCATAACGCGCAGCCGTCTGAAACCCAACGGTCAAACCACAGTTAATGGGCATATCAATGATGTCACAACCAAGATCCTTGCAGATGGCCAACGTTCGATCTCGAGACCCATCATTGATAACAACAAAATCAAACTCAGGTGCAATTTTCCTGAGCTCGCATATCGTCTTTTCTATGCATTCCTCCTCATTATAAGCAGGAATAGCGATAAGAGTTTTGGGTGTCATATACACATAAACCGATCTCTAGTTTTTCTCATTATTATAGCGAGAGATATACAAATGGTTAAATAGACACAACGAATGGTGCACCCTTGATTATCAACTTAATCAGAACACTTCCCACATTCATCCGTACATGGACGGATGAATGTGGGAACCCGTTACCCTGAGAGCCGAACCGGTTGGCCCCGGGGACTCGAAGGACGGCATGTCCGGAAAGAAGAAAAAGGGTTCCGAGAAGGCGACCCCGAGTGTCTACGGCAGGCTCACCAGGCACGAAAGGGACACGGTCCAGAAGATGCTGGAGCTGGACGCCCGCGCGCCTCCAGGGCGATGCTCGGCGGCGATGCGGAGGCGCTGCTAGACGCCTACAGCCTGGAGGACGTGCCCATCGGAAGACTCGACCTGACGCCGAGCCTCATTGAGAGGGCACGCGCAGAGAGGCGCGACGCCCCGCTGGCCTAGCCCAAAGGCAAAACGGAATAGGCGGACCGACCGTCCGGCTGAGTCTGGAAAGAGGTGCCAGACTGAGGGCGGAGAATGGCCCGCGGACCTATCGAACACATATCCACCGTTCCTTCAACTGGGGAAACGGCGCCCCCGGGGTCCATGGGGGCCGCAGGGGCGTTCGGCTAGCCGCGGGTACGGACTATCTGCGCAGTGTGTTCGGCCGAGATCGGAAATCAACCACGAATGGCGCACACGGCATCGAGAACCCCGCAACAAACCTCGCCCTAGATTTCAAAGCTAGCAATCTTCCGAGTGTCGAACGGCATGGTTACGCCATGCCTCTCTAAGCGTAGGTGCACAACTACGAGGTTTTCTCTAAAGTTTTAATTGTAACCACACGCGCCATATTAATGACATTCATTAAATACGACTTAGAGCAAAATGGGATTTGAAGCAATTGGGAAATACCTTTTGCTCGATTACCAGAATGAATATTTCTCAACCCATTATTAAATAATGCATTTGCCTTTAGATAGTTCTCAGCTCGGCGCCGATCGAACCGCTCGGCGACGATTGTATCAATCTTATCGACATCCAGCGATCGACCCTCTTTGAAAGCTGAACGTAAACACTGAGAAACAACGAACTGTTTATACAAATTGCTACGCGAAATGCTATTAACAGTCATTCTGTATCGAATGAGCGGCTCTGGAACATTTCCAATAGTGAACCCTTCCAGCTCGGCACGCAACAGTAAGTCATAATCTTCTGCTAGCGGAACAGACCGATACCCCATTTCAAATACAGACCTTCTTCCAAACCAACTCGGATGAGGTACGCAATTTCTAATCATAAGAGAACGCCTAACGCCTTCACTCGAACTTGGAATTGAATCAACGAGATATAATTGACTACCGTCTTCGTCAATGGCGTTCAAATAAGAACCCACTAGGTCAAGCTCATGTTCTTCAAGATACGACAACTGCCGTTCAATGCGCTGCGCCTCAGAAATGTCATCTGAGTCCATTCGGCAGATATACTGACCGCGTGAGACCTTGAACGCCCTTTCCAAAGATGCAGCAAGACCAAGATTGCGTTCATTTCTCACGAGGCAAATCCTGCTGTCATGAGAGCTATAGTTTTGAGCAATATCGTAAAGTGTGTTGTCATCTGGATTATCAAAAACAACAACCACCTCGATTCGATGATAGGTCTGCTTTAAAATAGACGCTAGTGCCTCAGTAAAATCTTTGGCGCTCTCCCTATAACAAGGCATGAGCACTGAAACCAACTGTGAATCTGTCAACTAAAACCTCCAACACCGCTGCGGGAGCAAACGCTAATGAAAACTACCGATAGTTTAATAGTCCTTCATGTGGCATATATTACAAGTGATTTCGCTTCTGGCGTGTCTACAGTGGTGCCTCAATACCTAAATGAGCAGTCAGAAATAAAGGACATGAATATAGCTCTATTAAATCTTACAAACTACAGACCTAAAGATGCGAAATATCCCGTCTTCTATCAGTCATGCATAGAAAAACTTCCTGAACCGTTTTGCAATCCGTCACTCGTTATATTTCATGAGATATATAGGCCGGATCACATTAAACTAAGCCATTGGCTCAGAAGACGTGCGATCCCATACATCATCACACCACATGGGTCTTTAACATATGTGGCGCAAGAACAGCATCATTTAGCTAAACAATTGCTTAATGTTTTCTTCTATAACGCCTTTATTCGCAATGCTGATTGTATCCATTTTCTATCGGAAAAAGAGGCGATAAGTTCAAACGGCTTTAAACATAGGAAAGCAAGCATTATTCCAAATGGTGTTAGCATCCCAAAAGCCAAAGCCTCAAACTTAGACAGCCGCATCGCGCTTTTTATTGGCCGCCTAGATATAGAGGTCAAAGGTCTTGATCTACTGATCAAAAGTCTGCCGCTAATTGCTGATGAGCTAAGAGGGCTCGGAGCTAAAATCTACATCTACGGTCCAGACGAAGATGGGTCTATGGCCAAACTGGAACTACTTATTGCCGACAATCAAGTATCCGATATTGTTTTATTAAATGGTCCAGTTAATGGTCAATCTAAAGCGGACGCTTTTCTCCAATCGCAGTTTTATATCCAACTTTCACGCACTGAAGGTTTCCCGACGTCTGTTTTGGAAGCACTTGCATATGGCCTCCCAATTATTGTTACCGAGGGAACCACATGGAAAGAAACAGCGAACAATAAAGGAATTGGAATCGGTGTAGAATCTGATCTCGAAGCCATTTCTAACGCAATTCTCACCCTGTTCAATGACGATGAACTTCGTTGTAAACTTGCAAATGCAGCTAGAAAGTATGCAATTGAACACTTTCAATGGAAGGCCATTGCCAAGCGTCAATTTATTTTATACAGGGACATTGTAAACGGGCTTTTTAACTAACCATCTTGTTCTTCCAATACGGAAAGGGACTAAATGCTGTTTTCAATTATTATCCCTGCATATAATGCGGCATCCAGTTTGCCGGAAACGCTATCATCCATCTACCAACAAACATATGACGGCTATGAAATTATTCTCATCAATGATGGATCAGCAGACGCTACTGAAAGTGTCTGCAAAGTGTTTTGTGAATCTCACAACAATACTCATTACGTTAGACAAAATAATATGGGCGTATATGAGGCCAGGCGAAAAGGCGCGGAGATAAGCGCCGGAGATTACCTGGTCTTTGTTGATGCGGATGATTCTTTGCGCTTCGATACCCTATCTATTCTTGCTCGCGAAATCGATAAGTGCAATCCAGACATAATCTGTTTCAGCTATACAAGAAACCCAGACTATTCAAACGATCCGTTTATCAATCCCGCCCTTCCGTCTGGCATCTATGAAGGTGACGATCTCGCCGAAGTCAGAAAATGTTTGGCACGAGGGAAACTCAATTCAATTTGGGGAAAGGCAATCAAAAGAAACTGTCTGATTGACGATTTAAGCAATACCGATACAAAGAGAATCGATTTTGCAGAAGATTTTCTGCAAATGATACCCATAGTCGATTCAGCCAGATCGGTTTTACAAATAAGTGATGCGCTGTATTATTACAATTGTCAAAACGGACAAAGTGCAACACACAGCTATAAGGAAAAACAGCTTTCAGATTTAACCTTCGTCACCTCAAGCCTAGTGAAAATCGCTGCTCGTTGGGGAAAAGAAACAGAAAGGCTGGCATGGAAAACAAGAACGGAACAGTATCTTTATCTCCTATCGATCAACGAGCTCAGTGACAATAATGAGACCAAAAAACGTAACTTTGTTTCAATTTCAGAGGCCTTATTTAATCCCTCAATTAAAGCTGATGTCCCTTGCAGCACCTACAGACCTGACAGCTATTTACTGTTCCTTGCGGCAAAGAATAAGCACTATTTGTTATCTCGAGTAGTAATACGCTGTTGTGAACAGCTAAAACTATTGATACTGAAAATCTTGAGCTAATCGCCCTGTTGTCATCGCTCATTTTTCCTGGCACCGAGTAGTAAAACCAACCGACTTAGCCTTCGATAATCAAATGTCAGGCAAGCCGGTTGGTCATAAAAGTAATGAAAGTACATTAGGCTATTCTGCTTAATAAGCGTCGCAGATTATCGCTTGATAAATCCAGATATGCTCGTCTTTTCGGATTCGTTTAGCCCAAACATCAAAACCAAGAAGAAATAGATAAAGAAATAAATTATTGCTGACACCAAAACCACCACAAGGCCAGATAAAAGGCTTTTAATTAGGTTATAGAGCAGCAGCAAAGCCCCCGTACCGACAATAACCAAGACGGAAAGTTTGGCAATTTCAAGCCAAAATCTCTTTATGTTCAACCCAAGCTTTTCAGAATAATACCAATTCATACAGAAACCGTTACCTATAACCATAGCGATGGCTGTTGAAACTGCTGCGCCCACTATGCCCATAAGCTTGAGCAATATAATCGTCACGACCACGTTGACAAGCGCAATCGCAAGATACATATACCCCCTATACAGGTAAACATTCGCAACCTGCATTATGGTAAGTCCCAGGTTCTGAATTAAGTCAATGGTAAATGGAACCATTACGATCAAGGCGATATAGAAAGCGTCTATATAGTCCTTACCAGCCCAAATAATGATGAAATCTTTCCCCAGAACAATAAATAAACTAAGAACAAATCCGCAGACGATAAAGGAAATGCGACCGACTTTAATGAAGAGATCCGAAATTTCAGACATATCCTTATTCTGGCAATAAAGTTCTGAAACTCGGGGAAGAAAAACTGAAGAGGCTGCCGTACCGATTGTCATATAAATCGTGTAGATTTGAGATCCAACAGAATATACCGCAACGGCGGCAGCACCAAAATAATAGCCGACAATTAATTGATCGGTTTTCCAGAAAATCTGGTCAGCAATCGTCACCAATACAATCGCGCCGCTAAAAAAAAGCAATCCCTTAGCCAGTTTCATGTCCCAGCCATGATATCTGAAACTAATATGCAGATTATATTTAGCAAACAAACGCTGGCTCACCGCGCACAACACATTTGTAACAAGCACAACTAAACATACGGCTAATGCATTCTTAAAAATTGTCGTAAGTCCATACACAATGAAAGGCTGAGCTATTAGGGCGGCCAATTGCGAGCCCTTCAAAAAAACGAACCTTTCATTAGCAGTTATCGCCGCAACGCTAATAGTGTTGTTCATGATAACAATTGTGTTGATCCCTAATACAACAAGCATTGCGGAACACTCATCAAGCTGTGAGTTTGTAAAACTGGCTGAATATACAAACCGAACAACCACGGCGAGAACGCAACTTATTAGCATCACGAACACAGATAGGACCCAGTACAGACGCCTAGCTATTGCGAGAGTATTCTCCATTAAGTCATTTTTGCCCTCTGCCATATACTTGCAATAAAAACGCCCAACACCGGCAGACAAAATCCCATTAATGGAAACTATATAAGACATGATAGAACCTATCAATTGATAGAGTCCATATTCGTCTTGTCCAATGTTTTGCAACAACATCGGAACATATACAAAGCCGACTAAAGCCTGAGCCAGTATATAACCATATGTAATTATTATGCCAGTAAGTCTTCTGCTTGCGCTACTTATCAGAATCACCGTTTCACAATTTGTTGCTTCAAATACCATTCAGAAATTAAAGCACTATTTAATCAGAACAACCGATTGCCGAACCTCTCCTTTGTTCGCATTGTTAAAGCAGGGTCCGATTAAATTCCCAGGCAGAATTTGATGCCACATTTTATTGTCATGCGGATTATCTCCCCAGAAGAACCCAATATGACAGTCGATTGATCCGTCAGTCTTAAAGAAGATAATATCTCCCTTTTGAGCATAACCACTATTTAGCATATCTTGGACAGTACGGAACTCATACATTTTGCATCCCAAATCTCGAGCATAGCCATACCATCTCCAAGCGTTAATATAGCCGCCACCGCCTGGCCCCCCAGCCCAAGGAGAGTGATTATTATTCTGCGCAATACGATTGACATCGCCACCAACCGCAGCATAAGCATGAGCCACGAAGCCAGTGCAATTCATGCCAGTATAGCCATCCCATCTCGGGGCACCTTTTGGGTAAAGGCAACTATCATAGGAGAAGCCACCGGAATATCTCGTTCCTAAATAATAGCCATCAAATTGATGCGACGTAAGCCAAGTGACGAGTCCAATACGACTAACCCCCAAAACCGTTGAGCTGCCAAATGGGCTGTAGTAAATCTGAGTCGACTTCGACTGGAGAGTGCCATCAGGAAGCAAGACATCGCAGTAAAGATCGTAATAACCATCTTGCAATCCAAGTGCAGAGGGATTGAAATAAGCGTCATTCACATTGGAAAATTCTTTTAGAACACCCCATTTACTCCAGTCGGACTTGGCCCAAACAAATTTAAACTGAAATTGCGCAGATTTTTCAGCTGCAAGCGTTCCCAAATCAGCTCGAACTCCCCAAGAATTATTGCCATCAGTCGAAATTGCAGTAATCCTCGAGAAATCCCAACAGCTAATGATTGTTCTTTTTGTTTGGACAACTCCATCTGACCCCGAAACGTCACAGATCAATTCATAGTCTCCGGCGTCTTTTGGAGCCCATTGGAGGTGTGAACTTGTGCCCTGTTGAGCAACGCCCCAGTCAGCCCAATTATTCTTATTCCAGACGAACTTATACTGTAAGTAATTAGTATCACCCGAGCATCTGGCATCGATCTCAGTGCTTTCATTAGGCCTGACAAGCGTTGCAGAAGAACTCAAGGACTCGTAATTCCACTTCTCGGAGCCAATCGAGCATTCAGTCTTCGAGGTCATCGTCTGATCGTTGGCCTCATCAATAACATCAACAAAAACGGTGACAGCGCCAGATTTATCGACTCTCCAGTCAATTGAGGATTTACCTCTGCCGGAGTCAATCACACCCCATTCAGCCCAGTTGTTCCGCATCCAAACATATTTGTATGAAATCTGATTATTCTTTCGGATGGTAATCCGAGGTGTAATTGAAAGCGTATCCCCTACGCACAAATTGGATGAATCAGATTTCAAATCTATTGAAGTGAAGTTAGATAGATTTCTCTCCACCCTGACGGGGAACCTCCAGGTCCTCACGTTGCCGGCCGAATCGACGGCGTCGACCAAGATGTTGACGTCGCCGGCGACCTCCGGCACCCAATCGCAGGAGGCCTCGGGCCCGAGCTGGCGGATGGTGCCCCACCTGGACCAGCCGCCCTGCTCCCAGACGAACTTATAGCGGACCGAGCCCGAGTTGCCGGACGCGGTCAGGCCGAGCGAGCAGCGGTCGCCCAGGAGAGGAGACCCGCCATCGGACGCCTTGGCCGAGAGGCCGTCGACAGAGTAGTCCTCTGAGATGCGAACGGGGAGTCTTGACGTCGACGTGAGCCCGCCGACCGTGACGTCGGCATAGAGAGTATAGGAGCCGGAAGACGGGGGCGTCCAGGTACAGGCGGCGGACTCAGATGCTGCCTGGATGACGCCCCACTTGGACCATGAGCCCCGTTCCCAAAGGAATTTAATCTTTGCGCCGGGAGCCGCGGCGGCGGAGATATCGACCTTCATTCCACCGCTCCACTCGAGCGTATCCCCGCCGCTCACGGAAAGGCGACAGGCATCCACCCTGACGGGGAACCTCCAGGTCCTCACGTTGCCGGCCGAATCGACGGCGTCGACCAAGATGTTGACGTCGCCGGCGACCTCCGGCACCCAATCGCAGGAGGCCTCGGGCCCGAGCTGGCGGATGGTGCCCCACCTGGACCAGCCGCCCTGCTCCCAGACGAACTTATAGCGGACCGAGCCCGAGTTGCCGGACGCGGTCAGGCCGAGCGAGCAGCGGTCGCCCAGGAGAGGAGACCCGCCATCGGACGCCTTGGCCGAGAGGCCGTCGACAGAGTAGTCCTCTGAAACCGGCGAAGTTGCACTTAAATCATCGGCCCGTGTTGAATCTTCAATCTGTGATGGAGACAGGCCCGCTTCACTCAAACCAAAGCAAGGAGTTACGGCCAAACAGAAATAAAAGAAGAAAAAAGCGAGACGGACAGCCTTACTTCTAAAGAAATGCATATAGAACCTCCCCGATAGTTCACTCCAACATAATATTGCTAGCAAGTAACAATTTAAGGCCAAGATTTACCATACAAGTAAGGTCGACTTCAACCAGCGCAGTCGACCTAGAGAATTCATATTGATATTAGCCAATTAAAGAAATAATGCGCGCAATATTCTGACCATATGTGTCACCCGGAACAGCCCAGCGGCCGTTTAAATCTTCCAAATATGGCGCAACTCCGAGAAAACCCTTAGACTGAAGGACTTCATATCGAGGATCCACACAAGTGTTATTCAACGCCGCACCAGTAGCATATCCTTTAAGATGCTGGACTTGTGCAAGCAAGCCCTGATATACATCGTCAAATCTAGCGCCTCCCGATTGTTGATTGACGGCGCCCAGTCCGGCGAAATTGCACTGATTCGGCTTTACGGAACCTCCAAATTGCAACCATCCAGTCTCAAGCATAGCCTGAGCAAAAACAACTTCCGGACGAACCCCTTCAGAAACAGCGGCTTCGACAATTAATGAACAAAAATCACGAATAGTAGGTGCCCCCTTTGAAACAAATTCGTCTGAGGGATATGTATGTCCTGTTGATTCATATAAGTTCACCATAGCATCAACTGAAGTCTGCAGACTTCCCATAATTGGAGTACCCTCCACCGTGACCTTGCGGGTCAGGTGCCTCTCGGCGGAGCCGTCGATCACGTCGAGGTAGACGGTGTACTCGCCCGGCTCGGTCGGGGTCCACTCGCAGGAGGAGGAAGCGGAGGGCTGCTGGGCGACGCCCCACTTGGCCCAGCCGCCCTTCTCCCAGACGAACTTGTACTTGAGGCCGGAGGCGTCGCCGGACACCTTGGCCTGCAGCTTGACCGGCTTGCCGCAGCGGGCGTCGCCCGAGACTTCGAGCGACTCGACGGAGTAGCGCTCGCCGACCGTGACCTTGCGGGTCAGGTGCCTCTCGGCGGAGCCGTCGATCACGTCGAGGTAGACGGTGTACTCGCCCGGCTCGGTCGGGGTCCACTCGCAGGAGGAGGAAGCGGAGGGCTGCTGGGCGACGCCCCACTTGGCCCAGCCGCCCTTCTCCCAGACGAACTTGTACTTGAGGCCGGAGGCGTCGCCGGACACCTTGGCCTGCAGCTTGACCGGCTTGCCGCAGCGGGCGTCGCCCGAGACTTCGAGCGACTCGACGGAGTAGCGCTCGCCGACCGTGACCTTGCGGGTCAGGTGCCTCTCGGCGGAGCCGTCGATCACGTCGAGGTAGACGGTGTACTCGCCCGGCTCGGTCGGGGTCCACTCGCAGGAGGAGGAAGCGGAGGGCTGCTGGGCGACGCCCCACTTGGCCCAGCCGCCCTTCTCCCAGACGAACTTGTACTTGAGGCCGGAGGCGTCGCCGGACACCTTGGCCTGCAGCTTGACCGGCTTGCCGCAGCGGGCGTCGCCCGAGACTTCGAGCGACTCGACGGAGTAGCGCTCGCCGACCGTGACCTTGCGGGTCAGGTGCCTCTCGGCGGAGCCGTCGATCACGTCGAGGTAGACGGTGTACTCGCCCGGCTCGGTCGGGGTCCACTCGCAGGAGGAGGAAGCGGAGGGCTGCTGGGCGACGCCCCACTTGGCCCAGCCGCCCTTCTCCCAGACGAACTTGTACTTGAGGCCGGAGGCGTCGCCGGACACCTTGGCCTGCAGCTTGACCGGCTTGCCGCAGAGGGCGGAGCCCGAGACTTCGAGCGACTCAAGAGACCAATTAACAACTTTGTATTTAGAAGTGCTAGTCACATACCCATTGGAGTCAATGACATCAGCATAGATCTCATATTCGCCAGCCTGGGGCAGGGTCCAAGAAATCGATGGCGAAGTTAAGTCTTGACCGATTACACCCCAATTGGAATCACTCCAATCAGACCCAGCCCTATGCCAAACAAACTTATATCTAAGGCCATCAGTCTTGCCGCTAACATTTACACCGATTTTTACCGTTGACCCTGCATGTCCCAGTTCTTCCGAGAAGGAAATTCCATTGACGGAGTAGGGATGCGGGAACTGCGCGATGATTGCGGCAGCGTCAGCCTCGCCAAGACGGCGGCAACCATCGTCCGAGAAATAGTTGACCACATCACCGTAATTCGAGATAAAGCCATGTTCGATAAGAATACCTGGAATTCCCTGCTCGCGAGCGCAGCGGATAACGGCGAACTCGTCGCCTACCTCCATTTGAAATACGCCGCGGTATGTTAGTCCCATAGCAGCAAGGTTGTTCATGACCTTGTTGGCAAGCTCAACCGAAACCTGTGTGTAGTCGGTGCCATTTGCGGTAGGAGCATAGACTTCTGCGCCGTGAGCTCCAGAAGACCCAGAGTTGATATGGAAACTAACATATGCCTGTGCGCCCTGATCGATGCAGCGCTGTACGCGATAAAGATAATCATTGCTGGGATAGTAGCCGGACTGCTGGCGTGCAAGAACGATCTTAAAGCCGTAGGCTTCAAGTTTATTTTTGCAGGCTGTCATGATCTTCCAGGTAAGGTCGGCTTCACTCTTGCCATTTCCCTGCGCGCCGGAATCAACTCCGCCATGGCCGGCATCAAGTGCAATCACCCCAACATTGCGCGCGGAGCGCTCAGCGTAGGTAGATATGCCATCAGGCGAATCAGCGCATTCCAATGCCTGCTGAATCGACTGGGCCTCAACGGCATTACCTTCGCCGTCCGCATAGTAAACAGAAGTGCCCTCGGAGCTCACGGAGCTATCAACGACCGTAAACGAATAATCCCTGTCAGAGAGATCCACTACATGTTCAGTGCCATCACCCTGCAAAACGTAGGTTATCGAAGTCAGAAAGTAAGTATTGGATTTCAACGTCGAGCCAAATACAAAAGCAGCCGAATTACCAGCTGATTCAGATGCAACCGTGGTTCCCTGTACTCCATTGGCACTTACATAGTTAAGCGTTGCGGAAGCAAGGGTGTCGCCGTCATCGGGAGTAGCAAAGGCGACAACTTGATCAGTCCCGCCGGGAAGACTCGGGTAGGACAGATAGACATATTGAAAAGAAGAATCAACCGATTCGGCCTCGTGTTCGGGCGCGGAAACGTCTACCCTGAAACCCTCATCCTCTGATTCCATAGCATTCACTGGCAGCGACTGATCAACGGCCACGTCTTCACCGTCGATGGAGTCCTCGACACGCGAGGTCACGCTATCATCTACGGGTACAGCACCAGACGCAACGTCCATAGACTGCACGTTATTCGCAGCATAAGCAGCAGTTACAGGACCAATCAAAGATGAGGCAGCCAAAAGTGTAGCCATAGAAAAAACAGTTGAGGCACGCAACGCGTTTTTCATATCGAATCCCCTGTCACAAATAATTGTTACTGAAGAATAATTATCTAACAATCAGTCTCACATCGGAAGTCCAGTTACTTAAAGCGCGGGGATTGTTGTTACTTCCTTTGAATATCAATACTCCGTGAAGCAAATCCGACTAGTAGAGCAAACAATAGAAAGGGTTTAAAGTTTTTGTATCTATGACTTTCCTGGTGCTTTCCTATGCCCCCCCCCCTGAACTAGCCCCCCTACCTTCGTCGCCCGTGGGACAACTTCCACCGATCGAGGGTCGAGCTCCCTGCCGCGGTGTTCGGATTCCGCATCACGAGCCCCGATGCCTTGTCGAACAGTCCGTCAAGGGCACGGAGGAACGTATCGCCTCTCATGAAGAACTCATCCCGCCCGCTCAGGGCGATATTGCTCGTGAGGACCATCGCATCCGTCGCCGTGGCGGAGGATCATGCTCCTCATGTTGTCGGTGAGCACAGCCAATGACGCACACGGCGCCGAGAACGTATGCAGCGTCCCGATGAGGAGGTTCTCCTGGCGCGCGTTAGCTAGGTGTTTGACTACAAGAAAGCAAGAGGTAATCCTTTGGTTGAGGTATTCGCGGATGCAATCCGGTTGAATCTTGGCAGGAACAAACGACCGCCAACCGCAATAACCAGTAGAAACGCAACTAAGCTAAGTCATCATTCGCCTGCGGATCCAAATGGCCTACGCGCGGATTGTATGCCACTTTTAAGAGATGGATAATTCCAACGGTATGCAAAAAAGCTATCGTAAGCAACCTTTTGCGATTCCCACCACTCATCGTACTCATCCCATTCCGTTTGCCCTATAAGTTCGGATAGCTTGCCGTAGGCATCGTGGAGAAAATACTTTGAGAATCTTCTGCCTGTCTTATGATGAAATACCGCAGGATGTGTAATAACTTGCTCGTAAGAATACCGCTCTGTATTCTCTCTCGATTCTATGGGATTGAAATAATCAACGAACTGAGGAACATCTCTGCAGTCGTCAAGAATATGCAGCAAATCGCCATGGCAAATCTTGTTTCGAATATGCTCGCAGTAAGCTTCCCACCATTTCTTTGTATTGCCCGACAAAAGCCCTTTACTTTTCGCAGAGTTGATGACTGGCCTCAAGGTTTGGTTCTCAAACATCTCACCGTGGTCTTTTCGTATTGATGGCACTTCATCAAGGTTCGAAACAACCATTCTTAAGGTGAATTCAAGAAGAACAGAGGTAGCAATAATTGCAGCTTGGTAGTTTCCGCACAAATGAGAGCTACACGCCTCAAGCCATAGGTTATTGAGGGAAGGCTCGACCCAAGGGAGGGCTGGCGGCAAATCTGTACCGTTACTATCAACGCTTTGTGCGAACATGCCCGCCGCATTGTCTTTTTCAATGTGCCAAATCTCTATCATGGGCAAGCCTCCACATGTGGGGGAAGAATAAGGGCTCGACGGCAGAAACGCGGAACCACTAAGCATCAGTTTCAAAGATAATATACTGCGCTGCTGATAGAGTGGGCAATTCTCGTTCTCGCGATTAAGCCAATGGACCGCAGCATGCTCCTCGGTAATAGCCGTCGCTTTCGCGAACCATAAGCCAATTGACCAGTCTGGGCCTATTTAACCAAAACAGAACCAGACGCATTCAACCATGCACCGCTTACGTTGGAGCAGCAATCGAAACCACTTAGTATTAGCCACTCGTTATCAAACATGGCAAACATAATCTAGATCCAGCACCATGGGCCACCGATATTGAGGCGTCCTGTTGTCATCATAAACGTGAAAGCCTAACCTAGCCCTTACAAAGGCAGCAAACGCAAAGTGAAACGATGACCCCCACCGTGATACAATCCCATCAAATTAAACTGTTGACAGAAAGGCTCTACCGTGCCGCCCAAATCCACCAACTCCCTTATGAAGCATCTCCGGAATCAAGGGATTTCAATCGGTGGTTCAGGGCAAAAACGAAAGCTCAAGAACATCGGCTACTACCATGGATACAAAGGGTTTCGGTTCGTGGGAGATTCGTCGAATAGGCTCCACATCAGCGATTTCAACCAGATTATATCTCTTCACGCCATGGATATGCAGATCAAGACCCTGCTCTATCCACATATCATGACAATTGAAACCGCCCTAAAGAACTACACGCTAGAAGCAGTGCTTAGCTATGCCAAAAGCGAAGACTTCGATGATATCTACAGGAGCTGTCTGACGGCATACAGAGGATATAATCCCGGTACGGGTGACTACAAGAAGTCTTGGGCGAAAAGGCTCAGACTGCGGCAAAACGTTGACGGGCTAATTTTCCGTGAGCAGGACAAAAAGCCATTTTTCAAACACTTTCGCGATCGAGGGAGAACGATCCCGATCTGGGCTATCTTCGAGTCCATGACCCTGGGAGAGTTCGGCAATTTCTACGCCTGCCTCGATCGTCCCATTAAAGGTGCCATCGTCACCGACTTGGGGATGCCCTCCCAATATGATTCAGAGTCCCTCCTTCTCTCCATCATCTTTGCGCTCAAGGACCTGAGGAACGCCATCGCTCACAACGCCATCGTCTCGGATGTTCGATTCAAAACAGGCGACATCTCGAAGAACGTCGGGAAGCTCTTGAAAAGTGAGACGAACATCGGCTTAATCAACTTCTCCGATATCACCGACTACGTTATTCTCGTCGTCTATCTTCTTGGACTTCTGAAGCTGCCCAAGACTGATAGGAAGCGGCTTGTTTCCGATTACGAGGGTATTCTACTTCGCTACAAGAAGGAGCTTCCTCTTGGAATCTACGGCAGCTTTGTGCGCACCGAAACCCAGAAAAAGCTCAAACTTCTGAAGATATATGTCACGAAATCGTAGAGGACAGAATGTTGTGGTAGACTTTTTAACAACAGCGGTGGTAGCCTTCGGGCGACACCTGGAAGGGCCCGACAAGTTCGGGCCCTTCTTTTTTCGAGCACCTAGAGCGCCACCATGGCAAGCGAAGTATAAGGCGCTATGTCCTTCTGGGCGATACTCCCATCGGTTTTCGATTAGCTCATCCCTCTAAATCCTAATCATTAATCACTGACTCAGACGGCAACCAGCAGCACTCCGGGCTCGCAAGAGCAGAAGAGATAATATAACCCACTCGTCAACGTCATTTTAGGGAGCTCATGACGGTTACCTCAACAGTCGTGGACCTGGATGGAAGCCTCGATTTAGAACCGTTCGAGAATCTCCTCGGCATTCTCTCGCAGATAGATATCTAGATCCGGCACGGCAAACTGCACATAGCCCCTCTGCGGCGTCTGAATAACCTCTCTTTGTAGCAGTTTGGCCCTAATAGAGCTGATCTCATTGGTCTTTTTACCCATGCGCTTGGCAATCTCGGATGATTTGGACTGTTGTTTGTCCTCGCACATCGCCAAAAGGTATTTGATATCGTTAGGCCCCAGTCCGGAAATCGCTGGCTCGTGAACAACATCGTGAAAACGAGCCTCTGCCAGCGCAATGCCTTCGGTGACGTCGCGCTCGCTCACAATGGCACTTTTGGCGCGCTGCCAAATGGAATAACCGACCAGTTGCACCAGATAGGCATAGCCCTTAGTGGCCTTAGCGGCTCTCGACAGAAGATTGTCCTCTATGGTCAAACCAGTCGCGACAAAGCTATCGCCCATAGAGAGAGCTACCTCCACCTGGTTGATAGGCGCCAGATCTTCGGGGAGGGCACGACGCAAGAACGTAAGCGCCTTGCCGTTAATAAGATCCATAACACCGGCGGGTAAACCAGCAAAGGCAAGTGCAATATCTACTTATATCGAATAATATCGAGCTGTATAAGCTTGTATAAACTTATCGCGGAAGTATCGAGCTTTCGTAATTTGTCTTAGTAAGTAGTCCAACCTTGCTTTCTTCCAAGCTCATAGCGAAAGAAAGTTAAGGACTTCCTAAAAACCATTGCCTTAGACCGAGAAATACTCGCTCTCAGCGGATAAGTTCGGCCCCAACCATGGATCGCCCGTCAAGAAGAACTCAGGCCAGCGCTGCATGAACAGAGCTTGCTCGCGCTTCCAGCGGCGCAGCTTTTCCTCGTTGGCCTCTTCCCTGCCGCGCGAGGTGAACTCGTAGTGGTACAGCTCGGCATAAGGCGTAAAGATAGTACGGTAGCCAGCCTCCCATACGCGTAGACAAAAATCTGCATCGTTAAATCCGACGGCGAATTCCTCGTTATAGCCGCCGACCTGCTCAAACACATCGCGACGGACCATCTGGCAGGCGCCCGTTACGGCACTAAAGTTGCCCGGGCGCACAGCACGGGCAAGATAGCCCTCGCGCTTTGCCGAGAAGTCCTGGTTGGCATGGGCAAGTGCGCCACGCACGCCAACTAAAATGCCGGCATGCTGCACCATATGATCGGCAAAATAGAGTTTGGCGCCCACCACGCCCGCATCGGGACGCTGCAGATAGCCCATCATCTCTTCGATAAAGTCGGGGCTTATGACCTCGGTATCGTTGTTGAGCAGCAGCAGGTAATCGCCCTTGGCATGCTCAACGCCAAAGTTGATGATCTGGGAGTAATTGAACTCGCCCGGCCAGTACACAACGCGCGCCATGCCCTTGCCTTCGGATGCTGCAGCCACGCGCTCTGGCAGGGTTTCGTAATACGCAAACGTCTCCGGGGCTTCGCTGTTGTTCTCCACCAAAACTATCTCGTAATTGGCATACGTGACCTTCTGAGCGATCGACATCACGCAGACATCGAGCGTCTCGACGTGGTCCTTGGTGGGAATCACAATGCTCACCAGCGGCGCAGGCTCCGGTAGTGCATAGCGTATGCGATAGACAAACGGCGTCTCGGCATCCTCGACCGTTCCGCGAACGTCCAGCGAGTCAAGGTGGCGCTGCAGCGCAAGGCGCCCGGCCTCGATGGCATACGGTTTGCTATCGGCAGAACCATCGGCGGTCGATCCCGGATGCACGCGCCAGTGATACAGCACGTGCGCGACATGCTCAAACCGCGCGCCCGCCGCAAGGCAGCGAAGCGTAAGATCGTAATCCTGGGCGCCCGCGACGTCTTCCGGCGACATGCCAATACGGTCGATGAGTGCCTTCTCCACCATCAGAAAATGCGTCACGCAGTTATGGCTATAGAGCAGGTCGACGTTAAGCTGCGTCTTAAAGACCGGCTGACCCCACTCCCCCGTTTTCTGGAACATGTCCTCGTCGCAGAATAGGACCTGAGGACGCTCGTCCTCGTCCTCCTTGTTCAGCGCGGCGACATAGTGGAACAACGCATCCGGCTCCAAGATGTCGTCGTGGTCCAAGAATGCGATGTAGTCGCCTGTCGCTTGCTCGATACCTGCGTTGGTGTTGAGCACAATGCCGCCGTTGCCGGGAAGCTCGATGCGACGGATGCGCTCGTCGTTGGCGTCCGCCGCAAGGTCGGCCACCGCATCCCATTCGGGTGAGGCGTCCATCAGCTGCAATTCCCAGTTGTCATAGCTCTGGGCTAGCACCGAACCCAGCAGCTCGCGCAGGTAGACCCGATCACTCTTGTAGCACGGCACCACAATGCTCACGAGCGGCCTATAGGCAAAGGCCGCCGAAGCGACACGCTGGCACGCTAAATCGCCCGGCTTTGCGCGATGCTGCTCAAACCAACGTCGATAAGCCGCGTCGTCTGCACGCGCGTCCTTCATGCGGTTCCAGCTGTCGTCGACCATGCCGTTGTACAGGCGACCATCCATAGCGCAAAAACCACTCTGAATCTGCTCCGTGGGATCGCTCACAATCGCGACAAAATCTCGTATATCCCGAGGCATCTCTACGCTCAGATACGTTTTATTGACGCGGCAACCGTTGCGCTGCGGCACATCGACCTGCGACTCAAACACATGCACGGTGGCATCAATCGCATTCATGTGCGTATCGAGAATCTGGAGCTCAGGTGCGCACTGGGGGTCTCCCGCCCAGGTAACCTCATAGCGCCACACCGCGCCGGCGTCTGCCGGCAAATAGCGAATGGCATCGATCTCGTAGCGGCCGCAGTGTTCGCCACGCTGCGCATCGCGGATAAGCGCACACAGCGCAGGCTTTGCTTTGTAGTTAATCTTGGATTCCAGCTTGGCCACGCGGCTATCGAGGCGAATGGAGCCCAACCTTTGGCCACCGGATGCAAAAACGGCATCCATCGACGAGCCATCCAAAAACGGAAGCACCAAGACGGCGAGCTCGCGCTCGTAATCGGAAACGGAAGGGCAAAGCGCCAGCACGCGGCCATGATCGACCGGGAGCACCAGCGACGGCACGCAAGAACCGCTCGTCGTCGCATGGGCAAACGCTTGAGAACCCTCCCGCTCAATAAGCGCGGCGACATCCTGACCGGCAAAACGAAGCAACACAAACAGACGGCCCTGACTGCGGCAAAGTGCCAAACGCTTGATACTCATCTATACTTCTCGCTTTCCCAGGGCGTTCGCTACCATGCGTTTGCAGGCACCCAGGCGCCCAAACCTCAAGACGTCGTAATCGAACATGATCTTTTTGCACCCACGGGCATTGGGGGCCTTGCTGGTAAGCGCCACACGCACCATAGCAGCAACAGAAGGAGCGCATTGTACGAGCGCATCATCGCTGCCCACGGCAGAACCGGCAAGTGCCGTGGCAACGGCAGCAAACACCTTGCCGCAGTCCGAACCCAGCAACCTGAGCGCATCGTACAGCACCAGGTCGCAGAGGAAGTACGCCAGGTCATCGGCATGCTGAGCATCGAGACCGTCGCGCTGCCAGTCAGCCAGCACCGCGGAGTAAATCTTCACGTGCTCCAGCAGACGCGTCTCGTCGTCATAGCGCATGGTGTCCATAAGTGAGCCCTTGCGCGCCACGCGGTAGTCATACAGCTTGTTCGAAATAAGCGCGCTCTTGCGCGAGCGACCGTACACGGCAAAATCGAAGACCTGGTCCTCGCCATACTTAACGGTTTCGTCGAACACGATCCCGTTGCCCAACAAAAACTCACGTTTGCAGGCGGTGCGCCATGCAAAGGGGCGAGACGCTTCCTTAAACAGCAGGCCAGAGCTATAGCCTTCAAACGACACATCGCGCGGGCTCAGCACATAGTTAAGCCACGGATACCCCGCCTCCAGCGGATACGGGTTCGCGCCAAAGGTCAAAACATCACAGCGCTCTCGCTCAAAGGCATCGACGATCACGCGGCATGCATCGGGCGTAAACCGGTCATCGGAATCCAAGAACGCAACGATGGACGCCGTGGACGCGGCGATGCCTGCATTACGCGCACTCGACAGGCCGCCGTTCTCCTTATCGACCAGCGTAAAGCGCGCGTCCTTTTCGCAATAGGTAGCCGCAATATCGCGCGAGCCGTCCGGCGAGCCGTCGTTGACCAGCACGCCTTCCCAATCGGGCATGTCCTGCGCAAGCAGGGAGTCCAGGCACCAGGCCAGGCACTCCTCCACGTTATAGATGGGAACGACAACGGAAATCTTGGGGGTAGCCATAGTCAAGTGCTCCTACTGTGCGACCGGAACGTCATCGGGGTGCGGATTATCACCGTAGGTGCGCTGATACGTCAGCACGCGCCAGACCAACGGCAGCCCACCGATCTTAAAGTAATGCTTAAACGTATTGAGCTTGCCCGGCTTCTTAAAGTCAAAGCGCGAATCGATATAGGCGCGGGGCGACTTGATCATCAGACGCAAGTCGGTCTCGCCACGCGGATCGAACAGCGACAGGTCAAAGCGACCGGCATCCCAATCGGACTTGAGCTCGGGAGAGGCCTTCTCCCAAAACTGCTCGCGTAACTCATCGACCAGGCGCTCATCATTCCAACGGTACGTATCGACCTTCATGCGCATTAAAATGCCCTGGAGCTGAGCCTTGAGCTCGGGACGTTCATCCAAAAAACGTTGCATCTCGGCATATTCGTCGCACACACAAAACACCTTGTTGGGCGAATTAACGGAGCTCTTCTCGTTATCCTGGCGATAGCACAAAATGGGGTCCGCGATAAACGCAGCACGCTCGGCGCATGCCCAGACCTTAAAGTTAAAACCCGCATCCTGATACGAAGCGCCCGGCGTGGGAAGGAAGCGAACCTGATTGTCGTTGAGGAACTCGCGCCGATAGATAGCCGACCAAATGGAAGGTTTGCGGTAGAAGATGCCCGGGCGATCGACGGGGCGATACGCGGCGCCCGTCATATGCTCGTCGATGATCCCAAACAGCTCGCGGCGCTCGCTGGGCGTGGACCAATACAGGTAAAAGTCGCCCTTTACCACATCGGCATGCTCAGCATCGGCCTTGGCGACCAGCTTTTGGAGCGAATCCTCAAACATAAAGTCATCGGACTCAAGGATGCCCACGTACTCGCCGCGCGCCATCTCCAGGCCGCGGTTCATCGAGTCGCCGTAGCCGCTGTTGGCTTTGTCAATCATCTTTACACGGGGGTCGCGCTCCATGTACTCGCGGATGATATCTGGCGAGCTATCGGTGGAGCCGTCGTTGATGCAGATGATCTCGATGTCCTTGAGCGTCTGCGCCACGGCGGAATCGAGGCACTCGCGCAGGTAGCGCTCAACATTGCAGATGGGAACAAGCAGCGAAACTTTAGGGGTATCAGAGTTCTGCAAGAGAACCTCCTGTTGGATAGCGTGTAACAGGGTTATTTT
Organism: Collinsella aerofaciens; assembly: GCF_902364355.1. GTDB lineage: Bacteria > Actinomycetota > Coriobacteriia > Coriobacteriales > Coriobacteriaceae > Collinsella > Collinsella aerofaciens_AF. Next base: position 27,526 of record NZ_CABJDK010000001.1, read on the forward strand.
AGCAGCCGAGTTGCGGCGGGCGGCAGCGCCTGGAATTAGATAAAGCGCTCCAGGCAGGCTTTGAGACCGCGAGTCGAAAGATAGAACAGCGTTGCGTCTGCCATCGAAACGCCCGCGGTCGCCGCAACGAGCTTGTGGGCAACACGGCGAACGGCGCCCTTAGCAGGCATATCCGCCCACTCCGTTCCCAAAAACGTCGTGAGGTCCATGTTGACGCGAGCCGCCACGCGGTGGAAGTCATCGGAATCCAGGCGCGCCAGGTCGAACACAATGAGGTCCAAAAACCAAGTTATCAGCTCGCCGGGGCACAGGTCCAAAAGACCGTAGGCCGCCCAGTCCTCCAGGACCTCCACGAGCATCCTCATGTGGGCGTCAAGCTTTTTGGCGCGAGCCTCGGCACTGTTGAACTCGTGCGTCGCCGATTCGCTCTCCATCACGTAGTGGTAGAACTTGTCCGGCATGACGACGGTCTTGCGGGCAAGCGCATAAGCCACAAATTGGAAGACGACGTCCTCGCCCAAAGCCAAACCGGGGGCGAAGCGAATGCCTTCGCGATTGAGCAGCTCGCGCGAAAAAGCCGCACGGCAGGCATAGGGCTGCGCATTCGAATGGAACAGCAGTTGGGGATCACGGGCGCCGAAGGCACCAGCTTTGGGGCTCATGAGTTGCTGGACGCGTTTGGGGGCAGCATCGGCAGGTTCACAGACGCCGCCAAAAACGGCGGCCTCGGCATCCGCAGACTCCATGGCATGCAGTACGCGCTCGACCGTCTGGGCATCGATGTAATCGTCGGCGTCCACAAAAAAGACGGTCTCGCCCTCGGCGACATCGATACCGGCATTTCGAGCACACGAGACACCCGCGTTTTCCTGGTCAATCACAAGTACGCGATCGTCGGCCTGCGCGATCTGACGCAACACGTTCAACGAATCATCAGTCGAACCGTCGTTGACACACACAACCTGAATCGAGCGCTCGGACTGGGCCAGCAGCGAATCGAGGCATCGCTGAATGGAGCGCGCAGAGTTGTAAACGGGGACGACAATGGTAGCTTTAGGACGCGAGGCCTCTCCCATGTCGACCTACCCCCTCAGCGATTCGATGAGGAAGGCGGCGACCACGCCCGGGCCTCCAACCGAGGCGTAATACTTAGCACGCCCCAAGGCACCATCCGTCGCAAAACTCGGATGCTCGTCAACCCAGCCCTCAGGATCTTTGAGGATGGCAGCGAGATTCGCGCGCTTCCACGGCTTGAGGTCGTCAAGCGAAAACTCCCCCGCGTCCAAGGCCGCCTGAAATTCCTTGGCCATCTGCATCAGGAACTCCTTATAGAACTTAGGCGCCAAGCGCACGTAGTTCCACATATACGAATCGTACTTAATGAGCTGATTGAACTTGAGCATGCGCGCGACGTCATCACTTGCGTGGTCACGGGCATAATCCTCTCGAATCCAACGCTCAATCTCGGCATACTCGGTATTGACGCAAAAGACCTTAGCCGAAGAATTGACCGAGGAATTCTCGTTGTCCTGGCGATAAGACAACACGGCATCATGAAGGTAAACAGCCTTATCGGCGCACGCGATCACCTTAAAGGCGAATGACGTGTCCTGAAAGGATGCCCCCGGAGTCGGCAGGAACTTAATGCCGTTGCGCTCAAGAAAATCGCGACGGTACACGGCCGACCAAATCGACGGCTTTTGCTTAAAGAACTGCGTCGTATCGCTCGGGTGCACCGGCTTGCCACAGTCCTTGGCTTTAAACATCTCGTGCAGCGAACGGCGCTCCTCGGGCTTAGACCAGTAGAAATCAAAGTTCGCCTTCGCGAAGTCGGCATTATTGCTATCGGCGGCCGAGACAAGCTTTTCGAGTGCGTCGGACGCCATAAAGTCATCGGACTCCAAGATGCCCACGTACTTGCCGCGCGCCATCTCCAGACCATGGTTCATCGAGTCGCCGTAGCCGCTGTTGGCCTTGTCGATCATCTTGACGCGCCTATCGTGCTCCATATACTCGCGAATAATCGCCGGCGAGTTGTCGGTCGACCCGTCGTTAATGCAGATGATCTCAATATCCTTGAGCGTCTGTGCCAGGGCGGAATCGAGACACTCGCGCAGGTAGCGCTGAACATTGTAAATGGGAATAAGCAGCGACAGAACAGGGCTGCCAGAGACGTTAGTAGACAAATGTGCTCCTTAGGAAATACCTGTCGTTTCATGGTATCAAAGGGTCAGCGCGCCAGCGGGCGTTTATATAATCTATGGAGCTCGCAGAGGCAAACTGATACGAAAGGACGTCATGCAGCCCAAAGCCGCACGCAACATATCCATCGAGGCCTTGCGCTTGGTCGCAGTCGCCGGTATCGCGGTGTTTCACACCTTTCAGTGGACCTTCCAAGCGACCTGCGTCGGCTTGCCGGAATACGCGCCGCTTGCCGCCTTCCCCCATTCCGGCGTGCTTGGCTTTATTAACTTGCTAGGCTGCTGGGCCAACGAGGCCTTCTTTATGATCTCGGGCTATTTTCTCATCGCCTCAGCCGCGCGTGCTTGGGACGGTGGAACAACGTGGAAGTCGCAAATGCAACGGACGGCGCAGCGTCTGGGCAAGGTCGTTATGCCCACTGCGTTTTATTGCGTCGTGGCGCTCGCGTGGTCCACGGTCGTCTCCCCCATTCCCGATGTTACCCTCAGCACGCACTACTGGTACACGCTAGGCCTTGAGTTTATCTGGGTCTATGCCGCAACGGTCTTCATGGCGCCATGGTTTGGACTGGCTAAGAGTCGAGTCTCCCAGAAGAGCTCCACGACGACGGTCATCGCCGTTGGCATCCTCGCATTTGTTGTTAACGGGTATTTAGCCGCTATGAGTACGACAAACGCCGGCGAGTTTTCTTGGCTCCAGAAACTCATGAGCGCTGCCACGTACGTAATCGCGTTTTTGATCGGCGGGCTGCTCCGCGACGTTACCGATGCCATGGATTCGGACAAGGTGGGCACCTTGGGTATGCGCTCGCTCGAAGCGGTTTTGGCGATCGCCACCATCCTAGAAGGAGTGCTCTCCTTCACCGGCAACCTCACGGCCATGACAACCCTCTCCTACAAATCAACCTCGTTGATCTCGTTTGCCCTCGCTGCCGCCTCCCTGCTCTTTGCGGCAACCCGACGCAGTGCCTCAGGCAATCCGCGGACTGCAGGTGTCATCGTCACCTTATCGACCGCCACGCTCGGTTTCTATGTGATGCAGTCGCTCACCAATAGCCTGTGGCGTCCCGTCTTCAACACCCTGCTCGCAAACATACTGGTCAGCCAAAACAGCCCGGCAGCTATATGTATCGTCACGGGTACCGTCATTAGCATCGTCTTTGCTCTGGCGCTTCTCATCATCGATGCAGCTAGAAGCCTTATCGCTCGCTAGCTCAAGCGGCAATAGACACGCTGCCGTCAGACGCCAAAGCCGCTACACCCGTGGCAGGTTCCTGCGTTTTATTCAAAGCTTGCCGACAAGGTGCGGTGAGCCTTTACAATAGAACAGTCCCAAGGACGTATTCGATAGCTTCCGCGCAGCGCTCGCCCGCCGCGCGTGAAAGGATATATTGCCCCATGCCTTCAACCCTTCCCGCTCCCATCGATAAGCTCGCCATCGTTGTCGTTACGTACAAGCGCCAGGAACTCCTGGCCAACCTGTTCGACTCCATGACCGAGCTCACGGCAACGCCCTGGCGCATCGTGATTGTCGATAACGAGAATTCGCGCGAGACCGAGGCCATGTGCACCGCATTCAACGAGCGCCTGGCCAGCCTGTGGGGCATCGACACCGAGCAGCCCGACGCGCAGGGCGGCACCGACCGTGTCATCTACGCCCCGCAGCTCGAAAACGGCGGCGGTGCGGGCGGCTTCTCCGCTGGCACTAAATGCGCCTACGATCTGGGGGCCCAGTGGTTCTGGGTGATGGACGACGACGTGCTCGTCATCCCCGAAGGCATCGAGCGTCTTGCCAAGTGGACCGACCGCTACGATGTCATCCAGGGTTCGCGCCTGGACTTTGACGGCGGCGCTTTCTTTTGGCAGTACCAGCTCATCCTTTCGCTCGGCATCCCTAACCCCATCGCCAAGTGGGACTTGGGGCCCGAGGGCCACCGCACCATGAACCAACTGTGCTTTGAGGGCGGCATGTTCTCGCGCCGCGTGGTCGACAAGATTGGCCTGCCCGACGCGCGCTTCTTTATCTACGGCGACGATGCCTGCTACGGCTACGTGGCCAGCCAGCACTTCCCCGCCGCCGTGGTTGCCGACGTGGTGCTCAAGCGCGCCCGCGCCGTCTCCAACTGGGATATCGCCGGCAAACGACAGCTCAACTCCACGAGCGACACCAACCGCTACTACATCATGCGCAACCGAGGCTTCCTCGCTCGCTATATGCAGATCTACGGTGACTACCACCCCATGCTGTTCCGTCTGGGCAATGCCGCGACCTTCTGCAAGGAGTTCATTCGTCTGGCAGCAGTCGACAAATGCTTTAAGACCGGCATTCCGGCGCTGCGCCGCGGCATGAAGGACGCCCGCAAGATCGTTAAGGATCCCAACTGGAAGCCCATGCCGCCCCTGAAGGACGCCGAGTAGTAAAGGGCTTTCGCCCGCCGCTACAGTCGTTGACACACCACGGACACACGCTGACCGTCAAAGCCAAAGCCCCAACGCATGCGCCCGACGGCGGGGCGCGGCACGCGGATATCATCGATGCCGTCGCGCTCTATGTCGAGTAGCGCCTGAACCGCCAACAGTTCCAGGCCCAGGGCATCGACGCCAGGGTCGTACAACATGTTGACCGTAATGAGCGGTCGCTCATCAAGCATGCCGAGCGTGTCGGCCACGTCAAACACCCGACCGGTGGGAATCACCTGGATATCCCAGCGATCCGAGACGCCACTTCGCTTGGAGCTGGGATTGCAATAGCCGGGCAGTCCAAAGCAGAGCCCCTGAAGCGCCAGATGATAGGCTGTCGGCATATCTGATTGGCCCACATCGATGCCCAGATCGCCGATAGCACAGCTCAAAGCTTGCTTTACAGTGTCCTCGTCTCCTCGACACAGCCCGTCATGGAACGAGTCGATAACTCCAACGTCCTCAACGGCGCACTCAAACCATTCCAGAATTACAAGACGGAGCGCCTGACGCACTTCGTTATTAGGCAGACGCAGGGAACGAAGGCACGCGCCGTCCTCCGAATGCCCCGTCATATCCGTCGTAAGGAATCCAGACAGATACAGCGCAGTCCAGATATCTTCGGGCTTGGCGGCATCGACCTCCTCGGCACGCATATGCACTGGCGCCTCAATAAACCCATGCGGCTCAACCAAATCGAACAATGTGGACAGGCGAATGAGATTCCAGTCGCCGACGCATGCGCCCAGACGGTCGGCGTAACAATACAGATCCGCCCGAACGGGCGCGACGCAATCGCGATGTGCGTAGTCCACCACGCGCTCCGGGCTCGAGCAATAAAAACCACCAAACAGATAGCCCTCGAGCCACTCACGCGCGTCATCCAGACAGCCGTTGCGACCGATGCAATCCAACAGCACTTGGACTTCGTCGTCCGAAAAACCGAACCATCGATCACACCAACTCGACAACGCTGTCGCCGACCGATAGGAAACCCCACGTTGGGACAACGCAAACTCGGCATGACCGGGGCGTTCGCACATCAGACACGTCAATCGCAACGAGTCGCCGGCATCGGCAATGGTGTCGAACAACATTCGGCTGAGCGACTCTAGGGAATCCACGCTACCGTCGTCCTTAGCGTCCAAACGCTTTGGACATACCGCGTCGTAGTCGTCTATCAGAAGAACAACCTGCTCATCGAAAGCTGCCTGGAGCAGCTTGATAAGCACGCCAAGCGCCGCATCGATCTCCTTATCGCTGGCCACCCCACGCGCCGCCCTCTCGATAAGACGGACCTCACGTCTTGACAGATCAGGTGCGGCAAGCAGCGGCAGCAATCGGGCGCACTCGTTCGCGACAGCGCTGCGAATAGCCGCCGCAGCATCGGCGTCGCGCCTCGCAGCGGCAGTTGTAAAGTCGAGCATGATGACCGGATAACTCGCGTACTCATCACGATAGCGACCGCCGCCCGCCTGCCAAATCTGGGTACCAGCGAACAGGCTTCGATCCAGCAGCCGGTGATCAGGTCGTTCCAAATAGCACTTGAGCATCGATAAATTCATGCTCTTGCCAAAACCCTTGGGCCGACAGCAAAACGCAACAGGTGCTTCACTGTCCAATATATCGGCAATAAACATAGTCTTATCGACGAGTAAACACCGATTGATTGCATCGGAAAAGTCGTGTGCATCAACCGGTAGAGCTGCGCTATCCGCATGATTGAGCAACCGTGCACTAAACGCATGAGTAAAACCACAATTCACCTGTTCAGACACCGTAAACTCTCCTTCTAACGCAGCACGATGCCCATTGTAGCGAGCGGGTAGAGCGCAATAATATCGACATGCAAACATTTCGGGCAACGGTAGCAACAGACCCCCGAGGGGGCATAACAAATCGTTGCACAACAAAAAAGGGGCCCGATGCCGCCGCACCGGACCCCGTCCCAAACTCTTATAGAAAACGATCTGGAAGATTACTCCTCCAAGCCGTCCTCCCCAGAAGCCTTCTTCTGCTGATCGAGCTTATGCTTACCACTTACGATAGACGTAGCGCCCAGTGTGGCCAAGCTTGCACTGGCAAGGCTCGCCATCACAATCAAGTCGCCCGTCTTGGGCATGTTGCCGCCCGAGGACTTAGTCGTTGTAGTCGTCGTGGTCGTGGTGGTCACCGTTTTGGAGTCATTTTGCCCCTGGACCTGGTCATCGGTGTTGCCCTTACCGCTGTCCTTGCCCTGCTGCTTTCCGTCCTCGGTCTTGTCCTTGCTCTTGTCCTTCTCCTCAGATTCAGACTTCTTATCCTCGCCCTTCTTCTGTTCGGACTTGTCGCTCTTCTCCTCAGAGCTAGAACCCTTATCGGATTCGGTCTTCTCGGAAGCCTCGTCCTTGGAGTCGCCCTTTGCGGCTTCGATCTTTTCCGTGGAAACCTGATCAGAGTTGCCCTTGTTCTGGGTCGAGCCGTTATTGACGCCAGCCATCAGCGAAGAGCCCAGCGTAGAGCCAAGCTGCTCGGAGAAAGAAGGCTTCTTGTCCGGCGAAGCAACGGGAACGTCCGGCGCCTTATTCGAGTCATCCTTGGAAGCATCGGAACCAGGGGTTGCGTCAGAGCCGGAGCCGTTGTTAGAGCCGGTGCCAACGGACGAATCGCTCGAGCCGGTGGATGAGTTAGAGGTGCCAGCGCCGGTCGAACCAGAAGCGTCGCTGTCCGTATTGCCGGCAGAGCTTGAAGACGAATCGCCCGCAGCAGAGCCGTTTGAATCGGAGCCGTTCGAGGTAGAGCCGTTGTTGGTAGTGCCACCAGCAGAGCCATCACCGTCAGCACCGGTCGAGGGCGCATCCATCCTGTCATCGTTGGCATCGTCGCTCGAGTCGTCATTCGAATCAGGCGTCGGCGAGGGCGCCGGCGTAGGTTCGGGCTGCACGGGCGTCGCAGCGGCCTCGTCCTCGGCGATATAAACCAAACAGTCCTTCAGCTCGTTGCGGTAGCGGTTCTTCCAGCCCTCATGATACTGGGGCTGGCTCGAATACTTGGTCGCCACGTTATTGACCACACTGTTGGAAAGCGCCGTCACAAACTCGCGATCAGTCATACTGTTAGAAAGGTTTGCCCAACGGAAGAAGTCCCTGCAACCACCGGTGCCGCACATGTTGGTGATGCTCCACACCATGCCCTTAACGCAATCGGCACGGCCCGAAATATCAATGCCCAGGCCACTCTTGAGCCACGCCTCGGTCACCGCATAGTACGAGTTGTACGCATAGGCATCTTGAAGAGCTGAGAACTCAACAGGATCGATGTTATAAGCGCCCTGGAAGGCCTCCTGCGCAATACGGCCCAGCTCAGTGAGCTGGCCGTTCTCGTACATGGCATTGCTCGTGTTGGAAATCTCGCTGCCGCGATCAATCGCATCCTTGAGCATGCTGTATTTTTCGGGGTTGTAGTTGTAGGCCTGCTTCATAAACGGAATGAGCGACCAACGACGGTCGAACTGGTAATAACCCAGCGCGTTATAACCGTCACCGTACGAAAAGCCCTGGTTATAGTTGCCGTGACTCTCATATTTGGTGAAGTACTTCATCTCGGGAGTCACGTTAACAAACGAAACGCCCTGGACCGACCTCAGCACGCCCGAAAAGGACTGCTGGGTATAGAGACCCTTATCGATATCGGTCGCATCCGAGGCAACGCCCGGCGTGGGCTCCTCGGCAGCGGCGGGTGCCGGCGCGGAAACGGCGCCAAACGAAAGCGCCAGCGTCAGGCCCGCGACAATCGCAGAATGCTTGGGCTGCATAAGATCCTCCCTGCATTGGTGTAGTTAAAGTGCAGTTTGCAAAGATAAAAATAAGTATTGCAGCTCGCCCGTTGTTGCACAACAACCCCTCGGTAAACGGCAACAACCCTCCGCGAAATCTTAAGGAATTGCGCTCAACCTACAGTTTGATGTCGAAGTTAATCTCGGGGACGGCAGCAAGGTCGGCCAACGTCACGCCGTCGACGTACTTTTCGATCACGTCGTCCAGACCGCGCCAGAATTTGACGGTCGAGCAAAGATCGCTGCGGGCGCAGCTGTTGTCGATGCCATCGCACGCCACCGGAGCCGTGCTGCCCTCGACGGCGCGCAGGATGTCGCCAGCACGCACCTCGGAGGGATCCTTGGCCATCATGTAGCCGCCGCCCTTGCCGCGCACGCTCTTAAGCAGGCCCGCCTTCATAAGCGGACGAACCAGCTGCTCCAAATACTTTTGCGAGATATGTTCGCGGTCGGCGACCTCGCGCAGGGCAATCTTGCCCTCGGCGTCGCCCAGCGCCGCGATATAGATCATCAGTCGGAGGGCATAGCGGCCCTTAGAAGAAATGAGCATACCTACCCTTCCATAACGCTGGGGACAAGCACTACCGATGAATTTGTCCCACAATCTGAAAAGTCGAGTGGATTAGTCGGGTTTTCCCTTGACTAACGCCGAACCCATAGTAACTTTATTCCGAGAAGATTCCTAGGGTTTAGTACACCTATGAGTACACCATATACAGAGAGGGACAGCATGAGTGCAAATCCGCTGCTTTCCATCGAGGGTCTGACCGCCTCCGTGGACGAGAAGACCATCCTCCACAACGTCAACCTCAACGTCGCCGCCGGTGAGACCCATGTGCTGATGGGACCCAACGGTGCCGGTAAGTCCACCCTCGGCCACCTGGTCATGGGCGACCCCGTCTACACCGTCAACGACGGCCGCATCGTCTTTGACGGCCAGGACATCACCGAGCTCACCACCGACAAGCGTTCGCGCGCCGGCCTGTTCCTGAGCTTCCAGGCCCCGGTCGAGATCCCGGGCGTGCCGCTGTCGAGCTTTTTGCGCGCCAGCATCGCCGGCCGCCCCGGCCTGGAGATGAAGGGCAAGGAGTTCCGCCGCCGCGTGAAGGAGCTCGCGACCGAGCTCAACATGGACACCGCCTACCTCAACCGTGAGCTGGGCGTGGGCTTCTCGGGCGGCGAGAAGAAGAAGGTCGAGATGCTCCAGCTCCTGCTGCTGCAGCCCAAGCTCGCCATCCTGGATGAGACCGACTCGGGTTTGGACGTCGACGCGCTTTCCACCGTCAGCCACGGCATGGACGCCTACCGCAAGAGCTGCGACGGCTCCATGCTCATCATCACGCACAACACGCGCATCCTGGAGCACCTGGATGTCGACCGCGTCCACGTTATGGTCAAGGGCCACATCGTGCGCGAGGACGACGTTTCGCTGATCCCCTGGATCGACAAGAACGGTTTTGAGACCTTCGAGCGCGAGGCCGCCGAGCAGCGTGCCCAGGCCGAGGTCGCCGCTGCCGAGCAGCAGGCGTAAAGGGGCGACGCAATGACCAAGAACCGCACCGAGGTCGCGGACATCGACCGCAGCCTCTACGACTTCACCTACGGCGAGGAGGGATTCGAGCGCCTCGACGCCGGCATCACGCCCGACATCGTGCGCGAGATCAGCGCCAAGAAGGACGAGCCGCAGTGGATGCTCGACCTGCGCTTAAAGTCTCTCGAGATCTTCAACCGCTTCCCCGACCCGACGTGGGGCCCCTCCATCGAGGGCCTGGACATGGACAACATCGTCACCTACGTCAAGCCCAACACCGACCAAAAGCACGACTGGGAGTCGGTGCCCGACGACATCAAGAACACCTTTGAGCGCCTGGGCATCCCCGAGGCCGAGCGCAGCTACCTGGCAGGCGTCGGCGCACAGTACGACTCCGAGCTCGTCTACCACAACATGCAGGACACCGCGTCCAAGATGGGCATCGTCTACTCCGGCATCGAGGAGGCCCTGCACGATCCGCAGTGGGAGCCGCTCATCCACGAGAAGTTCATGACGCTCATCCCGCCCACCGACCACAAGTTTGCGGCCCTGCACGGTGCCGTGTGGTCGGGCGGCTCGTTTGTCTACGTGCCCCGCGGCACCAAGCTCGATTTTCCGCTGCAGAGCTACTTCCGCCTCAACGCCAAGGGCGCCGGCCAGTTTGAGCACACGCTCATCATCGTCGAGGACGATGCCGACCTGCACTTCATTGAGGGTTGCTCCGCGCCCAAGTACAACGTGGCCAACCTCCACGCCGGCGCCGTCGAGCTCTTTGTGGGCAAGCGTGCGCACCTGCGCTACTCGACCATCGAGAACTGGTCCAAGAACATGTACAACCTCAACACCAAGCGTGCGCGCGTGGACGAGGACGGCGACATCGAGTGGATCAGCGGCTCCTTCGGCAGCCACGTGGGCTACCTCTACCCTATGAGCGTGCTCAACGGCCGCCGCGCCCGCTCGAGCTTTACCGGCATCACCTTTGCCGGCGCCGGGCAGAACCTCGACACCGGCTGCAAGGTCGTGCTTAACGCCCCCGAGACCTCGGCGACCGTCGAAACCAAGGGCATCTCCAAGAGCGGCGGCATCCAGACCTTCCGCAGCTCTATCGTGGCCACGCCCAAGGCCGAGGGTTCCAAGGCAACCGTGAGCTGCCAGTCACTGATGCTCGACGACCAGAGCCGCTCCGATACCATCCCCGCCATGGACATCCGCGCCAAGAACGTCGATATCGGCCACGAGGCCACCATCGGCCGCATCGGCGACGACAAGGTGTTCTACCTGATGAGCCGCGGTATCTCGGAGGAAGAGGCCCGCACCATGATCGTCAACGGCTTTGCCAACCCGGTCTCCAAAGAGCTGCCGCTGGAGTACGCCGTCGAGATGAACAACCTGATCAAGCTCGAGATGGAAGGAGCGATCGGATAATGAAACAGACCACGAACAACGCTGCCACCACGCTCGAGCAGGTTAATGCGATGCCCGCAGCAACCTGGGGCTGGTTGAAAATGAACCAGACCAAGCTTGTGCTTTCGGACGAGCTTGCCGCCGCACCCGCCGAGGCCGTTGAGGTCGAGGGGCTGGACGAGCAGTTCTCCGGTGCGGCCGACGCCCTCGACGCCGCCATGGAAGCCATGGCCGAGCGCTTCCCCGAGCGCCGTGCCGCTGCCCCCGGCGACGCCGCCGACCGCGCCCGCATCACGCCCGAGACCGAGCTCGACGTGCCTGCCACCTCTGCCTACCAGGCCGGCGCCATCAAGCTCGAGGAAGAGCTCTCCCCTGCTGAGGCCTTCGAGACTGGCATGGGTGAGGCTGCCTACACCTACCTGTCCGACCACGCCACCAAGCGCATCATCATCGATGTGCCCGCCTACCAGCACGCCACGGTTACCGTGCGCGTGAGTGGCGTCGACGCTGCGGCCGCCATCACCGCCATCGACGTCGTCGCCCGTCCCCAGTCGACGCTCGACCTGCAGATCGCCCTGGACTCCCCCGTTGCCGGCGAAGGCGTCGTGGGTTCCGCGCTGCGCGTGTGCGCCCACGAATACGCCACCGTCAACGTGACCTGCACGCAGACGCTCGACGACAGCTGGATCGCACTCGACGACACCGGTCTGTTCCTGGACGAGGGCGCGCGCGTCAACGTGCAGCACACCGTCCTGGGTGCCGGCGCCAGCGCCACCGGCCTTGCCGGCGACCTGCTGGGCGACACCGCCAAGGTGACGATCGACACCGATTACCTGGGTGCCCGCGAACAGGTGCGCGACTTTAACTACGAGCTGCGCCACCGCGGCCGCAAGACCGAGTGCGAGATCGACGCCAACGGCGTGCTGACCGGCACGTCCAAGAAGGTCTACCGCGGCACCATCGACCTCGTGCACGGCTGCAAGGGTGCAACCGGCACCGAGCGCGAAACGGTGCTTCTGGCTAACAAGGGCGTCGACAACAAGACTGTCCCCGTCATCCTGTGCGACGAGGACGACGTCGCCGGCAACCACGGCGCCACCATCGGCCACGTCCGCGACGAGCAGCTGTTCTACCTCGCCTGCCGCGGCCTTGACCAAAACGCCGCCGAGGACCTGTTCATCCGCGCCAAGCTGGAGGACGCCGCGCTTTCCGCCACCGATGAGCGCACCCGCGCCGCCGTCGTCCGCCTGGGCAACAACCTGATCGACAACTTTGAGGAGGAGCTCGCATGATCGACACCGAGCACGTTAAATGCGATACCTGCACCGCCCCCGAGCCCATGATGCTCGACGCCAGCGACGAGGCTTCGCGCGGCTGGCCCACCGTGGACATCGAGAATAACCCCTACAAGGGCCAGTTCCCGCTGTTCCAGCAGCATCCCGAGATCGCCTTCCTCGATAGCGCTGCCACCGCACAGCGCCCCGCTTGCGTGCTCGACGCCGAGCGCGATTTCTACCAGCGCATGAACGCCAACCCCCTGCGTGGCCTGTACTCGCTGTCTGTCGAGGCCACCGACGCCATCGCCAAGGTCCGCCAGCAGATCGCCGACCTCATCGGCGCCGCCCAGGCCAACGAAGTCGTCTTCACCCGCAACACGAGCGAATCGCTCAACCTGGTCGCCAAGAGCTTTGCACCCACGGTGCTGGAGCCCGGCGACGAGGTCGTCATCACCATCATGGAGCACCACTCCAACCTGATCCCGTGGCAGCAGGTCTGCCGCGAGACCGGCGCCAAGCTCGTCTACCTCTATCCCACCAAGACCGGCCAGCTCACCACCGAGGAAGTGCTTGCCAAGGTGGGCCCCAAGACCAAGATCCTGGCCGTGGGTCAGGTCTCTAACGTCCTGGGCGTTGAGAACCCGGTCAAGAACCTCGGCAAGCTCGTGCACAAGTACGGCGGATATCTGGTCGTCGACGGCGCGCAGTCGCTGCCGCACATGCCGGTCAACGTGGCCGATCTTGGCGCCGACTTCTTTGCCTTTAGCGCGCACAAGGCCATGGGTCCCATGGGCATCGGTGTGCTGTGGGGCAAGATGGACCTGCTCAAGGCCATGCCGCCCATGCTTACCGGCGGCGAGATGATCGATTCGGTCACCGAGCAGGACGCCGTCTGGGCGCCCGTCCCCGAGAAGTTCGAGGCCGGCACGCAGGACGCCGCCGGCATCTTCGCCACAGGCGCGGCGCTTGACTACCTGGTCAACACGGTTGGCTACGAAAACATTCAGGCACGCGAGCAGGCGCTCGTCCACTACCTGATGGGCGAGCTTATGCAGCTCGACTTTGTCCAGATCATCGGCTCGATCTACTGGGACAACCATCACGGCGTCGTCAGCTTTAACGTCAAGGGCATCCACCCGCACGATGTCGCGAGCATCATGGACATGGACGGCGTCTGCATCCGCGCCGGTCACCACTGCGCGCAGCCGCTGCTCACCTGGCTGGGCGTCGAGAACCTCGCCTGCTGCCGCGCCAGCGTAGCCTTCTACAACGACAAGGCCGATATCGACAAGTTCATCGCCGGCCTGCATCACGTTTGGAGCACGTTCAATGGGTAATCTGTACACCTCCACCACGTTTATGGAGCACAACTCGCACCCCGACTACAAGTACGAGATGGACGCCCCCACGCACGAGCACGACGGCATCAACCCCAGCTGCGGAGACGAGCTCACCTTGCAGCTACGCGTCGAGAACAACGTGATCGAGGAGGCCTCCTTTACCGGTCACGGCTGCGCCATCAGCCAGGCCAGTGCCGACATCATGGCCGACCTCATCACCGGCGAGACCGTCGAGGAAGCTCGCCGCCTGGCAGAGCTCTTCCTCGCCATGATCCGCGGCGAGCAGCTCTCCGAGGAGGACCTGGAAGACCTGGACGAAGCCGCCCAGCTCCAAGACATCTCGCACATGCCCGCCCGCGTCAAATGCGCCGAGCTCGCCTGGCGCACCCTCGACGGCATGCTCACGGGACAAAATAATCAGTAGTATTTGTCCCAAATCTTAAGAATTTTGTTGGCCGAATCGCTTGACAAGAGTGGTTCGGCCATTTTCTATTCCGAGCCCTCAGCCTGAGCATTCACCCGCGCATAAGCGCGCACGATACGAGAGACGGTACTCTTGCTGATTCCCGTATACCGTTCGATCTCGCGCACCGTGTAGCCGACATTGTGCAGGGCGAAAATGATTCCATCTCGCCGCGAGGGCGCTACGGTCTTGAGTTCGTTGAGCGGCACGCCCAGGCGCTTCGCCATCTTGTCGGCAAACGCACGCCGCTCCCACTCTGTCTCATCCATATCGTGAATCACTGGATCGGAACCATCGGGCATCGACAGAGAATAATCCAGAAACCCCTTGGCAGACTCAAAGAGCTCAAGCACACAAGAAGGGTCCGAAAATCCCCTCGTCGTATCGTTGTCATACGCTCTCAGATACTCGGCAAAGCTGCTCCAGGGATAACGCTCGATCAGGGCGATACCCGCCTCCTGCGGATTAGCGTGAACATAGCGAATGGCAGCCATCAGATAACGGTCGGTATCGAGCGAGCGCCGGTCAAAACGGTTCTGGAACAGATGGCCCGTGCGCCCCGTGCGTTTATTGAACCGCCGCGCGTACGTCAAAAGCAGCCGGTGCATCGCCGCGCTCATCGCGTCCTCGTAATCTGCAAGCACCAGATGCACGTGATTGCCCATAAGGCACCAGGCGATAACCGTCACGCCCGCCTCGCGGCAGCACTCGCGCATCAGCTCCAAAAACTCCCACCGGTCTTCATCGCCCTCAAAGATGAGCTGCTTGCCCACACCGCGGGCACAGACATGGTAAAAGCCGGTAACCGTTCTCCAAACGCGCTGCATGGCGCTCCCTTCGCCGGGATCTGATTGCCATCCAATACAGCACGATTGAAGCGTGCCATCAAAACATTCACGCAAAACAATACACTCGCGCGGCCAAAGGCAGTAAACGGGCGGCGAACGGCACCGTTGCAACAGGTCAGACCCCGCAACGCATACAAGAGCTGACCAAAAGCTTGCCCAAGACGAACCCCCTCTACGGAAGTTCGCGACCACCGAACATATAGTTAAACCGTTTCAATTAAAACTTCCGGACTTCTCGCTACGAAAACTGAGCCGTTCGCCGAATATTCTGTGCATTTCGCGGTATTATAGGGGCTGCATGTCATGTCCCTTTCGAAGGGTCGCCCGGCAATCGCCAGCCACGACCCCCAGACGGGACGCCAACACGATAGAGAGGAGAGGCATGCAGTACTCACAGGAAGTGGAGAACATGTGCCCCGTTGCCAAGGGTGCATACCACGGCCCCGCACCCATCCCCGAGGAGGGCAAGTGGGTCCAGGCTAAGGAGATTACCGACATCTCCGGTCTTACGCACGGTGTGGGTTGGTGCGCACCCCAGCAGGGCGCCTGCAAGCTCACGCTGAACGTCAAGGACGGCATCATCGAGGAGGCCCTCGTTGAGACCATCGGCTGCTCGGGCATGACCCACTCTGCCGCCATGGCTTCCGAGATTCTTCCCGGTAAGACCATCCTCGAGGCCCTCAACACCGACCTCGTCTGCGACGCCATCAACGTTGCTATGCGCGAGATCTTCCTGCAGATCGTTTACGGCCGCAGCCAGACCGCGTTCTCCGAGGGCGGCCTGCCCGTGGGCGCCTCCCTCGACGACCTCGGCAAGGGCCTTCGCTCTCAGGTCGGCACCATGTTCGGCACCAAGGCCAAGGGCGCTCGTTACCTCGAGCTCGCTCAGGGCTACGTCACCCGCATGGCTCTCAACGACAAGAACGAGATCATCGCATTCGAGTTCCTGAACCTCGGCAAGTTCACCGACGCCGTCAAGGCCGGCAAGACCCCCGAGGAGGCCATCGCTGGCGCTATGGGCCACTATGGTCAGTGGGAGAACGCTGCCAAGTACATCGACCCGCGCACCGACGAGGAGACTCACTCCGTCGCCAGCGTGTTCCCGGTTCACGAGTAGAAAGGGAGGGAAATAACTATGACTGTTACGTTCGAAGGTTACGAGCGCCGCGCTGACAAGATCAACAAGTGCCTCGCCGACAACGGCATCGCCTCCCTCGAGGAAGCTCTGCAGATCTGCACCGACAAGGGCTTCAACCCGCGTGAGATCGTCAACAACACCCAGTCCATCGCCTTCCAGAACGCCGAGTGGGCCTACACCCTCGGTTGCGCTCTCGCTGTCAAGCGTGGCGCCAAGACCGCTTCTGAGGCTGCCGCCATCATCGGCGAGGGCATCCAGGCCTTCACCGTTCCCGGCTCCGTTGCCGAGGACCGCAAGGTCGGTCTGGGCCACGGCAACCTGGGCGCTATGCTGCTCTCCGACGACACCGAGTGCTTCGCCTTCCTGGCCGGCCACGAGTCCTTCGCTGCCGCTGAGGGCGCTATCGGCCTGGCTCTGAACGCCAACAAGGCTCGCAAGAAGCCGCTGCGCGTTATCCTCAACGGTCTGGGCAAGGACGCCGCTCAGATCATCGCCCGCATCAACGGCTTCACCTACGTGAAGACCCAGTTCGACTACTACACGGGCGAGCTCAAGGTCGTCGAGACCATCCCCTACTCCGATGGTCCCCGCGCTGCCGTTAACTGCTACGGTTCCGATGACGTCCGCGAGGGCGTTGCCATCATGTGGCACGAGAACGTCGACATCTCGATCACCGGTAACTCCACCAACCCCACGCGCTTCCAGCACCCCGTCGCTGGCACCTACAAGAAGGAGCGCCTCGAGGCTGGCAAGAAGTACTTCTCCGTCGCTTCTGGTGGCGGCACTGGCCGTACCCTGCACCCGGACAACATGGGCGCCGGCCCTGCCTCTTACGGCATGACCGACACCATGGGCCGTATGCACTCCGACGCCCAGTTCGCCGGTTCTTCCTCCGTGCCTGCGCACGTCGACATGATGGGTCTCATCGGCATGGGCAACAACCCCATGGTCGGTGCCACCGTCGCCTGCGCTGTCGCCGTCGAGGAGGCCCTCAAGGCCTAATCGCGCCCGCGCGATGCTCACATAGTTGAGCTTTGGAGCCGCTACCCACCCGGGTAGCGGCTCTTTTTGTTTGCGCTGTCGCAGGATAGCTAATGCCGATATATCAGTTGGGGCGAAATACGAGATGTGATGAGATGGAGCGTCAGAGCGTCCACGACGCCCACCTGTCATATTTGCCCTTTACCGATTTGCCGAGTCTTTGCGGCCCCATTGCCGATCACCCGTGCGACAATGCGCCGGACGAGAAAGGAATCCGATGGAATCGACTGATGTACTGGTAATTGGATCTGGCATTGCGGGCCTTTGCGCCGCCTTCGAAGCGGCACGCACGGGCGCAACCGTCGCTGTGGCAAGCGCCGGCAAGACTATGAGTGGATCGAGCTTCTTCCCGGGCACCTGGGGTCTGGGCCTTATTGGCCCCGTCGACGAGGGCGACGAGCAGGACCTCATCGACACCATCCAGACCGTCGGCGGCGGTGTCGCCGACCTCGAGCTTGTCCAGACGTTTGTGCACGGCATTCCCCAGGCAATTGAATGGCTCGAGCAAGACCTGGGCGTTGAGCTCCAGCGTCCGCAAAGCGCTGAGAGCGCTCAGCAAAAGCAGTTTATCCCCTGCTTTGACCACAAAACGCGCATGTGGCGCGGCCTCACCCGCAAGCCCCTTGAGGACGCTCTGACGGCCCGGCTCGAGTCGCTCGGCATTCGTCTGCTCCCCCGCCATGAGCTTATCGACCTTGTTGAGGACACGAACGGCAGAATAACCGGAACCGTGCTCTACGACCTCACCGAAAATCGAATCGTGCCCTTTGCTGCCAAGGCCACGATCATCGCAGCCGGTGGCACAGGTGGCCTGTTCGAGCGCAGCCTTACGTCGGCTGATGTGCTCAGCTCCTCGCAGGCCATCGCGCTGGCGCACGGCGCAACACTTACTAATATAGAGTTCATGCAGATGATGCCCGGCTTCATCGAGCCCAAGCGCAACCTGGTCTTCAACGAGAAAACCTGGCGCTACGTACATGTTGACCAGCCGGTAGATATTGCCGACAACAAGCTGGACGACCTGCTCGAGCAGCGCTCTGGATATGGTCCCTTCACGTCACGCTTGGCCTCCCGCGCTATCGATCTCGTCATCGATCAGGCAGGTGTCGAAGGCCTGGCACTCCACTACGACTTCCCCCGCGAGGATGTCCCAGAGTTTGTGCAGACCTTTGCCACCTGGCTGCAAGACGAGCACGGCATCGCCCCGACTGACGAGATGCGCGTTGCGATGTATGCCCACACCGCTAATGGCGGCATCAAGATCGATAAGACCGCGCACACGGGCGTTGAGGGCCTCTACGCTTGCGGTGAGGCGACAGGCGGCATGCACGGCGCCGACCGCATTGGTGGCTTGTCAAGCGCCAACGGCATCGTGTTCGGACGCATCGCGGGTGCATCGGCAGCCCAGGCAGCACAGAATGCACCTGAGGTGGCCCCGAAGGCGGATATCGCCCTCCCCCAGTACGGCATTGCCACAACAGATGCCGAACGCCTGACACGCAGCCTTAAGCACACGATGAGTACCTATTGCATGATCAACAGGACCGAAGCAGGTCTATCCAAGGCTCTGCAACAGCTTGAAAGCCTGCAAGACGAGGCAACGGCGCTGAGTAAGCCACACGCCAATGACAGCGAAATCGCAGCCCTCGCCCGCCTGCAATCGCAGATTCAACTAGCACAGGAAATGGTCAAAGCCATGCGCAAGCGAACCGAAAGTCTCGGATCGCACTATCGAGCGAATTAAACTGGACACCTATCTAAAGCAAAACACAACTAATCGATATCTATGGGCCCCGTGAACTCGAAGTGGCACGGGGCCCATTCGTGTCCGCACGGCAGCGTATCCTAATTCTGAATACAGAGCGGGCAAAGCCCGCATAGACAATAGACCAGCGAGGAGGAGATATGGACAGTAGAGATATCGAGAAGTGGCGTGTCGAACTTGATAGCTACGCCAATGTGGAAGAAGGCGTTGAGTATTGGCTCGCACGCGATTTAATGGAACCCATGGGGTACACTCGATGGGAGAACTTTGCCGAAGTTGTTAAGAGGGCAAAAGTCTCGTGCGAAACAAACAAAACTCCAGTTGATTCCCATTTTCGTGACACCACGAAAATGGTAACTGCCGGTGTCGCCGCTCGCGCAGTTAAAGACTACAAACTTACGCGCTATGCATGCTATTTAATCGCCCAGAACGGAGATTCAAACAAGCAAGAAATCGCGCTCGCACAGGCGTACTTCGCCGTGCAGACGCGCCGCCAAGAGCTCATAGAGCAGCGCTTCGCAGAGATTCAGCGCTTGCAGGCGCGCCACTCGCTATCTGATTCAGAGAAACAGCTCTCGGGTATTGCGTTCAAACGCGGCGTGGACTCCAAAGGATTCGCGATCATCAAGTCGAAGGGCGATGAAGCGTTATTCGGCGGCAGAAGCACGGCGGAAATGAAGCAACAGCTCGGCGTATCCAAGAGCTCGGCATTGGCGGACAGGCTAGCCGATGTTCTCATCAAAGCAAAGGACCTTACGAACTCGATGACGGCCTTCAACGCCGAGGAACACGACCTGTACGGTCTGGACCAGATCAAGCAAGAGCACGTCGAGAACAACACAAGCGTGCGTGGCAGCCTCATCGACCGCGGAATTGTACCCGAGAACCTACCGCCTGCCGAAGATACAAAGAAGCTCGAACGTCGCGTGAAAGCAGACGAGAAAAAGCTCAAGGAGGGTACAGACGGATTCACCGACCCCCAGGGCAGGCTCGACTTGTAAAGCGTCTGCGCCCTTACGGGTTCGGCCCCATGCGAGGTTAATAAAAAAGACGGCCAACCGAGATTGACCGTCTTAACATGCTTTGGTGGGCCGTCAGGGGTTCGAACCCTGGACCTTGGGATTAAGAGTCCCCTGCTCTACCAACTGAGCTAACGACCCAAAGCTAAAGTCCGTGGTGGCGGACTTTAGAGGAGATATCGTGTGGTGGGCCGTCAGGGGGTCGAACCCTGGACCTTGGGATTAAGAGTCCCCTGCTCTACCAACTGAGCTAACGACCCGATATCAATACGAAGCAAGAACTGGGGTGGGTAAAGGGACTCGAACCCTCGACCTACGGGACCACAACCCGTCGCTCTAGCCAACTGAGCTACACCCACCGTGTCCTGTGCGCTTCGCGCTCGACTATTATTGCAAGGAACGCCACGCGATGCAAGCCCCAATTTTCAAGAATTTTGAAAAGAGTTTTTCGAACGCGTTTCGAGCAATTCCCACCGGTTTCATAGGAGTAAACTTGCCCCACTGCAAATGCTCGAAAGGACAAGCATGAAAGAACTCTCCAATCGTACGGCAACGTTTACCGATTCGGTCATCCGCCGCATGACGCGCATCTCCAATAAGTACGGCGCCGTCAACCTCTCGCAGGGCTTCCCCGACTTTGATCCCCCGGCGCAACTGCTCAAGAGCCTGAGCACCATCGCTACCGATCCCAATCCGCTCTACCACCAGTACTCCATCACTTGGGGCTCCCAGGCCATGCGCGAGGCGCTTGCCGCCAAGCAGGAGCACTTTATGGGCATGCCGATCAATCCCAGCGAGAACATCGTGGTCACATGCGGCTCCACCGAGGCCATGATGGCCGCCATGATGACGGTCACGAACCCCGGAGACAAGGTCGTCATCTTCTCGCCGTTCTACGAGAACTACGGCGCCGACACGATTCTCTCGGGCGCTGAGCCCGTCTATGTGCCGCTCAACCCGCCCACGTTCGACTTCGATCGCGAGGTCCTCGAGGCGGCCTTCCGTGACAACGATCCCAAGGCCATCGTCCTGTGCAACCCTTCCAACCCCTGCGGCAAGGTCTTTACGCGCGAGGAGCTCACCTTTATCGCCGACCTGTGCAAAAAGTACGACGCCTACTGCATCACCGACGAGGTATACGAGCACATCGTCTACGCGCCCCACGAGCACGTCTATATGGCCACGCTGCCCGGCATGTTCGAGCGCACCATCAGCTGCAGCTCGCTGTCCAAGACCTACTCCATCACCGGTTGGCGTCTGGGCTACACCATTGCCCCGGCCGAGATTACCGAGCGCATCAAGAAGGTCCACGACTTCCTCACCGTGGGTGCCGCCGCTCCCTTGCAGGAGGCCGTCGTCACCGCCCTCAACTTCAACGACAGCTATTACCAGGAAGTCCTCGACCTCTACACAGCCAAGCGCGATCTGTTCTGCCAGGGGCTCGATAGCATCGGTCTTGAGCATAACGTCCCGCAGGGCGCTTACTACGTCATGATGGACATCTCTGAGTTTGGCTATGACAGCGACCTCGAGTTCTGCGAGGACCTAGCCTCCAAGGTGGGCGTGGGCGCCGTACCCGGCTCGAGCTTCTTCCGTGAGCCCGTCAACCATCTGATTCGCTTCCACTTTGCCAAGCGAGACGAGACGCTTAACGCGGCACTGGAGAACCTCAAATCGCTGCGTGATAAAATCAAACCGCGCGGGTAAGGACGGCCCGGCAACTAAAGTATCCAAAGAAGCCTCGCACCGTCCGCCGCGTTGCAGGGCTTCTTTTTATAGCGCTTTCTTAAATGGTTTAGAGCTCTATACTTTAGTCACGGAGCAACTCGTCCCAGAGAGAGGAATACTATGGCAGAGCAGCAGCTTATCGGAGCACTCGAGGCCGGCGGCACCAAGATGGTCTGTGCCACGGGCTATGCGGACGGTACGGTCCTGGAGCGTGAGCAGATCGCGACCACGACCCCGCAGGAGACCGTTGAGGCCGTCAACGCATGGTTTGCCGACAAGGGCATCGCCGCGCTGGGCATCGGCGCCTTTGGCCCCACCGCGGTCAACCCCGCCTCGTCCCAGTACGGCAAGATCTTAGAGACGCCCAAGACCGCATGGCGCTACTTCGACCTGCTGGGCACCATCCAAAACGAGCTCAACGTCCCCTGCGGCTACGACACCGACGTCAACGTCGCCTGCCTCGGCGAGGTCACCTTTGGTTGCGCCCAGGGCCTCACTGACGTTGTCTACCTGACGATCGGTACCGGCGTGGGTGCCGGCGTGCTCTCGGGCGGTCAGCTCGTCCACGGCATGATGCACCCCGAGGCCGGCCACATCCTGGTCACACGCGACCCGCGTGACACCATCGGCGAGCACAGTGCCTGCCCCTTCCATGACAACTGCCTGGAGGGCCTCATCGCCGGTCCCGGCGTTAAAAAGCGCTGGGATGGCAAGAGCGCCGGAGACATGGCCGATGACCCGGAGGCCATGGACCTGCTCGCAGGCTATCTGGCACAGGCGCTCATGACCTACACGCTGTGCTATGCCCCGCAGAAGATCATCATCGGCGGTGGCGTTGCCGATCACACCCCTATCGTGCCGCTCGCCCGCAAAAAGTGTGCCGAGATGCTCAACGGCTACATCGTCACGCCCGAGGTCAACGATATCGACACCTACATTGTCAACAACAGTCTCGAGGGCAAGCAGGGCATCATGGGCTGCCTGGCCCTGGGTGCCGCCGAGCTTCATCAGTAGGCGCGCCAAAGGGGCGCCGCAACGTCCGGCAATCCCATCCTACGGGATAACGCCGCCACGCCCCGTATAAGCCCCCAAACAAAGAAAGGCCGCCTAGGACCAAGCAATGTGTCCTAGGCGGCCTTTTTGGCACATATGAGCGATCGTAGAAGATATCGAAGCACAACGCCCGTCATCGCTCCGCAGCAGTCGATCATCACGTCGGTGATCATGCCGGCACGACCGGGCACAAAGAGCTGAATCGTCTCGTCAATCGAGGGAATCAACAGCAGGAACACCGCCGTGGGAAGCAGCACGTCAAAGGTGCGACGGCCCTCGATATCAAAAGAATGCGTCGCCAGAATGCCGAGCACCATGTACTCGGTAAAATGCGCGCACTTACGAACGACGAAGTTGGTCACCCACTCATACGGAAGCCCCATGCCGTGCAGAAAGCCGCGAACGGCCTCCATAATCGACAGGCTCAATGAACCGGACCCCGTGCCAGGAACCATCGAATTGCCCCAGATGAGCAGCACCATCAAGCAGGTCGCGACCGCCCATTTTCGATCGAGTTTAAGCATGCAGGAGTTATGCCTCCGCACAGAGCGGCTCAAAGCTGGCGGTGCCACCCTCGATAACGCTCAGATAGGCACGGCCCGTGCGCCTCACCGCTGCAGACTGCAGGCGGTCGATCTCCTCCTCGAGAATCTGATTGACGCGCTCGTGACGACGGTTCTCCATGATGCCGGCAGCGATGGCCTCGGCACGCTCGATACCTTCGCGCGAGATGCGCGCGGTGTCCTCGGGGAACACGGCGCTGTGGCGACCAACGTAAGCGGGGGCAGCGGGCTGAGGAGCAGGCGTAAACACCGGAGCGGCAACGGGAGCGGGCTCGACGACCTCGTCCAAAATTGCGGCAGCGGCGGCCCACATGCCCTCGTGGCCCGAATAATCGGCCATGGGGACGTCTTCCTCGGGAGTCGCATCGACAGACTCGTCGACTGCGACGGGCTGGGACGCGGATGCCGGGACATCGACCGGGGCAGCGACCACATACGGCATGTCATTCGAGATGACCGGCTCGTCAAGGTCATCGAGATCGATAGCCGCAGCAGAGGCGTCGCTGATGATCGGCATGTTGGCAAGGTTCACGTTGTACGGCACTGCCTCCGCCGCCTGCTGCTGTGCAGGAGCGCCCCACAGCGAGCTTTCGGCAGCACGACGGGCGGCAATAGTCTCCTCGTCGACGGCCAGCGGCTCGTCGGCATAGGGGTCGGCGGCGGCAGCAGCCGGAGTCACGGGCACGGCAGTGTCATACGTAACGGATTGAGCTGTGGCGGCGTTGTTGGCAGCGTTAGCCACGAGCGCCACAAAGGCGGCCGTGCTGCCCGCAGGAGCGGCATGAGAGCCCGAGACGGCGCGCGCAGCGGCAGCGATGTCATCGCGGTTATAGGAGCCGGTCTTACCGCCGTAGGTGAGTTCGTCGATAGCGACCTGGTAGACGTCGCGTGAGCGCGTGGGATCGCAACTGACCGGCGAATCGTCGTCGAGCATGCTATCGATCATGGACCAGGCGTCGGCCTCGCTCATGGCGTCTGCGGCACGGGCGATGGTGGGGACGCCATCGTCGGCACGACGGCGCTGGAAGGCACCGGTCAGGCCAGAGAAAACCGAAGAGGGCTGCGCGGCGTTTGCCTGAACGGCAGGAGCCGCAGCAGCAACGCCCTGAGGGGCAGCCCACTGCTGTTGGGCGGGCATCGAGGCGGTCTGGAACTCATCTTGATGCTGGTTGACGTTCGCAGCGCCACCCATGGCGTCGGGCTGGAACAGGCGCTCGGCATGCTGCGCGCGATATTCAGAAATGCCGAGCGAGGCGGCATAGATACCCACGCCCGCCACCGCACCCACGGCAAAGGGAACAGCGCCCGCGACGACCGTCTCGTTCACCGACGAAAACGGCAGCGTGGCAGCATACATCACCACGGGAGCGGCAAGGCCGATTCCGCAGGAAAGTCCAGCAAGGACTGCTCGTTGTGTTGCATCAGAAGAAGCCATGAGCTCTCCCCATCTTCCAGCACCCAAATCGCATCATTCAGTTGGCTGCGCGAGAGAAGATGAAGCGGGGCTATGCCCCAAAGCAACGGTATGTGGTTCGTTTCATCTGCGTTTTCCGTCGCGAAGCTTAACAGCTATTATGCGAAACCCCCTTGGGGATTGCAAGCGACGAAGCGGGATTGAAACGGGAAAATCGCTGCTTGCCGGTCGTGAGGTCAATAATCGCTGGCGAGCGGCTATACGAAAAGGGCCAGGATCTAAACCCGGCCCTTCTGGCATATCTATGGTTGTTGTCGCGTGCAGCGAGCGACTTAGAACGTCTGCTCGTAATCGCTGTGCTTCTTTGCCGAACGCACCAGGAACTCCTGGTTGGTATTAGTGCCCTTGAGGCCCTTGATAAACGATGCGGCCGCGCGCTCGGTATTGTTCATACCGGCGAGGATACGGCGCAGGCCAAAGACAAACGGGCGCATCTGCTCGTCGACCAGCAGGTCCTCGTTGCGCGTGCCGGAGGCAACGGGGTCGATGGCCGGGAAGATGCGGCGGTCGGCAAGGTCGCGGTCGAGCTTGAGCTCCATGTTGCCGGTACCCTTGAACTCCTCAAAGATGACCTCGTCCATCTTGGAGCCGGTATCGATAAGGGCGGAAGCCAGGATGGTGAGCGAGCCGCCGTTCTCGATATTGCGGGCTGCACCCAGGAAGCGCTTGGGCGGATACAGGGCCGCCGAATCGACGCCGCCCGACAGGATACGGCCCGAGGCGGGAGCGGCCAGGTTGTAGGCGCGGGCAAGGCGCGTGATGGAGTCGAGCACCACCACGACATCGCCACCCAGTTCCACGATGCGTTTGGCACGCTCGATCACGAGCTCTGCCACGCGAGTATGGTTGTCGGCGGGCATATCGAAGGTCGAGGCCACGACCTCGCCCTTGATGGAGCGCTGCATGTCAGTGACCTCTTCGGGGCGCTCGTCGACGAGCAGGCAGATGAGGTGCACCTCGGGATTGTTGATCGAGATAGACTGGCAGATCTTCTTGAGAATCGTGGTCTTGCCGGCTTTTGGTGGCGACACGATCAGGCCACGCTGGCCCTTGCCGATCGGCGACACGATGTCGATGGCGCGACCGGTGATGGAATCCTTGCCGTGCTCCATGCGCAGCGGCTCATTGGGATAGACCGGGGTAAGGTCGCCGAACTTGGGGCGATTGCGGATCTGCTCGGGATCCATGCCGTTAACGGTCGTGATCTTGGCGAGGCCGGCGCGCTTGTCGCCGCCGCGTGAGGGGCGCAGCGAGCCCTCGATCACATCACCCGTACGCAGGCGTGCGGAGCGGATGAGATATGCGGGGACAAAGGCGTCGTCGCTGGACTTCATGTAGCCGTGGGCATGGATGATGCCGGAGCTGTCCGGGCGAATCTGCAGAATGCCCTTGATGTCGCGGAAGCCCTCGGCCTTCGCAGCGGTGGTGTAGATTTCCTCGACGAGCTCGGCCTTCTTCTTGCCGGTCGTCTCGATCTCGAACTCCTTGGCCTTTTCGCGCAGCTCGGCGACCTTCATAGCCGCGAGTTCCTCGCGCGAAAGCGTAGGCTCGGTCGGGGCGGCGTTACGCTCCTTGTTGCGCTGCTTGCGATCGCGTTGACGGTTACGGCGGTCGTTGTTGCGTTCGTCTTTGCGCTCGTTGCGCTCGTCGTTACGCTTGTGCTGACGGCGGTTGGGGCGGGCGCTATCATCGGTCTCGGCGGTCGTGGCGCCCTCGGCCGCCGGAGTTGCGGCGTCGGTGTCGGCCGGGACTTTATTATCGGCCTTGGTATCGGCATCGGCATTGGGCTCGGCATCGACCTGCTGCTCGGCGGCCTTAGCCTTTGCAGACTTCTTGCGCGTACGCTTGGGCTTCTCGGCTGCCGGCTGACCGGCGTTCTCGGCATCGGGAGCGGAGTCGACGGCCGCCCCGGCGACCTCGTTGCCAGAATCCTCGGACGCGTCCTTTTTCGAACCCTTGGCCTTGGACGAGCGCTTATCGGCCGTGCGACGGCTGCGACCGGGGCGAACATCGGCGGGCTCGCCCTCGGCGGGTGCGTCGGCCTCGGTGGCAGCGGCTCCCTGGGCAGGAGCGTCGGCGACGGGCGCGGGCGCGGCGGTCATCGCGGCGTCCTGCGCTGCGGCTGCTGCAGCGGCAGCGGCAGCCTTCTCGGCCTCGACGAAGGCCTTGGGCTTGCGGCCGCGACGGTGCGGACGAAGAGCAGGATCGACAACGGGAACCTCGTTGGCCTCGGCAGGTGCTGCAGACTCAGAGGGCTGCGCACCCTCCCCTACCGCAGAACGAGCCGGAGCTTCACCGGACTCTTGAGCCGCCTGCTCAGCATCCAGCTGAGACTTGGCCGCACGACGACGCGTGCGCGGAGCCGGCTTCTCGGTCGGCTGCCCCGCGACAGGGGTCTCGGTGGCCGTATTCGCCTCGAATACGGCCGGAGCCACCAGCTCGGTCAGAGCTGCGGCCTCAAGCTCGGCAGCACGGCGACGGGCGCGCACAACCTGAGCCTCGCTGATTTGTGCCAGCGCGCGGGCCTGTGCAACCTCATCGGAAATGGGGGCCGAGGCATCGGCGGCAACGGGTCGCTTCGCGCGCGTGACACGCGTCGTGCGACGCTTGGGCTTTGCAGCCTCCTCGCCGTCAGCGGCGGGCTTAGGCGCACGGCGTGTGCGCTTGGGCTTTACGGGCGCGGCATCCTCTTCGGCCGCAGGGGCAACTCCCTCGCCAGCAGCAGGCGCGACCTTCTCAGCCGATGCGGGCGCAGACGTCGAAGCGGCCCTGGGGGCATCAGGAACCGATGCCTGCACCGGTGCAGGCATCGCGACCTGGTCCGACGCAACCGGTGCAGCGGGAGCGGTTTGCGCCGTCGTTATTTCGTTTTCTTGCTGTTGATCAGACACAGTGTTTGCTCAACTTTCTTTTCAAGCCCTGTGATCACATGCTCCCTGCATATACCTTCAGGGCGGCTAAACAGTCTAGCTCCGTCGAGTGAGCGACGGGCATCATTGATCTGTATCGAGATGATTGCGTCATACACGCAGCGTTAGTGTAACACAACCGCAACCACCTGCAACTTAGTCATTGGGGACGTTCTTAAACGGCTAGTCAAAAGGGACACTCTTTGTTTGCCACCCACAAATCTGACTGCCTCCGCCAAAACTATGGCGGTTTACTACGATGAATCGCTCAACCACGACCACTCCGAAACTTGTTGAACTAAAACCGCAGGTAGATGCCTTGCACTTTTTAGCAAAAAGCCGGCGTGGTTAGAATTCCTCAATTCATCGTAGTAAACCGGCATGGTTTCGTATTTCCAGCAGTTCCAAATTCATCAATACGTCGGCGTTTGCGAAAAAAGCCCGACCTCCGTAGGAGATCGGGCTTATAGGGCTCAGTTAAACCAAACCTACACGGTCAAATGACCCGCAGATTACATCTGCTCGGGCGCGGAAACGCCAACGAGGGTAAGCACCAGGGCGAGCGTCACGCGGACAGCGTCGCAAGCTGCCAGACGGGCGCGCGAAAGCTCGGGGTCGACGGGACGGCCCTCGCTCGGCAGAACCTGGCAGGCAGCGTAGAAGCTGTGGAAGTCGCCGGCGAGCTCCTCGGCAAAGTGGGTCAGACGGAACGGAGCGCGATCGCGAGCACAGCTGGCGATCAGGTCGGTGAGCTCGTTGAGCTTGCGCGAAAGGGCGAGCTCGGTCGGGTCGGTCAGCAGCGAGTAATCGACGTTCTCACCGATGGCCTTGGCGGCAACGGCCTTCATGCCCATCTCGTCGGCCTGCTCGGCGGTAACGTCGGCGGCACGGCGCAGGATGGAGCACACGCGGGCGTGAGCATACTGCACGTAATAGACCGGGTTGGAGTTGTCGCGCTTCTTAACGGCCTCGATGTCGAAGTCGACCATCTGGTTGGAGCTCTTGGAGATGAGCGTGTAGCGAGCGGCATCGGAGCCGACCTCGTCGACGAGCTCCTGCAGGGTCACCATGGTGCCCTTGCGCTTGGACATACGGACGGGCTTGCCGTTACGCAGCAGGTTGACGAGCTGGCCCAGCAGAACCTCAAACTTGCCGGGGTAACCCAGAGCGTCGCAGACGCAGCGTACGCGCTCGATGTAACCGTGGTGGTCGGCGCCCCAGATGTCGATGACGTGATCGACGCGCTGGAACTTATCCCAGTGATAGGCGACGTCGGAGGCGAAGTAGGTGTACTCGCCGTCGGACTTGATCAGGACGCGGTCCTTGTCGTCGCCCAGATCGGTGGAGCGGAACCACAGGGCGCCGTCCTTGGTGTAGAGGTAGCCCATCTTGTCGAGCTTCTCAAAAGCGCGGTCGACGGCGGAGGTGCCGGCGGTCTCGCCCTCGGTGTCCTTCACATACAGCGAGCGCTCGGAGTACCAACGATCGAAGTCGCAGTTGACGGCGTGGCAGAGGTCGCGCATGTTATCGACCATCTTTACATAGCCGCGCTCGCGGAAGCTCTCCATGCGCTCCTGAGGATCGGCGTTGACCCACTTATCGCCGTCGGTGCGCCAGAACTCGGCGGCCTCGTCGATGATGTAGTCGCCGCCGTAAGAGTCCTTGCCCAAGGTCTCGGCAAAGTTGTCCTGATACGGATGGGTCTCGGGGTGCTCGTCGTTCTCGTCGGCAACAAAGGCGTCACGGTCGGCGATCAGCAGCTTGTGAGCCTCGTCGATATCAACGCCCTGCTTGGCGATGATGTCGGCAAGCTGCATATAGCGCGTGCTGATGGAGTTGCCGAAGGTGTTCATCTGAGAGCCGTGGTCATTGATGTAGAACTCACGCTGGATCTCATAGCCGGCGTGGTCCATAACGCGGCAGAGCGAATCGCCCAGCGCGGCCCAGCGGCCGTGGCCGATGTGCATGGGGCCGACGGGGTTGGCGGAAACGAACTCGACCTGGGTCTTCAGGCCGCCGCCGACGTTGGACTTAGCAAAGTCCATACCCTTCTCGCGGGCCTCGCCAAAGATGGCGTTCTTGACGGCGACGGAGAGGTAGAAGTTGATGAAACCGGGGCCGGCGATCTCGACCTTCTCGATCGCGGGGTCCTCGGGCATATGGGCAACGACGGCCTCGGCGATCTTGCGCGGGGCGCAGTGAGCCAGCTTGGCGGACTTCAGAGCCATGGTGGAGGTCCACTCGCCATGAGAAGTATCAGCCGGTCGCTCGATAGCGCAATCGTCAAGTTCAAATGCGGAAAGGTCGCCGGCCTCCTGGGCCGCTGCAAGCGCAGCGCGTACCAGCTCTTCAATCTTCTCGGGCATAGATCCTCCTTGTGTTAAAGCCCCCGAGCTCTTGGTCACTCGTAGGGCAAAAGCCAGAGTTTGTAGCACTCTATCACAAGCGACGGGCACTGTCGCAGGGTAAAGCTAATAGATATTGCATATGCACAAAAATGACTACAGCTTACATGGAGTCACTCAAAGATGCCGGTCTGCCTGCAGATTATGCAGGCGTTGAAAATGCATAAAGGTGTGAATGAGCTGCGTCTGTTATCGAATACTCTTACCTATCAGAATTGTGTGCTTTTCCTGCATAAAGTAAGGGTTTGCGCACGTCAGCGTGTTATTCTAGACATACGTAAATTCGTATAAGTTGGAGGTAGCATGTTCTCAATCGGTCAACACGTCATTCATCCGGGTCAGGGAGTCTGCACCGTCGTCGGTTTTAGGGACGACACGCCGCAGCCCATGCTGTTGCTCGAGACCAAGCAGGGACATGCGCAGACGATCCTCATGTACCCCGTGGCGCAGGCCGATCGTTTGCATGCCGCCATCTCCCAGCAAGATGCCGAGCACCTGCTGAGCCACTATGACGAGCTGGAGTGCGACACCTTTACCGAGCGTAACAGCTCGCTTGAGGAGACGCACTTTAAGCAGCAGCTCAAGCTGGGCGCGCCCGAGACGGTCCGCGTGGCAAAGACCATGATGCACCGCATTCGCCAGGCCGAGGAAGCTGATAAAAAGCCCAGCTCTTACTACATGCGCGTACTCAAGGAGGCCAAGCGCCGCTCCATTGAGGAGTTCGCCGTGGCCCTGGGCGTCACCGAAGAGGACGCCGAAGCCCGCCTAGCCCAAGCCGCCCTCAACTAACCCATCCGCGCCAAAAACCACCACAAAGGGGACAGGCACCTTTGTGGTGGTTTTTTCGTTCTAGTCGTTCTAGTAGTATTCATTCTTAGCGATACCTACGAGCACAAGGAGCCTCTTATGGCAGAGCCACTTACCGCCGGAATCACCCGCGACCGTGCGTTCGAACTGCTCAACGAGCACAACAAGGACCCGTTCCACATCACCCATGGCGAAACGGTCGAGGGCACCATGCGCTACTTTGCGCGCGAGTTCGACCCCGAGAACGAGGAGTTTTGGGGCATCGTCGGCCTGCTGCACGACCTGGATTGGGAGGAGCATGAGGATGACCCCATGAACCACACCATCTATGCGGCCGAGATCCTCGAGGGCGAGGGCGCCTCTCCCGAGCTCATTCGCGCCATCCAGACGCACACGTCCGATTTCAACACCTCGCTGCCCAAGCCCGAACTGCAGATGGAAAAGATACTGTTCGCCTGCGACGAGCTCACCGGCCTGATCGGAGCCGCCGTCGTCATGCGCCCGAGCAAGAGCGTCATGGACTTTACGACCAAGTCGCTCAAGAAGAAGTTCAAGGACAAGCGCTTTGCCGCCGGCTGCTCGCGTGACGTGATTTCGCAGGGCGCCGAGATGCTGGGCTGGGAGCTTCCCGAGCTCTTCGACCGTACCATCGCGGCCATGCAATCCTTCGCTCCCGATCGCGACACCTTCCAGGCCTAACCGCCCACGCCACCTATAACCACCGCAAAGGGGACAGGCGCCTTTGTGGTGGTTTTTCGTTTGCAACAGGTTTAGGGACGGACCTGGCCGGTGCCGCGGAGCTTGTATTTGTAGGTGGTGAGGGCCTCGGCGGCAAAGGGACCGCGGGCGTGGAGCTTTTGGGTCGAGATGCCGATCTCGGCGCCCAGGCCAAACTCGCCGCCGTCGGTAAAGCGCGTGCTGGCATTGGCGTACACGGCCGAGGCATCGACCGCATCCAGAAAGCGCTCGCAAGCATCCGTGTCCTCGGCGATGATGGCCTCGGAATGCATGGTGCCATAGCGGTTGATGTGCGCGATGGCCTCGTCCTCGTTCGCCACGACCTTCACGCTCATCTCGAGCGCCAGGTACTCGCGGCCCCAGTCCTCCTCAGTCGCGGCAACATAGTCGTCGCCCTCGACAAGCCCAGCGTCGGCGCATGCGGCGCACGTGGCATCGTCGCCGTGAATCAGCACGCCGTGGCCGTGCAGCACGGCAACGACTGCGGGCAGGAAGCGATCTGCAACGGCACGGTCAACCAGCAGCGATTCGGCGGCATTGCACACGCCCACGCGCTGGGTCTTGGCATTGACAATAATGTTGAGTGCTTTATCAAAGTCGGCGGATTCATGCACGTAGATATGGCAGTTGCCCGTGCCTGTCTCAATCACCGGCACGAGCGACTCGCGCACGCAGCGCTGGATCAGGCCCGCACCTCCACGCGGAATGAGCACGTCGACGATGCCGCGGAGCTTCATGAGCTCGCCGGTGGCCTCGCGGTCGGTGGACTCGATCATCGAGATAGCCTCGCGCGGGAAACCCTTGGCCTCGAGTGCATCGGCCAGCAGTTCGGCAATCATGGCGCACGAGTGATAGGCCAGCGAACCGCCGCGCAGGATGCAGGCGTTGCCGGTGCGGATGCAGATGCCCGCGGCATCGGCCGTCACGTTGGGGCGCGCCTCGTAGACCATGGCAACCAGGCCCAGCGGCACACTCACGCGCGTAAGGTCCACGCCACTCGCAAGCACACGGTGATCGAGCACGCGGCCCACGGGATCGGGCAGCTCGGCGAGCTTCTCCAGGCCGGCGGCCATGCCCTCGACGCGCTCGGGCGTCAGCAGCAGACGATCGAGCAATCCGACCGAGGTGCCCGCATCACGCGCAGCGGACATATCGAGCTCGTTGGCGGCGACGATGGAGTCGATACCGTTGCGCAGTGCTGCGGCCATGGCGCGCACGGCCTCCTGGCGCTGCTCGTCGCTCGCCGTGGCAAGCGAGGCCGACGCTGCCTTAGCGGCAACGGCAAGATCGTGGACATACGTGGCTATATCGACCGACATGGACGGCCCTTTCTCCTAGAAGTTTGCAACCATGGTAGCCGATTTGCGCATGGCCTCGCCCGCGGCGGTAGAATTGGTCAACCCGAAACACCGCAACGAACGGAAGACTCACATGGCCCTCATTACTTCGTACCACGTCCCCGGCCTGTATGTCGAGGACCACAGCATCGACGTCCCCCTCGACTGGCGCGGCCTGGAGCCAATGCTCCTGGCCGTCGGCAGCACCATGCGCCGCGGCGCTATGCCGGCACCAATCGCCGGCGCGCCCGAGAGCATCAAGCTCTTCTACCGCGTGGTTTGCGCGCCCGACCGCATCAACGACGATCTGCCGCTGCTTCTGTTTTTGCAGGGCGGCCCCGGCGGCGAGAGCCCGCGTCCGCTGTCACCCACAAGCGATGGCTGGATCGAGGAGGCCGTCAAGCACTTCCGCGTGGTCCTGCCCGACCAGCGCGGCACCGGACGCAGTAGCTGCGTGGACGGACGCACGATTGCCACCTTGGGCGATCGCGCCGAGGCAGCCGGCGCCGATGCGGCCCGCTCGCAGGCGGACTTCCTCAAGCGCCACCTCGCCAGCTCCATCGTGCGCGATTTTGAGTACCTGCGCCTGGTGGGCTTTGGCGGCAAGCCCTGGGTCACACTCGGGCAGAGCTACGGCGGCTTTTTGACGTTGAGCTATCTGTCGCTCTTCCCCGAGGGCGTGGCGGCAAGCTTTACCTGCGGCGGCATTCCGCACGTGCCGGCGAGCGCCAGCGAGGTCTACGCGCACACCTTCCCACGCATGGCAGCCAAGACGCAGCAGTATTACGACCGCTACCCCGCCGACGTCGAGCGCGTGGCGGCCCTGGCAGATGCCCTCGAGGAGCAAAAGCCCGTGTTGCTCGACGGCTCGCCGATGACGGTCGAGCGCCTACAGCTCATGGGCAGCGACTTTGGCATGAAGCCGAGCTTTGAGCGCATGCATTGGATTATCGATCACGCGTTTGTTACAGGCAACGGTACACTGAGCTGCGGCTTCTCGGTATCCGACAGCTTTTTGATGCGCGCCTTCGAGCGTACCAACACGCGCACGAATCCGCTGTACTGGACGCTGCAGGAGTTCATATACGCCGACGGTGACACTATGCCCATTGGCTGGGCCGCAGCTGAAGAGAAGGCACACCGCGCCGAGTTCGACACCCTCGCGCGCCCGCTCATGTTTACCGGCGAGGCCATGTTCCCGTGGATGTTCGAGCAGATGCCCGAGCTCAAGCCCTTCAAGCCCGCGATGGATCTGCTGATGGAGGACACCAGCTGGGACAAGATCTACGACCCGCAGCGCCTGGCCTGCAACGAGGTGCCGCTCCAGGCCGCGGTGTACTTCGATGACATGTACGTGGACTCGGGCCTGCAGCTCGATACGCTCAGCCGCGTGGGCAACTCGCATGCCTGGGTGACGAACGAGTTTGAACACGATGGCCTGCACGGCAGCGTGGTGTTCAAGCACCTCTTCGACGAAGCCCTCAACCGCGGAAACCTGCGCCAGATCTTCTAGCAAAGGAGTGTCCCCGTCTGCCGGCACAAAAGGAACGTCCCCAAGTGCCGGAAAAGGAGAGGCAGCACTGCTGGCAAAACGAGCCACAGCGCTGCCTCTCTTTATGCAAACACTATCAAGTTGTCCCTATGGATCGCGGGCTTCTCGGCCAGGTCTGCCAGCAGGCGGTTGCCGGCGATCTGGTCCTGGCGGCGACCGGCTGCAAGCTCCAGCACGTCCGAATCGGCCTCAGCGATACCGCGGGCGACGACCATACCGCTCGGGTCGCACACATCGAGCACATCACCCTCGGCAAACTGGCCATCGACCTCGCGAATACCCACCGCAAGCAAGGAAGAGCCACGGCTGACCAGCGCCTTCGCAGCACCATCATCGACCGTCACCGAGCCATGCGCCTTGTCGCCCAGTGCGATCCACAGCTTGCGGGGTGCGATGTCCAGACGCTCCGCCGGCGGATCGAACAGCGTGCCCACGCTCTCGCCGCGGGCGAGGCGCACGAGCGTATCGGGC
The DNA here is from genome assembly GCF_902364355.1 of Collinsella aerofaciens. Classification (GTDB taxonomy): domain Bacteria; phylum Actinomycetota; class Coriobacteriia; order Coriobacteriales; family Coriobacteriaceae; genus Collinsella; species Collinsella aerofaciens_AF. Next base: position 62,864 of record NZ_CABJDK010000001.1, read on the forward strand.
TCCTCGCCCGAGCAAATCACGCTCTGAATGCCCGCCGTCATCAGGATGCGGCTCGCGCGGATCTTGGTAATCATGCCGCCCGTTCCCACCGATGTGGAAGAATCGCCCGCCGAGGCAATAATCTTGGCATCGATCTTATGCACGACAGGAACAAACTCGGCCGTGGGGTCCTCATGCGGATTGGCAGTATAGAGACCATCGATGTCCGAGAGCGTCACGCACAGATCGGCAGAAACCAGGCAGCTCACAAGCGCCGCCAGTGTGTCGTTGTCGCCAAACTTAATCTCATCGACGGTAACGGTATCGTTCTCGTTGACGACCGGCACCACGCCAAGCTCCACGAGGCGCAGCAGGGCGTCGCGCGCATGCAGGTAGGACGTGCGGCGGGCCGTGTCGTGGCGCGTGAGCAGTACGAGCGAGGTGAGCAGGTCGCGCGCATGGAACTCCTCGTCGTAGGCCGACGAGATGATGCACTGACCGGCCGAGGCGCAAGCCTGTAAGCTCGGCAGGTCACCGACCGGCTTGCGTTCGAAGCCCAGCACGGGATAGCCACAGGCGATAGCGCCCGAGCTCACCACGACCAGACGCCAGCCGAGCTTGCGCAGCGCTGCGGCCTGATCGGCAAGTCCGCCGATAAAGGCGCGGTTGACCTTGCCATCGGCACCCACCACCGTGGACGAACCGATCTTTACCACCATCGTTTTATAAGAAGTCGTCATACGTCAAACCAATCAACTGTGGAGGGTTCGGCCGAGCTGGCGGCCAAGGGAGCGTGACTCGCCCCTACCGCCCAAGGAATTAGTGAGCCCAGGGAAAAGCAGAGGCCGCGGCCATGTTCTTGCGTACGAGCTCGTCGCGCACCTGAGCCAGGCCCTGCTCCATGCCCACCACATAGGTCTGCGGGTACAGGAAGCGCTTGAAAGCTGCGTCCAGATGATCGAGCGCCCAAGCACAGCGCTCGCGCGCGTCCTGGATGCTCTCACGCGGAGCCACCGCACTGCCATCGCGCACGATCGGCACCAGCAGCTCGCGATACTCAAGTTCGGACACGTCAGTCACCAGGGCGGCATCATTCACGGCCACGAGGGTATTGCCGCGCGCGGCGCCCTCCCCCGCCAGATGGTCCTCGTCGTAGATCATGTCGCAGACCGGGCCGCCAAAGCCGTCGTAATAACGGCGCACGCGTTGCACGCCCGGGATCGTGCGCTTGTAGGGCTGCTCGGAGAGCTTGACCACCGGCGTCCATGGATCTGCCTCGCTCGCACGGCGGGCGGAAAGCTTGTACACGCCGCCCAGCGCCGGCTGGTCATAGCAGGTCGCGAGCTTGGTACCCACGCCAAAGCTGTCGATGGGCGCGCCCTGGTCGAGCAGCGACTGAATCGTGTACTCATCCAGATCGTTAGAAACCGAGATCCCCACATAGGGCAGGCCCTCGGCATCAAAACGACCGCGCACATACTTGGAGAGCTTGGCGAGGTCGCCGGAGTCGATGCGAATAGCCGATAGACGCTCGCCCACCGCCTCCATCTCCTTGGCAACCGTAATGGCATGCTCGCAGCCCTCGCGCACGTCATAGGTGTCGATGAGCAGCGTACAGTTCTTGGGGCTCGACTTGGCAAAGGCACGGAAGGCCTCGAGCTCGGAATCGAAGCTCATCACCCAGCTGTGCGCATGTGTGCCAAAGACGGGAATACCGTAGCGGCGGCCGGCGAGCACATTGGACGTAGAGGAGCAGCCGGCAACGTAGCTCGCGCGCGCAACGGCCAGGCCGCCATCGGGACCCTGGGCTCGGCGCAGGCCAAACTCCGCCACGGGGCGACCGTCGGCGGCGAGCACCACGCGCGCCGTCTTGGTGGCGACAAGCGTCTGGAACCCGACGATGTTGAGCAGCGCCGTCTCGAGCAGCTGGCACTCCAGCGCGGGGCCGGTGACGCGCACCATGGGCTCGCGCGGAAAGACGAGCTCGCCCTCGGGCACGGCGTCGATGTTTACATGCGCACGAAAATCGCGCAGGTAGTCGAGGAATCCAGGCTTGAACATCGCGCCGCCGGCAGGGGCCTGGAGCGAGGCGAGGTAGTCGATGTCCTCGGGCGTAAAGCGCAGATTCTCGACCAGCTCGGGCAGTTCGGCGGTGCCGCACATGACGGCATAGGCGCTGCCAAAAGGATGGTCGCGGTAAAACGCGGTAAAACAACCCTGCTCATTGGCCTTGCCGCTCTCCCACAGGCCCTGGGCCATAGTGAGCTCGTACAGATCGGTGAGCATTGCAATGTCGGTGGGATGCGAGATGTCGGTCAAAGCCATGGGGCGACCTTTCGGATGTGTGGTGCAGAATTTGAGGGTTGGACGAGAGCAGAGGATGCGGACATGACGGCCGATGCAAATCGGTTAGAGCAGGCCCATGCTGGTCAGAATCGTGTAGCTCATAAAGATGACAAACGCGATGAGGGCAAGGACAATGATGATTTTTTGAGCCGGCGCCATGCCAGGGATCTCGTTCTCGCCCGTAGGCTCCTTGGAGGCAACCATGCGCTGGGCAAAGGTCATCTCGTCACGGCTCGGCTTGGGCTCGACGGACTTGGGACGAACGGCCTTTTTAGGCTGAAGTTTGGGCGCGGCAGGTGCAGGCTTCGCGGCAGCGGGCTTGGGTGCGGGCGCCGGCGCGGATGCGGCGTTCGCGGCGACCTCCTCGGCCTTCGAACGCTCGGCACGCAGGGCAGCCAGCTCCTCACGCTCGCGACGGGCCTCTTCCTGGGCCTCGCGGCGGGCCTTCTCAGCGCGGAGCTCTTCCAACTCAGCGCGCTCCTCGTCGGACAATGGTTGGGACTCAAGCTCGGCCATGGTACAGCCCTTTCTTTTAAAAAAAGCCGCCGACACAATGTCAGCGGCTTATCAAATCCAAGGGTGGAGACGAAGGGAGTCGAACCCTCGGCCTCTGCCATGCGACGGCAGCGCTCTCCCAACTGAGCTACGTCCCCAGGACAAGTCGATATTTTACCTACGGCTCGCCAACTGTCAACGCCCAATAACCAGTCTTTTTGGGGCGCGGCTATTTTGGCAACTTTTCGAGCAGGCAATCCTCTCGATGATTTTTTAATCCCCGTCCCAGAAAAATCATCGACGAACGCACTACTTTGCGCTGGTAAGAACACCGGTGGTGTCGAAGGCCGGGGTGAAGCTCTCGTCTACCGCGCCGCCCTCTTGCCAGAACATCGTCGTAAAGCCCAGATCGTCGGCATGGTCGAGCACTTGCTCGTACTCCTCGCGCGTCACGGCGCGTGCCAGGTCGCCGCCCTGCTCGCGCATGAGCGCATTGGGCGTGTACTGGTTCATGACCGAGATCGGCACGTCGCCCACCGTCTGCCACACCAGGTCTAACACGCGGCACGAGTCGTCAGCATGCCCCGGCAGCACCAGGTGGCGCACGATGATGCCGCGCTTCATGAGCCCGTCGTCATCCATCAGCTCTCCCCCGCGGCGATAGATCTCGCGCGCCATCTGGGCCAGACCCGACACGGCCACGCGCGGGTAGTCCTTAATATGAGAAAGCGACTGCGCAAGCCCGGCATCGGCATATTTAAAGTCGGTGAGCCACACATCGATCAAGTCACCCAAGGCAGCAACGGCACTCGCCCGCTCATAGCCGCTCGTGTTGTAGACGATCGGGATGTCCAGCCCGCGCTCCCTCGCTGCGGCAATCGCGGCCGGCAGCAGGTGAGCATAATGCGTCGCAGTCACCAGGTTGATGTTGTTGGCGCCCTGGTCCTGCAGTTCCAGCATAATCTCGACCAGGCGCTCAGGTGAAATCTCAAGGCCAAAATTGCCGGTCGAGATCTCGTGGTTCTGGCAATAGACGCATTTGAGCGAGCAGCCGCTAAAGAAAATCGTGCCCGAACCGGCCTCGCCCGAGATAGGCGGCTCCTCCCACATATGAAGCGCCGCGCGGGCCACCTTGAGCGTGTCGTTAGCACCGCATACGCCGCGCGCGCCCTCATCGCGCGCCGCACCGCAACGGCGCGGACACAAATGGCAGGCGGGCGAAAAAAGTTCGGTCAACGACGTCGGCATAAAAACATGCTCCAAAACAACGATTCAGCAGCTCAAACGTAAAGGGCCAGGCCGCGTAGACGGCTCCGTCCATAAGGCGCCGTAATCGTCCGACACGATTTTTGTAATGTCAAGACTGGAATCCACAAAGTGCCGCTTTATGATGTAGGTATTCCGCCCCCCGCGGAGCAACTGGGTGAACCGTCGCGTTTATTTAGGGAGCCCACACAGTCGTACCTAGTACAGGTATCCTTCGTTGTTAAGGACGCTGGAACAGTCGATGAGGGCACCCACCTGTTTTAGGTGGGTTCATTTTCGTAACGTGGGGGGTGGTTTTCTTTTGCCGAAAACCACCATTACAGCCCATATGGATCCCCGCCGGTATCCCGACAAGCTATCGACAATACCCTAATATCTGGTAAGCGCGTGATTATCGCTGCGTGCAATTCCATGCACCCCCCTTGGTCGAGTATCATGGTTCGGCTATGCCCTTTGCGCTTAGCAACCTTTGACCTTTTCCTTCGACGCTTGGCGGTTTTTAGATTCATGGCTTCATCCCCGAGCTACATACCGTATCTATGCGTGGCAGCAGCGGCCTTCATCACGACCTTCCTCACGGTGCCCCTGGTCAAGTGCTTGGCAATTAAGCTCGACGCCGTCGACTATCCTTCTAAGCGCCGCATCAACACCAAGCCCATCCCGCGTTTGGGCGGAACGGCGGTGTTTTTGGGCCTGGTCGTTGCCTGTATTGTGCAAATCCTAGGCACCTGGTACCTGGGTTGGCCGCCCGTTTTGGTGCCCCACCCCCGTCTGCACATCAGCTACCCCATACTTGCGCTTTCTTTTACCGTCATCTTTGCGACCGGCGCTATCGACGACGTCTTCCAGCTCAAGCCCAAGCAAAAGCTGGCCGGACAGGTCCTCGCCGCGCTTATCGCCTGTATCGGCGGCCTACGGATCGGCGTCATCGTCAACCCGTTTGCCCCCGGCGAGATCATGCTCGGATGGCTCGCCTACCCCATCACCGTGATCTATCTGGTGGCATTCACCAACATCATTAACCTCATCGACGGCCTCGACGGCTTGGCCACGGGCATCTGCGGCATCGCGTCGTTCACCATGTTTTCGATGGCCGTTCTCTCGGGCCGCATCGACGCCGCCGCGCTCTCCATTGCGCTCTTTGGCGCCTGTCTGGCCTTTTTGCGCTACAACTTCAACCCCGCAAGCATCTTCTTGGGCGACTCGGGGTCGCTGCTTCTGGGCTTTGCGCTGGGCTCCATCTCGCTGCTCAACGTGAGCCGCACCGCCGCGCTCACCTCGCTTATCATTCCGCTCATCGTTGCCGGCGTGCCCATCATCGACACGTTTAGCGCCATCGTGCGCCGCAAGCGCGCCCACATTAGCATCGGGCAGGCCGACAAGGGCCACATCCACCACCGCCTGATCCAAGAAGGCTACAACCAAAAACAGGCAGTGCTCCTCATCTACGCCTGGTGCATCATGCTTTCGGCCGGCGCCGCCGCGATTAACCAGGTCGAGGTGCCCATGCGCGTGCTCATCTTTACCGTGCTCGCCATTGGTTCGGCGGCCTTTGCCAAGCATCTACATCTGTTTGAGCCCGTGCTGCGCCACCATTACAACAAGCGCACACACGAGGACGAGCTCGTCACCCCCGACGACCCCGCCTTTAAGCAGGAGGAGCAGGCAGCCGAGGAACGTAAGGAAGAGCGCCACCACAAGCTCTAGGGTAAGCTGCCGAGGAAGCGCCCAGGCGCCGCCGGCCAAACGCGCAGCCATGCCGCGCCCATCGCACATGCCGCCGATCTCCCGCCCCTCGCCTACTTACGACCCGCCCCTCCAATAAACGCGTTATCATCTTGACCAATGAACATACGTTAGGAGTAATCATGCCAAACGAGAACAGCTACGAAGTCGCGCTGCAAAAGAGCAACGCCATTCGCGAGGGCCTGGCAAAAACGCCCGAGAAGTTCACCATGCTTACCGGCGACCGCCCCACCGGCCGCCTGCACCTGGGTCACTACTTCGGCACCCTCAAGGGCCGTGTGGAGCTGCAGAACATGGGTGCCAAGACCAACGTACTCATCGCCGACTACCAGGTCATCACCGACCGCGACACGACCGAGCACATCCAGGACAACGTGTACAACATGGTCATGGACTACCTTGCCTGCGGCATCGACCCCGACAAGACCATGATCTACGCGCACTCCGCCGTGCCCGCCGCCAACCAGCTCATGCTGCCGTTCCTGTCGCTGGTCTCCGAGGCCGAGCTGGCGCGCAACCCCACGGTCAAGGCCGAGATGGAGGCCTCGGGCCACGAGCTCACCGGCCTTCTGCTCACCTACCCGGTGCACCAGGCCTGCGACATCCTGTTCTGCAAGGGCAATGTGGTGCCCGTCGGTCGCGACCAGCTGCCGCACATCGAGCTCACCCGCACCATCGGCCGCCGCTTTAACAACCGCTACGGCAAAGTGTTCCCCGAGGTCGAAGCGCTGCTGTCCGAGACCCCGCTACTGCCGGGCCTGGACGGTCGCAAGATGAGCAAGAGCTACGGCAACGCCATCAACATCTCGATGACCGCCGAGGAGACGGCCAAGCGCATCAAGAAGAGCCAGACCGACTCCGAGCGCATGATCACATTCGATCCCGAGAACCGCCCCGGCGTGTCCGGTCTGCTTTCGACGGCCGCCATCTGCACTGGCCGTTCCGAGGTCGAGATTGCCGAAGAGATTGGCATGGGCGGCTCCGGCCAGCTCAAGAAGTACGTGACCGAGGCCGTCAACGAGTACTTCGCGCCGATCCGCGAGCGTCGTCAGCGCTACGAAAACGACCTGGACTATGTGAAGGACGTGCTGCACGAGGGCAACCGTCGCGCCAACGAGATTGCCGAGCAGACCCTGGCCGAGGTTCAGGACGCCATGGGCATGGTGTACTAGATCGATCTGCTGGCTAGAACTTTCGATTGCTATAGGGCGGGCGCTAGTGCGTCCGCCTTTTTTGGTGCCCGACCGGTTCGGCTCTGCCCATTGCACTCCCCCGAAAAACAGGAACAGGCCCGCTGGCAGTTAGTTGCCAGCGGGCCTGTTCCCGAAGTACACCGTTGAATCGCACAGAGGGGAGGAATGCGAATCAAACTCAACAGGGCAGGCTTTTTCATCGCCTATTGCCTGCTCCGTTGCTGAATACAATATAGTTCACCGTGGTTTACTTTGTAGCGTCAATATGTTCCCCCATAGCTTCTCCATAAGTTAGCTCAGGTAAACTAGAACCACCACAAAGGGGACAGGCACCTTTGTGGTGGTTTTAACCACGGCAGAGCCGCTAGAGCCCTGCAGGCCAGCGACAGGCGGCCAAGTCGACGTGCATGTCGTCCTTAAACGCCACACCCTCCCCTAGCAAAAGCTCACGTTGAGCATCGGGACCGCCAAAAGCAAAACCATCGCATATGCGGCCATCGGCAAACACCACGCGGTGACAGGGAATCTCGCCGGGGCGCGGATTGCCATGCAGGGCATACCCCACGTACCGCGCACTTCGTGGACGTCCAGCAAGCAGCGCCACCTGACCATACGTGGCGACCATCCCCTCGGGGATCTGCTCGACCACCCCGTACACCCGATCAAAAAAGCCCTAAGACGCCATTGCTCGCTCCCTTCCACCCGGAAAAGCATAAACCATCACAAAGGGGACAGGCACCTTTGTGATGGTTTATGGCAGGTCGGTTAGTTGGCGGGCTGGAAGAAGGCTACTGCCACGGCGCCGGGGCCAACGTGGGTTCCGATGGTGGCGCCGATGGTGTGAACGGGCAGTTCGCCCTCGGTGTGACCAGCCCACAGTGCCGCGCTGTCCTCGATATACTTCTTGAGCACCGCATCCGAAAGACCCGTATAGCCGAGCGCCAGCGGCATGGAAAAGTCGATGCCGCCCGCCTTTTCGACCTTTTGGTTCAGCAGGTTGCGGCCGTTCTTGGAACCGCGCGCCTTGCCCAGCTGCACGATCAGACCGTCCTCGACAGCCACCACGGGCTTCACGTTGAGCAGCGTGCCCACGGCGCCGGCCGCAGCAGACAGACGACCGCCGCGCACCAGGTACTCCAGCGTCTCGAGCAGGCCGATAACCACCACACGGTCGCGCACGGCCTCGACAGCCGCCGCGATCTGAGATGCACTGCGGCCCTCGTCCACCAAGCGCAGCGCATACTCGACCAGGACGCGCTCGCCCAGGGTGACGTTGTTGCTGTCTACCACGAACACGTCGCCACCTGGCGCCTCGGCAAGTGCGGTACGGGCACTCTGATTGGTGCCTGATAGCTTAGCGCCCACGGTAATAATCACAGCCTCGTCGCCGGCCTCACGTGCTTCGGCAATCGCCTGCGAAAACGCGTACGGGTTGACCTGGCCGGTCTTGGGCAGCTCGTCGCGCTCCACAAGCATCTCGTAAAAGCGCTGGTGATCGATGTCGACGCCATCCATATACACATCGGTGCCAAAGGTGACGGACAGCGGCAGAACACGCAGAGCGGGGTGCTCCGCCGGCGACATATCGCTGGCGGAATCGGTAATAATGCGGACGGACATAGCGAATCCTTTCTTGCGCAGGTCTCGCGCAGGGAATTTTGACAGCAATGTCCCGGCACGGCGTACGCGCTCAAACGGGACGATGCAGTTCTTGGCTGAAAGCTAGCTCCAGCGCGGCTCTAGATCTCGCGCAAGGTGTTGAGAATCGTGCGCAGCGACGCATACATCTGCTCGCGCTGCTCCACACCCATAGCCTTACCGGTGGTATCGAGCACCTCGCGAATGATGCGGTCCGCCTCGCTCATGCTCTCGCCGCCTAGAGCGGTCAGGCGCACCGGAGCACGATACTTAACGGCGGCATCGCCCGAATCATCGACCTCAACGTAACCGCCCTCCTCCAGATGCGCGAGCGTGCGCGAAACGGCGGCACGGGTCACGCCTGCCATGCGAGCCAGGTCAGCACCAGTCAGGCCGTCCTTGCTGCGCTCAAGATAGTACAGGCACATAACGTCGGAGCCCTTGAGGCCCAGCCTTGCGCCCTCGGATGTCTTAATGCGCTGGATCTCCTTGTAGAGCCCGCTGATCAGTCCGACAAAGTCCTCGAAACGTGTCTCGTCGTTCTGCTGCATGGGAGACGACCGCCTTTCGCTTGCATAATGCTAACGGGTAAACATCTTAGCCGTATCCAGCGACCGCCGGCCCTGCGTGCCTCATTTGTTGACCCATCAACATAAAAATCACCACAAAGGACAGGCGCCTTTGTGGTGATTTTGGGCATCAATAGGTTCTAGGCGCCGCTACAGCTCCACACAGGGATTGTCGCGGGTCACAAGCGTCTTAACGACAACCGTCGCTCCCAGATAGCGCTCGAGCAAATCGGCAAGACGGTCGATGGCGGCCTGGCAGTCCTCCATTCGCTCGGGCTCCACGCACTCAATCGCCAGGAACGCGTCGGCCGAATCGTCGGACAGGGCCGTTCGAACGCCGTCGCGCCAGTTCCAGCAGCGGCACACGGCGCCCGCATCATCGATGTAGGCGAGCTCGCCGGGCAGCGTCGGGTCATCCGCTTCCTCGCCAAGAGGCAAGAACGCATCGCCACCGTCGGTCACCTTCAAGCGAAGGTCTCCCTCGATCGCATGCAGATCCTCGCCTCCCACGGGCAGCGCGTAGGTCAGCGACACCGTGTTGTAGATGTCCACCGCGGGCGTAATGTGGCCCACCGGCTTGCCTTTGAGCACGCGCTTGAGCAAGTTCTCGATCGAGCAGCGGGCGCCTTTCTTGGTCTTGAACAGACGATAGGCCTCGCGCCATGCCTTGACCGGTGCGTTCTCGCTGATAGTGTCGCTGGTCAGATGACGCTCCACATCGATATTGGCGCGGTCGAGCAACGCCGCAATCGCATCCACGTCCTCTTGAGGAATCTGAGCCGTGGGCTTCATGCCCTCCACGACCACAACACCGACCGCTGCCTGCGGAAACAGCTCCCAGAATGAATCCTCGGCAATAAAGCCTTTCATACGTGCTCCCTTCATCGTGCGCGCCCGAGTGAGGGCGCCTAAACAAAAAGTGCCCTTACAACGGCCACCTTCAAAGTCCTACGGTGCCGTCACAAGAACGCTTGCGCTGTCCCCATCCGGAGAAGGGGACGATATGTCAGGCGCATTGTAACCCGAGTCATCCACGCGAGCAAAACCACCACAAAGGTGCCTGTCCCCTTTGTGGTGGATATGGACTCACGGCGAAGCTAGTGGCGAAGTCCCAGCAGCCCGCGGCCGCGATGACGGGCGTCGGCGTGTACTTGAACGTGCGGGCCTGCGGCTTTGACGGACTCGGGCAGGTGCGAGTACTTCTTCTCGAAGTTCTCCTCGAACATCACCGCCAGGTTGTGCGCGGCCTCGTCGAAGCGCGCGGTGCTCTGCCAGTACTGGCGCGGCACCAGGATGCCGTCGGGCACACCGTGGCACGTAGTGGGAATGTCGACATTAAAGATGTCGTCGTGCACGAACTCGCTGTCCTCGATGGTGCCGTCGAGGGCGCGGGCCACCAGGGCGCGCGTGTAGGCAAGCTCGATGCGATGACCCACGCCGTAGCCGCCGCCGATCCAGCCGGTGTTGACCAGGTACACACGCGTGCGGCCGTCGGCAATGCGCTCGCCGAGCATCTTGGCGTAAACCATGGGGTCGAGTGGCATAAACGGCTCGCCGAACAGCGAAGAGAACGTGGGCGTAGGCTCGGTGACGCCGACCTCGGTGCCGGGGATCTTGGCCGTAAAGCCCGTCACAAAGTGATACATGGCGGCATCGGCCGTTAGACGCGAGATGGGCGGCAACACGCCAAAGGCATCGCAGGTCAAAAACAGTACGACGCTCGGAGTGGTGCCCATGCCCTTGGTCCACGCGTTGGGGATATGCTCGACGGGGTAGGCCACGCGCGTATTGTGCGTGATCGAGACGTCATCATAGTTGGGCTTGCGATTCTCATCGAGCACCACGTTTTCGCAGATGGCGCCAAAGCGAACAGCGTTGAAGATCTCGGGCTCGTGGAACGCGTCCAGGCCCTCGCACTTGGCGTAGCAGCCGCCCTCGATGTTAAAGATGCCCATATCGGACCAACCGTGCTCGTCGTCGCCGATCAGCAGGCGCGTGGGGTTGGCCGAAAGCGTGGTCTTGCCGGTGCCCGACAGGCCAAAGAACACGGCGGTCTCATGCGTGACGGGATCCATGCTAGCCGAGCAGTGCATGGGCAGCACGTCGTCCTCGACGGGCAGCAAATAATTCATAACGCTAAAGATCGACTTTTTAATCTCGCCGGAGTAGCCGGTGCCGGCGACCAGAATCACGCGTTCCTGGAAATTGATGACCACGGCGGCGCTGGAGTTGAGGCCCTTGATGGCAGGGTCGCACTGGTAACCGGGCGCTGCGAGCACGCAGAAGTCGGGCTCGCCGGTGCGCGCGATTTCGCGGGCGAGCGGGCGGGCGAGCATCTGCTTAATAAAGAGTGCCTGGCTGGCACGCTCGCAGGCAACGAGCAGGCGACGCGTGTGGTTGCGGTCGGCGCCCGCCATGCCGCGGGTGACGAACACGTCGCGCTCGTTGAGATAGTCGACGATGCCGGCCTTGATGGCCTCATAGCTCTCGACGGACAGCGGGCGGTTGACGGCGCCCCAGGCAATTTTGTCGTGGACATCGGGGGTGTCGACGATAAAGCGGTCATTGGGGGAACGGCCGGTACGCTCCCCCGTCTCGATCACCAGCGCGCCGTTGGATGCCATGCGGCCTTCTTCGCGGCGGATAGCGTGCTCGACGAGCTCCGCGGCGGGTAGATCGACCAGCAGACGGGGCTGATTCTCGGCGGGATCTTCGACCAGCGTAATACCAAAGTTGGACAAAACATCTGCAGGGGTAACACCAGGCATGGGGCCTCCTTTAAAAACGCGACACGTGGACGCGACGCGCACTTTACTCACGTAAAGCTCGTTGTACCCGATATGCAAAAACGTTTTTGCGGCAACGGCGAAGCGCCCGCCCAACGGTCAAAAATCACAGGCAAGCGGCCTAGCCATTGGGGACATTCTTAAACGACTAGTCGTTGGGGACACTCATGAACAGGCAACAACCAAGGAGTGTCCCCGGATACCGGCACTTAGGGACGTTCCTAAAATGCCGGCACATAAGGAACGTCCCCAAGTATCGACTACTGAATGGTGCCGCCGAAATTATTGAACAACCTGTTCAAAAACACGAGCAAACGCCGCCGCGTCTATACTAGAGCGCAGCAACAGAAAGGACTCCGCTTTGAGCATCACGCCCCTCGATAGCATTCGCCGCGCCATCGCCCGCCGCAATGGCGTCGCCGACCCCGCCGCAACGAGCGGCGGTACCGCAAAGGCCCAGGGCGGACGCATCGAGAACGGCCTGTTCCCCGCCTCTCACACAGCCGAAGAGCTCGCGCGCATCCAGGAGCTGAGCCAGCGCAACGCCGGCGGCCCCAACAGCGGACAGGCCACGCGCCGTCGCCGCGAGCGCGATCGCGAGCCCGGCCCCATTCACCGCATGGTGAACGCCTGGTGGAACCGTCTGCTCGGCGCCGTCTACGGCGGCGGCTTCTCCACGCAGGAAGCCGAATACGAGGAGCACGCCACCCGCCGCGACTATCTCTGGAATACCCTGGGCACCGCCGTGTGGGGCTTCGCGTTTCCCCTGCTCACCATTGTGTCCACGCAGCTTGTGGGCGCCGAGGAAGCCGGTAAGTTCTCCATCGCCTTTGTCACCGGCACGCTCATCATGATCGCGTGCAACTACGGCGTGCGCAATTTTCAGGTCTCGGACATCGACGAAACGACGTCCTTTGCCTCCTACCAGCTCAACCGCTGGCTTTGCGGAGCGCTCGCCCTAGGCTGCGGCCTCATGTACAGCAGCGCCCGCGGCTATGACGCGCAGATGGCGACGATCGGCCTGGGCGTCTACCTGTATAAGGTGATCGACGGCATCGCCGACGTGTACGAGGGTCGCCTGCAGCAGGCCGATAAACTCTACCTGGCCGGCATGAGCCAAACGCTACGCTCCGTCGGCGTCATCGCGGTCTTTAGCTTGGCGTTGTTCCTTACACACAGCATGCCCATCGCGGCCATGGCCATGGGTGTCACCGCCATCGCCTCGCTCGTGCTGGTCACCGCGCCGCTCGCCCTGCTCGAGACCGAAAAATCGCGTCGCGTGAGCCTGCGCGAGGTCGGCCACCTGTTTGTCCAGTGCGCTCCGCTCTTTGGTGCACTGTTCCTGTTCAACCTCATCGAGAGCATGCCCAAGTTTGTGATGGAAGGCACGCTGGCCTACAAATACCAGCTGTACTTTAATGCCCTGTTCTTTCCGGCACAGGCTATTTTGCTGAGCATCGGATTTATCTATAAACCGCAGCTTTTGCGTCTGTCGAGCATTTGGGCGAACCCGCGCAAGCGCCGCCGTTTTGACTTGATTATTATTGCCGTTATGGCGCTGATTGTGGCCATCACCGGCGTGTGCGCCGCATTTATGGCCGGCCCCGGCATTCCCCTCATGAGCTTTATGTACGGGCTCAACTTTGAGCGCTACCGCACATTGGCACTGCTGATGGTCGTCGCCGGCGGCGTAACCGCGGCCATCGACTTTATCTACGCCATCATCACGGTGCTGCGCCACGCTGGAGACGTCACCAAGATCTACCTGATCTGCTTTGCCGTGAGCGTGGTGCTCCCGGTGATCCTGATCAATCTGCTGGGCCTGATGGGTGCCGTCGTAAGCTACCTGGCTATCATGGCCCTACTGCTGGTGCTGTTGATTGTCGAGTACGTCCACATCCGCCAGCGCATCGAGCGCGACCGGAACCCATACGGCGCCTAATTAGTTGCCCCCGGTCACCGGAATTTGCGATGGAATCACTCCGACTGGGGTCTCGTTGCGGACAATATGCATCACGCAAAACTAAGTGAGTAGACTTTTACCGAATCCCCGACCACGCCGACAAAGCACAAGTCTGTGACCTGCGGTTTTATTGAGGCAAATATGTTGGGTGCTCGGCATCTCCAAAAAAGTCTACTCACTTAGTTAGCGGGCAGCCAAATGATTATTTAATCCCCGTCCCAGAAAAATCATTTGGTGGGCAGAAGGACAAAAGTAGTCAAAAAGACCCCGTCCCAAATTAGCTACCCCTTGCAGCGTTTATTCGCCCGGGTTGATGTTTGCGTAGAACTCCGCCCCGTCGTCCAAGCGCAGGATGCCAACGCGGCCGAACTCGGAACCGGTGGCCGCCGCGCAGTCAATATCGATACGATCGGGCACGCCGGCGGCACCCTCGCCACCCAAGCGCACAATCTGCCCGCGGCCCGACTCCTCGTCGAGTCCCGCCAAACCGCCAACCTCGCAATAGCGCCCCAGCGATACCGTGGGCGTGTGGCCGCTCACCACGACCGGACCCTTGCCCTCGGCAGAAAGCAGCCCCGTCGGAGCATCCCAGTAGCCGTGACGAATCCAGAGCAAGTCATCAGACGACTGCACGGCGAGCATTTGCTGTAGCAACTCGCTATCGGCATCGACCGCTCCCCTGCCGTCGCCGCAATCGACACCATGCTCAAGCAAAAACGCACGCGCCGCCTCGGCCTGAATGCCGGCGTGCACCAGCAGGTACGGCCGCTCGGCAGTCTCGACCACCGCATAGAGCGGCAGCCCGGCCATCCAGCGCACCAGTTCCTCGTACGCCTCAAATTCCATTTCGTTGAGCTGCTGGCGCGTGGTCCAACCGCCGTTGATATCCCAGGTCTCGGCATCGAGCAGGTCCTGACCAATGATCGCGTCGAGCATAATCTGCTCGTGGTTGCCCTTAAGCACGCGAGTGTTGGGCAGCGACCGCACCAAGTTGATGACGCCGACCGGATCGGGACCGCGGTCGATCATGTCGCCCAGCACATACAGCGTGTCGTCGGACGTCAGCGAGATTTTGGAAAGGGCCTCGTCCAGCGCGCGCACGTGCCCGTGAGCATCAGATGTCACATAGATCGCCATGGAACGCCTTTCCCTGCATTACGGCCGAAGCCCGATGCCACGACTAAAACTTCAAGTTGAACTTAAACGTTACCCATTGTACTCCGTTGCAATAAAGCTGGAAAGTGCCGGCGCAGCCAACGGCCACAAGCGGCCGCCCGCACACCCCGGAAATACCGCGTCACCAGCATCAACACCCCGCCCAGCGCCGCCCCCGCCCCGGCCTCGTGTCGAAAATGCGCATGTCAGCAATCCGCCCCCATAAACCCACCACCTTTGGGTACAAATAACCGCAGATAACTGACCGTGCCACGCCAACCACCCAGGAGCGGACACTATCCATGAACCAGATCCTTCTTTTTATCGGCCTCGTCATCATTTTGTGCCTGACCATCAAGCCCGTCGGAAAAAAGCTCCCCTTCCCCACCCTGCTCATCTTTATCGCGCTCGGCATGCTGCTGGGTGTCAACGGCCCGGCGCACATCGACTTTAGCGACTACGCACTTACCGAAACCGTCTGCAGCACGGCGCTACTATTCATCATGTTCTACGGCGGCTTTAACACCAATATCGATCGTGCCAAACCTGTCGCCGCACCGGCGGTACTGTTGAGCACGCTCGGCGTCGTCGTCACCGCCGGCATCACCGGCGTGTTCACACACTTCGCGCTGGGCTTCGACTGGATCGGCGGCATGCTGCTGGGCTCGGTCGTGGCGTCGACCGATGCGGCGAGCGTCTTTAGCGTGCTGCGCGAACACAACCTGTCGCTGAGGGGCGGCACCGACTCGCTGCTCGAGGTCGAATCCGGCTCCAACGACCCCGTCGCCTACATGCTCACCGCGGTGCTCGCAACCCTCGCGGCGGGCGGCAACATCGATATTCCCGTGCTGCTGGCCAAGCAGATCATCCTGGGTGTGGGGCTGGGCCTTGCCATCGGCTGGATATCCAGCCGCCTGATTGAACGCGCACACGCAACGGCCGAGGGCGCGCAGACCATCTTTTTGTTCGCCGTGGCGATCGTCGCCTACGCGCTGCCGAGCTATCTGGGCGGCAACGGCTTTTTGTCCGTATACCTGGCAGGCACTGTGCTGGGTGCGAGCGACATCACCGGCAAGGTCGAGATGGCGCACTTCTTTGACACCCTTACCGAGATGGCCGAGATGACGATCTTCTTCTTGCTCGGCCTGCTCGTGACGCCCGCACGCCTGCCGCAAATGCTGTTGCCGGGCCTGGCGCTCATGGCGTTTATGCTCTTCGTGAGCCGCCCCATCGCCGTCGGCCTGCTGTTGGCGCCCTTTAAGACCAATCCTCGCCAAGTCGCGCTCGTAAGCTGGGCGGGTCTGCGCGGCGCGGCTTCGGTCGTCTTTAGCCTCTTTGCTGTGGTGGCCGGCGTTCCCGGCGGACACGACCTATTTGACCTGGTGTTTGTGATTGCCGTATCGAGCATTGTGGTGCAGGGTTCGCTACTGCCGGCGGTGGCGAAGAAACTCGATATGATCGATGCGGCCGGCGACGTGCGCCGCACCTTTAACGACTACCACGACGAGGACGGCATGTCGTTTGTAAAGCTCAAGGTGGGCGCTGGCCATCCGTTTGCCGGGCGCTCGCTCGCCGATATTGGCAGCGCGACGGACATGCTCGTGGTCTTGGTGCTGCGCGACGGGGCGCACCCGGTACTGCCCAACGGCGATACCGTCATCGAGGAAGGCGACCTTCTGGTGATGGCAGCCCCAACGTTCGAAGAGCGTGCCGAGGTTACGCTGCGCGAGGTCACCGTGACGCCCCACGGTCGCCTGGCCGGTCAGCGCCTGCGCGACGTGCCGCAGGGCAAGCACCCGTTTATCGTGGTGATGCTCAAGCGCGACGGCCAAACCATCATCCCCGACGGCGACACCCTAATATACGCCGGCGACGAAGCCGTCATCGCCACGCTCGCGTCGTAGTGACCAGGGGTTAGCTAATTTGCGACGAAGAAATCAAGCGCCTAGAGAACCTCATGCCTTCGCTCGCAGATTTGGATTTGCCCGAGAAGTAAAGCACCTCTCCCCCATGTAACCATCCTGTAAATCATAGCGGCGCACTCGAGTTTTACCGTGATGCGGTCGCGCCCGGCGCTCCACTGTGCTAAAGTATCCCGAACGTTCAAACGACTCCGAGGGGGACCTAGAAGATGGCACGTGTGCACAACTTCTCAGCAGGCCCGGCCGCACTGCCCACCAGCGTGCTTGCCGAGATCGCCGACGAGATGATGGACTACCGCGGTTGCGGCATGTCCGTGCTCGAAATGAGTCATCGATCTAGTATGTACCAGCAGATTATCGACGACGCCGAGGCAACCCTGCGCCGCCTGCTGAGTATCCCCGACAACTACCGTGTCCTGTTTTTGCAGGGCGGCGCCACGCTGCAGTTTGCGGGCATCCCCATGAACCTCATGCGCCGCGGCCGCGCCGGCTACGTCGTCACCGGCAACTTTGCCAACAAGGCGTACAAGGAGGCCGCCAAATATGGCGAGGCCGTGCTGCTCGCGAGCTCCGAGGACACCAACTTCGACCGCATCCCCGACATGGCCGACATCAACGCGCGCATTGCCGCCGAGGCCGCGGGCGAAGGGCTCGACTACGTCTACATCTGCCAGAACAACACCATCTTTGGCACCATGTACCACGAGCTGCCCGCTTGCGGCGATGTGCCGCTGGTCGCCGATGTCTCGAGCTGCTTTCTGTCGCAGCCGCTCGACGTCGAGCGCTACGGACTCATCTACGCCGGCGCTCAGAAAAACGCCGGCGCCGCGGGCGTGACCGTGGTCATCGTGCGCGACGATCTCATCGCAGATGGCCCCGCCTTTGCGCAGACGCCGCAGTACATGGACCTTAAGACCCAGACCGCCAAGGGCTCCATGCTCAACACGCCTAACACCTTTGGCATCTACGTATGCGGCAAGGTGTTCCATTGGGTGGAGCAGACCGGCGGGCTCGCAACCATGGCCGAGCGCAACTGGGCCAAAGCCAACCTGCTCTATGACCTGCTCGAGCACAGCGAGCTGTTCCATGGCGCCACGCAGGCCGACAGCCGCTCCATCGCCAACGTCACCTTCCGCACCGGCGACGCCGAGCTCGACGCGGCCTTTGTCGCAGGCGCGGCCAAGCACCAGATTCAAAACGTCAAGGGCCATCGCCTGGTGGGCGGCATGCGCGCCAGCGTCTACAACGCCGTAACCATGGAAGACGTGCAGGCACTTGCCTCGTACATGAAGGACTTCGAAGCGCAGCATAGTTTGAGTCCGCGATCTAACTAGCCCGCAACGCGCGGGCCGACCAGCCATCTCAAACCACCCTGTTTAGATCAAAACCTGCTAAGGAGTTTTTCCATGCGTAAGATTAAGACTATCGACGACATCACCAAAGACGGCAAAGTCGAGTTTGGCGAGGGCTACGAGTTTGTGGGCACCGCCGAGGAGGCCGACGCCATCCTGATGCGCTCCACCGACCTGCACGGCTACGAGCTGCCCGAGGGCATCCGCGCCATCGCCCGCTGCGGCGCCGGCGTCAACAACATCCCCGTCGAGGAGTACGCCAAGAAGGGCGTCGTCGTCTTTAACTCCCCCGGTGCCAACAGCAACGCCGTCAAGGAGCTCGTCCTGGGCATGCTGGTGCTTTCGAGCCGCGGCGTCGTGCAGTCGATGAACTGGGTGCGCAACAACGCCGACGACCCCGAGATTCAGGTCGATGCCGAAAAGGCCAAGAAGGCCTTTGTGGGCCGCGAGCTCAAGGGCAAGCGCATCGGTGTCATCGGTCTGGGCAACGTGGGCTCCAAGGTCGCCAACGCCTGTGTCGATCTGGGCATGGACGTCTACGGCTACGACCCGTTCATTTCCGTCGAGCACGCATGGGTGCTGAGTCGTGAGGTGCAGCGCGTGGGCACGCTCGAGGACCTCTGCCGCGGCTGCGACTACCTCACCGTGCACGTGCCCAGCAAGGCCGATACCATCGGCATGATCAGCACCGAGCAGATCGACCTGCTGGCCCCGGACGCCGTGCTCATCAACTACGCGCGCGAGACCATCATTGACGAGGACGCCGTCGACGCCGCCCTGCGCGCGGGCAAGCTCAGCTGGTTTAGCTGCGACTTTGCCACGCCCAAGACCGTCAAGATGCCCAACACGTTTATCACCACGCATTCGGGCGCCGGCACCGGCGAGGCCGAGGCCAACTGCGCCGACATGGCCATCAGCGAGCTCAAGGATTACCTGGAAAACGGCAACATCGCGCACAGCGTCAACTACCCCGCCTGCAGCATGGGCAAGGCGCGCGCCGCAAGCCGCATTGCCTGCCTGCATGCCAACGTGCCCAACATGATCGGCCAGATCACGGCCATTCTCGCCAAGGACAACGCCAACGTGCAGCGCATGACCAACGAGTCCGCTGGCGAGAACGCCTACACCATGTTCGACACCGATGAGCACCTGGACGGCAGCACGATCGAGGCACTTAAGCAAATTCCGTCGATGTATCGTGTGCGCGTGATTAAATAGCGCCGGCGCCAATCCTGCCAGACAGACCACGAAGCCCATTCGGCCCCCGTTTTCACGAAACGGGGGCCGATTTTGTTGCTCCGGACGACTTTAAAATGATACCCAGAACAAGTTTTTTCAGATAATCGATAGTGAGGCTCAAGTCGCTAAGCACACCCGCTTTGATAAACAGCTTTATCAGGGACTTTAGTAGGTAAAAATCGATCTCTATGTGCCGAATGTAAGTTGACTGTCCATTTTCCGAAACAACTTATTCTAGATAGCATTTTTAAGGCCCCTCCAAGGCGAAATATAAGTCTTTTTGTGACCAAAACTCTAGTCCGCGCGACCGTTTTCCACCCGCGCGGCTACATTCCTGCCCAATCGATAAAAATCTCCTCACGAAGCCGCCGTTCGAGCTCCTGCTGTCGCGGCGTCTTGTCTTTCAGCGGCACATCGAGATAGGACATGATGAGCTCCATCACCACGCGGAAGGCATCGGAGTCGGCCAGCTGACCATAGGTCATCAGAATGACGGGGTATCTCATCGCTTGCAGCGCCGTCGTTCGATCGGAGTCCGAAATCTTGGATTCAATGGATCCGTGAATGGCTTTACCCTGGCATTCAACCAGACACTCTCGGCTGCCGTCCTTATTTGCCAGCAGGATATCGGCATAGCGCCTATCAAGCCCCGAAATCAGGCGGGCGCTGTGCGTCAAGCGAATCTCGACGTTATTGGTAAGGCGCAGCCCTTCGCCGCCGCGCAACCTCGTAAGGCCAAACAGCATCGAAGCCTGGACCTCGAGCGGCGATGCCGCCACCCCCGTAATGCATTTCGCGGCTCGTATGAACGATTTAGCGCCGCGGAGCCCCCGGACCTTATCGACGAACTCTGTAAGCTCAGAGAGCTCGATCAAGGGAGGTCGTTTCCACAAGTCCGTTGGATTCCCCGAGACATCCTTTACGTTTTCCCAGCCCGACCGTGCGTCACTCCATCGGCTCCCATATGCCTGCTCAAGTGCCGACTTTACCTGAGGCGCAATCTTGCACACGGCAAAGGTGCCGCACATCTCATACATGCACATGATTAAACGCTCGTTTGAGACCGAGGAAGCCAGGGTCAGCAGGGTAAAGAGCGGGGACGCGACATCGAGGCCAAACTCTGTCTGTCGCATGGAATCAAACGGCCTCTCCCCGTTCCAAACATGCCTGACAATGCGATCGCCCTTACGTCCGCAGCTGCCCTGCGCCAACACGTGTAACGGGGTGCCCAGGAAATGCGTGACGAGCGGATGCTCACATAGGTGCTCCCTGCGCGGATCGTCCGCAGAATCGGGCAGGTCCGGCATTATTGCCAAGACCTGTGGAGGTATCCGGTGATACCGAAAGGCAGATATGTCGCACAGCATGTCGTCCATGAAGGGTACGTACCCGCTGCGTCGCTTGTGAACCCGCTCGGACGGCAAACGCGCTGGCTCGGCCTGCGAACGGTAAATACTGCCACGCCCACGTCGCGGATCTCTCAGGAGGCTTACAATCGGTTTGGAAAGCAAACTGATTGTGAGGTTGCATATGGTTGATGAGGATTTTGCCTGGCGGCTTGCGCAGGAGCTCGTGCGGATCGACAGCTCAGACCCGGGCGCGTATGAGGATGAAATTGAGCGCTTCATTAAGAGGCTCATTGAGCAGCAGCTGGCACAACTTGATAGTTCTGCGCTCGATGCCGTGCAGATTGAGGAGCTCGAAGTGCTGCCCGGGCGCCGCAACCTTAAAGTCACCGTGCCGGGCCAAAGCGACGAGCCGCGGCTGATCTATATCTGCCACATGGATACCGTCACCTTGGGCGATGGCTGGGACGCAGACATCGAACCGCTTGGGGCGGTTGTGCGCGACGATAAACTCTATGGCCGCGGTGCCTGCGATATGAAGGGTGGCCTGGCCTGCGCCATTGCCGCACTGGTCCATACGCTCGAGCGCGTGGCGGCGGATGGCGCGCTGCCACGCCGCGGCTTTTCGCTCATCTGCTCGGTCGACGAGGAAGACTTCATGCGCGGCTCAGAGGCCGCGATCGATGCTGGCTGGGTCGGCTCGCGCGAATGGGTGCTGGACACCGAGCCCACCGACGGGCAGATCCAGGTGGCGCACAAGGGTCGCACGTGGTTCGAGATCGAGATGGCCGGCGTCACGGCTCATGCAAGCCAGCCTTGGAAGGGCGCCGACGCCGTCGCCGCCATAGCCGAGGTCGTGTGCTCGCTTCGTCGCACGTTTGCGACGCTGCCTTTACATGAGGAGCTGGGGCCATCGACCATCACGTTTGGACAGATCGAGGGTGGCTACCGTCCCTATGTCGTGCCCGACCACGCTAAGGTCTGGGTCGATATGCGCCTGACCCCGCCGACCGATACGGCCGCCGCGACGCGCATGGTAGAGCAGGCCATTGTCGCCGCCGAAGCCGCGGTCCCAGGCTGCCATGGAAGCTATACCGTGACAGGCGACCGCCCCGCCATCGAGCGCGATCCGGCCTCTCCCCTTCTAGCTGCGCTCAAGTGCACAGCAGACGATGTGACGGGCACGGACACGACCGTCGGCTTCTTTACCGGCTACACCGACACTGCCGTCATTGCCGGCAAGACAGGCAACCGCAATTGTATGAGCTACGGCCCCGGCTCGTTGGCGCTCGCGCACAAGCCCAACGAGTATGTGCCCCATGCCGATATCGTTCGCTGCCAAAACGTGCTCATCGCGCTTGCCGATAACACGCTCTGGGACGCAAGCGGCCAAGTTGGGGCATAATAAGCCGCGAACAAACCGACTCGCGCGTTAGGACCGCCCATGAAAGCACTTCCGTTTCCCTGCATCCGCCCAGCTCAGGACCGCGTGCTCGAGGCGCTGCCTGCGATGGGCGGTATCCTGAGCGGCAACGACGCCCTGCGCGGCGCCATTGCTGACGGCCTAATGCTCAAGGATCCAGGCGCGGCGTATTACGTGTACGAGTGTTCGGGAGAGCTGGGACGCGTGACGGGCGTTGTGGCAATTTGCCCGGTTGGTGTACTGACGGACGACAACGCGTCCTCCGCAGATGCGGCCGCAGCCGCCCGCGCAATCGCCGAGCTTAAGGTGCAGCCTCGCCCTGTAACGCTCGCCTACGAAGCCTCGCCCGTCATGGATATCATCCTCGGCGCCGCCAAAGAAGGCGCGTCGCTCTATGCCGTCACCGACCCCGCCGGCATTACGCACCGTGTGTGGGAGGTCAAGCGCGAGGACGCCGTTGCTGCCATCCGTGCCATGCTCGATCAGGCACCCGACCCCGTGTTCGCCGGTGACTCCGCCTATGCCGCCGCACTGGCTGGGGCATCGCAGATTCTGGCCGATGAGGCCCGTGCCGCCGGAACGCACACCGGCAAAGAGCCGTTCAACTTTGCCGTAGCTGCGCTCTTCCCCGCCGCGCAGGTCAGCGGCGGCGCGCCGCAGGTTCCGACGGGTCTGCTCACTCACCAGATCTCACGGTTCTAGCGGACTCAAACGCGAAGCTGGAAAACCCAGCATCCAAACAAACAAGGGGCGGGGATGCAATGCCCGTGCATGCATCCCCGCCCCTTTCGCATCAAACAATTTCGCCGGCAAACCGCGCCGCAACGCCAGCGCTACCCGCGCTGCGGGCCTACTGCCGCTACAAGCGGTTCAAGCCCCAGCTCGCGCGCGTAATCCTCCTGCGTAAAGACTTCGACCAACTCAAACGTGTCGGATTCGTCGTCAAACGCAAAGTGCAGCACCGAGCAGTTGCCCGGCACGCGATCGCGCTCGTCGGCCGCCGCACCCTTCACGTGATCCATAAGCTCCTTGATAGCCGAGCCATGGCTTACCGCGAGCACACACGTATGGTCCGGACGCTGCATGAGTTCGGTCAGCGTCGCCACCATGCGCTCGCGCACCTGGATCTGGCCCTCGCCGCCAAATTGACGATAGAAATCGCGCCACGGGCGCTCGGGCATGAGCATCACGCGCTCGGCCTCAAAGTCGCCAAAGAACCACTCACGCAGGCCGTCCAGGCGCTCGTACGCCAAGCCCGGCCACAAGTTGGCGATAGTCTGCTCGGTGCGATGAAGCGTGGAGGTGTAGGCATGATCGGGCTCAATGCCGCGCGCACGTAAAAACATGCCGGCGCGCGCCGCCTGGTCGCAACCCAACTGCGTAAGCGGCGAATCACTCCACCCCTGAATGATACGCTTAAGGTTGAATATCGTCTGTCCATGACGGACCAGATACAGATCTTTATTCATAGGGGTCCTTTCGTTCGTTACCAGCCCAAGAGCGAAAACGCCCCGTCGCAATAGCCAAAATGAAGCACGGCACCGTTGTCGGGCAGCTCTCCCCCGCCAGTCACATACTCAAGAAACTCCTGGCAGGCTGAGCCATGGGAAACCGCCAGCACGCAGTCGTGCTGCGGCCTGGCCATAATACGGGACAGCGCCGCGACCATGCGCGACTGAAGCTGCACTTCCGACTCGCCGCCAAAGGCAACAGGATAATCGCCCCAGGGCTGCGGCGGCATCTCGCGATTTGATGTGCCCTCCAGCGAGCCAAAATGCCACTCACGCAGGTCATCGACCAGCTCAATGGAACGGCCCTCGCCAACGATAAGCTCGGCCGTATGCCGCGCCCGGCCCAACGGCGAGGAATACACATGATCAAAGGCCACGCCACGCGCCGCAAACGCCGTACGCGCCGTCAGCGCCTGCTCGCGCCCGCGCGCCGTAAGCGGCGAATCGTGCCAGCCCTGCAAAATGCTCTGCACATTGAGCTCAGTCTGCCCATGCCGCACCAAATACAGATCTGCCACACACCCTCCCCTCGTACCACCACAAAGGGGACAGGAGCCTTTGTGGTGATTTTGCCGCCGGATTGCACCGCAACGACGCACAACTACAGCAGCACGTCGGCAAGCGGACGCTTGGGTACGTGGTGCACCTGCGCCTCGTCGCGCCAATAATTGATGGAGCCGTCGGGGTTGGAATCGATCGCATCGATCACCTGTGTCTCGGCCGGAACGCCAAACGCCATGATCAGCTTGAGCTCATACTTGTCGTTATTGAGCCCCATGGCTTCGATCGCGCGGGGCGTAAAGGCCTTGAACATGCAGGCTGCCACCTCGGGCGTGGCGCTGCGGGCGGCGAGCATCATCGTCTGCGCGGCAATGCCCGTGTCGACCTCGGTAATGGGAGCGGCAGGCTTGCCCGGAACGGCGCGCTCGGCCAGAATCGCGATATAGCCGGTCGGGCGCTCGCCCTCGGCAGGACCCGGCCAATCCTTAAACGCGCCGGCCCATGCAAGCTCATCAAATACACGCACGCAATCCTCGGCACCGCTCACCACGTGAAAGCGCAGACGCTGAGCATTGGCGCCGCAGGGAGCCAGGTGCGCCAGTTCCGCCAGCTCGAGCAAAAACTCGCGCGGCACGCGCATAGACTCGTCAAAGCGACGGCACGTACGGGCACGACGGACCAGCGCATCAAACGCTTCCAGACCGAGCTTTTCGCAACCCTGCTTTGCCATCGACTCAGCGCTTACCGGCGCCTCGGGAACTGCTTCGTTCATAGGGACCCCCAATTTCGGGCAATTGTTCTTAGGAGAATCTAACCCAAAACGTAGGCAATAACGAACAGGGCTGCAATGTTCTACACCTGTTGAATAGAAAATCGCGACGTGGGGAACAACGGAAACAATTCGGGGCCTTTGGGTTACGTTTCGCCCTCCCCGACCCATACGCCAGCGCCTTTAGGCGATACTGGTTGTAACGATCAAGGCTTACGCCGCACGGAAAGGAGACGTTATGGGTATCTTTAGGAACGATGACCAAAAATCGAGCCAGTTTGGATTTGACGAGAAAAGTATGGCGGGCAAAGCCGTCAAGGCCGTGCGCTGGATCTACGCCATCACGGGCGTCGTGGCGCTCATTGCTGGCATCGCGCTGCTTTTTGCACCCGCCAAGTCCCTCGTCTTTTTGACGACCGTCCTGGGTTTTTACTTTGTAATCACCGCTGCCATCAGGCTGTTCACTGCCATTTTTGAGCCGCTGCTGCCCACTGGCTGGCGCGTGACGAGCATCATCTCCAACCTACTCATTATCCTGGGCGGCGTCATAATCCTGCGCAACCAGGCCTTCTCGACCGCGACACTCACCACGATGGTGGTTATCGTGGCCGGCTTTGGCTGGATTGTCGAAGGTGTCATGTCCATTCTGGAGTCCGAGCTTTCGTCCAACCGCGCCCTTGCCATCCTGAGCGGTGCACTCTCCATCATCGCCGGCTTGTTCGTGTTTATCTATCCGCTGTGGTCGGCCAAGATGCTTGTCATCTTTAGTGGCGCCGCGCTGCTGGTGTTTGGCGTAACGCTCATTGTTCGCGCCATTCAATTTGGCAAACTGGTGCACTAGATGCCGCGAACGCTCTTTATTGATGCCGACGCCTGCCCGGTCACGCGCGAGTCGATTGACTGCGCGCGGCGGGCGGGCGTCGCCGTTGTTATCGCCGGCAACAGCACGCAAAACCTGGAACGACACATTCGCCGCGACGACCCGCGCGATGCCGAGCACGCGCGACGCGGCTTTTGGGTCACGACGCTCGACGTGAGCGTGGGCGCCGACAGCGCCGACTTTGCCATTGTCGAACGCCTGCAGGCGGGCGACGTGGTCGTGACGCAGGACATTGGCTTGGCGAGCATGGTGCTCGGGCGCGATGCCGCCGCCATCGGTGTGCGCGGGCGCGCGTACGACAAGGCGACTATCGACATGCAGCTGTTTATTCGCCACGAGGAAAAGAAGGTACGCCGCGCCGGCGGACGCACTCGCGGTCCGGCAGCATTTACCAGCGAAGACCGCGCCCGCTTTAAACGCAACCTCACCGAGTTGCTGCACTAACCAAGGTAGATTTTTGAGACATGCCTAAAATCTACCTTTTTGTTTTGAGCGGTGTGAGCGCTCGGAATCCATGGCTCAACAAAAAACGGGCTTCAAAATGCCATGCGTCGCCGCATTGCGCAGGCGCTGAGCATGGCTATTTGAAGCCCATTTTTTAGGCCTACTTAGAGGCCAACGGCGGAGAGGATGAGGCCCCAGCCAGCGCCGATGACGTACATCATGATCAGGAACACGGCATTTTCGCGGGCGCTGCGGTTGGTGCGGAACAGCACCAGATAACCCACGCCGGCGGAAATGAGCGTGCCGGCGAGCATCGGCGCCAGTTGCAGCGCGCCTTCCAGATACAGCTGTGTAATGACCACGCTCGCCGAGCAATTGGGAATCAGCCCGACAAGCGCCGAACCCAGGACAGCGAGTGTCTCGTTGCCGCGCAGGAACTGCTCGATCGCGGACTCGCCGAACGTCTCGAGCACGGCGACCAGAATCAGCGTCACCAGAAAAATGAATACCGAGACCTGCACGGTGTGCGAGATCGCACTGCGGATGATCGACAGGACAGGCGTCCCTTCGTGGGAGTGAGAGTGACCGTGACCATCATGGTGTTCATGTTCGCCCTCATGACCGTGATCGTGGCCATGTCCGTGTTCGTGCTCGTCCTCGTCTTCATCACAACCGCAATGGTCGCGCTCGCACAGCTCGTGGATGTGGTCGGCGCTCACGCCTGCCTCGGCCACCTCGCCGATGATGTCACCGCCGCTGTGGTCGTCGTGCGCGCAGTTCACGTGGGCCGGGTTGGCCGCGGTTCCCAGCACGGTACGGCGAATCGCCGCGTGCGCGCGGGCGTTACGGCGCAGGCCGCGAATGGCAGCGTCCACGATAAAACCCGTGACCAGTGCGATCAGCGCTTTCGAAGCCAAAAGCATCGCCATAGTCTGCACGGGAACCTGCTCGGCAAGCAACAGCGGCAGCATCTCATCGGAGGTCGAAAGGAACACCGCCACCAACGTGCCCAAGGTCACGACACGGCCGGCGTACAGCGTTGCTGCCATGGCCGAAAATCCGCACTGCGGCACCATGCCCAGCAGCGAGCCAACCACGGGACCCGCAGCGCCGGCGCGCTTGATAGCGCCGTTGACGCGGTCGCCCGCAACGTGCTCAAGTGTCTCGAGAGCAAGATACGTCACCAACAAAAACGGCACCAGCGACAGCGTGTCCTTGCCGGCGTCGAGCAGAATATCAATCAGTAAATCCATGACGGATGGAACCTTTCGTGTCTTTCGGCAGCATTGTAAAAGTCCTAGCGGTCAACTAGGGTATTGTAGTTGTCCCGGGCGCGGTGCCAATAGTTGCCTATGGTAAACTATCATCTCGCCATAACTCAGTAACCTCGAGCCGCACAACGCGGCCCGTCCAAGGAGTAGCATATGAACGTATCGCAAGCACTCGAATACGAGCGCCAGCCGTTTATCCCCATGTTTATCTACGGCGACCACGGCGCCATGGAGTCCGAGCGCCAGAAGGGCGAGGAGGCCCTCAAGGTGCTCGAGACCGAGTACTTTACCGCCGAGGGCGACCCCGGCTTCGACTTTGCCACCGTGCGCGACCTGGCCGACCGCAACCGCGACCTGTGCGACCAGATTGGCGAGGCGCGTCTGCGCAACGTGACGCCCGCGACGCTCTCGCGCGGCCTGTCCGATGCCGACACCTGCGCCGCCATCGGCAAGATGCAAAAGCGCACCGCCGCGTCCGTTATGCGCGAAATCCGCGGCGACCGCGACGCGCTCGGCGTGGCCTACGCCCGCAAGCCCATCCAGGGCACCGTGCTCGGTATCGACATCGAGACCACCGGCCGTGCACCCGAGCGCGGCTATATCATCAACGTGGGCTGGGAGATCATGGAGCTCACCAGCGACGCCGTCCCGCATGACGCCGAGGCACACTACTGCGGCCTGCCCGACATCTACCGCGGCGAGGATGTGCCGTTGTCGAATATCCACCACATCACCTGGGACGACATCGACGGCAAAAAGCCGTTCCGCGAGAACAAAGAGCTGCAAAAGCAGCTGCTCAAGCTTATGAAGAAGTACCCGTACATGGCACACAACGCCGCCTTTGAGGACAGCTGGTTCAAGATCCACCTGGACGGCTACGCCGAGGCACGCCGCGCCGGCAAGATCATCGTCATCGACTCGCGCCAGATCTGCCGCAGCCTGGACGCCGACGTGCGCTCGCTCCCCCGCGAGTCCGCCCCAGCCGCGCTCGAGAACTGGGCGCGCCGCCGTGGAACCCTCGCCGCCGACGCCAACGAGCAGCACCTGGGCTTGGACGACACCGACCTCATGCTCCGCACCGTCCAAGCCGAGTTCAACCTCAAGAACCTATTCGCGAAATAACCGATCCATCTGCGGGAGCGCCTGCCAGGCACAGCGCAATCCGTCTGGGCACACCGGCACGCAGTAAACTAGGGCGCAGCCTTATGGCTGCACCCTAGTTTTCATCAAAACGAGCAAATACGCGTGCTTCACATAGTCGGCAGGTTGGCCCACCTACATTTTTCGAGTTGTTCGGCCAGCTGAACCACTAGTTAAGGCCCCTTGAACCGCAATCGAGCGCTATAGTCGCCCCAATTTCGCAACCAAGCCCTATAAATCTACCTGAATCAATTCGAATAGGACGTTGCGATCGCACCATTCGTATAGGATAAGGCCGAATAACTCAAATTATGTTGGTGAGGCATCTGAGCGGTCGGCAAAAACGCTTAGAAGCTACGAATCCGCAACTAAAGTTCACCAAAATGGGGCAGCCGACAGAAACCTCCCCAGCCGAAGCTGCCCCCCCCTCAATACGACAGCTCAAAAACCCACCGTTCGCAGAAGATAAGCCGCGCCCCAATACCGTTGCCCGAAGTTTCGAGCGTATATGGCGTCCGCTATGCCATCATGCGCGTATGGGAATCGTTCTGTCACATACCACGGCACGCGCTGTATACCAAACAGTCAACTCGCTCGCAAGCCACGCGACCGATCCCATATCTATGGAAAAGATCAAGGTGTCTGCGCCGACCACGTCCAACCTGGAAGCGGCGCGAGCATGGCTCAACAGAAAGAATGTCGATTCTGAAAGCATCCATGTGCTGACGTTTTCCAATAATGCCAAAAGGCACCGCAAGGGCTGCATCTGCCACTGCACGCGCTATACGTTTGATGCAGAAAGCTACCTAGAACTCGAGCCGAACGTCTACATCGTCGATATCAAGCTGTGCGCGTTAGAAGCAGCAGCCGACCTCAACCTTTCGGAGCTCGTTGAGTATTACTTTGAAATCTGCGGCTCCTACGCGCTTGGAACGTCCGACGAAACTCAATATCGCGAGCGCCCAGCCCTAACCAGCGTTGAAGAGCTCAGAGCCTTCTTTTCAGAGGCATCGGGGTATCGTGGATCTAATAAAGCACTTAAGGCACTTTCTTATGTACGCGAAGGCTGTCGCTCCCCACTCGAAACGGCGTTTGTCATGATGCTGACAATGCCCAAGTCAATGGGTGGCTTAGCCATACGCGCTATCAAAACGGACTATCCGATCCCAGTCCCCAAAAGATACGCCGCCCTAACGCGACGGACGGTTTTCTACCTCGACGCGCTGCTCGAAAATTCGATGACCGATATCGAATACAACGGCTTTTACCACGACGAGCCCGAACAGCAATCAATTGACGAGGAACGCCGAAACACGCTGCGAAACATGGGATATGCCGTTATCACAGTTAGTCGTCATTCGTTTTTCAAGCAGTCCGCTTTTAGGCGGGTCATGGAAGCGATTCGCATTCGCGAGAAGATATGGCCCGGTCGACTCCCGGATAACTTCGCCATCCTGCAAGAAACTCTTCGTCAATTTGTCTTGCGGCGCTACTTCGAATACGGTCGCCGCGTCCTGGAGACACTCAAAGAAGAAGAGGCCGCCAAGCGCGAAATTGCAAGCCAATATCCGCAAGCTGATGACCCGAGCATCAACGATGTACCAGAACCCGACGACATGCAACACGTCGGGGCCCTTGCTGAGGAAATCAATGGGCCTTGGGAATGCGACATGTTCGCAAAAATCGATGAAAACCGCACGGAAGACGACACGATTATTGATCTAATTGAGAATTCGCTCTTCTAAAGGCGATCTCTGCGGATGTCCACCTACATTTTTCGACTTATTCGGCCACCGATGTGCCAGATTGGCTGCAGCAATGCTCAATATAACTTTAGATAAAACTGATTCTGCAGGAACTCCCGTAGAGGAAGAACTGATTCTCGCGGTATTCAACACGATAAAGTACAAATATGAACAGTTCTAATGCTTCTCAAGGTGGCTTTCTTAGCATGCTGGCCGAACATCTCGAAATATGTTGGCGAGCATTGCGTCGATGTCTCCCAACCCGCAGAAAATCGCAGAGGCGGCAAGCAGTCATCGAAATTAACGTAAATTGTATTGACATATGAACATGCGCTCATATAATCGGAAGTAAGTTATATGAGCGCATGTTCATATGAAAGGATATTGCAATGAGCATCCGCGTTGATGAAACGAAACCCGACATCGAGGCCACCGAGCCCGTGATTCCCACCAGCTGCTCGCCCGAGGACCTTCCCGACGAGGAGCTGTTGTACGACCTGGCCGACCTGTTCAAGGTCTTCAGCGACACCACACGCATCAAGATTCTCTATGCCCTCATGGGTCGCGAGCTCTGCGTGGCTGACATCGCCGAAGCGACCGCGACCTCGCAGTCTGCGGTGTCGCACCAGCTGCGCACGCTTAAGCAGTCGCACCTGGTCAAGTTCCGCCGCGACGGCCGCAACATTCTCTACTCGCTCGCCGACGATCATGTCTACACCATGCTCAACCAGGGCATGAGCCATATCTGCGAATAGCAATCAACCACGGTATCAGCGCGGCCGGCACCCAGACCGCTAACACAGGGAAAGGAACCCACCATGAAAAAGCAGTTTAAGCTCGACGAGATCGATTGCGCCAACTGCGCGCGTGAACTTCAGGACGAGCTGGCTAAGCTCGATGGCGTCAAGTCCGTTTCGGTCAACTTTATGACCCAGAAGCTGACGCTCGAGGCCGACGACGCCGAGTTCGACGAGGTCCTGGACCGCGTCGTTGAGTTCACCGCCGATGCCGAGCCGGACTGCGAGATCATTCTCTAGCCCAGGTTTACGCCAACCTGCAAGGCCGCGCTTGCCGCGGCCTTTGCTCGCGAAATTATATGAGCGAGTGTTCATACATTCAAATGGGAGGATACGAGTCATGGCCACCGCCGACCCCAAAAAGGAAAAGAAGAAGCGCAAGAAAAAAGAGTCACTCGAGCATAAGCGCAACCGCATCCTGGTAGCGCTAGGCATTTTTGCCGTGGTGTACGCCCTCGATGAGCTCGGCACCCTCACCGCCGCATTCGGCACCCCGGGCGACATCTACGCCAGCTTTGTGCTGTCCCTCCTGCCGTTTTTGATTGCCGGCTACGACGTACTGCAAAAGGCATTCAATAACATCCGCCGCGGCAAGGCCTTCGACGAGAGCTTCCTCATGGCCGTCGCGACCATCGGCGCGTTTGCCATGGTGCTCTTCCCCGACACCGACCCGCACATGGCCGAAGGCGCCGCTGTCATGCTGTTCTACCAGGTCGGCGAGTTGTTCCAGGCATACGCCGTGGGCAAGAGCCGCAAGTCGATCAGTGCCATGATGGACATCGCGCCCGACTACGCTAACGTCGAGCAAGCCGACGGCACACTCGAACAGGTCTTTCCCGATGACATCGCCGTCGGCACCGTGATCGTGGTCAAGCCCGGCGAGCGCGTGCCTATCGACGGCGTCATCGTCGAGGGCGAAACCCAGCTCGACACCGCCGCACTCACGGGCGAGTCGGTCCCCCGCCCGGCCAAGACCGGCGACGATATCATCAGCGGTTGCATCAACATGACGGGCCTCATCCACGTGCGCACCACCAAGCCCTTTGGCGAGTCAACCGTCGCGCGTGTTCTGGAGCTCGTGGAGAATGCCAGCGAAAAGAAGGCGCGCACCGAGAACTTCATCACGCGCTTTGCCCGCGTCTACACCCCCGCCGTCACTGGCGCTGCCGCGGTGCTCGCGCTTGGCGGCGGCCTGGTGACTGGCGCTTGGTCCGATTGGATCCTGCGCGGCCTGACCTTCCTGGTCGTCAGCTGCCCGTGCGCCCTCGTGATCAGCGTACCGTTGAGTTTCTTTGGCGGCATCGGCGGCGCGTCCAAGCTGGGCGTTCTCATCAAGGGCTCCAACTACCTCGAGACGCTCGCCGACGTGGACACCATCGTCTTCGACAAAACGGGCACCCTCACCAACGGCACGTTCTCAGTCGTCGCGGTGCACCCCGAGGCTGGCTATACCGAGCAGTCGCTGCTCGAAGTCGCAGCCCTTGCTGAGTCGTTCTCCGATCACCCCATCGCGCAGTCCGTGCGCGACGCCTACCAGGGCGAGGTCGACCCCAAGCGCGTGAGCGACTCCGCCAACGACGCGGGCCACGGCGTGACGGCAACCATCGACGGCAAGCACGTCGTCGTTGGCAACGCCAAGATGCTCGCCGCGGCCGGCGTTGAAGCACCGGACTGTGAGGTTGTCGGCACGATCCTCCACGTGCTCGTTGACGGCGTGTACGCCGGCCACATCGTGATTGCAGACACCGTTAAGGCCGATGCGGAGCAAACGATTCGCGACCTGCATGCCGCCGGTATCAACCGCACCGTCATGCTCACGGGCGACCGCGAGGAGGTTGCGGCGTCTGTGGCCAAGCAGCTCGGCCTCGACGAGTTCCACGCGCAGCTGCTGCCGGGCGACAAGGTCGAGCGTGTTGAAGCGCTGCTCGCGGCCGAAAGTGGCAAGGGCAAGCTCGCCTTTGTCGGCGACGGTATCAACGACGCGCCTGTGCTTACGCGCGCTGATGTGGGCATTGCCATGGGCGCCATGGGTTCCGACGCCGCGATCGAGGCCGCCGACGTGGTGCTGATGGACGACAAGCCGTCCGACATTTCCCGCGCTATTCGCGTGGCGCGCAAGACCATGTCGATTGTTTGGCAGAACATCATCTTTGCGCTGGGCATTAAGCTGCTCATCCTTGTGCTGGCAGCGCTGGGCATCGCCAATATGTGGCTTGCCGTCTTTGGCGACGTGGGCGTGGCGATCATCGCCATCCTGAACGCCATGCGCGCGATGGGTGTCAAGAACCTGTAGCGCTCGTGGTCCCTCCGGCCGGGGCCGGGCTTGGTTTTGAAAACGTCCTCGCGCATGAGGCCCGTCTTTCTTGCTCCTGCGGAGCAACGGAAAGGCGGGCCTCGCGCTGCGGAGTGTTTTCAAAACCAAGCCCGGCCCCGGCCTGCATTGACACAGCTGGCGGTTCTTGGGCATCGCTTGCTGGCGGGGTTCCTTTGCTGAAATGGACTTGGCCGAAAGGGCCGCTGGTCCCGGTCGCTGGTTCGCGCTTTGCGTGAACTCCGCGCTACTGTGGGTCAGTTAGGCTTCTGTTGTTGGACCCGCTACATCTTCCCGTCTCAGCATCGATCTTAGCTTCTCGAAGCTCTCCTCGCTCAGGCAGTGCTCCATGTGGCAGCCCTCTTGCGACGCGACCTCGGGCGTTACGCCTGCGTCCTCTAGCAGACCTACAAAAAAGCAGTGGCGCTCCCACATTTGACGGGCAACCTCAAGACCGCGTTCCGTCAGATGCACGTCGCGTTTGCCCATCTCCACGTAGCCGGTGCTCTCCAAGGCCGCCATGGCTTTAGAGACGCTTGCTTTGGTTACGCCCAAGTATTCGGCAACGTCGATCGAGCGCACGATGCCCTGACGTTCCGATAGGACGTAGATCGATTCGAGATAGTCTTCTCCGGATTCACGTAGGGCCATGGGCCGCCTTTCGCGATGATTGCTAGTTAGCCTTTGGATACTTTCCTTGGCTTACTTTACCGCAAAAGTTGACCATGTCTTACTGCATTGACCAAAAAGTTAGCCGCGTTTCACAAAACGTGCGAGATGAAAACAAAATGGGAACGCCCCGCAAGGAGTGTCCCCAGCTGCCGGCAGATAAGGAGCGTCCCCAAGTGCCGGGTCGCAGCTACACGAGGCCAAAGTGCTTCGCGGCGTTGTAGATGCCGTCGTCGTCTACGGCGGTCGTCACGTAGGTCGCTGCGGCCTTCACGGTATCCTGCGCGTTGCCCATGGCCACACTTGTGCCCACGGCCGAGAACATCGACAGGTCGTTCTCGCCGTCGCCAAAGGCGATCGCCTCGCTCGCGTCGACACCCAGGCGCTCCAGCGTCGCTGCCACACCCAGGTCCTTGCCGCCGTTAGCGGGAATAATGTCGCAGAACAGGTCGCACCAGCGCGTGGTGAGCGAATGCGACACGGCGTCGGTCACGATATGCTCGTCGGCCGGATCCACAAAGGCGCAAAACTGGTAGACCGGCGCGTCAAAGGCGTGCTCAAACGGCTCCTCGTGGTAGACAATTCCCGCGTTGCTGCCGGCCGTCACCACGCGCTCGGACAGGCGGTTCACAAACGAGTTCTCGCCCTGCATGCACAGCGAGTCGTAGCGCCCCTGCGCCACCTGGTCCACAATCACCGCGACGTCGTCCGGATCGATCGGGCAGCTGCGGTAAACCCCCTCGGCATCAAAGCAGTGCTGGCCCGAAAGCGTAATGTACGCATCCCAGCCCAGGTCGAACAGCCAGTCCGGCATCTGGTAGATCGGACGGCCCGTGGCGATCACGCACGCAATCCCCTGCTCGCGAAAGCTGTCGAGCACCTGCTGCGCCGACGCCGGAATCCGGTGGGTCTTAAAGCTCAGCAGCGTACCGTCGATATCGAAAAACGCGGCTTTGATCATTCTCGCCTACTCCTCGCCCTCAAGCTTTTCGCTCGCCTCGAGCCACGCCATCTCCAGCTCGTCCATGGCGGCGTGGGCCTCGTCGATCTTTGCCTGCTGCTCGCCCAGCGCCGTGTAGTTGGTGGGATCGACCTGGGCCATGGCGGCCTCGGCCTCCTCCACGCGAGCGCGCTGCGTTTCCATCTTGCGCTCGAGCGAGCTCACCTCACGACGGAGCTTTTGGCGCTCGGCATTGGAAAGGCCGTTGGGCTGACCGCTCGACTTGGGCTTTTCGGCCGCAGCCGCCGCGGCACCGGTGTCGAACGTACCGGTCTTGGCGCTCGGTGCACCCACGGGCTCGCCCTCGGCGGTGGCGTTGCACAGGCGCAGGTACTGGTCGACGCCGCCGGGCATATGCGTCAGGTGGCCGTCGAGCAGCGCCCACTGCTGGTCGGTCACGCGCTCCATCAAAAAGCGGTCGTGCGTCACCAGAATCAGCGTGCCGGGCCAGCCGTCCAGCAAGTCCTCGACAATCGCCAGCATGTCGGTATCCAGGTCGTTGCCGGGCTCGTCCAGGATGAGCACGTTGGGCTCGTCCAGGATCGTCAGCAGCAGCGACAGGCGACGGCGCTGGCCGCCCGAAAGATCGCCGATGCGGCTCCAGAGCTGCTGCGTCGTAAAGCCCAGACGCTCGCAGAGCTTCTCGGGTGAAGTCTCCTTGCCGTCAATGACGTAGTACTTCTTATAGTGGCTGAGCACCTCGCGGATCGTGTCGCCCATGTAGGGTTCGAGCTCCTCGAGCTGCTGCGACAGCACGCCAAAGCGCACCGTCTGGCCGATCTTCACGCGGCCGCGCAGGGGCGCGATCTTGCCCTGGATCACGTCGAGCAAAGTCGACTTGCCGGCGCCGTTCTCGCCCAAAAGACCATAGCGGTCGCCCGCACCAATGAGCCAGGTCACGTCGTTGAGCACCTGCTTGGGCGCGCCATCGGTATCCGCATAGCCGGCGTCCACGTCGACCACATCGATAACCTGCTTGCCCAGGCGGCTCACGGCCAGGCGCTTGAGCTCCAGCTCGTCACGCACGGGCGGCACGTCGGCGATCAGCTCGCGAGCGGCATCCACGCGAAACTTGGGCTTGGTGGAGCGCGCCTGGGCACCGCGGCTCAGCCACGCGAGCTCCTTACGTGCCATGTTGCGACGGCGTTCCTCGGTAACCGCGGCCATGCGGTCGCGTTCCACGCGCTGCAGGATATATGCCGAATAGCCGCCCTCGAAGGGATCGACCTGGCCGTCGTGAACCTCCCACATGCTGGTGCAGACCTCGTCCAAGAACCAGCGATCGTGCGTGACCACGAGCATCGCGCCCTGACCGCGCTGCCAGCGGGCCTTTAAGTGACGCGCAAGCCAGTTGATGGTGCGCATGTCCAGATGGTTGGTGGGCTCATCGAGCATGAGCACGTCATAGTCGCCGATCAGCAGGCGCGCGAGGTCCACGCGGCGGCGCTGACCGCCCGAGAGCTCGCCTACCATGCCCTCCCAGGGCACATCGCTAATGAGGCCGGCGAGGATCTGGCGCGTACGGGGGCTCGACGCCCACTCATACTCGGGCGTGTCGCCCACGACGGCATGATGCACGGTATCGGTGTCGACAAGCTGGTCCTTTTGGCCGAGCAATCCGATCGTCGTGCCGCGGCGGTGCGTCACGCGGCCGTCGTCGGGTTCCAGCGTGCCGGCGAGCACGCTCAGCAGCGTCGACTTGCCGTCGCCGTTTTTGCCGACAATACCAATACGGTCGCCCTCGTCCACGCCGAGCGTCACGCTATCGAAAATATGCTTGGTGGGAAACTCTAGGCTGACGGAATCGCATCCCAAAAGAATCGCCATATGCCCTGCTCCTTCGTAGAAATTCAACGTTCTCCATGATAGCGAAAACCACCACAAAGGGGACGGGCGCCTTCGTGGTGGTTTTGGGCAAGCGCACCAGCACACGACACAAAAAGGCGGGCCATCTCCCGCAAGAGATGACCCGCCTCTCCAATCAGTCCCGCGGCAACCGTGGCCGCCGCGGGCCTCAAGCATGTCCCGGACTAGGAGAACATGCCGGTGAGGTAATCATTCAGCCGCTTATCCTTGGGCCGTTGGAAAATCTCGTCGGTCTCGTCGTACTCGACCATATCGCCCATGTAGAAAAACGCCGTGCGGTTGGACACGCGCGACGCCTGCTCCATGTTGTGCGTCACGATGACGATGGCGCGGTCGGCCACGATCGACGACATGAGGTCCTCGATCGCCAGCGTCGAGATGGGGTCGAGCGCCGAGCAGGGCTCGTCAAACAGGATTACGTCGGGGTTGAGCGCCAGCGTGCGCGCAATGCACAGACGCTGCTGCTGACCGCCCGAAAGCGCGTAGGCGCTCTTGTCGAGCTTGTCTTTGACCTCGTCCCACAGCGCGGCGCCACGCAAGCTCTCCTCGACCATGCGGTCGAGCTCGTCACGGTCGGTGATGCCGTGGCGCTTGGGCGCAAAGGTGATGTTGTCGCGAATGGACTTGCGGAAGGGGTTTGGCTGCTGGAACACCATGCCGATGGAGCGACGCAGCTCGTACGTGTTCTCGGTCTTGGTGTTCACGTTGCGCCCGCGGTAGTTGATCTCGCCCTCCACGCGACAGCGGCGAATCTCGCGATTCATCAGGTTGAGGCTACGCAAGAAGGTCGACTTGCCGCAGCCCGAAGGCCCGATGAGCGCCGTGATCTCACCCTTGTGGAAGTCGAGCGACGTATTGTGCAGCGCATGGTGGTCGCCATAGTACACGTTGACGTCCTTGGCGGAGAGCACGACCTCGTCGCTCACGGCCTTGCCGCTCACGCGCACGCGCCTCTCGCTCTCCCCCACGCTCGACAGAAAGTCCTGGGGGGTGTCGGACGTGGCCGCCTCGGTTGCGGGCGTTGCATTCATATCGCTCATTCGGCCGTCATCTTCCTTGCCAGTTGCTTGCCCACGATACGGGCGACTACGTTAAACAGCAGCACGCAAATCATCAGCAGTGCCGCGGTGCCCCAGACGATCTGCTGGGCCTCGGGGCTGCCCTCGCCATAGATCTTGTAGATGTGCACGGCCAGCGACTCGCCGGGACGGAACACGTTCCAGGCGCAGGTGGGGCTCGACAGGTTAAAGCTCAAGAAGTTGAGGCGGACCGGCGAGCTCATGCCCGAGGTAAAGAGCAGCGCCGCGGCCTCGCCAAACACGCGGCCGGCCGAAAGCACGATGCCGGTCACGATGGCGGGCATGGCCTCGGGAATCAGGATGTGCAGTGTGGCCTCCCAGCGAGTGAGGCCCATGGCCAGGCACGCATCGCGCTGGGCTTGCGGCACGTCCTCGAGTGCCTGCTGGATCACGCGCACCAGGATGGGGATGTTGAACATGGTAAGCGCGACGGCGCCGGAGATGATGGAGTACTTCCAGCCCAGCTGCACCGAGAACACCAGAAAGCCGAACATGCCCACGACAATGGAGGGCAGCGAGGACAGCGTCTCGATGGCGGTGGAGGCGATGTCGCGAATGGGACCGTCGGGCGCGTATTCAACTAGGAAGACCGCGCCGCCCAGGCTGATGGGCACCGAGATGATCAGGGTAATCAGCAGCAGATAGAACGAGTCGAACAGCTGGTAGAGCACGCCGCCCTGCGTTCCGTTGGCGCGTGCGGGCTGCGTGAGAAAGCCCGGCTGGAACAGCGTCGAGATACCCTCGAACAGGATGTAGGCCACCATGGAGACGACGATAAGCATGACGATGGCGACAATCGCCGTCAGCATGCCCGTGGCGATACGGTCTTGCCTTTGGACACGCCCGAGTCTCGCCTCGTCGATATGGATGCGCGTGCTAGCCACGAGCCTTCGCCCCCTTGCGGCCAATGAGATGGATGATCAGGATAAAGATGAGGCTCATGCCCATCAGCAGCAGGCCGAGCGCCCACAGGACGTCGTCCTGGGCCGAGCCCTCGGCATAGACCGCCATGGACGTGGTGAGCGTGGTGGTGATGGTAGACGCCGGCGACAGCAGCGACGTCGGCATGGCCTCGATGCCGCCAATGACCATGCGCACGGCGAGCGTCTCGCCAAAGGCGCGGGTCATGCCAAGGATGACTGCGGTCATGAGCGACGGCATGGCGGACTTGAGCACCACGTGCCAGATGGTCTGCCAGCGGGTGTAGCCCAGCGCGAGCGAACCCTGGCGGTAGCTATCGGGCACGGCGCGCAGGCCATCGACCGAAAGCGTGGTCATCGTCGGCAGAATCATGACGGCCAGCACGATGGCGCCGGGCAAGATGCCCAGGCCTGTGCTCACGTGGAAAACGCTCTTCATAAGGCCGACGACCACGTGAAAACCGATCAGGCCAAAGACGACCGAGGGAATACCGGTCAAAAGCTCAATGAGCGGCTGAAAAACCTTGGAGCCAAACTTAGGCTGGATCTCGACCGCAAAGATGGCAGAGCCGATGGCGATGGGCAGTGCGATGAGCGTGGAGAGCACCATGACCGCAAACGAGGTGACGATCAGGGGAAGGGCGCCAGTGTAGGGCAGGCCGTTTTCGGCCGTGTTGGCCAGGTCCCACTTGGTACCGGTAAAAAACTCGACGATCGAGACGCCGTCCTTGAAAAAAGCCGAGAGGCCCTTTTGGGCGACCATAAAGATGAGCGCGGCAACGACAAGCGTCACGAGCGCTACGCACGCACCCGTGACGCCCAGGCCCACGTTCTCAAGCTCGCGCTTTGGCAGCTGTTTTGCCATTGCAAACCTTTCCGGGGGCGATTACTTATTTAGCGGAGACCTTGCCACTGGCGTCCTTGACGACCTTCATGGCAGAAACGGGAATAAAGCCCTGCTCCTCGACGAGCTTGCCCTGGACGTCGTCGGAAAGCATGAACTCCAGGAAGGCCTTGGTGGCCTCGTCGGCGTCCTTAGCACAGTACATGTGCTCGGTCGCCCAGATCTTGAAGGAGTCGTCGGTGACGTTTGTGCTCTTGGGCTCGACGCCCTCGACCATGATGGCGTTGAACTTGGAGTCATCGAAGTGCGAGAAGTCAAGGTAGGAGATGGCGTTGTCGGTGCTGCCCATCTGAGTCTGGACATCGCCGGACTTGTCGAGCTCGGCGTCGCCCTTAAAGTCGACGGCCTCGTCGCCAAAGACGGCGGCCTCGAAGGTGGCGCGGGTGCCGGAGCCGGCCTTGCGGTTGAGAACGACGATCTTGGCGTCGTCGCCGCCGACCTCCTTCCAGTTGGTGATCTGGCCGGAGAAGATGCCCTTGAGCTGCTCGAGGGTCAGGTCGTCGACTGTCACGTTCTTGGAGACGACGGGGCCCATGCCCACGACAGCGACCTCGTGATCGACGAGGTTCTTGACCTGATCGGCCTCGAGCTTGGTCTCGGCGAAGACATCGGAATTACCGATGGTGACGGTGCCGGCGGCGACAGCGGTCAGGCCCTTGCCCGAACCGTTGCCCGAACCGGAGACGGAGACGTCGGGGTTGGCATCCATAAACTTCTCGGCAGCAGCCTCGACGAGAGCCTGGAACGAGGAGGCGCCGTCGTAGGTTACCTCGCCCGAGACGGACTCGGCAGCAGCGGCGCTGCCCTCAGCAGCGGTGTTGGCGGCGTTGGAGCCGCCGCAACCAACGAGACCGAGACCGACGATGCTGGCAAGACCACCAGCGAGGCCGAGGAACTGACGACGAGAATAAGCCTGATCGAGCATGATCTTCCTTTCATACATGCGACTCGCGGGCACCCTGCCCGCTTTGCTGTTTGGAAAGATACGGCCCCGACCGGGCAGCGCCCGCGCCAACTGCGGTTTTTTACGGGCATCTGATAGACCCTTACCGCAAGCTCTGTCCAGCCTTTACAAACGGATAACAATCCCCACCCAAGCATGGCGCACCTTTTACACCAATAAAAACAAAGTTGCGGTGAAATAGTTCCTGCTTGGCCATCAAATGGCCCATTTTAGGAACTATTCCACCGCAACTTAGATTGGGAAACCGCGAAACCTTAAAGCTCTAATTCATTCAAACGGAGGATCGCCACGATATAAATCTTGAGCGCCTGCTTGAGCTGTTCCTCGTTGGCGCACTCGTTGGGGCCGTGCATCTGGCCGCCCCACGCGGGCAGCTCCAGGCCGGTCTCCTCGGGGCCAAACGACACGGCGCGGGCAAAGTTGCGCGCGTACGTGCCGCCGCCCATGGCAAAGGGCTCAGCATGCTTGCCCGTAAACTCGTTATAGGTATCGATAAGCGCCTTCACGGCCGGATCGTCGGCAGAGACCGAGAACGGCACCTTGGCACGACCCACACGGCACGTCACGCCAAAGCGGCCCACGAGCGGCTCGAGCTGCTCGCGGATGGTATCGGCACTCGTGCTGTCGGGGAAACGCACGTCAATGACCTGCTCAATGTGGCCATCCACCACGCGGATGACGCCGGGGTTGCACGTGAGCGGGCCAAACGCCGCGTTCGTCGCATCGATTCCCAAGCCGCGACCATAGGCATCCGCGTGCACAAAGGCCAAGAATTTGACGAACTCGTGCTCGGCAGGCGTCAGCAAGCGCTCGTCACGGGCGCCAAACGTGTCCTCGGCCTCGCGCAGATACGCCACGATCAGACCGACGGCATTGATAGTGCCCTCGGGCATTGAAGCATGGCCACCAATACCGTGGGCGAAAATCTGCGCATGCCCGTTATCGAGTGCTGTGATCTCCAGGCGGTCAGCGTTCTCGACCGGGGCAGGCAGCTCATCGGCGGCAATCGCAAGCTCGCAAATAGACTGCGACGGAATGGCGTTGCTCGCCTCGGCACCACTCCACGACACGATGCGCCCGCCGTCGATCTTGGAGCTCACAAACGTCGCCCCAAACTGACCCTTCTCGGCATTGCAGACCGGGAACTCGGCATCGGGCGTAAACAGAAAGTCGGGGTTCGCGTGGTTCTCCAGATAATGGTGAACGTCGGACATGCCCACTTCCTCATCGCAGCCCAGCAGCGCGCGGAAGGTGTAGCGCGGGGTAATACCGTGCTTGAGCAGATAGGCGCCGGCGTAGAGCGACAGCACGGCAGGACCCTTGTCGTCGATAACGCCGCGGCCGAGCAGCCAGCCCTCGCGACGCTCCATCGCAAACGGGTCGGTGTTCCAGCCGGGGCCGGCGGGCACCACGTCCACATGGCAAATGGTCGCGAGCTGCTTGTCACCGCGGCCCGGGATATCGGCAATGCCCACATAGCCCTCGTCGTCGCTCGTCTGGTAGCCGAGCTTTTGCGCAATGCCGAGCGCGCAATCGAGCGCGTCACGGACCGGGCGGCCAAACGGCGCGCTGGGCTCTGCATCGGCAGAAACTGCCACGGACGGATAACTCACCAGCTGCTCAATATCGGCGACGACATCTTCCCAGACCTCGTCGACATACTCAGCGACGCTCTGCTCCACCTGATTCATGGACGACCTCCTTACCAATGAGCGGCAGCGTGCCCGCCCCTCACATCACATACTTATATAGCGAAAAGTTTAGCAAGCTCGGCCACCGAGTGCACCACCGCATCGGCGCCCGCGGCCTCATGCTCACCCGGCGCCGCTGCGCCCGAATAGATGCCGACGCACGGCACGCCCATCGCGTGCGCGCCCTCCACATCGTTAAAACGGTCGCCAATCATCACGGCCTCGTCGGCAGTCGCGCCAAGCGCCGCCAGGGCGTCGCGGACCGAATCGGCCTTGGTCTCGCGTCCCTGAGGCGGATT
Source organism: Collinsella aerofaciens (assembly GCF_902364355.1). Lineage (GTDB taxonomy): Bacteria > Actinomycetota > Coriobacteriia > Coriobacteriales > Coriobacteriaceae > Collinsella > Collinsella aerofaciens_AF. Next base: position 106,043 of record NZ_CABJDK010000001.1, read on the forward strand.
CATGCCAACCACGGCTTCGAACTGGCAAAGCCCCAGCTCATGCACCATGTCAATACACTTCGCCTCCATGCGAGACGTCGCCACGGCCATACGCTTGCCCTGGGCGGCCAGCCCGTCGAGCAGCTCGGGGATCCCATCGAACACTGGGTACTCTTCCGGTCCTAGCTCGTCAAAAAAGGCACGGTACTCGTCGGCCACCACGAGAGCCTCCTCGCGCGTAAAGCCGTAAAAGTCGTGGAAGCTCTTCCACAGCGGAGGCCCGATCATGCGGCGCAGGTCACCCATCCGCGCCTCCGAAAACCCGCGCGCAGCCAGCGTCTTGCGCGTCGAGGTCATCACTGCCCGACCCGTATCGGCCACCGTGCCGTCAAAATCGAACAGCACAACCGGCCGCTCGCAAAGTTGCAATGCCGCCATCGGCACCCCTCTTCCCCAGTTGATGATTTCCACACCACCGCTTCAAACTGTTGACTATTCAACAATTGAACCTAGCAATGTAGAGCAACTCCACTATACTTGTCGCACTTTGCTTTCAGAAGGCGGCGCTGCCGCGCCCCAACGAAAGGTGCAATTATGTCTTTTGCCATCATAACCGACTCCACGTCGGACATCTCCCCCGCCCGCGCCCAAGAGCTCGGCATTTACGTGATTCCGCTGCATGTGATTATCGAGGGCGAGGACCTGCTCGACCAGGTGCAGATTACCGCCGAGGAATACGTCACCCGCATGGCCGGCGCCGAGCAGTTGCCGCACACCTCGCAGCCGAGCGCCGGCGAGTTCAAGGCACTCTTTGACCGCATGCGCGCCGATGGCCACGATAACGCCATCTTCATCTCGCTGTGCAGCGAGTGGTCCGCCTGCTATTCCAACGCATGTCTGGTCGCCGAGACCCACGAGCTCGACGTGCGCTGCATCGATTCGCGCACAGGCTCGGGTGCCGAGGGCCTGCTGGTGGAGTACGCGCTCGCCATGCGCGAGGACGGTCGCAGCCTGGACGAGACCGAGGCGCAGATCCGCGCGACGCTACCCGACGCACACCTGCTGCTGATTCCTCGCACGCTCGAGAACCTGGTCAAAAACGGCCGCGCCCCCAAGCTCGCCGGCCAGCTGACGCAGATGCTCAACATTCGCCTGGCCGTTTCGCCGGAGTGGAAATCGGGCGAGATCAAGGCCATCAAAAAGGGCCGCGGTGCCAAGCGCATCGTTGCGAACACCATGGCCGATTGCCTCGCATTTTTGGCGGAGCATCCGGGCTCAAGCGTGCGCGTGCTCACGACCGGCGCCGCCGAGGAGCAGGAGCTCGTCAGCCAGGCGCTCGCGGGCCAGGACTACGCCGATGCCGGCACCGGCCCCATCGGCTGCACCATCGCCACCCACGTAGGCGTCGACGCCATCGCCATCAGCTACTGCCCCCGCTACCAACCTGCCAATTAGGGACAGGTTTATTTTGGCAGGTTTTATCTGGGCAAACGTTAAACGGTAACAAGGCTTGCCTGGCAAGATCGGACATGCCAAAGCCGTCGAACAACCGAAGTACACCCAGCCACAACAAAGCCATCACGCCGACGCGCCGCAACTCAAGGCGCGCCGGCGTCTTTTTAGGAGTCGCGGCGGAAAAGGGGCCGTTTTAGCCAAAAGGCCGCGAAACGCTTCCCATTACGCCGCAACTTCATTGCCGCCCAACCAGCCAATCGAGAAATTGGCGGCGATCGATGCTTTGTCCAACCCCCTTGCGATACCCTCTGGGCAAAAAATGGCAAATATGAGTACTGTTACCAGTTTAGTAACAGCGCAATCTGGCTGAATTTGCCATCTTCTGTCAATTCCGAGCGTCATAAAGTCCCGAATCGTCATATTTAGAGGGTTGATTCTATCCAATCCGAATCGATTGGTCTTAAATACTTTCCAGATGATATGTTACTGCTCAAACCACAGTACTCATATTTACCATTTTTTGCCCACAGGGTCTATTCGAGGATAGTTTCCTGCGCCTCCAGCCCACCTCATGGCCGCCAAAACCCATTCAGCAACAGCTACCGCACATTTTGACACCAGCCAAACACCACTCACGGAGGTGTACTCCGCTATCGCCGAACCAAAATCAGAGTCGAGTCCCTTAAAAATCAAAATAACGTACCCTCATTTCAATGAACTCCGACAAGAACGGCATTTACATGAGCACCGTCACGCATCAATACGCCCTCATCGGGGGCACGCTATTCCAATTCAAGAAAACCGTCGCCCATGTATCGGAGCCGCACAGCCAAATCGTCATCTGCGGCAACGGTCCAGACATCCGTTACGCAACACTGGAAGAATGGGAGAAAGCTGGCGAATCTTTCGATAGACGGGCACAGGTCGAGGGAATCGTCACCAGTGCGAGCACAGCGCGCGACAAATTGGAACTCTTTCGCAATCTCTTTACTGGCCGCAAAGATGTTTACGCTCATGGGTACCGCAGAAAAGACGGGGGAATCGGCTATACACCAGCCTGCGCAAATGAGTGGAAGGCAGGCATTTGCCCCAAACTAAATCGTCAGAAAACCAAATGCGCGGAATGCGGCAACCGCATCTTCCCCGAGCTGAGCGATGCCACGATCATCGCCCATTTCAAAGGCAACGACGACAGGCTCCGAGACGTCATAGGTCAATACGTTCTCGATAGTGACAGCAACACAAAAGTCCTGGTCATCGACTTTGACGGATCCGATTGGAAAGAAGCGACAAACGCCATTCGGCTTGTCGCAAAAAACCATGGAATCGATGCTGCAGTCGAGCGATCGAGATCAGGTAACGGCGCACATGTCTGGTTTTTCTTCCTAGAGCTCACCAGCGCAAAGATCGCACGAGAATTTGGAAGCAGCCTTATCACCGAAGCGGCGGCGCTCAACAAGACAATCACCTTTGAAGCTTTTGACCGGATGCTGCCCGCGCAGTCCACCATTCCTGAGGGCGGCTTCGGAAATCTCATAGCACTGCCTTTTCAAGGAAAAGCGCAGCGAAAAGGGAACAGTGTATTTGTTGACGAGCAATTTGAGCCCTTTCCCGATCAATGGCTTTACCTTTCGCAAATTCAGCTGATTCCACATGCAACGGTGCAAAATCTGATCGAAAGCATCGACAATAAACCGCATGGAATATCAGCTGCAGTGGCGGGAAACACCGCCGCGCCACATTCTCAGAGGCCGCGAAAGCGGCTTCCGCTCGCGCCGCAGGACTTCCCGTCATCGCTACCCGTCACGCAAGCCGATATGCTCTACATAACCGAAAAATCTCTGAGCCCGGCCGCCCAGATGGAGGTTCGCAGGCTTGCAACATTTGCCAACCCGGAATTCTTCCGTGCCCAATCAATGCACCAATCGGTATTCGGCAAACCGCGGTACATAGACCTCAGCGAACTTAGAGATGGCTGCGTTGCGATTCCCAGAGGCTGTAAAGCACAACTCGAGCGGCTGCTTCAAGAAGCCGGCGCTTCTGCTCACTATTCAGACAAGCGCATGTCGGGCAATCCAATTGTGATGACATTTAAAGGGGCTCTTCGCCCTGAACAGCAAATTGCCGCCGAACAGATGCTCAACTGTGAAGACGGGATCATGTCCGCGCCGACGGGTTTCGGGAAAACCGTCATTGGAGCCTATCTTATTGCTGCCATCGGTCTTCCAACGCTTGTCATCGTTCCCAAGACTGCGCTCATTGCCCAATGGAAATCCCAGCTCGAACGGTTTATCGACATTACGGATAACAGAAAGCCAGTTCGAACCCCAAAAGGACGAATCAGTAAAAGGCAGCCTCCGCTCATTGGCCAAATCGGAGGAGGCAAAACCGCCATAAGCCATCTCATCGACATTGCTTCATTCCAGTCTTTGTCCAGCAAGGACCCCCAGACCGGAGAACCAATAGCCAAGGAGTTCGTTCGTGATTACGGCCTCATCATCTGTGATGAATGTCACCATGCAGCCGCACCACAGCTTGAGCTCGTCCTCAAGTCCGCTCCAGCCAAATATGTATACGGCCTTTCCGCGACGCCCGAACGCTCGGACGGACTCACGCGAGCACTCTCAATGCTCTGCGGCCCGCTTCGCCATGTCATTGATCCAAAAACGCAAGCAATCCAACAGGGAATTCAGCGCGTTGTTAGGCCGCGTTTTACCGGAGTTCGACTACCCGCCTACGAACCAGGGGCGTCCTTTAATCAAGTTCTCGATCTCCTGTGTGCGCACACAGCGAGAAACGAAGCGATTGTCGACGATGCCCTCGAGACCGCGTCAAACGGTCGACATCCGCTTGTGCTATCCAAAAGGAAAAAACATGCCGAAGAGCTATGTAGACTGCTTCAAAGCCGCGGACACGAACCTATACTCTTAACCGGAGAAATCGACGCCAAAGAAAGAAAGGCAATACTGAACAGCCTTCCCGGCTTCGAGCATGAGCATCGAATTATCATCGCAACCGAAAGCCTTCTGAGCGAGGGTTTCGACCTGTCTTACCTTGACACTCTGCTCATTGCCACACCGATATCTTGGGACGGCAGCATAACGCAGCAGGCAGGCAGACTACATAGAAGTCACGAGGGCAAGCAGCGGGTTGAGATATTCGACTATGTTGATTTGTCGATACCCATGCTCGCGCGTATGTACCAGAAGAGACTCAAGACCTACGCAAAGCTAGGGTATGAAGTCTTTGCAGCAAATGACAACAAACGGGCCGATCAAAACATCCTCGTTAGGCCGGCAAGGGCCGTGGAGGCCTTAGCGGATGACATCGCGCGCGCAACGAAAAGCATTTTTATTGCCGCGCCCTACGCATCCGCTGCATGCCTCGCAAAGCTCGCTGCCGTACTCACAGGCGCCGCCGCCCGTGGGATTGCCCTTGAGATTTTAATTGCCTCGACTCCGCACAATGACGTGAAAGCGATTTTTACCGAGATAAACGTCGACTATTCCATCAAAGACGAAGGGCGCCTGTGCGCGTCAGTAATTGACGAGGAAACCGTCTGGTACGGAACCATTCCATTACTGGCCTTTCCTAAGAAAGAGGACTGCAGCATCCGTTTCAAAAGCAGCGAAGTTGCAGCCGAGCTTTTAAGCGAAATCCAGCGAAGAGGAGAACCGGAGGTCGCAGCCACGAACGGGACGTCTCCAACAGTTACGGTGGAATAGGGGCCGTTTTTGGCCAATCGGCCGCGAATCAATCCCTATCCCCTGCGAATCATAAGCGAGCAATCAGCCCTGCGGGCCCTGAAACAGCTCCTCATGCGAGCCCATTCTGACCAGTCGGATCACAGGATTAGTCTTATACGGCAAGTAGAGCACGACCACATCGACCAAGCCATCGGATAGATGGAAATCGATGTGGCCGTTGTAGTTTCCGCCCGGGTTTGAAAGCTCATGGGCGCCATATTCCGCGGGAAGCGAGCCGCGAGCTGCAAGCTCTGCGACCGCCGCCCTAAACTCGGTTTTTAACTGCGGATGCATGCGCATCGTTCGTTTGTAGTCCGCCTTAAATTGAGCCTCGACTTTAATCTCGAACATCGCTAGTCCTCATCGAGGAATGACATAAGCTCATCAGCGTTGTTGAATGACGGACTATCGTCCAGCAAAATCCCCAACTCATGAGCCTCGGCAATCACCATGGAACGCCTCGTTGCCTCATTGGGAACTTCGGATCGACCAACAATCTCAAAAGGAATCTTTCGTTGATTTACCAGCTGCCGAACAGCAAGGTTGAGATACGAATTGAGACTCAGACCAACCGTATCCAAGAACTCAGTCGCCTGTTCCTTGAGCCCCTCTTCGATGCGAACCGTCGTAGGCTTAACCGTTGCAGTAGACATACGCGACCTCCTCGCCTCGTCTTTTGCATCAGTATACCCAGTTTAGATGGCATACTGATGTTAAATAGCATCAGTATGCCGTTCACATTACTATAACAACAGTCACAGCACCCTACATCAGCCCACTCAGGGCAATGTCGACGGCCTCGTTGAGGTCGTCGGTGATGTGCACAAGCTCCGGATCGAGCGGGCTAATCATATCGGCGTCCATCACCGGGCCGTTGAGCCAGTCGAACAGACCCTGTCAGTACTCGGTGCCCACCAGCACGAGCGGCATGCGCTTTACCTTGTGCGTCTGCACCAGCGTGAGCACCTCGAACATCTCGTCGAGCGTGCCAAACCCGCCGGGAAACACAATGGCGCCCGAGCTGTATTTGACGAACATAGTCTTGCGCACAAAGAAGTAACGGAAGTCCATGCCAAGGTTCACGTATTTGTTGAGCCCGTGCTCGTGCGGAAGCTCGATACCCAAGCCGACCGACTTGCCGTTGACACTCGCCGCTCCCCTGTTAGCCGCCTCCATGACGCCGGGACCGCCGCCGGTGATGACCGCCACGCCGCGCTGGGCGATCTTGCGACCGACCGTGCGCGCGGCCTTGTAGAGCGGATCGGTCTTGGGCGTGCGGGCGCTGCCGAAGATGGTCACTGCAGGACCAAGCTCGGCAAGCGCGCCAAAACCATCGACAAACTCTGCCTGAATGCGCAGCACGCGCCACGGATCGGCATGCAGCCAGTCGGTCGACTCCTCGGGCGCCAGCAAGTTGGCATAGGTGTTGTCCTTAGGAATCATGGGGCCGCGCATGACCACGGGGCCGCGGCGGTACGTCTCGTCGTAGGCAGGCTCGCCCTCGACGTTTTCATTCTTAATCATGGGTACTCCTATCGAGAAAAAGAAAAACGGGCGGGGTCGACGCCATGCGCCAAACACCCGCCCGAACATCAACTATTCGGTATGGTACCCACGATGCATCAAGTGCTTGCAAGCTATCGGTCATCGGTCGCGCAGACGGTGTTAGCGAACGTGATGACCGGCCGGCGCTCGTCCCTTGCCGTTGCCCGCGCTTTGCAAGCGCCCGCGCCGCTCTTAGTAGTCCACCGCCGCAGGGCTGTTCATCCAGTCGCTCACAAACGCGCCGTAGCGGCCCTCGATAATGGCCTGACGGGCACGCTGCATAAGGTTGAGCAGGTAGTAGATGTTGTGCATCGACAGCAGAATACCGCCGAGCATCTCCTTCTGCGTGACCATGTGACGGATGAGCGCGCGGCTGTAGCCGCCCGTGCACACCGGGCAGGTGCAGGTGGGGTCGATGGGGCCGTCGTCGTGCGCAAAGCGCGCGTTGCGGAAGTTGAGGCGACCCTCGCTCGAAAACGCGGTACCCATGCGGCCAGTGCGCGTCGGCAGCACGCAGTCGAACATGTCGATGCCCACGCCAACGCCGCGCACGAGCGTGGTAGGGTTGCCGACGCCCATGAGGTAGCGCGGCTTGTGCTTAGGCATGTACTCGGAAACCAGCGGCGCCAGCGTCTCGAACATGGTCTCATGGTCCTCGCCCACCGAGTAGCCGCCGATGCCGTAGCCGGGGAAGTCGCCGCACTCCTCCAGGTGGCGCAGCGATCGCAGGCGCAGATCCAGATGCATGCCACCCTGAACGATGCCAAAAAGTGCCTGGTCATCACGGGTATGAGCCTTGTAGCAGCGCTCGGCCCACATGCTCGACAGCTCCACGGCGCGCTCGACATAGGCACGCGTGGCAGGATAGCCGGGGCATTGGTCGAGCTGCATGCAGATGTCGGAGCCGAGCTTCATGGCGATTTCCATGTTGTCCTCGGGCGTCCAGAACACGTGGCGGCCGTCGTAATCGTTGACGATAAAGCGCACGCCCTCGTCGGTGAGCTTGACGGCGTCGTTGTGGCTGAAGACCTGGAAACCGCCCGAGTCGGTGAGGATGGGGCCGTGCCAGTTCATGAACTTGTGCAGTCCGCCCAGCTCGGCGATGGTGTCCTCGCCGGGACGCATGGACAGGTGATAGGTATTGGCAAGCACGATCTGGGCACCGAGCTGCTTGACGGTCTCGGTGGGAATACCCTTGACGTTTGCCTTGGTGCCCACGGGCATAAAAATCGGCGTCTCGATGTCGCCGTGCGGGGTATGCAGCACGCCGGCGCGCGCGTGCGTGGTCGGGTCCTCGGCGATAAGGTCGAATTTAAAGAGGCTCTGGTCCATAAACTGGAACTCCTTGGTTGCGGTTCATACGCAGACCATTATACGAGCAACCATCGAACCGCACCGACTCGACAGAAACTGGCGCATTAAACGACTAGTCGTTGGGGACAGTCTTCGCAGCCATCTTGCAAAGGAGTGTCCCAATCTGCCGGCACTCAGGGACTGTCCCCAAGTGCCGACAAGAGTGTCCCTTTCGACTAGTCATTTAAGAACACCCCCAACGGCTACCCATGAGAGGCCTTCTGTCAACAACACAAACGCCGATGCTATGGCACCGACAGCGAAAACCCGCCAGAGCGAGCAAGGTGCCTTGAAACGAGGCGGCATTGATCTTTCGATCATGCCGCCGAAGTTGAAAGGCAGATTGCCGCTCTGGCGGGTTTGCAGCGTCAACTGGTTACGCGGTTCGTAGAACCGCGTAACTGTTAGGGCCGCTGGCCCATGCCGCCCTCGAGGGTGACGGTCTCGCCGTTCATATACTTAAAGTCGGGGCCGCAGAGCTGAACGACCACGCGGCCGATCTCCTTCTCGACGTCGCCGTAGTGGCCCGCCGGCGGCATGTGGACGTTGGCCTTGAACGCCTCGGGATAGGCATCCTGGAAGTTCTCGAGCGCAGCGGTCCAAGCAAGCGGGCAAACGATATTGACGTTGATGCCGTCCTTGCCCCACTCGTTGGCGGCGACGCGAGTCAGGCCGCGGATGCCCTCCTTGGCGGCAGCATAGCTGCACTGGCCGTAGTTGCCAAACAGGCCGGCGCCCGAAGCAAAGTTGACCACGGAGCCCTTGGTCTCCTTCAGGTGCGGATAGGCCTTCTGCATGTACAGATAGGTGGCATACAGACCGGAATAAATGGCCAGGTTAAACTGATCCATGGTGTGGTCGGCGATGGTCACACCCGAGGCGCTGGCCTGAGCGTTGTTGACGACGGCGTCGATACGACCGAACTCCTCAATCGCCTTGTCGATAACGTTCTGCACGACGGCCTCGTTGTCCTGGCCGGCGGAGACATCGGCCTGAACAGGAAGAACCTTGACGCCGTACTCAGCCTCGAGAGACTCCTTGGCGGCCTCGAGCTTGGCGACGTTGCGGCCAGTGATGACGAGGTTCGCGCCCTCCTTGGCAAAAGCGATATCGATGCCGTAACCGATGGAGCCAGCGGAGCCGTCCTTGAGCGTGGCCTTGCCGCCGCCGGTGACGATCACGGTCTTACCAGTGAAAAGTCCCATACAAAGTCCTTTCAAATCGCGACGGGCCCGCCCGTCGACTGCGCGCATCCAACTTCACGCGCCAAAAGCTGACATGCAACTTTAGCGGGTTCAAGTGAAAAATAAAGCCCATGGCAGGCGAACGGTGCAACGTCTTTCGGCGAAGGGAATGTCAAGTAAAAATTGGATAGAGCGACCGAGTTTTTGTTAACGCAACGAGTCATCGAACACGTTTTGAAACTTTGCTGCGGGGCGCGGGATGTCGGCGCGAGACTTTATCATAGGGTGACGAACAACGATGAGGAGCACATGCCTATGACAGACGAGCTGGACCCCCAGACTCAACAGCATATTGATAATTCCGCAGACACCATTGACGACTGCGATACTTCCACCAGAAGCGATGGCGGCATTGATGCCGCTGTCGAGGAGGCTCCTGCCGCCGCAGACGAGGCCGCAGACGCAAATGTCGCCGCAGAGCAAGACAAAGAAGAGCAGCTAGAGCAGCCGGACCCGAGCGATACTGAGCCCAAGGCTGAGAACGCTCCGCAAGCAGCGGGCCCCATCGAGGTGTCTTCGGAAGAAGAGCTCGACGCCGTCATGGACTCCATGATGGATGCCGTCAAAGCGATGAAGGACGCTGTCGCCGATGCCGACGTTGACGCCGAAGAGGAAGAGGCTGCCGAGGCCGCCTCGACCTTTGTACCCGGCGAGACCCCCGTTGCCGATCAGGGCAGCACTATGCCCTCGTTTCTGCAGCTCGAGCATCCCACGATTGGCGCGGACGCCGTCGACCCGCATGCAGCGGGCTTTTCCGTGATCGAAGGCGGCACCGGCAATATCGCCGCGCCGCAGACTGCCGATACGAATGCCGCCGAGGCCGCGCACCCGACCACCTCGCATGCCCCCGCCACGAGCCGCGACCTGGGGAGCGCCGTCTCAAACACCGCTAACGCCGTGGGCACTTTTATCGCCCAGGGCGCGTCGGCCATGCGCGAGATGAACGCCGCAAAGAAGGCACTCGCCGATGCCCGCGCCCACCTGTCCGAGCTTGAGCAGCGCATCGCCGACCAGGCAGAGGAGCTCGAGACGCGCCAGGACATCGCAGGCCGCTACGATCAGATCATCGCCGACCAGCGCCAGGCAATCGCCACGGCACAAAAGACCGCTGCGGCAGCTGAAATTAACCGTGATGCCCATGCCGCCAAAGCGACGGAGCTCAAGGGCCAGCTCGAGCAAATGAAAGCAGAGGACGATGCGACCGAACTCCGCCTGAAGGCTGCACTCGACGCCGCGGAAGCCCGCGAGGCGAGTTCACGCGAGACCGGCAACCGCCTGGTTCGTCGACTCGAAGATTCCAAGCGCATCCGCGACAAAGTGAAGGCTGAGCGCGATACCGGTGTCGCCGCCGCACGACAAACTGCCGATGCTACGCGCGCACAGCTCGAGACCTTGCGTCGCGAGTATGCCGAGCTGCAGCGCAACCCTTCGGCAAATCCCGCCAATTACACCGTGCGCACCAGCGAGCTGTCTATGCAAATCTCCGACGCTGCCGACGCCCTCCGCAAGGCCGAGGAAGACATTCCGCGCGTGACCGCCGATCTTGAGCATTCACTTGCCGCCGCCGAGCAGGCCGTCGAACAGGCACAGGCTCCCATCGCCGACGCTAAACGCGCGCACCAGGCCGTAACGGCCGAGGCAGATGCCGCGCGCGACGAGCTGCAGTCCGCAAAAACTGCCGCCGCGACGCGTCAGCGCGAGCTGCGCGAAAAGATCACCGCGCAGGACAAGGCACGCCGCGAGCAAGAGCAGGCCATCGCAAACGCCCGGGCAGATGCCGCGCATGCGCAGTCGATTATCGAGCAGGCGACCGAGGTGCATGACCATCCCGAAATCACCGAATCGCTCGCCGGGTCCTTGGCACGCGACAAGGCCGAGCATACCGAGACCGAGCGCGAAGTTGCCCAACTCGAGGCCGCCGAAGACGACGTGCGCAAGCGAACCCGCGACTCACGCGTCAAATTCACCGGAGCCATCGTCTGCATCATCGCCGTAGTTCTCGTGATCATCTTGATCTGGCTGTTCGCGAGCAAGTAACCACTCCCCAACGATTACAAGGACTGTCCCCAGGTGCCGGCACATAAGGAACGTCCCCAAGTGCCAACAAAGGCGACGCCGATGTTTTGGCGCGGACAGCGAAAACCCGCTAGAGCGGCATCCTCTTGACAACCAAAGAAATGCCGGTGTTTTGGCAACGACAGCGAGCGGGTCGCATTTGAGACAAGGTGACGTGAAACGAAAGGGCGCTGACCTTCTGGTCGCGCCCTTGAAGTTGAACGTCAGATTGTCCAAATGCGGCCCGCGCAGCGTCGGCCGGTTACGGCGTTTGGAAAACGCCGTAACCTACAAAATGAGCATGGCGTCGCCAAAGCTGAAGAAGCGGTAGCGCTCCTCGATGGCGGCGGCGTAGGCATCCATGATCTGGTCGCGGGTGGCAAGCGCGCTTACGAGCATCATGAGCGTGGAGCGCGGCACGTGGAAGTTCGTGATCAGCGCGTCGACCACGTGATAGGTCGAGCCGGGCATGAGGTAGAGCTGCGTCGTCGCGTTCTCGCGCACCACGATGTCACCGCGGCCGAGCGTATCGGCCCCGTCCTCGCGGCCCCCAAAATAGCGCGCCGTCACAGCCGGATCGGACACCGGAGCATCGGCGTCAAACGCGCTCTCGAGCGAGCGCACCGCCGTGGTACCGACAGCAATCACACGATGGCCCTCGGCCTTCGCCTTATGCACGGCGTCGACCACCTCCTGCGACACGTGGTAGCGCTCGGTGTGCATCACGTGCTGCGTGGGGTCGTCCTCCTCCACCAGACGGAAGGTATCGATACCAACCTCGAGCTCGACGGCGGCAAACTTCGCGCCCTTGGCCTCGATAGCGGCCATGAGCTCGGGAGTAAAGTGCAGACCCGCCGTGGGAGCGGCAGCCGAGTGCTCCTCCTTCATGGCGTAGACGGTCTGGTACTTCTCGGGGTCGCCCTCGTAATCGGTAATGTAGGGCGGCAGCGGCACGTGGCCGGCAGCATGGATGGCCTCGTCGAGCGTGCGCGGGTCGCCGGCGGCATTGCAACCGGCCGGCTCAAAGCGCACCAGACGGCCACCGCGGCTATCGGTGACAAAGTCGATGACCTCGGCCGTCAGCACCACGGGCGCGTCCTCGGGCGCATGGGCGCCGCCCGCGCGATACTCAATCTGAGCACCGGGCTTCAGGCGCTTGCCCGGCTTGACCAGGCACTCCCACACATGGCCAAGCGGATCCACATCCTCACGGCGCTTGAGCAGCAGCGTCTCGACCACGCCACCCGAGCCCGCCTTGCGGCCAATCAGGCGGGCCGGCATCACGCGCGTCTGGTTGATGACGAGCACGTCGCCCGGCTCGATATAGTCGATGATGTCGCGGAAGATGCGGTGCTCAACGGTACCGCCGTGCTCCAGCGGCTTCCCCGCCTGGGAGCCTTTGCGATCCACCACCAGCAGGCGGCAGGAGTCGCGCGGCTCGGCAGGAGCCTGGGCAATCAGTTCCTCAGGAAGGTTGTAGTCAAAATCATCGGTACGCATAGACACGTCGGATACTCCTTATATAGCTAAAGTCCGCTCTACATCCTAGCAGGCTGCCAGCTCAAAAGAACTACTTTTTGGACGCTTTGCGCTCGTCGCGGATGCGAGCGCGGTCCATGGCCGCCTCGACGGCCGAGAATCGGCAGCCGCAGTAATTCTGCCGATACATGCCCAGCTCACGCGAACGACGCGTGGCCTCGGGATAATACGGGCGAAAATCGCGAATCACCGGGGTGAGACCGCGGGCGACAGCCAGACGCTCCAAAACATCATTGCAGGTATCGAACAGCTGATACGGCGAGACGGCGAGCGTCGTGCCCACAAACTCAAACCCGCGCTCCTGGGCCACGCGGCACGCCTCGGCCAAGCGCAGGGCATAGCACGCGCGACAGCGACGGGGTCGATCGGCGCCCAGCGGGGCCACGCCGGCCTCCCAGCGCTCGCGGTCCTCCCCCGCTTCGATGAGCTCGATGTCGCCATCGGCACACCACCGGCGTAGCTCGTCCAAGCGGCGCTGCCATTCATCGCGCGGCTGAATATTGGGGTTGGTCCAGCAAATCGTGGGTTCAAACCCCTCTTCGCGCAGCAAGCGAACCGGCTCAAGTGAGCACGGCGCACAGCAAGCGTGCAACAACAACGGCCTCATCAACATCTCCTCACCCGAAAAAGCGCACGCCAAAGGACGTATCCTCGCAGGCGACAATGCGGCGGTCGCGCAGGATGGTCCGCACGTAATACCAATCGCCCACGCAGCCCGACAAGTGCAGACCAGCCGCCAGGTAGCACAGCAGCGGATAGCCCGAGAACGCAAACCCCAGGGCAAACGCCACCGTCAAAACAACCGTCGGCGCCAGGCAAACCGCCATGTACCGCCGACGCGAATACACGACGCCCTCGGCGCAGGCATAGATCATCGCCGTCTCACGATTCGCGCCAAAGGTCACATGCGCGCCCGCAGGCGCCAGCAGCTTAAAAAACACCGCATGCACCAGCTCGTGCACGGCAAACGACGCTGCAGAAACCGCAGCCACACCGACCATCCAGCCCACGACGGTGGTCCAGCCGCCCGCCTCAGCCGCGTCCAAGTCCGCAGGCCCGCCCAACAGCATAAACACCGGCACCAGGCACACGGCAAACACCGCGATCACGGCCATCCCCCACACGAAGCAAGCGTGCAGAAAAACCTCGTCCTCAAACGCATGTATGTTGGAAATCTCATTCATAGCATCTTAGGATAGCGCCCCTGCCACGCACCCGCCCGCATGTGCGATAATGTCGAACGATATGCACGAATTGACCACCGCGCCGCCGAACCCCGTGCCCGGCCGCGCTCTTACCTATATGCGAAGGAGTCCCATGGCATCCAAATACTCCATGAACGACCGTCCCAGCTGGCCGCGCCGCGCCATCGTTACCGCCGGCGAGCCCTACGGCAACAAGGGTCTGCACTTTGGCCACGTCGGCGGCGTCTTTGTCCCGGCCGACTTCTTCGCCCGCTTCCTGCGCGACCGCCTGGGCCGCGAAAACGTCATCTTCACCTCGGGCACCGACTGCTACGGTTCGCCCATCATGGAGAGCTACCGCAAGCTCAAGGAGAACGAGGGCTACGACAAGTCCATCGGCGAGTATGTCGAGTCCAATCACTCCCGCCAGGCCGCGACCCTCAACAACTACAACATCAGCTGCGACATCTACGGCGGCTCGGGCCTTGAGCCGGCGGCCCAGATCCACAACGAGGTGACTGCCGAGATTATCGAGCGCCTGCACGAGCAGGGCACCATCTCCAAGCGCTCCACGCTGCAGTTCTACGATGCCAAGGCCGGCACGTTCCTCAACGGCCGCCAGGTCATCGGCCGCTGCCCCATCCAGGGCTGCAAGTCCGAGAAGGCTTATGCCGACGAGTGCGATCTGGGCCACCAGTTTGAGCCCGAGGAGCTCATCGCGCCCAAGAGCCAGCTCACCGGCGAGGTGCCCGAGCTGCGCCCGGTCGACAATCTCTACTTTGACCTGCCGGCCTACCTCGACTTTATGAAGACCTACACCGCCAAGCTCGCCCAGAACCCGCAGGTTCGCTCCGTGGTCTCCAAGACCATGGAGGAGTGGCTGCTGCCGGCTCAGCTCTACATCCAGAACAAGTTCCGCGAGGCCTTCGATGCCGTCGAGGACCAGCTCCCCGAGCACACCGTGCTGGAGCCCGAGGGCAACAAGAGCAGCTTTACCGTCACCTTCCCCAGCTGGAAGGAGCGCGACGACGCCCACGCGGTGCTCGCCAACGGTGGCGTGCGCTTCCGCAGCGGCAAGGCACTCGTGCCCTTCCGCATCACCGGCAACATCGACTGGGGCGTTCCGGTGCCCGAGGTCGATGGCGTCTCCGACGTCACCTGCTGGTGCTGGCCCGAGAGCCTGTGGGCGCCCATCAGCTATACGCGTACCGTGCTCGCGCGCGATGCCAAGGCCGCCGGCGTGACCGAGGGCGTCGCCGCCCAGGATGCCGCCCTCATGGGCGAGCCCGCCGCCGACTCCACGCAGGTGCCCGCACCCACCTACCAGCACAGCTCGCTCGACTGGCGCGACTGGTGGTGCTCTGACGACGCTCAGATTTACCAGTTCATCGGTCAGGACAACATCTATTTCTACTGCATCGCGCAGACCGCCATGTGGGAGGCCCTGGGCTGGGACCTCACGCAGAGCACCGTCAGCGCCTGCTACCACCTGCTCTACATGGGCAAAAAGGCCAGCTCGTCCTCGCAGACGCCTCCCCCGCCGGCAGACGACCTGCTCAACCACTACACCTGCGAGCAGATGCGCGCGCACTGGCTGTCGCTCGGCCTATCCGAAAAGCCGGTGAGCTTTAGCCCCAAGGCATACGACACGCGTGTGACCGGCAAGGACAAGGACGGCAACGAGGTACGCGCCTGCGACGACAAGCGCGTTATCGACCCGGCCCTTAAGGAGAGCGCGCTGCTGACCGGCGTGTTCAACCGTCTGGCCCGCAGCTGCTTCTACGGCGTCGCCGTCAAGGAAGGCGACGAGAGCCCCTACCGCAACGGCTGCATCCCCGCCGGTGCCGCTTCTGACACCGTGGTCGAAGCCGCCCAGCAGGCAGCCCTCGCCTTTGAGCAGGCCATGTACAAGTTCGAGACGCACCGCGCGCTTGCCGTGTGCGACGACTACCTGCGCGCCGCCAACAAGCGCTGGAGCGACGCTTCCAAGGCCGCCAACAAGCTCGAAGGCAAGCCAGCAAACGCCGCGATGACGCAGGCCCTTGTCGACGCCTTTACCGAGCTGCGCGTGGCGACCGTCCTGATGCACGGTATTGTGCCGGCCGGCTGCGAGCTCATCTGCGAGTACTTCGACGTCGACCCGGTCGCTTTCTTTAGCTGGGATAACATCTTTGCCTCCACGGACGAGTTCGTGGAGATCCTGGGCGAGAAGCCCGGCGAGCACCGCGTGAAGCCGCTGCCCCCGCGCTTCGACTTCTTTAGCAAGCACGAGAGCCAGTACTAAACACTCGACATGTAATGGAATGGGAAGGAAAGACGGATGTCCAAGCCGCGTCGTCGTAAGCAGAAAAAGCAGGTCAAGGCCGAGCTCAAGCTCAGGCAGTTTGCCGCCACCGAGCTTTCCGACCAGCTTGCCGCCCTTCCCTGCGCCGCCGACCTGCCGCGCTTTATGGTCGACACGGTCGCCGGCGCCTATGCGCCCGCCGATGCCGAGCTTATGATCGAGGGCTTCGGCGCCGCGGCCACACGCCCGGTCACGCTGCGCGCCAACACGCTCAAGGCAACCGCCGAGGACATCGCCGCGGCGCTCGATGCCGCCGGCATCGCCCACCGCCCCGTCGCATGGTACCCGGACGCTTCCATCCTGCCCGAGGCCCAGGTTTCCGACCTGTGGGACCTCGACATCTACCGCGACGGCAAGATCTACTTGCAAAGTCTGTCGTCCATGATGCCGCCGTTGGTCTTGGGCGCCCAGGCCGGCGAGGACATCCTGGACATGTGCGCGGCCCCCGGCGGCAAGACGACGCAGATCGCCGCCCTCACCCAGGGCCAGGCACACCTCACCGCCTGCGAGATGAGCATTCCCCGCGCCGAGAAGCTCGAAGCCAACCTCCACCGCCAAGGCGCAAAAAACGTGCCCGTCATGCGCATCGACGCACGCGAGCTCGACGAGTTCTTCCGCTTTGACCGTATCCTGCTCGACGCTCCCTGCACCGGCACGGGCACAGTCGTCAGCGGCAACGAGAAGAGCCTGCGCGGCCTCACCGAGCAGTTGCTGAGCAGGTGCGCCCGCTCGCAGCGAGCACTTCTGGACCGCGCCATGGGAGCCCTCAAACCGGGCGGCACGCTCGTCTATTCGACTTGTTCGATCTTGCCGCAGGAAAACGAGGACGCCCTGCAAGAGGCCCTCGACAAGCACATGGACTGCGGGCTTATCCCCCTCGATGGCACGCCGAGCGAAAGTGAGGCACGCCGCGCCCAGGAAGCTGGTGAGGAGCCGCGCATCGAGTCCAACGCCCTGACCGAAGCCATTGCCGCGGGTCAGGTATCGGCCATCGCCAACGGCCTGCCCGGCACGCTCACCATTCCGCCCAGCCGCGACTTTGAGGGCTTCTACATTGCCCTGATCCGAAAACGCAGTTAGCGCACGGATCCAAAACTCAACAAGCTATCTCCGTGCGCGTTTGCCCTGCTGGTCGCGATGCTGTTTAAGCATCGTGCGCTCCTTGCGTTCGGCCCTTTTGCCCTTAATGGCCGTGACCACAAAGTAGATGACCGCGGCGGCAACAATTGCGCCCACACACAGGCCAATCGAGCCAAACATTGCTGTCAATTCCATACCGCGTCACCTCTCTTTTAAACGGGACTTTCAAGATAGCACCTCGATCCCCGCCACCACAGCTCCTTCACGTTCGCCGGCCCTTCGGTCTAACGAATTGCGTGGCGGGGAAAAATCAACTCGTCAAACGATTTAGCATTCGCAATTCCGGCTGCATCGCGCCGGCCGTCATCGCATAGAATCGAGCTTCCATGGATACCCTCAACGATCTAAATGAGCGCGTCGACGCCTTCGTCGGCACCAGCTCCTTCGACACGCCTGCCGCGGCAAACGACCAAGCCCCCATCGATGTGCCCGCCGAGGTTCACGAGGACATCGTCGCCTCGGTCGATTTCTCCGAGGTCGAGCTCGCAGACGAGTTCACCGAGCCCCAGGTAGCCGTGACCCCCAACGGACTGCTCCCCATGGAGCCGCTGCCCATCGACGGGCGTTTGCGCAAGGCGGCCCTTCGCATGCCTGACGAGATTGAGGAGGCCAGCGGCTTCACGCTCTTTGGCCGCCGCATCAAGTCGCTCATTTACACCACCGATGTCGCGGTTATCCGCAACTCCAACGCCGATGCCGTCTTTGCGGTCTACCCTTTCACGCCGCAGCCCGCCATTACGCAAGCGCTGCTGACCGTCGCCGAGTGCCCGGTCTTTGTAGGTGTGGGCGGTGGCACCACCACTGGTAAGCGCTCCGTGCAGATGGCAGCCGTCTCCGAGATGCAGGGCGCGGCGGGATGCGTGGTCAACTCCCCCGCCACCGCCGAGATGGTCGAGCACATCACCAACATCGCCGACATCCCCGTCATCGCTACGGTCGTTCGCTGCGACGACGATGCCCACGCCAAGGTGCGCGCTGGAGCCAAGATTCTCAACATCGCCGCCGGCAAGAACACGCCCCAGGTCCTACGCGAGCTGCGCAAGCACTATCCCAACCTGCCGCTCATCGCGCCGGGCGGCAAGACGCCAGAGAGCATCCGTGAAACCATCGCCGCCGGCGCCAACGCCATCATCTGGACGCCGCCTTCGGCCCAGCAGCTACAGACCGACATGATGCAGCGTTATCGCAAGATGAAGGAAGACGCCACACCTGTCATCTCGCACGACGATGTGCCCATTATCGACCAGGTCTCCGCCGCCGAGGTCAGCCAGGTCGAGAACATGAATCCCGACGTGCCGATTCCCGACGAAGTCATCGAGCGCGTCGCTTCGATCCACGAGCGCGTCGAGGAGCATCGCGCCAACCGCGGCCTCAAGCCGTCACTGCACGGCTTCTTCTTCCGCGGAAAGAAACGCTAACCCCCAACAGCAAGGCCCGCCCCACACAAACGTGAGGCGGGCCGTTTTCGTTTGAGCAATCATGCAGCGATGTGATGGGGCAAACTAATCCACGCGCTTGTCGCCCATAAAGAAGAGCGCCACCGTACCAGGTCCGGTATGCGAGCCAATCAGAGTACCGATGTTATTGATCTCAATCTTGCCTTTAAGCTGCGGAATCTGTTCCTCGATCAGCGCCGCAACTGCTTCGGCATCCTCGCGGCACGCCGAGTGCGACATGATGCACTTACCCGAATAATCCGCACCGTCCTGCACGTGTGCCATCATGGTCTTAGCCATCTCGGAAATCGCGCGCTTCTTAGTGCGAATCTTCTCACGTGGCGACAGCCCACCTTCGCAATCGACCGTCATAAGCGGGCAAATCTTAAGCGCCGTGCCGATGATCGCGCTCGCAGCCGAAATGCGACCGCCGCGCAGGTAGCTCGACAGATCGGTCGAGAAGAACCAGTGGTGCAGGTTGAGCTTGTGCTCCTCGATCCAGGCAGCCGTCTCGTCGAGTGAAGCCCCGCTATCGCGCACGTCGGCGGCACATTCCGCCAGCAGGCCAAAGCCCGAAGACGCCGCCAGCGAATCGATGACGCGCACCTTGCCGCCCTGGGGATAGCGATCGGCGAGCATCTGCGCCGCAACGCAAGCCGAGCCATACGTACCCGAAATACCCGACGACAACGTCAGGTGCAGCACGTCTTTACCCTCGGCAACAAGCGGCTCCCAAAACTCCTCGTACTCACCCACGCTCACCTGAGACGTCTTGGGCATGGCGCCCGCGGATATCTGGGCAAAAAACTCGTCCGGCGTAATCGACTGATACAGATCGTCCGTATAGACAACATCGTCGATCTCGTAATGAAAACACACGACAGGGATATTGCGCGATTCAAAGAACTCCCGAGTTCGATCGGCGGCGGATTCACAGGTCAGGACAAAATCACTCATATGAGGCTCCTTACTCATTGCTGCGCAAATTATCGCACAGTGAGCCTATATACGGTACATATGTCCACTATTTACCAAATCGAACCAATAATAGCGAACATCTTTACCACCATCGTCTCCACCGACCCCACGCATAAATATCTGAGAAAACACCTTCTGTCGTCTCCACCCAACCGCCATATCTACCTCAACTAAATCGATTTACCAAACCGTTCGGCCAACAATTCGACCTCCCACCCCCAATCGAAACAAAAGCGGCGCATACTGATAAACGTTTGACGCTGTTTATCAGTTTTACCAACCCCATCGGAAGGTGTTTCATGGTCGCATTCGATCGCAATCCGCAAGACTTCAAGTATCTGCGTCTGCTGTCGAAACAATTTCCCACCGAGCAATCCGCGTTTACCGAGATCATCAATCTCTCGGCCATCCTCAACCTGCCCAAAGGCACTGAGCATTTTATGAGCGACGTGCATGGCGAGTACGAAGCCTTTATGCACATCCTCAACAACTGCTCGGGCGTCGTGCGCGAGCATGTCGACGAGATTTTTGGCGACACGCTCACCTTTGACGAGAAGGGCGAGCTGTGCACGCTCATCTACTACCCGCACGAGAAGATCGAGCTGGTCCGCAGCCAGCGCGAGGACTCGCCCACCTGGTACAAGACGATACTTGACCAGCTCATCATGGTTGCCCGGTCGCTTTCGAGCCGCTATACGCGCTCCAAGGTGCGTAAGGCCATCCCGCGCGATTACGCCTATATCATCGACGAGTTGTTGCACACGCACCCGGACGAGAACAACTATCGCGTGCGATATCACGAGCGCATCGTGGAGTCCATCCTGGAGACCGCAAGCGCCGACGACTTTATCGAGTCGCTTGCCTCGCTCATCAAGCGCCTGGCCGTCGACCACCTGCACCTGGTGGGCGACATCTTCGACCGCGGTGGCGGCGCGGCCAAGATTATGGACCGCCTGCTCACCTACCATTCACTCGACATCCAGTGGGGCAACCACGACCTGCTGTGGATGGGCGCTGCGGCCGGTGAGCCCGCCTGCATCGCCACGGTGCTGCGCAACAACCTACGCTACGACAACTACGAGATCCTGGAGAACGACTACGGCATCTCGCTGCGTGAGCTTGTCGCCTTTGCCGATGCCACCTACACCGCCGGTGAGTCCATCACCCCGCTGATCAAGGCCATCAACGTGCTGCTCTTTAAGCTCGAGGGTCAGATTATCCAGCGCCACCCCGAGTTCGACATGACCGACCGCCTGCTACTCGACAAGATCGACCACGACGCCGGCACGGTCACGCTCGCCGACGGCAGCGTGTGGCCGCTCACGACCAACGACTTCCCCACCGTCGACCCGACGGACCCCTATACGCTCACGCCCGAGGAACAGCACATCATCGACAAGCTCGTGTCCGAGTTTATCACCGCCGATCACCTGCATCGCCATATCGATTTCCTCTATTCCCACGGCTCGATGTACAAGGTCGCCAACGGCAACCTGCTGTTCCATGGCTGCGTGCCACTCAACGAAGACGGCACCTTTAGCAGCATGAAATGCCTGGGCACCTGGCACGCTGGCCGCGATTATCTCGATTTTTGCGACCACATCGCCCGCCGCGCCTGGCGCGTGGGCGACCGCGACGCTCTCGACTGGATGTGGTACCTGTGGATTGGCTTTAACTCACCCGCCAGCGGACGCCTGGTGCGCACCTTTGAGCGCGCCTATATCGCCGATAAGAGCACCTGGGTCGAGCCGATGGACCCGTACTTTACGCTTACCAAGTCGCCCTCGGTCTGCGACGACATCATGCGCGAGTTTGGTGTCGCGCCCATGGCATGTTCACCGACCGGCCACATCATCAACGGCCACACGCCCGTTAAAACCACCAAGGGCGAGCAGCCCATCCGCGCCGAGGGCAAGCTGCTGGTCATCGATGGCGGCTTCTGCCGCGCTTACCATCCCAAGACGGGTATCGCCGGCTATACGCTCATCTCGAGCTCGCGCGGCTGCCGCCTCAAGTCGCACCGGGCCTTTACGACGGTTGCCGAGGCACTCACACGCAACGTGGACATCGAGAGCGAGACCAATCGTTTTGACCAAGCAGACCGTCGCCGCATGGTGAGCGACACCGATTCCGGTGTCAAGATCCGCAGCCAGATCCAGGACCTGCGCCAGCTGCTCGATGCATATAGAAACGGTGCTATCGAGGAGCGCGCCTAGCACCACCCGTGGGGATTGGCTAAACTTGCTGAGTTTGTCATCCCCGCGGCGCTTCGGCGCCAGCTTAAGGCAGGTACCATGCAAAAGCTCCTTGCGCAGATCATGAAATTTGGCGTCGTCGGTGTCATTGCCACGGTCATCGACTTTGGCATTATGAATCTGCTCCACTACGGTCTGGGCCTCAACATCCTAATCGCCAACACCAGCGGCTTTATCATCTCACTCATCTTTAACTACCTCGCCAGCATGAAGTACGTGTTTGCGCACAAGGAGGGCATGAGCCGCCGCCGCGAGTTCATTATCTTTGTCGTGCTGTCCGTGATCGGCCTGGTACTCAACGACGCTATCGTGTTGACACTCAACGCCGGTCTGGGACTCGAGGCCAATATCGCCAAGATCTGCGCCACCGCGCTTGTCATGGTCTACAACTTTGTGACCCGAAAGATCTTCCTGGAAGGCGACGAGACCAAGTAACTCGCAACCTTACAGCTTTACGATGCCCACGGATGACGCACGTCGAGCGCTGTGTTGTTCGTGGGCTTTGCTCGTTTACGGGCAAATTTTCAACGTTTGCGGATTAGCTCTTGAAAATTTGGCGAGTTCGTATAGTTCTTGGCAAAGACCTTACGTTTCCCTTGCAAAAGCTCTAAAGTATCCTCTGCTCGATTCATCAACGCATTGGATGTGATTACGTGCGCAAGGCACTGGCACAACCTCATACCAAGCAGTTCCTCAAGTTCGCTGTCGTGGGTCTTATCTCCTTTGGCATCGACTGGGGTATGCTCATTGCGCTTGTCGAGCTGTTTCATCTCGACTTTTTGATGAGCACCACGGTCTCGTTTACCACGTCCGTCGTGGTCAACTACTGGCTCAGCATGAAGTATGTGTTCGACCACCGCGAGGGCATGAGCCGCAAGCGCGAGTTCACGATCTTCACCATCCTGTCGGTGATCGGCCTGGGCCTCAACGACCTATACATGTTTGTGGGCGTCACGTTTTTGAGCATCGGCTACCAGGCCATGAAGGCCATCGCCACGTTCCTCGTCACCTGGTACAACTACTTCAGCCGTCGCTTCTTTCTCGAGGGCGCACGGTCGTAGTCGATTCACTATTTGCTTGAATGTATAACCGGTTGGAATTCCCGTTCCAACCGGTTTTTTTGTTTGCCGAGAGACCCGGCGACCCAGTCCCATTCGCATGAAAAACGGGCGGCCCGGATGTTTGTCCGAACCGCCCGCTTGGTGCGATATGTCGAGGTCTCTAGCCCGTTACGTAATACCAGACCACGTTGTCGCCGTTGGAGAGAACGTAGTTGCTGCACGCCGTCATGGGCGTTGTGCCGTTGACGGAGTACATCCAGCCACTCGTGCCGCCGTACTGTTTCTCGGCCAAACCACCAATCGCGGAGACATACGTGCCGTACGACGAGCCATGTGCGTTGACAGAAAGGCCCAGCGCGCACAGGGCATCGTAGACGGTGGCGCCTTCGTTAAAGGTAAAGGTGCCACCAGAGGACACAGGATTGCCCACAGCGCTCGATGTGACCGAAACCGTCACTGTTACGTAGCTGGACTCCTGCGAGCCGCTCTGGCCGCCCGAGGAGGCGTTTCCACCATTAGAGGATGAGGCTCCATCAGACGACTGGCCACCGCCCGAAGAAGCACCGCCAGACACATTGGAAGTATCGCCGGCTCCCGTATTCTGGGCAGCGGATTTATCTCCAGACTTCTTGCCGTCCTGACCATCGGACTTCTTGCTATCCGAGCTTTTATCCGATTCCTTGTTTGAAGACTCGGAATCGTCCTTGGACTCATCTTTTGCGTCATTCGATGACTTGGAGTCCTTGGAACTGGCCTCGCCCGAAGTCGTAGTCGAGCCAGACACCTTGGTGTCCTTGGTGACGACGCTCTCCCCCGTCACGGTCTGAACGATCCAGTCAATGGACCAAGCGCCGCTCTCGGAAGGATGGACGAAGCCCAGCGATATGACAATCAGCGCAACGCACGCGGCAGTCAGAACGCCAAGAAGCGCCTTCCGTCGAGGGGCGGACGCCGCCGAAGCGGCGCCCTGTTGCTTTGCATCGTCGAACTGAATGAACGAGGAATTTGGTTGCTTGGGGTCAGCGTCCTTGGATTTATTGGACACAGCCCTCACCTACCGACGTTTGGTGAACACGAACACGCCGACGATGGCGAGACCGATGACGCCGGCGGCAACGCCAACAATGGCGAGCGGATTGGTGCCAGTCTCCTGCTCGGAAGCACCAGAGGACTTCTTAGCAGTGGTCGTGGAAGCAGCGCCCGTATCGGACTTGGAATCGGACTTCTTGTCGGACTTGCCGTCCTTCTTGTCAGACTTCTTGTCAGACTTCTTCTCGTCCTTCTTGTCGGACTTGTTGTCCTTGGTCTCGGTCTTGGTCGACACCGTCGTCTTGGTCACCGGCTTCTGGCCCGGGGCGATAGCGCCGCCAGCCTGCTGGCCCTTCGTGCCGGAGCCGGAGCCCGTGCCCGTGCCAGCACCGGAACCGTTGCCAGCGCCACCGTTGCCACCATTAGTGCCAGAACCGCCATTACCGCCGGGGTTGACGGCATCCTTGGTCCACTTGGCATACAACGTCAGGTCGGCCGTCACCGGCGTGCTAAAGTCATACGCCTGCGTGCAAGCCTCATCGGTGAACCAACCGCCGAAAGTGTAGCCATCGCGCGTCGGATCGGCCGGCTTGACCAGCTTGCCGTCGGCCGTAGTCTGGAAGTCGACCTTAGAACCCTCGCCAGTCTCAAACGAGACCTTAACGCCACCACTCAGCTTGAAAAGCGTGCCGGAATCGTTGATGTAGTAGAGGTTACCCTTGGCATCGCAGGCAATCGGCGAGTCACAGTAATTGTTGTGTCCCGCTGCGCTAAACGCACCGGTCGCCTGCGCGTCACCCATCTTGTAGCGATACACGCCACCGCCCGAGGTGTAGCTCACATAGTCGGAAGTCGCACCATAGTTGACAGTGAAATAAACGTACGCGTCATCCGCCTGGACACTCACGAGCGGTGCGCCCTTGATGCCACCGGCAGGAAGCACGGAGCCATCAGCAGACGAAACCAACGTCGTAGCAAAGTCATTATCAAGGTCGACAATCGCCAGCGCCGAACCGCCAGAAACCTCGCCACCGACAATTAGCTTATTGCCATACTGCGTGGGCATGCAGGCACAACCCGTAAGACCAAGATCGATGACGCGTTCTTCGGAAATGCGCGAAGAGGCCCTTGCGTTTGCGTCCGACAGTGCCAGCACGTGGAGCTTGCCGTCACGCGAGATCACATAGGCATGCTTGCCGTCTTTGGACAGTACACAGCCGGAGTTGACGATAGCACCAACCGAAACGCTGCCGAGCACATCACCCGTCGACTTGCTAAGCATCTCAACGGTACCCGCGCTCGTCGGAACCAGAATATAGCCGTCGCCCACTGTAGCGCTCGTCCAGTAGTAGCCCTCATCAGCATTAACATGCTGCCAAGAAACAGCGCCGGTCAGTATATTAATACGCGTCAGGTGACCGTTATTGTACGTACTCGTTCCATAGTCGACATCAACGGTGCCAACGTAGAGATAGTTGCCATCGACCGTCAGCTGGGAATTTGACTGGGCAGATTTGCTCACAGAGTCAGTGACCCAAACCGTCGTCAGCGTATCGGCCGTCAGAGCCTGGACCGCACCGCCGTCGAGCGGGACGATGACCAAGCCTTTCGTATAAATCGGACGCGTGGTGTAGCCAATCGCAGTCTGAAGGTTCGACTCGGCAAGCACCTTGCCCGACTCGGCGTCGATCTTAAGCAAACGCTTGTTCACGGCAAGGTAAACGTTGCCGTTCACGACAATAGGCTCACTCGCATTGGGATACGTGGCACCCGAGTAGGCCCTCCAATCGAACGTCCAAGAGCTTGCCAGCGCGCCCGTAGGCGTGGACACGTTCTTGACCACCGCATTGGAATTGCCACTCCAGTCGGCTTTCCAATCGGTCGGGCGCGAAGCGCTCGGATCGACTACGACTTCATCGGGATTAGGAACGGTGTCGCCAGGGGCGTAAGCCCAGACGATTTTGTCGCCCGACTTGAGCACGTAATCGCTATCGAGCTGAGGCCCGGGAACGCCGTTGACAAAGAACGACCATGCACCCGACAGCTCGGTGCCATCAAGCGGGGAGACAAGACTATGAACACCCCAATAACCAAATTGGTCGTACATCTTGGACTCAATGCCAATGGCATCGAAGTAGGCAGCGGAAGCGTCCTTGATCGTCGTGCCCTCGACAAACAACTGCGTCGAAGGATCGGTCCAGCGCTGCGCCTTCTCATCCTTCTTACCGATGATCTCCATTGAAACGGAAACCTGGCCGGGCATGGTTCCATCAAAGCCATAGACCCAGGTAACCTTGTCCCCGGCCTTGAGTGTGTAATTGCCCGCGCCGACATTGGCCGCCTGACCGTTAACGAAGAACTGCCAGAATTTCCAAGTGTTTTCGTTAACTTTCTCGCTCGAAAGCGTCACGGTCTTGTTGAACGGTGAAGTCAGCGACTCGAGATACCAGCCGTACGTGCCTTTCCCCGTTTTGGCGCCAATGCCGGCCTTTTTAAAGGCCTGCTCGGAAAGATCAGCAGCGGTCGTGCCCTCTTCCACCAAAGCTGTCGTGGGCTGCGCCCATGTCTGCTGAGCGCCCGAGGCGTCCTGGCCGACAACGGTGCAGCTAACGGAAATCTGATTGGCGGGCGCGGGGTCACCGTACTTCGAGTAGCACCAGACGACGGAGTCGCCGTCCTTGAGCGTGTAGCCGCCGGCGCCGACCGCGGAGGCGCTGCCGTTGACGAACAGTTGCCAGTGCGCGCCGGTCGCCGGGTCGTAGGCGAGCGTGCGGCCCGCGTCGAAGGGCGACGTGATCGAGTTGAGCGCCCAGCCCCAGGAGCCGTTGGGGTCGTAGTCGGCCTTGAGGCCGGCCTGCCTGAAGAGCTGCTCGGAGAGGTCGGCCGCGGTCGAGCCCTCCTTCAGAGCGATCTGCTGCGCGGCGGCCCAGGTCTGCTGGGCGCCCTTGGCGTCGGTGCCGACGACGGAGCACGTGGCAGAGACTTCTTGGCTTGCGGCTTCGGTAGGCTGAGATTCAGCCTCATCGGAAGCGGCTGCAACGCTTTTGACGTTCTGTTCGGATGAATCCGGCGAAGTAGTAGAAGCCGCGACTGCGGCAGAATCGTCCGACGCTACGCCGTTGCTATCTGCGGCATTCGTCGATGTGCCATCGTTGGCCGACGCATCGCTCGCGTTAGAGCCGGTTTCAGAAACGACACCGTCGGCAGCACCGTCCGCGGCACCCGTGCCCTCGCCCGGCGTCGCAGCCTGAGCCACGGCCTCGGCAATGCCCTCGGCGCCCTCGGCCCACAGCTGAGCCGGCGTGGTGCCAAAGGCCATCGCGAAGGCCAGGAATGCCACCAGGCCGCGCTTGGCTACGCCGCGTGCAATCGCGCCACGGCGATGCAGCGAGGCGCGCTCGCGCTCGTCCTCAAACATATCCATTTGTCCCCCATTGTCTGTACTTGGAGCATTGCCCAGCGGCTGCCCCACGTCATCGCGCATGTTACGCTCGAGTTCCCCCATCGGGGTCCCCCTTCCCTCCAGAGCCCTATGCACACCGGCGGCATACGCCGCAGCCGCATGCAAGATGGGAGGCGATCCGACTTAACCTTAACGGCTCAGGCGCGTCGTCCGATCTGCGACGCGAACATCCCGAGCCAAGAGGAATTACGGTTACTGGTACAGCCGGGGACTTGCACCCCGATTCTCCCAAACGCGCAGGAAAACCGCGCGTTCGTGCGTCTCCGCACCACCATCTAGGCCATCGATTATTATCGTCAAAATGGTATCACGCAAAAGGGCCCCGCACACAGGCGAAGCCCAAGGTAAAAGCTATTGTTTGCGATAGGAAAAAGCGGTGACGGTCGCAGCCTCTAGTGTTTGCCGCCGTGACTGTTGAGCCAGATATTGCGGCCCAGCATAAGCGCCAGCACCAGCGCGCTCACGTAGCCCATAAAGCCAATGACCGGGATACCAAACACAACCGGCTCGATGCGTGCGTAGTACACCACCGACGAACCGATAAACAGGCCGGCGATAACGATAGCCATCGACATGCGGTCGATAATTCCGCCCAGCTGTCGCAGTGCCTTATCGCTGCTCATGATCTGCGTGTTCACCTTAAGCTGGCCGCGCGTAAGCATGCGCGAAGCCAGCCCCAGGTACTCAGCCGCCTCGAGTGAGCCCTTCGCCGCGCGATAGCTGCTCGCGGCAAGATCGCGCCCCATATCGCGCACACGCGCATAGGTGCTTTTCTCGTTTTTAATGTGCGTTTGGATGATCTGGATCATGTTGACGTTGGGCATGTACTCGGTCAGCAAACCCTCGAGCGTCACCATGCCGCGCGCGAACATCGTCACCACGCTCGGCAGCTCAACATCGTTTTTGCGCGCCAGGTTTAACAGCGAGGTCAAAAACTCGCCGATATCAAGATCCTTCAGGTCAAGGCCCGCAAAGTCAGCCACGATAAAGTCAAGGTCGGACAAAAACGCTGAATGATCGAGCTCGGCCGAATCGCCACGCGTCACGGCGAAGCGCATGAGCGAATCCTTGAGCTTGGGAACGTCACCCTCGGCCACGGCGAAAATCATGTCCTTTACGATACCGCGATCGTGACTCGACATGCGTCCGACCATGCCCAAGTCGATAAAGTAAACGATACCGTCCTTGAGAATGATGTTTCCCGCATGCGGGTCGGCATGGAAAAAGCCGTCGTCGAGCACCTGCGTCGAGTAGTCCTCGACGATCGCGGCACCGATCTTTTCCAAGTCATAGCCCTCGGCCACCAAGCGTTCAGGATCGGCGATCGAAATGCCGTCGACGTAATCCATGACCACCACGTGCTCGGTGCATAGGTCCAGATAGGATTTAGGGCACGTCACGCCATGAACGCTCTTATGGAACTCGTAGAAGTCGTTGAGGTTTTTGGCCTCGGCCAAAAAGTTGGTCTCCTCGCGAAACGAGGTCCACAACTCCTCGACTACGCCGTGCAGGTCAACGAATTGATCGGTGTTGACGAACTTGGAAACGATACGCACCACCGAGCGGATGATATCGATGTCCTGTGCCATAACCTGCTGCGCACCGGGGCGCTGCACCTTGACGGCCACGTCCTCGCCCGTCACCAGACGAGCGCGGTGCACCTGCGCGAGCGATGCGCTACCAAGCGGATTGGGGTCGATCGCATCGAACATCTCCCCCAGGCGCAGGCCGTATTCTTCTTCCAGACAACTGAGTACGACCTCGTACGGCACCGGCTCCACGTCGGAGCGCAGACGACGCAGCTCGTCGCAAAAGCGTTGCGGCAGAATCTCGGACCGGTTGGCCAGAATCTGCCCCATCTTGACGAACATGGGGCCGAGTTCCTCGAGCAGGCGGCGCAAACGAACCGGCGTGAGGTTATCCCACACACGGTACTTTTTGACCAGGCGAACAATCTGCCCGATGCGTTCGCGACGACCCGCCGGCGTGAGCTGGTATTCCTCGTCCGGCGCCATCGCGTCGGGCTCCTCTGGCACCATATCGACAGCGCGCGGCTTCTTGCGAGCGCCCGAGACGGCGGCGTCGACCTCATCGACAACCGCCGCCTCGTCACCCAAGGGATCTAGATTGTTGTAATCGGTGGTGGAATCTGCCATCTGCGCTGCTACTCGGCCTCTTCGGTATCCTTCGCATCGTCGGGCTCAACGGACTCGACGGGCACCGAGGTCACGTTGTCCTCGACCGAATCGACGATGTCGCGCACATGGGCCAGGAAGGCCGTGCGCTCGGGGGCGGTCATAACGCGGACGCGGGCAAGGATGAGCTCGTCGAGCACGCGCTGGGCCGCGGTCTCGCCCTGCATGCCCAAGCGCTCGGTCAGATCGGAGATGGTACCGCCGGCCTGCTCGAACATGTCGGACACGCTGCGGGCGATATCGGGGGTGGCGGTGTCCTTGCGGACCTGCTCGCCCTTGGTGTTAAGGTCGTCGAGGACCTTCTTGCCGCCTTCGACAGCAACGGCGGCAGCGCCAAAGCCAACGTTGATGGCGCCGTTAACAAGCTGATCGAGTTTCATAACCATGGTTGTCTCCAATCATAAACAACTGCATTGGCGTTCTTGTACCCAAGATCGAGTGAAAGCGACAAAGCGTTTTAGCGCTATTCGATCGACGGGAAATCCCTACCTCACGTTGTCGTTCATCGCGAAAGAGTTCTTCATGGCGCAGCTCGTGGTGTAGAGCACCTTGCCCAGTAGGGCATCGGTTTCCACGCGAACACGCTCGGCAAAGGCCTCGTTGGCGCGTGCAAGTTCGGCAGGCACTTCGGCCTCGGGCAGAACGGCTACGGCAGCGTCGACGTCATGGATCTGCTTGTGGCCCATGCCACCGACCTTCTCCTGATAATCCTCCACAGCGCGACCGCACTCATGGAAGCGGACGTCAGCCAGCGCGCCGATCAGGCGGTTGGCCCAGTAGAAGTTTTCGGACGTCACGCGAGCCTGCGTGTCGGCATAGTACTCGGGCATGGTCTCGACGTTGGCGTACAGCGGTACGAGCGCGTTAAACGAGTTGGAGCCAAACGCCATCCACTGCACGGCGCGATACGCCGGCTGCGCATAGGGGCGCAGCTGCAGCACGGCAAGCTGGCTGTTGCGGTTGATGCCGATGGGACGATAGGCGCCGCGCGTGGCGGGCGTGCCCTTGCTGCCGTAGCAGTCGTACTCCGTGCCCTGGTAGTGGCTCGAAAGCACGTACTTGATGTCCTCGATGGTCACCTTGCGCTCGGGCACGCGGCTCCAGGGAATGTCGTCGCTCTCGGGCGTGTAGTCGGCGTCGGGACCGTCCCACACATCGCTGGGGTTGAGGCAGCGCTGCATATACCAGGCGCGCGGCGTGTTGTAGACGTGATCGCTGTCGCTGTGCGAGCCAAAGGCCTCGCGCGGGTTAAAGACCGCGGCGGGACCGTCACCCTCGACGCCCAGCGTTAGGTCCAGATGCCACTCTGCCATCCAGGAGCGCAGGTCGGCAGAGCACATGTGGTCGACCTGAGCGCCCTCGGCGTCGTCCAGGTCAAAGCTGTCAATACCCAGCTGGTTGGGCATGGTCACATAGGCGTCATCGGGCACGCGCTTGGCGATCCAGTGGTGGCCGCCGATGGTCTCGAGCCACCAGATCTCGTCAACGTCACCAAAGGCGATGCCATTGTTCTCGTAGGTGCCGTAGCGCTCGAGCAGGTCACCCAAAATACGCACGCCGTCGCGGGCGGACTTGGCGTACGGCAGCACCAGGGTCACCATATCCTCCTCGCCCAGTCCGCCGGGCTGGGCCGGAACATAGCCGTCCTCGCCCTCGTTGCCCTTGGCGGGTACATAGTCCACGAGCGGATCGGCGCCGCGGACGCGCTCATTGGTGGTGAGTGTTTCGGTTGCGGACATGCCAACATTGAGCTCGTTGAAGCCGGCCTCGGCCCAAATGCCATGGCCCGGGACAACGTCGGGGACGCTCGTGTAGCGCATGGGGTTGTCGGGCAGCTCAACGGTCAGGTGGCTCAGGACACTCGTGTAGACACGCGGCTGCTCGTCGGGATGCACCACGCGCATGCGCTTGGGCTCAAACACCCCGTTGGACGAGTCCTCGTTACGCGCGACCAGGGTCGACCCGTCGTAGCTCGCATTCTTACCAACCAAAATCGTTGTGCACGGCATGCGCATCCTCCTTGAGCGAAGAAATCAAACGGTAACAGTGTATCGCTTCGGCGCAAAAAGGGCGAAACCGCCGCCCCGGCAGCCCCCTCGAGATCCCTGTGGTCAAAAAATGCCAAATATGAGTACTGTCACAAATTTAGTAGCAGCAATTTAACCGAATGCAGGTGTCGATAATCTACATTTGTTCAAAAGCTTGACAATGTAATTCCTCATAAGTCCAATAAAATAGGCTCTCTATCGATAATTAATACCGATTGAGAGCCAAAATGACCTAAAGCATATGTGACTATCTTGGCAACAGTACTCATATTTGGCGTTTTTTGGCCACGTGGTATATGTCTAACCCCTCAAACAGCCCAAAACGCCTATTTCGATGCGCGCTCCGCCGCCTCGATCACGTGTTTGGCGAGAATCGCCGTCGTTACAGCGCCCACGCCACCCGGCACGGGAGTAATTGAGCCAACGATCGGCTCTGCAGCATCAAAATCGACGTCGCCGACCAGCTTGCCGGCGGCCTCGTCCCAGTTAATGCCCACATCGATGATCGTCTGGCCCTCGCGAACCGCATCCGCGCCAATCGTGCGCGCGCGTCCAACGGCCGCAACCACAATATCAGCCGCACGGCACTCGGCAGCAAGGTCGCGCGTATGCGTATGACACGTCGTCACGGTCGCATTGCGCGCCGTAAGCATGGCGGCAACAGGACGCCCGATCACCAGCGACCGACCAACGACCGCGACCTTGGCCCCATCCAGCTCAACGCCGTAATGATCCAGTAGCGCCAACACGGCCTCAGCCGTGCAAGGAGCAAAACCCTCGCCGCGCCCCGAAAGCGTGGTGAGCAGCGAAGCGGGCGTCATGGAGTCAACGTCCTTGGCGGGATCGAGCGCTGTGGCGACGGTGTTCTCGTCAAGGCCGGCGGGCAGCGGGCGGAACATCAGACAGCCATGGACAGCCGAATCGGTATTGATGTCCTCGATGGCCGTCAACAGCTCGTCCTGCGAAACATCGGCGGGAAGCAAAATGCGGCGAGCCTCAATGCCAACCTTCTCGCAGCGCTTGAGGGCACCGCGCTCGTAGGATAGGTCGTCCTCGCGTTCACCTACACGCACGATAGCCGACATCGGAACAACGCCCCGCTCACGCAAAGCGGCACAGCGAACAGCAAGTTCCTCGGTCAGCGCGCGAGCAACGGGAGCACCCTTCAGTAGCTCAGCCATGGCTATCCTCTCTTCCTTGCAGCGTCGGCGGCGCGGCGCGCCAGCGCATCGGCGCGCGGCAGCCACGTATCCAGCAGCTCATCGCACGCTGCCTCGAGCTCCTCGGCGCGTGCACGATCCTTCATAGACGTGGTGTTCGCAAAGAGCGTCAAGCTCGCGCCCTGCATAGCGGCACGGCAGAACACGGCGCCGCACGCCACATCGGACAGCAGCTGACGCGAACCCTTGTCGGCCATGTCCTCGAGCAGCGCCAGTGCACGCCCGCAGGCATCCATAATGCGATACGGCGGCATAGCGGCCACATGCAGCGCATCCTGAATCGCGGTCGCTCGAGCCGGATCGTCACGCGGAATACCGTACGCCGCGGACACCTGCCCATAGGCACGAACGTCCTCGGCAACCAACTCGACAAGCTCCTGGGCCAGCTCATCAGCATGGGCAAACGCACGCGTCAGGTCATCCGCACGATCAGCAAGCGCGGGATTGGTCGCACCGTAGCGGGCAACCATTCCGCACAGCGAGGCGCCCAGCGCGCCCACAAAGGCGCTCGCGCTGCCACCGCCGGGAACCGGCTCGCGCGCGGCCAGCGCCTCGGCAAACCCGCGGCAGGTCTTGTCCATCATCTCTTGGCTCATGCACATGCACCTTCAAGTCATATACATCGGTCGGGTGGCAACCGCCGACCGACCGCATCGATCACGTAATGATGCTAAGTCTAGCCCATAAGCACATGAGCGTCAGCGCACCTGGCCATCGCGGATTTCTATGGCACACGATAGGCGGCAGCGACACAAACATGGGACACATGGCCCACCTTTCGAGACTCCCGGGCAGCACAAGCTGGGGCATATTTATAAGTAAGGAACCCGTTGGGGCACGGCCGGGCAACGGCCACAAGCAATGAACGGAGGCATAAGCCGCACAGCACACAGAGACATCCGCCGCCAGCGCAATCAGTACCCCAACAGCATGCGGCGCCGTGATGTCATCGGCAGACAAGGAGGACGCCACCATGAAGAAAAAGGCCCTATCAATCCTTTCCCTTTGCATCGCCCTCTTTGCCGCATTTGCCCTTGTCGGCTGCGGCGGGAGCGCATCGGGCGGAGGCGGCAGCACCGCCAAGAGCGAGAGCAAGGAAAAGACCCCCGTCGCCAAGAAGACCGACTTTATCTGGTTTAAGGTCGAGATGCCCGAGGGCGTCGGCGTAAGCGACTCCGCCGGCAAGAATGCCGACAGGGCCCAGCTTACCTTCCCCGAGAACGAGAACACCACGGTTGACCGCTTCATCCCCGTTTGGCAAGAGAAGATGACGGCCGAAGAGTCCTTTGCAGAGCAGGCCGAAAGGCATACTGGAACGTTCCAGTGGGAGGATGGCGACCCCGTCGAGTACAACGGCAGAACATGGCTCACCGGAACGTGCAAGGACAACGGCGGCACTTATACCTACCTCTTTACCGACGTCGACACGGGAAGCGTCTATATCATGATTAGGAACGTCGACCTTCACAAGAAAGAAGCCGAGACGCTCCTCAACTCCATCGAGTTCCCCGACGACATGAAGAAAGCAGTTGACGAGGCACGCGAAGTCGAGATTTCGAGCATCGAGCTCAAGTAACGGGACACCCGCACGCGCCTACGCGCGCCCGCGCGCACGCGCACCATTAAAACAACGGGCGCCCAACCCGGGGAGGGCCGACAGCATCGGCCCTCCCCTCTTTTGTGCCCGCGCATATTGCCACTTGTCGGCGCAAATCCGGCACCCAGAATGGGACACATGGCCCACCCGAACAAGCCGCTCGCGCGTACAGTAAAGGCAGGTAATCCATGGGCGGTTACAGATCGAGGAGGACACGACCATGAAAAAGAAGGCCTTTGCGATTCTCACCCTCTGCATGAGTCTCTTTGCCGCAGTCTCCCTGGTGGGCTGCGGTGGCAGCGGCGGCGCTACCGGAAGCGGCGGTGGCGGCGGAGCAGAAAAGCCAGCCGTGGATATGAGGACCGACTTCATTTGGTTTAAGGTCGAGGTTCCCGAGGGCGTCGAGATCACCGACGTTGCCGGCGACACCGCCGACAGGGCCCAGTTTAAGTTCACCGAGAGCGAGCATGCGAGCGACCGCTTCATACCCATCTTCGACCCCGATAAGAACGCCGACGAACTGTTCGACTACGAGGCAAAGTGGAAGGCCAACTCCGGATGGACCGAGAGCGACCCCGTTAAATACAACGGCAAGACCTGGCGCAGTGCTTACTTTACGCACTCGGGCGGCGTAACGACCGAGTGCTTTACCGACGTTGAAGGCGGCAGCGTTTACGTGCGCATCGACAACGTCGAGGAGCACAAGGACGCCGTCGAGACCATGATGAAGTCCCTGGAATTTGCCGATGATATCGCCAAGGCCAAGACCGAGGCCATGGACGTCAAGCTCGAGGATATCGAGATCAAGCGCTAAGCGACTGGCGAGCGCAGCGGGAAACACGAGCGCAGCGCAAACAAGCGACGGTACCCCAGCGCTTCGTACTAAGGGAGGGCCGGTAAACCGACCCTCCCTTTCTTATGCCGGCAGCCGACGAACGCGAAGATGCCGGGCGGCAAAACCGCCCCCCCCCAGCGCGGTAACGGCACAACATGAACAAGCACCCCAGCACGTCCGCTCGCCGATTTATAGCGCCGCGCAGACAATTGAGCCGACACCTTTAAACATCCGGGCAGTAAAGTGACCAAAATAAGTGCATAACCGCACCCTGCGAATGGAGGAGTTATGACCGAACATCATGCCATCAGTCGCCGAGCGTTTACGCTGGGCCTTGGACTCGCGGCGTTGTCGCCACTTGCAAGCCTGCCCGAAACCGCCACGCTGGGCATTAGCCCGCGGACAGCCTTTGCGGACGGCACGGCCGAGTCAGCGGCCACCCTCGACAATTTCGTCATTCGCCTTCGCCCCGCGGGCTATTTTCGCACCGCGAGCGTCAACGAAGACGGCAACGTCATCGGCAACGTCTGCCACCTGTTTAATGACGGCACGTCCAGCAAGCTCATCCTTGAGCACGTAGGGACCGATGCGGACGGCACAAACTGGTATGCCATCCGCACCCTGCTCAATTTCGAAGAGCACAAGAAGACGGGCTACAGCATTTGGTCGGTCGATGGCGACTCGGACAAAGATGGAAAGGTCATCCACGTATGGAGTGGCGAGTACGACCATAAGGACAGCCGCGCCTATACGTTCGACCGCCAGTTCGACGGAACTTATATTATTCGAGACCGCATATACACGAAAAACGGTATTAACTACCTGGCCATAGAATCGAAAGGCAAAGACCAAGACAACAACAAGATTTGCCAAAAGAAATATTCCATTCCGTGGGAGCTCGAGCTTGTCGGCTACAGCATGGACAAGACCAATGCCACAGTTAGCAGCATCGACTGGACCACGTATAGCAGCTACGTCGACGGACCATGTTGGATGAGCCACGTCGAAG
This sequence comes from Collinsella aerofaciens, assembly GCF_902364355.1. Taxonomy (GTDB): domain Bacteria; phylum Actinomycetota; class Coriobacteriia; order Coriobacteriales; family Coriobacteriaceae; genus Collinsella; species Collinsella aerofaciens_AF. Next base: position 142,753 of record NZ_CABJDK010000001.1, read on the forward strand.
GCAACAAGTACCTCGACGAGCTGAGCATCCCGGGCACGCACGATTCGGGAACTTGCAGCGTGGACAACGACACCGAACCCCAATCCTCGCAAGCAAAGTGCCAGCAGGACTACATCCCCACGCAGTTGCTCGAAGGCATTCGCTATTTTGATATCCGACTCGGAAAAGGCAACGACCCCGGCATCGACCATGGAAGTTGCTACCTGCTCAAATAAGACGGGCACTTCATGCATCTCTCCGATGTCGTTGGCTACTTCAAAAAGTTTTTGAACGAAAATCCGTCAGAAGCGCTCATCATGCTTGTATCCCGAGGCAACAACGAGGCTACTGACGAGAGCCTTACGACGGCTTTCGCCAAGGTTTTGGACGACAACCCCAAACTGTTCTATACGTCGAGCCGCGTTCCCACACTGAACGAGGTGCGCGGAAAGATCGTCCTGCTGCGCCGATTTGGACTCGCCGGCGACAGCGTAAGCGGCCACACGTGGGGCCTCGACCTAACCGAATGGGACAACAAAATCGCAGCACACCCCAGCAGCTCCTCTATGTGTCTCGTCCAAAACGCGCAAGGCTTTGAAGCCGCAGGGGAAACAGGCGACAAAAAAGCCTATTGCACCAAGGTATATGCCCAGGACCATTACGAATGCACCGGAACCGACAAGATCAGCTGGGTCGATATGGCCCTGCAGGAGACGGCTAAGCTCACCCGCAACGAGGTAGATGTCGAGGACGATAACGGGGCCAAGGAGCAAGTCCTGGAGCGCTGCTGGTCTATCAACTACACCAGCTGCACGAATCACAAGCAAGGAAGCAACCCATTTACCGCAGCGCGAGTAGTCAACGAGCATCTGTACAAGAGCCCGTACATCAACCCCAGCGACAACGAGGAAACAAAGTCAGATTACCTCAAGCACATTGGCATCATCGCATCCGACTTTGTTGATGCGGCGCTGGCCCGGAGCATCTACCAGCGCAATTACGATTACGATACACAGCACAAGCAGACAGCTTCGTACTACCTCCCGAGCCGCATGCGCATGACGTACGGCGACTCGCTGAGCGATGCCTCGCTCCAGGATGGCAAGACCGTTGGCGAGGGCCATTTCCGCCTTGTCGACAGCAGCAACGTACTCAACGTGACGGCTTCGGGCCATGCGTTTGCCATCGAATATGTGGATGTCGACGCCTTGGGCAACGAGACCGTTACGGAGCTGCGGGGCTCCGTGCCCATCGATATCGATCCACGCGCGCTGACACCCCACTTTGAGGGGCTCGAAGGCCTTAAGGCCGGCGAGGACGTGCGCGCCAAGATTGCGGCATCACTCGAGGGCAAGCTCGAAACCGATGCCTGCACGGCCCAGCTCGAGTTTGTGCACGACGCGGACGGCGCTCCGGGCACGGCAATGGCCGAGGGCGAAACATTTGCCGCAGGAACGTACTGGGTGCGCGTGAACGGTCTCTTGGGCGATGCGGCGCAGAACTACACGCTCGCCAGCGACGGAGCCGCAAGCTTTACCGTAGCGGCCTCGGGCAGTGCGGGCGGCAACGGCAGCGGCACGGGTTCCAACGCAGGCAGCGCCGACAAGAACGGCAAGGGCAACAAGAGAGACCAGGGCAAGAGCTCGGGCGGAAAGCTCGCCAACACGGGCGACGGTTCTGGCGTTGCCGCCGGGCTCGCTGCCGCCGCCGTAGCGACGACGGTCGCCGGCGCAGCAATGCTTGCCAGTGACCACGACAATACCGAGGACGTTAACGAATAGGCAAGCCAGTTTTTTGGGCGCATCAACTCAATCGGGGCGCAGAATACCGTTCTGCGCCCCGATTTTTACCTTGGACCGAACGCCGTTATCGGCTACATCACCATGTTCAGCGCGTTCACAAATTCCTGGGCCTTCGCACGGCTACTCAGGCTAAAGACGCAAGCGGTCAACAGCCTGTTACGCAGAAAAACATCACGGCCTTTGATTCTATTGACGCCCGTGATGTCCTTAAGATAGACAATCTCGGTGTGCTTGCCGCCGAAAGTGCCCTTCCTGAGCACCTCGATACGGTTGGGGTAGATCTTGACGTCTTTAAACCTACCCGAGCCCTTGTCCTGAAACAGCAAGGTGTTGTTGTCCATGCATGTCACTCCCATGGGGTTCGTGAAAACTGTCTCTATTGCCAAATTTTAGTCACCGCAAGGCCTCCATGCGAAGTTGCCAGACAGCGCAGCGATTCGTGTCCGTACGAGTCTTTAAACTAAATGCAATAAAGATGCGTCCTCAAGAGGAAAGTCGGGCGATATTGATGAGTGAACTGGCAAACCGCGGGGAATCGGCAATCGTGCCAGAAGTTTTTTACAAGCAGGTTTCCTCGATTCTCAACGCCGCTCGCGACAAGGCCTATACCGCCGTTAACTTTGCGATGGTTGAGGCATATTGGGAGATCGGCAAGAGTATTGTTGATGAACAGGGCGGAGAGGAGCGCGCCAAGTATGGCGATGCACTGATCGACGAACTTGCCGTTAGATTGACTAAGGATTTTGGCAGAGGCTTCAACGCCAGAAGCTTAAGATACATGCGTCAGTTTTATCTTGCGTTCCCAATTCGGAACGCGCTGCGTTCCGAATTGAATTGGACACATTACCGCAGGTTATCGCGTATAACCGACCCTGATGCTCGAACATGGTACATGAACGAATGTGCCGATTCTCGCTGGAGCACGCGTCAGCTCGAGCGCCAGATCAACACCATGTTCCGCGAGCGCCTGCTTGCCAGCAAGGACAAGGAGGCCGTCACCCAGGAAATCCAAAAGAGCGCCCCGGCTCATCGCCCCGAGGATATCATCCGCGACCCATATGTACTGGAGTTTTTAGGTTTCTCGGACGATACTGCGTTTCGCGAGAGCGATCTAGAGCAGGCGCTCATCACGCATCTTCAGAAGTTCCTGCTGGAGCTTGGCCGTGGTTTCGCTTTCGAGGCGCGCCAAAGGCGCATCACCTTTGATGGGCGCCATTTCTATATTGACCTTGTGTTTTACAACTATCTGATGCGCTGCTTCGTGCTCATCGACCTTAAGACGGACGATCTTACGCACCAGGACCTGGGCCAGATGCAAATGTATGTGAACTACTACACGCGCGAGCTCATGAACGAAGGCGACAATCCGCCCATAGGCATCGTGCTCTGCGCGGACAAAAGCGATTCGATCGTCGAGTACACGCTGCCCGAAGACAACGACCAAGTGTTTGCCGCCAAATACCTGCCGTATCTTCCAAGCAAGGAAGAGCTGGCGCGCGAGCTGAGTGCCGAGTACCGCGCCATCAACGAAGCGACTAATGGCGAAGCGCAAGGGTAGCGGCACGTTGCGACCGATACCCCCGACGGCGCTCCACATCACCCGGGATAAGAGGAGCTTTCCATGACAGACAGACCGAAAACAACACTGCGCGACTGCATCTATGGGCTTGCCGTCGGTGACGCGCTGGGCGTTCCCTACGAGTTCAGGCCCCGCGGTACGTTCGAATGCGCGGACATGATCGGCTACGGCACGCATGGGCAACCCGCCGGCACCTGGAGCGACGACACATCTATGACGCTTGCTACCTGCGACTCGATTAGGGAGCTCGGGCACATCGACACCGCGGACATGCGCGACAAGTTCGTAAGCTGGATTGCCCGTGGCGAGTATACGATCGACGGCGTTTTCGATTACGGCGGTACGACCGCCCGCGCCCTGCGCACCGGCAAAGGAGGCTCCGGCGAGCGCGACAACGGCAACGGATCGCTCATGCGCATCGCTCCCCTGGCGTTCACCGATGCGACAGACGAAGAGGTCAGCAAGGTCTCCGCGATTACGCACGCCCACAGAACGTCGACCGACGCATGCATCATATTTGTCGAGCTGATGAGGGATGTGATGAACGACGTGCTCCCCTCGTGGGCGCTCCATCTGAAAGGCGTGCCTGAGCAGGAGATCAGGTCGGGTGGCTTCGTGCGCGACACGCTTAAGGCAGCCACCTGGTGTTTCGTCAACACTAACAGCTACGAAGATTGCGTGCTTGCCGCCGTCAACCTAGGCGACGACACCGACACCACCGCAGCCGTCGCCGGCGCCCTCGCCGGCACGGCATACGGTCTCAAAGCCATCCCACAGGAGTGGATCGACACTCTGCGCGGCAAAGAGCTGATTGAGAGCTGCCTGTTTTAAGGCGCCATTCAAGAAATAAGGCAGGAGGCATCATGGAGAGGAAGATCGCAAATATAGACGAGTTCCAAGTGGACGAAAACGGAATTCCGCTATTTCCAGTAGGACTGAAGGAGGAAACCAGCCTCTATGTCCTCCCCGACGGGCGTTACCTCCCCTGCGGGGTCTACAGGACCGCGGACGGCGGTTCGATCATTTATGAGCCATCCGAACTAAGCTTCTTCGGGCAGATGCTTGCTCAATTCAAAGAGAACTAGAGGCTTGATTGCCCGTTAGATCGACACTGCTCCAAGCCATGGGGCGGGTAGGATGTCTCCCGCCGCGGCCTGTGAGGTAGAATTACGACTGCCGCGGAATCCGCCTGCGGGCAACGCTCCGATCTCCGATTGGGGTGAAGCCTATGAACTTGTTTCTTGAAATCCTGCGCCTCTCGATGTATGTAACCGGCATCGTCCGGAACCTCTACTCGATCTGGCGGGAATATAAGCAGTAACGGATAGCGAAGGGAGTCATGCAAAGGGCCGGTCGCACCCGGCCCTTTAGACGATAGTACCTGCGTTGCCCGCGCTTCCAAAGTTGACCGACTGAGGAGCGGGTTCCGCGGCACATCCTGATTTTACCCAGTGGCAAGGCTCTTTTACAGCCGTTCCACCGTTTATTTACATCCGCCAATCAAGACGAGGCTACTACGCACCTTTATTACACACGATGTTTTCAGCCTGGTATAAACTAGTTCAATAATAGAATGCAAATCCAACCATCGTGTCTGATTACGAAAGGATTTTTGCCTTTTCTGCAGCAAACTCTTCCTCGGTAAGTACTCCACTCTCACGCAGTGCTGCAAGCCTCTCAAGCCTTGCAACTACATCAACCACTATCCGCCAGCGTCTCAATAGTCTGTGAAACCTGCGGATACCGCTCGAGCTCCTTCGATAGGGCATCGACTATCTTGGCAATATTCTTTGCATTTTTGCCCCCGTTTAATACGTTTGCCCTGACCTTAGATGACGACTTGACAGTAACGCCAGATCCGCCTTCAACTGGAACAACCGAAATACTGATATTTTCGCCCCAAGACCAAAGGCTCATACCAATCTCGGCTGCAACTGTTCTTGTTGTGGGCGATGCACTATCAACTTTTACTTTAGGCAGCTTTTCCATAGCTGCCTTCAAGGCATTAAACGTGTCGTCAGGAGAATACGGTACCTGAAGCTGAAGCTGCTGATCCGCAAAACCCATAATCTGGCCTCCGCTTCTTACAAGATTAAGGCTATCGGCAATGGTAGCACGTTCCCAGCAGTCTTAAGTTCGTCTCATGACCTTGCGATGCAGCCCGACGCCCCGGCACCACTCCCCTACTTACCAAAAATCGCAGCGAACAATCCCTTGCGTTTGGGCTTTTCTTCTCGGTAAGAACCCTCGGCGACCGCTGCCACCTGATGCTGCTGCTCGCCGCCTCCACGGCGCACGATCTGGTACAGAAACGGCGACTTAACGTATTTGACCTCGATGGGCGTGGCGTGCACGGTGCTCTCGCTGGACAGATGCAGGCTCGGGTTGAGCGGTGCCACCACATGCGTCTCGCGCTTGTCGCTAAACACCACCGCGGCCGCGCGGCCCGTCTGGCCGTTCACAGCGATGCGCACTTGCTCGCCGTCGCGGCTGTCCGTCGCCGGACGATCGACAAAGTAGACCGGCACCATCACCAGACCGTCCTTATGCTTGCGGGCCTTGCGCGCCCAGGTTCGGATGCTCTTTTTATTGAGCCCAAGCACTGCCCCGGCATCGTTGCCGACAATGTCGAGCGCCAACTTATCAATGACCACTTGGTCCTTGGTAGACGCATCGACGGAGACAACGCGAAAGTCACCTTCCTGCATGGCCGGGTCAAACGGCCCAACCTTGGCAAAGTCCCACGGCTCCAAAATGCCCATAAGGCGAACATCCAGATAGTTTGCCCGCGGATACGCCCAGTCGAGCACCTCGTAGTACACCAGGGTTTCCTTGCTCAGGCCCTTGCCCGGGAAGCTCGCCATCATACGCAGGTCCGCCAGCGCCATGGGGAAATAGAAGAGCATCATGTCGTTTTGGATTGCGTCTTCCACCTCGTGCCCGGCAAAGGCATCCGGGTACTGGCGCACCAGCTGCAGTGCGTTGGCACGTGCCTGCTGCGGTGAGATTTCGCAGGGAATACCCTGCTCCGGCACATACTCCGCACCCACGCCCATGGTCAGACGTTTGCTAAACGTACCGGGCTTGAGCAGGTCGGCAATGCCGATCTTGTTGCCGCAGGACGGGCACTCAAACACACGCTGCGTTGACTCGCCCTCAAAGGACGCTCCGCAGAAGGGGCAAGGAATGCTCACATGCGTGGCCTCTTGGAACTCCTGCGCCGTGCCGCGATCCTCCCACAGCAGATGTTCCAGGACCGACTGATTGCGCCAGTGCGAATTGAAGAAATACCAGTCCGGGTCCTCCGGGCGCTCGAGCTGCGACACATGCGTGAGCTTAAGCAGCCCATCGACAACCGTCAGTGGCGTATGGCGAATGCCCAGGGCGCTCTTGGGCTCCCCCGCATCGGCCTGCCACGGAACGACCGTGCCGCAATAGGCGCACTCAAAGCTGCGTTTAGCCTGGTGTGAGTACATAGGGCCGCCGCAGTTTTGGCATTTAATGGCAAACATCTCGTCCATGAATACGTTCTCCTTTGCACTGGGGCTGTCGACATTAAGTATGTCGGGCAGGTAAGCACGTGCCCATACCCATGTGGCCCAAAATCGAGCACCCAGGCAGACGAGAAGGCTCGCTCGTTAGCACCGGCAGACTATTGCTGCATTTTCTGAGCATCGGTGCACGGCGCCCCCGCGCGAGCTACACTATCCCCTTAAACATGATTGTGAGGACGACCGCTATGCTATTTGTAAATCGGCTGGTACATACGCTTGTTCCCGGCAGCGAGGGCGAGCCGGTCGATACCTCCCGCCGCACCAACGCGGGCTTCGCCGCAAGCCTCATCTGCATTGGCCTCAACATCACCTTGTGCCTGGCCAAGGGCATCGCGGGCCTGCTCGCTGGCTCCGTCTCCCTCATCGCCGACGCTTTCAACAACCTCTCCGATGCCTCGAGCAACATCGTGAGCCTGCTCGGGTTCCGCCTCGCCAGCCGCCCGGCAGACGAAGGCCACCCCTATGGCCACGGCCGCTACGAGTACCTCGCCGGCTTGTTTGTCGCCGTCCTGGTTTGCGCCGTCGGCATCAACCTGATCCTCGAGTCGGTCACCAAGATCATCAAGCCTTCCCCCACCGCTTACACGCTCGTTTCCCTTGCGGCACTGGCTACATCCATGCTCGTTAAGCTCTGGATGGCCGCATTCAACCGCGCGCTGGGCAACCGTATCGATTCCGAAACACTCATTGCCACAGCACAGGACTCCAAAAACGACGTCATCACCTCGGGCTCGGTCTTGGTGGCGGCGCTTATTTCGCAGACGACCGGCTTTGACCTCGATGGCTGGGCAGGCCTGGGTGTGGGCATCTTCATCTGCATCAGCGGCATGGGCCTAGTGCGCGACGCCATCAGCCCGTTGCTGGGGCAAGCGCCCGACCCCAAGCTCGTCCAGGCAATCCGCGACAAGATCATGTCCTATCCGCAGGTCTTGGGCACACACGACCTGATGGTGCACGACTACGGCCCCGGTCGTCAGTTTGCCAGCGCTCACGTGGAGATGCCCGGCGAGGGCGACGCATTTGAGCACCACGAGATCCTGGACACCATCGAGCACGACATCAAGCGCCAGATGGGCATTGGCATCACGCTGCACTGCGACCCCATCGCGACAACCGGCGATGATTTGCGCGGCTGGGTCAAGCGCGGCGTTATGCAGATCGACCCCGCGCTCTCCATCCACGACCTGCACGAGCACGACGGGTTCGTTTCGTTTGACCTGGTGCGCCCCGACGGCTTTGACATATCCGACGAGGAGCTGCTGGAGCTCGTCACGCGCATCGTGCACGAGCGCCGACCCAATGCCTCATGCGTCGTTACGTTTGACTCGGGCTTTAGCTCGCCCGACCGTCCGGCCGAGCAGCTGTAGCCCGCTTAACAGCTAGTTTCCCTGCGCGCCCGAGATGCCGTTTTGCAGTGCATTCCAGGCACCCGTCGCCATGTCGCCCAAGTTCTGCGCGGTGTCGCCCAGGTTTTGTGCCGTATCGCCCAGCTCTTGCGCCTTGTCTCCCAACTCCTGTGCCTTGTTGCTCAAGTCCTCCAGCGTATTGGAACTCGAGCTGTCGGTACCGCTTTGGCCGTCGGGCGAGTTGCCCGAGCTATTCTTGTGCGTGAGTTGAATTTCGAGGTTGCCGCTGTCGTTATAGTAAGCAGAAGTAACGACCCAGTTGGCATCGATGACGGGCGTTGAGCCATCATCAGTCAGGACCACGGCATTCGAAAGATTGGCGCCGCGCGACTTGAGAAGTTTCTTGGCGTTGGACCAGTACTGCCCCGGGATATCGCTCAGATCGACGGTGCTAGACGAGGCGGACTCGGTTTGCTCGGCAGCGGTATCAGCCGTTGAACTCCCTCGCTTGTTGAGCATGCCCGACACAATGGCAAACACAACCGACAGCGCAAAGAAGATCGCCAGCACGATGAGGATCTTCTTGATCACGCTCGACGAACGCGACGGCTTCTTCTCCTCGTCCTCGCCATATTGCGGAATCGACTTGGGGTACTCGCGATACGGCTCGCGCGACTCGTAGCGAGACTGCGCCGTGCGAGGCATATACGTCGTCTGCTGAGGCTGCGGAATGGGATTTTGCGGCAGGTCATCATAGGGATTCGGCGTCGAGGCGGCATAAGAATCCTGCGGCGCGTAATCAAACGGGTCCGGAGCTGCGTTGCCATAGGGGCCTTGCGAAGATACGGCATAAGAATCCCACGCTGTGTCGCCATAGCCCATAACCCGGGTTGGCTCGGCAGAAGGCTGCGTCGCGGCGGGGTCGGTATAACCGGGGTTGGGAACAACGCGGGTCGCATCGGCGCTATCGCCAGCCTGCGCGGAACCGTAGCCGCCCATCACGGTTGTCTTGTCCTGATCCATGCAACGATTCCTTTCCGTCGCCCGTAAGCATCAAGTTATCCATGCATTCTACCCGCGCAAAAGCCCGTGACGGACAGAGCCCGTCCATATCTACAAGACAAGCGCGGCTAGAAAACAAAAGCCCCGCCGGGCCTTGGTAGGCGCGACGGGGCGGGCAAGCAGCTATGGGCAACAAGCTTAGAACAGGCCGGTGATGTTGCCGTCGTTGTCGACGTCGATGTTCTCAGCCGCGGGGACCTTGGGCAGGCCCGGCATGGTCAGAACACTGCCGGTCAGTGCGACCACAAAGTGGGCACCGGCGGAAACCTTGAGCTCACGCACCGTGATGCGGAAGTTCTCGGGAGCGCCCAGGGCCTTGGCGTTGTCGCTAAAGCTGTACTGCGTCTTGGCCACGCACACCGGCAGGTTGCCAAAGCCGTTCTCGCGCAGCTCGGCGAGCTGGCGCTTGGCGGCCGGCGTAAAGTCAACGCCATCGGCGCGGTAGACCTTGGTGGCAATGGCCTCAAGAGCGTCGGCGACATCGGCGCCGTCCTCATAGGCAAACTTGAGCTCGCTCGGCTGCTCAATCAGACGCATGACCTCATCGGCAAGCTCGAGCGCGCCCTCGCCGCCCTTGGCCCAGACCTCGGAAAGCTTAACGTTGACGCCGAGCTTCTGGCACTCGGACTCGATGAGCGCAAGCTCAGCCTCGGTGTCCGTCGGGAAGCGGTTGATGGCGACCACACAGGGCAGACCATAAACGTTCTGGATGTTGTCGACGTGACGCAGCAGGTTGGGCATGCCGGCCTTGAGTGCCTCGAGGTTCTCCTCGTTGAGGTCGGCCTTGGCGACGCCACCGTTGTACTTCAGCGCACGAGCGGTCGCGACGACCACGACGGCGCTGGGGCGAACGCCCGTCATACGGCACTTGATGTCGAGGAACTTCTCGGCACCCAGATCGGCACCGAAGCCGGCCTCGGTAATGGCGACATCGCCAAAGCGCATCGCCATACGCGTGGCCATGATAGAGTTGCAGCCGTGGGCAATGTTGGCGAAGGGACCGCCGTGGACAAACGCGGGCGTGCCCTCGAGCGTTTGCACCAGGTTGGGCTTGAGCGCGTCCTTAAGCAACGCGGCCATGGCACCCTGGGCCTTAAGGTCGCAGGCACGGACGGGCTCGCCGGCAAAGCTGTAGCCGACGACGATCTCGCCCAGGCGCTCCTTGAGGTCGTTAATGCTCGTAGACAGGCACAGGATTGCCATGACCTCGGAGGCGACGGTGATATCGAAGCCGTCCTCGCGCGGCACGCCCTGGGCCTTACCGCCAATGCCGTCGATGACATGACGCAGCTGGCGGTCGTTCATATCGACGACGCGCTTCCAAGTGATGCGCTTAACGTCAATGCCGAGCTGATTGCCCTGCTGGATGTGGTTATCAAGCATGGCGGCCAGCAGGTTGTTGGCGGCACCGATAGCATGGAAGTCGCCGGTAAAGTGCAGGTTGATGTCCTCCATGGGGATGACCTGGGCCCAGCCGCCGCCGGCAGCACCGCCCTTAACGCCAAAGACGGGACCGAGCGAAGGCTCGCGCAGGGCCACGGCACTCTTGACGCCGCGACGACGCAGGCCATCGGCCAGACCGATGGTCGTGGTGGTCTTGCCCTCGCCCGCAGGCGTTGGGTTGATAGCGGTCACGAGGACGAGCTTGGCCTGGTGATCGGTCGGCTCGTTGAGCAGCGAATAGTCGACCTTAGCCTTGTCGAAGCCGTACGGAATAAGGTGCTTAACGTCGACGCCGGCGTTCTTGGCCACCTCGGTAATAGGCAGCGGCGTGACAGAACGTGCGATTTCGATGTCAGTAGGCATGGGCGGTCCTTTCGTTACCGAATGAGAAAAAGACCAATTCAGCATAGCACGGGCGCGCAATAGTAAAACACCCGTAACCGATGAATGGCGATATGTTTATCCAATGCTCAGCGATAGCTTAACAACCCGCCAAAACAAAGCGCCCTAAATGGTAGGTTCAATCCCCAGGTGCTCAAAGGTGCGAAGGGTTGCCTGACGGCCCTGCGGCGTACGAATCATCAACCCGCACTGCAGCAGATACGGCTCATAGACATCCTCGAGCGTGCCCGGGTCCTCGCCCACCGCGCTGGCAAGGGTCGTAAGTCCCACGGCACGACCGGAGAACGTCTTAGCGAGCGTCTCCAAAATGCGAATATCCATCCAGTCCAGACCGAGCTCATCGATCTCGAAGAACTCGAGCGCCTGGCGGCAGATATCGAGCTCGATGGGACCGTTGCCGCGCACCTGCGCGTAATCGCGCACGCGCTTGAGCAGGCGGTTGGCAAGACGTGGCGTGCCGCGCGAACGCGAGCCGATCTCGAGTGCACTGGGACGGTCGATCGTCACGCCCAGAATAGTCGCCGAGCGCGTCACAATCTGCGCGAGCTCCTCGACCGCGTAGTAATCCAGGCGATATGAAATGCCAAAGCGGTCGCGCAACGGGCCGGTCAACATGCCTGAGCGGGTCGTTGCCGCCACCAGCGTAAACTTGGGAATATCCAGGCGAATCGAGCGCGCCGCCGGACCCTTGCCAATCACGATATCGAGGGCAAAGTCCTCCATCGCGGGGTACAGGACCTCCTCGACCGAACGGTTGAGGCGGTGGATCTCGTCGATAAACAGCACATCACCCGGCTGCAAGTTAGTAAGGATGGCTGCCAGGTCGCCGGTGCGCGCGATGGCAGGGCCACTCGTGGTCTTGATCTGAGCACCCAGCTCGTTGGCGATAACCGTAGCCAGCGTGGTCTTGCCCAGACCCGGAGGGCCCGAGAAGATCACGTGGTCGAGCGTCTCGCCACGGCTCTGCGCCGCTTCGATCAACACGCGCAGGCTCTGCTTGATATGCTCCTGGCCGCAGTAATCGTCCAGGCGCTGGGGGCGCAAAGTGCGATCGACATCGAGGTCCTCGGCCGTCAGCTCCGAGCCCACCATGCGCTCGCCGTGCGCCATGGATGCCGCCGGCGAGTTGCCGGGCGTCGCCCACAGGTCCTGAGAGTCATCGGCTTCCCACATCACGCATCCATTCCGAGTCGCTTAAGCGCCGCGCCGAGCAGATCCTCGACACGCATATCCTGCCCATCATACCCGCTCAGAGCGACATCGGTCTCCTGCGGGCTAAAGCCCATGGAAAGGAGCGCCGCACGGGCGTCATCGATCGCCGAGGGAGCGGCGGCGGGGACCGGCATCGCAACCTGCCCCGGGATCACGTCGACCGGCACAAAGCCCTTATCCTTGGCAAAGGTGCTCTTGAGCTCCAAGATGAGGCGCTGGGCGGTCTTTTTACCCACACCGGGTACCTTGGCCATGCCCTTGTCGTCCTCGGCCATCACCAGCGAATACAGCTGCCCCACGGTATAGGTGGAAAGCACGGCGAGCGCCAAGCGCGGGCCAACGCCCGAGACAGACACGAGCCGATCGAACATCGTGCGCTCATCCTTAGAGGAAAAACCGAAAAGTGTCATGGCGTCCTCGCGCACCTGCATACGCGTGTAGAGGCGGACCTCGCCGCCGGGCGTCGGCAACGTGGCCGCAGTGCTGCCCGAGATGCCGAGCTCAAAGCCAACGCCCGACACATCGACGACAGCAGAGCTCATCGTGGCCTCGACAAGCGTTCCGTGGAGCTGGGAGATCATCAGTATCCGGTTCCTCTCTGTTGATAGAACTCGCCGCCGGTAAGCGCCCGGGTACGGCTGAGGTTAACGTGGCAGATGGCGCAGGCCAGGGCATCGGCGGCATGGTCGGGATGCGGGTCGTGATCGAGCTGCGTGAGCGTGCGCACCATGTAGGCGACCTGCCGCTTATCTGCGGCACCGGTACCCACCACAGCCTGCTTGATCTGCATAGGCGTGTACTCGCCGATCTCGAGCGCGCACTCCGAAAGCGCCACGAGCGCGGCACCGCGGGCATGTGCCGTGGGGATTGCCGAGCGGACATTAGCGCCAAAGTAGATGCTCTCGATGGCAGCGGTATCGGGTCGATAACGCTCCACGACACCCTTGAGGTCGCGGGCGATATGCGACAGGCGCACCGCGAGCGGACTGCCTGCGCTGGTCTCGATGCAGCCATAGGCACGGCAGCGAACCTCGCCACGCCGCTCCTCGATAATCCCCCAACCCGTATGAGCCAAACCGGGGTCGATGCCCAAAATAACCAAGCCAACCTCCCCTCGTCTTTTACCAAGCGCAAGGCAAGGCCCCGCGCACTACTCACGAACGTCTGTTCTAGAATAACACAACGGGGTCAAGATGCTTAGTTGAAGTATCGGGGTTGAGAGCGAATCCCATCCCCAGTTTAGTTCTGCGAGAAGAATGGGAACTGTCGGGGATCAACCGACGGATGCGGCATCGGGCCACCCTGGGGCCCACCCTGCGGGCCACCCTGGCCGCCCATCATCTTATCGATGGCGTCCTGAACCTCGCCCTCGAACTTTTTCATTCCCTCGTGTAAACGACGCTGACCGTCTTCAGAGCGCAACTCCTCCATTTGTTCGGGCGAAATACCCAGTAGCTCGCCCAGCACGCCCATCATCTCGTTTCGCACGCGCTCGCTCGTATCCTCGTCAGCAAAACGGCGCACCTCGGCGCGCGCCAGCGAATCGACCGTCATACGCTCCTTGCCGTTAAGCCCCAGGTCGGACCACGCGAGCATGTACGGCCAGGAGCGCTCGGCAAACGAACGGGACGAAACGATCGGCGCCGTCGGCAACATGCGGCGGGCAGCCTCACCCTGTCGAACGAGCATCAGCAGCAGCGAGCAGGCCTCAGGCTTGCCAGCGGCCATCGGGATGTCGTCGAAAGATCGATTGCGGTCCACGTGCGCCTCAAGCGCGCCATCGATCTCACCCGGCTCGAGCCCGCCGAGCAGCTGTGCCGCGCGGTCGAGCATATCGACCGGACCGTCGAGCGTCGAGAGCGCCTGCGCCAGCACTCGCTCCATACAATCTTCCACCGCGTTGAGCGTCACGAGCTCTTGGGGTACCACGGCAGACGTGCGATTGCGCACACGCGCCACAAACTCAAGCGTCGACAGGTACACATCGCCAAAGGGCGCGTAATCGCCCTGGTAGCCGCCGCAAAGCGCCGGCGCCGCCAGCGCGTACTCGGTTTTGGACAGCGGGCTCAGCGCCATCGCACCCAGCTCGAGCGCCGTGTCCTCCAGCATGAGGCCCAGCGTGCGCGAGCGCAGGCGCTCTGCATCGCCCGCCGACACGTCGCGATCGAGCACACGCGCCGCATCCGGTGCATCGCGCTCGACGGTGCGAATGTGCAGACGCTCGGCGATGGCGCGGACGGCGGCACAGCGGGCAGCCTCGGCCTCTTCCTGCGCCGGCGTAAAGATACGGTTGCGCCCCAGCACCAGGCCAATCACATTACGCGGGCCCAGAGCGTCGACGGCCAGCGCCGCCAGCAGGGACGACGGCAAGTCGCCCTCGAGTGCCACCACGGCGCGCGACGCACCGTGGGCCCGGGCGTTGTCGCGCACGGCGAGCACCAGTGCCTGCCACAGCCACTCCTCGGAACGGAACTCGGTCAGTTCGTGATCTTCCAGGGCATCGAGCATCACGCCGCGCTGAATCTCCTGAACCAGCAGGCTCTCCTCAAAACACGGCGCTTGGGCCACCACGCGACCGCAGTCGTCGAGCACAAACGAACCGCCGGTATACACCGACTCGTCATAGGCACCGACCGGCGCCATACAGGCAAACCACACGCTGCGCTTGGATGCGATCTTGCGGTAGGCGCCGCTGCGAACGGCGGCAATGGCGGCAGTCTCGCGGTCGGTCATGTCAAACGCATTGAATTGGAAATACGCAATGAGGTCAACACCGGTCGGCAACATCTCGAGTTCGCGGTCCAAGTCAAAAATCACGGCGATGCGCACGCCGTCCACGTCGAACACCGGCGGCGCCCAACGCGTGTCGTTGTTCTCGCCACGCTGCAGGGCAATGCTCGAACGCGCCGGCACCACATGACCGTCCTTGAGCATCATGTAGTCGAGCAGCGGCTGACCCTCAAACGAAACCGCCGCGGGCACGATGCAGATCATGTCAAGCTCCTGGATGCGCTCGGCGACACCAGTCAAGCCGGCAAGCATGTCGTGCTCAAAGTCGGCAGCGCCCACCAGGCCACCGGGCATGGCGCCCATAAAGAGCGGAGCCGGAACGCACAGCACGCGCGCCCCGCGCTCGTGGGCCAGACGAGCCTGGTCCTCGATGCGGCCGCAAATGCCCTCAATATCACCCAGGCGCATATCGATCTGTGCAAGCGCGAGCTTCATGGCTCAGCCCTTTCCGTCGTAAACCATCGAAATCGTAGTAAAAGCGCCGGCCGCATGATGCAGTCGGCGCTCGCATGTGCATATGCTAGCTATGATACCCCGAGCGGGGGCGCGCTCCTAGAACGTCGCGGACCACAGCCCGTGCAGGTTGCAGTAGGCATAGACGGTACCGGTCTTGGAACCGCCGGCAAAAAACGTCGCGGGCTTCATGCCGGGCTCAAGGTAATGGACCTCTAAGCGGCCCTCGGCCTCAAGGGCGATCCACTCAATATAGTGCTCGGGCAGGCTGGGGTGCTCGACCGAGCCAACGCGTGCGCGAATCACGTGACCGTCGCGCTCGGTCTCGACAACAGGCACGTGCTTCTCGTGCGCCGCGTCCTCAGTGTTTGCGGTCAGTTCCGTGCAACCGGCAGGGGTTGCAACGTCGTTGCCAAGGGCGGCAATGAGCTTACCGTCGGGGTCCTTAAAGAATTTCGCCATGATGTTCTCCTTTGCTGACGTGCCAATGTTCTTGATGGTTCTTATGCCCAAAGGCAGACAAACCATCCACGGCATTGCAAATGAACACATAACGGGCGGGGACGATGGGGCAGCGTGCGCTATCCGCCCTGGCGGCCCCACCCGAGCGGGTTAGCGCCCGTCGCCGCCCAGCAGCGCCAGAACATCTTCGCGGGTAAACAGCGCCGACGAGATGCCGTCGCCGCCGAGCACGCTGTTGACCAGGTCGCGCTTGGACTCCTGCATCTGCATAATGCGCTCCTCGATCGTGTCCTTGGCGATGAGCTTGTACACGGTCACGGTATGTTGCTGGCCAATACGGTGCGCGCGGTCGGTCGCTTGGTCCTGCGCTGCCACGTTCCACCACGGGTCGTAGTGGATGACCACGTCGGCCGCCGTCAGGTTAAGGCCCACGCCGCCCGCCTTGAGCGAAATCAAAAAGACCGGAACCTCGCCCGCTTGGAACTGCGCGACCATCTTGGCGCGGCTCTCTTTAGACGATGCGCCCGTGAGCTTAAGGAAGGCGATGTCCTCCTTGGCCAAGCGCTTACCGATGATATCGAGCATACCCGTAAACTGGCTGAACAACAGGATGCGATGCCCGCCGTCGAGTGCGCCGCGCACGAGCTCCATGCACGTATCGAGCTTGGCGCTCCCCGCCTTGTAATCCTCGTAGTGTAGACGCGGGTCGCAGCAGATCTGGCGCAGCTTGGTGAGCTCGGCGAGCACCTTGAGTTTGTCCTTCTTAAACTCCCCAGCCTCGCGGTGCTGCACCTGCTGGGCGATGCGGTCCTGGTTGGCCAGGTAGAGCTTGCGCTGCTCGCCGGTAAGCTGCGCCATGACAGTGTCTTCGATCTTCTCGGGCAGGTCGGCCACCACGTCTTCCTTAACACGGCGCAGCACAAACGGCGACACGAGCGCCTGCAGGCGAGCGGCGCTATCGCCCTCGGCATGCTCGACGGGGCTCTCAAAGCGCTTGGCAAACGACTCGCGCGTCCCCAAAAGGCCCGGCATCAAAAAGTCGAAGATGCTCCAGAGCTCGGACAGGCGGTTTTCGATGGGCGTGCCCGTCAGGGCAAAGCGCACGCCGGCAGGCAGGCGCTTGGCGGCGCGCGCCACCTGCGTGAGCGGATTTTTAATGTACTGTGCCTCATCGAGCACCACGCGGGCAAAATCCTGCTCGACGTACTCGTCGATATCGCGCCGCATAAGGTCATACGACGTCACGACCACGCTATGCTCGGCCACGCCGGAAATTTGCATGCGGCGTTGAGCCTTGGCACCCACAATGGCGCACACATCGAGCGACGGGGCAAAGCGCTCCAGCTCGGCAGTCCAGTTGTACACGAGTGAGGCCGGGCATACCACGAGCGTGGGCTTGGTGTCCCCCGCCTCCACGCGCGCCAGAATATGCGCAATCATCTGGAGCGTTTTGCCCAGGCCCATGTCGTCGGCCAAGATGCCGCCAAGGCCCAGGTGTTCGAGCGAGCCGAGCCACTGGTATCCGTCGACCTGGTAGCCGCGCATCGTTGCCTTGAGCGATGCCGGCACCGTAAAGTCCATCTTGCCGAGCGTGTCCAGGCGCTCGACGGTACGGCGGAACGCAGCGTCGCGATCGGCCTCGAGCGCCGGCGTGCGTGCGAGCATGCTGTCGACGAACAGGGTGCTCGACGCGGGAAGCGACACGCCGTCGAGCAGGTCGACGGCATCGACACCCAGGTCCTCGGCAAGGCCAAACGCGGCGCGCGCCCCCTCGTCCAGGCGAATGATGTCGCCGGACGTAAGGCGCGCGAACGTTTGATGGCGCTTGTACGAATCGAGATAGACGGCAAGGTCCGCGGCCGAAAGCCCGCTCGCGCCCAGCTCGACATCGAGCAGATTGCTCTTAGCGGTCGCACGAACCGAGAGCTTGGGCGCGGGGCGGACCGAGATCTGGCGCAGACGGTCGCTGAGCATGACCTCACCCAGTTCGGACAGGGCGGACAGGCCCTCGGTCAGCAGGCAGAACAAGCGGGCGTCATCGCGCTCCTCAAACGCCAGACCGCCCTCGTAGAAATCGAAGTACAGGGCCGCCGTATCCATAACGCGAAACTCCGCCACCTCGTCGCGGGGCGGCACACCGGGGCGCTGCTCTTCGAAGGGGCTGCCCGGAGCGCCCAGGCTAAAGAGATCCGCCGACCAATCGCCGTAGGTAACCGTAATTTTGCAGGTCACGAGCCCATCGTCGACACCGATCGCCATAGCAAAGCTCGGCTCGGGTGCCACGGTATCGAGCGCGGCGGGCGCGGTGAGGTCGGTGTAGTCGCGCAAAATGGGCAGCGCCATACGGCAGAACTCACCCACCTGCTCGGCGGCAATATGGGCGGGCGTGCGGCACGGCAGCAAGCGCGACAAAAAAGGTGCGGCATGCTGAGCAAATGCAGCGTCGGTACGGCGCGCGCGGCGCGTGTCAACCAAGTAGGCGGCATCGCCCGACGCAAAGCAGTACATATCGGCGGGCAGGCGCAGGTCATAGCTACCACCAGCCGCCGGCGCGATTTTGGCGGCAAGCAGCGGTGGGCGCTTAGCGGATGCCTCGTCCTCCCTTTGCGGAGACAGCTCAACCGCCACGTCGTAGGTGCGATGCGTCGTCATCCCCCGCGACCAGGCGGGCTCAAAGGAGATGGTCTGGCCGCGCAGCAGGTCCAGCACATATACGATGCTATGCTCGGACAGCGGCAACTGACGCTCGGCAACAAAACCGCTGCGGGCAAAGTCGTACGACGCCGAACGCGAGCTTGTGATGTCATCGAGATAGGCAACTGTCGTCACAACAAGGTTGAGCAGCTTTGCCGATGTTTCGTCAAAGGCCTCAGGTGAATGGACAAACGTGAGCTTCTTGCCATAGGAGAACGTGCCGCCGCGCACGTAGGCATCGGCCATGCCGTCGATGTCCTTGACCACGTAGGAGACCGATCCACAGCGAATGCGGAACTCGAGTGCCCAGCTAAAGCGGTCAGCGAACAGCGGATTGTAGTACGGCACCAACGAGGGCTCCAATGCCGCTTTGGGGGCGTCGGGATCAACGGCACCGGCAAGCTTGCGGCGCATGCTCGCCAGCTCATCCATGCGCGCGTCCGAAAGATCGGAGAGCGCCGCCACAAGGCTCGGGCTCGTGGGGACGGGCGCCGGAAAGGGAAAGTTGGGGTTGACGGCCGGCGCTTTGGGTGCGGTGCGCGCGGGCTGTTTCGACTGCGCCATAAACGTGCGAACCGGCGTGCGCAAACCTTCGACGGGCTCGGCGCCGCTGGCATCCAAATACGCCAGAGCCGTGGCAATAGCGTGCTTGCACATACCGGGGTAACGATAGGCGGCGGGGCAATCGCAGTCGTAGTCGATCACCTCGTGCTCGTCCATGTCGAGCGCCACGTGCGTCTTGTACAGGTCGCCACGCGAACCGCGCACCGAGCCCTCGACCGTCACGTTTTTGGAGAAGCGCGAGCCGCTGTCCTCGATCGACAGCACGGCGCCGTTGAGCATGAGCGAACGCCCCTTCATAAAGGTGCCGCTCAACGCCGCCTCTTTGCGAAGCGCCTGCACAAACGTCCCCTGCGCCATCACTTCCTCCAATCTCACCCGGGGTAGCTTAGATCACCGTCACGCGGCCCTGGTTACCCACAATGGCCTTGGCCTCGGCCAGCAGCGGAATCGAACGCGCGTTGACCTTGGCAGGTACCTCGGCACGCAGCACGCGCCCGTCCACCTGCTCGATAAAGATCTCCACGCGGTCGCCGCCCGGGTTGGCGGTAAGCACCGTGGCAAGACGCGCCATATTGCCCTGGCTAAAGCGGCTGTTGGGCACCATGACCTCAAACACCTTGGGCTTGTTGTTCTCCTCGTTAAGCTCGAGCGGCACGATCTCCTGCGCGATGATCTGGTCGCCGCGGTCCGAGCGCTCGAGCTTGCCCTTAATGCGCACAAAGGCATCGGACAGCTGCGCGCCGGTCTCGGGATCGACCTCGCCGTACAGGTACCCCTCGGCCTCCTTGTAGGTCTTGGGGAACACGACGACGGTGGCCTCGCCTTCCATGTCCTCGAGCTGCACGATGCCCATGGGGTCACCGTTTTTGGTCACGCGCTTGGACACGCTCGAGACCATGCCGGCCCACCACAGCGCCTTGCCCTCGGGAATTTCCTGGTTGATGGTGCCGCCCGTAGGATTCTGAACTTCGTAGCCGGTGTCGATCTGCGAGAACGAGAAGTCACGCGCCTTGGCTAGTGCATACTCAAACGGGCGCAGCGGGTGGTCCGAGACATAGATGCCCAGAACCTCCTTCTCCTGACTCAACTTGAGGTGGCGGTCCCATTCCTGGCCATCCGGATCGGGCACGCTCACCTCAAAGCCCGAGCCCTCAACGTCGCCAAACATATCGAAGAACGACGTCTGGCCGCTCGCGCGATCCTTCTGGCGCTTTACCGCGGCATCGATGATGTTCTCGGGGTTGTTCTTGTCCACAAAGTGCATCATCTGGCGACGCGGATACGCCGTGGAGTCGAAGGCGCCTGCCTTGATGAGCGATTCGATCACGCGGCGGTTGGCCTGGCTCGAGTCCACGCGCTCGACAAAGTCGTGCAGCGTCTTAAACGGGCCGCCCGCCTCGCGCTCGGCGATAATCGCCTGCGCCACGCCGGTGCCCACGCCGCGGATGCCGGCCAGACCAAAGCGCACGCCCTCCTTGGTAGCCGTGAACTCGGTACCGGACTCGTTGACATCTGGCGACAGCACGGGGATGCCGTCGTGACGGCATGCCGAGACGTAGTGCACGATCTTGTCGGTCTTGCCCGTATAGGACGTCAGAACGGCCGCCATGTACTCGTGCGGATAGTGCGCCTTGAGCCACGCCGTCTGCATAACCAGGATGGCGTAGCCGGCGGAGTGCGACTTGTTGAAGGCGTAGGACGCGAACTCGAGAACATCGTCCCAAATCTTCTGGGCGACCTCGCGCGTATAGTTGTTCTTGATGGCGCCGTTCATCCAGTGGTCGTAGGTGGTCTCGTCGGAGCCATCCTCCCAGTGGAGCACCGTCGACGTGAGCAGCTTGATTTTCTTCTTAGCCACGGGCTTACGGATACGCGAGTCCGATTCGCCCTTGGAGAAGCCGCACATCTCGACGGAGATGAGCATAACCTGCTCCTGGTAGACCATGGTGCCGTAGGTTTCGCCCAGGATGTCGTCCAGGCGGTCGTCGTAGGAGACCGCCGGCTCCTTGCCGTTCATACGGTTGATGTAGGACGAAACCATGCCGGCGCCCAGCGGGCCCGGGCGGTACAGGGCGATCAATGCTACGACGTGCTTGTACTCGGTGGGCTTCATGTTCTTGATCGTGGCCGTCATGCCTGCGGACTCGACCTGGAAGACGCCGGCGGTGTGGCCGGAACCCATGAGCTTAAAGATCTCGGGGTCGTCAAAAGGAATCTCTTCCTCTTTGATGTCGATGCCGAAGTTCTTTTTGATGTTTGCCTTGGCCTTGGAGATAACAGTCAGCGTGCGCAGGCCCAAGAAGTCCATCTTGAGCAGGCCCATGTCGGCAACGGTATGGCCCTCGTACTGGGTAATCTCGACGCCGCCCTTGGTGTCGAGCTTGGTGGGCACGTGCTCGTTGACGGGGTCGCGGCAGATCAGAACGGCGCACGCGTGCACGCCCTCGCCACGGGTGAGGCCCTCGATTGAGAGCGCCGTGTCGATGATGCGGCGGGCGTCGTCGTCCTTTTTATATGCCTCGGCAAAATCGGGGTTAAACAGGTCCTCTTTGCCGGGTTGCTTTTCGAGCACCTGCTTGAGCTTGACCTTGGGGTCGCTCGAGACCATCTTGGACAGACGCTGGCCCATGTAGACCGGGTAGTCCAGGACGCGAGCGGCGTCGTTGATGGCCTGCTTGGCCTTAATGGTCGAGTAGGTGATGACGTGGGTGACCTTCTCGGGGCCGTAGAGCTGGCGAACGTGCTCCACGACCTCGAGGCGCCGCTCATCGTCGAAGTCCATATCGATATCGGGCATCTCGGTACGCTGCGGGGACAGGAACCTCTCGAACATCAGGCCGTTCTCGAGCGGATCGAACGCGGTGATGTTCATGGCGTAGGCGACGATAGCGCCGGCAGCCGAGCCACGGCCGGGGCCGACGCCAATGCCGTTGTCCTTGGCCCATTGCACGTACTCAGCGACGATCAAAAAGTAGGCGGCAAAGCCCTTGTCGCAGATGACCTTGTATTCGTACTCAAAGCGCTCTTTGATGTTGACGCCACCGATCTCGCGCGTGGCCCAGTCGTCGCCATAGTGTTGGCGCAGGCCCTTCTCGCACTCGCGGCGGAACTGGCTCTCGTGCGTCTCGCCGGGATCGAGCAACGGGAAGCGCGGCAGGATGATGGAGTCCCAGTCCAGCTCCACGTAGCACTTGTCGGCGATCTCGAGCGTGTTGTCGCAGGCCTCGGGGCAATACGGAAACATCGCCCGCATTTCCTCCTCGGTCTTCATGTAAAACTCCGAGCCGGTCATGCGCATGCGGTTGGGATCGTCGACCTTGGCGTTCATGCCAATGCACATGATGACGTCCTGCACGGGAGCGTCCTCGCGGCGCAGGTAGTGGAAGTCGTTGGTGGCGATGACCTTGACGCCTACCTGCTTGGCGATGTCGATGAGCGTGCGGTCCATCTGCTCATCGGTCAGGCCGTTGTCGGTGGTGATGCCGTGTTCCTGGATCTCGATATAAAAGTCGCCAGGTTCGAAGGTATCACGGAAGGTCTCGGCCCACTTGATGGCGCCCTCCATGTCACCGCGGTCGATGTATTTGGGAATGATGCCCGCGATGCAGGCGCTCGTGCAGATCATGCCCTTGGCGTGGCGGCGCAGATTGTCGAGCGTCACGCGCGGCTTGTAGTAAAAGCCCTGCACGGCGGCCTCGGAGACCGTCTGCATCAGGTTGACGTAGCCCTCCTGGTCCTTAGCCAAAAGGATCATATGGTAAAGCTCGGGCTTATGGTCGCGGGCGAGCGTCTCGTCCGGCGTAAAGTAGACCTCGCAGCCAAAGATGGGTTTGATGACCAGAGGCGGCTTGAGCTCGTCGATGTTGCCCTTCTCGTCCCACATGGCCATGTCCTTCACATACTGGGCATGCTCGCGCGGGTTTGCCTCGGGATCGGGCTCCACCAGCTCGTCGCGGCGATCCTTTTCCAAAAACGCCTTGTCGTGACTCCAGGTTTTGTACTCAGGCGTGTTGTGGTTGACGGCGTCACAGGCCAGCGCTAGGTCGGGCACGCCATACATATAGCCGTGGTCGGTAATGGCCACGGCGGGCATGCCAAGCTCAACGGCACGGTTGACCATATCCTGGATACGGGTTGCGCCGTCGAGCATGGAGAAAACAGTGTGATTGTGCAGATGGACGAATGCCATGTGATGAGCTCCGATGCGGGTTCGTGTTCTGACTGAACGATTTTACCGCACGGCGCGGATAGCACCCGAACCTAGCCAAACCAACACGGGTAGTCAATTTGGGACCTTCAAAAAGGGGAATGAGGGCATCCATATATATCGAGTATTACAGGAACCCCGGCGATGCGCGGAATGATTTGTGACGAATAGTCATGTCCATCAAGAAGGCTCGACGCTTCGGATAGCTCGTCAATCGATATATCAATTCTTGGAGACCTGTATTCCAACCATTTTTAATGAAACAACGGCGGTAATTGCTATCGCGATTGCACCAATAATACCGAGCGCTATCTGAATGGGATATAACCCCAACACATGTCCAAATATGGAGAAAAACACTGCAGAAAAGAGAGCCCTTACCAGAGACGCGACGGAAAGGATCGTCGCGCGGAGATCGTCCGCTATCGCGTCTTGGATTAAGTTTTCCGAAGTGATGTACACCACTTCTGGGAGAAAACAAAGCACCATGCTAAGGCCAAACAAACACAGCGGATTTGAAGCGAACCACGGAAGAATCATGAAAAGGCCAGCCTCGATTAGCATCGAGCCGAGCATGGTATTTCTTTTCCCGAAACGCAATGAGAAGAAATCTGCTGCAATGTAGGCCGTCGCATTTACTGCATAGGATGCACCGAAAAAGATTCCTATTATGGAGACGGGAGCATCAAATGCGTCGAATACCAACTGATTCAAGTTGTAATAACTCCCATAGAATCCATCGAGCATGCTTGTGCCGATTAGAAGAAGCAATACCGCAAAAGCGGATTCTCCAACACGCCAGGTTTCGCGTCTGAACATCTTGGCCGCGTCAAACCTTCCCTTTTCAGAGCTTTCAGAACGGGTCGCTTCCGTCCTCTCAATGGGATACAGAAGGAAAAGCTGCAGGAGATAGAAAACGGAGACACATACGTAGAGGGCGCTCCAAGATACTTGGGCAATGAAAGATCCGAGCACAATCGCCATTCCCGTAGCGATTGATTGCGCGGCAAGCAGCCGAGCGTTGATGGTGAGGAAACGCTCTCCTTGACCGGCATTCCGGGCAATTTCATATAAAAGTGCTTGTTCGGATCCCGATTGAAGGGAGTAGGCGAGTGCCTCAACAAGGGAAAGCAAGACAAGAAAGGGACCTGAGAGCAACAGCATGCCAGCCGTATGGAAGAAAAGCAGCAGCACGCCCACTTGAATCGAAAACTTCTTTCCAAAGAAATCGCCTATCAGCCCTGTTGGCAGCTCGAGGACGACCGTTGCAATGTTAAACAGGGCTTGATAAAGCGCGATTTCCGTGACAGACATTCCTTTCTCCGCAAGGAAAAGTAGAAACACTCCCCGATTTAAAACAAATCCCGCGAGAACGAAAAAGGCGGAATAGATGTGCAGTTGCGTAGCGGCATTCTTATTCATTTGGCACTTCCATCAACTACTTTTGTCGGGCCGCTCGCTACTGACTCGAAGCCTGAAGTGTTCACAGTTGATGTGAAGAGCGGTAAAGCTTTTGCACAGGGTATCAATGGAATACATCCGAAGCGTTTTCGGCAGTATCAACGGCGAAGGCGGGATTAGCCTTTACGCGGCGCTCACCCTCGATGTATTTGACGATTTGATCAATCGTCTGGTTGGCGTGGCTCTTGAGCTTGCGCTCATAGAAGAAGAGGCCGAGCTTGCCGCGCGTGCCAGACGTGTTGCCACCCACACCCTGAAAATCCTCGGTATAGGTGAGCTCGCAGGCACCATCGCCAGCAGGTGCAGCCTCATAGCGCATAGTATTGATGCCCGCCGCATACTGAAAACGGACCCCATAGAGACACGGGTAGTCAAAGTGCTTGATTTTAACCTTGATCGCCATGCCCTTGGCCTTGCCTTTTGCGGACTGGGCGCGCTTCTCGTACTTATAGCCGTTGAGCTTGTTGCGGCTGGGACGCTTGCCCGTGGCGTTCTCGATATCCTGCATGATGGACCCCGCCAGAGCGTCAAAAAGCTCCTCCGGCGTCACCTTAAGCGTTTTGGCGAGCTGCATGATGGCTCCTTATTCGTTTGAACCGTTCGAGCCATTGTACCGCCCCAGGCTCTCCCATGCGTTGCGGTGAAATGCGGACTGTTTGGCGGCTTTTTTGGCCAAAACAGTCCGTATTCCACCGCAAGTTATTGAGGGCTAGAGGCTGTAGGTGACCACCTGAGGCTCGCACGGGTTGGCGAGGTCGACTTGCTCCACGCGGACGAACTTGACGGTCACGGCCTCAAAGCCCGCCTTGTGCAAAACATCAGCGTAGACGCGCGCCTGCAGGGCGTGCTTCTCCTGCAGCTGTTCCGGCGTCTCGTCCGGCGTGCCGCCCGTCTTGTAGTCGATGACCAGCGCGCATGACGAATCCGCCGGGTTCGTCGCCAAAGCATCGATGGCGCCCTCGGCATATGCACCGTAGCGGGCAATGTCCTTGTCCTCACAGCCCAGCGAAAAGAACGGCACCTCGGCACGGACACACGGCCAGGCAAGCAGCTCGGCACGAACAGCCGACTTGAGCCAACGGTCCAGGGCAACGTCGAAGCGTTCGCGCTGCCCCGGCGTCAGGCACCACAGGCGCGCCAGCGCATCGGCACGCTCAGCGGGCAGCGCATCGGCACCCATCTCGATGAGCCACTGGCAGGCAGCGTGGAACGCCGAGCCCAGCGCCATGGGATTGCCGGCGGGCTCAACGGCGGCCACTTCTGCATCCGTCATCTCGGAACCATCCGACTCCGCATCATCGCCAGCCTCGTCCATGGGCACGCGCGCCTCGGCGACACGGTCCTCGGCCTCGGCATGCAGCGCCGCGGCAATCGACGAATAGCTGTACGAATCGCGCGCCGGATACGAGCAGGTGCCCATGCGCACGCCCACCGTCTGGGGATACACGAGCTCAAACGAATCGGGCTCGGGGTCGGCGGGGCCGGGCGCGACCGGGCGATCGGCGGCAGCATCGGCACCCTCCGCCTCCGCATCACCGCGAACGAGCCTACCCTCGGCATCCAGTGAAGCGTTGGCCTCAAACGCCTGCTCGCCAAACGTAAAGTCCGCCAGCGAGATAAGCTCGTAGTCGCCCGGCTTGGAGTTGTCGAACACCAAACGGTCGCTATCGAGCTGCGGCATGTCCAGACTGTCGGTCGGCAAAATACGGCGCAGCACGTCATAGGTCAGATCGGTCTCGACGTCGAAGGTCGGCGCGCACAGCTTGCCACGGCTCACGCCGGCATCCATCGCCAAGATCACCAGCTCGCGCGCACGCGTCATGGCAACATAGAGCAAGCGGGCCCGCTCCTCGAGCGAAAGCTGCAGGTCATCGTTGCGCAGGCGAGCAAATGCCTCGGCGGGAGAACCCGTCGCACAGACGTCCTCCATGAGCTCCGGCGGCAGCCACAGCGACGTGCCCTTGCCCTTAAACGCATGCTCAAACTGCTTTTTAACGTCGTCGCCCTTCACAAAGGTTCCGTCGGCGAGCTTAACGCCATCGAAGCGTGCCGGCAGTGCCACGACCTGCGCTCCGCCCTCGACGCGACCCATCTGTGCCGCACCCGAGGACTTGCGCACGCCAAAGCACTCGGCGACCGCCACGACCGGATATTCCAGGCCCTTGGAGGCGTGCACCGTCATGATGCGTACCGCGCCGTCACCCTCCTCGTTGAGCGCGCCCGGCGCCTCCTTGCCCGCCAGGAAGCGGTCAAAGGCCAGCGCAATGGAGCGCGGCGAGTTACCGAACTCGGCCTCCGTCTCGGCCACGGCGTCGAGCGCCTTGAGCACGTTGGCGGCGATGGCCTTGCCCTCGGGTCCACGCTGTGCCAGACGCACAAACCAACCGGAGGCGTTGACCACGTCGCGCGCGATGGCAGCGAACGAATCGCGGCCCACGCGACGAAGCGCATACCGCAGCACCTCGCGGGCGCGCGTCACGAGCGGCAAGTCTTGCAAACCCGGCACGTCGAAATCGCTCATGATGCCCGCGTCGATATTCCGGCGCGAGGTCTCCCCCGTCTCGCTATCGAGCTTGGTCGCCAGCGCCAGGAACTCCTGGGCGCCGAGCGCAAACATCGGCGAGGCGAGCAGCGGCATAAGGCCCTGCGCCGTATCGGCCGGGTTGGCGAGCGCGCAGACTAGGGCGCGCACCGTCTGCACCTCGGCTGCTTGGGCAAAGACAGATCCACCCGCGATCACGCAGTCGAGCCCCTGATCGCGGAAAGCCTGGGCATAAACGTCGGCGTTTGTCATGCGGCCCAGCAGCAGCACCATGCCGCCCTGGGGCTGACCGGCATTGGCAAGTGCACGGAAGCGCTCGGCGATCGCGCGGGCCTTGGCCTGTGTGCGCTCCTGCGTACTGCCGCCGGCAACAAAGAGCGCCTGACGACGCGAGGCGTCCGCTACCAGCGTGTCCTTGCGGCCGTCGCTCGCCTCAAGATCCAAAAAGCCCTGCATCAGGCCGCCGTCATCGCCGTCAAAGACGCGCGCCACATAGCGCAGCACCTCGTCGTGGCTGCGGAAGTTGCGTACAAGCTTGACGAGCTCGCCGGCGGGGGCATCGGACGTGGCGACCGTCTCGGGCGCCGTCGTCGAACCCACCTTGCGCTCCTGGCGACGGAACACCTCGACCTCTGCCCCACGAAAGCGATAGATCGACTGCTGCGCATCGCCTACGGTGCACAGTGCGCGCTCCCCCGCGCCCGTCAGGTAACGGATCAAATCGACCTGCATCTGGTCGGTATCCTGGAACTCATCGATCATGACCATCTTAAAGCGACCCTCATAGGCCGCTCGAATAGCCGGGTAGTCGCGCAGCGCCTCGTACGCCATACGCAGTAGGTCGTTGTTATCGAGCGCGGACTGGCCGGCCTTCAGCGCGCGATACTCAGCCTCCACGGAACGGGCCAGGCCCACCAGCGCATCGAGCGCGGGACCACCGCAGGCCAGCACGATATTGATAAACGCATCGGCAGCCTCGGCCTTGAGCAGCTCCACCTGCTCCTTAGGAAACGCCTTGCTCGCCCGAGGCATGCTGCACGACATCATGAGTCGCGCTGCATCCTCCATGGTTTTGCCGCTCGCCTCAAACGCGTCGATGGCATCGAGTGCCACCTGCGCTTTCTCGGTCGCGGCCTTGCTCGCACCCAACGCCGCGCGATAGGCGTCGGCAAGCGCAGAGGTGTCGGCCTGGCCGCGCGCCACGCACACATCGTCCATGCCGCCCGGCAGCTGGCTCGATAGCTCCAGCAGGTCGCGCACCAGACCTTTGATGGTGGTACCGGCGCCAAACGGCCCGCCCTCGCCCGCCATGGGATACCAAGCGTAGAGGGCCTTAAGCGAGGCGGCGAGCTCAGGCGCGGCATCGGGCGCCGTCGCGCGCCCCAGCACATGCTCGACAGCCTGATCCATAAGCTCATCGGTATCGGTAAGCACCGTGAACTCGGGATCGATGCCCAGCTCCAACGCATGCGCGCGCAGGATGCGCGAACACATACCGTGAATGGTCGAGATCCAAGCGTCGTCGACGGTCAGGGCCTCCTCGTCCATACCCTCTTCGATAAGCGCGCGACGCACGCGGTCGCGAATCTCGGCCGCGGCATCTTTGGTAAAGGTAATGGCGAGCACCTGGTCCAGATGCTCGACAAACGGACCGGATTCGGGCGAGAGCGCGTAGACGATGCGGCGCGTGAGGGTAAAGGTCTTGCCCGAACCGGCACCCGCCGAGACAAACAGCGGACGGTCGAGCGTTTTGACGATCTGCAGCTGTTGCGGCATCAAAGTCGAAAGATCCATGGTCTACACGTCCCTCCTTACAAACGTTCCTTCGTGGTTATACGAGCAGCGCGCATGCGCGGCCTGAGCCGACGTCGGGTCGACGGCGGCAACGTCGCCTGCCTCGAGTTCGTGCAGGCGCTCGGCGATGCCGGCCTCCACGCGATCGAGCAGGGCGTCGAAGTCCATGCTGCCACCCTCGCCGGGAAAGCCCTTCTTAAGCCCCGGGATGCGGCCGTCACCACGCTCCTCCTCGAGCAGCTCGGCACTCGCGGCGCCGCGCAGCGCCGGTTTGCCGCCCTTGGTCGAAAAATAGAGCGCCGCACGGGCATCCAGATCCAGCGCCAGGCGCATGGCCTGCGCATAGATAAGCGTCTGGGTATGGGGCGGCAGCCACCGCGGGTCGTCGATGGCGGCCTCGCCCGATTCCTCGTCGCGCGCCGTGGGGTCGGCGAGTTTAAACTCCTCAACGCCCGTGCGATGCTTGTAGTCGATTACCACGGCGCGATTCTCGGCATCCACATCCACGCGGTCGATGCGCCCGCCGAGCGGCCAGCCGGCATACTCGACCTGGAGCTCGTTGAACGCAAACTCCAGGTAGCGCGGCGCGAAGGGCGCGAGCGCCTCGGACTCGTAGGCAAGAACGCCCTCCAGCTGCGGCAAAATCTCGGCCACCTGGCGCTCCTCCACCGGGGAGAGCGGCACGAGCGGGCCCTCGGTACCGCGCTTGCCCGCATGCTCGGCCAAGGTCTCGTCAAAGACCTCGCGCAGCAGCTCCTTCGCGCGTGGCAGATTCATGGGTGTCACGCGCTCCATGCCCTCCTGGGGCAGACGGGCATGCAAGTGTTCCAGCACGTCGTGGACAAAGTTGCCCTTCTCCATATTGCCAAAGCCAGCGTCGATCGACTGGGGCTTCACGCGGTACGAGACGAACCAGCATAGCGGGCAGGTCGAATAGGCCTCGATCTGCGAGGCAGACGTCAGGCGCGGCACCAGCGGCGCATCCTCGCCCTCGCCATCGCGACGACGCAGGACCAGATACGGAATGGCTTCATCGCTCAGATGCTGAGGAGCTTCGCAGGTCACGCGCTCGCGCCTAAGACCTTCGCCTGCCGCGGGATCGAAGTCCCTTACGATATCGCCCTCACCCACACACTTCGCCTTGTCGGCGCCAACGGCCTTAGCGTCGTCAGCGGCCTTGTCGGCGTCAGCGGCCTTGTCGGCGTCAGCGGCCTTAGCATCGTTAGTGGCCTCGGCATGCGCCCGCAACTCGGTCCACACGGCAGCCGGGTAGCACTCGCGCGCCTGGCGATCGTGCGTCACGCGGGCAAGCGCAACCGGACCACGCGACGCTTGTATCGCGCGGCCAAAGCGTGCGCGCAGCAAGGCCGCAGGCTCAAGCGTCACACCGCTGCGATCTAACTCTGCCGTCAGCGTTGCCAGCGGGCCCTCCTCATGTGAGAGCGGATAACTGTCCAGGTCGACGTCGGCAAACAGCACGGCATCGTAGCTGCCGGGGCGCAGGGCCGCCGCATCGGCAAGCGAAGCAAAGCGAACCTGGGCGCGTGACGCACGGTCAACCTCGTAGGTCTCGTAATCGTAGGCGGCGCTACGCTTGTCCACCTTGGTGCGAATGTCATCGAGCACGGGCACGGTCGCGGCCTGCGACACGTCGAGCGCACGGGCGCCATTCATAAGGATGTCGATGACGTGGCGCAGCAGGGCCACCTCCGCCTGGCGACGGGCCTGACCGTCGAGACCGCCAAGTGCGCGATCGGGCAGTGCCTCGGCAACGGCAAGCATGGCCTTGAGCGCCGTCACGGGTTTGTCGCGCCACAGCGCCTGGAACACGTCCGAGATCACGCACGGCACGTTCTTAAACCAGTTCTCGTCGCTCGCCGCTTTACGCGCGCCCCTCACCTGGCCCTGCACGCTCTGCAGCAGGCTCTTGACGCCCGCAGTGGTCTTGCTGCGCGACAGTCGCATATTCTTGTCGAACGTGCGCGCGCTGGCGGCGTCGGCACCCGAAAGCGGGCTGTAAATCCAGTCGGTAAGCTCCGGAGCGGGCCACCACTCAGTCTTAGAAGCTGCCCCTTCGTCGGCGGCCTTCATACGCTCGATCAGGTTGGCGAGCGCCGTGAACTGCCTGCCCGCAATGGATTGGGAAAACGCCGTGAACTCGGCCGTCTCGGCAGCAACGTGGCGCGCCGCCAAACGAGCGGCAAGCTCGCCGAACAGCTGGGGTGCCCGGGCAGAAACAACGAGCACGCGTACGGGGTCGGCGGGTGTTGCAGCAACTTTATCGTCCTTGGACTCCTTGTGCGCTTTCACCAACTTATCGATGACGTCCGCATAAGCATGGGCACGGGCATGGGGGCCGGCGACCTCAATAAAGGCAGGCTGAGCAGCGGACTTGGAGGCAGTCTGGGGCGCGGCGGCGCCCTCCCCCAGCGGCGCGATCTCAAACAGCACACCGCGGACATCAAATGCCGCGGCAAGCTCCTCGCGCATCGCCGCTTGCTCGCGGGCAAGCAGCACGACAACCTCTCCCCCGTTGTTTGCCACGGCGGACAGCAGCTCGAGCAGGCTATACGTAAATGACGTGACGCCGCGCACGCAAACGGCGCGGGCGCACCCCGGCAGGTTGTCGGCCAAAGCGCCGGCCATAATGTCAGCCGCCTCGCAGGGCTCGACCATATCTCGACGGTCCAAACCGCGCGCATAGGCGCACAAAAGTTCAAACACGCGAGCCTCGGCGTCGCTTTTGGGCTTGGGCTTGCAAACGTTGTCGCAGCAACGCTCGGTGCCTGTCCCTGCCACACCCGGCAGCACATCGCGAGCCATACGCGCGAGCATACGCACCGTGCCCTGGCTGCGCGAAAGCGGCTGCAGGTCGGCGTCGTCGAGGCGCGCTACCATGTCCGAAAACAGCATCTGGCGCTGCAGGTTGTCGACGAAACCGCGCCCGTCGCCCAAAAGCTCCCAAAGCGAGCGAAGCCACGATGTAGGCGTCTTGTAGTCAATACCCAGCGAAACGCCGGCTTCCGCCGCATCATGACGGCACAGGTCGAGCTCGGCAAACGTTGGCGCCAGCAGCACGGCACGCCCGTGGCGGGCAATAAGGTCGGCAAGCAGCGCCGCCTCGGCATCGCTCAAATCCGCGCCGGCGTTGGTGGTATAGATTCGAACAGGCATGGTCCTCCACTCAAACCGTTCGCAATATTCAATGCTTCCATCCTACCCGCCCGCGCGGACAGATTTGCCCCACGCCAACAGATTTG
Organism: Collinsella aerofaciens; assembly: GCF_902364355.1. Classification (GTDB taxonomy): domain Bacteria; phylum Actinomycetota; class Coriobacteriia; order Coriobacteriales; family Coriobacteriaceae; genus Collinsella; species Collinsella aerofaciens_AF. Next base: position 175,359 of record NZ_CABJDK010000001.1, read on the forward strand.
ACCCCTTGGAGACAGAGGAAAATGGATCACCGAGGAGGTCAGTCTAACCCAGTGATCCGTTTTCCTCCGTCCCCAAAGGATCAAAAAACCGCCCCCGAAGGGACGGTTCTGCGCAATTCGTTTGTTGCCGCTGGCCTACTCGCCATCCTCCAGCTTGATGAGGATCTTGCGATAGCCGCCGTACTCGCCGTTGAGTGCCTTGGACACGCGGCTCACCGTAGTGGACGAAGCGCCGGTGCGGGCCTGAACCTCAACATAAGGCTCGCCCTCATCCAGATAACGCGCAACCTGCAGACGTTGCGAAAGATCGCAGATCTCGCGCGGCGTGCAGATATCGGTCAAAAACGCCTGGATATCCTTCTCGTCATCCAAAAGACTAAATGCGTGGACCAGCTGCTTGACATCAGGCTTGTCAAACATGTTCTCGATATTCATCGATCACCGCCAAACCCGCCATAAGGCATCGAAGTTGATACTGACATCGGGCATCGTTCGCCCGTTCTATGCAATAGGGCAACGCCTGTGGCTTTTGCCCGTAGCAGTGTAGCACACCACCAAACTAAAGCGACAAGACTCTCTGCCAGCGGCGCGTTTTTCAGGACGAACGCCGTTTTGAAACCGAATGCGCACGTAAGCTCCACGAATATCTGAGACAATGGGCGGCCGAACAAGGCGGCACACCCGAGCGGCCGTCCAAGCCGCCGCAGCAAACCGCTTCACGCGACACCGACGCACCCTGCGCAAGAAAGGATTCACACCATGCGCTTTATGCTTAACTGGCTCTTTACCTCGATCGCCATCGCGATTGCCACGTTCCTCGTCCCCGGCATCCAGCCCTTCGGTTTTGCCGAGGCCTGGGTCTGTTTCGCCTTCGTGGGACTGTTCCTGAACATCGTCGATTCGCTCGTCAAGCCGTTTCTGACGGTTATCTCGCTGCCGCTCACGATCATTACGCTGGGTATTTTTCAGCTCGTAGTCAACAGCTTTATGCTCGAGCTGGCCAGCTATCTGTCGGTCAATCTGCTGGGCGCGGGTATCTCCATCGCCAGCTTTGGATCGGCCTTTATGGGCAGCATCCTGGTGTCCATCATGCGCAGCATCCTCGACAGCATCGCCGAGGGCTAAAACGGCCATTCCGGCCGCGCCCGTCTCAACAGCCCAAAACGAAGGCCGCCCATCACAAAAATGGGCGGCCTTCTTATTTGCCAAGTCTCAAAGGGCGAGAGAATCTGCCATTTCCACCCCGTCCCCAAATGGCAGGTGTGGGTTAGATGACGTAATCGTAGCCTTCGTTGGGAGCGACAAGTTGATCGAGCGTCACACCGTCGAGGTAGTCGTTGATAAGCTTGTCCAGGTTCTTCCACACGTCGAGCGTGGGGCACTCGTCAGAGCGCGAACAACCCTTGCAGTCGCCATCCAGGCAGGCGACCGGCGCCAGGCTGCCCTCGGTCAGGCGCAAGATCTCGCCCACCGTGTACTGCTCGGGCGGGCGCGTGAGCACATAGCCGCCGCCCTTGCCGCGCATGCCCGAGAGCATGTTGGCGCGCACGAGCGTAGCCAGAATATTCTCGAGGTACTTCTCCGAAATACCCTGACGCGCCGCAATCTCTTTAAGCGGGATACGGCCTGTCGCCTGGTGCTCGGCCAGGTCGACCATAACGCGCAGGGCATATCTGCCCTTTGTGGAAACCAACATATATATAGCTGCCTTTCGGTCTTTTAATTCGTAGAAATTCTAGCCGAAAAATTGGTTTTGAAAATACCTATTCCCGTCAAGATGGTTAATCGACTCGTAATAATCTTCTATTTCCTATTGCGTTACTAGGCTTTACTGTCTACTATGCTTGCCAACAGCAAAACGAACAACCTATAAGGTTTGTGGGTTTCGCTGCCACACACACCGTAAAACCACACGGTATCCAGTCATTTGAACACTTTGGAGGTTCACCATGAGCAATGTTTACACGTCCATCGATCAGCTTATCGGCCACACCCCGCTTCTGGAGCTCACCCACTTCGAGGCCGACGAGGACCTCAAGGCCCGTGTGCTCGTCAAATTGGAATACTTCAACCCCGCCGGGTCCGTCAAAGACCGCGTCGCCAAGAACATGATTGACGAGGCCGAGAAGGCCGGCAAGCTCGTGCGCGGTGGCGACTACACCATCATCGAGCCCACGAGCGGCAACACCGGCGTCGGCATCGCCTCGGTGGCGGCGGCCCGCGGCTACAAGGTGATCATCACTATGCCCGAGACCATGTCCGTCGAGCGCCGCAAGCTCATGCAGGCATACGGCGCACAGCTCGTGCTCACCGACGGCTCCAAGGGCATGAAGGGCGCTATCGCCAAGGCGGAGGAGCTGCAGAAGGAAACTCCCAACAGCATCATCGCCGGCCAGTTTGTGAACCCCGCGAACCCGGCCATTCACAAGGCCACGACCGGCCCCGAGATCTGGGACGACACCGACGGCAAGGTCGACATCTTCGTCGCCGGCGTCGGCACCGGCGGCACCGTGACCGGCGTGGGCGAGTTCCTCAAGGAGCAGAACCCCGAGATTCAGGTCGTCGCCGTCGAGCCCGCCACCTCCCCGGTGCTCTCCAAGGGCCAGGCCGGCCCGCACAAGATCCAGGGCATCGGCGCCGGCTTTGTGCCCGACGTCCTTGACACCCAGGTCTACGACGAGATCATCCCCGTCGAGAACGACGACGCCTTTGCCACCGGCCGCGCCGTGGGCCACAAGGAAGGCGTGCTCGTGGGCATTTCGTCCGGTGCCGCCGTGTGGGCCGCGCTGCAGCTGGCCAAGCGCCCCGAGAACGAAGGCAAGACCATCGTGGCCCTACTTGCCGACACCGGCGAGCGCTACCTGTCCACGGCGCTCTTCCAGGACTAGAGCTTCTCGTTCTTAGAACGAGTCCAAGGCACGCCGGTCTCCCCTCTCTTCTGGCAGCCTGAGCTCATCCCAACAGGATGCCCCACGAGACGTCCGAACTTGCTACAATGTCTGCGGCGCGGAACCAGCCTCCCGCGCCGCTTTTCTTTTTTGGCCACATGCCACCAAGGAGAACCTCCTCATGCACAACAAGCGCGTGCTCGTCGCCATGAGCGGCGGCGTCGATTCCAGCGTGACCGCGTATCTGCTCAAAAGCCAGGGCTACGAATGTGTCGGCGCCACCATGCGCCTCACCTGCCCCGCACCCGACCCCGCCACGGGCATGAGTAAGGTCGACCGCGACATCGCCGACGCAGAGGCCGTCGCCGAGCGCATAGGCATTCCCCACCATGTGCTCGACTTGCAGCAAACCTTCGACCGTAACGTAATCGAGCGCTTTGTGAACGCCTACCAGGAGGGGCTGACGCCCAATCCGTGCATTATCTGCAACCGCCACATTAAGTTTGGCGCGTTGCTGGATGCGGCGCTGGATATGGGCTGCGACTACATCGCCACGGGCCATTACGCCAAAACAAGCCAAGCGGCAGACGGCACCCGGCAGCTGCACCGCGGCGAAGATCCCAAAAAGGACCAAAGCTACTTTTTGTATTCGCTTACGCAGGAGCGCCTGGCGCACACGATCTTTCCGCTGGCGGGCCTAGACAAAGAGCGCGACGTGCGCCGCATAGCCGCCGAGCAGGGCTTTACCAACGCCCAGAAGGCCGAGAGCGAGGATATCTGCTTTATTCCAGACGGTGACTACGCGGGCTATATCGAGCGCCGCTGCGGACATCCCGCTGCACTGGGCGATATCGTATGGCGCGACGGCAGCGTGGTCGGGCGCCACAACGGCGCGCTGCGCTACACCATCGGCCAGCGCAAAGGCTTGGGCGTCGCGATGGCGCATCCCGTGTATGTGACGGGTGTCGACGCCGTCAACAACACCGTACATCTGGGCGAGGCAGAGGACCTGACGGCCACGGCGCTCACGGCCAACGACTGGATTTGGAGCGCCCCTGCCGACCACATGGAGGCCGAGCTGGATGCCGGCGGCATTCGCGTGGGCACCAAGTACCGCTACCGTCAAAAGGACCAGGCGGCGACCCTTACACGTGGCGCCGACGGACAAATGCTGCTGGCTTTTGACGAGCCACAGCGAGCCATCGCCCCCGGCCAGGCCGTCGTCGTCTACCGCGGCGACGTCGTCCTGGGCGGCGGCACCGTGACCGGCGCACTTAAGTAGCCGCGGGTTTATCGCTGCACGTGTCGAAGTACCTCAACAGCGGCACCAACCTCGATTATGCGACGCTCGAGGCCGCGGCGGATGGCCTCGAGTCGACCCTCCGCCGTGGCCCATTCGCTCTGCGAAAGAATCTCGATCGCCTCATCAACAAATCCGTTGAGCCGCGATGAATCGAACCAATCGAGCGAATCCGCAAGCGCCAGCTGGACGGAAGGGTCGGGCCCAAACGGCTTAGCGGAAAACCCAAACTCCCCAGTTGCGAGCACGGCAGTTGGTACGTTGTACCACAGACAGTTGCCGCTATCGAACAGCGGAGCAGGTTTTATCTCCAGGGTGTCGACATTACGGATGATGCCGAAGTTTCGCCAATGGCGGTCGCTGTTGGCCAAAAGGGCATCGCAAACGATCATCTGCGACATAGACCTTCTCACAGCGGCCTCGTCTGCTCCATGCTTACCAAGAAAGCGGCAGTACCGGTCGTACGTCGAGCTTCCTCGCTGGCCACCAAGGGCGTTCTTAACGTAAAAAGCCGGAACATATTCCTCGCGGCCGTCAAGAAAGTCGTCGCACAGACACACAGGGCCATCGAACATCCGCTCAACCGTATAAGGAACAAACTCGCCCTTGGGAAGCAAACGACGATGTAGAGCCGTTGCAACCGCCTCGTTAATGGGACGCTGATCGTCCATCCCGCACCCTTTAGCCAAAACGCGAATGCCGTTTCGGATCATCCACGATTTAGGGAGCTCGCCCTCGGACGTGTTATCCGGATTTTTAAGACCGATGCCCTCCAGCCAACCCGAACGCCCCTCGGGCGTCGATCGCTCAAAATCATTCTCGAAGTAATTGAGGTTTCGCCATTCGAGCCCGTCGCATTCTGCCGGCCGCAGCCAATAGCAATCCGAAAGCGATAGGCCCAGGCACTGAACCGGCGCCTCAACGCCGTTGACAATTCCCAGCTCGCGGTAGCGCGAGATAAGCCCGGGGCGAACATCGGGCACCGACCGATGCCCCCACCACGCGTTGAGCTCCCGCTTATTCACCGCAGGAGAAGAGCTCGAGCATGTGCCAAACGGCATTCGTTGCGCATCGAGGACCTCGGCGATTTCGAAGGGAAACTCACGCGTCGGATCAAATGAGACATGCGCGACCTCATGGTCGGCCGACATCAGCGTAAACTTGCGTCCCACATCGGCCGCAGGACGGCGTCCTCGCTTGCGGACCTTTTGATAGGCGAGCGCAGAATTGTACTCGACCAACTTCCGGCCGCCCACAATATCGCACACAAGCGTTCCCGATGCGGCAAGTTGAGATATGCGGGCTTTCGTAACGCCCAACAGGCGGGCAGCATCACCCATAGACAAGTACTCAGACGTGTCCATACACCGCATCACCTCGTTAAGTAATTTACACGTTTAGTTAATAGATTACAGACATCATAATACTAAACAACCCAAAGTGAAAAAAGGCCCGAGAAATCGGGCCTTAGCGATTGGTCAGCCGAGTCGCAAGCTGCTCCCCTAGCGCTGAACGTAGGCGCGAACCAGCTCGTAGGTATTGCGCACGCCGTCGATGTGGCTGCGCTCGTAGTTGTGGCTCGCGTACACGCCGGGGCCGATCAGACCATGGCGAATGTCGTAGCCGGCCGAGAGCGTGGCCTCGACGTCGGAACCGTAATGCGGGTACACATCGATGGCGTAATCGAGCTTAAGCTCGCGCGCGATATTGGACAGCGTGGTCACCAGATCGTAGTTGTAGGGGCCACCCGAATCCTTGGCGCAAATCGAAACCATGCGCTCGGTGCAGCCCAGGTCGTCGCCCACGCAGCCCATGTCCACGCTGATCATCTCGCGCGTGTCGGCCGGCACAAAGGCACCGCCGTGACCGACCTCCTCGTACACGGTAAAGAGCAGCGACACCTTGCGCGAGAGCGTCACCTCGCCAGCGGCGACGGCACGCGCCAAGCCCAGCAGAATCGACGCCGACAGCTTGTCGTCAAGGAAGCGACTCTTAATGTAGCCGCTCTCCGTCACCATGGTGCGCGGATCCATAGCGATGATGTCGCCAGTCTGAATACCCAGCTCGAGCACATCGTCCTTGCTGTCAACGTTCTCGTCGAGCAGGATCTCCATGTTCTTCTCGATGGCCTTGACCGGCTCATCGGCCACATGCGCCGAAGGCTCGGTATTGAGGACCACGCCTGTGTAGACCTTGCCGCCACGCGTGTAGACGGTGCAGTTCTCGCCATCGGCCGTGGACCACTGGTGCCCACCGAGCGTCGTCGGACGCAGGCGGCCATTGTCCTTAATGGATCGCACCATGGCGCCAAGCGTGTCGACATGGCTCGCCAACACGAGCGGCTCACCCTCGCCGCCGAGCTCAACCAGCACATTGCCCTTATTGGAGCGCTCGGGCTCAAAGCCCATATCGCGCAGGGTTTCCATCAGATAATCAGTCGCCGCACGAGTAAAGCCCGTAGGCGAGGCAATAGAAGTCAGCGCCTTAAGCTGGTCAGTAATAAAACCAAGCGTAGAATCCATTTGGGACACCATCCACAACTCCAAAGTCAACATCCCGTAATCAGTAAAAGCCCCAACAACGATACCATCACGCACAAATATTTACCCAGCGAGATGACCCATCGAGCTCTTCCGAACAGCGCCCGCCGAACCAGGTTAGGCAGCCGGGCAGATCTTCTTGAAGAGCTCGATGACGTCGTCGAGCG
>NZ_CABJDK010000001.1:182263-552660 GCF_902364355.1 Collinsella aerofaciens
TTAGCCCCAGAATCTTTCCGCAGGACAGAAGGAGGCCCCGCCGCACGTAGTGCGCAGCGGGGCCTCCGACATGTCCGAGGACGATTCTGGGGCTAACGGGCGGGGCCCGCCGAACCAGGTTAGGCAGCCGGGCAGATCTTCTTGAAGAGCTCGATGACGTCGTCGAGCGTCGCCTCGCGCGGGTTGCCCGGGAAGCAGGCGTCAGCCATGGCGTCCTTGGCCAGGACCTCGATCTCGTCGGCCTTCATGGCCTCGCAGACATGCGGGATGTTCACGTCGGCGGAGAGCTGCTTGACGGCGGCGATAGCGGCGTCGGCAGCCTCGTCGGTGCTCATGCCCGTGGTGTCAACACCCATGGCAACGGCAACCTTGGCCAGGCGCTCAGCGCAAACCGGCTTGTTGAACTCCATGGCAATCGGCAGCAGCATGGCGCAAGCGACGCCGTGCGGGGTGTCGTAGTGAGCGGACAGGGTGTGAGCCATGGCATGGTCGATGCCCAGGCCAACGTTGGAGAAGCCCATGCCGGCGACATACTGGCCAAGGGCCATGCCCTCGCGGCCGGAGCCGGGCTGGCCGGACTTGGCCTCGGCGACGGAGTCACGCAGGTTCTCGCTGATCAGCTTAATAGCCTCAAAGTGGAACATGTCGGAGAGCTCCCAAGCGCCCTTGGTGGTGTAGCCCTCGATGGCGTGGGTCAGAGCGTCCATGCCGGTAGAGGCGGTCAGGCCGGCGGGCATGGAAGCCATCATATCGGGGTCGACGACGGCGACCTCGGGGGCGTCGTTGGTGTCGACGCACACGAACTTGCGGACCTTCTCGGGGTCGGTGATGACGTAGTTGATGGTCACCTCGGCGGCGGTACCGGCGGTCGTCGGCACAGCGATGGTGAACACGGCGTGGTTCTTAGTGGGAGCAACACCCTCGAGGCTGCGGACATCGGCGAACTCGGGGTTGTTGATGATGATGCCGATGGCCTTGGCGGTATCCATGGAGGAGCCGCCACCGATGGTCACGATAGCGTCAGCCTCGGCGGCCTTGAAAGCCTCGACGCCGTCCTTGACGTTCTGGATAGTGGGGTTGGGCTTGATCTCGGAGTAGAGGCTCCAAGCAATACCGGCGGCGTCGAGCTCGTCGGTCACCTTAGCGGTAACGCCAAACTTGACCAGATCGGGGTCGGAGCAGACGAAGATCTTCTTGTAGCCGCGACGCTGGAGCTCGCCGGGGATCTCCTTGATGGCGCCGGAACCATGATAAGAAATGGTGTTGAGAACGAAACGATTAGCCATTGATAGCCTCCCATCGTGTGCGGGGCACCCATTACGCCCCGCGCTGCAAGTTCCATCCTAACGCTTTTGAAACAAAAAACGCGTGAGAACGTCAAAAGTGTTAAAGCGTTTCAACATAATAACGGAGCCCCAGTCCTTCCCTCCCGACAGCAGCGAAGGCTAGATTATAGGAGCAATCGCCCAAAGAATACGACCAACTCAGTCTATAAATTGTTTCTGTTTTAGCAATATATGTTTGACAATACGTTTATAAAAGGATACTTTATAGTAAATAAAATGCATGCAGCAAATAGCGTCATTCATTTTGTTAGAAATTGCCCATGCGGTTATTGCAGCTGCATGTACCGCAACGTACAGCGCAATTCTCCGCACGAAGTAGAAGACGGTTCCAATTCGATCGAGGCGATGACGCGTGATGGCTACTGGTCCTAAATCGAGCAAGACGGCTACAAACGAATATCGAATCTCAATTGAAGGTAACCCTTATCCGCATGCTCTGGCTCTCGTCAACCCAGCGGGAGACAACCTCAACATCAAAAGACATGGGTTCACGGGTCCACTAGGACAGCTATCGAGTCTTAAATATACCGTTTATGACGATGCGAATGAAAAACTCTTCACTGTCGTCGACGGTGGCTTTAGCAACATGCCCAGGGTTGCGCTCATCATCGAACACAAGGAAGTTGCGGTGTTCGATTATGGTCTAAACAGACTTGAGATGAAGTGCGTAACGAACATACCGAATTACGCAATAAAAGGTAACTTCCTATTTGGAGATTACGATATATTCAGCCAACAGGAAGTGAAGCTATCTTCAGTTATCGTCCTTCAATGTGATAAACAATCGTGCTTTAGCATACAGGTTTTGGATAAAGCCGAATTAGCCGCCGCAATTGGAATACCTACAGCCATTGCCCTTCTTAGGGCTCGGATTGAAGAGCATCTCGAATAAATCGCAAAAAGCAGTTCGTAACAACATTCAGGAGCTAGATAGTTTTTCTGGCTCCTGAATGTTGTTACGAACATGCACCTTAGCGCTTAAGACTCGTGGTCTGCCAGTCAGCTACGATGCGGGCCCATTTCCTGTGCAAGTCGCGTTCGCGATCGATAAACATGATGGCAAACGCGATAAACAGCAGCATGCTCGCCACCGCAATGGCGTGCAGCCCCATGCGCTCGATGCACCAGTTGCCCAGCACGGCGCCAAACACAAAGGTGAAGATCACGCCAAAGTACAGCAGGCCGTTTTCCAAAAAGCCGCGCTTGTGGGTGATGATGTAATCGTCCACGTTTTGCAGTGCGTTGCGCAAGTTGCCGATGCACATGGTCGTAGCGATGCCGTGACCGTGGATCTTGCGGAAGCTCTCGACCTGCATGCCGCAGGCAAACGAGGTGAGGCAGTTGGCGAGCAGGTTGAAATTGCCGCCCGGGATAAAGCTCACGCCCAGCAAGATGACGGCTTCAAAGAACACCGTCACTTGGCGCCAGTGAATCACGCTGCCAAACCGTTCGTGTACCAGGTCGGCAAGCATAATGCCCACGGCAAACGACACCACAGGGAAGAAGTAGCGCCCCGCAAGTGCCCAATTGCCCTCCGAGATGCTCACGCCCACAAGCAGGATGTTGCCCGTCTGCGCGTTTGCGAAAACATGGTCGCGCCCAATGTACGAATACACATCCATAAAGCCGCCGGCGAGCGCCAGGATAATGCCCAGTTCGATGGACTCCGATATCTGTTTGGCACGCTGCATCGTCGTGCATCCTCCTTGTTGACGACCCTCTCGTGCGTTGGCGGAAACATAGCCGCCGTTCATACTGTAACCCATTGACAACATGGCGTGCGCGCGAGACGGCTCCTTCGACACGGGGATACACAGTCTGGAAACAAACGGCACCCGCATCGACGCGCCGATCCGCCAGCTCATGTACTCCACCAGTCTTTTTAGCCCCGTCCCAAAAAGACTGGTTACAATTACGTGCAGCATACTAACAACGGGAGGAATCGTGGCAAAAAAGCCCCAGGACGCTCAGCACAACCAGCACGGCAAGCATGCCCAGCGCGGCCAGCAGCAAAAGCGTGGCGGCAAGGCCCAGGGTGGCCACGCCACTCATGCCCAGGCAGCGCCCTCACGCCCCTGGCGTCCGGGCCGCGACAAGTTCCTCCCCGTCAGCCGCGCCGACATGGATGCGCGCGGCTGGGACCAGTGCGACTTTGCCTACATTTGCGGCGACGCCTACGTGGACCACCCTAGCTTTGGTATGGCCATCGTCAGCCGCGTACTCGACGCGCACGGCTACAAAGTGGGCATCATCTGCCAGCCCGACTGGACCGACCCCGCCAGCATCACGGTGCTCGGCGAGCCGCGCCTGGGCTTTCTCGTCAGTGCCGGCAACATGGACTCCATGGTCAACCACTATTCGGTGACCAAGCACCGCCGCCACACCGACGCCTATACCCCCGGTGGCGAGGAGGGGCACCGCCCCAATCGTGCCGTCACGGTCTACGGCAACCTCATCCGCCAGACGTTCAAGGACGCCCCCATCATCATCGGCGGCATCGAGGCGAGTCTGCGCCGCCTGGCCCACTACGACTACTGGCAGGATAAGCTCAAGCGCTCGGTGCTGCTCGATTCGGGCGCCGACATCCTCATCTACGGCATGGGCGAGCACGCGATCGTCGAGATCGCCGATGCGCTCGACGCGGGCCTGCCCATCGATCAGATCACCTATATCAACGGCACCGTCTACCGCACCAGCTCGCTCGACGAGGTCTACGACTACGACCTGCTGCCCAGCTGGGACGACCTTGCCGCCGATAAGCTCAACTACGCGCGCAGCTTTAACGTGCAGCAGCAGAACATGGACCCCATCACCGGGCATCGCCTGGTAGAACCCTACCCCAACAGCGTCTATGTGGTGCAGAACCCGCCGTCCGCGACGCTTACCACCGACGAGATGGACGAGGTGGCCGAACTCCCCTACGCACGCGATTGGCATCCCGATTACGACGCAGCGGGCGGCGTGCCGGCTTTTGCCGAGATCAAGTTTTCAATCAGCTCCAACCGCGGGTGCTTTGGTGAGTGCTCGTTTTGCGCGCTGACCTTCCACCAGGGCCGCGTGCTGCAGATGCGCAGCCACGACTCGATCATGCGCGAGGCCGAGCTGCTCACACACGACCCCGAGTTTAAGGGCTACATCAACGATGTGGGCGGACCGACGGCCAACTTTAGCCGCCCGGCCTGCGACAAGCAGCTCAAACATGGCGTGTGCAAGAACAAGCGCTGCCTATGGCCGAGCGTGTGTAAGAACATGGTGGTCGACGAGAGCGGCTACACGCAGCTGCTGCGCGACCTGCGCCAGCTGCCGGGCGTCAAGAAGGTCTTCGTCCGCAGCGGCATCCGTTTTGACTACACCATGGCTGATGCCTCGGACGAGTTTTTGCGCGAGCTGCTGGAGCACCATGTCTCGGGCCAGCTACGCGTGGCGCCCGAGCATGTGAGCGACGCGGTGCTCTCCGTGATGGGCAAGCCGAGCCGCGCCGTCTACGACGCGTTCTGTCGCAAATTTGAGCGCTTGAACCGTGAATACGGACTCAAGCAGTACGTGGTTCCGTACCTGATCTCGAGCCACCCCGGCTCGACGATGAAGGAAGCGGTGGAGCTTGCCGAGGCTGTGCGCGACATGGGCTACATGCCCGAGCAGGTGCAGGACTTCTACCCCACCCCGTCCACCATGTCGACCTGCATGTACTACACCGGCGTGGACCCGCGCACCATGGAGCCGATCTATGTAGCGCGCGACCCGCACGAGAAGGCCATGCAGCGCGCGCTCATCCAGTATCGCAAGCCCGAGAACTACAAGCTCGTGCGCGAGGCGCTGGAAAAAGCCGGGCGTCGTGACCTGATCGGCTACACCAAGCATTGCCTGATCCGTCCCGTACCGCCGCGCCCGGGCGAGACGTCTGCTGGCGGTGGGCATGGCACCGGCAAGAAGGGCGGCAAGCCGCACGGTGACGCCGGCGCTGGCAAGGGGCCTAAGGGCAGCAAGGGTCACGGCGGCATGTCGCGCGCGCAGAACACCGCAGGCCGCAACCGCGCAGCTCAGGGGCGTCAGGGTGCCAACGGAGGCGGTCGCCGCAACTAGCGAAGTGGTGCACTCGCTGCGTCCATCCCACACGCTTGGCGCAGCGAGCGCATTGCCTCCACCAGGATCACGCCGGCGATCGCGACCGTGATTATCACGTCGAGCGGCGTGTTCACAAACCACAGCAGGCCCATGAGGTACGACCCGGCGTTAAAGGCAAAGTGCAGCAGAATCGTGTAGCGGAGCTTTCCGGTGGTCACGAGCACCCAGCCAAAGACCAGACCGGCGGCGCCGGCGTAGCAGCCCTGCACCCAGTTCATATGCATAAAGCCAAAGACCGCCGCCTGCAGCACAATTGCCGCGGCGATACCCCACGTGCTCGGGGCCGCCCAAGGCACCATGGCGCCGTCCTGCGCACCCGCACGACGCCGGCGCTTCCAGAGCGGACGGCACTGCGGGTTAAATGCTCGGAGCGAAAACTCAAAAATGATGCCGCGCACCAGCAACTCCTCGCAAAACGGAGCGCCGAGCACCGTGGTCAGGACGGCCAGGTAGCTCGTGTCGCCCATGCCTGTTTCCTCGACAAGTTCACTGTAGTCGGCCGCGACCTCGGGCAACAGCGACAGCACGGCGTCGGTCACGTAGCCAACGACCACCTGCAGGGCAAGGCCGATCACGATAACGCAGGCGATGCGCCTCCATGCTTTGCCTGCTCCCCCGCCAAGCGGGCGCTCGCCCTGCCAGCGCGTCATAAACGAGCGCGGCCACAGATAACGCCACCACAGCAGCGCCATCAAAAACGACGCCATCTGCGCGGCAGCCTGAAGCAATTGAATATCGAGGTCGTCAATCGAAAAGCCCATGAAAACCGATGCGACGCCCAGAGCGGAGAACAAAACCACGCTCAGAGCGATATCGGCAGCGACGACGCCAAAACAGGCAAGCGCCCAAACCAGCGCATTGAGCATGCCAACCTCCTCCCGACGGGTAGTCATATAAGAACGTCCCCAACGACTAGTCATTGGGGACGTTCTTCAACGACCAGCCGTTGGGGACAGTCTTTGCCAAAGGCCCCGTTGGGCGAGATGTCGAACGGGAAGGTGCCGCAGCGATTGAACGCGGCGATAAACATGCGGATGGCGTTGGACGGCGTGGTGCCCACGAGCTGGGTTGCCGCCGCGAAGGCTGCCTTCTCCTCGGGCAAGACCTTCGCGACAACCGGGGTCATGTGTTCTGCCATGGCGCTTCCTTTTTGAAACGACGGTGGTGCGGATAGATGCGGGCCACGCGGCTGGGCGACGGGCTGTGAAGGCAACCCGATTGGCCCGCATCCGGAGTTTGTTTCTGCGGCGTTGGTATTACTTGGTATTTCTAAGTATTACCCCACAGATAGAATACCACACCCGACCCCATGGGGACGGAGGAAAACGGATCATTTTGTTGCTGAGTTAGTATTTAGAGCGTGATGATGTCCGAGATATTGAGGACCTGAGCGTCGACGGCATCGTGCGTAGCAAGCAACAGCATGCGACCGTCGAGCAAGTCGAGCACGACCTCGGCGCATGCGTCGCGCGCAGCGGTATCTAGACCGGTAAAGGGCTCGTCCAGAATCACCGCGTCGCCTGGGCACAGCAGGGCTCGGGCGATCTCGACGCGACGACGTTGCCCACCCGAGAGCTCGGCCACGCGAGCATGCAAATCGACCCCCGGCACCAACAGGCGCAGCAGGGCCGCGGCACCCGAGGCGTCCACGCGCGCGTCGGCGCACACCAGCACGTTTTCCAAAGCCGAAACGTCCTCAACCAAGCGCACGTCCTGAAACACCATGGAGCACGGCGCGCACTCCCCCGCAGCCAGCGCAAGCAACGTCGACTTGCCCACACCCGAGGCGCCCATCACGCAGGCGCGCCCACCGGCGGGCACACGGAGTGTCAGTCCATCGAGCGCCGGAGCCCAGGGCGCCCGCTCGCCCACGGCGAGCGCAAGCTCCGCCGCAGCGCCGCCCCCGGCAGCCCTCGCACGCCCGCGAGCGCCGCGCCCATGCGCACGCACGGCCACGCGCCACGCCACGGGTCCCGAAACCCGCAGCAGCCACACCAGCACGCGCTCACACGCCCACGAGGCGGCAACGACCAGCACGGTCCACGCCAGCAGATCAGCCGTCTCGATCAAAAGCTTCGCCTGATAGATGCGCTCACCCACGGTGCCCACCGCCATGCCGATGAGCTCGGCTGCCACGCCGGCCTTCCAGCTCATGCCAATCACGGCACGCGCACACGAAAGCACAAACGGCAGGACTTCGCGCCAGGTATGGGCGCAAAACAGTCGCCAGCCGCGCACGCCATGCAGACGGAACATCTGCTCCAGCGGTTTATTCACCTGTGCCAAGCCCTCGGCCAGCGAAAAATACACGCCCGGCAGCGCCATCAAAAAGACTGCCGCGATGCTCACGCGCGCCGACCCCAGCCAGATTAGCAACAGGACCACCACGCAGGCGACCGGTGTCGCCTTTACAAACGACAGCGCCGGAGCCACCAGGTGCGCAAACGCCCGCGAACGTGACGAAATCCCGGCAAGCACACCAACATACACCGCGGCAAGCGCCAGCCCGCCCAGTATCCGCGCGCCCGAGCCCGCCAAAATCGCCCAGGTACCGCCATCGCACACCAGGCGCAGAAGCGCCAAGGCAACAGCACCCGGCCCCGGCAAGATCAGCGGCTGCGCCACCAGCGACGCCGCAAAGATCCACACGGCAAGCCAAAAGGCGGCGACGGCACCCACTGCCGCCACCGCCTTCGCACGCTCAGTCATGTGTCGAGCAAACGCACGCACGGGCTACTCCATGTAGTAAAAATCGTCAGCCGGGAGCTTACCGCCCACGGCACTCGCGTCCGCATCGGCCAGCACCTGCAGGTACCCACCGAGCGCCGCCTTCATATCTTTCCCCGTCTGGCACACGAGCATGCACCCGGGAATCGCCTTTTCGGCAATCGAGGCGTTATCGACGATACCCGCATCGACCACCGCCTGAGCCCAGTCCGCCGGTGCCGCGTTTACGGCCTCAACGCTCGCCGCATGGCAGCTTAAGAACTCCGCCACAGCCTCGGGATGCTCCTCGGCAAAGGCACGGCGCACCACGGTCACGCCCGTCAGCAAACGGGAGCCCGTGTCACCCGCGAGCTCGTCCCACACATCGGTCAGGCTCACCGGTGCCGACAGCTTGCCCTCGCTCTTGGCGATGGCAGCGGTCTTGAATGGCTCCGGTAGCACGCCCACGGCGGACGGGTCGGCAAGCAGGGCCGACAGCACCTCGGCGGGTTCGCTCTTAAACTCAAGCGCCACCTGGCCAGTCAGACCTGCGCGCTCCAGCAGATAGTTCATGACGTACTCCGGCGTGGTGCCCTTGCCCGTCATATAGACGGTGCGACCCGCCAGGTCGGCAAACGAGGTCACGCCCGCGTCGCCCGTCACCACGCTCAGCACGCCGAGCGTATTGATGTCGATGACCTGCACCGCGCCCTCGGTCTTGTTGTAGAGCACGCTCGCCACGTTGGCGGGCACCAGGGCAATATCGACATCGCCCTGAATGACCTTGGGCACGATCTCGTCGGCAGCGGCGCTGATCGCAAAGTCGAACTCGTTATCCGTCTCGCCACGCGCCGCCTGGTCCATAAACTGCACCAGACCGATCGACGTCGGCCCCTTGAGCGAGGCGACGTGCACCTCGACCGACTCGGCGGCAGCGCCGCTCGGCGCAGACCCGGCAGAGCCCGCAGAGGAGCCCGCCCCCGCAGCCCCGCCGCTGCAGCCAGCCAACGCAAGCGACAGCACGCCCGCGGCAAGCGCCGAGGCAAACCCTCGGCGCGAAAGCTCAAATTCAAACGCGCGCATCGTTAGCACATCCCTTCGTTAGGCATCGTCCAGGCGTGGTGGTCAGCGTGCAGCAGCTCCTCAGCCAGCGGCGAGAGCGGCGCGCCCAAAAACTCGCGATAGCATGCCTGAACATCGGGGTTCTCGTGCGAGAAGCGAATGTCTGCCGCCGCATCGAGGCCCCAGAGCACCTGGCCGCGCTCTGCCGCCAGCTCACAGCCGTCATGGATGGGCTGACCACCGCCACCGACGCAGCCGCCCGGACACGCCATAACCTCAACGAAGTCATAGCTCACACGACCATCGCGAATCGCGTCGAGCAGGCGGGCGGCGTTGCCCAGCCCGTGCGCCACGGCGACGCGCACCTTGGTGCCATCGATATCGGCCACGGCTTCCTTCCAGCCGTCCAGGCCGCGCACGTCGGTAAAGAAGTCGGCGTCGGGGTTCTTGCCCGTCACCAGGTAATAGGCCGAGCGCACGGCGGCCTCCATCACGCCACCCGTGGCGCCAAAGATCACACCCGCGCCTGTGCCAAAGCCCAGCGGCGTATCGAGCGGCTCCTCGACCAGCGTGTCCACGCTCACGTGGCTCGCGCGGACCATGCGCACCATCTCGCGCACCGTCAGCGCAACGTCCACATCGGGCGCACCGTCCTCGCCCACCATGCTCGGCAGCGCGCACTCGGCCTTCTTGGCCGTGCACGGCATCACGGACACCACGAACAGGCGCTCGGGTTCCACGCCCAGCACCTTGGCGTAGTAGGTCTTGGCGATGGCGCCGAACATCTGCTGCGGTGACTTGGACGTGGACAGGTTGTCGACAAACTCCGGATAGCGCGCCTTCACAAAGCGCACCCAGCCCGGGCAGCAGCTCGTAAACATGGGCCAGCCGCGGCTGTCGCCCTTGCCCTTGGCGGCCTTACTCAGGCGCTCGAGCAGTTCGGAGCCCTCCTCCATAATGGTGAGGTCGGCCGAAAAATCGGTATCGAACACATACTCAAAGCCCACGCGACGCAGCGCGCAAGCCAGACGCTCAACGGTTGCCTCCTCGCGCGGAATGCCGAGCTCCTCGCCCCAGGCGGTGCGCACGGCCGGCGCTATCTGTACCAGCACGATCTTGTCGGGATCGGCGAGCGCGTCAAACACGGTCTCGGTATCGTCGCGCTCGCGCAGGGCGCCCGTCGGGCAATGCGTGATGCACTGGCCGCACGCGACGCAATCGGTCTTGCCGATCGGTGCGCGCCCGCGGGTACCCACGGCGGTATGCGTGGCGCGGTTGGTCAGGTCCCAAATCCCCAGGCCCTGCACGCTCTCGCACACCTTGATGCAGCGCATGCATTTAATGCACTTGTCGTTTTCGCGGATGATGGGAAAATCGAAATCCCAGCCCTCGCCCGCCAAATGCCTTTGATACGGCAGATAGAAAATGCCCAGGTCGTTGGCGATGGTCTGCAGGTTGCAGTTGCCGCTGCGCACGCAGCTCGTGCACTGCGAATCGTGCTGGGACAGCAGCAGCTGCACGTTGGTGCGACGGGCCTCGCGGGCCTTGGGACTGTTGGTGTGGACCACCATGCCGTCGAGCACGTAGTTGTTGCAGGCGGCAACCAGCTGATCGCAGCCCTCAACCTCGACCACGCACACGCGGCAGCCGCCGATCTCGTTCAGATCGCGCAGGTAGCACAGGGTGGGAATCTGGATGCCGACGGACTTGGCTGCATCCAGGATCGTGGTGCGCTCGGACACCACGACCTCGCAATTATCGATAGTGAGCTTGGCCATATTGTGCGCTCCGTTTTCGGTGTTGTCACTGACGGTGGTTTTGTTGGGCTCTACCATTCCAGGTTCCTCCCTCCGCGGAACGCGCCAAAGCCAAAGTGATCGCAACGCAGGCAGCGGCTTGCCTCCTGGCGTGCCTCCTCCTCGGTAAGGCCCTGCTCGACCAGATTCCAATCGTGGATGCGCTCGCCGGCTTCGCGCTCGCCCAGCTCGCAGCGGCCGCACTCGTGCTTGCCCTTAAACTGCACGGTCGGCAGTTCAACGTCGAGCTTGATCTTGTGGTCAAAGCCCAGATAGCGGTCGATATTTGCCGAAGCAACGCGGCCGGCGTTGATGGCACGGATGACGGTGGCGGGGCCGGTCTGGCAGTCACCGCCGCTAAAGAGGCCATCGAAGTTAGGCACGGCGCCATCCGAATCGGTGACGACGCGACCCCACTTGCAGGCGATGCCCATGTCCTCAAACGGCTTGGAATCGATGTCCTGGCCAATGGCCACAAACACGCGCTCGCAGGGAATGACGCGCTCGGGCGTGGCGGCGGCACGCGGGGCCGGACGCCCACGACGGGGCTCGCCGATAATCTGCGGCTGCACGCGCAGGCCACTCACGCGACCTTCCTCGCCCGTCTCGATAGCGAGCGGGGCGGTCAACTCCAGTACCTCGCAGCCCTCGGCCTGGGCGCCGGCGATCTCGGCGTCCTGGGCCGTCATGTCGCAGATGCGACGGCGGTAGACGATGCTCACCTTTTCGGCACCGCAGCGCACGGCGGAGCGCGCCACGTCCATGGCCACGTTGCCGCCGCCGATGACGCACACGCGCTGGCCGCTCAGGTCGGGCAGCTCGTCGTCGCCGATGGCGCGCAGCATCTTGACGGCCGACTCCACGCCGAGCGCTTCCTCGCCCGGAAGGCCGAGCTTCTTATCGCTGTGGGCGCCAATGGCCAGGTAGACGGCATCGTACTCGTCACGCAGACGGGCGAGCTCCTCGCCGCGCACAGAGTGGTCGAGCTCAACGTCGATGCCGGCGCTCAAGATCCAGTCGATCTCGGCCTGCAGGCGCTCGCGCGGCAGACGGTAGCTGGGAATGCCGTAGCGCAGCATGCCGCCCATGTGGTGGCGCTGCTCAAAGATGGTCACCTTATGACCCATCACGGCCAGGTAGTAGGCACAGGAAAGGCCGGCCGGGCCGCCGCCGATCACGGCGACGCGCTTACCGGTGTCGTCCACTACATGCGGCTTGTGGTCGTTGAGGTCACTATGCTCGACGGCAAAACGCTTGAGGGCGAGGATGTTCATGGGGTCGTCGACCATGCCGCGACGGCAGTGCATCTCGCAGGGGTGCTCGCATACCAGGCCGCAGACGAGCGGCAGCGGGTTGTTTTTGCGGATGACTTTGACGGCGTCGGCATAACGGCCGGCCTCGACCAGCGAGATGTATCCGGGAATGTCGACGTGCGCCGGGCAGCCCGATACGCACGGAACGCGCGCCTCACGGTCAAAGCCGCAGGAGTGCTCGCGAATGTGGTGTTCAAAATCGTCACGGAAGCCGCGAATGGCGGTGAGCGCCATGGCACCAGCCTCGTAGCCGATGGCGCAATCGCTCGAAAGGTAGATGGTGCGGGCCGTACGCTCGATCAGATTGAGCGTGGACTCATCGGCTCGGCCCTCAAGCACGTCGGCGAGCAGGTCGCTCAGCGCGCTCAGACCCACACGACAGGGCGTGCACTTGCCGCAGCTCTGGGTGGAGCACAGGTTGACGAGCGCCGCCGTAAACTCGACGGGGCACGGGGCAAGCGAGCTCACCGCCAGACGACGTCCAAGCGCATCATGCAGGTCGTCCATAACGGCCTGGGCGTGGCTGCGCTCCATTACATGCAGTCGTGCCATAAGATCCCCTCTCACATGGCAGCCCGGAGGCGAGGCCGGGCGAAAATGCTACATGCAACACACTGGCCTAATAAGTTGTTTGGCAACAACACAGTTCGGCAGGCGGTATAAAACGCGGCCCTCAGCGGTGCTAAACACCTTTATCGCAGATAAATGCCATATTTGGTAAAACGCGTTACCAAATGACAATGCCCCGCCCACGCAATCACGTGGACGGGGCATTGCTCCAGGTATGCGGCCAGCGACCCTGTTGCTTTTACTTAAGTTCGGGCCAGTAACCCTTGTTGGCCTCGATCATGTCGTCGAGAACCTCCTTGGCGACCTTCATCGAAGGCACGGTCTTGTTCAGCGTAAAGGCCTTGAGCGCCTTCTCGTAAGAACCCTCGATCGTAGCCTCGACCACGAGCTTCTCGGAGTTCAGCTGCTGCATCATGAGGCCCTGCTGGAACAGAGGAATGTTGTCGCGGCTGATGACCTCGGGGCCATTCTTGCCAATGTAGGCAGGCAGCTCGACCATAGCGTCGTAGGGCATGTTGGGGATAGCGCCCTTGTTCTCGCAAATGACCAGGAAGCGCTGCTTGGTGTCGTTCTTCAGAGCGATAGCCAGATCGGCAATCCAATCGCCGTGGCTGCCCGCATAGAACGTGCTCTCGTCGATCTCGCCCGTCTTCTCGTAGTGGTCGATGCCGTCGAAGAGGTTCTTCTCACGCGTCTCCTCAACCTCGTTAGCACGGGTGCGCTCGGGGTTGGAATGCTCGACGAACTCCTTCTGCTGCAGGTAGTAGTTCAGATACGTGTTGGGCAGGTACTCCGGGAAGCACTCCATGATCTCGTACTCGCCCTTCCAGACGTAGTACCAGCTGCCCTTGGTGTGGCGGTTCTGCTCGGGGTGCTCGTCAGTGGCCTCCTCGGGCTTCTTTGCCATGAGCGAGCCCATGCCCTTGAGGTAGGAGTCGGGCAGCAGAATCTCATGCTCCTTGATGTACTCGCGCAGCTGCGGGAGCACCTCCTCGCCCTTGTGGCGGATCGAGGTGAACCAACCAAAGTGGTTGAGGCCAAAGTAATCGTACTCGACATCCTTCTTGTCGATATCGAGTGCGGCGCAAACCACGTCGATGATCGCGATCGGCATGTCGCAGATGTTGATGATGCGAGCGTTGGGACGCAGCACGCGGCAGCCCTCGGACACGATGGCAGCAGGGTTGGAGTAGTTGAGAATCCAGTAGTCCTTCTTGGCGTACTTCTCAACGTCATCGATCAGCTCGACCATGGGGAAGATGGTGCGCATGCCGTAGGCAAGGCCGCCGCAGCCGCAGGTCTCCTGACCCACGCAACCGTGGCGCAGCGGAATCTTCTCGTCCTGCTCGCGCATGGCGTAGCCGCCCACGCGCATCTGGGCAAACACGAAGCTCGCGTCGGTAAAAGCCGTCTTCTTGTCGGTGGTCACCGTGAGCTTGATGTCCAGGCCGAGGTCCTCGTGCAAAATCCAGTCCACGAGCACGCCGATCTTGCGCTGGCGCTCCTCATTGATGTCGTACAGACGAATCTCGTCAACATCGAGCTCGTCCTTGCGCAGGGCGATGGACTTGACGATGCCAGGGGTAAAGGTGGATCCGCCACCACACAGAGTAATGATCATTGTTTACTGCTCCTTCTCAATTGCGTTCTCGACTTTGTCGCGCATCTCGGCGACCTTCATGCCAAAGATGATCTGGATATTGTTGCCGTTGCGGTTGATGCCGCTGTTGGGCACGTGGTTGATGAGGTTCTCATCGATGAGGTCCGGGTTCTTAACGTTCACGCGGAGACGCGTAAAGCAGTTCTCGAGCTCCTCGATGTTGTCCTTGCCACCAAGACCTGCGACCAGGTCGGCAATACCTGCATCGACGCCCTCTGCGGGGGCCGCGGCAACAGCGCCCTGCTTCACCGCGACAGACGCGGCGGCCTCGCCCTCGGCAACGGACTCAGCAAGCTCGGACTCTTCCTCGCGACCAGGCGTGTGGAGGTTGAGCTTCTTAATAAGGAAGGTGAAGAGGAAGAAGTACAGAGCGGCGTTGACGACTCCAAGCACCAGCATAACCGGCCAGTTGGTCTTGTCGACACCGAGGACCAGGTTGGAAACCACGATGTTGATGATGCCGCCTGCAGTCGAAGCGGGCACGGAGAGGACCTTGAGCAGAACCAGGAAGATGCCGGAAAGAATCGAGTGAACGACAAAGAGCACGGGAGCGGCAAAGACAAAGAGGAAGTCCATGGGCTCGGTCACGCAGGAGAGCACGGCGGTGATGATCAGCGGGATGATAACGGCCTTGGTCTTATCCTTGTTCTGCTTGTAGGCGGTGAAGATAAAGGCGAGACCGATACCGATGTAGGGCCACAGGTTGTTGAAGGTGTAGCTGTTGAAGTAGGTGCTATCGGAGAAGGGCTGGCCCGTCATTGCCATCTCGGCAACACGGATGGGATAGGCGCCGGCGATAACCTGATCGCCCAGCGTAAGGGTGCCGCCCACATCGGAGAACTGGAACGGGGTGTAGATGAGGTGGTGCAGGCCGGTGGGAACGAGCAGCTTGTTGAGCATGCCGTAGATAAACAGACCGATGTTGCCCGACTCCTTAATGATTCCGGCAACGGAGGAGATGGCACCCTGGACAGGAGGCCAAACGATGCAGAAGCCAGCACCCATGATCCAGGAGATGATGATCATGATCAGGAACGGAAAGCGAACGCCCGAGAACATCGAAAGGGCAATGGGGAACTGTTTGTTCGAGTACTTGTTGAACACGGCACCGGTGATGCAGCCCAGGATGATGCCGCCAAACACGCCGGTATCGAGCACCTGGATGCCCATAACGGTGCTCTGGCCGGTTCCGGTAAGACCGAGCATGCCGCTCGCCTCGGCAAGAGAACCGGTGGCGTTGAGCACGATGTTATTGGCCTGCAGGAACAGGAAGAACGACATCAGGGCGATCAGCGAAGCATGGCCCTTGTTCTTCTTTGCCATGGCGCCGGCGATGCCCACGCAGAACAAAATCGAGAGGTTGTTGATGATAAACATCAGCGACTGATAGACAACGGCGCCCACAAGCTGGAACGGGCCGGAGCCCAGCACGGGGACCACGGCGCAGATGGTCTTGTTGGTCAGAATGATGCCCACGATGAGCAGGATGCCGGCAACCGAGAGATACATCATCGGCTGAACGATCGACTTCGCGAACACCTCCAACGGCGCTTTGAAATTGAACTTCTTTTTTGCGGTCATAGCGGTACTCCCCTTCCTTTTCCGCAAATTGAGATAGGTGTGCCCTAGACAAGACCGTGAGCCTTGCCTTATATCAATCGATGTGTGGGCACGTTATGCCTAGAGACCAGGTTCTCCAAGCAGGTTAACAATGTGATATGCGAGATAACTCTTCTCGGCATCGGTAACGACAACGTTATAGGTAGACGCCAAGTGGTCGGCAATTGACTCCGCGCACGAGAACGCCCTCGGATACGCCGTTTCATCGATACGGAACAGCGCGTCGCCATTGACCTGCCCCGCCGCGGGATCGAGCGCTCGCTGCGCAAAAAACTGCAGATGGCGAACGAAACGCTCGTACGGCAACGAGGCGACGTCAAGGGTCGTGGCATAGTGCTCGGAAACAATCGCGAGCACGTCGCGAACAAGCTGGACCGAAACAATCAGACGGTCAGAGCGCTGCGGCATGGTGGCGTTGACGATATGCAGCGTAATAAAACCCTGCTCTTCTTCGCTCATCTGGATGCCCATATACTCCTTGATAATCTGCAGCGCACGGCCCGCAAGCGCGTACTCCTTGCGATAGAACTGCTGGATCTCGAGCAGCAGCGGGTTCTCGCAGGGAACGCCTTTGCGCTCGCGCTCCAAAGCAAGGCTGATATGGTCTGCGAGAGCAATGAGAATCTTGTCGTTGATATCAACATTGAGCTCTCGACGGAGCATCTGAACGATATCCTCGGAAATCACGAGGTTGACGGTGGGGATGGACTCCAAAAGATGTGCCAAGCGGTCAATCGTACGCGAATCCTGAGAAGTTCCCTCCTGCAGCGCATAGGTCTTTTCGACCGACGCCTCGTCGATAGCGTCGCCGGCATGGCGGCCAAAGCAGAGGCCTCGGCCGATGACGATGAGCTCGGAGCCATCGTCCGAAGTGACCATTGCGACGTTATTGTTGAAAACTCGCTTGATAACCACGGTACCCACCACAAGAATTTACTCGGAAAGCCAGACGACAGGCTCTTTAACAGCAACAGGGCCGGAAGCATGCTCACGAAGAGTCGAGTTCTCCGAGCGCTCGCACACGATAACGAAGACCGTGGGGTCGAAGCCAGCGGCGCGAACCGCGTCGAAATCGACCTCGACGAGGGGCTGGCCCGCGTCGACATGGTCACCCTGAGCAACAAGTGCATGGAAGCCCTTGCCCTCAAGTTTAACAGTGTCGATTCCGATATGCAGCATCACCTGAGCAGAGCTGTCGTCGGACATGATGCCCAGCGCGTGCTCAGTCGGAAACAACGCCGCGACGGTGCCGGAAACAGGAGCGCACACTGTTCCCTCTTGGGGAACCACGGCAACGCCATCGCCCACGGCACGGCTGCTAAAAGCGGGGTCATTGGTATTTTCTAGATGAACAAGCTCGCCAGAAACGGGAGCGAGGATTTCGAACTCGGAGGTCGCAGTCTTCTGCTCATCCGAACCGCCCATCAGGCGAGAAAAGAAACCCATGGTGGCATGTCCCTTCATAAATATAGCCCAACCAAAATCAATCGAATGCATCCATAGAGACACACCCGTTCAAAGACTTTGGTTAGGCCCACGTCCGAGGGACTCGGTAACCTTCCGCATTTTTACAGGAGTTATTGTAGACAAGCCCAAAGCCGGAACAATCATTATGACCGGTGAGCGGTATTTTTTCTTCGATAAACGGTATTTTGGCGGCACTTAGGGACGTTCCTTTTCTGCCGGCACCCAGGGACATTCCTTGCAGCAATTTCGCATGCGTTAGATGAAGAGCTCGCATTCCTTCCGCACGACGCAAGCCTTGCTCAGCATCTGGGAAACAGCGGATAGCTTGTTGGGATCAAGCTTGCGAGCGCCTCGCGGGCATACGGCGATGCAGCGCATGCAGGAGATGCACGCCTCGTCAGCTGCTCGCTTGGGGTCGCCCTTGTCGATAGCACAAACGGGACACGCCGCGGCGCATGCACCGCAGGAGACGCATTCCTCTGTTGCCTCGGGTGCCATACGGCGACCTCCAGCTTGTTTATAAGGACGATTGCCGGGGATAGAGGGCTCGGACGCATCCTCAGCCAACAGCTTTTGCTGAATTTGCTGCGCAAACTCTGCGAGCTGCGCCGCATCCTGCGCATCCGGTCTCCCAGCAGCAAACTGACGAGCAACGGAATGCTCAGCAATAGCAGAAACAGCTGCAACCACCCTAAATCCGGCGCGCTTCGCAACGTCCTCCAGCTCTACGAGCGTGTCCTCAAACGCGCGGTTTCCGTATACACAAACCAAAACAGCCCGAGCCCCGTTGCCGCGCACCATGCCCAACCGGTCAGCCACCACAGCCGGGATTCTACCGGCATACGCCGGCACAGAGATTACGGCCACGTCGTCCTCAGCCATCGAGACAGCGCTGAGATCTAGCCCGCTATCGGTCAGATCGACGGTAACGGTATTATTGTCCAGCGCCCCGGCCACAAGGCCAGACACCTTCCGCGTTCCACCCGTCGGACTAAACACAATTTCGAATACGCTCATCGAGGCACCCTCTCCCTACGCCTGGCAACGCGTCAAGCCGTTTTCACATTCAGACAGAGTATACGGCGCATGGGGGGAGCTCCCCGTTTTGGTGCGCCAGGCACCCCAATGCACCCACCCTACGCTGTCTGCCTCTTCGTTTTGTATAAATTACGGTACAGATTGTATATATTTACGGGATACCGCCGCGTTTTCCTGAGGAACCCCATCCTGGCCCGTGCAAAAAACGGAGTATTCTGCAACGTGACCGCGCCAGCACCGCCGCGGGTGGGCAAAACTGTAGGGCGCCGTATCATTCTAAGTCCCGACATGGCGAGAATGACGCGCCCCCTGCTCCGGAAAACGGCGAAATCTGACTCGGAACGCTCGCTAGGGATATCCGAAGGCCACCGTTGGCGACGTCGAATCATATGCAGACAGCTCGAACTGCAGAATACTCCAAAAAATGCACGGCGCACCCCATAGGACCCATTGCTGCATGGCAGGAAACAAGCCCACGGCATCCTCTAGATGCATTCCCGAGGAAATCACATTTGAACTAGCGATCGGATACGGCAAACAAAAGGGCCCCGAACGTAGTTGCTCGGGGCCCTTGGTTCACCTCGCTCTAGCGGGCGATGCGTATGTTATTTGCGCTTGCCGCCGCCGTCGCCGGGGCGACGGGAGCTGCCACCGCGCTTGCCGCCACGGCTGTTGCCGTAGCTGCCACGGTTATCGCGACCGCCGGCACGACCGCCGCGGGAGCCGGCCTGGTTGCCGCCACGCCCGCCGCGATAGCCGCCACGGCGCTCCTCGCGGGTGTCATCGTAGTTGCGCCAGTCATCGCGACGATCGCGGCTGGCACGCGGATCGCGACGATCACGCGACTCATTCGAACGACCGGCGCCGCTGCGACCACCGTTGCCACGAGCGCCCTCGCGACGCTCGCCACCGCGGCCACCCTCGCGGCCTCCGCGCTCGTCAAAGCGCTTGCCGCCGCGGGACTCGCCGCCGCGGGTACCACGCTCGTCACGCGAGCCACGGCCTTCGCCGCCACGGCGCTCATCGCGCCCGCCGCGCTCGCCATCGCGACCGGAGCGACGACGGTCACCCGAACCGCGCTTGCCACCGCGCGAACCGCGGCCCTCGTCTTCGCGCTCAACACGACGACGACCGCCACGGTCCTCGTCTTCACGACGACGGCGGTGCGCTTCGCCCTGGAACTGCTTGGCACGGCGCTCGGCACGGTTGCCGCGCGGGGTCTGCTCGACAGCAGCACCCCCGCGCTCCTCGGCAGCCACCTCGCGAGCCACGCTCTCCACAGCCTCGTCCACGCGAGCCTGAACGCCCTCGCGCACGCGGGTCTTGCCGCCGCGCTTGGGACGGCTCGGACGCTCGCCGTCGCCGCGGCGCTCGTCGCGACCGCGGCTGGAACGACCGGCAACATCGCCGTAATCGTCGCCGTTGCGCTTGCCGTCGCGACGTGCCTGCTCGAGCTTCTTCTTGCTCTTGGACTTGCCGCGCTTGGTCTTCTTCTTCACCTTAAAGGCCGCAGGATCGCGCTCGGGGTCAACAGCGGGCGGGTTGGGGCCCACATGTAGGTCGCCGGCCTCGTAGATGTCGGCGGTTTTGTCCATGAGCTTCTCGATCTCGTAGAACTCATCGACGTCCTGCTCGGTCACAAACGTGATGGCCCAGCCCAGCTCGCCGGCGCGGCCCGTGCGGCCGATGCGGTGGATGTAGTCGGTCGGCTCGGCCGGCACGTCAAAGTTCACGACGTAGCGTACATCGCTAATGTCGATGCCGCGGGCGAGCACGTCGGTCGCCACCAGCACGTCAACGGTGCCGTCGCGGAAGGCCGAAAGCGCGCGCTCGCGCTGGGCCTGGCTGCGGTTGCCGTGGATCGCGGCGGCCTTGATGCCCTTGCGCTCCAGACGACGGCAGCAGCTGTCGGCGCGGTGCTTGGTGCGCATAAAGACGATGGTGCGCTCCGGGCCCTCCATTTTGAGGAACTCGGGCAGCAGGTTGTTCTTGGCCTCAATGGACACCGGGAACACAAACTGGTCGACGGTGTCGGCGGTCGACGTGGCGGGCGCGATCTCCACGCGGGCCGGATCGCTCACCAGGTCGGTGATCTCGCCCACGGCTTCCTCGTCGAGCGTGGCCGAGAACAGCAGCGTCTGGCGCTCGGCCGGCGTCTCGCGCACAATGCGGCGGACGGCGGGCAAAAAGCCCATGTCGAGCATGCGGTCGGCCTCGTCGAGTACCAGCACCTTGACCTCGTCCAGGTGGCAAGCGCCCTGCTCGATCAGATCGACCAGACGGCCCGGCGTGGCGACCAGAATGTCGCAGCCGTACTTGAGCGCCGCGGTCTGCGGCTTGTAGCTCACGCCGCCCACGACGGTCACGGCAACGTGGCCCGTGACGTCGGCGATCTTGCTCGCGACCTCGTCGATCTGCTGGGCGAGCTCGCGCGTGGGGGTGATGACGAGCATCACGGGGCCACGGCCGTTGCCCTCGGGCTTTTTAGCACCGCGACGGCGGTTGCGGCCGCCGCGCTCGCGCACGGGTTTGGAAGGAGCGATGTGCTCCAGATTGTTCATGGTCGGCAGCAAAAAAGCGGCCGTCTTGCCGGTGCCAGTCTGAGCGGCAGCAAGCAGGTCGCGGCCCTCGAGCACCACGGGGATTGAGCCGGCCTGCACGGGCGTCGGCGCCGTGTAGCCCAGGTTCTCGATAGCACGAAGCATCTCGTCGGAAAGGCCCAGCTCGTCAAAGGCGGGCAGGCTCTCGGTAGCGGACTCGACGGCCTGGGCAGCATTGGCCTCATCGGCGGCATCGAAGGCAGCCTGGGTCATGGCCTCGCGGGTCTCGTCCAGGATCTCGGCGTCGGTGACGTCGGATACAGAATTACGCATATGTTGTTGTTCCTTATCTGCACGCGCAATGGGCACGGCATGCGGCCGCGCGGGCGTGCTTGGTAGTGCGCTAATACATACAAAAACGGGTGCGCACAGAGAGGACGTTGCTCAGCACGCTGGCGATCGCTTTGGCAGCCCTATCACGCGCCGTCCAGACGCAGCGGCCCTAAGCGATGGAGCAGATTCGCCGCGGGTTAGTATACCCGTGCTTCGCATGCCCCCACGTAAACCACAGATGACGGAGCGGACGAGGCGGGCCTGGGCCGATTGTCTCAATCTGTAACAGTTACGAGACAAAACCGGGTCTACACGTTACAGATTGAGACGAACTCAAACATCGCAAAACATAATCTCGATCTGTAACAGTTAGAGGTCATTTTCCCCGCTAGATGTTACAGATCGAGATGTTTGACATGAGCTGCCAACGATTGAGCAGCCACCCGCATCTGTAGCGAAATGTCATACATTTTCATCCCCACTGGACACCCCCAGGGGGTATGGGTGTATAGTATCGGCAGGTTAACAATTCAAACACCGAACTACAGAAAGGAGAAGCCATGGCTCAAGATAAGTTTAACGTGGGCGGCATGACGTGCGCCGCTTGCCAGGCACACGTGGACCGCGCCGTCAGCAAACTCGACGGCGTCCAAAGCGTCGCGGTCAACCTGCTCGCCGGCTCCATGCTGGTGGACTATGACCCCGCGCAGATCTCCCCCGACGACATCTGCACCGCTGTCGATCGCGCGGGTTACTCGGCCTCGCCCGTCGACGCGGGCACCGGTGCCGCCGGCTCAAGTGGCAACGCGCAAGTCAGGTCCGGCGCCGCCCATATGGAGTCGCCGACCAAAAAGTTGGAGGCCACCGCCTCCGCCATGCGCACCCGTCTCATCATCTCAATCATCTTTCTCATTCCGCTGTTCTACATAGGCATGGGACACATGCTCGGCTGGCCGCTGCCCGGCATCTTCACGGACCACATCCACAGCATGACGCTCGCCCTCACCGAGCTTGTCCTGCTCATCCCCATCGTCTACGTCAACGACGCGTACTTTATCAACGGGTTTAAATCGCTCGCGCACGGCGCGCCCACCATGGACGCTCTCATCGCCGTCGGCGCCACCGCGTCAATCGCCTGGTCGCTCTACGCCATGTTCATCATGGCCGAACAGCTGGCTACAGGTCAGGTGCACGAGGCCATGATGACGAGCATGGACAACCTGTATTTTGAGAGTGCCGGCACCATCCTGTCGCTCGTCACCGTGGGCAAATACCTCGAGACGCGCAGCAAATCCAAGACCGGCGGCGCCATCGAGGCGCTCATCGACCTAGCGCCCAAGACCGCGACCATCGTGGCCGACGACGGCACCGAGACCGCTGTGGACGTCGACAGCATCCTTCCCGGCCAGGTCCTGCGCGTGCGCCCCGGAGAGTCCATCCCCGTCGATGGCGTGGTGCTCGAAGGCAGCTCGGCCGTGGACGAGAGTGCGCTCACCGGCGAGTCCATCCCCGTGGAAAAGACCGCCGGCGACACCGTCAACGCCGCCACCGTCAACCGCACCGGTTCGTTTACCTTCCGCGCCACGCGGGTGGGTGCCGAGACATCGCTCGCCAAGATCATCCAGCTCGTCGAGGACGCCAACGCCACCAAGGCGCCCATCGCCCGCATGGCCGACAAGGTCGCCGGCGTGTTCGTGCCCGTGGTGTTTGTAATCTCGGTCGTGACCTTTGTAGTGTGGATGGCACTGACCGGCAGCATGAACGAGGCGCTCACCTCCGCCGTGGCCGTGCTGGTGATCAGCTGCCCGTGCGCACTGGGTCTGGCCACGCCCGTCGCCATTATGGTGGGTACCGGCAAGGGCGCCGAGATGGGCATTCTGTTCAAGAGTGCCGAGGCGCTGGAGAATCTGCGCAGTGTGGGCACCGTAGTGCTCGACAAGACGGGCACGGTCACCCGCGGCAAGCCTGCCGTGACCGATATCGTAGTAGCCACGCGCGCTGACGGCTCGCCCGCCATGAGCGAAAAGCCGCTGCTCAAGCTGGCCGCCGCGTTGGAGCGCTCGAGCGAGCACCCGCTGGCCGAGGCGATTATGGCCGAGTGCGAGGCACGCGGAATTGTCGCGCGCATGGTCGAGGACTTTGCCGCCGTGCCCGGTCGTGGCGTAACGGCGCGCGAGGGGCAGAATGTCATCGCCGCCGGCAACGTACGCCTGATGAACGAGTTGGGCGTTACCGTGCCCGCGGGTCTTACCGAGCAATTTGCCGCCGAGGGCAAAACACCGCTGTTCTTTGCCAAGAACGGCGAGCTTGTCGGCACCATCGCCGTGGCTGACGAGGTCAAGGAGACGAGCGCCGGGGCCATCGCCGCGCTCCGCAAGCTCGGCGTCGACGTGCGCATGCTCACCGGCGACAACCGCGTGACGGCCGAGGCTATCGCCCGCCGCGTGGGACTCACCAGCGAACAGGTCATCGCCGACGTCCTCCCCGCCGACAAGGAGCGCCACGTGCGCGAACTGCAGGATGCGGGCGGCAAGGTCGCCATGGTGGGCGACGGCATCAACGACTCCCCCGCCCTAGCGCGCGCCGACGTGGGCCTTGCGATCGGCGCCGGCGCCGACATCGCCAAGGAGGGGGCAGATGTGGTGCTCATGCGCAGCGACCTCATGGACGTCGCCCGCGCCATCGAGCTTTCGCGCGCCACGATTCGCAACATCAAGCAGGATTTGTTCTGGGCGCTGTTCTACAACGGCATCGGCATTCCGCTGGCGGCGGGCGTATTCTTCCCGCTCACCGGATGGCAGCTCTCGCCGATGTTTGGCGCCGCGGCCATGAGCCTGTCGAGCGTGTGCGTCGTAAGCAATGCGCTGCGCCTGCGAACCTTTAAGCCCAAAGTGGCAAAATAGGATCACTATGACGTCCATTTAGAACGGGTTTTCCAGGTGCCCGAGATTGACCTGAAAGAGGAGCGACGCGTACTTTGGTACGCGAGCGACGGCTTGAAGGTCAAGGTCGGGTGCCTGGGAAAGCCGACACAACAGAGAGGAATACCCATGCGTTACACGATTAAGACTTCCGGCCTTATGTGCGGCCACTGCGACGCCACCGTCGAGACGGCGTTGCTCAACGTGGTCGGCGTGACCGACGCCGACGCCGACCATGAGACCCAGACCGTCCAGGTAGAGTGCGCCGACACTGTGACTGCCGAGCAGCTCGCCGCCGCCGTCGAGGCCGCGGGCGAGAAGTTCCACGCCCTGTCCGTAACCGCCGCGTAACGACCCGCACGTACCCCCCCGACCAGAAACGAGAACCCGCCATGATGGCAGACCATAAATCGGTGACCCGCATGCTCAAGACGGCACGCGGTCAGATCGACGGCATCCTGCGGATGGTCGATGAGGACCGCTACTGCGTCGATATTTCTACGCAGCTCATGGCCACACAGGCGCTCCTCGCGCGCATCAACGCCGACGTGCTCAAGGCGCATATCGAAGGCTGCGTGACTTCGGCAATCGAATCGGGCGACGAGGAGCTCAAGGCCGCCAAGCTTGCCGAGATTGAACGCGTCGTCGACAAGCTCTCCAAGTAATTGGGGCATTGGGAACAATCTTCTTTGCACCGTCTTGGTGTTCTGGGGACAGGTATGCTTGCACCACACTGGTGCAGATTAACCTGTCCCCCTTGCTCTAAATCGGGTATAAAGGCGTGCAGTATATCGAACGAAAGGCAATTCGCATGAATGACTTTATGAAGGGTCGCAACGGCGCCGATGAGCTCACCGTCGTGTTGGGCTTCGCAGGCATTATCATCGCGATGATCGGGTCGATGGCCCGTATCCAGTGGCTCAGCTGGATCGCCATCGCCGTGATCGCGCTCGGCGTGCTGCGCGGTCTGTCCAAAAACATCGACGCGCGCCGCAAGGAGAACGATGCCTTTGTCACGGCGACCGCAAACGTCCCCGGCCTAGGTAAGTTCGTCGCCAGCTTGGGTGGCGGCGCCGCGGCTGCCAACGCCTCGCGCGCGGCCGGCACCAGCAAGGAAGACTTTGAGCGCGCCAAGCGAACGGCCAAGAAGATGTGGAAGGGCCGCAAGACCACGGCCTACCTTAAGTGCCCTAACTGCGGTCAGATGCTGTCCGTCCCCAAGGGTAAGGGCAAGATCCGCGTCACCTGCCCCAAGTGCCACGCCAAGATGGAAACGCGCTCCTAGCAGCTACACCATAGGAAAAATAAAAGCCGAGGCCTCGTGTTGAGACCTCGGCTTTTTTGAACGCGGCATAGGGGCCGTCCCTTTGTCACACCTATGCCACGCCGTCACGGGCGAGCTCCTCGGCCAGCGCTTCGGCAGGCATGGCCATAATCGCGTCGAGCTCGGCGTCCACCTCGGGAATACGCTTCACCTTGAGTTTGCGCACCAGGTTGCCGCGGCACATCACGTACGTCGGCTCACGCAGTGCGCACAGATCATCGAGCGGGTTCTTGCGCGTTACCAAGATATCGGCAGCCTTGCCGCACTCGATCGTACCGGTCTCGCCGCCCAGCCCCAGCAGCTCGGCATTGATCTGCGTAGCCGTATGCAGCGCGAAGGCGTTACTCACGCCGACATACTTGGCAAAATAGGCCACCTCACGCCACATGTCGTACTGCGTCACAAACGGGCAGCTTGAGTCCGTGCCCAGGCCCACCTTAACGCCGGCTTCCAGTGCGGCACGGGCGCTCTCGATGATGCCCGAGCACACGATGTCGCCGTTCTTCTTTTGCGTATCGGTCGAATGGGTCTTTTCTGGATCGAGCAATACAAACGGCAGCGCCGGGCTGATCGTGCAGGTCACGCTCGGCGCACGCCCCTCGAGCTGCGTACCCGCGGCACCGTGATACAACTCCAGGATCTCGGGGGTCATCGGAGCGCCGTGCTCGATTGTGTCGACGCCGGATTTAAGCGCGGCCTTCACACCTTCGGTACTCTCGACATGGGCCATCACCGGAAGGCCCACCTCGTGCGCCGCCTTGCACGCCGCTGCGGCAACCTCCACCGGCATACGCAGCACGCCCGGCTCGCCCACCTCGGTCGCATCGAACACACCGCCCGTTACGAACAGCTTAATGACGTCGGCACCGCGCGCGTACAGGTCACGCACCTGCTCGACTGCCTCGACGGGGCTGTTTGCCACCTGGGCAAACAGCCCCGCGCCATGGCCGCCCGGCACCGTGACGCCCGTTCCCGGCGCTACCAGGCGCGGACCCTGATGCTTGCCGGCGTCAATAGCGTCGCGCACGGCGATATCGGCAAACAGCGGGTCACCCGCACCGCGCACCGTGGTCACGCCACTTGCCAACTGCTGCTGGGCGCTGCCTTTGAGGATGTGGCGGACGATGGAGCGGCCCACGGGATTGTCGAGCTTCTTCATGAGTGCGCCCGCATCGCCCGCCGAGACCGGTTTGCCCGAACCGCACAGATGCACGTGCATATTGATGAGACCGGGCATGAGATACGCACCGCCCAGGTCGATAACCTCGGCACCCGCCGGCGCCTGCGCCACAGCACTCGGCCCCATCCAGGTGATGACGCCGCGCTCAACAGTCACGGCCATATCGGGTTGCGGCTCCATATGCTCCGAGCCATCCAGAATGGTCGCATTGATAAACAACGTAGAACGATCGGCAGACGCCATATCGAGCTCCTCCCTCACGATTAACTTGAACATTTGTCCATTATCGCCCAAGGCGACGGAGATGCAGCCGATGTATCGGTTAACGGAGAAAAGGGAGAATGTGAGGATAGAGAGGTCAGCGCGGCGATGCCCCAGCCGTGTGTGCCGAACGTCTCGATCTGCAACAGTAAACCCGGTTTTTTGGGCTACTAGATGTTACAGATCGAGATCTTTCGGCACCGCGTCCAACCTTTGTCTCAATCTGTAACAGTTAGGTCGATTTTTGGCCTGTAAATGTTACAGATTGAGATATTCTCCAGCCCCGTCGTCAAACGTCTAAATCTGTAACAGGTAGACAGGTTTTCGGCCTCTAGATGTTACAGATTGAGATCTTTTAGCGGTAGCCAACCTTCCGTCTCAATCTGTAACAGTTACGAGGCCAAACGGTCCCTTGTTGTTACAGATTGAGACAAACTCGGCAGGAACAACCACCTCCGCGTCAGTTGCACCCCTTAGCGCCCATACCACTGCCGTCTCCATTCCTCCGCCAGATTGACCCGCTGCGGAATGTTCGCCAGTCTCATCTTTTCAGCCAGCTTCCCCGGATTCTTGAGCTCATCAAACGTAAACCTCAGTACTTTATGTCCGAGCATCGTCAGATGGGACTCTCGCTGACGTTCTGCCACGAATGGGTCGACCGACTCCCGACCCTCGTCGTTCTGCAAGGCATACTTTCCCTTTCCATCGAGCTCGCCAATCACGCACGTCCCGTCCTCGAGCCTCCAGAAATAATCAACGCGAAACACTTGGCTCGAATCAAGCGGGTCACGAAACTCCACCTGCAACTCTGGCACCGGAAAACCGTATGCAATAAAGAACGCCCGGAATCGAGACTCGCCACCGTTTTCGGACAGCCCGTCCGCATGCGACGCAATCACCTGAGCTCTGCGATACCCGCGTCTGCCCTCGCAATCGGCCTGGAGCCGTTCGCAGAGGTCGTCGCGCGATATGCCCTTCGCCCGCAGCGCAGAATCGGCGATCGCCAGACCATACGAAAACGGCGCACGCAGCAGACAATCCTTCACCGTGCGCCAAAACGGCGTCACTCGCACGCCGTCGACGCGCTCAAGCGCACCCGCCGCCTGCGGACGCAACAGCCGGCATCCTGCACTCAGCGGCACCGAGCAACCTGTCTTAACAAGAAATCGCGGCCCAAGCAGATCATTTGGCACCTCCAGACCCCACAAAAGTGCCGCGTCGTAACCCCAAAACGCCCAATCGGGATGAAACTCCGCAAGCCCTTTGATGGTCCGCAGCGCTCGCTCCGTCGGCGTCAACGCATCCCAATCATGCTGAAAACAGAACAGGTGCGACTCAGGCTCCGCGATATCGTCGGTTCCCACATGGCGCCGCAGCCACATGAGCTCGGCATTGTCGTGCGTCACAAGCAGCACGCCTAGTTCAGCCGCCTCCGTGAGCCTGGCAAGCATCCTATTCCGCGCCAACGTGTTGCGAGCCGTATGCTTGTGTTTGAGAACGGCATTAGACACTTCCATCACCACCACATCGGACAAATGGACCATTGTCACCGTTGCCTCCGCTGATAAACGTCTTGATCTGTAACAGTTAGACGTTCTCCAGGCCCCTAAACGTTACAGATTTAGACAAACCAGCGGCGCCCAGGTATTCGTCTCGATCTGTAACAGGTAGACCGGTTTTTTGTCCCTAAACGTTACAGATCGAGACATAAAGGCAGAAGGCAAGGCAGGCGACAACCGTCCATCCCCTACTCCCATTCCTGTTCGTAGATGTTGAGCGACTTCACATACCGCCCCTGGGCACCCATGATGTCGCGGACCAGGCGCAAAAAGAAGCTGATGCACGAGGTGTCGAAACCGTCCTCCAGGTCCTCGGGATGCACCGAGCCCGGCCCGTCGACCGTCGTGTCGCTCAGGCGCGCGATGTCATACAGGTAGAGCTGCCCCGCCGTCAGCCAGACATCGTCGACGCACGCGAGTCGCACCGCAATCGCACCATCGTTCCAGCGCTCCTTTTGCACGATATGTGGGTCGTAGACGTCAAAGCGACGGTCGGTGCGCGTGTCCTTCAGCACGACCATGCCAGTCGCGGGATCCTTGTCCAAAATGCCAAAGCGCGAGAAATACTGCGTGTCACGCACCTGCTTAAGTCGCCCGAGCGAAGCAGGAGAAATTGACGCTGGCGGCTCGTCCACATACAGCTCCAACAGCGTCTTGCCGTGGTAATAGGGGCGCTCAAACAGCAGCCAATCGGTAAACGCCATGTTGTAGGCCATGATTTCGTTTTGAGATGGTTCCTCGCAATAGCTGAGCCACGGATCGACGATAATCTCGAACTGCTCGCGCGCCGGCTCCAGAAATTGAAACTTCCGCAGCATCCAAAAGTGAGCCATGTCGGCAATATCGTTGCCGACGGCCTCGGCCAGCTGCGCTCGATCAAAAACTTGGTCAGTCATGGCATCCTCCTCAAACTGATGGACCTCAATTTGAGCTTACGAGGAGGGTGGGCAACCGAGGCAAGCGCGGGCAAAATAGGCCTTCGACTGCAAACCAGATGCTAACCAAACACTTGACGGGACACTTGACCGAATGAGTCCACCGCAACAAAACCGCAGGTAGACATAGACAGCCAACCCGCCCTTTTGAGCCAGATGCCCGCAGCCACCACAGAAACAACAGGTGACCACAGCCCAAGAAGTCGACAAATGAACACCCGTACGTCGACAAACGAGCAAATCGCTCGCAAATCCGCAAGGAGTGTCCCCAACGACTAGACAAAAAATGACTAGTCATTGAGGACGTTCTTAAATGACTACTTTACAGCTCCAGCGCCTCGGCGACCTCGGCTGCGCAGGCCAGGGCATCGGCCATAGCACTCACCACGAGCGAGCTGCCGTTGCGGGCGTCACCGGCCACGTACACCGGTGCGGCATCCGCGGCGACACCCTCCGTGCGAGCCGCGAGGTGCGAGCCCTCGGCAGCCATCACCGGCAGCGGACGACCAGCGGTGGCAACAGGCACGCCCACCGCATCGAACACGCCGTGCTCGGGACCCGTAAAGCCGCAGGCGATGAGCACCAGCTGCGCCGGCACCTCGTGCTCGGAGCCCGCGATGCGCTCGGGCTTTCCCGCCGACCAGTCCAGATCGACCACGCGCAAACCCGCAGCCGCACCCTTCTTGTCCAGCAGCACCTCGAGCGTATCCACGCCCCAGGCACGCATCTCGTCACCCATCGCAGCGATAGCCTCCTGCTGGCCGTAGTCGGTCTTCTTAACGTTGGGCCACTGCGGCCAGGGGTTGCTCGCCGCGCGCTTATCGGGCGCAGCCGGCAAGAACTCAAACTGGCGCACGCTGCGCGCGCCCTGACGCACGGCGGTACCCACGCAGTCGTTTCCAGTATCGCCACCGCCAATGACCACAACGTCCAGGCCGCGCGCGTTCACCGCGGGCTCGCTGCCATCGAGCACCGAGGCGGTCGAAGCCGTCAGGTAGTCCACCGCGTACACCACGCCCGGAGCATCCACGTTCGCAGCCGAAAGCCCGCGGGGCGCACGAGCGCCGACAGCCATCACGACGGCGTCAAAGTCATCGAGCTCGGCCGCCACCGCAGGGTTCGTCACATCGGCGCTCAGCTCAAACACAATGCCCAGCTCGCGCATGAGCGCCACGCGACGCTCGACCACGGACTTCTCGAGCTTCATGTTGGGAATGCCGTACATGAGCAGACCGCCCGGGCGGTCGTCGCGCTCAAACACCGTCACGCGGGCGCCACGACGCGCAAGCTCCCATGCTGCCACCAGACCAGCAGGACCGGAGCCCACCACGGCAACCGTGGGCGCGCCCTCCCCTGCCGGCTCAAAGCGACGCGGGCCGCCGTTTGCCCATTCGCGGTCGCTGATCGCACGCTCGTTGTCATGGATCGTCGTGGGCTGGCCATCGACCGAACCCAGGTTGCACGCGGCCTCGCACAGCGCCGGGCAAACGCGACTCGTGAACTCAGGCATGGGCGAGGTGAGCGACAGGCGCTCGGCAGCCTCGTCCCAGCGGCCGCGGTACACCAGCTCGTTCCACTCGGGAATCAAGTTGTGCAGCGGGCAGCCGCTCGGACGTGCCTTGCCAAAGCTCGCGCCCATCTGGCAAAACGCCACGCCGCACATCATGCAGCGGCTCGCCTGGGCACGGCGTGCATCGTCGTCGAGCTCAACGTACAGCGGATCGAAATCACGGCTGCGCTCCTCCACGGGGCGAAGCTCGTGGGTCACACGATCGATATCAAGAAAAGCACCGGGCTTACCCATGGCACTTACGCCTCCTTCTTGGTCGAAGCAACAGAGCTGGCAGCCACAGACGCAGCGCCAGCAGCACCGCCCGCCACATCAAAGCGATCGACATCCGCGGCGCTCGCGCGACCGGTCACAATGTCAAACGCCAGCTCCTCGGCCTGCGCATGCGTCTTGCCGACGGCCTCGGCGGCGGCGACAATCGCCAGCACACGCTCGTACTCGGTCGGAATGACCTTCACAAAGTGCTTGCTCATCGTCTCAAAGCTGTAGAGCAGCTTGATGCCGCGCGGGCTCTGCGTCGCGTCCACGTGCTCCTGGATGAGCGCACGGACCTGCTCCAGCTCGCCGGCCGTCGGGGCCTTGAGCTCAACGCTCTCGTGGTTCACGCGGGCATCGAGCGTGCCGTACTGGTCAAAGACATAAGCCACGCCACCCGTCATGCCGGCAGCGAAGTTCTGCCCGACCTCGCCCAGGATGAGCGCCAGGCCACCCGTCATGTACTCGCAACCGTGGTTGCCGCAACCCTCGACCACCACGGTGGCACCGGAGTTGCGTACGCCAAAGCGCTGGCCGGCCAGGCCGTTGATGAAGCCACGGCCGCTCGTGGCGCCAAAGAACGCAACGTTGCCCACGATGATGTTTTCGTCGAACTTATAGGTCGCATGCGGGTTGGGGCGCACCGACACCTCGCCGCCCGAAAGGCCCTTGCCAAAGTAGTCGTTGGCGTCACCGCACACGTTGAGCGTAATGCCGCGCGGCAGGAACGCGCCAAAGCTCTGACCGGCCGATCCATCGCAATCGATGGTGATGGAGCCGGCGGGCAGGCCCTCGGGATGTGCCTTGGTCACCGCGTTACCCAGGATGGTGCCCACGCAGCGGTTAACGTTGGCGATGTCGGCATGGAAGCGAATCGGGCGCAGGTGCGCACGGGCATCGGCCGTATAGGGCACAAACAGCGTGGAGTCGAGCGTCTTGTCGAGCTCGCTGTCCGCGGCCATCTGGGGCAGGAAGTGACGACCGTCGGCACCCGGGATGTGGGCACCAAACTCACAGGTCGCGTTTGCCAGCACGGGCGTCAGATCGAGCAGGTTTGCCTTGCGGTTACCCGGGACCTCGATCTGGCGCAGGCACTCGGGATGGCCGACCATCTCGTCGACGGTGCGGAAGCCCAAGCTCGCCATGACCTCGCGCAGTTGCTCGGCAACAAAGAGCATAAAGTGCTCGACGTGCTCGGGCTTGCCGCGGAAGCCGCGACGCAGGCGGCAGTTTTGCGTGGCGATGCCGGCGGGGCAGGTATCCTGCTGGCAGTCGCGCTGCATGAGGCAGCCCATCGAGATGAGCGGCATGGTCGCAAAGCCAAACTCCTCGGCGCCCAGCAGGCAGGCGACGGCAACATCGGTGCCGTCCATGAGCTTGCCGTCGGCCTCGAGCACCACGCGCGAGCGCAGGCCGTTTTGCAGCAGCGTCTGCTGAGCCTCGGCAAGGC
Organism: Collinsella aerofaciens; assembly: GCF_902364355.1. Lineage (GTDB taxonomy): Bacteria > Actinomycetota > Coriobacteriia > Coriobacteriales > Coriobacteriaceae > Collinsella > Collinsella aerofaciens_AF. Next base: position 215,295 of record NZ_CABJDK010000001.1, read on the forward strand.
CAAGCTCCAGCGGCAGACCGGCGTGCCAGATCGAATCGCGAGCAGCGGCACCCGAGCCGCCATTGTGGCCGCTGATCAAGATCTTGTCGGCAGCGCCCTTGGCCACACCGGTGGCGATGGTGCCGACGCCGGCCTCGCTGACCAGCTTGACCGACACGCGTGCGCCAGGGTTGGCGTTCTTAAGGTCAAAGATGAGCTCGGCCAGGTCTTCGATGGAGTAGATGTCGTGATGCGGCGGAGGCGAGATCAGGCCGATGCCGAGCGTGGACTGACGGACCTCGGCAATCCAGGGGTAGACCTTCTTGCCGGGCAGGTGGCCACCCTCGCCGGGCTTGGCGCCCTGGGCCATCTTGATCTGAATCTCGAAGGCGCTGCACAGGTAGCGGCTCGTCACGCCAAAGCGCGCACTTGCCACCTGCTTGATCGCGGAGTTCTTGGAATCACCGTTAGCCAGCGGGGTCTCGCGACGCGGATTCTCACCGCCCTCGCCGGAGTTGGAACGGCCGTGCAGGCGGTTCATGGCGATGGCCATGCACTCGTGTGCTTCCTTGCTGATGGAGCCGTACGACATGGCGCCGGTGTTAAAGCGGCGGACGATGTTGAGCGCGGGCTCGACCTCGTCGAGCGAAACCGGCGTGCGGCCGCTGGCATCAAAGTCGAGCAAGTCGCGCAGACGCACGGCACGGCCGGTGCGGTGCAGGCGGGCGCTGTACTCCTTAAAGGTGTCGTAGCTGTCCTCACGGCAGGCGGTCTGCAGCAGGTAGACGACCTGGGGGTCGATGAGGTGTTCCTCGCCGCCGAGCGGGCGCCACTTGGTCAGGCCCAGCGTGGGCAGCTGATCGGGAGCCGGGCTTTTAAGGATGGCGAGCGCAGCGTCATAGCGCTCGTTTTGCTCGCGCTCAACGTCCTCGACACCCATACCGCCCACACGGCTCACCGTGCCGGCGAAGTACGCGTTGACGAACTCCGGAGTAAAGCCGACGGCCTCGAAAATCTGCGCGGAGTGATAGCTCTGCACCGTGGAGATACCCATCTTGGACATGATGGAGACGATACCCGCCGTCGCGGCCTTGTTGTAGTTGTCGATGCCCTGCTCGGCCGTCACGTCCAGGTCGCCGCGTGCTGCCAAGTCGCGGATGCACGCATGCGCATTGTACGGATAGATGCCGCTTGCGGAGTAGCCCACCAGCGCCGCAAAGTCGTTCGGGGACACGGCATCGCCGCACTCCACCACGATGTCGGCAAAGGTACGCACGCCAGCGCGAATCAGGTGGTTGTGCACACAGCCCACGGCAAGCAGCGACGGCACGGGCACCTCGCCCGCAGCGGCACGATCGCTCAACACCACGATGTTCACGCCGTCGCGGACCGCAGCCTCAACGTCCTCTGCAAGCTGCTTGAGCGCAGCCTGAAGCGCGCCCTCGCCGGCGTCACGACGGTAGACGGCACGGAAACGGCGAGTCTTAAAGCCCACGCGGTCGATGGCGCAAATGCGGTCGAACTCCTCCTCGCTCAGCAGCGGACGCTCCAGGCGAACCAGCTGGCAGGCCGTACGGGAATCCTCGAGCAGGTTGCCGTGGTTGCCCAGGTAGAGCGTGGTCGAAGTCACCATGTGCTCGCGAAGGGCATCGATGGGCGGGTTCGTGACCTGAGCGAACAGCTGATAGAAATAGTCGAAGAACGAACGCGTCTTCTTGGACAGACAAGCCAGCGGCGCGTCGATGCCCATCGAGGCGAGCGGGGCCTTGCCCTGCTGGGCCATGGGACGCACGACCTCATCGACGTCATCCCAGTGATACCCGAGCTTAGCCATGCGCACGGCGGCGGGTACCTCGGCGTCCTCGGCGGGCACGGAAGCAATGGGCTCATCGAGCACGTCGACGGTCAGTGTCTCCTCGGCAATCCAATCACGGTAGGGCTTTTCCTTGGCGTAACGGGCGCGCAGCTCGTCGTTGTAGATGACGCGCCCGCGGGCAAAATCGACCTCGAGCATCTGGCCCGGCCCCAGACAGCCGCTCGTCAGGATGTTCTCGGGGCGTACCTCGATGGTGCCCACTTCGCTTGCCAGCATAAAGCGGCCATCGCGCGTCACGTAGTAGCGGGCGGGGCGCAAGCCGTTGCGGTCGAGGGCGGCGCCCAGTGTGCGACCGTCGGTAAAGGCGATGGCCGCCGGGCCGTCCCAGGGCTCCATGAGCATGGACTGGTAGGCGTCGTAGGCGCGGCGTTCCTCGCTCAGATTGTCGTTGTGGTCCCACGGCTCGGGTAGCAGCATGGATGCGGCACGCGTGAGCGGACGGCCGTTCATGACCAAAAACTCGAGCACGTTGTCCAGAATCGCGGAGTCGGAACCCTCGCGGTTGATGATGGGCATCACGCGCTCAAGGTCGTGCTGCAGCACAGGGCTGTACAGGTTGGGCTCGCGGGCGCGGATCCAGTTGACGTTGCCCTTGAGGGTGTTGATCTCGCCGTTATGGATGATAAAGCGGTTGGGGTGCGCGCGCTCCCAGCTGGGCGTGGTGTTGGTGGAGTAGCGCGAGTGGACGAGCGCCACAGCCGTCTTGACGGCGGCGTCGTTGAGGTCGATGAAGAAGCGGCGCATCTGCGTGGCGACCAGCATGCCCTTGTACACGATGGTGCGCGAGCTCATGGAGCAGACGTAGAAGATCTTGTCGCGCAGGGCAAACTCGGCATCGGCCTTCTTCTCGATAGTGCGACGGCACACGTACAGGCGGCGCTCGAAGGCGTCACCCGCCGGCGTATCGTCGGGGCGGCCCAGAAAGGCTTGCAGAATGGTGGGCATGCAGGCGCGTGCCGTCTCGCCCAGGTCGTGCGGGTCGACGGGCACCTCGCGCCAAAAGAGCAGCGGCACGCCGGCCTCGGCGCAACCCTCCTCAAACACGCGGCGGGCATCCTCTACGCCCTTGTCATCCTGCGGAAAGAACAGCATGGCCACACCATAGTCGCCCTCTGCCGGCAGAATCTGGCCGCACTTTTGAGCCTCTTTACGGAAAAAGTGATGCGGAACCTGGAACAGGATGCCGGCGCCGTCGCCGGTGTTCTTCTCGAGTCCCGTACCGCCGCGGTGCTCCAAGTTGACCAGAATGGACAGCGCGTCGTCCAGAATCTGGTGATGGCGCTCGCCGTTGATATCGGCAAGCGCGCCGATGCCACATGCATCGTGGTCGAATTCGGGGCGATAAAGGCCCTGCTGCTGAGCGGAATCTGCCTGCATCGCGATCCTCCCCTAGATATTTAGACAGTCAGTTGAATAGGCATACTAGGAGCATCGCCGGCCCGTTGTGTTTCCCACCCGTTTCGAAACAATCGCGTAACGCACACCCTACGAGTGGACACCGCCGACCTTAAGGGCGGCAACAAGGCCCCCAAGTTCGGCCCGTAAGCTCACCGCTTCAAACATCTCAATCTGTAACAGGAAGAGCGGATTTTGGCGCCTAGATGTTACAGATTGAGATTTTCTGCGGAGCGGTTTTGGTTTGTCTCGATCTGTAACACGAAGGGCCGGTTTTGGCGGCCAGCTGTTACAAATCGAGATTTTCCATAGGACCATTTCTTCCTGTCTCGATCTGTAACACCTAGGCCCAATTTCCATCCCTAGTTGTTACAGATCGAGACATTTCGGCAGCCCCCCCTTGCGCCATCCTATTCAAATACAACAATTTTGTTAGTCTTGGTTAACTTTTGAACCTAAAACGGGTATCCTTTGCGGCGTCAAGCAAACGGCACGCACACCGTGCCAGATCAAGGAGGCCCCTATGGCGCACCAGACAGACCGACAGACAATGCAACTTATCCTTATCCGTCACGGAGAATCCGAGTGGAACAAACTCAACCTGTTCACCGGCTGGACCGATGTTGAGCTCACCGACACGGGCCGCGAAGAAGCCGTCGCAGGCGGTCGTGCCCTCAAAGAAGCCGGTTTCGACTTTGACGTCTGCTACACTTCGCGCCTCAAGCGCGCGATCCACACCCTCAACATCGTGCTCGGCCAAATGGATCGCGAGTGGCTGCCCGTCATCAAATCCTGGAAGCTCAACGAGCGCCACTACGGCGCGTTGCAGGGTCTCAACAAGGCCGATGCCGCGGCAGAGCACGGCGACGAGCAGGTGCTCATCTGGCGCCGCTCCTTCGATGTCCGCCCGCCGGCACTCGAGCCGGGCGACAGTCGCGACCCCCACACCCAGGAGCAATACCGCGACGTCGCGCCCGATCAACTGCCCTATACCGAGCGCCTCAAGGACACGATCGCCCGCGCCTGGCCCTATTTCGAAGACGAGATTCGCCCCCAGATGCTCGCCGGCAAGCGCGTACTCATCGCCGCACACGGCAACTCCCTGCGCTCACTCGTCATGAAGCTCGAGCACCTCACGCCCGAGGAGATCCTCAAGGTCAACATCCCCACCGGCGTGCCGCTCGTCTACACCTTCGATACCGATTTCAATGTCCTCGACAAGCGCTACATCGGCGACCCGGCGACCATCGCCGCCAAGATCGACGCCGTGGCCAATCAGGGCAAAGCGCACAAGTAGCCCCAACCCAAATCCGACGCGTGGCGCCGCACGACCCAGATGCGACGTCACGCCGCCCATACGCAGGAGCGCACCATGCTCAACCATCTCAAACAACACTTTGGCTCCCGACGCACCGGTGGTCACGGAGGCCTAGACATTGCGCGGCATATCGGCCCCGGGCTGCTCGTGACCGTCGGCTTTATCGACCCGGGCAACTGGGCCTCCAATATGGCCGCAGGCTCGCAGTTTGGCTACGCGCTGCTGTGGATCGTCACGCTGTCCACGATTATGCTCATCGTGCTGCAGCACAACGCGGCGCACTTGGGCATCGCCACGGGCGCCTGCCTTGCCGAGGCCACGACCCGCTTTCTCCCCCGCATCGTGGGACGCGCGGTGCTCGGCAGCGCCTATCTCGCGACCATCGCCACCGCCATGGCCGAAGTCCTGGGCGGCGCGATTGCCCTTCAAATGCTCTTTGGGCTGCCCGTGCGTGCGGGCTGCGTCATCGTGGCGGCAGTATCGATGGCGATGCTCATGACGAACTCCTACAAGCGAGCCGAACGCTGGATCATCGCCTTCGTAGGCGTGGTAGGACTCTCGTTTTTGGCCGAGCTTGCACTAGTCAAGGTCGACTGGCCACAAGCCGCCGCAAGCTGGATCACGCCTAGTATGCCCACTGGCTCTGCTGCGATTATCGTGAGTGTCCTGGGTGCGGTCGTAATGCCACACAACCTTTTTCTGCACTCCGAGGTCATCCAATCCATGCACTTCGAAGGCCAAGGCGAGCAAGTTATCGAAGAACGTCTGCACTACGAGCTCTTCGACACGCTCTTTTCGATGGGCGTGGGCTGGGCAATCAACTCGGCCATGGTCATCCTTGCCGCAACGACCTTCTTTGCGCACGGCATGGTCGTAGACGACCTCGCCGTCGCAGCGGCCACGCTCTCCCCCATTCTGGGCCCGGCGAGCTCGATTATCTTTGCAGTGGCACTGCTGTTTGCGGGGCTCTCGAGCAGCGTTACGGCGGGCATGGCCGCGGGAACCATTACGGCAGGCATGTTCGACGAGGAATACGACATCCACGACCGACATTCCTCGGTCGGGGTGGCGGCCTGTTTCGCCGGCGCAGTGGCGGCGTGCCTGGTCGTTCCGAATCCTTTTGAGGGTCTCATTTGGAGTCAGGCACTGCTGTCGCTTCAGCTGCCGATCACGGTCTTTGTGCTCATACGACTCACCAGTTCGCCCCGCGTCATGGGCAAATACGCCAACTCGCGCCCGCTCAACGCGCTGCTCGTAGGGATCGGTGCCATCGTGACGATTCTCGATATCGTGTTGTTGACAGGGATGTAATGGGGCGGGGCACCTACCCAGGCAAACGTCTCGATCTGTAACATCTAGACCCGCTTTTGATGTCTAGATGTTACAGATCGAGATCATTCCGAGGGACAGCTCCGTTTGTCACAATCTGTAACACGTAGACCCCGTTTTCGCCGTTAGATGTTACAGATTGAGATCTTCTGCCGAACGGGTTTGGTTTGTCTCGATCTGTAACAAGTGGACCCAATTTCCGCTTCTAGATGTTACAGATCGAGACATTTCTTCAGCTCCAACCTTTTGTCTCAATCTGTAACAGATGGGCCCGTTTTGAGCCGCCACATGTTACAGATTGAGACAAACGGTCGGCCGGACTCACGACAGGCAGGATCGGCTAACAGCAGCCGTGATCCCTTAGGGACGGAAGAAAAGGGCCCCGGCCGTGAATTCGACCGGGGCCCTTGGACAGAGCTATGTGTTGCTGCAAGTCGTGTGTCTGCGAGCTACTCCTCGACGAGCTCAAACTGATCGGGACCGACGCCGCACACCGGGCACACATAATCCTCGGGCAGCTCGGGCGTATCGACCTCAACCTCGTAACCGCAAACGACGCACACGAACTTATACGTCTTCTTCTCCTCAGCCATGATGTTCTCCTCTCAAACGCGACTGGTGATGTACTTCATTTATCAGTATAGATTCTCAATAATATAATGCAAGTATTTTTAAAACATTTCTAGCCTTGATACGAGGACGCCTTCGGAGGCGTCTTGCCCTTCAGGACCTTATGGTAGTAATCGTAGGTGAGTGGCGTCTCGTCACTCAGGCGTTCGGCATCCTCGACCTCGCCGATAAACAGTAGATGCGTGCCCACATCCACAGTGTCGATCAAACGGCAGCTAAACAGGGCCGTCGCGTGCTCGGGCACATAGGGCATGCCCAGAGCCGTCTCGCGGGTCTCGTATTTGGCAAACTTGTCATAATCGCTGCTGGTGCGGAACCCAAAGTTACCGATGTAGAGCATATCGGCCGTCTGATCGATCACGGTCAGCGCGAACGCTTTGGCCGATGCGATGACGCCCGAGGTGACGTTGTCCTTGTTCACGGCAACCGAAATGCGCGGCGGCATGGACGTCACCTGCACCGCCGTGTTGATGACGCAGCCGGCGCGCAGCCCGTCTGCCGCGGCGCTCACCACGTACAGACCGCTCGGCATGGTAAAGAACGCTGTTTTGTCCATAACGATCACTCCCCTAACCCGGGTTGGAACCTCATGGATGTATGTACCCACAAAAAGGCGGCACCCATAACGGACGCCGCCTTTGAAACATATGTGTCAGAACAGTAAGAAAGATGAGACACCCGCAGCTGCGGTGAAATAGGGACTGAATAGCCCCTCAAACAGGCAAACCAGTCCGTATTCCACCGCAACTTATGAAGGACGGTCAGCGGTTGCGCTCCTTGAGGGCGCGGTCGATCTCGCGCTGGACATCGCGCTTGGCCATATCCTCGCGCTTGTCGTAAAGCTTCTTGCCGCGGCCTAGGCCCAGCAGCAGCTTTACGCGGCCGTCGGTATTAAAGTAGAGCTCCAGCGGCACCAGCGCATAGCCGCGGTTGCGAAGTTTGCCGTCAAGAAAGTCGATCTCCTTGCGGTGCAGCAGCAGACGGCGCCGACGGTCGGGATCGCGATTCCACACGCCACCATGGCTATAAGGGTGGATATGCAGGCCGACGAGCCAGCACTCCCCGCCACGAATCAGTGCGAAGGTATCGGTAATCTGGCACGCGCGCTCGCGAATCGACTTGACCTCGGTACCGCTCAGCTCAATACCGCACTCAAACGTCTCATCGATAAAGTACTCGTGATGTGCCGAGCGATTCTTGGAAATGAGCTTGCGCTCGCGCTTACTGGGCATCGCCGGCCTCCTTGGCGCCATCGGCGTTTGAGCCCGCAGCCTCGCGCTTTGCCTTGCGCTCGGCGTTAAGCTCGGCATCACTCTCGCGCACCAGCTTGATAATCGCCGCGCACGCCTCTTCGCCCACCAGGTCGCGGGCACGGACCGTCAGGCGCGTAGCCTCCTGCTTGTCGCCGTCGCTCGCAGCGTCGGTCGCACACATGATCAGGCAGATGGCAATCTCGGCCGAAGGCGAGGTCGGCACGCCCTGCAGGGCGAGCTCACCCATCACATGGTCGTCACTCTCGTCCGCGGCATCCGGATAGGTGGTATGGATCTTGTTGAGCAGGCGCGTCGTATGCGCATCGTTGGGCGCCAGGCGCAGCGCCAGACGCGCGCAGCCCACGGCAGCCGAAATGTTCTCGGTCTCGGGCTCCAAGAAGTACTGACCCAAGTTGGTGTAGGCGCGTGCGGCGCACTTACCGTCGCTCGCGCGCTCCAGCACCGAGAACGAGAGCGATGCCCACTCCTGCTTGTCCTCGAGCGCGCGGAACAGCTCGGCCAAGTCCAAGCGATAGTTGCAGTTCATGGGATCCCAACGCACGGCCTGCATCAGGGCATTCCGAGCACTCACATAATCCTGCTGGCGGATGTAGGCAAACGCCATGTCGGAGTACAGGCGGTCAAAGGGAACCTCGACCTGCACCAGCTCGCGCGGATCCTTCTCCACGCGGCGATAGGCCAGGCGCTCAAACTTGCTGTCGAAGCTAAAGTACTGGCGCTTCTCCTCCGTCTTGCACTCAGCGTCGATATACTCCTCGGCGAGCTCCACCAGACGCTCAAGCAGCGGCGTCGCCGTAGCCAGGTCGCCCTGCGCCAGATAGTTCTCGGCATACGTGATGTCTTCCAAGCTGATAGGCAGGTCCATGACAACTCCTCGGTCCGGGCGGCAGACTCAACGCGCGCCTTAAATATCGGTCAATACACAAAACCCGGGTCTCTTACGAGGCCCGGGCGTTCAATTTTGGTAGCCCGTACCAGATTCGAACTGGTGATCTCCGCCTTGAGAGGGCGGCGTCCTAAACCGCTAGACGAACGGGCCATATGTAGCAAATGCAATGGCTGGGATGGAGGGAGTCGAACCCCCATTGACGGAACCAGAATCCGCTGTCCTGCCATTAGACGACATCCCAATGACTGCATCGCTGCGCTCGGCTGTGCCTTTGCGCAAGAAAGAAATATACGGGAAGTCCGGCCGTGACGCAAGCCCCAATTTTGACTTTTTTGAAATTCAGTCAAATACGGCCGACACGTGAAGGACCTGTGAAGCGCCAGCGACACGTACGGCGCCAAAGCCCGTAAAACATCCCGCATCTACCGCTGGTAGATTACAACAATGCAGCACTCACGGCTGATGGCACAATCGAACCGTCATCATTGCACGGATATCGAGGCGCCATGGACGAAGAGCTTGATTACCTATGGGAGACTCTGGGCCTCGAGATCACTGCTGACCTTTGGCCCGAACGGGACAAAATCCATCCCACTCTGCGCCCCGCCATCACGGTGATGCAGGCAAACTACCGCCGTGCATCCTTTTTGATCATGCGGATGTCATGGCACGCGGGACTCCCCGACCTTAAGCGAATCCAGGCAAGCCTCGTCGAGCTGTCCGGTATGCCGACTGTCATATCCGAGGCGCACCTGGAGCAGCGACAGCGCGAGCGACTGCAACAGCAGCGGATTCCCTTTATCTGCCCCGGCGTTCAGGCATATCTGCCCTTTATGGACGAGGAGTACTGGAGCGGCAAGCCCAACAAGCACGTAAAGGTCTACGATCCGCACGAATGGGCACAGCTCGAGGATTGAGCCGAGCGAGCCCGCCGATGGAAAACACGTCCCACCCCGAGCGCTCAAAACGGGTCGCACTTTCCGCAGCCGCTACAGCAACGCCTCGACCCAAGCCGATTCCCTAAAGCCGGGAATCGCAAAGTCGTCGCCCACCAGCAGTGGGCGCTTAACCAGCATGCCGTCGGTCGCCAGCAGCTCGTAGCACTCCCGATCCGTCATGCCCGCATCTAGACGCGCCTTCAGGCCCAGCTCTCGATATTTCATGCCCGACGAATTAAAGAAGCGCCGCACCGGCAGTCCCGAACGAGCAATCCAGGTCGCAAGCTCATCAGCCGTGGGATTGTCCAAAACGATATCGCGGTCGATATACTCTACCCCGTGTTCGTCCAGCCATGCCTTGGCCTTCTTACAGGTCGAGCACTTGGGATATTCAATAAACAGTACGGTCATGGGAATCCTCCGAATATAGATCGGCCAACGCAGGCACACGCCACACGAGGCGCCTTCGCATGATGGGCCAATTGTAGCCCACGGGTCACACGCTAAACGAACCGTACCCCGAATCCGCGTTTGATGAACGGCAGCAGCTCCATTGCCTCGGGCGTGATATGACCCGCAACGTTCATGCGCTCCTCACCGGGAAGATCGACCCGCGCAATCTCAAGCTCGCCTTCGTAGCGCCCATAGCTGCTATTGCTCACAGCGATCGACCCCGCCTTTCGAAACAGGCCGGCACCGGCATCCATCGGCACGGAATCCGGCTTAAGCGTCGTACGCGACTCCTGAGACCTAAAGATGAGGGTGCTCGAATCGGGTCGGTCGTGATGAATCTGCCCACGCACATAGGCATAACCGGGCTCAAGCTCGCATTGCAGGTCCACGTATCCGGCGGAAACATGAGCAAACTGCGTCCAGCCCGCATCGGAAAGATCGGGGTCGCCGACCAACACAATGTCGCAATCGGCGCCATGTGCAAGCTCAAGCATATTGAGAGCAACCTTTGACGCGCGACCTCGCTGCGCCTCGACCGTCGGCAGTCCCTCGAATACTGGCCCGCGAACGTTAGCATCACCCGGCACAAAAGCCATGATTTCGAATCCAAGCGCCGCAAGACGAAGATTCACCCGAGCAATGTCCTCCAGAGCTAAACCGGTATAAGGCTTGGGGTAAAAATTGTGGCAGGCGGCAAAACGAGTCACATCGGCACCGGCCTCACGCCACGATGCGATTTCATCAGAACTCACCGTCGATGCATTGACCACAATGCGAAATACACCGGACAGCTCCGCGACCCGCCGGGCGCTAAAGCCATAGTCCAAACGAAGATATTCCAACCCCAGATCGCGCAGGTCCTCGATGCGCTCAAGCCCGAGCAAATCGCACGTGCGCGGCCCCACATCGGCAATGAGCGCAATGCCGCGGGCGGAAAGCAGCGACAGCACATGACGGACCTTATCGGTATACGCCGCTCCCCCATCCTCGGGAATATGCAGCGAAGTGAACGCATAGCGCGCACCCGCCGCGGCACCGTGTTCAATCGTCCGCTCAATATCCTGCAGAGGGCTGGAAAGATAAATCGAAATACCCGTTTTCACGCTTCAACACTCCTTTAAAAAAGGCCGGCGGAGCAGTTAGCCCCGCCGGCACAACCATAGCATCAAGAAATCTGCCGCGCGCCTCGAGCCCTAAGCAACACGGCTCGCGATATCAAACTACTCGCCAAAGAACTCGTTGATCTTCTGCTCGTCGACGCCAAAGAACCACGTCAGGACAAAGCCGGCGGCATAGGCAAGCAGCATAGCGGCAACGTAACCGAGCTGCTGGCCAGGAACGACGATCAGCAGGCCAAACAGACCGGAAACGCCCTGAGAAACCGTGCCGATGTGAAGCAGCGCCGCGAGCGCGCCGCCAAATCCGGCACCCAGGCAGGCCGTCACAAACGGACGAACGAGCGGCAGCGTAACAGCATACATCAGAGGCTCGCCCACACCCAGGATTCCAACGGGAATGGACTCTGCGACGTACTTCTTGAGCTTGGCGTTCTTGGTCTTAAAGTACAGCGCCAGACCGGCACCGACCTGACCGCCGCCAGCCATCATAAGGATGGGAAGCAGGTAATTGATGCCCTTGGTAGCGCCGTCGGGATCGTTGAGCATAGCGTGGATCGGCGTGAGCGCCTGATGCAGGCCGACGGAAACCAGCGGCAAGAAGCCTGCCGACAGGATATAACCGCCCAGGACGCCCAGCTTCTCGAAGATAAAGGTCAAAACGCTAAAGATGGCAGTCGTCAGCCATGCGCCAACCGGCTGGATGACGAGCATCAGAGCAAAGGCGCCGATGATGAGCACCAGCAGCGGGGACAAAAACGTGTCGAGTGCGTTGGGCATAACCTTGCGAATCTGACGCTCCATCCAGGCAAAAAATGCGCCGGCGATAAGAGCCGCGATCATGCCGCCCGCTGCGGGGTTGTACTGTGCATTGGTGAGCGGCAGCAGAATGGCAGTGGCAGGATCGGCCGCGCCAGGCGCAAGCAGGGGCATGGCACTGTTGGCAATACACATCATGCCGGCGATGCCGCCCAGCGCAGCGGAGCCACCAAACTCACGTGCCGCGTTATAGCCCACCAAGATGGGCAGATAGGCAAACAGGGCCCAGCCCATGGAACGAATGCCCTGGTACCACCACTCGCCTGCAAGCGCGCCTGCCGTCGAGACGTTAATGACGTTGCAGATGCCGTTGATGAGGCCAGCCGCAATGATGCCGGGAAGCAGGGCGACGAAGACATTGGAAATCTTCTTGAGGAAGGCCTGAACCGGCTTGGACTCGTACTTGGCCTTCTGCGCGGCCTTGTTTGTGGCCGCAGCGTCAACCACGCTCTCGTCAGCAACGCCTTTCGCAAGGCCGGTGAGCTTGGAGAACTCCTCGAGCACCTTATTCACCTTGCCCGGACCCAGCACGATCTGCATCGTGTCGTCCTCAACAAGGCCCATCACGCCGTCGAGTGCCTTAATACCCTCCGTGTCGACGTTGCCCGTGTCTTTGACGGTCACGCGCAGGCGCGTCATGCACGCCGTGTTTGCGAGCACGTTGTCTTTACCGCCCAAAAGGTCCAGCAGCTTTTGAGCCAGCTCTTTGTTCGTCATAACTCCTCCTTGTATTGGGTATCTCGTCTGGATGTCATATCAGCTCACGCCGTGCACCTATTGGGCATCGGCATCGCTCTTCTCATGGCCGCTCACAGCAGTACGGACATGGCCTCGCGCCCGCTCAAGAGCTACCGCAGCCTGCTCGGCATCGCAGTCCAGCAGCACCGAGACAATAGCGGTTTTTACGTGGCCGCCGGCATCTGCAAGCGCCTGAATAGCGTGCTCGCGCGTACAGCCGGTCGCCTCCATCACGATGTTCTGGCCGCGCACCACCAACTTCTCGTTCGTCTGCTGCACATCGACCATCAGGTTTTGGTACACCTTGCCAATCTTGACCATGGCACCGGTCGAAATCATATTGAGAATGAGCTTTTGGACCGTTCCCGCTTTGAGCCTCGTTGAGCCGGTCAGTACCTCGGGACCGGGCACGGGCTCAATGGCAAGATCTGCGCTCTCCCCGATCTTCGACCCTTGGTTACAGGCAATTGCGATGGTCTTGCACCCAGTTGCTTTGGCGTACACAAGACCGCCCACCACATAGGGAGTACGACCGCTTGCCGCCAGGCCAACGACAAGATCCTTGTCCGAGAGTCCACGCTCCCGCAGGTCGCTCGCGCCAAGCTCCTCGCTGTCTTCGGCACCTTCGACAGCCTTGATAAACGCCGTCTCGCCTCCGGCAATGAGCCCGACAATCAAATCGGGTGACACGCCAAACGTGGGCGGACACTCCGAAGCGTCGAGTACGCCCAGACGACCGCTGGTGCCTGCGCCCATGTAAAAGACGCGCCCGCCGCGCTCGAGTGCCTCAGCAGCCCAGTCGATTGCTGTGGCAACCTGGGGCAGCACTTTTGTGACCGACTGGACGGCACGAAGATCCTCATCGTTCATCGTCGTAACGATTTGCAGCGATGTCATCGTATCGAGGTCCATAGACCTTTGATTACGCTGTTCGGTCGTGAATTTTGTTAAATCGAGCATTTCATTCACCTCATCTTTCCTGTTTCTCGATGTAGTTTTGCTTAATGACATGCGTCGCCCGTTCGTAGTCGCTGGCAACGTAAGCAGCGTACAGGGCATCGACAACCATAAGCTGGGCCATACGCGAAGCCATGGCACCGCTGCGGACCAAGGGCTCACTCGCAGCGACGCCGAGCACGGCATCGGCCATGGTGGCAAGCTTGGATGATCCATCTACTTTGGTCACGGCCACAACGGGACAGTTGTGACGTTGGGCCTCGGCGGTGCAGTCCAGCACCTCTTGCGTCAAGCCCGAGTAGCTAAAGGCGATTGCCATATCGCCCTCATGCATGTTCTTGGCACACAAGAGCTGATCATGCCAGTCGTCGTACAGATGGCACTCTTTGTCGACACGCATGAGCTTTTGCGCCAGATCGTGCGCGACCAAACGAGAGCACCGATACCGAACAGATTGACTGCGCGCGCCCGCTTAAGATAGGCCGCGCATCGCTCCAAGACGGTGTAATCGAGCGTTCGCGCCGTCGCTTCGATCGTGCGCACGTTGCTTTTCATCACCTTCCCCACGATACGTTCGACGCTGTCATCCATGGAGATGTCCTCGAGGGCTACGTCTTTCTTGTCACCTAAGAGCGCCAGCTCGGCAATCAGTTCGCGCTGGAACTCCTTGTAGCCCGCAAAACCCAAACGCTTGCAAAAGCGCAAAATGCTCGAGGGCGAGGAGAACGTGGCATCGGCAAGACCGCGGACGGACAGCCCGACCACCTCGTGCGGATGAGCGCTCACATATGCGATGACATTGCGTTCCGCCGGGCTCGCGCTGAGCTCACGCTCGCGAAGCCGCAAAAGCAATCCGTTTGCCATCTCAAACACCTCCGTTGAGAAGAATTAAAGACCAACGAACGATTCGTACCGGATACAAACAGCTTTTACGGTACATTGTGCCGCATCGTGGCGCACAAAGGACGAGCGTTCTACCGCTCGCCCCTCAAATCCGACCGCTCGGAAATACGCGCGACACAAAATAATTCAACAAGGTCGCATGATCAGAAACGGGTTTGTTACCGGCTAGCGCCTCGCATGGGCGCCGATGGGGCGCGTCTCGTGGTGCACCCATGCGGAGACCAGCAATACCAACAGCATCGCGGTGACATAGCCCGCAGCATCGAATCCTAAATCGATAACGTCGAAATGCCTGCCGGGAACAAAGATCTTATGTACCTGATCGCCAACGGAGCAGACGGCGCAAAAGAGCAACACGGGCACGCAACGGGAGCAAACGCTCCACGGACGCCTGGAAAAGCAAACCACGGCCACCGAGGCGAACAATCCGACGAAGAAAAACTCTACGGTATGGGCAACGCGACGGACGTTCGTGCCCACCCACATGCGAATGGAAGCAAGTCGGCCAGACCGGACATTCGAGGCAGCCGAATCGATGCCCCCGGTCATCCCGTTCTCGGTCTGAGCTTCACCCGTGGCATCGGCAGCCTGAACGCCCGTAGCCTGACCCTCCACCACGCGCGCGGTGGACTCGCTCAGCAACGACGTCTCCACCGCATTTTGCTCCGTCAGCACCCAGATGCCCGCCAGCGTTGCAGCGAACAGAATGATCGCGGTCCATCCGATTATTTGTTTTACGCGCGCCAAGGGCCTACCTCCTTTTTTGAATATCAGCGAGTGTAGCCCCAAATGACATCGTCAGCGTATCAAAATTTGAATCGCAACAGGAAGCGCCAAAGCGGCGCAAACCCCTACCCCGCCTCGCGCATCCAGCGATCGAACGTCCCCACGCACACGCCCAGGCACTTTGCTGCCTGGCTGCGGGTAATATCGCCTGCCTCATAGCTATCGCGTACCAGCTCAAACTGAGGAGGGCACGGCTTGCGAGGTCGACCGAAACGGACCCCTCGCGCCCGCGCCGCTGCAATCCCCTCCGCTTGGCGCCGATGAATATTCTCGCGCTCCACCTGCGCCACGTAGCTCAGCAGTTGTAGCACAATATCGGCAATCAGGGTATTGGTCACATCCGGCGCGCCGCTGGCCCTGGCGCGCGTGTCAAGCAATGGCATGTCCAACACCACAATGGCAACCCCGAGCTCCTTGGTAATGCGTCGCCATTCCTCAAGAATCTCGGAGTAATTACGGCCAAGTCGGTCGATAGAAAGCACCACCAGCACGTCCCCGTCTCCCAGGATGTGCAGCAGCTCGCGATACCGCGGGCGATCGAAGTCCTTGCCGCTCGCATGGTCGGCATAAATATTCGCCGAGCCCACGCCATAGGCGCCCAGCGCATCCAGCTGCCGATTTAGATTCTGATCGCGCGAACTCACCCGCGCATAACCATACACCGTCGCCATCTCATCCCCGCTTTCTTGTAAACCTGCCAAAAAGGGACAGGTTTATTTTGGTAGGTTTTACCTCTCGAATAGCAGGTAAGCGGGCGGCCGAGCAGACGGCAAGGTAGCCATGATCCAAATGCGGAGGGCGGCCCCGAAAGACCGCCCTCCGCTCTCCCGCCATGAGTCGAGATTTGGCTAATGGATAAGCTTAAAGTCCAAGTGCCCACGCGTGGTATTGACGCGCGAGACCTCGATAATCACGCGCTGGCCCAGTTCATAGCGAGTCCCCGTGTCGGCGCCCGTCAGCGTAAGCGCATCCTCGTCGAACTCGAACCACTCGTTGCCCAGACTCTTGATCGAAACCAAGCCTTCGACCTGCGTCAGGTCCAAGCGCACAAAGAGGCCCATGCTGCTGACCCATGAGACCGTTCCGGCATAGCGCTCGCCCAGGCGATCCTCATAGTACTGGGCAATCTTGATCTTTTGCGTCGCATGGCTGGCGGCATCGGCCGCACGCTCCGCATCGCTGCACGCACGGCAAATCTGCGGCAGAATGCGCGGCAGCGACTCGCGCCCCTTGCCGATCAGCCGCGGCGTACGGACCAAGGCGTCCTTGCCGCCGAGCTGCTCATAGGCCAACTGCAGTTTGAGCACGCGGTGCACCACCAGATCGGGGTAGCGACGGATGGGACTCGTAAAGTGGCAGTAGCACGGCGCGGCGAGCGCAAAGTGGCCCTCGTTGCGCGGCTTGTACAGCGCGCGCTGCATGCTGCGCAGAAGCAGCGTGTTGACGAGCGGTGCGTTGGCCGTACCGGCGGCAGCATCAACTGCAGCCTGCAGCTCATCGGGACTCCCCAGGGCAATACCGGCAGCACGGCGATCGTCGATGATGCCCAGCTGCGCCAGCGCAACGGCGGCACCGTGCAGGCTATCGGGGCTCGGATCCTCATGCACGCGATAGCAAGCCTCGATATCACGGTCTGCCAGCCACTCTGCAACGCACTCGTTGGCGAGCAGCATGGCTTCCTCGATAAGCGACGTGGCACACGAACGCTCACGCGCCACAATCTGCACGGGCACTCCGTCCTCGTCCAATAGAGCGCGAATCTCGGCCGTGTCAAAATCGACTGAGCCGCGGACGCGACGAATACGACGGCGAAGTTCGGCGAGTTCGTTGGCGGCGACAAGGAAATTGCCGAGGTCGACGTTGCAGCCGCGGGCGGCCTTCTCGCACGCAAGACCGCGCTCAAGCGCCTCCTCGCGCGAGGCCTCAGCAGCCGCAACATCCTCGGCCGCACCCTCCAGCACCCCATACTCCACCGCGCCGGCGCGCACCAGCAGCGCCTCGGCGCCGTCATAGTCCATACGCACACGCGAGCGAATCACGCTGGGGTACGGATCGTAATGCCGCACGCGACCCTGCGCATCGAGCTCAATGTCAACGGTAAACGCAAGACGGTCCTCGTCAGGGCGAAGCGAGCACAGGTCACAGGACAGGCGTTCGGGCAGCATGGGAAGCACGCGATCGGCCAGATACACCGATGTCGTACGATGGCGAGCCTCAAGATCGATATGCCCGTCCCAAGCCACATAGTGAGAAACGTCAGCGATATGCACACCCAGCTTGTAGCCACCCTCGGGCGTGCGCTCAAGCGAAATGGCATCGTCAAAGTCGCGCGCGTCGACCGGGTCGATCGTGATGACAAAGCGGTCGCGCAGATCGCGGCGGAGCGGGTCCTTAAGCGCCGCGGACACATCGAGCGAAAGTCCCTCGGCCTCGTCCAGCGCGGCCTCGGGATAGCTATCGGTATAGCCGTAACGCGCCATCACATACTGAACGCCCAAATCCGGCGCGTCATCTCCGCCAATGCGGCGTTCGATCGTCACGGTGCCTGATTCCAGGCGCGTCGGGTAGGTCAAAATGCGCGCGACAACGGCATCACCCGGGTGAACGCCCAGACGATCCGCCGAGGTATCCTCGGGCAGAATGAAGAAGTCAGCCTTCAGGCGCGAATCGAGCGGCTCGATCACACCGAGCGGACCAGCGGTCTGGTACGTACCCACCACGCTTATGGCTGCGCGCTCAACCACGCCTTCGATCACGGCGCACCGCTCACCGTGCGGGCTGTTCTTAATGCTCACGGCAACGGTATCGCCATCCATGATCTCGCGCTTACCGCGGCCCATGACCTTGTAGTCGCCGCTCTCGGTTATGACATAGGCGCCATGCTCATGGAGCTGCACGCGCCCGGTCAAGCTCGGACGGCGTTCGCTGCGCACCGGCCCGCGCTTATTGCGAGCTCCACGCTTATGCTTGTTATTGCGCCCCATGGCGCCTCCTTGCTATCGATGACGAACTCCAAAGAGTCTACCCAAATGATTCGCTTTCCTGCCGTTCCCTTGGGATCAAAAAACGGGCCGCCCCATAAGAGACGACCCGTTGGAAGGGATGAATTCCAGGCATGCCTACACGCGCAGGTAGCGGCGCATGGCTATGGCAGAACCAAAGAGACCGATAATCACACCGACCAGAATCAGCGCAGCATAGGTCACCAGGTAGTACTGCATCGGCAGGGCAAACGACATCCAGCCGATGCTCTCCTGCAAACGCGGAATCATCAGATTGCGCAGCAGCTCCAGAACGCCGATGGAAAGCAGCGAGCCCAAAATGGCCTGCAGTACGCCCTCGGTGATAAACGGGCCGCGAATGAAGCCGTTGCTGGCGCCGACCAGACGCATAATCGCAATCTCACGACGACGCGCCGTGATGGACAGGCGAATCGTGTTGTTGATGAAGATGAATGCGATAAAGGTCAAAAGGCCAACGAGCACCACGGCGGCGATGCGGATGTAGTTGGTCACCTGGAACAGGCGGCTCACTTCCTCTTGGCCGTACAGCACGCTCGCGTTGACGTCGCCGTCATCCGCGATCTTCTGGAAGTCGGCGTTCTTCTTGAGCTTCTGGGCCGTGCTCTCGACCTTGGACGGATCGTCCATCTCAATTGCAAACGAAGCCGGCAGCGGGTTCTGGCCATCGAGCGCGCTCATGGTGGCGTCGGCGTTGCCCGACATCTTGCTCGTATACTCGGCCAGCGCGTCGTCCTTGTCCTTATAGGTCACGGACTTGACGTTATTCCACGTCTTAAGCTCGGCCTCAAAAGCCTGAACATCGGCCTGATCGGCGTCATCGCTAATGAACGCGTTGATGACAACCTGATCCTCGACGGTGCCGATCACGGAGTTCAGCATCGCGGAGCCCATGATGAACAGGCCGATGATAAACAGCGAAAGGAAGATCGTGATGACGGCGCCGAGCGAGGTAGTCCAGTTACGGAAGAAGTGACTGATTGCCTCTTTGAAGGAGTAGCCCACGTTAGTTGGTGCCATAGTTGCCGTAACCTCCCCTCTCCTGGTCGCGGATAACGTGGCCGCCCTCGAGGGCGATCACGCGACGGTGCATGCTGTCGACCATCTCGCGGTCGTGCGTGGCGACGATCACGGTGGTGCCGGTGCGGTTAATACGCTCGAGCAGCTTCATGATGCCCAGCGAAATCGCCGGGTCGAGGTTGCCCGTGGGCTCGTCACAGATCAAAAGCGGCGGGCGGTTGACCATGGCGCGGGCAACGGCAACGCGCTGCTGCTCGCCACCGGAAAGCTGATCGGGCAGCGAGTCCATCTGATCAGCCAGGCCGACCAGACGCAGCACCTCGGGAACCTGGCTGCGAATAACGCCCTTGGGCTTGCCGATGCACTGCAGGGCAAACGCCACGTTTTCGTAGGCAGATTTTTGAGGCAGAAGCTTAAAGTCCTGGAACACGGCGCCAATCTGACGGCGCAGGAACGGAACCTTGCGATTCTTGATCTTCATGAGGTCCTGACCGGCAACCAGGATGCGGCCGCTCGTCGGCTTGACGTCGCGGTTGAGCGTCGACAGCAGCGTGGTCTTACCCGAGCCGGAATGACCGACCAGGAAGACGAACTCGCCCGGATAGATCTCGATGTTGATGTCGTCGAGTGCAGGCTTGTTGGGCTGTGCCGGATAGATCTTGGTGACATGCTCCATAAGGATGACGGGCTCGACACCGGCCTGCTTGGCCATCTTCTTGCGGCTGGCTTGCGGATCGATGGGCGCAAACACCGACGTAAAATCGGGGTTGTTGAGCGCGTTATCGAGGCTTGCGACCTCGGCGGCCTGATCGCTCTCGACCACCGGGGCAGCAGGCTGCGTGGGATCGGGAATAGCGGCAAAGAGACCGGACTGCGCAGGCTGAGGAACCGGCATCGCAGGGGCCATGGGGTCGGGAATGCCGGCCATGCTAGGCTGCGGCGCGGCGGCGCCAGCCTGAGGCTGCTCCACGCGAGCGGTCACAGCCTGAACGGGCTCAAAACCCGCCGTGCCGGAAAGCGCAGCATCGCTGGTGGGATTGTAGGCAAAGGGATCGGATGCCGGCTGTGCCTGATCTGCCGGCTGAGCGGGGGCCTGAGCAACAGGCTGGCCCTCTGAATCCGGAGTGGCGAAACGACTGCCCTGGACGCCTGTCTGCGTCTTGGGGGCATCATCGCCCGCACCGGAGGTACGGAAGTGGTTACCCACTGGTGCTCCTTATCGTCGTGCGTTTAAACTACATGAGCGCTTTGTATTTTAGCAGCATTAGCTTTACTGCACATAAGAAGCATGGCGGGGTTTGGGTCTCACCGGCCGGGCGCAGGGTTACCTCCCAAATCGTCCTCGCGCATGGCCGGCATTTGTCCTGCTCCTGCGGAGCTGCGGACAAACGCCGGCCTGCGCTGCGGAAAGATTTGGGAGGTAGCCCTGCGCCCGGCCTGCGGCTACTATGGGGCCGACGCACCAACTTGAGATGCTGCGCATACAAAGTTGGAAGGGTCTGAATTGCACTTTGTTGGGATGGGTCCGTTTCCCCATGGGAACTTTGCTTGGCAGGACTCTAATTAAAATTCAGCATAAACAGGGGCGCCCTCTTTGAGGACGCCCCTGTTCTGGCTTGTTTGCGGTTGTCGACGCGATACTTTGCCTCGTCTTGCCTTATGCCAAGAACTCCTTGGTGGTCGCCACGATGTTGGCGGCGTCCAGGCCATACTTGTGCAAGAGCTCGGCACCCGGGCCAGACTCACCGAAGGTGTCGTTGACGCCGATCTTCTTGAGCGGCGTCGGGCACTGCTCGCACAGGACGTCGGCAACGGCGCTGCCCAGGCCACCGATCACAGAGTGCTCCTCGACGGTCACGATGTGGGCGGTCTTGGTGGCGCTCTTGACGATCAGGTCGGCATCGATGGGCTTGATGGTGTGCATGTTGATGACCTCGGCGTCGATGCCCTCGGCAGCGAGCTGCTCGGCAGCCTCGAGAGCCTCGCCGACCATCAGGCCGCAGGCGATGATGGTCACATCGGCGCCCTCGCGCATGACAATGCCCTTGCCCAACTCGAACTTGTAGGTCTCGGGGTCGTTGATAACCGGCGAGGCCAGACGGGCGAAGCGCATGTACACGGGGCCGTCGCACTCGTAGGCGGCGCGCGTCACGGCACGGGCCTCGATGTCGTCGGCGGGAACGATAACGGTCATGCCGGGGATAACGCGCATCAGGGCGATATCCTCGCAGCACTGGTGCGTGGCGCCATCCTCGCCCACCGAGATACCGGCGTGCGTGGCACCGATCTTGACGTTAAGGTGCGGGTAGCCGATGGAGTTGCGGACCTGCTCAAAGGCGCGACCAGCGGCGAACATGGCAAAGGTGCTCGCAAAGGCAACGCGACCGGTGGTTGCGATACCGGCGGCAACACCCATCAGGTTGCTCTCGGCAATGCCCACATCGAAGAAGCGATCGGGGCAAGCGGCCTTAAACTTGCCGGTCTGCGTGGCGGCGGCCAGGTCGGCGTCGAGGACCACAAAGTCATCGTGCTCGTTGGCGAGCTCGACGAGGGCCTCGCCGTAGCTTACGCGCGTGGCGATTTTCTTGACGTCTGCCATCCTAGAGCTCCTCTCCGGCGGCCGTGAGCTCTGCCATGGCCTGCTCAAACTGTTCATCGTTGGGGGCCTTACCATGCCAGCCCACCTGGTTCTCCATGAAGGAGACGCCCTTGCCCTTCGTGGTCTCGGCAATAATGGCGGTCGGCTGACCCTTGGCAGCGCGAGCCTCGGCAAAGGCGGCGCGGATCTGATCGAAATCGTTGCCGTCGGCAAGCTCCACCACGTGGAACTTAAAGGCGCGGAACTTGTCGGCGAGCGGCATGGGGTCGTTGACCTCCTCGACGGGACCATCGATCTGCAGGCCATTGTGGTCGACGATCACGCAAAGGTTATCGAGCTGCTGGTTGCCGGCAAACATGGCGGCCTCCCAGACCTGGCCTTCCTCGCTCTCGCCATCACCCAGCAGGGCGTACGTGCGGTAAGTATCGCCCCAGTGCTTGGCGGCAACGGCCATGCCCACGGCGGCGGAGATGCCCTGGCCGAGCGAACCGGTGGACATATCGACACCCGGGGTGTCGTTCATGTTGGGATGACCCTGCAGGTGGCTACCGATGTGGCGCAGCGTCTCGAGATCCTCCTTGGGGAAGAACCCACGCTCGGCGAGCACGGCGTACAGACCAGGCGCGCAATGGCCCTTGGAAAGCACGAAGCGGTCGCGATCGGCCTTGCGGGGATCGGCCGGGTCGACGTTCATTTCCTCAAAGTACAGATAGGTCATGATGTCGGCAGCGCCGAGCGAACCGCCCGGATGGCCGGACTTGGCAGCGTGCACACCGGTGACGATGCCCTTCCTTACCTCGTTGGCAACCTTTTTGAGCTCTTCGTCGCTCATTGTGCCTTCCTTTCATCCTCATTAGACAAAATGCGCACGGCACAGAAGGTCATCCCAACACAGCCGCAATGCACGTACGTTATTCATTATGCTGGAAACTGATGGCTTTACCAGAGTTTTTATCATTATTTGAACAATTGAGCAGGCAGAACCGCTGATGAAACGGTTTATCAATGTGAACGTCTTTTGGATGGGACGCAGCCTGCCCTACGCGTTAATGTCCTTGAATCCCTCGCCAAAGGTTTCCGTAACATCGGCAACCGTCACAATGGCGTGAGGATCACGCTCACGCACGATCGTCTTGAGGGTATTGAGCTCTCGACGGCTCACGATGACCATAATCACCGGCTTCTCGGCACCCGAATACATGCCAGTCGCCTTAAACTTGGTACAACCACGACCCAGGCCATACATGATATCGGCAGCGATATCAGGGAACTTGTCCGAGATGATGAGTACCATACGGCGTTTGTTGCCACCATCGACCACGGCATCGATCACATAACCGCTAATGACCATCGAAAGACCTGCATAAAGTGCGTTTTCGATTGAAAAGACCGGAGCCGACAGCGCGCATACGGCAACATCGATCGCCATGACGGTCGAGCCCACGGGCAGTGAGGTATTACGCGAGATGATTTGGCCAATCGTGTCCGAGCCGCCGGTGTTGGCGCCGGCGCGCAACACCATGCCGTAACCGATGCCCGTAATAATGCCGCCCCACATGGCAGGGAGCATCAGGTCCGCATCCGCCAGAGGTGCTACAAACGGGGCGAACAGATCGGTAAAGAAGCCCAGCAGCACAAAGCCCGTCGCGGTCTGCACCACGTAGAACATGCCGCCCTCGCGCATAACGACCAGCAACAGCAAGGCGTTCATCACGATCGTCTGAATACCAACGGGAAGTGATAGGCCGCGCGATGCGCCGACCGCCTGGATAATGGTGGCAAGGCCCGTAACGCCACCGGCAGCAAGGCCGTTGGGAATCAAAAACAGGTCGGTCGCGATGGCGGCCAGAGCGCATCCCAACATAATCTGGGGCAGGTCGTGAAAGAAGTTCATCGATAGAATGCGCTTGATGTCCAGACGATATGCCATGCTGCCTCCCTCAAAAAAGCGCACCCCATCGGATGCGCTTTGAACTTCTTCTTGTATTCGATTCTACCGATTCGCCGGACAAAAACCACCCCTGCGCAGGGTTTGCTCTGGATACAAAACCACCCTGCTGGGAGGGTTTTAATTCATCCTCTCCTAAACCGAGCGGTTTAGGCAGATGGAACCTCCGCATCGGCGTTGCCGGTAGCCCAACGGTGATAGCCAATCACAAACGGATCCAGATCGCCATCGTCAAGAACGGCCTCGACGTTGCTGGTCTCCACGCCCGTGCGCAGGTCCTTAACCATCTGGTACGGGTAGAGCACGTAGCTGCGGATCTGGTTGCCAAAACCAATCGTGGTCTTGGGTCCGCGAATCTCGTCCAGAGCCTCGGCACGCTTCTCGAGCTCAATCTCGTACAGGCGAGCCTTGAGGATCTGCATGCACGCGGCCTTGTTCTGGATCTGGCTGCGCTCGTTTTGGCAGGTAACCACAATGCCGCTGGGGAAATGCGTCACGCGCACGGCGGAGTCGGTGGTGTTTACGCCCTGGCCACCCGGGCCACTTGCGTGGTACACGTCGACGCGGATGTCGTCGGGGTTGATCTCGATATCGATATCGTCGGGCAGCACCGGAATGACCTCGACGCCGGCAAACGTGGTCTGGCGGCGCTTCTTGTCGTCGGTGGGGCTAATGCGCACCAGGCGGTGGACACCGGCCTCGGCGCGAAGCATGCCAAAAGCATCCTTGCCTTCGACGGTAAAGGTCGCGCGATCAATGCCAATGACCTCGGCCGCGGGGCAATCGTTGATGGTGACCTTCCAACCGCGGCGCTGGCAGTACTTCATGTACATCTTAAAGAGCATGAAGGTCCAGTCCTGGGCCTCCAAACCACCCTGCCCGGGCTTGATGGTTACAATCGCGTCGCCATGGTCGAACTCCCCGGTAAACCAGCTCGCAAGCTCAAGCTCGTCGATGGCGCGGGCCAGGCGTTCTGCCGTAGCGGCAGCCTCCTCGCGCAATGCGACGGCGTCGGGGTCATCCCCCATCTCCTCGGCAAGCTCCAGCGCGGCGCGGGCATCGGAAAGCTCGCCGCGCGCGGTGTCCACGGCAGCGATATCCTCTTTAGCGCGTGCAATCTCCTCCATCGTGGCGCGAGCGGCGTCGGCGTCATCCCAAAAACCCGGGGCGACGCTTTTGGCCTCGAGCTCCGTTACGCGGGTGCGCTTCTCGTCCAAATGGAGGTACGACTCGACCTCGCCGAGCCGGTCCGCAAACGCGTCCAGCTCGGCGGGCGTTACCTCTAAAGCCTCAGCCATTAACGATTCCTGCCGTGGCAGTACTTGAACTTCTTACCGCTACCGCAAGGGCACGGGTCGTTGCGGCCCACGTTGACGTACGGATCGTCGCTCTCGGACTTGCGGTAGGTCGTCACCTTGCCACCGTTGTTGACGGCAGCCGGTCCGCCTTGGACAGCCGTGCGGGCCTGCACCTGCGCCTGCTTGCGCAGCACCGAGTCGCCATTGTCACCATCGACCTCGGCAGGACCGGAGAAGTGCGCACCCTCGAGCGCGGGCTCCTCCTTGTGCTCCACGACACGCGGGGCAGCCTTGATCTCGATGCGCAGAACCGTGCGCAGGTAATCCTCGTACATGGTGTCGACGAGTATCTGGAACGCGCCGTAGGCCTCGGTCTTGTACTCGACCAGCGGGTCGCGCTGGCCAAAGCCGCGCAGGCCGATGCCGGTCTTGAGGTAGTCCATCTCCTGCAGGTAGTTCATCCAGCGGGTATCGATGACGCGCAGCATGACCTGGGTGTTGAGCTCGCGCATCAGGTCCTCGCCCAAGCGCTCGGCTTTCATGTTGTAGCACTTCTCTACGTAAGCCAGGACATCGGCAGCTAGGGCCTCATAATCCTCGTCGGGGAACTTCGGCGTATCGATGTGGCCGGTGAGCTCCACAACCCACTTGCGCAGGCCCTCCAGGTCGCGCTCGCCATCGTGACTGTCCTTGGTGCAGAACTCCTGCACGCAGCGGTACACGGTATCGTGCATGACCTCGGTGATGTGGTCGGTCAGATCCTTGCCGTCCAGAATCTTATTGCGCTCGGCGTAGATGACCTGGCGCTGCTTGTTCATGACGTCGTCGTACTCAAGAACGCTCTTACGCATGGAGAAGTTGATGCTCTCGACCTTGTGCTGGGCGCTCTCGACAGCCTTGGAGATGATCTTGTGCTGGATGGGCATATCGTCGCCCATGTCAGCCGTGACCATCATCTTGGAGACGCGGTCCATCTTGTCGCCGCCAAACAGACGCATCAGATCGTCCTCGAGCGACAGGTAGAACTGGGTTTCGCCCGGATCGCCCTGACGGCCGGAACGGCCGCGCAGCTGATTGTCGATACGGCGGGATTCATGACGCTCGGTGCCGATGACGGTCAGGCCGCCGGCGGCAAGAACGCGCTCACGCTCGGCCTTGCAAGTCTCCTTGGCCTCGGCGTTAAACTGCTCGAGCTGCTCGGGCGTTACGTCCTCCATGGTCAGACCCTCGTACTCCAGGCGCTCACGCACCAGCTCGTCGGGGTTACCGCCCAGCAAGATGTCGGTACCGCGGCCGGCCATGTTGGTAGCGATGGTCACGGCGCCATAGCGACCAGCCTGGGCAACGATATGGGCCTCGCGCTCGTGGTGCTTGGCGTTGAGGACCTCGTGCGCGATACCGCGCTTCGTGAGGGCGGCGGACAGCTTCTCGGAGCTCTCGATGGAGACGGTACCCACCAGGACCGGCTGGCCCTTAGCGTGGCGCCGCTCAACGTCGTCGGCAACGGCGTTGTACTTGGCCTGGATGGTGCGGTACACCAGGTCCTCGTGGTCAACACGCTGGACGGGCTTGTTGGAGGGGATGACCTCGACGGGCAGCTTGTAGATCTCGCGGAACTCGGCATCCTCGGTGAGTGCCGTACCGGTCATGCCGGAGAGCTTGTCATACAGACGGAAGTAGTTCTGCAAGGTGATGGTGGCCAGCGTCTGGTTCTCCTCGCGCACGAGCACGCCCTCTTTGGCCTCGATGGCCTGGTGCAAGCCCTCGGAATAGCGGCGGCCCTCCATGATGCGACCGGTGAACTCGTCGACGATCTTGACCTCGCCGTTCGTGACCACGTACTGCTTGTCGCGATGGAACATGTACTGGGCCTTCAACGCCTGCTGTAGGTGGTTGACCAGCTGGCCCGAAAAGTCGGCGTAGATGTCCTCGATGCCCAGACGGCGCTCGATCTTCTTAAGACCGCGCTCGGTGGCGGCGATGGTGTGCTTGGCCTCGTCCATGACGTAGTCGCCCGTGGGCTCAACGTCCTCGGTGGCGGTAAGCATGTCGTGCGACACGTCCTCGCCGCGCTCAAGGCCACGCACGGCGCGCGCGAAGTCCTTGTAGGTGCTGGCGGACTTAGTGCCGGCGCCCGAGATAATGAGCGGCGTCCTGGCCTCGTCGATCAGGATGGAGTCGACCTCGTCGACGATGGCGTAGTTGTGACCGCGCTGCACGCGCTGCTCGGGACGGGTGACCATGTTGTCGCGCAGGTAGTCGAAACCGAACTCGGAGTTAGTGCCGTAGGTGACGTCTGCCTGGTAGGCCGGACGCTTGAGCTCGAGCGGCATGTTGTTCTGGAGCAGACCGACGGTCATGCCCAGGTACTTGTAGATGCGGCCCATCCACTCGGAGTCGCGCTTTGCCAGGTAATCGTTGACGGTAACGACATGCACGCCCTTGCCGGCGATAGCGTTGAGGTAGCCGGCCAAGGTGGAGACGAGCGTCTTGCCCTCGCCGGTCTTCATCTCGGCAATATGACCCTCATGAAGCGCCATGGCGCCGATGAGCTGTACGTCAAAGTGGCGCATGCCCGTGATGCGCTTGGAAGCCTCGCGCACGGTGGCAAAGGCCTCGGGAAGCATGTCGTCGAGCGACTCGCCGTTGGCGTAACGCTCGCGGAACTTATCGGTCTGGGCGCGGAGTTCCTCCTCGGTCATCTTCTCAAACTGGGGCTCAAGACCGTTGATCTGGTCGACGATCTTGTAGTAGCGCTTAAGGTCCTTATCGGATCCAAAGGACAGCAGCTTTGACATGAATCCCATGTGGTTTTCCTTTTTGGCCATCGCCCACGCCGTGCAGCTGCGGACGAGTTAAACACAGATGATTGTACTTTAGCCAAACAAGGCGCGGCCTATACGGTCGAGCTCGACCGCCACGTAATAACTACGACCAACCTGCCACAATGGGACAGGTTAATTTTGGCAGGTCTATCTGGGCAAACGCCGCCTCTCTGCCATGTGGTGTCATGGGGAAAGGTTAGTTTGCACTAATTTAAAAAGAAAAAGGGCCGCGCACCCAAATGGATGCACGGCCCTCATGCCATGAATGCGAGCGATTCTCTCGGCGAGCTATTTACTCAGCAGCCTCGGTGGTCTCGGCCTCGGCAGCGGCCTCCTCGACGGGAGCCTCGGCGGCCTGCTTGGCAGCCTCCTCGGCGAACTTAGCGGCACGCTTAGCCTTCTCGGCAGCCTTAGCCTCAGCGGCGGCCTTGCGAGCGGCCTCGGCCTCAGCAGCCTTGGCGGCCTTGGCAGCCTTGGCCTCCTCAGCCTTCTTGAGCTGGGCGGCAGCGGCGCCACCGAACTTGTCGGCGAAGCGCTGGACGCGTCCACCGGTGTCGACGAACTTCTGCTGGCCGGTGTAGAACGGGTGGCACTCGTTGCAAAGCTCGACCTTCATCTCGGACACGGTAGCGTGCGTCTTGAAGGTGTTGCCGCAGGAGCACGTCACCGTGCACTCGACATACTGGGGATGGATACCCTGCTTCATGGTAGGACTCCTTATTGGTCAGGCGCTGGTTACCGATCAGCGCATAAGGCGTCTTGGTTTCCGACCAAGACAACAAACTCGGTTATGGTACCACGGCGCCGCGCGTCCCACAAAAGGTTCACGGTCTTTTCGGAACGACACGAATCTGACCCATCGAAACACATCTCCACCGTTCCTTCAACTGGGAAAATGCCGTCCCCGGGGCTTGAGAAGGGCCCCGGGGACGTTCGACTGACTGCGGGAACGGCCTTTCCGCTCAATGTGTTCGGCTGAGATCGGAAATCAACCAAACTGAACCAGGTTCAGCTGGCATGGTTAAAAACGGGGGCGACGCTTTTGCGTCGCCCCTCGTCCCAGCCGGTTGCTTTAGTTGTACACACGGTAGTTACACTTGAACTGGGTTATGTGTCCATAGTTGGAGCGGTACCAACCCGACGTATAGCTGATTGCCTCTGCGCCTAGATAGTCGTAGCCCTTGTTGTAGCGAAGCTGACGGTAGGTCGTGTCGTACTCTGCTACGTAAAACGTGTCTCCAGAGAAGGCTTTGTACCGGTCCTTAACCGTCGAAGCCATGTACGCGGGTTCGACATCGCCTTTCTCCCCGTTGAGCGCATAGACGGGTGCCGCGATTCCGCATAAAGCCGTTGCCACGAGGATGGCGTAGACAGCCATGCGCGACGCATTGGACTTCAGCTGTTCAAATAGTTTCATGTCATTCACCTCGCTCGTATGTATCGAGGTATTCCTGCTTGAGCGTCTGCGAGGACGACTTGATCTTTTCCACGAGCGTGCCGGCTTCGATGAAGTAGAACGAGTTGGTGAGGTCTGCCAGGTCGTCGAGTAGATGGCTTGAAATGAGCACGCTGCGTCCCCGCGCCACTTCGCTGCGCATCGCGTCGCAGGAGGTTTTCCGTTTTCCCGGATCGAGGCCGTTCAGCGGTTCATCGAGGATGAGGTACGGGCAATCGGTCGATATCGCCATGGCAAGCTTTACCTGCTGCTTCATTCCTGTCGAGAGTTTACGGGTCGGCTTGTCGAGATATGGGGAGATTCCGAGGGAGTCGCAGAGCGAGTCGATGTCGGCGGCCGATTTCCACGCCTCCCTAACGAAAGCAAGGTGCTCGATGGCCGATAGCGTGGGATAGAGATCCGCGCTGCCCGAAGAGCTCAGGTAGACGAGTTCTGCAAATTCGGCTGATCGACGTTGGCAGATTCCGTCTGCCGCCAGGCTTCCCGAGCGGATGCGGGTGGGAAATTGGCCCGACAGCGCTTCAAGAAGGGTGGTTTTCCCCGAGCCGTTGGGAGCAACGAGGCCCGCCGCCGTTCCCGGGCTCAGGAAAAGCGACCCGATTGAAAGTATCGTCGTGCTCCCGTATCCCACGCTCGCGTCTAGAAGCTCGAGCCCATGGTGCTTTTTAGCGGGTCCAGCCTGTTTGGGCGAACGTGCCGCAACGGCGCCGACCGCAAAAAGGACCGCGACGTATATCAGGGCCACGGCAAGCATCGATGCGCTGCCTGAACCGGAGCCAATGAATTCTGTCGGGAAGCATCCTACGTAGCCCGTGGCCTCGATAGGCGAGAACACGGCCAGCGGCAGGAGCCCGAGCACGGCATTATGCTCCAGCGCCGAATCGGACAGCAACGGGAATGCCGGGGCCGCGACAAGCAGCGCTGAGGTAAGGGGGCCTGCGAAGACGCGCCTCGTTGCGGTCGATAGGACGGCGGAGCAAACGGATATCAAGGTTCCGCCCGCAAGCAGCGCGAGAAGCAGGGTCGTGAAGACGTTTCCCGCGGTCGTGGTGGCAAGCGCGCCGTCATGGAAGAAGGCGATCGGGTACCCAATTTGCCCGAAGCCGTTTAGGACCAAGGCGTAAATGCCCCCGGGTGCGAGGCCGGCGAGGAGCATCGCGGTCCCCGCGACGATTATCGAAAACACGATCTGGATAAGGCGCCGGAATTTGGGCGCGGGCGCCTTTGCCGCCAGGGTCCCGGGCCTTGTGGCGCCGAGCACGAGTATCGACGAGAGAAGGAAGGGGATGAAGGGAAGGAAAGACGGCGCCGTGGCAATGGCGTAAGGCAGGAAGGAAAGGAATGGCAGGTCGTTTGCGGAGGCCGGGATATCCGTGATGCCGGAGCTGCTCAGGGCACGGCAATACGCGAGGTCTGCGTCATTGGTCTCTCGGTCTCCCACGATGGACCCGGATTGGAAGCCTTCGTCCATGAGCGCGTAGTAGCTCTCGGCAGAATCGAGAAAGGCGGCGTCGGTTTGAGCGGCAAGGGCGGCGTTCGCGTATCTTGCAAGCTCCGCGTCAGCTTGCTGCTCTGGCGATAGGTCTGTGCCGCTGGCCTGGGGCGCGCGCGTATTGAATGCGTCGACAAAGCTCTGCATGCCCTGCTTCATAAAGAAGGGCCCGTAGATGGGTGAATTGAACGCAATGGGGATGGAGAAGGCTGCAGCGAGAACGAGCGTACAAATCCATGCGGCCTTGTCTCTTAGGATCAGTTTGAGAAGAAGTCGACAGTACATTTGGAAGCACCTACGTTCCTCAAAGAATCGTTAGATTAAAAGTAACAGACCGGATGAAGATACGTGCGACGGGGGCGAGGCGAATGGCTGAGCGGTATCGATATGCGGGTTTAACGGTATTATATTGACCACATAGATTTTTAACTTGCATTTCTACCCGCCCTTTTCGTAGAGTCGCCGATACGTGCTTAGCGCACCCTCGGCGCGTCCGGCAGGCTTTGCGAAATGGGATCCAGGAGACTTCGGCGCAGCATCATCTTGCGGAATGCTTCTAATGAGCCTCCCATCCTTCAAAAACAGAATCTCATCGCACAGCCTATCGACCGAATCCAAGATGTGGGATGACATGATGATGCACGTACCAGAATCGGCCAGCTTCCTGAGAATCTCGGAATGCAAGTCCACCCTGCTGGGGTCGAGCGCGTTCATGGGCTCATCTAATAGAAGGTACCGCGCGCCCGTCGCATACGCAATCGCCAGGGTAAGCTGCTGCTTCATGCCCTGGCTCAGAGTGCGGATCCTCATCTTCGCGAACTCGCCTATCTGCGTTTGTTCCACTATCTCTTCGATATCGCGAGCATGCGGCCACATATCGCAAACCATCTTGAGGTGATCTTCCGCACGCAATCCGGGATACAGCAGCGTCCCCTCACCAGGTGCATAGAAGATCATAGAACGGACCTCTCTCGCACCCGTACCCTGCACCTCATCCAGAACGATGCTCCCGTCCACGCGAGGACCCGGCAAACCTGCCATCGCACGCAGCAACGTCGTCTTTCCATGCCCGTTCGGAGCGACGAGACCGTAGACCGTACCCGGGGCAAACTCAGCGTTCACCGAATCTACGAGCACCTTCTTTCCATAAGAGATCGTCAGCGTTTGAAGGTCAATCATCGAGATCATCCCCTTTCGATCTTTGGAACACTCAGGCGCACCATCAACGGAGATACGGCGCCCAAGACCACCAGCAGAGCGCCCGATGCGCCGACGACCTCTCCAAAAGGCATCGCGTTCGTCCCTCGCCCAAGGAACCCAATCGTCCCCACCTGGGAAGCGGGATCAAACGAGGCGAATGGAGCCAGCAGCGCGACGCCCATGCCCACGCTTTCAACATGAGCGCTCAACGAACCCAACACCAAGAGAACCGCGCAAACCATTCCGGTGACAACGGGGTTGCGGCTAATCGCTGCTGTCAACGCAGCGACGACGGAAATCACGCCGTATGCCATGACCAGCAACGGAATACTGCACAACACCGCCTCCCCCACCATGGACGTTGTCGAAGTTCCCGCCCGAATGAGAGCGACGGGATACTCCGATCCACCCGCACCGTTCTTAATCACGGACACAACGACAGCGGGAACCATCGACACCAAAAGCAGCACCAAGCCAAGCAGGAGAGCCAGCGCAACAGCCGTCAGAAAACGCACATGCGCTGTTGCGGGGATCTGGAGAACCAGAAGGGAACGACACTGCAGGTGGGCGCACGCGAGCGATGTGACAACCACGGGCAACAGCAAAAATAAGGAGGGAAGCGCTGCCTGGAGATACGAAAGGAGGATTAATGGGGGCATCTTCGTACTTAACTCGTAAACCTTGGGGTCCGGCAAACTCGCGATCGACTCAAGCAGAAGGGCGCGCGCCTCCGCACGAGAAGGAGTCTCCGGCTCGATTCCGATCGATTGCAGGAGAGTCGCATCTGCCGCGCCCAGCTCACCTCGAGCGCGCTCGTACGTCGCAAGGCTTCGAAACCCCTCCGCAGGCATAGGCGCGTACACGAAACCCGAAAGAGCATCCCGCATGTCTTCCAGGGCCGCTTTGCCCTCGACGTCCATATTCGCAGCGTTCTGCTCTAGATACCGATCTATTGAACGGAGCTCCCCATCCCTATACCGAACAGCGGAAACGTTATCAGCGTCAGGAAACATCTCGACCAGAGCCGGGGCCAGCATCGTCGTCGACATTGCAATCGCGCATACGGCGAGGGTAGGAGAACGCAGGAGCAGTTTCCCCATCGTTCTTACGTATGCAACGGCGGAGGCACAAGCGCTCGAACGAGTTGCCGTTCTCGATGCAGTGAAGGAACCTCTCTCAAGACAAATCGGGGATATCGGGCACGCGCAGCCGCTCTTTCCAGCAACGCAAAGCAGGCTAATTGCCAGCACCTCGATCCCGATTGCGCATACGAGGGCAATCGCGCCACGCTCGAAGCAAAGTCCAGGCAGATTCACTATCTGCGTTGTCGGGTACGGGCTATAGGCGCCGACGGTCAACTCAGTGTTCGCATACGTAAGGGGATTCAACAGGGCGAACTCACGTAAAGCGATGGATCTTCCGTAATACCCGGGAACCATCGTCACCCCCATCAGGGCACATACGAACACGATTCCAAGCGTAGGGTTATTGGCAATCTTCACGGCAAGGTGAACGACAAGCGAGATGAACGCTGCCACCAAGAATTGCAAGATGGCCGTCTGCGCGAACACCAGCCAAGCCGGTTTGATAACCGGAGTCGCATATTGAATGTAGCCTATCGGATAGAACGGCGAGCCCGGGCCATTCTTCACAAGCGCGGCGATTATCCCTGGAAGATTGATGGCGAGGACGGCAAGCATTGCAAAAACACTCGCCCATACGCTCGATGCAACAAGTCTACCCAGCTCGCCCATCGGTGCCTGGATGATGAGCTTTTCACGTTTGTTAAGACGCGCGGCAAGGAACGAGACGGCAACGGCCGCTGCGACCCATAGCAAGTACTCCTTCGATCCGTCATAATAGGTGTACTCTCCATCCGATATCTGCAGAAACGGAAGTAGGGGAGAGAGCGGTGCCAAGATAAGACGTCCCGCGGCAAGAGGGTACAGAAGCGCGGGCATGCTTGATGAAGAGGTATAGACACCGTCCTCCCCCGCATTCACAAGCGCATCCGCATAGGATGCTGACAATTCCTGCTCAACACGGGTTATTCCCGACTCGAGGTATTCGACCCGTCCGTCGATGCCAGCCGCGCTCCTGAAGACGGGCAGAGCACAAAGAACCATCAACGCAACAACGACAACACAGAGCGACCTGGAGGAGAGAAGCGACCTAAAGATCGCCTTCGAGATTTTGAGCATATTCATCGCCAACCTTAACCTCATCCAGTCGGAACAGAGGGGCCGAACAAAATGCTCGGCCCTTATTACTTGCCGGCAAAGTCAATTTAACATAAACTGTTAAAAAGTAACCTGAGTTTTTTAAATTCTTCGGAGGTTATTATGAGTTCCGACAATCGCACTCCCCGGCTTCATTCCTTCCGCATCGCATGTGCGATAGCCTCTGCGACCCTTTGCGCCACCGCCATCGCACAAGTGGCGTTCTCCTTAAAGCCAGCAATCGAAGTGCTCGACAACCCTGTAATTGCAGACTCCCCCGCGTATCCAGCCCTTGCGATCTCGACATTGGTCCCTGCCGTCATCGGTATCGCTACGACCATCCTCAGCGCCGTTCTCGTGCGGACGATCAAGAGCGGAGACCCCTTCAAGAAAGGGTCTGCGACATGCTTGAAGGTGCTCGGCATTCTCTTCGTTGTTCAAGCTGCCACCAGCCTCTACGCCGGCTCACTCAAAACCTCCGTTTCGATGTTTGGCGGCGAGGGGGCCGTCGGCGCCCAAGAGATCGCTTCATCATTCGATTGGACCTCTCTGGTTCTCGGCATCGTCCTGTTCATGCTTTCCCAGCTCTTCTTGTACGCCCGAGAGCTGTACCTCGACTCCGACGAGATTGCGTAAGGAAACGCCATGCCCGTAATTGTTCGCCTCGACAAGATCATGGCCGAGCGAAAGATTTCCTCGAACGAACTTGCCGAAAGGATTGGAACCACGCCCGTGAACCTGTCCCGTATTAAAAAAGGGCATATTCGCGGCATTCGCTTCAACACACTCGAGCAGCTATGCCTCGCCCTTCGTTGCCAACCCGGAGACCTTCTCGAAGTCATGAGCGAAGAGGATGCCCGAAAGGAGTTCGGACTCGATTGGTCCGCCGAGGATTAGAGGGCGGTCGTACTCGCCCTGCACACGGGGATGCGAATCGGCGAGGTCTGCGGCCTTCGGTGGTGCGATGTGGATTTCGAGACGGGCCTGATCTCGATCAGACACTCGGTGGCGTACGCGAAGGGAATGGGTTCGTTCATCAAGGACACCAAGACCCATGACGCCAGGGGTATCCCCATCGACCCGGTCGGCCTACTCCCCTTCCTGAAGGAGACCCACGAGATCGACTGCGGAAAGCTGCGCTTGCGCGGCCTTACCGGGGCGGTCGAGATCGGGGACTGCTACATCCTGTCGGAGCCGGGCGCGACCTTCGCGACGACAAGCTATATCCGCAGGGCGTTCAAGACGTTCTCGGAGACCAACGGCCTCATGGGCACCAACGACGAGCTGATCACGTTCCACGGCCTTCGCCACACGTTCGCAACGCAGTGGATCCGCCAAGGCGGCGATATCAAGGCGCTCCAATCGATCCTCGGCCACAAGGACGCCATGGCGACGCTCAACGTCTACGCCGACATCGAGCCCATCTCCAAAATCGATAACATGCTGCGCGCCACGCCGTGCCTTTGGCGCGGGCACCTCGGGCCGAGGGTCGATCCGGGTCCCATGTTCCAACAGAGGATCCAGGAGTCCATCGAGACGCTCCAGGCGTTCGGCTACGGCATCACCGAGCCGGACGACCGAAATATCGCCATACGCGACGTGAAGACGAACAGTTGGCTCTAGCTCACCGAGTACGCGGCAGTGCTGGGCCCATCCCAACTGAGGTCACGGTGGTCCGATAGGGGCGCCGCCCGCGGCATGCGCCGCGGAGCGGTATCCCCTACCGAAGGGCGGGGATGCCCTCCGCTTCCAGTTCGGAATCAGCCGTCGGAGGCGTTCGGCTGACTGCGGGAACGGCCTGTCCGCTCAATGTGTTCGGCTGAGATCGGAAATCAACCCAACACGAGCCGGACACGCGCCAGACGGCTCTTCCCCGTACGGCCTTCCCCCTTACGCTCATGTTGCAGGCATGTAACGCCGCAGCGAGCGCGCCTTTTTTGCGCCAGACAGGTACAATGATGAACACTGTACCGTAGCGGAGCGCCCCGCGCGCGCCGCAATCACGCGAAAGGGTTTCCCATGGCCGAGATCTCGTCCTCCCGTATCGTCATCACCGTCCTTGGCAAGAACCGCCCCGGCATCGTCGCCGGCGTCACCCGTGTCCTAGGCGAGGCCAACGTCGACATCCGCGACATCACGCAGTCCATTATCGAGGACATCTTCACCATGACCATGCTGGCCGATACCGCCGAGTCCAAGCTCGACTTCGCCGAGCTGCAGAAGGCGCTGGCCGAGGCCGGCGAGCTTTCGGGCGTCAACGTGTCCATCCAGCGCGAGGACGTCTTTAACTTTATGTACCGCCTGTAGCGAACAGGCTGCGTGGAGACGGCCCAACGTGCGCCCAGGCGCAACGTCACCACATGGCCCGGAGAGGAGCGCACATGGCCTACGACGCCAAGAAAATCTACTACCGCTTCGACGACCACCTGAGCCGTCTGGTCTTGGATTACGAAGCAAGCCGCCAGATTTCGTCTGAGAGCGAAAACCTCTACCACGGCCTGCCGACCGACCCTTATGACGAGGGCCTGTTTGTTGAGCACAATGTCAAGCGCGGCCTGCGCAATGCCGACGGCTCGGGCGTGGTCGCGGGCCTCACTCGCATCTCGGATGTGCACGGCTACAACAAGGTCGACGGAAAGGTCGTGCCCGATCAGGGCAAGCTCACGCTTCGCGGCTACAGCATCGAGGATCTGGTCAACAATGCCCAGGCCGAGAATCGCTACGGCTACGAGGAAGTCGCCTATCTGCTTATCACGGGTTCGCTACCCAACAAGGAAGAGCTCGACGGCTTTTGCGAGCGCTTGGGCGCCTTTAGACATCTGAGCGACGAGTACGTCAAAGAGTTCCCTATGACCACGGTGTCGTCGAGCATCATGAACGTGCTCCAGCGCGCCGTGCTGCTGCTCTACGCCTTCGATGCCGAACCAGACGTGATCACGCCCGAGCACGAAATCGACGTCGCCATTTCCATGCTCGCACGTCTCCCGCGCATCGCCGCCTTCGCACACATGGCCTCGATCGCCAAGCTTCGCGGCTCCGAGGTTCACGTGCCGCACCCCACGCCCGGTCTCTCCACCGCCGAGACCATCCTACAGGTCCTGCGCGGCGGCATGGCATTCACCCGCGATGAGGCGATGCTGCTCGACGTTATGCTCATGCTGCATGCCGAGCACGGCGGCGGCAACAACTCCACCTTCGCCTGCCGCGTGCTGTCCTCTTCGGCAACCGACCCGTATTCCGCTTACGCCGCGGCTATCGGCTCGCTCAAGGGCCCGCGCCACGGCGGTGCCAATGCCAAGGTCGTGTCTATGCACGAGGACATCCGCGCGCATGTCTCCAACTGGGAGGACGAGGACGAGGTTGCAGCCTACCTGGGCAAGATTCTCGACAAGCAGGCCTTCGACGGCACGGGCCTCATCTACGGCATGGGCCACGCCGTCTACACGCTGAGCGACCCGCGTGCCGAGGTGTGCCGCCGTTACGCGCGCTCACTGGCAGCCAAGAAGGACTTGGGCGAAGAGTTCGCACTCATCGAGCGCATCGAGCGCCTGGCACCGCAGGTGATGCGCGACCACGGCATGACCAAGCCCATCTGCGCCAACATCGACCTGTACACAGGCTTTATCTACAAGATGCTCGGCGTGCCCGAAACGCTCTTTACGCCGCTATTCGCCGTCGCCCGCATGGCCGGCTGGTCGGCACACCGCATGGAAGAGCTCTTCTGCGCGCACCGTATCATCCGCCCCGCCTATCGTCCGGTGATCGAGCCGCTGGAGTACAAGCCGCTCGCCGACCGCTAGGACGCGGACCGTTATAGAACCCGAGCGTGGCCAGGGACCCAAGCCCTCGGCCACGCTTTTTATGCCAGTAGAAAGGGCTGCATCGAATGATTGTGTTTTCCGACATGGATGGAACGCTGCTGACGAGCGATAAGCAGATGAGCGACGCCACCTGGGCGATGCTCGACGAGCTCGCGCGCCGCGGTATTGAGTTTGTGCCCTGCACGGGGCGCCCGCTGTCGGGCGTCTTTGAGCCCATCCTCGCCCACCCCGCCGTACACTACGCAGTCTGCGCCAACGGTGCCAGCGTCTGGCAGCTCGACGACGGTACGCCTACCGATGTCTCACGTGCTACGCGCATTTTGAGCCGACCGCTCGACCGCGCCATCGCCCACCGCGTCCATAGCATTGCCGCCGGCCACGATGTGACCTTCGATATCTTCGCGGACGGACAGTGTTTCCTCCCCCGCTCGCTCTACACGCGCCTGGACGAGTTCTGTGGCGGCGATCCTCACATCGCGGCTTCGCTCAAGCGCACGCGAACGCCGATCGACATGGATATCGACAACAAAATTGACGAAGTCGAGGTGCTCGAACGCATCGCCATGTACTGGCACAACCCGGCCGATCGCGACGCCATCGCGGCAGCGCTCGACACGCTCGAAGGCATCGAGGTTACGCGTTCGTACGCCATGAATATCGAGGTCATGGGCGAGGGAGCCACCAAGGGAACGGCATTGGCGTGGCTATGTGGGCATCTGGGCGAGTCTCTCGCCGACGCCTGGGCCTTCGGCGACAACATCAACGACATTCCCATGCTGCAGGCAGCAGGCCACGGCATGGCGATGATCAACGCCGAGCCCGAGGACCGCGAGGTGGCCGACGCCATCACCGGATACGACAACGACCACGACGGCGTCGCCCACACCATCATGGCCGCCCTCGCCTAGCAGCAGCAACCCGGCAGAAAAGGAACGTCCCTAACTGCTGGATTAAGCAAGGCTCTCCAGAACACGGCGGAGTTCTTGCTGGACGGCGTGGTCGCGGTTACAACCCACCACGCGATCGGCCACCGCCTTAAGCGCGGGGCGCGCGTTTTCCATCGCGCAGCCCGTGCCGACAAAGCGAATGATCTCGTAGTCGTTCATCGAGTCGCCAAACGCCATGACCTCGTCGCGACCAATGCCGTAATGCTCCGCGAGCTGCGCGATACCCGAGGCCTTCGACACACCGGGCTGCATGGCATCGATCCACGCGTTGCCCGAAGGCGCAAAAGTAAAGAGCTGACCAAGTTCGCGCTGTAGCACGTACGCACTGTCCATAACCGCACTGTCGTCGCAAAAGATACTCGCTTTGATGATATTTACGCCGGGATCGGGCAGCTCCCAAATACGCTCGGCATTGGGAAGGTCCTTATCGACCTCACGCACGAACTTGCACTCGTCATCGAGCAGGAAGGACTTGGTTCGGTCAAAGAGCGCAAGATGCAGATTGGGAAACGTCCTGACGGCTTGGGCGAGCCTTCGAATCGCCAGGTGGGAATACACCTCACGGTCTACCATCTTACCGTCGGCGTAGACTTGGGCGCCGTTAGCGGCGACAAAGTCCATCTTGTCGCGAACGGGCGCAAAGAACTCGCACAGGCGATCGTAGCGACGACCTGACGATGCGGCGAAATGCACGCCATGCTCGTGTAGCGCCAGAATCAGTTCGTAGGTCTCGGGAGGCACCTGGCCGTTTTCGTCAAGCAGTGTGCCGTCCATATCGGATGCAATCAGTTTAAACATAGAAAAGCTCCCTTCGGGCTTGTTGGAATCGAACGTGTATCCGATTCCAACGTACCCAAAGGGAGCTCAAATAAGACTCCGCGGGCGTAAACGTTACATAGACCTGGCAAATAGCTCACGCGTGCCAGAGAGCCCACGACCGCGGCGGCAGGCGACACGCCACCCCGATGACTAGTCGGCGTAGGTGAAGGTTGTAACGTCGAACATGCCCTCGGGGCGGATGCGGAGCGTCGGGATAACCGGCAGGGGCAGGAAGATGATGCCCATGATGGGGTCGAGCGGCGGCTCAATACCCATGGCGCGTGCCTTGACCATAAAGTCGTCGTGCTGCGCGGCAACGTCCTCGGCCGTGCCTTCGCTCATAAGGCCACCGAGCGCCAGCGGAATGCGCGCCACGACCTCGCCGTTACGCACCAGCACGTGGCCGCCCTGGCCCACGGCCTCAACGGCAGCCATCATATCGGCCGCGTTGTCGCCCACCACGCACACGTTGTGCGAGTCGTGGCCGATCGTCGAGGCGATGGCACCGCCCGTAATGGTAAAGCCACGCACCCAGCCGCGACCAATGTGCTTGCCAACAAGACCCAGGCCCGCAGGGCCATCACCGTCGGCCCCCTCGGCCTGCAGTGACAAGCCGCGGCCGTGGCGCTCGATCAGCATAATGCGGCGCAGGCCCTCGGCATTCTCGGGACGAGCCATGCCCGTGATGGCCTTGCCCGGCACCACGTCGATCACGGCCTCGCCCGGCTTAAAGGCATAGTCGAACACGTCAAGCGATAGCTTCGGCAGCTTAACGGAAGCACGCAGCTCATCGGCAAGGGCCGCAACCTCGGCCATCTCGGGTGCGATCTCGCCCACAAAGGTGCCGTCCTGCGCCACCAGAGCACCGGCGGCATATACGCGATGCGGAGCCGTGGCAAACGTCAGGTCGTTGAGTACCAGCAGGTCGGCACGCTTGCCCGGGGCGATGGCGCCACGCAGCTCGTGCGGGTCGCGGCAACCGTGGTCCAGGCCAAACGCCTCGGCCGTGGAGAGGGACGCCATAGAGATGGCAACCACGGGGTCGATACCGGCCTCGATAGCCACGCGACAGGCATTGTCGATCATGCCGGTCGCAAGCGCATCGGAAGGGGCGCGGTCGTCAGTCGCAAAGCAACAGCGGCGGGCGCGCGCGGGATTCTCCAGCAGCATCGGCGACAGGTTGGCCAGGTCATGGCTGCAGGTGCCCTCGCGCAGCATCACGTACATGCCACGAGACAGCTTGTCGAGCGCCTCCTCGGGAATCGTCGACTCATGGTCGGCGATAATGCCCGCCGCGGCATAGGCATTGAGGTCCTTGCCGGCAACGAGCGGCGCATGGCCGTCGACCTGCTTGGACGGCGTCTGGTTGGCAGCATCGATGCGAGCACAGGTCTCAGGATCGGCCATAAAGACACCCGGCAGGTTCATCATCTCGCCCAGGCCAAAAACGTCGCCCGGATGCTCGGCAAAAAACGCCTGCATGTCAGCGGCGGTAATCACAGCGCCCGCTTGCTCATCGGGCAGCGCGGGCACGCACGAAGGCATCATGTACTTGATGGAGATGGGTGTACGGCGGCCGTCCTCGATCATAAAGCGCAGACCGTCCAGGCCCGCCACGTTGGCAATCTCGTGGCTGTCGGCAATGGCGGTGGTGGTACCGCGCGTCGCCGCCATGCGCGCATACTCGGCGGGGCGGATGTTCGAGGACTCAATGTGCAGATGTCCGTCGATAAAACCGGGGGCGAGATAGCGACCCTGGCAGTCGATAACCTCGGCAGCCTCATAGGTACCGGCGGCATCGTCGCGCCCGTTGTAGAGCACGCCGACGATTACGCCGTCCTTGACGGCAACGCTACCGGGCGCCACGCGCTGACCGTACACGTCGACAATCTGCGCATTGGCAAACAGCGTGTCGACGGGCACGCGGCCCTCGGCAGCGTCGATCACAGACCTCATGACCTCAACGGACATACATACTCCTTTAACCGTAGAAATAACTGCGGGGCGGACGGGCCTTCACCGCAGCAAGCCAATAGCCATTGTATGCCCAAACGATGGGTCGGGAATACACCCCCCTCCGCTTAACGGCACACGCCACCCCGCGCAATGAGAAGGAGTGTCCCCCTACGACTACTCATTTATGTCTGTCCCCAATGAGTACCCCGATGTTCTGGCAACGACAGCGAAAACCCGCCAGAGCGAGCAAGGTGCCTTGAAACGAGGCGGCATTGATCTTCTGGTCATGCCGCCGAAGTTGAAAGACAGATTGCCGCTCTGGCGGGTTTGCAGCGTCAACCGGTTACGCGGTTTGGTAAAACCGCGTAACTAAACCAGCTTGAAGCCCTTGCGCTTGCCCACGGAGAGGGTGTCGCCCAGTTTGAGGGCGCTCGGATCGATGTTGTAGCTCTTGGGAGCCACAGCCTTGCCGTTGACCTTGACGCCGCCGCCGTCGATGTCGCGGCGGGCCTGACCGGCGCTGGCCGAAAGGCCCAGGTCCTTGAGCAGGCCGGCGAGGTAAATCTGGCCCTCGTCGTTGACGGTCAGTTCAACGTGCTTCTCGGGGAAGTCGGCAAGCTGGCCCTCCTTGAACACACGGTCGAACTCGGCCTGTGCCTCGTCGCCGGCGCCGGCGCCGTGGTAGGTGTCGCACAGGTCGCGGCCCAGCGCGCGCTTGAGCTCGTAGGGGTCGGCAGAACCATCGGCCAAGGCGGCGTCGATCTTGTCGACCTCGGCCGGGGCGAGCGAACTGGCCAGACGATAGTACTTGCCGATCATCTCGTCGGGGATGGACATGGTCTTGCCGAACATATCCTTGGGAGCATCGGTCAGGCCGATGTAGTTACCGTAGGACTTGGACATCTTACGGACGCCGTCGGTGCCCTCGAGCAGCGGCATGGTGAGCGCGATCTGCGGTTCCATGCCCATCTTCTCCATGAGCTCGCGGCCGGCGAGCAGGTTAAAGAGCTGGTCGGTGCCGCCCATCTCGACGTCGGCCTTGATCTGCACGGAGTCGAAGGCCTGCATCACAGGGTACAGGAACTCGTGCAGGGCAATCGGCGTCTGGGACTGGTAGCGCTTGGTAAAGTCGTCGCGCTCGAGGATGCGGGCGACGGTGAACTTGGAGCACACCTGCAGCAGGCCGGCCAGGTCCATCGAAAGGATCCAGTCGCCGTTGTGCACGATGGTGGTCTTCTCGGGGTCCAGGATCTTCATGGCCTGGCTCACGTAGGTCTCGGCGTTGGCCTCGATCTGCTCCTGCGAAAGCTGCGGGCGGGTGGAGTTCTTGCCCGAGGGGTCGCCGATCAGCGCAGTGCCGTTGCCGATGATAAGGGTGACGTTGTGGCCCAGGTCCTGGAACTGACGCATCTTGCGCAGGGGCACGGCATGGCCCAGGTGCAGGTCGGGGCTGGTGGGATCGACGCCGAGCTTGATGTTGAGGGGCTCGCCCTTCTCAAGCTTCTTGCGAAGGTCGGCCTCGGGGACGATCTGCGCTGCACCCGAGGTGATGATACGCATTTGCTCGTCAACAGACAGCATTGGGTATCCTCCTTTTGCTATAGCACCCTCACCGGATACGGCGGTGCTGGAAGTTCATAAACCCACTAATAATAACCAAAACAGCGCGACGCGGCACCTACGACAGGAAAATCCTCGTCCTGCCGCACGCGTCGATAACGACCGGCAAACGCGTGCCGTCACGTTCGACCAAAAAGCGCGCCTGCTGACGGCGCGAGCAGTCACGGCAACGGACCTGCCCCGTTGCATCCGTGGCGCAGGCGCCCTCGGCAGTCAGCAAGCAGTGCTCGCACACCATGAGCTCGGGACGGTCGGCATCGACAGGCCCCAAGACACCGGGGCAAGCGGCAAGTTCGGCAACACGCTCCGCATCATTGCCGAGCAACTCGGCCGACAAGCACACCCGCCCCGCACCGAGTCCGCGCAGCCAGGTAAGCGTGGCCCGATTGGCACAGAACACCGGCGCCGCCACGTCAAACGTTGTGCCCAGCTCGCGGGCCATCGCCACTTGTCCCAGATTGCGGCAGACGACGCGCCCGGCACGCTGCATAAGCGCCCGAGTCCGCTCGGCGTCGCCCGCGCGGCACACTTCGTCGAGCACCACCGTTGTATCGGACAGATCTCGCTCATCGCGCGGACCCACATCCATCAGCTCCCAGGCAAAGACCATACGAGCAAAATCCTCGCGCTTTGCCGGCCCCGCCGACCCCGCCAACTCCGTCGACGCACCGCCATCCACCGCAGCGCCCTCAAAGGGCAGCACCTCAACGGCACGCGCAACGGGCGCAATCGCATCCGCCTCGGCCCGCATGCGCTCCAACACCGCCGCCGTCTGATCCAACACGCCGGCGCTGCGAATCAGATAGACCTCGCAGCCCGCGTCCACCTTACGTTTGCAATGCACGACGATGCGCTCCCCCGCAGCGGCATCCACGGGGCAAGGCACCTGTGGCCAGCGCTTGGGCACATCGGGACGCGCGTCGGCACCCGGGTAAAATCGGATTTCGAGCGTATCGCCCGCCGCCACGGCGGCATCAAGCTCAACCGTCACCTCTTCGTGACCCACCGCCACCAAGTGGCCCACGCGCACGCCCTGGTTGATCGCGCGCTCAAAGCTCATGAGCTCGGCACCCGAACGACCCCGCAGGTAAGCA
The DNA here is from genome assembly GCF_902364355.1 of Collinsella aerofaciens. GTDB lineage: Bacteria > Actinomycetota > Coriobacteriia > Coriobacteriales > Coriobacteriaceae > Collinsella > Collinsella aerofaciens_AF. The sequence continues at coordinate 260,028 of NZ_CABJDK010000001.1, forward strand.
TCGGTAAACCCACGGTTAAACGACCTTCCCAGCTCGCGTTCAAGCTCTTCCACGGCACCGGAGTCCCACGCGCCGTCGCACAGCATATCGAGTGCCCGACGCCATACCCTCACCACGTTGAATACGTAATCGGGATTCTTCATGCGTCCCTCGATCTTGAGCGATGCCACGCCGGCGGCAACAAGCTCGGGCAGGTGCGCGATACCCAGATAGTCACGCGGACAAAGCAGGCGGTCTCCCTCGACGGCAACAACACTCTGCCCCGCCTCGTCCACTAGGTCGTACGCCAGACGGCACGGCTGCGTGCAGTCGCCGCGCATCGCCGAGCGCCCACGCCGCAAGGCCGAGAACTCGCACGCCCCCGAATAGCCGATGCAAATCGCACCGTGGCAGAATACCTCGATGGGCACGCCCGTGGCACAGAGCGCCGCAATCTCGTCGACCGTCAGCTCGCGTGCCGTCGTCACGCGCTCGACCCCCAGCTCATCGGCGGCAAGCCGCACGGCACCCTCGCTATGAGCGCCCGCTTGCGTGGACAGGTGAATCTCGACCCCGGGAATCGCCGCGCGCAGCGCGCAGACCAACCCGGCATCGGCGACAATCAGAGCATCGGCGCCCAGCTCCAGTGCATGAGCTCCCAACGCCACCGCGTCGGACAACTCATCGTCAAACACGAACACGTTGAGCGTTACGTACACACGCACGCCATGGGCATGCGCCACGGCGCAGCCGCGCGCAAACTCGTTATCCGTAAAGCCATGGGCGCTCACACGGGCGTTAAAGCCGCCCAACCCCGCATAGATGGCATCGGCACCCGCGGCGATGGCCGCAAGCATCTGGTCGAGTCCGCCCGCCGGCGCCAGCAGCTCGGGCAGCGCCGCACCGGCAGCATCCAATCCAGTCTCGTATTGTCCGCTCGGCCCCATCGTCCGAATCGCCATCGACAAACTCCTTACCAAGGTATGCATTCACTCTGAAAAATGCCGTCTTCCAGCATACACGAGGCCTCGCGCGCCCCGTTTGGTTTATCGTGTAATAACTTATGTCCATCCTGCCCCGACGGCACATCCACCGTCCGGCACGACATACCTGGAGGTCAATATATGGGTCCTCGCCAACGACAGGGACGCAGCCGTTCAAAGACGCATGCTCTGCCCATAATCCTGCTCTCGTTTTTGGGCTTTCTGCTGATTGCGGGCGTGGCATTTGGCATCGGCATGGTCGGCAACGTCAACCGCTGGCTGTCCGATCTGCCCGACTACACCGACGCCAACGCGTATCTGGTGAGCGAGCCCACCGAGATCGTCGACTGCAACGGCAACAAGATCGCGAGCTTCTACACGCAAAACCGCAAGTCTATCACCAAGGACGAGGTCTCCCCCTACGTGCTGCAGGGCACCGTTGACGTCGAGGACGAGCGCTTCTACGAGCACGGCGGTATCGACCTGTGGGGTATCGCGCGTGCTGCGGTGGCAACCCTCGGTGGCGGGCACGAAGGCGCCTCGACTATCACCCAGCAGCTTGTGCGCAACACCATCCTGCAGGAGGAGCAGTTCGACTCGACCATTGAGCGTAAGGTGCGCGAGGCCTACATCGCCATCAAGATGGAGGACATGTACTCCAAAGACGAGATCCTCATGATGTACCTCAACACCATCTACTACGGCCATGGAGCATATGGCATCGAGGCCGCCGCCGAGACCTATCTGTCCAAGACCGCCGCCGACCTCAGCCTGAGCGAGGCCGCGCTGCTCATCGGCCTTCCCAACTCGCCCTCGCAGTACGACCCCACGGTTAATCCCGACCTGGCGCTGTCCCGCCGCAACAAGGTTCTGGACAACATGCTGCGTCTGGGCCACATCACGCAGGAAGAGCACGATGCCGCACAGGCTGAGCCCATCACGCTTAACGTGACCGAGATTTCGGGCAGTGGCGTCGATGTGTACTCTCAACCCTACTTTGTCTCCTACGTAAAGCAGCTGCTTGAGCAGGAGTTCTCCACCGACGTGCTCTTTAAGGGCGGTCTGACCGTCAAGACCACCATCGACCCCACCATGCAGCAGGTTGCCGAGGAGGCTGTGCGCTCGCAGCTCGACACGCTTTCTCTCGACGGCCTGGACATGGGCATGGTCGTCGTTGACCCCAAGACTGGCTACATCAAGTGCATGGTGGGCGGCTACGACTATAACGCCGACGAGAATCACGTGAACCACGCTACGGCAAAGCGCCCCGTGGGCTCCACGTTTAAGGCCTTTACGCTGGCAACCGCCATCCAAAACGGTATGAACCCCAACGTTACCCTCAACTGCAACTCGCCTCTTACAGCCAAGGGCACCACGACCAAGGTGCAAAACTATGCCAACCAGAGCTATGGCAACATCACGCTTAAGCAGGCAACGGCATACTCATCCAACACCGGCTACATTCAGGTGGCAGAAGCCATCGGCAACAACAAGATCATGTCGCTCGTCAAAAAGCTCGGCATCGATCCCGCCAAGGACAATATCGAGGACGTTCCCGTCATGACGCTCGGCACCGGGTCCATCTCGCCGCTCGAGATGGCATCGGCCTACGCCACTTTTGCCAACGGCGGCCATTATCGCCAGCCGATCGCCATCACCGAGATCGACTCGCGCACCGGCTCGGTGCTGTACCAGCACACCGACAATCCCACGCAGGTGCTCACCGAAGGCGAGGCTGCCGCGGTTACCGACGTTCTATCCGGCGTCATGCAGGGCAGCGGCACGGGTGCCGCCGGCGCGCTGAGCGTCAACCAGCCCTATGCCGGCAAGACGGGCACCACTGACAACACCACCAACCTGTGGTTCTGCGGCTACACGCCGCAACTGGCATGCGCCCTGTGGACCGGTTATTCCGCAGGCGAGATTCCCATCCAAAAGTACGGTACGGACCTGCTGGGCGACAGCACCAACCTGCCCGTCTTTAAGAAGTTCATGAACACGGTTTTGGCCGGAACCGAGCGCGAGGAGTTCCCGACCGGAACGGCCCCCACGTACAAGAACAATAACGTCTGGAAGTTCTACGGCACAAACAACAAAAAAGAAGACGAAGAGGAAAAAGACGAGGAAAAGGAAGAGGAAAAGGAAAAGGAAGAGACCACCACGACGACAACCACGACCACTGAAACCCCGGGCGGCAACACCACCGGCGATAGCGGTACGACAGGTGGCGACGGTGGCACAGGTGGCGACGGTGGCACAGGTGGCGACGGCGGCACGGGCGGCGACGGTGGCACGCCGACGCCTACCCCCGATCCTACGCCCACGCCTGACCCCTCTACGGGCCAGTAAGCGCACAGGACGACTGACACCAAGGCGCCCGAGCAGCACGTACGCTGCTCGGGCGTTTCTTTATTTCGGCAGATGCCATAAGATGCCACGACGGCCCCGGCTGCAAGACCGATAGGGCAACAGGCGACGGCATGCAAAAAGGGCGCTGACCTTCGTCAACGCCCTCGGCAATTACCTATAGCAACAATCGACGCAGCAGCGGCGCCGTGCATCCCCTACTTATGAGAGTTACTCAGCTTGTTGATGAGCGCCTCAAGACGCTCGCCGTCCTCGGCCGTCTGCGCAATGACCAAAATCGTGTCGTTGCCGGCAAGCGAGCCGAGCACGTCGGGCAGCTCCGCAGCATCGACAGCTGCGGCAATACCAGAAGCCGTACCGGGCTGCGCCTTGATCATAACCAGATTATCGGTGCGCAGCACGCCGGTAACCAACTCGGAAACCATGCGCTGCAGATGCAGGTCCTCGGCAAGGACATAGATGCCCTCGGGGAGCTTACGCAGTCCCATGTCCGCGATATCGCGCGAAACGGTCGCCTGCGTGCAATCGAAACCCATGGCGCGAAGCTCGTCTACCAAAACGCGCTGCGTACGTACGTCCTTATTGCGAACAATATCTCTGATGGCATCCTGGCGCCCATTGCGTTTTTTGGCCATACAAAACCTCACTCCAAAAGATGGCGGAGACAATCACTTAGTGATTGAATAGTTTAGCGCTATTTGAGGGTTTTAGTGAATAAGAACGCATTTCGAAACAATTCTATGCAAGTTTGTTTCGTAATGAGCCGTTTAGGCGGTTTTTGCGCCCGTCCGGTTAAGAAAAGCTGCCAGATGCGTACACATCACGCAGCGCGCGGGCTTAGCGCTGGCGATCGGCCCAAACAACAGGCCCAGTCCCCGATGGTTGTCCTTGAGCGCGGCGACCATCTGACGGGTTCGAGGCGCCTCGAGCATATCACGCATGCGGGCGGAACGCTCGATTGACGACACTCCATGCGGGCTCAGACACAAATTCTCGATGCAGGCGACCAGTCCGGCAAAGTAGAACTTTTGGCTTGCCAGCTTGAGCCGACCACCGCTATCTGCTTCCGAGAGTGAGTCCGCAAGCTCGTCGAGCGCCCGGGTGTCATCGGATACCTTGGCATACATGGTGGGATCAAAGGCATCTGTAAGCTTAGGCGCCGCCGCGTGGAAACAAGCGTCGCCGCATCCGGAGACGCGCTGTGCCTGCGAGAGCGCGCACGCCATAAACCCAACCGTGCGAAACGTCTTATCGCACAAAAGACATGCCTCAAACAGTGGACGGCTGTACATCACGCCAGAGACTTGAGCAACCAAGCCGCCTAAAATCAACTGAGGCAGCCCGGCCACCATCGAAGACTTGTCTTCAATGACAATAGAGGCAGCATCCAAGACACGCGAATGGCGCTCTCGATGTGCATCATAGCGGTCGAGCGACACCGTGGGGAACACTATGTCTGCCGCAGTATCGCACGCGATATCGACCATCTTGGAAAGGGACTGCGGAGCAAACCACTCATCGGCGTTCATGGCGATGATTTGAGAGCCGCGCGAGGCATCAAAACCGGCACGAAGACAAGCGCCGCGCTTCGCGTCCTCGACGTCAATCAAATCAATATGGATGTCCCTGTCGGCAGCAACTTGAAGCGAATGGCGCACACCGGGCGCAGCATCGCGGCAGACAACGACAATCTGCAAATCATAGAGGTCTTGGTTCTGGATACTCTCGAGCGCACGCATCGCATAGCTGGGCGAACCTTCTACCACAAGGATCACCGAAAGTCGCGGATGCGAACAACGTCGAACCAAGTTTTCCATCCTCTCGATAGCACCAAATCAAACTGTCGTTCATGGTACACCCGAGCTATAAAAGCAACGAGCCGCCTAACATGTTGCACGCCAAGAACAGATGTTGCACACGCGCAGCTCACACATAGTATGCGCAAGGCACAGACGCGCCGAGCACTCCCCTAGTCGAGAACGACAAGCTCGTCGGGGCCGTAATCCACACCCATAAACGTAAGGCCGCAGGCAGGCGCCGTGGGACCCGCAGCGGTTCGGTCACGGGCGTCAATAACCTCGCGCATCCACTGGGGATCGCGACGATGCATGCCAATCTCCACGAGCGTTCCTACAATGGTACGCACCATCGAGTGCAAAAACGCATTGCCCTCGATAGTGAAGGTCAGGATATCCTCGCCAAAAGCGACCTCGTGGCCAAACTCCGCACGCATCACGCAGCGGTGCGTGGGCTTGCCCACAGCAGAGGCAACCTTGCAAAAGCTCTTAAAGTCCTGCTCGCCCAAAAGCGCAGGGCAGGCGGCCGCCATCGCATCGACGTCGAGGGGATAGCGATGCCACCACACCGCACCGCGCGAGAGCACGGGGCGCGCATCGCGATCGGCAATACGGTACGTATACGTACGGGACCGCGCGTCAAAGCGGGCAGAAAAGCCCCTACGGGCCTTGTAGACCTCGTTTATGGCGATATCTTTGGGCAGGAGGGCATCCATAGCCCTCAGCCACCTACGGCGCGTCAGAGCAAGCTCAGCGTCCGTTACGGGCACGCTAATGTACTGGGCCACCGCATGCACGCCGGCATCGGTACGACCCGCACACGTCAGATCGATCGGGCGGCGCAGCAGCGTCTCGATAGCGCGGCGCAACTCGCCCGCAACGGTCGTCTGGCCCGGCTGCTCGGCAAATCCGCTATAGGACGAGCCATCATAGGCAACACAGAATACAAGCGTGGCATCGAGCTCAGGAATCGAATTGAAATCAGACGGCGCGGTCATGGGCGCTCCCAACAAACAAGCAACGGTATCGCGACAAAAAAAGAGGGGTACGCGAACGTACCCCTCGAATATAGCCTATGCAGACGGATTGTCTACTCAGCGGTCTCCTCAGCAGGAGCCTCCTCGACGGCCTCGACCTTCTTGGGAGCAGCGGCCTTCTTGGGGGCCGGAGCAGCCTTCTTGGCCTTAGGCGTGCAAGGCTCGGTGACGAGCTCCATGATAACGATGGGAGCGTTGTCGCCCTTACGGTTACCGAGCTTCATGATGCGGGTGTAACCGCCGTTGCGGTCCTGCCACATGCCCTGAGCAGCCTTGTCGAAGATCTCGGCAACGAGCTGCTTATCGCCGAGCTTGGCGATAGCCAGACGACGAGAGTGCAGGTCGCCCTTCTTGGCCCAGGTGATGATCGGATCGACGACCGAACGCAGCGCCTTAGCGCGGGTCTCGGTGGTCTTGATGCGGTCGTTCTCGAAGAGGGCCTTAGCAAGGCTCTTCTTCATGGCCTTGGTGTGGCTCGCATCGGTGCCGAGCTTCAGGCCCTTCTTAACGTTGTGACGCATGGTCTAGTTTCTCCTCAAATATGCGAAGCATTAAGCCTTCAGGCTCAGGCCCATGGACTCAAGCTTGTCCTTCACTTCCTCGATCGACTTAACACCGAAGTTACGGATGTTGAGCAGATCGTTCTCCGAGAACTCAACGAGTTGACGGACCGAGTGAATGCTGGCGCGCTTAAGGCAGTTGTAGGAACGGACGGAAAGGTCCAGATCCTCGATCTGCTTGTCCAGCTCGGCGTTGTCGTTGGTGACCTCGGGAGCGAAGATCGAAGCCTCCTCCTCGACCTCGGGGGTCTCGGCAAGGTTCATAAAGGCGGCCATATGCTGGTTGATGATATTGGCAGCCTGGACCACGGCGTCGCGCGGGGCGATGGAGCCGTTGGTCTCGATCTCGAGGACAAGGCGGTCGTAGTCGGTGTGCTGACCGACACGGCAAGCCTCAACGAGCTTGGCGCAACGGGAAACCGGCGAGTACAGCGAGTCGACGTGGATCACACCGATGGGATCGTTGTCGCGCTTGTTAGCCTCGCCAGAGACATAGCCGCGGCCATAGCCGATGCGCATGCTCATGGTGAGATGGCCACCCTCGGTAAGCGTAGCGATGTGCTGCTCGGGGTTGACCAGCTCAAACTCGGACGGAATAAAGAAGTCCGCACCGGTGACCTCGCAGGGGCCGTCAACAGAAATGGTGGCGGTCGCCTCGTCGGTCGTGCCGAGAGCCCTGAAGACAAGACCCTTGACATTCAGGACGATGTCGGTGACATCCTCGACCATGTTAGGGATGGTCATGAACTCGTGCTGTGCACCATCGATCTGAATAGCCTCGACGGCGGCACCCTCGAGCGAGGACAGAAGTACGCGACGAAGGGAGTTACCCAGCGTATCGCCGTAGCCACGCTCGAGCGGCTCGACGGAGACACGAGCAGACGTCTCGTTGATCTCTTCGACCTGAACCTGAGGCCTAATGAATTCTGACATGTATTACCTCCAGCCTCAGCAGCCCGGATGGACTACTTAGAGTAGAGCTCGACGATGAGCTGCTCGTTGATATCACCGCTGATCTGCTCACGCGTCGGCAGAGCGAGCACGTTACCAGACAGCTTCTCGATATCGACCTCGAGCCAGCCAGGGACCTCAAAGCGCTCGGAGGAAATCAGAGCCTCCTTGATGGGGAGGAGGTCACGGAACTTCTCGCCGACAGCGACGACGTCGCCGGCCTTGACGCGGTAGGACGGGATGTCCACGCGCTTGCCGTTCACGGTGAAGTGACCGTGACGGACGGACTGACGAGCCTCTTTGCGGGTGCGGGCGAAGCCAAGACGGAAGACGACGTTGTCGAGGCGAGACTCAAGGATGATCATGAGGTTCTCACCGGTGACGCCGTTCATCTTGCGGGCCTTGTTGAAGTACCCGTGGAACTGCTTCTCCAGAACGCCATAGATGAACTTGACCTTCTGCTTCTCGCGCAGCTGCATGCCGTACTCAGATTCCTTGCGACGGCGCTTGGGCTGACGGATAGATTCCTTCTTGCTGCTGTAACCGAGCTCAGCGGGATCGATCCCGAGCTGACGGCAGCGCTTAAGAACAGGAGTCCTGTCGATTGCCATATTGATACGATCCTTTCAGTTACACGCGGCGACGCTTCTTGGGGCGGCAGCCGTTGTGCGGAATGGGGGTCTTGTCCTGGATGCTCGAGACCTCGAGGCCAGCAGCCTGGAGGGAGCGAATGGCGGTCTCACGACCGGAGCCGGGGCCCTTGACGAAGACGGAAACCTTCTTCATACCGTGCTCCATGGCCTGCTTGGCAGCAGCCTCGGCAGCCATCTGGGCAGCGAACGGCGTGGACTTACGGGAGCCCTTGAAGCCCACCTGGCCAGCCGACTTCCAGGAAATGACGTTGCCCTGGGGATCGGTGATCGAAACGATCGTGTTGTTGAACGTAGAACGAATGTGAGCCTGGCCCACGGAAATGTTCTTACGGTCCGCGCGCTTCAGACGGGCAGCGCGAACGTTCTTCTTAGCAGTAGCCATCTATCTAGCGCTCCTTATTTCTTCTTCTTAGCACCGATCTGACGCTTCGGGCCCTTACGGGTACGAGCGTTAGTGTGGGTGCGCTGGCCGCGGACCGGGAGGCCCTTGCGGTGACGAAGGCCGCGGTTGCAGCCGATGTCCATAAGGCGCTTGACGTTCTGGTTGCGCTCACGGCGGAGGTCGCCCTCAACCATGATCTGGTTCTTATCGATATAATCACGGATGGCGTTAACCTCATCCTCGGTGAGGTCCTTAACGCGCGTATCCACGTTAACGTTGCACTCGACGCAGATCTTCGTCGCAGTGGTGCGGCCGATGCCGTAAATGTAGGTCAGACCGATCTCAACGCGCTTCTCACGCGGGAGGTCGACACCATTAATACGGGCCAACGTAGTCTCCTCTCTTAACCCTGACGCTGCTTATGACGGGGGTTCTCGCAAATGACGAGGACCTTGCCATGGCGCCTAATGATTTTGCACTTATCGCACATCTTCTTGACCGAAGGACGTACCTTCATCGTTCTTCCTTTCGGTAGCGCTCAAACTACTTCCCTACTATCTACTCGCCCAGCCGCAGGCGTTTAAAACTATGGCTGGTCTTCACACACAATCCGACCGTAGGTTGAGCTAAGCCTGCAGTCGGAAATGGAGTGCGCGTATGCGTGCCGCTATTTGTAGCGATAGGTGATGCGGCCGCGGGTCAGGTCGTACGGGGAAAGCTCCACGACAACCCTGTCACCGGGGAGAATACGGATGTAATTCATTCGGATCTTGCCAGAAATGTTGCACAGAACCGAATGACCGTTCTCGAGCTCGACCTTAAACATGGCATTGGGCAGCGGTTCCTTTACCGTACCCTCGAGCTCAATTGCGTCTTCCTTCTTCACAAGCAATCATCTTTCTCTAGAAAACGACAGCGATTGAGTATTCTACAACACGTATGCACGCATCGTAATAACTTCGTAATGGCTCCACAACTAAGTGGAACTTGTTACATTTCTCCGCCTTGGAGCGAACACCAAGCACCTTGGGCATCCGTGGTGATAATCACCGGACCGTCATTGGTAATGGCGACGGTGTTCTCGTAGTGTGCGGCGGGCAGGTGGTCGTTGGTCGTAACAATCCAACCGTCGGAGCCCGTGCTCACATGGTTGGAACCCATCGTAACCATCGGCTCGATGGCAATGACCATGCCGGCCTGGAGGCGAACGCCCCTCCCCTTCTTTCCATAGTTAGGAACGTTGGGGTCCTCGTGCATCACGCGGCCAATGCCATGGCCCACATAGTCACGAAGCACGCCGTAACCGTGAGACTCGGCGAGGGACTGAACGGCGTAACCAACATCCCCGATATGGTTACCGGGAACAGCCTGCTCGATGGCAGCCTTAAGGCAATCGCGCGTGACCTCGCACAGGGCCTTGGCCTCGGGCGTGGGTGTGCCGACAAAAAACGTCCAAGCGTTATCGCCAACCCAACCGTCGACAACGGCTCCCGTATCGATGGAGATGATATCGCCATCGCGCAGGATCATGTCGGGGTTGGGAATACCGTGGACCACGGCATCGTTAATCGATGCGCAAATGGTACCGGGGAACCCGCCGTAACCCTTAAAGGCCGGGGTGCCGCCATGCATACGGATAATCTGCTCCGCGAGCTGATCGAGCTCAAAGGTCGAAACACCAGGGCGCACCATGGCTCCAACGTGGCGGAGCGCCATCTTAGATAGCGCTCCTGCCTTCTTCATCTGCTCGATTTGCGTTGCAGACTTAATCTTGATCATAGACCGAGAGCCTCTTTGACATCCCCGTACACGGTCTCGCGAGCCTGGTCACCGTTGACCGACTTGAGCAGACCCTGGCCACGATAGTAGTCGACGAGCGGGCTCGTGGACTTCTCGTAGACGTCGAGACGGTTCTTGATGGTCTCGGGCTTGTCGTCGTCGCGCTGATACATCTCGCCGGCGCACTTGGGGCAGGTAGCATCGGCAGCGGTGCCGGTGTAACCGCAGGCGCGGCAAGTGCGACGCGAAGACAGACGAGCGATGATGACCTCGGGGGCCACGTCGACCAGAAGGGCGCAGTCGATCTCGCGACCCATGGCGGAGAGCTCGGAATCGAGCGTCACAGCCTGGGCGGTGTTGCGCGGGAAGCCGTCGAGGATGAAGCCCTGCTGGGCGTCATCGGCAGCAAGGCGCTCCTTGACAAGGTCGATCACGAGCTGGTCGGGAACGAGCTCGCCAGCGTCCATGTACTTCTTAGCCTGAATACCAAGCTCGGTGCCACCCTTGACGGCAGCACGCAGCAGGTCGCCCGTGGAAATGTGAGCGACGCCAAACTCGGCGACGAGCTCCTGTGCGACGGTGCCCTTACCGGCACCCGGAGCTCCGAGCAATACGAGGTTCATGAGCAATCCTCCTCTAGCCTATTTAAAGAATCCATCGTAATCATACATCTTGATCTGGCCTTCGAGCTTATCGACCGTGTCGAGCACGACGCCGACCATGATGAGGATGGACGTGCCGCCAAATGCCTGGATCAGATGGTTACCCGTGAAGGAGAAGATGATCGAAGGCACGATGGCGATGAGCGCCAAAAAGACAGCGCTGGGAAGCGTGATCTTGTTGAGCGCGTTCTTGATGTAGGCCGCGGTAGCCCTACCCGGACGGACGCCCGGAATAAAGCCACCCTGCTTCTTAAGGTTGTCGGCCGTGTCATCGGGGTTGAACACCATGGAGGTGTAGAAGTACGCGAAGAACACGATGAGGACAACGTTAAGCACCCAGTTGAGCCAACCGGTCGAAAGCGCAGAGGCAACTGCCTGAATCCAGCCGATGCCGGGGAAGAACACGGCAATCTGAGCCGGGAAGTACAGCAGCGCCGAGGCAAAGATGATCGGCACGACGCCCGCGGTGTTGACCTTGATGGGCAGGTAGGTGGTCTGGCCACCCATCATGCGACGGCCCACGACGCGCTTGGCATAGGAGACCGGGATGCGGCGCTGGCCGCGCTCAAGGAAAACAATCAGCGGGATAACCAGCAGGATGATGGCGCAGATGATCACCATGGTGATGATGCCACCGGCATTACCCTCGGTGCTGGAGAAGATAGCCTGCGGAAGGCCGGCCATGATGTTCGCAAAGATGATCAGCGACATGCCATTGCCGATACCGCGCTGGGTGATGAGCTCACCAATCCACATGATCAGCATGGCGCCCGCAGTGAGCGTGCCGACGACCATGAGGTCGAAGATGATCTCGGGAGCGCCGGCGCCATTAAAGCTGATGCCGAAGCTCTTAAAGAGGAAGAGGTAACCCACGGAGTTGAGGATTGCCAGAGCCAAGGTGAGGTAACGCGAATACTGCGTAATCTTGGTCTGACCGACCTCGCCCTCGCGGGCAAGCTCATGCAGGGAAGGCACGACGGCCTGGAGCATCTGGAGGATGATCGAGCTGGTGATGTAAGGCATGATGCCCAGCGAAAACACCGACACATAGCTCAACGCGCCGCCAGAGAAAAGATTCAGGAGGGCCATAGCACCTGCGGCGACCGAATTGTTATCGGTCGAGAAAAGGCCCAGCATCCCCTGGAAGGGAATGCCGGGCACAGGAACGTGCGCACCAATGCGGTACACGACGAGCATAGCTATGGTAAAAAGAATCTTTTCGCGCAATTCTTTGATGCGGAAAGCATTCTTAAGACCATTTAGCACGGCAGCTCGACCTTTCCGCCGGCGGCCTCGATCTTGGCCTGCGCAGAAGCGCTGACCTTGTCGACCTTGACCGTGAACTTCTTGGTGAGCTCACCATTGCCGAGCACCTTGACGGGCTCGAACTCGCTCTTGGTGATGCGAGCGGCCTTAAGAGCGGCACCGTCGATCACAGCGCCATCCTCGAACTTACGCTCGAGACGCTCAACGTTAACAGCGGTGTACTCGATACGACGGGGGTTGCGGAAGCCCGGAAGCTTGGGCAGGCGCATAGCCAGCGGAGTCTGGCCACCCTCGAAGCCGGCACCCTTGGTGCCGCCAGAGCGGGAACCCTGGCCCTTCTGGCCGCGGCCAGAAGTGGTGCCGTGACCCGAAGAATTGCCACGGCCGACGCGCTTACGGTTCTTGGTGGAACCGGGCGCGGGAGTAAGATCGTGAAGCTGCATTTGCTACTCCTCTACAATCTCGACAAGGTGCTTGACCTTGAAGATCATGCCGCGGACGGACTCGTTGTCAGCAATCTCGCGAACCTCGCGGATCCTGTGGAGACCGAGGGCACGGACAGTACGGACCTGGTCCTGCTTGCAACCGTTGGTGCTGCGGACCTGCTTGATCTTGATGGTGTCAGCCATGCTTAGTTCTCCTTACCGACGAACATCTCGGAGACCGTCAGGCCACGGCGAGCCGCGACGTCCTCAGGGCTGGAGAGCTCCTTGAGGCCCTCGACGGCAGCCTTGATGATGTTGAGGCCGTTGTCGGTACCGAGGGACTTGGACAGGACGTTCTTGATGCCAGCAAGCTCGAAGAGGGGACGCACAGCGCCGCCGGCGATAACGCCGGTACCCTCGACAGCGGGCTTGATGATGATGCGGCCGGCACCAAAGTGGCCGAGAACCTCGTGCGGGATGGTGCCCTGCTCGGTCACCGGCACGTGGAACATGTTCTTCTTGGCATCGAGAGACGCCTTGGAGATGGCCAGGGGCACCTCAGCGGACTTGCCCATGCCAACGCCGACGTTGCCCTTGCCGTCGCCAACGACGACGAGAGCGACGAGGCTCATGCGACGACCACCCTTGACGGTCTTCGACACGCGGTTGATGTAAACGACGCGCTCCTCGAACTCGGAGGCCTCGCGCTGCTGCTTCTGATTACGAGCCATGTGCTACATACCTCCTAGAACTCGAGACCGGCGGCACGAGCACCGTCGGCGAGGGCCTTGACGCGGCCATGGTAGATACGGCCACCGCGATCGAAGGCGACCTTGGTGATGCCGGCCTCGATGGCACGCTTGCCAACGAGCTGACCGACCTTCTCCGCAGCCTCCTTGTTCGAGGTGTGGGTGCCCTTGAACTCGGCCTCGAGGGTCGAGGCAGAGACGAGCGTCAGGCTGGAGCCCTTGCTGTCGTCGATGATCTGGGCATAGATGTTGGCGTTAGTACGGGTCACGCGAAGACGCGGACGCTCGGAGGTACCCGAGACCTTGCCGCGAACACGACGCTGACGACGCTTGAGGCCTTCCAGCTTCGCCTTATGCTTGTTCATACGTAAACTCCTAAAAAGGTTGATCTTGCCAGCACCTGACGGGGTGCTGGTCTTATGCGAGTGAGTCGGTTACGACTACTTGGCGGCCTTACCCAGCTTGCGGCGGATGTGCTCGCCAACGTAGTGGATACCCTTGCCCTTGTAAGGCTCGGGAGGACGATGGCCGCGGATCTCAGCGGCGATCTGACCGACCTGCTGCTTATTGATACCCTTGACGTTCACGTGGGTGTTGTCGGGAACCTCGAAGGTGATGCCCTCGGGAGCCTCGACGATCACGGGGTGCGAGAAGCCCAGGGAGAACTCGAGGTTCTTGCCCTTCTGCTGCACGCGGTAACCGACGCCGGCGAGCTCGAGCTTCTTCTCGAAGCCCTCGGAAACGCCAACAACCATGTTGTGGATGAGGGCGCGGGTGAGGCCGTGGCGGGCACGGGTCTCACGCTCGTCGTCGGGACGGGAAACGGTGAGGACGTTGTCCTCGACGTTGATAGCGAGCTTCTCAAAGACATCGAGCTCGAGCTGGCCCTTGGGGCCCTTGACGACAACGTTGTTGCCGTTGACTGCCACTTCGACTCCGGCGGGAATCTGGACAGGCTTATTACCGATACGAGACACGGTGATCTCCTTTCCTTCTACCTACCGAGCGATTTACCAGACGTAAGCGATGATCTCGCCGCCGACGTTGTGCTTGCGAGCATCGCGGTCGGTCATGACGCCATGGCTGGTGGAAATAATGGCGGTACCAAGGCCACCGCGGACGCGGGGCATGTCGGCAACGCCGGTGTACTTACGCAGGCCCGGCTTGGAAATGCGGCGGATGCCGTTGATGACCTTAGCCTTCTTGGGACCATACTTAAGCGTGATGTGCAGAGTCTTCTGGGGAACGGTGTCCTCGACATCGTAGCCCTCGATGTAGCCCTCCTCGTGCAGAACACGAGCGATCTCGACGAGCTTCTTGCTGCTCGGCATGGAGACCGTGGCCTTGTTCACAGAGTTAGCGTTACGGATGCGCGTAAGCATATCTGCGATCGGGTCTGTAAGGTTCATACAGATTCTCCTTCGTTCTTGATGAACACGTGCTCTTGGTTCTTCGCCGCCCTTAACGGCAAAGCCTAACTAGCGCGTTTTCCCTGTTCCAAACGGATGCTTGAAACGCTGGTAGTGACTTACCAGCTGGCCTTCTTAACGCCGGGAAGCTCGCCCTTGAGTGCAAGCTCGCGGAAGCAGACACGGCACAGGCCGAACTTGCGGTACACAGAGTGCGGACGGCCGCAGCGCTGGCAGCGCGTGTACTCACGAGTAGAGAACTTCTGCTTGCGATTGCACTTGACGATCATCGATGTCTTAGCCACTTATATCCTCCTCACATAGAGTATTGTTCGCCCCAAGCGCCGCCCCCTTGTGGGAACGGCGCTTATAGGGCAGGTGAACCTATTTCTTGAACGGGAAACCGAAGGCGTCCAGAAGGGCCTTGGCCTCCTCATCGGTGTTGGCGGTGGTCACGAAAGTGATGTCCATACCACGCTGGTGATCGACGGAGTCGAAGTCGATCTCGGGGAAGATGAGCTGCTCGGTGACGCCCATGGAGAAGTTACCACGGCCGTCGAAGCTCTTGGCGGAGATGCCGCGGAAGTCGCGGATACGGGGGATCGCGACGGAGGTCAGACGATCGAAGAACTCCCACATACGGTCGCCACGCAGGGTAACCTTGCAGCCGATCGGCATACCAGCGCGCAGGCGGAAGGTAGCGATGGACTTGCGGGCGCGGGTGATCATCGGCTGCTGGCCGGTGATGGCGCGCAGGTCGCGCACGGCACCGTCGATGGCCTTGGAATCAGTAGCGGCCTCGCCGACACCCATGTTCACGACGATCTTCTCAAACTTGGGGATCATCATGACGTTCTCGTACTGGAACTTGTCCTGAAGCTGCTGCTTGACCTCGTTGTTGTACTTGGTCTTCAGACGCGGCACATACTTCTCTTCTGCCATTGTTCACTCCTTCTTGGGGTTTTAAGCACGGGGCGTGGCCACGATGGGTTGTCCTCGTGCCTCCTGGCTGCATCCGTGCCGCTCATGGCATTTCGCGGTTTGGACTCGACGCAGCAGGAGCCGACAAAACAATCGGTACTATACGCGCATCGGGAGCGTATTTCCAGAAAAACCTCGTCTGCCTGCACAACTCCACAACTCCCCCGCACAAATGGGTCCCAAAAAGCAGTTGCGGTGAAATAGGGACTGTTGGGCGGCCTAACAGGCTTAAACAATCCGTATTTCACCGCAACTTATTGGTGGGGATGCGATTAGCGCTTGCGGGGGACGAGCTTGGTGCGGCGCAGGTGGATCATTTCGGCGGCTATGGAGATGGCGATCTCCTCGGGGTCCTCGGCTTCGATGGCGACACCGATCGGCAGGTGCAGCTCGTCGATCTGGTCCTGCGCAAAGCCCTCCTGCTCCAAGCGGGCCCGCACAAAGGCCGTCTTGCGGCGCGAACCCAAGCAACCCAGATAGGCGGGTTTGGCGCGCATGGCCTGAATCACCACATCGATATCGGACTTGTGGCCTGCTGTTGCCACGACCACCAAGTCGCGCGGGCCGATGGGGCACTGCTCAGCAAGGTTCTTGTAGTCGACCAGACGACGATCGTAGACACCGGGCACCCATTCGGGCGTCAGCGTGCCGGGGCGGTCATCGCACGCCACGACGGCAAAGCCCGCCGCCGTGAGCACGCGTGCCGTCGCGGCGCCCACGTGCCCGCAGCCAAAGATGTAGGTCAGACCCTCGGGGCAGAGCGTCTCGATGTGCGCCGGGGGAATCTCGGAGGCAGCGTTGGTATAGGTGACCTTACTCCCCTCCTCCACCAGCGAAAGCCCGGGGCAGCCCGCAATGGTGCGGCGCGATTCCTCGCCATGGTATTCGGCAACATCGCCTTCGAGCGCGTTTGCGATAAACGGCTCAAAATCGATGGTGAAGTCGCCGATGCGTCGATACGCCAAGACGTCGGCAACCGACTGGAGCAACGGTGCCTGGGTCGCATCCAGATGCAGGTAGCACAGGCAGATGGCTCCGCCGCAGATCATGCCGGTATCGGAGTTCTCTCCGCCCATGGTGTAGCGGACCAGACGCGATTTACCCCCGGCCAGCAGCTCGCGTGCCTCGTCCAGCGCAAAGAGCTCAATCTTGCCGCCGCCGATAGTGCCCGCCTGGCTACCGTCGGCAAAGACGGCCATCCAGGCGCCCACGCCGCGCGGTGACGACCCTACCGTGCCGGCCACGACCACGAGCTCGCACGTCTCGCCAGCACGCAGGGCGACAAGCGCCGCATTCACAACATCGAGCTTTTCCATTGCCGCCTTCTATCCTCTAAAGATATCGGTGAGCATAGCGAGTGCCTCGAGCACGCCGCCGCCGACCGACGTCGCCTTGTCCGAAATGTAGTTGATATAGCTGGCATCGCCGCGCGGATCGACATCGGCGCATTTAAAGCCCTCAGTCACCTGCACGCCGTTCGCCAAAAGCCCGCGCAGACAGCCATCGATCTGCGTGCACATGGGCGTATCGCCCGCGTAGCCAATCACATCTCCGACGCTCACGATGTCGCCGATTGCACGGTCGGACCGGAACACGCCGGCGGCGGGGCTGTGGATAACGCGCTCTTTGCCATAGCCGGCGATAATGCCCGGCACGCCCGTGTTGGGCTGGGGCGAACCTTGGGTAATGACACGGCCCAAAAAATGCCCGCGCATGGTCTCGACCACGGCGTCGCAGTCAACCGGCGCGGTAAAGCCCGGTCCCACGGCAATAACGGCAGGCGCCATGTCGCGCGTGGTACCCAGGTTGCGCTTGGCCAGAATCGCGTCGACCACAGCCGCGGGCTTCAGTTCGTCGAGCATCTTGGCCTGGGGGTCCACCACCACGGCGACATCCCCCGCCTCGGTAATCTCAAGCGCCTCGGCCGACGTCTGCGCCAAGCGGGCGCGAATGCCCTCGACCTCGACCTCGCCCAAGCGAATTGCCTCGCAAAAACAGATTGTGCGACGGATGCACGTGGGAACCGCGATATCTGCCATAACGACCGACACGCCGGCGCGCACCAAACGGGCAGCGACACCCGTGGCGATATCGCCGGCGCCGCGAACATAAACGAGCATTCCCGGGACACCTCCCTGTGCTACGGTTTGAGCAGAGCAAAAGCGGTTCGACCGCTACTCTGATGATTATTTATTATCACAGTATTATACGGCGGTGAACAGATGGAAACGGTTAGCGGCAATCTTGTCTCGGCGCTCAGGATCGAGCCGGGCATTACCGCGATTATCGGCAGCGGCGGCAAGTCGACGTTGCTGAAGACGCTCGGCCTTGAGCTTATGCGCGCGGGCGGCCGCGTGCTCCTCTGCACCACCACGCACATGTTTCCCGTCGCCGGCGTCCCGTGGGACGGGTCGAATCGTCGCCTGGACGCCGCACCCTGGAAACCGGGTGCCCCGCATGTTCCCGGCTGCACCTGCGAGGCATGCGCTGGCATGAGCCGCGGAAGCATCTGCCAGGCGGGTATTTTGGACCCGGAGACAGGCAAGCTCTCCGCCCCCGCCGAGCCGCCCAACGAGCTGGCGCAGCGCTTTGACTACGTCCTGGCCGAGGCGGACGGCAGCAAGCGGCTCCCGCTCAAGGCGCACGCCCCGTGGGAGCCGGTCGTTCCCGCCGGGACGGTCAACGTCATCTGGCTCATCGGCGCCTCGGGGCTCGGCAAGCCCATCAACGAAGCCGTCCACCGCCCCGAGCTCTTTTGCGAGCGTTGCGGCTGCGAGCCCACCGACGCTGCCACCCCAGAGCGCGTCGCCCAGGTGCTCAATGCCGAGCTGCGGATGCTGAACCTCAACAATGCCCGCATCATGCTCAACCAAGTCGACACGCTTGCTGACCCAACGATGGCAGATCGCTTCGAGGCAGCCATCAACCGCCCCCTCATCGCCACCAGCCTCCGATAGCCGGCCCCAGCCTCCGCAGTTGCGGTGAAATACGGACTGTTTACGGCCGCCAGGCGGCCAAACAGTCCGTATTTCACCGCAACTGCGGAGGACGCCCTTCCCGCTAGCGGGGGACGTAGCGGCCGGGTTGGGCTCCGGTGGGCTCGCCGTCGCGCGCAGCCAGTACGCCGTTCACAAACACGGCCTTGGCGCGGCCGTGCGCCTCAAAGCCCTCGAGCGGCGTGTAGTCCACGGCCTGATGCTGCGTCGCGGCGCTAATCGTCCAGCGCGCCTTGGGATCCCACACGCACACGTCGGCATCGGCGCCCTCGGCAAGACAGCCCTTGTGCGGATACATGCCAAAGACGCGCGCCGGGTTCTCGCTCATCAGGCGGCACAGATCCTCGGGACCCAGCTGTCCCTCAAAGCTCGTAGCGATCGCGACGGGACGATGCTCCACGCCGGGTCCGCCGTTGGGAATCGCGCGGAAGTCGTCGCGCCCGCGGTCCTTTTGCCCGTGCAGGTTAAAGCTACAGTGGTCGGTCGCAATCGTATCGATCTCGCCGGCCACAAGCGCCTCGCGCAGTGCCGCACGGTCGCCGGCATGGCGCAGCGGCGGACTCATCACGTACTTGGCGCCCGCAAAGCCGTCCTCGCCCTGCTCCAAGTAGCACGTGTCGTCGAGCATCAGATACTGAGGGCATGTCTCGACATAGATGTTCTTCTGCCCGCGCGCTTTGGCAGCGCGAATGGCCTCGAGCCCCAGCTTGGTCGAAAGGTGCACCACGTTGACCGGAGCGTCCCCGGCCAAGTGCGCCAGATACAGCAGGCGGCTCACGGCCTCGGCCTCACACACGTCTGGACGGCTGAGCGCATGGCCCTCGGGCCCGTGGATACCCTGCTCAAACACGCGCTTCTGCAGCGCGTTGACCAACGTGCCGTTCTCGCAATGCACGCACAGGATACCGCCCACGCGCTTGAGCTCCTCCAGCACCTCGAGCGTCTCGGCATCGTCCAGGCGCAGATGGTCGTAGGCAAAGTAGGTCTTAAACGACGACACGCCCGCCTCGCGCATGGCCGAAAGATCGGCGCGGTTGCGCTCATTCCACTCGGCAAGCGCCATATGGAAGGCATAGTTGGCGGTGCAGGTGCCGTCGGCGCGATGATGCCACTCGACCAAGGCATCGGGCATGGTCACGCCGCGATCGGCCGTCGCGTAGTCCACAATGGTCGTCGTGCCGCCGCAGGCAGCCGCGCGCGTGCCGGTCTCAAAGCTATCGGCTGTCCAATCCATGCCGGTCCAGCACTGCATGTGCGTGTGGCCGTCGATAAAGCCGGGAAACACCCAACAGTCGGTGGCGTCCTCGACGGTATCGCCCTCGCCCGGCTCGATTGCCGCGGCAATCCGCACAATCTTGTCGCCCTCCATGGCAAGATCGGCGCGGCGAAGCCCCTGGGGCGTCACGAGTGCGCCGTTTTTGATGATGATCATAATTGCTCCTTATTGATTGATGCAGTTGGCCACGCGATCAAAATACGAGCAGGCGGCGATATGCTCCGTTATGCGTCGCTGTCCTTTGACGGTATCGACGTCCCACAGCTCGTAGGCACGCGCCTCGACCAGCACCACGTCGGCACGGTCCTTGAGGATCGAACCGCCGCCGTCCTTACCCTCAAGACACATAAGTGCATCGAACAGTTCCGCCGGAAAGATCACCGGGCTCGAAGGCTCACCGTTGCACGCAAGGCGCACCGGATGCTTGCGGCCACGCTCGTCAAATGCACGAACCATAGCCTCAAAAGAATCCGAACTCACGAGCGGCTGGTCGCCCGGCAAAAAGAGGCAACCTTTCCAGTTGCGTTCGACTCCCCACGAAAGGCCCGCACGGACGCTTTCGCTGCGCAGCTCGCCATCGTGCAGCACGCACGGGCAATGCTTGTCATCACAAATCTGAGCGACCTCGGGCCAACGCGTCGAAACCACAACGTCAAAGCCCCGGGGAACCGAATCAATGGTCCGAGCAATCAGCGGCTCGCCATAGATATCAGCGAGCATCTTGTTAGAGCCAAATCGCTTGCCCTCGCCCGAAGCCATAATGACGCAACCAAGTTTCATGGCGATACCTCCCCTGAAACCATCGTACCCATAACTCGCGTCGCGGGGCATCTACATCGAAAGCGCTTATCCCGCACGCCCACGATGCAAAAAGGGGCACCCCGCCGGTTGGCAGAGCGCCCCCTTTACATGGCTTACCTCAACCCAGCTTTAGGCCTGGAACCAACGGGCGGTGTTGCGCTCATCGAGGGCCTTGAGGGTAGCAGCGGGATCGGCAACCTTCTGCAGGAACATCATGGCTGCGATAGCGTACGGCTTGTAGCTGGCCTCCTTGTACATGCCCACGCGGTGCATGTCAAAGACGTCGGCGTTGACCTCGCCGTGCTCGCAGGAGACACCGGAGATGTCGGCGGGCAGCGGATGCATAAAGATGGTGTCCTGGCCGTTGGCGGTCTTCTCCATGAGCTCGGTCGTGGAGCACCAATCCTGATGCGTAGCGTTCTGAGCGAGCAGCTCCTTCTCGAGCGCTGCGATGCCGGCGTCGTCGCCCTCGGCGTACAGGTTGGTGCGCTTCTCCATGGCGGCAAACGGAGCCCAGCTCTTGGGGATCACGATGTCGGCGCCCTCGAAGGCCTCGGCCATGGTGTTGACCTGCTTAAAGGTGGTGCCGGACTCGGCGGCGTAGCCCTTAGCGCGCTCGACGACCTCGGGCATGAGGTCGTAGCCCTCGGGGTGGGCCAGGGTGACGTCCATGCCAAAGCGGGGCAGCAGGCTGATCAGCGACTGCGGGCAGGACAGCGGCTTGCCGTAAGAGGGCGAGTAGGCCCAGGTGACAGCAACCTTCTTGCCCTTGAGGTTCTCGAGGCCGCCAAACTCGTTGATGAGGTAGAGCATGTCGGCAGAGGACTGCGTGGGGTGATCGGAGTCGGACTGCAGGGAGATGAGCGTGGGACGGTGATCCAGAACGCCGTCCTCGTAGGCCTGCTGCACGGACTCGGAGACCTCGGCCATGTAGGCGTCGCCCTTGCCGATGTACATGTCGTCGCGGATGCCGATGACGTCGGCCATGAAGGAGATCATGGTAGCGGTCTCGCGGACGGTCTCGCCGTGAGCGATCTGGGACTTCTTCTCGTCCAGGTCCTGCAGCTCAAGACCGAGCAGGTTGGCTGCCTTAGAGAAGGAGAAGCGCGTACGGGTGGAGTTGTCACGGAACAGGGAGACGGCCAGACCCGAATCGAAGATCTTGGACGAAACGTTGTTCTCGCGCAGCTCGCGCAGGGCGTCGGCGACGATGTAGAGCGCCTTGAGCTCATCGGTGGTCTTATCCCAGGTGTGCAGGAAGTCGCTGCCGTACATGCCCTTAAAATCGAGGCCGTTCAGCTGCTCGACGAGCTCGGTAAACTTGGCGTCCATGTAAATATCCTTTCCAAAGATGAAACGATTGCAATGAGCAGATGTGCTCCGGCATGCGCGTGTGGCTAGAACATGCAGAGCACTATGACGAGGACCCGCTACCGTTGAGGAAGCATGGGAGATAACGACCGCGGGCCCCAAGTCAACAGGGGGTGCCGGGGACACGAGCTGTCCCCGGCTCAACAAGATCGAGGAATGGGACTAATCGATCTTGTTGTTGGTCAGACCGGCGCGGAACACGGTGGCGTCGCCATCGGCCTGGCTCGGATCGTAGAGGTTCAGGGCAGCCACATACATGGCGGCAGCGGTGACCAGGTCGTCCTTGTAGGTGACCTCGTTGGGAGCGTGAGCCTGAGACTCGGCACCCGGGCCGAAGCCGACGCAGGGGATGCCATAGCGGCCCTGGATGGAAACGCAGTTCGTGGAGAAGGTCCACTTGTCGCACAGCGGGCGACCGGTGCGCTTGTCCATGCTGGGCTCGCAGCCGATGCGCTCGTCACCGAACATGGCCTTGTGGGCGTCGACGAGGGCCTTGACGTGCGGAGCGGTCTCCTTGTTGATCCACGTGGGGAAGTAAGCCTCGGTCTCGTAGACCTCGCCGGTCCAGGACGGACGGTCGTACATGTACATGGAGACCTTCACGTCGTCGCCGTACTTCTTGGCGGCCGGCAGGTTGCGGATCTCGTCCAGGCAGGACTCCCAGGTCTCGCCGGCGGTCATGCGACGGTCGATGGAGATGGCGCAGGAGTCAGCGACAGCGCAGCGGCTGGGGCTGGTGTAGAAGATCTGGCTGACGGTGCAGGTGCCGCGGCCCAGGAAGCGGGCGTCCTCGAAGTGCTCGGGGTTGTACTTGGGGTCGAGCATCTTGACGAGACCCTTGATGTCGGTCGACTCGTCGCAGCCGTTGTTGTTGAGGGCGCGGACATCGGCGATGATGTCGGCCATCTTGTAGATGGCGTTGTCGCCGCGGTCGGGAGCGGAACCGTGGCAGGAGGTGCCGTGAACGTCGACGCGGATCTCCATGCGGCCGCGGTGACCGCGATAGATGCCGCCGTCGGTGGGCTCAGTGGAAATGACGAACTCGGGCTTAATGCCGTCCTTGTTGTAGATGTACTGCCAGCACATGCCGTCGCAGTCCTCTTCCTGGACGGTGCCGACGACCATGATCTTGTAGCCCTCGGGGATGAGGCCCATGTCCTTCATCATCTTGGCTGCGTAGGTAGCAGAAGCCATGCCACCCTCCTGGTCGGAGCCGCCGCGGCCGTAAATGATCTCGTCGGTCTCGTAGCCCTCATAGGGATCGGCATCCCAGTTCTCGATGTTGCCGATGCCGACGGTATCGATGTGAGAGTCGATGGCGATGATCTTGTCGCCCTCGCCCATAAAGCCCATGACGTTGCCCAGGCCGTCGACCTTGACCTCGTCATAGCCAAGGCTCTCCATCTCGGCCTTGATGCAAGCGACAACCTCACCCTCCTCGCAAGACTCAGAGGGGTGGCTAATCATTGCGCGAAGAAAACGCGTCATATCAGCACGATGGGACTCAGCCGCAGCCTTAATGGCATCAAAATCGAGTTCTTTAGTCATAACAGTCAACCTTTCTACAAGGGTTTACCTACAGGTAGATATTTCAGATAGATCACTTGTGCCAAGCGGCGTGAGGTTGAGCACCCCACAAGCAAGTAACCATAGGAGGCGGACGGAGGACTTTGCTCCGTCGCGAGTTCCGCACGAGCCGGAGAGCACTTAATGTGCTCTCCGTGCGAGCAGGACTGTCCGAGCAGGGAGTAAAGTCCTCCGGCTGCCTCCGGACAGGTCAGTCTGCTAGCAGGTCGGATACTCGCCCTCCCAGACGATGCGACGGTACTGATCCGGATCGGTGTCGCCCTCGGTGGAGAAGCAGAGCACGGAGCTCGTCTTGTCCAGGCCGATGAGCTCCTTGAGCTCGGCGTACTCGGGATCGAGCATGAGGGTCTCGACCAGGCCGGTGGTCACGGCGCCGGACTCGCCGGAGATGACGCGCGGGTCGCCCTTCTCGGGAGCACCCAGGGTACGCATACCGCGAGCGGTGACCCAGTCGGGGCAGGACACGAACGCGGTGGTGTGGTTGCGCAGGATATCCCAGCCCAAGATGTTGGGCTCGCCGCAGCACAGGCCGGCCATGATGGAGGGCATGTCGCCGTCCACAATGCGCGGATCGCCGTCGCCGGCGGCAGCGCCCTTGTACAGGCAGGCGGCAGGCGCGCACTCGACCACGACGAAGGTGGGCGGGTTATCGGGATACAGGTTGGTGAAGTAGCCCACCACGGCGCCGGCGAGCGAGCCTACGCCAGCCTGGACAAAGACGTGCGTCGGGCGGTTGATGGCCATCTCGCGCAGCTGCTCGGCAGCCTCGGAAGCCATGGTGCCGTAGCCCTCCATGATCCAGGACGGGATCTTCTCGTAGCCCTCCCAAGCGGTGTCCTGAACGATAACGCCGCGCTCGCAAGCGTCGGCCTCGGCGGCGGCCATGCGCACGCACTCGTCGTAGTTGACCTCTTCGATGGTCACCGTGGCGCCCTCGGCGGCGATGTTATCAAAGCGGGGCTTGGTGGAACCCTTGGGCATGTGCACGACGGCCTTCTGGCCCAGCTTGTTGGCAGCCCATGCCACGCCGCGGCCATGGTTGCCGTCGGTGGCGGTAAAGAAGGTGGCCTGGCCAAAGTCCTTGGCCAGCTGATCGGAGGTCAGGTAATCGAAGGTGCAGTCGGCAACGTCCTTGCCGGTCTCGTCGGCAATGTAGTTGGCCATGGCAAACGAGCCGCCCAGAACCTTAAAGGCGTTGAGGCCAAAGCGATAGCTCTCGTCCTTAACGCACAGGTTGGACAGGCCCAGGCGCGCAGCCTGACCGTCCAGGCGGGCAAGCGGAGTGACGGTATATTGAGGGAACGACTGGTGGAAGGCGCGGGCCTTCTTCACGTGGTCGAGGCTCATGATTCCCAAGTGCTTATCATCGCTCTTGGGCATCGTGTTGCCCGCCCACTGGATCTTATCGGCCATACGGTGAACTCCTTAAGTTCTCTCTTGCCGGCCCCCGCATACGCGTTTCAGCCCGATCCCATTCACACGGCTGAACTTTTATGTGGATGCCAAACAAAAAGTTTGTTAGCACTGTTCTATCACACTTTTTGATTGGAAAACCTAACAAATTGTTTGTTGCCGTAATCGGTACCTTTTCGCCGCCGAACGGTCACATAACACAGCGACGCTTTCGTTATTTGCGAACAAGTGGGGTTTATGGCACAGTGAGCCCAAACTAATTTTTAGGAAGGCACCCATGACCCCCGCACAGATTGAGTTCTACAAGCGCCTTGCACACGGCCTGGCGCTCCAATTTGGCCCCAACTGCGAAGTCGTCGTCCACGACCTGGAGACCGAGGACGTGGACCGCTCCATCGTGGTGATCGAAAACGGCCACGTCAGCGGGCGCACACTGGGTGACGGCCCCAGCCATATTGTGTTTGAGTCCATGCACGAGGGCACCACCGACGTGCACGACCGCGAGCCGTACCTCACCAAAACCACCGATGGCAAGCTGCTCAAATCCTCGACCATCTTTATCCGCAACGACGAGGGTAAGCCCGTCGGCATTTTGGGCATTAACTTTGACATTACGCTCATGAAGGCTTTTGAGCGCTCACTCGATGCCTTTACCGGCACTGGCGGCTCGGGCTACACCGAGCCCGAGCCCATTACCAAAAACATCGGCGACCTGCTCGAAGACCTGCTGCGCGAGTGCGAACAGTTTGTGGGCAAGCCCGCGGCGCTCATGACCAAAGACGAGCGTATTCGCGCCATTGGCTACCTCGACCGTCGCGGCGCCTTCCTCATCTCCAAGTCGAGCGAACGCGCCTGCGAGTTCTTTGGCATCTCTAAGTACAGCTTCTATAGCTACCTCAACGAGGCAAAGGCTGCCGCCGGCGACAAGTAGGCAACTCGGCCGGATCACCCCTCCCCTTTTGGGCGCGAGTTCTGGAAAGCACGAATCCAAGACCGAGCCGCTTGGGAAGTTCCATATAATCGATGTCATTGGTATTTCGAAAGGGTGGAACAGAATGGCGTTGAGCAAGGCATCATGCACCGGTCGTGGATTGATTCCGGCAATTGGTGGACATGTGCACCGCATGTTCGATGAGGGTGAAGACGACCTGTTTTCGCTGAGCCTTGACGACGTGATGGATGATCGCCCGTGGACCGCCGACGAACTTATGGGCGGCGGGGCTCGTCCGTCAAACCCCAATCCCGCACTTGCGCCTAAGACCGCATCTGCGCCGACTCCTGCGCAGTTGGCTGTTTCGACGCCCGCGCCTACGCCCGCACCCACTTCGGCGCCTACGCCCGCTCCCCGCCCCGCAAGCGACCCGTCCGAGACGGCGGCATTTCTCGCTGCGGCGACGCAGGGCAAATCGGCCGACAGCACCGTTATGTACAGCGCCCAGCAGTTGCCTGTTCCTGCGGCACGCAAGCCTCCGGTCGCAAGGCTCGATGAGCCCGTTGCCCGTCAGGTTGCCTACGATTCCTGGGCTGCAGCCGATCTGGATGAGACCTCTACCGGCATGCCGGCGCTCGACGTTCCAGTTAACCCGCTTTTTGCCGCCAACACGAGCGCCGCGGACTATGAGGGCGGTGCGGCACATTCCGATTATTCCGATGACTATGCTGGCACCGGTCGCATCGAGACCGAGGATTATGGCACCGCATCGAGCGATTATCTCAACGATCCGTACACTGCCACACCTGCACCGGAATATGACCCGGAGGCCGCGTCCGCACCGGCGTATACCAAAAGCACGGGCGAAGAGCGCTTCGCCGATTATTACGCCGAGGAAAAGGCGCTGCGTTTCTCGGAATTTCCGCAGGCAGTCAAGGTTGCCTTTATCGCCATTATCATCGCCCTGCTCGGCGTCATTGCGTTTGAGGGATTCCAGCTGTTCCGCGGCCCCACCCAAGCGGAGTCGGAGACCCAGCAAAAAGAGGACGATAACGAGTATCTGGACATCAACACCCTTAGGGGCGACCCCAACGACGGGGACGACGAGTAGCGAGAGCTGAAGGCGGCCGCAGGATCCCGCATCCAGCACCGGCTTCTAAGTGCTGTTTTGTCATCCAGCTACACTTTTCCGAAGTTTTAAAGTGCCTATTTCGACACTTTTCCGTACTTTTACACGGCTGATTTCGACACTTTTTCTGATTTAAGCCTAGCGACAGCCGGCGAAATCAAGCGCCGCCCGCGCGTCATTTCGCAAGCGGTGCCTGATTTCTGTCCGTACACGTTGATAGACTCCATCGTGCCCGCAAGGAGCGGGCGTGTTTTATCCAGAGTCGGGGTAGAGAGTTGGCTCCACGATTCCGACGCCAACCGGCCAAGAGGCACGGTGGCCCTGCCAACATCGATGAAAGGAGTCCGTATGGACAATTTCTCTGTGCGCAGCGAGCGTAACTTCCACAACCTGATCGTCAAACCGAATCACATGCATCTTCTGGATAAGCCAAATGGCTACGCCTCGGCCATGATCAAGAGCAGCCTCTCCCACCAGATGCGCTTTACGGTACAGAAGCTCGAGGAAAAGCTCTGTGCTGCTGGCAATCCGCATGTGTTGCAGATCAAGCCACTCGGAGACGACTCGCGTGAGCCATCTAGCTGGAAGCTCTTTGCCGACGGCGCGTGCATCGCGGACGGCTCGGTCGACTTTGCCCGCAAGTATTTCTGCGAGAGCGCCGAGGTGTTCCTGGATCTGTGTCGCGATGCCGTCGACGCAGCCGAGCTACGCCAGTGGAGTCAGAGGGAGTACGAGCTGCTGAGCGTGGCGCGCGGGATCGCGGGGGCGTAGGCAGACAGACCAGACAGCTCGTCATACTGGTTGACGCTTCGATTCAAACAGCAGGGCGGGCTCGCGCTTACAGCCCCGCCATGCCAAACCGAATGGCGTTCTCAAAAGGCCTACCCCCTCCGCCTTCAGCTTTAGCAGCAGGTCGCCCAGCTCGGAGCACTTGCTGGAAAGGCGCGTCTGAGCTCGCTCGCCCATCCCCCACCGTTGACGGACCTCCTGGGCGCGCGGGCTCACGCGGTAGTCCCCGTCCATCATCTGCTTGAGCAGCTTGGCGGTCACGCGCGCATCGGCTAGGGCGCTGTGGGCGTGACCCGTCGACTCGTCGAACTCGATGCCAAACCACGTCGCTGCGTCACTCAAAGAGACGCACCCGTGGCTGCTCATGTCCATGATCGAGGTGTAAAACGCCTGCAGGTCGGCCCAGTCCGTAGGAAATGCGGAAAGATCGATGTGCTTTGCTTGACACTCGATCAAAAGCTGTCGACGATCCGCCCCGCTCCAACAGACCACCTGGGCGGAGTAGCGCCCGATCCAATCGCTGAGCCTTTTGATCACCATGTAGAGCGGATCGGCCATCGCGGTGCCCACGGCCGATATCCCTGTGAGCTCGCGGACGGGGAACGCAACGCCTTCGGTAAATTCCGTCTGTACAAACTGCGAGAACTCGCCCATAACGTTGCCGTGGTAATCGAGCTTGACGGTGCCGGCCTCGATAATCTCATTGCACAGTCCACGGCGCTGACGCTGCTTTGGCACCGGCGCAAACTCAAAGTCCAGCACAATCTGGCGCGCAAAGTTCGTCGTATCGATAGCCGAGATACACGGCGTCTTTTCAGCTGACACGGTTGGGCCTTTCTCCGTCAACTGCCGCTCGTTACATAGGCGGCTACATTGCCGTAAGGATAGGCGCCCGTGCGGACACAAAAGCGGGACGCAATGCCACGCGCGCCAGGCATACGCCATGCAGACGGCCCCAAGAGAATCGCCCGCTCTATTCAAATGCCTGAAAAAGATTTAGGCCCGGTGACTTGAATCAGAGGTCATCCCGGGCCCATCAGAGCTCGTAGAGCTCTTGGTTGCTTTGGTCTCGCTCTTCACGGCGCTTATCGAACTTTCCGAGGCACTCAAGCAGCATTCGAAGCATAAAAAGAGGGGTCGACGCCGTTAAGGCATTGACCCCTTAAACTGAGTAACGGCGCTGCCCAGCTCTTCACTACTTGGGCTGCCGTCGACTTTATTCTACCCACGGGTGCCAGGTTTAACAAATGGATTTTCGGTAACGAGGCCTCGGCAACCGCCGCCTTGATTGGCGACCCATGCTCTGCCACAGGCCGAGGGTTGTCGAAAAGTCGAACATTATAGCTACCCATAATATAGCCAGCTATAACGTCATTCGACGACCGGCGCAAACGCCCACGCGGACACGAAATGCGCTGCGGTGCCATTGGGGATTATGGGATGCGCTTTCCGCTCGAGGCCTCAACCGGAAACGATATCCCGGTCTGAAGGTCAAATCCGGGGCGTAGTTTCCGCTTGAAGACCGATTCGGAAAGGTTGTCCCGTTCTGGAGCCAAATACTGGGTCGTAGTTTCCGCCAAGCATGCCATCCGGAAAGCGTGTCCCGTTCTGAGCCTGAATTCTGGGATGAACTTTCCACTGAAGCATCTACTGGAAAATGCATCCCGTTCCGAGGCTTAATTCTGGGATGCACTTTCCGCGGAGAGACTACCGTTTTTCGAAAAAGTACACGTCCCTAAACTTACCAGGTCTTCATAACTTGTTGCCGTTCACGGGAGCCAATCACCGCCCACCGATTCGGATGTAAAAATGTCGCCGAAAACAGGCCATCTACCTGCATGGTTAGATTTTGGTCAGCTTTTGGTCAGCTGAGCGGCAAGTTCCAGCTGATACGTTTTTGCTACCCAAAAGGAGGCGGTAGCTCATGACCCATTGCAATGACCAGCTCATCGACCAACTGCTCACTCAAGCCGAACAAGAGGGGCGCTGTCTGATTCCCCCGAGCACGGCGATCCGAAAAGCGCTCCTTCGGCGCACCGGCGGCACGGTTGTCTCGCCCATGCCGGGGTTGTTTGCGCGAAAAACGCGCTGGGATGAACTCAACCGAGCGCAACGCCATTGCGAGATTATTCGCGCCCTTGCGATCATCCGTCCCGATTGGACGTTCTGCTCGTTTTCGGCAGCTTGCCTGCTGGGGCTCGAGGTCTCGTGGCGACACCTGAACGTCGTGCATGTTTGCAGCTCGACAAAGCCGTCGGCTCGTCCGGGCGCACATATTCAGCGACACCAGATTGAGCCGGCCGGAGCAATACGCAGAGCCGGCGTATCGGTAACACCGCCCATCCAAACGGCCACAGATTGCCTGCTGCAAACTGGTTTTGCCGACGGCATGCCTATTGCCGATTCGGCGATCTCAAAGCTCGGCCTTGCGCCGGAACAGCTGATGGAGGCCGTTGAGCAACGAGCGACTGTCCGCAATGGTCTCGCGATTCGCACCGCCCTCACAACGCTTCGATATGCCGACGCTCGCGCCGAGAGCGGCGGGGAATCGGTCGCCCGAGCCGTCATGATCGAAACGGGCTTTGCACCCGATGGGCTTCAATACGAGCTAACGGACCCCTTCGATTCGGCCAAGCCCATACGAACGGACTTTGCCTGGGAGCGCCAGGCGCGGGAGCTCACGCTGGACGAACTCGACGGGCTCATCAAATATACCGACCAGACCATGCTGGCCGGACGCACCACCGCCGAGGCGCTCGTTGCCGAACGACAGCGCGAGGCGCATCTATCGCTCTACGGTCACCCTCTGCTGCGCTTTACCATGAACGAGGTCCGCTCGGCAGGAATGCTCGCCAAAAAGCTGCAGACGGCAGGCATCCGGCAGACCGCGCTGCCGACATGGCTCAACGAGGTAGACCTGTAGGAGCTGCTGAGCTTATGCCCGCCTGCCTACCAAACCGGGACACGCTTTCCGGTCGGAAGCTCCCGCGGAAACCATGTCCCAGACTGAGTGCTCAAAACGGGATGCGCTTTCCAGATGGCATGCCTAGCGGAAACCGTGTCCCGGAATCAAGGCCTAGAACGGGACACGCTTTCCGGTTGAACGCCCAGCGGAAACTGCATCCCGGAATAGACGCTCAAACTGGGATGCAGTTTCCAAGTGAATGACAACCGGAAAGTGCGTCCCGGAATAGGAGCTCGGAACGGGATGCGCTTTCCTGATGAAGCTCCTTGCGGAAAGCGTGTCCCAGAATGAAGACTCAGAATGGGATGCAATTTCCGCCTGAAGGCGATTCGGAAAGCATATCCCGTTCTGGCATCGAATTCCGGGTCGCAGTTTCCGGTTGAGGGCTGTTCCGGAAAGTGCGTCCCATTCCAGGTGCGGATTCCGGGATGCACTTTCCGTTTGAAGCTCCAACCGGAAAGCGCATCCCACTCTGGAACCGAATTCCGGGACACGCTTTCCGCTAGAGACTCAAAGGGAAAATGCATCCCATTCTGAACATTGAATCCGGGACGTAGTTTCCGCCGAGGGCCCAAAAAGGAAAGCGCATCCCGTTCTGAGCGCCAATTCCGGGATGCGCCCTCCGCTCCAAACAAACGGCCCCGGCTCGCGATGGAGCTGGGGCCAAAGGCGCAGCATATGTAGTTGATGTTGAGCGCGAACAGCCCGTCAGTAATGGCCGTCCGCGCTCTACTCTACCCGCGGCGACGAGCGCGGCTGTACGGCGTATCCACCATGGGCAGATTTGGACGCAGCTTGCCGTCAAACGCGCGGTAGGCATTCTGCACGGCGGGCGCCGTGGGGATCGTTGCGATCTCGCCGATGCCCTTGCCGCCGTATGCCACGGGCAGCAGTTCGTCCTTCTCCACGTAGATGGCGTGGATATCCGGAATCTCGGGCGCACGGAACAGCCCGAGCGTGCCGTACCTTGCCTGGGGTACGCAGTCCTTAAGCGGCCAGTCCTCGGTGAGCGCATAGCCCATACCCATGAGCACGCCGCCTTCAATCTGACCTTGGATCGAGATGGGGTTGACCACCTTGCCGGAATCGTGCGCGGCATAGACCTCGCTCACGCGGCCGTCATCGTCCAGAATGACCACGTGCGTGGCAAAGCCGTAGCAGATGTGGCTCTTGGGATTGGGGACGTCGGCGCCCAGTTTGTCGGTCGGCTCCAGATACACGTAGCCAAACTCGCATCCCTCGAGCGCCTTGATGGCGGCCGCGGGATCCTGAGGATGCATGCCCTGGCCGGCGACGAGCTCCTGTGTGCGTAGCTGATAGGCGCGACCGTCGTCGTACTCGATCTTGACGCCGTCGCCATGCGCACTCACGGGAGCATCGGGCGCAGGTTTGCCGGCCTCGATGCCAACCATGGCATCGCGCAGCAGGAAGGCGGCACCGCGCACGGCCTCGCCGGTCACGACCGTCTGACGCGAGCCAGACGTGGTGCCGGAGTCGGGAGCGTTCTCGGTGGAGCACTCGCCGTTGGCAATGCAGCTCAGCGGCAGACCGCACGCCTCGGCAACGTCCTGCAAAAAGACGGTGTTACAGCCCTGGCCGATGTCGGACGTGGCGGCGTAGACCACGGCGCGGCCATCCTCGACGCGAATCTTGCAGCGACCGGCATCGGGTAGACCCACGCCCACGCCGGCGTTCTTCATGGCGCAGGCAATACCGGCGTGTCCGGGATGCGCATAGTAGGCATCCTTGACCTCGAGCAGTGTCTCCTTCAGCGCCGTGGAGCAATCGGCAATCTGGCCGTTGGGCAAAACCTCGCCCGGCTCGATGGCGTTTCGGTAGCGGATCTCCCACGGATCCAGGCCGACCTTCTCGGCCAGCAGGTCGATCAGGCTCTCGAGTGCAAACTCGGACTGGCACACGCCAAAGCCGCGGTACGCACCGGCGGGCGGGTTGTTGGTGTAGTAGCCAAAGCCGCGGATGTCAGTGTTCTGGTACTTGTAGGGACCGACGGCGTGCGTGCAGGCGCGCTCGAGCACCGGGCCGCACAGCGACGCGTAGGCGCCGGTATCAAAGTTGATCTCACATTCCAGGCCGGTAAAGTTGCCCTCGGCGTCGCAGCCCAGCGTAAAGGTACCGTCCATGGCATGACGCTTGGGATGGAACGCGAGCGACTCGGCACGCGTGAGCTTGCACTTCACAGGACGCTGGAACTTATATGCGGCGAGCGCGGCCAGGTGCTGGATGGACACGTCCTCCTTGCCGCCAAAGCCGCCACCCACGAGCATGGTCTCGACGACCACGCGCTCGGGCTCGTTGTCCCAGCCAAACATATGGGCGCACTCTTTGCGCGTATCGTAAGCGCCCTGGTCGGTCGACTGCACCTTGACGCCGTTCTTGTACGGGAAGGCGACGGCGCACTCGGGCTCCAAGAAGGCATGCTCGGTAAAGGGCGTGGTAAAGCGCTGCGTCACGGTAAACGCGCTCTCGGCCAGCGCCTTGGCGGCATCGCCGCGCGTCACATGGCGGCTCTGACACACGTTGTCCTTGAGCTCCACCGTTTTGCCAAAGGCAAAGAAGCTGTCGTGCAGGCGCGGGGCGTCGGCAGCCCTGGCCTCGACAATGTTGCGCACGGGCTCCAGCGGCTCGTAATCGATCTTTACGAGCTTCTTGGCCTTCTCGAGCGTCGCCTCGTCCTCGGCAACCACCAGCACAATGGCATCGCCCACGCAACGGGTGATATCGCCCGCCGCAATCATGACGTCCCAGTCCTGGATAAGGTGGCCGACCTGGTTGACCGGCACGTCCTCGGCGCGCAGGATCCCCACCACGCCGGGCAGGGCCTCGGCCTTGGAGGTGTCGATGGAGAGCACGCGGGCGCGCGGATACTTGGAGCGCACGGCGCTGGCATAGGTCAGGCCCGGCTGATCGAGCTCGTCGATATCATCGGGGTACTTGCCCTCGCCGAGCACCTTCTTGCGCACGTCGATACGGAAGGCGCGCTTGCCCACACCGTAGTCGTCGCCGCGCTCCAGGCCCTCGTCAATCTGCTTTTCGCCGCGAAGCACCGCAGCGGCCAGCGAAATGCCCTCGATAATCTTTTTGTAGCCGGTGCAGCGGCAGACGTTGCCGCGGATGGCGTACTTGATCTGCTCCTCGGTGGGCTCGGGGTCCTCGGCGATGAGCGCCGCGCCCGCCATGACCATGCCGGGGATGCAAAAACCGCACTGCACGGCGCCCACGGCGCCAAAGGCGTACACAAAGGCCTCGCGCACGTCCTCGGGCAGGCCCTCGACGGTCACGATGTTGCGGCCGGCGGCAAGGGCGGTGGTCAGCACGCACGCCTTGACGGCCGCACCGTCCACATGAATGGTGCAGGTGCCGCAAGCGCCCTCGGAGCAGCCGTCCTTGGCGGAGTGAATGTGCAGGTCGTCGCGCAGGTAGCGCAGCAGCGGTTTGTTTTGGGTCGTCGTGCGCTCGACGCCGTTAACGGTAAAAGTGAATTCCTGTGCCATGGTGATTCCCTTCTACACGCCGGCGGCGATGCCGGTGCGGTCGTGGATGGCGCCATGCGGGCAGACGACGGCGCACATGCCGCACGACAGGCAGTCCGCACCGTCGATATGGGCGCAGTTGTCCTCGATGCGGATAGCGCCGGCAGGGCACTTTTTGGCGCACATGCCGCAACCGATGCAGCTCGTGTCGCAGATCTTGCGCGCAATGGCACCCTTATCGGTGTTGTTGCAGCGCACCAGGATGTTCTGGTAGCCGGGAACAAAGGCAATCACGCGCTGCGGGCATGCCATGCCGCACAGGCCACAGCCCGTGCACTTGGAGCGATCCACGCGGGCGATGCCGTCGACCAGCGCAATGGCACCGTGGGGGCAGGCCGTGACGCAGGCGCCACAGCCAATGCAGCCTTCGCTGCAGCGGGCGTCGCCGCCTGCGGAGGCACAACCGCTTCCGCAGGCAACGTAGGCCACGTTATGTTGAATGGATTTGGCCATAAAAGACTCGCCTATTTCTTAAGAAGGTACGGATAGCTGTCGCGCACGGCCTTGATGGTCAGGCGGACGGCCTCGGGCAGACCGGTGTTGACGGCATCGACCGAGACGGTGCGGACCGTGCCGGCGACGCGGACCTTAAAGTGATCCTCGTCCACGGCCAGGAAACCCTCGTTCTCGGAGTTCTCCATGTCCTGCTCGTTCCAGAACAGGGTGAGTTTGTCCTTGTAGGGACGGCCCTCCTGGTAGGGGCAGAACACAGCGCAGTTGCCACACTCGTTGCACATGCCATCGACATGTACCACCTGATGCTTGGCCAGGCCCGGCACCTTAATGGCAACGTTGGCGCGGTTGGGGCACACGTCGCAGCAGACCTCGCACACCGAGCCGCAGCCCAGGCAGCGGGTCTTGGTGCAGTTGCGCTTGTCACGGCACAGCGACCCCTTGCGCTCGTAGCAGGTGTCCTCGCGACCGGCCTGCTCGTTGCAGTCGGCGTACTTGTTAAAGTCCACGCCGGCGATGGCACGGGCGACCTCGGCGGCATCGGCGATAGCCTCGACCACGGTGGCAGGACCGCGGCGACAGTCGCCCGCAGCCCAGACGCCCTCGATGCCGGTGGAGGTGGCGGCAAGGCGGCCGCGACGGTCGTGCTCGACGCCCGCGTCATCGTACAGGCTGGCATCGATGCCCTCGCCCACGGCGCAGATCACCGTGGTGGCGGAAAGCTCGACGGTCTCGCCCGTGGCGACGGGGCTGCGACGGCCGCTTGCATCAGGCTCGCCAAGTTCCATGACGTCGCAGGTCAGCACGGCGCCGTTGAGCGCCTTGGGCGCCAGCAGCTCGCAGAACTCAACGCCGTCGGCAAGAGCAAGATCGAGCTCTTCCTCGTCGGCGGGCATCTGCTTCTTGGTGCGGCGATACACCAGGCGCACGTTCTTCACGCCGGCCAGGCGCTTGGCCACGCGAGCCGCGTCCATGGCGGTGTTGCCGGCGCCAATGACCACGACGTCCTCGCCCAGCTCGAGCTTCTCGCCCTTCTTGGCGGCCTCGAGGAACTCCAGCACGTCGAGCTCGGCACCCTCGCCCAAGCCCGCAGAGCCGGGCATCCAGGCACCGGTGGCCACGACCACGTCGGTAAAGCCCTGGGCTTTGAGCTCGTCAATGGACTCCACGCGGGCGTTGAGCTGCACCTTGGCGCCAAAGGCCAGACAGAGCTCGGCATCGTGGGAGATATCGTCGCTCGCGATACGGAACTCGGGGATCACGTGACGGACCACGCCGCCGAGAGAGTCGCGGGCCTCGAAGATAGTGACGGGCACGCCGGCGCGCGTCAGGAAGAACGCCGTCGCCAGACCGGCCGGGCCGCCGCCGATAACGGCAACGTTGCGCTCGGCGTCGTTGGCAATGGCCTGGGCGCGCAGCTTGGGCAGCACGGCGGTCATGGCCTCGCGGGCGGCCTTGAGCTTGCTGGCGCGAATCTGGGCGCCCTCGGGCTCGTAGAATGCACGCTCGCAGGCACGGCCGCAGGGATGCGGGCAGATGGTACCGGTAATGAACGGCAGGGCGTTGCGCTCGATGATGATGTTGAGCGCGTCCTCGTAGCGGCCCTCGTCAACAGCCGCCAGATAGGCAGGGATATCCTGCTGGATGGGGCAGCTCGTACGGCACGGCGTGGTAAAGCAGTCGGAAAGCGGGCTCTTGCCAGCGACCTTGCGGTCGGGCAGCGGACGCAGCGGCTTCTTGTAGAGCGGGTTGGTGAGTGAGTCGGTCTGGATCGCGGTCACGGCCTCGAGAGAGACGCCCGCGAACGGCTTGCCGTCCAGATCGCCAAACTCGCCGGCCATCTGGCTAAAGCGCTCGTAGCCACCGGGCTTGAGCACGTCGGTCGCCAGGGTAACGGGCCAAATACCGGCATCATACAGGGCACGGATGTTGTAGACCGTGGCACCGCCGGAGTAGCTGATGCGCAGCTTGCCATCGAACTGCTCGGTAATGCGGCGGGCGGCCTCGATGGTCAGCGAGAACAGCGAACGGCCGGACATGTACATCTCGGTGGAAGGCAGCTCGTTCCTCGTCACGTCGACGGGGAACGTGTTGGTCAGCTTGACGCCAAACTCCAGGCCGCGCTCGGCGCACAGGACAATCAGGCGCTCGAACATGGGCACGGCATCGGCCCACTGCAGATCCTCGCGGAAGTGCGTGTCATCAAAGACGATATAGTCAAAGCCCAGCTCGTTGAGGCGCTGACGTGCAAACTCATAGCCCAGCAGCGTGGGGTTGCACTTGATGTAGGTGTTGAGGCCCTTCTCGGTGATGAGGTAGGTCGCAATGCGCTCGATCTCGGCGGGCGGGCAGCCGTGCAGGGTAGACTCGGTGATGGAGTTGGAGACGCGCGCCGGGATGGACTCGACAAACGCAGCGTCGACATGCTCAAACTTGTCCAGGTTGGCGAGTGCCCATGCGCGGCACTCGTTCCAGACGTCGGAGCCGCTGGCATCCTTCATGCCCTCGATGTACGCGTCGACCTTGGGGCTCTTAATGCCCTCCAGGTCATAGCCCACCGACATGTTGAAGACAAAGCCGTCCGGGCTGCCCAGACCGTACTCGCGAGCGATCAGGTGGCAGGCGAACCATGCCTTCACGTACTCGGCAAAGGCCTGCGGAACCTCGAGCTCGGTCGACCACTCGCAGTTGTAGCACTCGTCCTGAGCCACGATGCAGGGCTTGTTGACGCACTTGGAGAGCTCCTCGCCGTCCATAACCTGGACGGTCTTGAGCTCAAAGAAGCGGGAACCAGCAACGTAGGAGGCCACGATGTTCTGGGCCAGCTGCGTATTGGGACCGGCGGCCGGGCCAAACGGAGTCTCGATACGCTCGTCAAAAATGGGAAGCGCGCCCTCCTGGTTGGTCGTGACCATCTTGCGCACGCCAAAGATGGCGTCCTGGGTCTTGTGCTCCTCGATGATCCAGTTCATCAGCTGCGAAAACGGGATCGGCCTCATGATGTCGCTCATAGTGAGCTCCTCTCTGTAACGCCCGGCGAGACCGCGCGGCGGGCGCAAATACGGTGTAGCGCTAGCACAGCGCCGGCGACCCCGCGGAGGCCGCCTATGCGCGCGTCGGATGCGGCGAAACATCCGACGCGCGCGAATCTCCAATTGGAATTAGTACACGCGATCGTTGAGCGTGCTCCAGAGCTTCTTGGACTCGGCCATGGTCCACGCGTTGATCTTGTCCTCATCAATCCCAACGAACTTACGATCCTTATACAGGACGCGGCCGTTGATGATGGTAGTGCGGCAGTTTTTGCCCATCATGCCAAAGAGCATGTGGCCGTCGATGTTCTCCTCGCTCAGCGGCGTAAAGGGCTTGTAGTCCATGACGATGACGTCGGCGGCAGCGCCGGCCTCGAGCACGCCGAGCTTGCGATCGAAGTACTTGCTCGCCATCTTGGCGTTGTTCTCGAACAGCATCGTCATGGCCTCGCACCAGCCCACGTTGGGCATGGCGGCGTTGTGGCGCTGAATGATCAGAAAGACCTTGAGGCTCTCGAGCATGTCGTGGGTGTAGGCGTCGGTGCCCATGCACACGGGGATGCCGCGGCGGAAGAACTCGAGCACGGGGGCGCAGCCCACGGCGTTGCCCATATTGGATTCGGGGTTGTTAACGAGCCAGGTGCCGGACTCCTTGACGATGTCCATCTCGGCGGGCGTCACGTGGATGCAGTGGCCGAGCATGGTGTCGGGACCCAGCAGATTGTGCTGCAGC
This sequence comes from Collinsella aerofaciens, assembly GCF_902364355.1. Taxonomy (GTDB): domain Bacteria; phylum Actinomycetota; class Coriobacteriia; order Coriobacteriales; family Coriobacteriaceae; genus Collinsella; species Collinsella aerofaciens_AF. Next base: position 299,034 of record NZ_CABJDK010000001.1, read on the forward strand.
AGGCGCTCGACGGGGCTGATGCCACCACGGTTGAGACGGGAGTCCCACACGTCATTCATGCCCTCGCACACATGGATGTGGAAGCCGGTCAGGCCGTTGTTGGCCTCGGCCATCTTGTCCATGGTCTCGTCCGAAAGCGTAAAGGTGGCGTGACCGCCAAACATGGCGGCGATCATGTGATTGTCGTTATCGCGACGCTCCTTGGCGGCCCACTGGGCAAACTCGGCGTTCTCGGCAATGGCCTGGTCGCATTTTTCCTGGCCGCGGCGGTCGGAGACCTCGTAGCACAGGCACGAACGCATGCCCAGCTCCTGAGCTGCATCCTTAATGGTAAAGAGGCTGCCTGGGATCTCGCAGAAGCTCGCGTGGTGATCGAAGATCGTTGTGACGCCATCGCGGATGGAGTCCAGAATCGTGGCATAGGCGCTGGCCTTGGTGCCGTCGAGCGTCAGGTTGTCATCGATCTTCCACCACTGCTGCTCAAGATTCTCCAGGAAGTTGGTGGGGTTGCAGCCCTTAATGGCAAGGCCGCGAGCCAGACCCGAGTAGATGTGGGTGTGGCAATTGATGAGTCCGGGCATGATGAGGTTGCCCTGGGCGTCGACGTACTCGGCATCCGGGTACTTGACCTTGAGCTCGCACTCGGGGCCCACTTCGACGATCGTATCTCCGTCAATGGCGACCGCACCGTTTGGAATAAACGGGGTCTGAGCGTTGCGGGTAAAAACGGAACCGTTAGCGACCAGAAGCATGGATGCTCCCTTCAACATCAGAGGCGGGGTTTGACACCTCTGACATGGCGGAGTGCGAAGCGCCGGCCTACACCGGAAACGGGCCCTCTCCCGTCAACGCTTCACCAAAGGGACAAACCCTTTGAAGTGCGGCTTGGCGCCGCATGACGTCGGCGGACGAGGCGATGCGCCCGCCGACGAATAGCACCGAATTGGTTACTTCTTGCTCTCGGGCAAGACCAGATCCACGGCGGCGTCCTTGGCAGCATCGATGTGCTGAGCCACGACCGGCGTCTGCGGAAGGATCAGGTTAAGGACAATGGCCATAATGGCGGTGGGGGTTACGGCATTGGAGCCGATGACGGTGGATACCCAGGCGGGCATACCCTCGCCGGCAAGGCAACCGCTGGCCATCCAGATACCCAGGCCAAAGACGACGGAGGTACCGACGATGGTGGTAGTGCGCTGCGTGAGGCCCTCGCGGGTGAACATGCGCACGCCGTTCATGGTGATGGTGCCAAAGACGCCGACGGTCGCGCCGCCGATGACGGGCTGCGGGATAGCGGAAAGGACGGCAGAGAGCTGCGGGAACAGACCGGCGATGGCAAAGACGGCCGCGATGATCACAAAGACCCACTTGTTGACGACCTTGTTGGAGCAGATGATGCCCACGTTCTGGCCAAGGGCGCTGGTGGGAAGACCGCCCAGCAGGCCGCCGACCATAGAGGTGAGGCCCTGGGACACGATAGCGCCGGAGAGCTCGCGCTCGGTGGGCATACGGTCGATGGAGCCCAGGCAGGCGGCGGAGACGTCGCCGATAACCTGGATGGCAACCATGGGGAACACGACAGCGAGGGTAATGCAGACCTCGGGATCAAACTCGAGCGCGTAGGGCATGAGCTTGGGAAGGGCGAAGACCTGAGCGGTGGCGACGCTGGAGAAGTCGATCATGCCAAAGGGGATCGAAACGATCATGCCAACGATCATGCCAAAGAACACGGATCCCAGCTTGAGCGTGCCCTTGCCAAAGTTGGCGAGCGCAAAGACCACGGCGAAGGTGATAAGAGCGACGCACCAGGCCTGCGGGGTGCCCCATAGCGGCGTACCCATACCGCCGGCCATATACTTGACGGCCGTGGGATACAGCGAAACGCCGATGGAGAAGATGACCGTACCGGTCACGACGGGCGGGAACAGCCACTTGATCTTGCTGTAGGCCAGACCAAAGAGGACCGCGACGGCGCCGCCGACGATCTCGCCGCCCAGCAGCGCACCAAAGCTAAAGCCCGAGGCACCCATGGCCTGCAGGGCCGGGAGGAACGCGAACGAAACGCCCATGACGATGGGCAGGCCGCCGCCGATGCGACGGAAGGGGGCAAAGGCCTGAAGGGCCGTGTCGATCGCCGAAAGAATGAGCGCGACCTGGATGATGTCGGTGCTCTGCTGGCTATTAAAGCCGTAGACGCCGGCCATGATGACAGCCGGGGTGATGATGCCGGCAAACGATGCCAGTACGTGCTGAAGGGCACACGGGATCATTTCCTTAACGGGAGGCATGCCTTCACGAGTGAACAGGGCTTCAGTGCCGTTCTTAACCGTCTCCTGGGTCATTTGACCACCAATCCTCGAAATAGTTGTTTTCGCATCTAACGCTCTATTGTGACGCAGTGCGGGGTTGAGGTTGTGCCTTCGTTGCATATCGTATTAAAGATGATTCTCATTCTCAATAATAATTTTTTGTTATCAGACTATTCTTCAGCTGAGATAATGCATTTCCGCAGGTCAGGAAAGTGCCTGGTCAAAATAACATCTAACTTTTCTTTTGGTCGACCGTTTACCGCCAAATTCCTACCGCTCGTCCGTATTACGCAATGTACCTGCGAATATGCGAGGCAATAGACACCGTGTTACCATGAGAAAAAATTGTTATGAACATTTCCGATTTCACCCCAAGGAGTTGCCTGTGAACGAGACCGTACGTCGCTTTTTGCCGATGGTCGATTTCCTGGAGCAGATACTCGGTAAGAACAGCGAAATCGTGCTGCACGATTTCTCGGATCCCGACCATGCCATCGTCGATATTCGCAACGGCATCGTGAGCGGCCGTAAGATCGGCGGTCCTGCCACCGATCTGGCGCTCAAGATCATGCACGACCCCAAGTATCGCGACCTGCCGTTTATTACGGGCTACGAGGGCCGCGGCGCCGGCGGCAAGACGCTGGAGTCGGCGACGTACTTTATCCGCGAGGATAACGAGATCGTCGGTATGCTCTGCGTCAACACCGACCTCTCGACCGTGCGCTCCATCAACGCCATGGCGCAGCAGCTCATGGCATGCTTCGACGCGGCGCCGACGCGCACGGAGCCCGCCCCTATCGAGGTCGAAAGCCTTTCGGAGTCCACGCAGGAGCTCATCGACCGCAGCATTGCCGAGTTGCTGAGCGCGCGCGGGCTGGATGTAGCGTCGCTTGGTCAGAGCGACCGCATGGACGTCATTCGCCACCTCAACGGCAACGGGGTGTTCATGCTCAAGGGCGCCGTGGCCTGCGCCGCCACCGCGCTGGGCATTTCGGAGCCCAGCGTATACCGCTACCTGCAAAAAGTCCGCAAGGAAGGCTAAACGTGATCCCTTGGGGACGAAGGGAAACGGATCATTTTTGTCGCATCGCTTGACAAAAGACCCTGCAGCTCGCACGCGCTGCAGGGTCTTTTTGCATGTCATGTTTAGTTGTTGCCAACGCCTTAGAGGGCGGCGACGACCTCGATCTCGACCAGACCGCCAGCCGGAAGGGCGGCAACTTGGAAGGCGCTACGTGCGGGGAACGGGGCCTCGAACTTGGAGGCGTAGATCTCGTTCACGGCGGCGAAGTCGGCGATGTCGGCCAGGTAGACCGTAGTCTTGACGACATCGGCAAAGGTGGCGCCGGCAGCGGTCAGCAGGGCCTCGACGTTGGCGAGGGACTGCTTGGCCTGGGCCTCGACGCCCTCAGGCATCTTGCCGGTTGCGGGGTCGATGCCCAGCTGGCCGGACAGGAACACCATGTTGCCGGCCTGGATACCGGGGGAATACGGGCCGATGGCTGCGGGTGCGTTATCGGAAGACACGACGGTTTTGCTCATGTTTTTCTCCTTACGATCAAATAGAGAGCGTGAGCGCGGCGTTCGCACCGGGGGGCACAATTCGGTCTGAACACCGCGCTTGATTGGGATAGTACTCAAGGTTTCCGTTTGATGCAAGAATATTATCAGCTTGCGAGAATATTTTATCGCCCAACGGTTTCCCCGAACCGCTGAACGGTTCTCATGTGGAGCAGCCAGTCCAAGCTGCTGAAGACTTTATCCCGCTTAGAGCACGGGCATCGCCTGCCGCGACGGCACCACTATACTTTTGAGTATCTGAGCATTTTGAAAGGCAGGATATGACCGCAACCGCCAGTCGAACCACCAACCGCAGACCCGAGCTTTTGGCGCCCGCCGGAGGGCCCGAGCCCTTTGCCGCCGCACTCGCCGCCGGGGCAGACGCCATCTACTGCGGCATGGGCAGCTTCAACGCACGCCGCAAGGCCACCAACTTTACCGACGAGGCCTTTGAGCAGGCCTGCCGCGCCGCGCATCTGGCCGGCTCGCGCGTCTACGTCACGGTCAACATCATCATCAAGCAGTCTGAGATGAGCGATGTGCTGCAGCTCATCCATCGCTGCTCCACGCTGGGCGCCGACGCCTTCATCATCCAGGACTGGGGCCTGTTCTTTGAGGTCAAGCGCACCATGCCCGGCATCGAGACGCATATCTCGACCCAGGCGAACATCCACGACGACCGCGGAACCCTTTGGTGCCGCGAGCAAGGCGCCGACCGCGTGACCCTCTCGCGCGAGCTTTCCATCGACGAGATTGCCGCCATTCACGATGCCGCGCCCGATGTGGACCTTGAGGTCTTTAGCCATGGCGCCATCTGCTTTTGCTACTCTGGCCTGTGTCTGCTTTCGAGCTTTGCCATGGCGGGCCGCTCGGCCAACCGCGGCATGTGCGCTCAACCCTGTCGCCTGCCCTACGAGCTGATCGACGAGAACGGCCGCTCGCTCTCCCCTGCCGGTCGCGAGCGCGCGCTGTGCCCGCGTGACACCAACACTTCACAACTTGTTCGCCGCCTGTATGACGCCGGCGCCGCGTCGCTCAAGCTCGAGGGCCGCATGAAGGCGCCCGATTACGTGTATTCCATCGTCGACGTGTATCGTCATCAGATTGATGACATGCTGGCCGGAACCACCGTTGCCAAGGACGAGAAAGACGCCCGCCAGCGCCAGCTCAAGCGCTGCTTTAACCGCGACTTTACGCACGCCTATCAGGACGGCACCTCGGGCGACGAGATGATGAGCTATGAGCGTTCCAACAACCGCGGCCAGATCGTGGGCACGGTGCTGGGCAGCCGCCCGGCCAACCGCGATGTGCGCGGCCTCAAGCCCGACGACCGCCGTCGCCGCGCCGCCATCGCCCGTATTGAGCTGTTTGAGCCCGTGGGCAAGGGCGACCTGCTGGAGCTTCGCCACGATAACGAGTTTGACCAGTTCCTGACCACCATTGCCGCCGATGATGCCGCAGCCGGTGAAGTCATCGAATGTCGCGTACCCCGCAGCATGCCCGAGGGCTGCCGCGTCCGCGTGATTCGCAGTCAGCGTGCCATCGACGCCGCCGGCGCCGCGCTCAAGCGCGATGTGCTGCGCCGCCGCGCTGTTGATGTGTCCGTCGTGGCGCGCCTGGGCGAGCCGTTTACCGTGACGCTCACCTGCTGTGACAACCCCGCGCTCACCGCCACCGCCACGGGCTTCACCGTCGAGGCCGCCAAGACCCGCGCCGTCGAGGCGGCGGACATGGTTGAGCATGTGGGCCGCATGGGTTCCTCTCCTTTTGAGGCTGCGAGCTTTGAGGTGGCGCTCGATGAGGGCTGTGGCATGGGTTTCTCCGCCGTACATAAGGTGCGCGCCGCCGCTTGCAAGGCGCTGGAAGAGGCCATTCTGGCGCCGTACGCGGAGCGCGCGAAAACGCTCGAGCTGCCGGCGATTGTCACCAGTGATTCCCGCCCCGCGCCCGAGCACTACCGCGACGAGCCGCAGATCTGCGCCACCGTCACCTCGCTCGAGGCCGCCGAGGCAGCGCGGGCGGAGGGTGCAACGCGCATCTACATGACCACCGACGCGCTCGATGCGGCCAAGCTCTCCCCCGCCGATACGTTTGAGCAGGGCATCGTACCCGTGCTCGATGAGATCTGCCGTGCCGTTGACCACGTCCGCGTTGACCCATGGGTTGTTGCTGGCGCCACGGTCGCTATTGGCAACATCTCTGAGCTTGCCCTGGCCGCCCAGGTTGGCGCCACGGCCGAGATTCGCTCTTGCCTGCCGGTGCACAACACGCCCTGCATGGAGGCACTCGCCGAACGCGGAGCCGGCGCGTTTTGGCTCTCGCCCGAGATCACGCTCGACGAGATTGTCTCGCTCGGCGCCGCCGCGCCCGCGGCTCTGGGCATCACCGTCTTTGGCCGCCCGCGCGTCATGACAAGCGAGCATTGCATTCTGCAGGTTGCCAACGGCTGCATCCACGATTGCGCCAACTGCCGCCTGCGTGCCCGCAAGCTCTCGCTCAAGAATATCGACGGAAAGGTCATGCCCGTCCGCACCGACATCCACGGCCGCTCTCGCCTGTACGACGCCTACCCCATCGACCTCACACCGCAGGTTCCACAGCTGCTCGACGCCGGCGTGCGCCGTCTTATGGTCGACGGAACCTTGCTCGAGGCCGATGAGATTGGCCGTGCCGTCGCTCGCGTCCGTCGCGCCGTCGAGGCCGCGCAAGCCGGCCGCAAGCCGGCCGCCCGCCTGCGCGGCGCCACCTCGGGCTGCATGTTTGTGGGAATCAGCTAACCGAAAGGCTTACACGTGAACGAAGAACCTCAAGTCCTCTACTGCGACGCCTGGCTCATGGCCATCGACAAGCCCGCCGGCATGATCGTCCACGGTGACGGCACCGGCGAGCGCACACTTACCGACTACGCCAGCGACCTGCTGCTGGCGATGGGCGACGGCTTTGCCGCGACCGACATGCAGCCGCTCAATCGCCTGGACCGCAACACCACCGGCGTGGTGCTGTTCTCGCTCGACAAGCAGACGCAGCCCGCCTTTGACCAGATGGTCATCGACCACGCATTCGAAAAGCACTATCTGGCGCTCGCCGAGGGCAAAATCGACTGGAACGAGAAGCTCATCGACAAGCCTATCGCCCGCGACCGCCACGATAGCCGCAAGATGCGCGTTGGCGCCAGCGGCAAGCCATCTCAGACGCGCGTCAAGGTACTCAAGCGCCTTAAGAGCCGCCGCGGCCTGCCCACGCGCTCGTATATTGATGTCGAGCTGCTCACCGGCCGCAAGCATCAGATTCGCGTGCACCTGGCAAGCGAGCATCATCCCCTGGTTGGCGACGACCTGTACGGAACGCCGCGCCCCTGCGGCCTCATGCTCCATGCCCACAGCGTGTCCTTTACGCATCCCGTAACCGGCGAGCACATCCACATCGAAGCCCCTTGCCCCTGGGAGCCCTAAACCACCACAATGGGAACAGGCACCTTTATGATGGTTTTGCCGCGATGGCTCAGCCGCGGTCCCAAAACGTCTCGATCTGTAACAGTTAGAACCCATTTTCCGGTCTATCTGTTACAGATCGAGACATTCGAATCCCCTCAAGGGAATAATCTCAATCTGTAACAGTAACTCGGCAAAATCAGTCCCAGATGTTACAGATTGAGACAAAGGGACGGCGCGGTTCGTAAGTATCTCGATCTGTAACATCTAGCCTGCTTTTAACGGTCTGGTTGTTACAGATTTAGATAAACCGGTAGACAACAAAAGTGGCAGCGCCCGGGATGGTCGTTGCCGCTTTTCCATTGACCCACCACAAAGGTGCCTGTCCCCTTTGTGGTGGTTTTGGCCTTGCCCCGCCGCTAGACCGTGATAACGTTGTCCATCGTCTGGTACTTGGCAGGCACCTCGCCCGCGGTGATGATCGTCGCGTCGCGGAAGTCCGCGAACTTGACGGGTGCCACCATGCCAAATTTGCTGGCATCAGAGATTACGAAGCGTTTGGCCGTATGGCGCATCGAGATGCGCTTGACCTGTGCCTCCTCGATATCGGGCGCCGTGAAGCCCTGCTCGGCGGCAATGCCGTTAGAGCCCCAAAAGCCGCAGTTGAAGTTGTAGCGGTCTAGAGTTGCCAAGGCATCGGGGCCAACGAGCGCCTCGGTCTCGGGTTTGAGCTCGCCGCCCAGCACCACGGTACGCATACCGCGCAAAGCGAGATGCTGAGCATGGAGCACGGAATCAGTCACATAGGTGACCCCTTCGAGATGCGGAAGATGCTCGATGAGCCTGAGCGTCGTCGAACCCGAATCGATGTACACAAAGCTCTCGGGCTCTACCAGCGCCGCCGCACGGGCGCAGATACGTTCCTTGTCGTCGTTATGGAGATCGCTGCGCTCATTAAGCGTTAGGTCGCGCGTCACGTGCGCGCGCTCCAGACTTGTCGCGCCTCCGTGCACCTTGGCGATACGGTGTGCTCGGTCGAGCGTCTGCAGGTCGCGCCGAATGGTAGACGCCGTCACGCCCAGGGCTTCGGCAAGCTCCGGCACGGTAACCGAGCCGGCCTGCTGAACCATCGACACGATTGCGTTGAGCCTATCTTCCGCTAGCATCGCTTACTCCTCCTCGGGGTACACGACTCCCCAGTCGGCGCGTAGCTTGGTCATCAGCTCCATAACATCAGAAGCATAGCCCAGAAGCTCACGCTTAGAGTCGTCGCCGGCAACGGCCTTCTCAAGATCGGCCATCTCATAGCAAAGGGCGTAAGCCTCGGTGCCGGCGTGGACCTCCTCGCGGTGGCCGTCCGCAGTCCACACGATAGTCGCGTGATCGGCGCGCGGATACTCGTTGACCTCGATATAGCACTTATCGAAGCTAATAATCGAGCGCTTGGGTTGCTTGGAGTGGAGCGTGAGGCTCACAACACCCAGCTGCTGCTCGGCATTACGGCAGACGATGCCGCCCGCAACGTCAACACCGGTCTCACAGGTGTTGCCCAACGAAACGACCTCAATGGGCTGGCTTGCCATAAAGAGACGCATGACGGACAGGGCATACACGCCAATGTCGAGCATGGCACCGCCAGCAAGGTTGCGGTTGTAGAAGCGATTGGTCAGATCGCCGTACTCCTTGTAGCTACCAAAGTTGAGCTGGGCGAGGTTCATGCGACCAAACTCGCCGGCATCCATGCGACGGCGCAGCTCTTGATACAAGGGCATATGAAGCACCGTGGTGGCGTCCATGAGGACGACGCTGTGCTCGTCGGCGATGGCACGCGCCTCGTCGAGCTCAGCGGAATTGAGGGTAATGGCTTTCTCGCAGAGCACGTGCTTGCCGGCGGCCAGCGCGTCACGCAGATAGGTGATATGCGTGTTGTGCGGCGTGGTGATATAGACGGCGTCGATGCCCGGATCGGCGTAGAGGTCCTCAACCGATTCATAGACCTTCTCGATGCCATACTGCTCAGCAAAAGCCTGAGCCTTGGACAGCGTACGGTTGGCGACGCCCGCAAGCTTGCGGCCGGCAAGAGCGAGAGACTGGGCCATCTGGTTGGCGATAACGCCGCACCCGATCACAGCCCAACGAAGCTCGGGAGCCGTAAAAATATCGTCGGGGAACGGCTTGTCCTGGACCGAAGCGAACGCTGCTTTTGCGGCTGCCGCGGAGTCGAGTGGAGCCTGCTTGGAATCTACCATATGTGCCTCCTGTGTCATAGAACGTCTTGCATTTCGGATAGCTCTATATTCGCACAAACACGCGCGTCTGTGCGTGTTTGTGCGTATCTCACCGCTAAACGGTCATTTTTGTCCCGTAAACGGCGCATCTATACGCATATTCACGCAATCCCACGCACGCAAATACGCACAAATGCGAACCGGTCATTGCTCAGAGACAGGGGCTTATGCTTAGAACTCAAAAGACAGGATGATCCGCTTCGCCTCGTCGCTCATGGCGCGCTGCAGCTCTAAGGACCGTCCCAAACTGCCGACAGAAAAGGAACGTTCCAAACTGCAGACAGAAAAAGAACGTCCCCAGGCGCCGGCATTTCAAGAGCACTCATTTAAGTCTGTCCCCAATGAGTGGGAGTAATCAGAGACCCTTTGCGAGGGAGGCCGGACGTGGCCTTCCTCGTTTTTATTCATGGACTTTAGTCCGTGCCGCGCGGCACGCGCGGCATAGAAAGCCACCCGCTCAGCGGGTGGAGGCCAATTTCCGCTACGCGACAAAAACCTTCCCCCTAGCATGAGGATTGTTCAGGTCATCATACTAGGGGGAAGGTGATTGCTGTGGCCCAGAAAGCCAACAGCCTCGCGCACACGAAATGGCTGTGCAAGTACCGCATCGCACCGAGGTCAAGCTCATCGCCGCCATCGTCGAGAAGCACCCCAAGGTGCGCTTTGCCGCGAGCCGCACCTCGGCCCACGCCGACCTCTACGACCGTATGGAGCAGGCCCTGTGCGAGCGCGTGGCCAACGCGGTGGAGGTCGTCCGCTCCGACATCAGCCCCGCGCTTCTTGTCCACACCGGTCCAAACCTCGTGGGTGTGGCGGTCCAGGGACTCTAGCGGAGGCGGGGCGTCCTGCCCCAAAAACAAATGCAAAAGACGAGCACTTCTTGCCGCTCAATTGGCAAGAAGCGCTCGTCTTTTCTTAACGCGTTGTATGGCGGAGAGAGCGCAAGTTACGCGAGCGCCCTTCTTGCCAGCTCGGCCGCGCCGAGGATTCCTTGGTCGCCGCCGCAGCCCGGGGCGCAGATGTAGCTCTCCATGTCCTTAAGCTCGGCGGTCTGGATGTAGCCACCCAGATATTCGAGGGTCTTCTTGCGGACGATGCCGTAGAGCTGCTCCTGGTGCATCACGCCGCCGCCGAGGACGATGCGGCGAGGCGAGTACATGAGCACGAGGTTCGCGCACATCTGCCCCAGATAATCCCCCTCGAGCGCCCACACCTCATCGTTGTCCGCGAGCTCGGCCGCGGGCTTTCCCCAGCGCGCGGCGATGGCGGGGCCGGAGGCGAGCCCCTCGAGACAGCTCGCGTGGCTCGGGCAGACGCAGCGTCCCTCCTCGGTGGGACGGGTCCTTACCAGCATGTGACCGGCCTCGGGGTGCAGCATACCGTGAAGGAGTCTGCCCGCGCACATGACGCCCGCGCCCACGCCGGTGCCGATGGTCACGTAGACGGCGTCCTCGAGCCCCTTGCAGCAGCCGAAGACCACTTCGCCGAGGCAGGCAACGTTAACGTCCGTGTCGTAGGCCACCGGAATCCCGAGGTCGTCGGCGAACGCGGCGCGAAGACCATGGCCTCGCCACGCGAGCTTGGGCGTCTGGAGGATGGAGCCGTAGCGCTCGTCGTTGGGGTCGACGCAGGTCGGGCCGAAGGCGCCGATGCCCAACGCGTCCACATCGCGGGCGGTGAACCACTCGATCATCTGCGGGACGGTCTCGGCGGGCGTAAGCGTCGGGGTCTCCATACGGTCGAGGACCTCGCCGTCGCCGGACACCACGGCACAGACCATCTTGGTCCCGCCGGCTTCGAGGGCGCCGAGCCTCATTTGCTTTTCGCTCATGTGATCCTCCTTACAAAGGGACGCCCGCAGTCATGGTCAACCGCGGGCGCCCATAACGTTGGCTTGTTTCGAGGCGACCCTACCTGGGCACGCGGTCCTGCCTCGCGGCAAACGGGGCGAGCACGGCGTGCGGCTCGCTTTGGTACCAGTAGGCGACGGTGGAGATGTCGTCCTCGCGCTCGTAGAGCTTGATGTCGTCGTTGCCGAGGTCCTGGAACGTCACGCGCAGGTCCTCCTTGAACGAGATCGGGTCGGGAAGGTGCCACCTGTAGAGGCCGTGCCTGGGCAGCGCGTCGTCGTTAGTCGCGAGCATCGGATTCGGGTTCGGCTTGCCCGCGCTGAAGCGGTCGCGCGTGGCGTCGCGCGTCGAGCGGTACGGGTAGCCGGCGAACAGCGTGTTGAAGCACTGCGCCTCGGGCAGCGCGTGGGGCGGCCTGTCGAGGAAGGCCCAGGCACCGCCGAAGTAGTCCTCGGCTCCCGTCGAGGTGACCGTGGGGAACTCCTCGTCGCCGTCGAGGAAGAACTTCATCTCGCCCTCGCCCCACCAATAGCGCTCCAGGGCGCACAGGGCCATGTAGGTGCCGACGTAGTAGCCCTTGCCGCGCACGCCGTCGAGCACGGTGTAGTCGACGCCCCTGCGGGTGCTGCGCTCGCGGTTAAAGCGGGCGTGGAAGTACATGGCGTCGTCCGGCACGTCGGTGAGCGCGTAGTTGAACGTGTAGAAGATGTACTTAATGAACCCGGGGTGCTCGCTCGTAAGCGTGACCTTGGCGTGCTTCCTGAAGGGCATCTCGAAGTAGCAGTTCATGCCGCCCGTCGGGTTCACGCAGATGGGCATCGAGTTGACGATGGCGCGCTCACCGAAGCCGTTGCAGAAGAAGTCGCCGACAGGGCACTCGACCGAGGGGGTCTCCTCGTCGTCCCAGTAGAAGCGCAGCACGAGGTCACGCATGACGAAGCTGCCAGCGGCGGTCTTGTCGGGGACGGTCATCCAGATGTGGCGGATGATGCCGGGACCCTCGATGTCCGCGAGCGTGATGGTCTCGCCGGACTCAAGGGGCACGCAGCACGAGCCCTTGCGGCCGACGCCGAGGTGGCTGGCCGACATGGCGGCGCGGCCCTTCTCGCCCGTGATGTTCTCGGGGGTGATGGCGCGGCTTTCCTCACCGCCGTGCATCCACACGTCCTTAAGGAACTCTCTCATCGTCGACCTCCTCTATTCGTCGTCGTCGCACTCGGCGGAACTGGCACCGTTCACGTAGATGATCTGCTGGCGCGCCTCGTTGACGAGGGCGTCGAAGTCGAGTTTCTCGTCGGGGCGCGCGAGCGCGACCGTCATGGCGAGCGGGAGGTTGACACCCGCGATCACGTGGATCCGGTCGGAGGCGAAGCGGGAAAAGCGCTGGTTCACGCTGCCGCCGTACGCGTCGGTGAGGACGACGACCTCGTCAGTGCCCGAAAGAGCCGCCTCGACCGCCGCGTCGAGCCCCTCGCCGTTGTCGTTCACGTAGGCGCACACGGCGTTGACGGCGTCGCCCTTACCCGTAAGGAACTCGAGGGTGTCCTTGAAGCCCTGGGCGAGAAGGGAATGGCTCGCCACAACTATCTTTCTCATTGATTCACCAATCTCTTGGGTCGAAGCTAGGCGAGGATGCCGGCGGCGGAGGCGACCATCGCGAGGACGATCACCACGAGGATGAGGGCCGTCATGCTCGCGTTCTTCTTGGTAAGAAGGTAATACGCGCTTCCCGTGATGGCGGCGGGGATCATGGCAGGCAGGATCTTGTCGAGCAGCGGCTGAATCTCCATCGCGACGTCGCCGAAGCTGAAGCTAATCGGGCAGGTGACGCCGATGACCGAGGCGATGAGGCAGCCGACCACGGTGAGGCCGAGCACGGAGGCGGCGGCAGTGAGGTTGGGAAGCTTCTCGCTGAAGTCGGTGACGAGCTTCACGCCCTGCTTGTAGCCGAACTCGAGGGCGTGCATGCGGACCCAGAAGATGGCCAGGATGAGCGCGAACCAGATGCCGGCTCCCACGGGGTTGCCCTCGATGGCCATGTAGGCGGCGATGGAGCCCATGATGGTCGGGATCATGGTCATGAGCAGGGAGTCGCCGACGCCGGCGAGCGGTCCCATGGTGCCGATCTTCAGGTCTTGGACGGCGTCCGCCGCCGCTAGGCCGTCGCGCTCCTCCATGGCCACGCAGGCGCCAAGGATGATGGCGGCGAGCCAAGGCTGGGTGTTGTAGTAGCGGAAGTGGTTGTTGAGCGCTTGCTTATAGTCCTCGTCGTTCGTGTAGATCTTCCTCAGGACCGGCGAGAGGGCGTAGGCGACTGAGGCGCCCTGCTGGGTCTGGTAGTTGAAGGTGCACACGCTCATGAGCCAGCGCCAGTTCGCGTTGCGCAGGTCCTTCTTGGTGACCTTGTAGCCGGAGGGCTTGCCCTCGGCGACGGCGGTGATGTTCTCGTTTTCCATGGTTACTCATCCTCTCCGATGAAGGCGTCTGCGGAAGCGTGGGCGGCGAGCTCGGTGTCCCTCTCGGCACGCTGGTAGAACGCAATCGCGAGGGCAACGCCGACGATGGCGGCGCCGATGATGGGCACGTTCAGGAAGGCCGAGAGGAAGAAGCCGGCGAGCAGGTACTGGAAGTACTTGGCGGTTGGCATGTAGCGGAGCAGCATGGCGATACCGACGGCCGGGAGCATCTTGCCGGCGAGGGTGAGGCCGGAGAGGAACCACTGGGGCATGACCTCGAGGAGCCAGTTGACGGCGGGCTGGCCGAGCGTCACGGAGACAAAGACGGGCAGGGCGGCGCACAGGCCGAAGAGCGCGGGGCAGACCCACAGGATGGCGTTCATCTGATTGAACTTACCCTCGTTGCAGAACTTCTGGGACTTCTCGACGACAAAGCCGTTGAGGATCTTGGCGACGACGTCGAGCTGGATGCCGAGCATGCCGACCGGCAGGCCGATGGCGAGGCCCGTGTCGGAGCCCAGGGTCACGCCGTAGGCGGTGGCGATGATGGCCATCGTGCCGTAGTCGGGAATGGAGGAGCCGCCGAAGCCCGCGACGCCGAGCTGCATGAGCTGAATGGTGCCGCCGATGACAAGGCCGGTCTTCCAGTCGCCCATGACGACTCCGGTGATGAGGCCCCAGAAAACGGCGTAATTGACGAAGATCATCGGGATGCCGTAGTAGTCCACGTGCTTGATGAAGGCCAGCAGGGTCAAAAGGACGACCTGCAGGATAGTGAAGTTGACCATATTTCCCCCTTAGATGAGGTCTGCGACGGAGACGGGCTTGTCGGCGGGCACGAACTGGGCCGTCACCTTGACGCCACGGGCGATGAGCGCCTTGTAGCTCTGGACGTTCTCGGCGGAGGCGTAGGCGCGCTGGGTGAGCTGGATGCCGTCCTCCTTGACGAGCGAGCCGCCGACGACCAGCGACGGGAGCTCGACGCCCGACTCGACCAGGCGAAGCATCGTCTCGGGCTCCTTGGCGATGACGAAGACCTTCTCGCGGTCGTACTTGCCCGCGGCGAAGTTCTTGAGCGCGGTCTGCTCGGAGATGATCGAAACGGCCATGCCCGCGGGGCGCGCCATCCTCATGGTGGACTTCAGGACCTCGTCGCCGGCGACCTTGTCGTCGATGACCATGACTCGGGTCGCGCCCGACACCGGGGCCCACTGCGTCACGATGATGCCGTGAAGCAGGCGATTGTCGATTCGTGCCATAACAACACTCATGTTTGCTCCTATCAAATGAAGTTTTGCGTTCGGTACTGCCTCGGCGCTATCCGGATTCGCGCCGGGCAAGGGGTTATCGGATTATTGAGGACGCGCGGTCAGCTTGCGGCGGCGCGGGGAAGGTCACTCGTCGAGCAGGAGGTCCGAGGAGCCGAGGCGCTCTTCTCGCGCCGGGGCGGCGCTCACGCTTATGTAGTCGAAGACATATGCGATCTCGCTTACGGGAACCTCTACGCGATAGCGCGTCGAGATGCTCGAGAAGCTCTGCCTGAAGGACTCGATGAAATCGGCGCGTTCCTCCTCGAAGCGGTCCTGGCCAACGTAGGTCTCAATGGGGTTTCTGGTAACAAGGCGCTCGACGAGACAGCAGAGGTGAACGTAGAGCCCAATGATGGCGTTGCTGCCGATCTTCTCGCCTGTCCTGCGCTGAAGCTCGTGCACGGCGCTCTCGATCTCATGGAATAGCCGCTCCGGGTCGAGGATGGTGATGGAGCGGATGACGTTCTGCAGCGTCATGTTCGAGAGCAGCTTCTCGTGGAAAGAAGAGAGCTCGGAAGCGTCAAGCCACCTGCCGAACACGGCATCAACCTTAGAGGCGGACGCCGTCGACATGATGTCCTCGAGGGCGACGAAGGGGACGGAGGCGACCCCGGGGTCTCCCGTGCCGATGACGGCGCAGACGCGGTGCTCGGAGAAAACGGCGTCGTTCGACCCGTTCGCGACGAGCTGCTTGAAGGGCCTCGTGAGCAGGCGCGCGCCTATGGTGCGCGGGAGGCTCTGCGAGACGAGCTGGCGTATCCTCTCCGCGGCGTCGACCCCGGACTCGGAGCAGAAGACGATGGCGTCCTCACGGTTGACGCGCTCGATCACCTTGCAGTGCGTCACGCACGCGGCGGTCGCATCGCCAAGAACCTCGGCGATGGACTTGCCGCCGAGCAGCCCGACCCCGATCTCGAGCGCAAGACCGGTAGAGACGTTGTTCACCACGCCGATAGTGGAGTCGGTAACGTTCTCGAGGGCCTTATAGGCCTCCTCCAAGGAGCCCATGTCGACGAGGAACACGACCCCGGTGCAGTAGGAATGGCGGTCGACGAGGCGCTGGAGCGGACCGACGATGTCCTTCAGCTGCTGGTCGTAGGGCATGTCGACAGCCTCGTACACATGCATGCCGAGCATACGGTTCGCCGCGTCGGCGATGCTCGTCGCCGTTGAGTAGCCGTGGGACAAGATGACGCAGAGCGTCCGAAGGGCCTTCGCATCGCGAGACTCCGATGCGACGCACAGCGTCAGAAGCGTCTTCGTGAAGTGATCGAGCGAGATTCCCAGCGCCCCTTCCACGTCTGCGGCGACCTGATCGGAGACACTCGAGGCAAACGGCAATTCGGAGGTCACGGCACCGAGGAGATGGGAGATTTGCTCCGCACAGGCAGACTTTCGCTTAGCCAGGCCGATACCCGGCCACAACTGCAGGCAAATCTCCTGGGCCAGTAGAAAAGCGACCTTCCTCGAAAGCTCGATGCCATAAGAAGAGCCTGCGTCGGCAAGGACCGCGCCCACGACGCGCTCGAAGGCGCGCGACCTCGAGGAGGCGACGCCGTGGTCGAAGATCAAGTGATCCTCAACGCCGCGCACAGCGGAGACAGCTTGCGAGACAAGCTCGGAGACAGAGAGCTCCCCGGCGCAGAATCGCTCATCGAGGGAGCACAGGGCATCGAGCGCCTGCTCGACCGGCCCTGTGCTCTCGGCGGCATCCAGAGACGCGTCGATCAGAACGCCATCGTCGGGCTGTTGATCAATCTGCGCGGAGGAGAGGAGCCCGCTGGGAAGAAGATACGGGCGAACGACGACGTAGTCGCCCTCGCGATTGAGGAACGCTTTGGCACAGCAGTTCGTCACGCAGGCGCGCAAGCCGGCGATGTTATCGGAAAAGTCCGCGTTCACGAGGCAACGGTATGCGCCGCGGCTGATCTTCACATCAGAACCGATTCGGCACCCCTCGCTGCGCAGGAAGCTCAAGATGAGATCCTCGCGCTCCTCGGGGGTCCGCTCCTTGAGTGAGGGGACGCGGGCACAGATGGGCATTTTGCTGTAGGCCGAGGAAACCTTCAGGTCATCGGCGGAAAGCGTCGTCGAAAGAACGAGGCGAGCGCGCGGCGCATCCTGGGAGGCATCGAGCCCGAGGGCCGTCGCAAGGCAGTGCTCCATCGCAGAGGGAGAGAGTGCCTCGATGCCGTTGACAAAGACCACACCCCCGCGCGCTTTCGCGATCGACTCGTCAAGAAGCCCGTTGAACGAGGCGGCGTCCGGGACCCCGGCGCAGTCGATGCGCACATAGGAGGAGTCGCGGGACAGCAAGCCCTGGTTCTTGCCGTACTCGTACACAAGGCGAGAAAGGAAAGACTTACCGACACCCACGCCGCCGCTCAAGAGGATGGGCAGGCCAAACGGAGGGTACTGAACCGCAGCCTTGCACTGCTCGACAACGGAGCTGAGGCTCATGTCGAAGCCCACGGCACGCGCGAAGTCGCGGTGATCGGCGATTCCCGTCGCCTGGATGAGGTCGGCGAGCGAGGCATACTCGCTTGCAGAGAGCTTTACCTGAAAACGCTTCTGGAACGCGCGGCGATGAAAATAACGGACAGGCCTGCCCGCCACCTTAACCACAAGACCGGCGCGAACAAGGTCGTTGAGGTACTGGCTCGCCAGGCTCCTGGAGATGATGAGCGCCTCGGCGATGTCGGAGGTGGACAGACGGGCAAGGTCGTCGAGCGAGACGGCAGAGGTGAGGGCCTCGAGATGCTCGAGAATCCTGTCCCTCATGTCGACGGGTTTCTTTGCCAAGCTGTCCTGTGTGGTCTTGTCCATGACTTCTTACCTCCTCGTACAAGGAGTATAAGGGGAGAACAGAGAACGGAAGGGGGCGCGTGGGGGAATCAACAGCTCCGAGGAAAAGTCCACCACTTGAGGGGCAGAAAACAACGGCCATTGAACATTCAGGGCCGACGCTCAACACTTCGGCTCGACACTTCGCTTTGGAAAGGGCCCCGGCGCGCCGGGCCTAAAGCTTAACCATGCGCGCGGCGATGCGGGCGCAGTCGCAGGCGGCCTTCTTCTCGAAGGTGTTGTAGTCGACGACCCGGCCCTCGGCGCAGGGCTTGTCGCTGATGGCGCGCACGACGACGAGGGGCACGCCGTTGAGATAGGAGGCCTGCGCGATGGTGCAGCCCTCCATCTCGCAGCACAGGTCGCCGAAGGCCGCGAGGATTCGCTCCTTCTGTTCCGCGGGCGAGACGAACTGGTCGCCGGAGACGACGCGGCCCTTGAGGACCTTAATGTCGGGGGCGACGGCGGCCGCGGCGGCGCACGCCGCCAGCAAGGGCCGGAACGGATCGCGCAAGATCAAGGCGTCGCCCGGGAGGTCGGGCGTTACCGTCAGCCGGCGCCGCGTCTGCCGCATCATGAGGGAGAACGGCCTGGCCGGCGCATACGGCAGGAAGAGGTTCAAGGTGCACCCCGGGGCGGTCAACGAGGCCGACGTGTCGAACGTCGTCGCGCGCGGCTTCGGCGGCAGGGCGCCGTGCACCCATATATGCAGCGACTTGGCCTGCGTGCACGTCGGGGCGTCGTGGAACTACGTCTGCCTGCTCGTCGACCTCTGCAACGGGGAGATCGTCGGCCACTCCGAAGGACCGAGGAGGGACGCGCGAGCTCCGAGCCAGCTCTTGGATTACGTGCACTGGTACAACAACTTCAGGATCCACTCGACGCTGGGCTACATGTCGCCGGTCGAGTTCAGGGAGGCGGGGCCGTCCCTCCCGGAATCGTCCAAATAAGTGTTGCCAATCCATAGCCAATCCAGCCATCATCTTCGCGAAGGCGGACGTCAGGAAAAGCTCGGCTTGAGCTCGGTCGGACGCGGTCTGTGGGGCATCATTCAGGCTCAGGGGGGTCTCCTTGTCTTCTTCGGTCGCAACCTGAATGATAGGGACGGCCCCTTCTCTCTTTCCCCTTCGTTTTCGACGCGTCACCCTCTCGGCGGGCTTAAGGCCCGCGCTCGCGGGTGCAGGGGCTACGCCCAAACCCCAAAAACGTAACGCCGTGCTCGAAGCGTTTCCGGACGTCAGCGTAATCTCAAATCCCGTTCGTCAACTCATGGGCAAGCCACCTGAGACTACTCATTTCTCCTACTGGCAATGAAGACCTGCGACCTGCAGTTTTGCAAACTGCTTGAAAGCCGCCTGCGTTGATTCACTTCCTATTGCAGCTGGCGGCTTGCACGCGAAAAGGCATTTAAGTTTCAAAACGGGCGTTTTCGGCGCTATCGAGCCTCCAAAGGCATCCCGCCGCGCCCTTTGGGACAAAAACAAAAACTCAAAGCCCTGAGTTCGAAAATAGTTTTTGGAGTTGTCCCGACTTTTGTCCCCGAAGCCGACGAAACGCGACAGGGTGTCACCTGGCGGCACTCGATTCGAGACGGCACCGAAAACTGGATGCAACCGGAATGACAGGACGGCAGAACCGAAGCCATCGAGTAGGGATAGAAAAAGGCCCGGGTGCCATGGCATCCGGGCCTTTGCTAGCAACTTGATGTTGCGGGCAGCTTAGAACTTGTGGCCGCACTTCTTGCAGACGCGCAGCTTGTTCTTGCCGTCCTTCTCGTGACCGACGCGGGTAACCTTACCGCACTCGGGGCAAACGAGATTGACGTTGGAGGCGTCGATGGGAGCCTCCTGCGAAACGATGCCGCCCTGCTGGTTGGCAGCGTTGGGCTTGACGGCCTTCTTGACGACCGAAACGCCCTCGACAACGACCTTGTTCTCGGCGGGGAGAGCACGCAGGACAACGCCCTGCTTGCCGCGATCCTTACCAGAGAGAACCTGGACCTTATCGCCCTTCTTGATATACATATATCTCCCCTAACTACAGGGTCTCGGGAGCGAGCGAGACGATCTTCATGTACTTCTTGTCACGAAGCTCGCGAGCGACGGGCCCGAAGATACGGGTGCCGACGGGCGAACCATCGTTGTTGATGACAACGCAGGCGTTCTCATCAAAGCGAATGTAGGAGCCATCCTTGCGGCGGATCTCCTTAACGGTGCGAACGACGACGCAACGGACAACGTCCTTCTTCTTGACGTTGGCGCCAGGGGTAGCCTCCTGGACAGCACCGATGAACACATCGCCGATGCCTGCATAACGACGCTTGGAACCGCCAAGCACCTTGATGCAGCGAATCTTGCGAGCGCCGGAGTTGTCGGCGACGTTCAGCATGGTTTGCATCTGAATCATGGTAGATGTTCCTCCGAACTAAGAACCGAAGAGAGGTGCGCAGCCTTTATACGGCCCGTGGTATGCAAGCCAGGCATACGCACATCTTCGGAAACGTACAAGTCGTAAGAGCGACTGCTTATTTAGCGCGCTCGACGACCTCGATGAGGCGCCAACGCTTCATCTTGGACATAGGACGGGTCTCCATAACGCGGACGGTATCGCCCACGCCAGCCGTACACTCCTCGTCGTGAGCGTGCAGCTTCTTGGAGCTGGTCATCATCTTGCCGTACTTGGGGTGACGCTTGCGCTCGGTGATGGTGACAACAATGGTCTTGGCACCGGAGACGGAGGTAACGACACCCGTACGGACCTTACGCGAGTTACGCGAATCAGTCATGTTCTCTCCTTAGGTCCTACTCGGCGACAGCGGACTTCTCCGCTGCGATCTCGCGGGCGCGCTGCTCCGTGAGGACGCGAGCGATGTCCTTCTTCACGGTGTTGACGCGAGCGGTGTTGTCCAGCTGGCTGGTGGCCATCTGGAAACGAAGGTTAAAGAGCTCGGCGCGCATTTCCTTCAGCTTCTCAACGAGCTGAGCGTCCGAGAGCTCACGAATCTCTGCGGGCTTCATTAGTTCTCCTCCTTGGCGGCGGCGGCGTCCTCAGCAGCCCACTTGGCCTCGAGAGCGGCCTCCTCAGCCATCTCCTTCTCGATGCGCTGCTCGGCGTTCTTGGCAGCAACAATCTTGGTCTTGATGGGAAGCTTGTGCTGTGCAAGACGCAGAGCCTCGCGAGCGACCTCCTCGGGCACGCCCTTGACCTCGAACATGATGCGGCCGGGCTTCACGACGGCCACCCACTCCTCGGGGTTACCCTTACCAGAACCCATGCGAGTCTCGGCAGGCTTCTTGGTGATGGGCTTATCGGGGAAGATCGTGATGTAGACACGACCGCCACGCTTCATGTAGCGGGTCATGGCAATACGAGCGGCCTCGATCTGACGGTTGGTGATCCAATGGGCCTCGAGAGCCTGGATACCAAACTCGCCGAAATGCAGCTCGGTATTACCCTTGGCCTGGCCCTTCATGGAGCCACGCTGCACCTTGCGGTGAAGAATACGCTTAGGGGCAAGCACTACTGACCCCTCCTCTCGGAGTTACGACGACGAGGACGGGAAGAGCCCTCGAGTGCAGGGTTGGGAACAGGCTGGCCCGGGAGCTTCTCGCCCAGGTAGATCCAGACCTTCACGCCGCAAGCGCCCATGGTGGTGCTGGCGACAGCCGTGCCGTAGTCAATCTTGGCGCGGAGGGTGTGCAGAGGCACGCGACCCTCACGGTACCACTCACGACGGCCCATCTCGGCACCGCCGAGACGACCGGAGCACTGGATACGGATGCCCTTGGCGCCGGCCTTGCGGGCAGACTGGACAGCCTTGCGCATAGCGCGACGGAAGGCAACGCGGCCCTCGAGCTGCTCAGCGATGGACTGAGCAACGAGGTTGGCGTCGAGCTCGGGGCGCTTGATCTCGACAACGTCGACGGAGAGCTGGCCCTTGGAGACGCCAGCGACCTTCTCGAGCTCGGTGCGGAGGGTATCGATCTCGGCACCCTTCTTACCGATGACAACGCCGGGGCGAGCGGTGAGAATGATGACCTTCACCTTGTCGCCAGCGCGCTCGATCTCGACGCGGGAGACAGCTGCGCGGGAAAGACGCTTCTCGAGGTACTTGCGGATCTCGAGATCGTTACCGAGGGTCTTAGCGTAATCCTTCTCTGCGAACCAGCGGGAGCGCCAGTTCTCGGTGATGCCAAGACGGAAGCCGGTGGGGTAGACTTTCTGACCCATACAGCTTTACGCCTCCTTTCGAGGAGCAACGACGACGGTGATGTGGGAAGTACGCTTCAGAATACGAGAAGCGGAACCCTTGGCGCGGGGACGGATGCGCTTAAGCGTCGGACCCTCGTCAACATAGGCAGCGGCGACAACCAGGTTGTCGGCACGCAGACCGTTGTTGTTCTCGGCGTTCGCAACGGCGGAACGGAGAACCTTCTCGACATCCACGGCGACGGCGCGGTCGCAGAAGTGGAGGATGTCGAAGGCCTGAGCGACAGGCTTGCGGCGGATCAGATCGACCACCAGGCGGGCCTTGCTGGGGGAAACACGCACGTACTTAGCGACGGCGCGAACCTCGGTGGCCTCAGTTTCAATAGACTTAGTTGCCATTTACGGTTAACCCCCTATTTGGCCTTGTGGCCACGGAACGTACGAGTCGGCGCGAACTCGCCGAGCTTGTGACCAACCATGGACTCGGTAACATACACGGGCACATGCTTGCGGCCGTCGTGGACGGCGATGGTGTGACCAACCATCTCGGGGAAGATGGTGGACGCGCGGGACCAGGTCTTCACGACGTCCTTCTTGCCAGCCTCGTTCATCGCGGTGATACGCGAGAGAAGGCGAGTCTCCACGAACGGGCCCTTTTTGAGACTTCTGCTCATAAGTGCTTTCTCCTAAAACTCGGTATCCGAAATTACTTCTTACGGCGACGAATGATGTGCTGGTTCGAGACCTTCTTCTTCTTGCGCGTACGAAGGCCCTTCGTCGGCTTACCCCAAGGGGTAACAGAGGGACGACCAGAGGTGTGGTTCTTGCCCTCGCCACCGCCGTGCGGGTGGTCGACAGGGTTCATGACGGTACCGCGGACGGTCGGGCGCACGTTCATGTGACGCTTACGGCCGGCCTTGCCGATGACGATGTTGGCGTGATCGGCGTTGCCGACCTCACCGACGGTGGCGCGGCAGGTAACGAGGATGCGGCGCATCTCGGAGGAAGGCATACGGACGATAGCGTACTTGCCCTCCTTACCCATCAGCTGGCAGGAGTTACCGGCGGAACGGGCGATAGCAGCGCCCTTGCCCGGCTGGAACTCGACGGCGTGGATGAGCGTACCGACGGGGATGTCGGCGAGGGGCAGAGCGTTGCCCGGCTTGATGTCGGCGTCAGAACCGGACATGATGGTCTGACCGACCTCGAGGCCCTTGGGGGCCAGGATGTAGCGCTTCTCACCGTCAGCGTAGTGCAGCAGAGCGATGCGAGCGGAACGGTTCGGATCGTACTCGATCGTGGCAACCTTGGCGGGCACGCCGTCCTTGTTGCGCTTGAAGTCGATCACGCGGTAACGACGCTTCACGCCGCCGCCCTGGTGGCGGGTGGTGATGCGGCCGTTGTTGTTACGACCGGCCTTCTTGGGCAGGGGCTCGAGAAGAGACTTCTCGGGCTTGGTGCAGGTGATCTCGGAGAAGTCGGAGATCGTCTGCCAACGCCTACCAGCGGAGGTCGGCTTAAGGTGCTTTACAGCCATTACAATCCCTTTCAATAGGAATCCGTTAGCCATCGCAGACAGGGATTCGAGGTTCTGCCTCGGGTGCGATGACACCGGACGTATACACGGTTCCGGGCGTGTCCATTTTATACGCCCAAAACCTTGAGCTCCCGCCTCCCCTATTTGGGAGGCATGAGCTCACTCAACAGCAGCGAGTCTTAGGCCTGGTTGCCAAAGACCTCGATGGTGTCGCCCTCGGCCAGCGTGACGATGGCCTTCTTCCAAGAACGGGTCTTGCCGGCGACATAGCGCACGCGCTTGGTCTTGGGCTTGACCGTCAGGGTGTTCACGCGAACGACCTTGACGCCGAAGATCTCCTCGACAGCGTCCTTGATCTGATACTTGTTAGCATCCTTGGCGACCTCGAACGTGTACTTGTTCAGCTCCATGCCGGAGAAGGAACGCTCGGACACGATCGGACGGATGATGATCTCGTGGGCGGTCATTTATGCAAGCACCTCCCCGAAGTGAGCGGCGATGTCGGCGGGCATCAGCACAGCGTTGTTGTTGACGAGATCGTAGGTGTTGGCCTCGTCGGCAGTGATGATGAACGTCTTGGGAATGTTGCGGAACGACAGGTAGGCGTTGACGTCCTCATCGCGAACGATGATGGTCAGACGCTTGCCCTCAAGGCCGAGAGCCTTGAGCATGGCGACGGCAGCCTTGGTGGAAGGCTTCTCGAAGCCGTAGTCGTCGACGAGCACGAGCTCGCCATCGGCCAGCTTGGCGGACAGCGCGGAGCGCATAGCCAGCTTGACCTCCTTGTTGTTCATACGCTTAGCGTAGGAACGGGGCTTGGGGGCGAAGACAACGCCACCGTGACGCCACTGGGCAGCACGGATGGAACCCTGGCGGGCACGACCGGTGCCCTTCTGACGCCAAGGCTTCTTGCCGCCACCGGAAACCTCAGAGCGGCCCTTAGCAGACTGGGTGCCCTGACGCCAAGAGGCCATCTGGCACTTGACGATGTGGTGCATAACGTGGATGTTCGGCTCGATGCCGTACACCTCAGCGGCGAGCTCGGCCTCGGCGACCTTCTTGCCCTCGCTGTTCTTTACTTCAAACTTTGCCATTTAAGTGTTCTCCTTGGTATGACGCTGGGCTAAATGGGCTGGGCCCTTAGGCCATACGGATGGCGACGAGACCATTCTTGGCACCCGGGACAGCGCCCTTGACCAAGATGAGGTTCTGCTCGACATCGATGCGGACAACGGAAAGGTTCTTGACGGTAACGCGCTCGTTACCCATGTGACCGGCCATCTTGACGCCCTTAAGGACGCGCGCAGGATAGGCGCACTGACCGATAGAACCGGGGTGACGCTGGAAGTGAGAACCATGCGTCATAGGACCGCGGCGCTGACCCCAGCGCTTGATGCGACCCTGGAAGCCCTTACCCTTGGAGGTACCGATGACGTCGACCTTCTCGACATCAGCGAAATCAGCGACGGTGACGACCTCGCCGACCTTGTGCTCCTCGCCGTTCTCGACGCGGACCTCACGAAGGAAACGGACAGGCTCGACGCCAGCCTTGGCGAAGTGACCAGCCATGGGCTTGTTCACGTTCTTGGCCTTGATGTCGCCGAAACCGATCTGGACGGCGTCATAGCCGTCGGTTGCCTGAGTTTTAACCTGCGAGACAGCGCAGGGGCCAGCCTGGATGACCGTGACGGGAACGATGTTATCGTCCTCGTCCCAAACCTGGGTCATGCCAATCTTGCGGCCGAGAATCATGCTGATCAAGATATGAT
Organism: Collinsella aerofaciens; assembly: GCF_902364355.1. GTDB lineage: Bacteria > Actinomycetota > Coriobacteriia > Coriobacteriales > Coriobacteriaceae > Collinsella > Collinsella aerofaciens_AF. The sequence continues at coordinate 324,597 of NZ_CABJDK010000001.1, forward strand.
CCCAACTCTCGCGTGGTCTTGGGACAATGCGTACACCACCGAGCGTACGCCCCTAGAGGACCACTACTTACACGACGTGCTCCCCAGCCTTGTATTTCGCCCGGACTACCTGACAACCCTATTAAGCAGGCATTTTGTCCAGCCAGAATACTCCCCTGGTTTCACACAGTTGTTTAGTATACACGGCTGCGGGCGTATCCATCGAGATTCATATTTCACTCACATTGTTTACGCAGGTAAAGTGCGTGGATGGCTCCCGAGTCTGGCAGGGTGGCGGCGAAATAAATTAAGGTTGCTGCTCTACAGTCCTGCGCAAGACGAAGGCCACATTAAGTGGCCTTCTTTGCGTGCGGAACTCGCGACAACCTTAATTTATTTCGCCGCCACCCTGCCAGACTCGGGAGACGACACGTTGATGTCTGCTTAACTCTGCTCGCTCAGGCTAATTACTTTGTTGGGGATCAACTATTTGCTGGAGGGTGAACTTGCATTGGGGCGGTTCGCCTTCTGCTTGCGGCTTGGACTCCTCGAAATCAAAGATCATGATGGCGCAGTTGGGGAGTTTTGCTGGGAGTTCGAAGCCTTCTGGGGCTGCAGCCTTGATGAATTGGCGGCTGGCGCTGCCGTGGCTTACTGCTAGGAGGGTTTCGATACCATCGGCGTCCATGATATTGGTGAGGGTGTCTACCATGCGCCCTTGCAGTGCCTGGCTTCCTTCTCCTCCGAAGGGGATCAGATCCTCGCCGGGATCCCAGACGTCGGTAGGTAGCGCGTCGTGCGGGCCCTCTTCGAAGGAGCCGTAGCAGCGTTCGATGATGCCTTCGCAGGGCTCGGCAGCGGCGTCCGGACCGAGGAGTTCGCATGCGACGAGACTCGCCGTGTCCATGGCTCGGCCTAAGGGTGATGAGACCACTTTGTCGGGGACGACGCCGTGGGCTTTGAGCCATGCGGCTGCCATCCCGGCTTGCTGACGGCCTAAATCGGTGAGCGGTGAATCACAGCGACCCTGGACGAGCTTTTTGACGTTGAATTCTGTCTGGCCGTGGCGGAGTAGATATAGCTTCTTCATGCTCTCCCCTTCTGCATCATTTGCTTTATCGGCTCGGCCCTACTCGTGGGTATGCCCTACGTAGTCTTCGTCGATCGTAATCTTGGCAATCGACTTGGGATATTCCGATTCGACCCGTTGTACCAGCGCGTGCTTTACGTCTTCGGCACTCATCTGCAGATCCGAGGGACGCACGCAGTCAAAAATCACGTTGGTGTGCGTGGGGCCCGGCACGCAGCGCAAATCATGAATCGAAAGGCGGCTATCGATCTCTTGAGCCATAGCGTTGATGCGCAAGCGCATGCTCGCCACCTTTGGATCGTCGGTCACGATGGGGTCGTAGTGAAGTGTGACAATCATGCCGTCTTCGTTCCTAAACGACTGCTCGATGTTATCGAGCGTGTCGTGACTTTCCAGCGGGCTTGCCTCGGCTGCCATCTCAGCGTGAGCGCTTGCGAACTTCCTGCCCGGGCCGTAGTCGTGAACCATCAGATCGTGAACGCCCAAAACGCCGGGGTAGCTCATGATCTTGTCTCGAATGTGCTTGACCAGCTTAGGATCGGGCGTCTGGCCCAAAAGCGGGCTCACCGTATCCTGGATGAGTTCAAAACCGCTCCAGCCAATATAGGCGCCAACGGCAAGGCCGACCCATGCGTCAAGATTGATGTGCGTCACCTGTGAAACAATTGCGCACACCAGCACAGCGCCTGTGGCAAGGACATCGTTCTTGGAATCCTGCGCGGTCGCATGCAGCGTCTCGGACTCAATGCGATCGCCGAGCTTTTGGTTGAGGGCCGCCATCCAGAGTTTTACGACCATCGAAAGCACTAGAACCGCCACCAGGGCAAGCGAGAACTCGACAGGCTCGGGGTTGACAATTCGCTCCACCGACGACTTCACCAGCTCAACGCCAATCAGCAGCACGAGCGCCGCCACGACTAGACCCGAGAGGTACTCGTAGCGACCGTGGCCGTAAGGATGCTCGGGGTCGGCGGGCTTACTCGCCAGCTTAAAGCCAAGCACGCTCACGATGTTTGAGCTGGCGTCGGACAGGTTGTTCATGGCGTCTGCCACAATCGAAACCGACCCCGACAGCACGCCAATTGCGCCCTTTGCAGCGCAAAGTGCCACATTGGCGATAATGCACACCACGCCCGCCAACGTGCCCACGCGCGCACGGTCACCCTGTGCGCGCTTAACAATCCACTCGACCATCTGCATCCGCCCCCACGGTACTACCTATATATCTATTGCTCAAACGGATTGTAGTGTAGCCACTTTGTCCTCCAGATACAAAAAGGCCGCAACCCGCACGGGCCACGGCCTTGGAACATGACAAAGGAATCGTCCTTGTGTCGCACAGGTTTATGCGCTCACTTCAGCAGCGCTCGCCACTGTTTCGGGTGAATCGGCTCCGTCCCCCGTCGTCTGCCCCTTCGCCGGCACCACGCCAAAGCAGTAGCTCAGCGCCGCAGACACCGCAAATGCCACACCGCCGGCAGCGCAGCACCACAGCAGGTTCGAGATGCCGCCCGTGGCAAAGCCAATGACCATGAGGACATTTGTCATGCCGATGGTATAGGCCGTAACGTGGCCCACGGCCGCAACAAGGCCTCCGACGGCGCCGCCAATGGCCATGCACGTCAGGCACCTGCCATATTTAAAGCCGCAACCGTACAGCGCCGGCTCGCTTACGCCGCCAAGAACACCCGAGATTGAATAGCCCAGCATGAGCGCCTTCTCGTCCTTATCCGCAACGCGAAGCGACGCACCAAAGGGCATGCCCCAAACGGCAAACGTTGCCATCGTCGCGGCGATCAGAATGCACGAATCCGTTCCCACACTCATAAACTGCGCATAGGCGAGCGATAGGACAACGTTGCTGATGCCCGCAATCTTAAGGAACTCCCAACCCGCGGCAAGCCCCATGAGCGTAAGCAGCGACACGATGCCACCGGAATTGCCAAGCATAAACATAAGCTGTCCCAACAGCATGCCCAGATAGCTGCCCGCCGGCGCTGTAATACACAGCGAAACCGGAACCATGACGAGCATGGTTGCAAACGGAACGAACGAAAACGCCACGGCCTTAGGGATAACGCGCTGAAAGAAACACTCCACTCGCCATAGCACGGGCACCGAGATGAGAACCGGAATAACAGTCGTCGTGTAATCGATGACCGGCACGGGAAGCAGGCCATACACGGAAGTCATCGATGCCCCCGTCGTCGATGCGGCATCGACGAGCTTAAGCAAATCGGGCGCAATCAATACGCCGCCCAGCATCATGCCCAGCTGCTCAGAGCAACCGAGCTGGCGGGCGGCCGCCCAACCAAGATAAATGGGCAAAAAGTAGTAGCCGGCGTTATAGAGCCAACTGTAGAACAGGCGATAGATTTCGGAATCGGCAGACCACAGGCCCAGCATGCCTTCGCCCATAATGACGGCGACGGTGCGGAACAACGCCGCGCAGACAATAAAGGGCAGCACCGACATCATGCTTTTGGACAGATAGTCCACCACGGCCATGGCGTTTGATGAGACCGTCGTTGTGAACGAGGTGTTAGTAACTTGTGACATGGAACGTCTTTCCCAATGTGACATACGGGCTGCCCCTTTGTCACATCGTGCGGTACCGACCGATTGCGCGGTACTTTTCGTAGCGGAGGTTTGTGAGGGTGGCGTCGTCGAGCTGCCCAAGCGTATCGAAGGCATCAAATGCCGAAGACATGACGGCACCGGCGATCTCCTCATGCGACAGGCCCCTATCGTCGACAATGCCGTCGATGATGCCGAGCGCCAGCAGATCGGGGGCCGTAAGCTTAAGCGCCTCGGCGGCCTCATCCGCACGCTCCGTATCCTTCCACAGGATCGACGCGCAGGCCTCGGGACTCACGACCGAATAGGCCGAGCTCGAGAGCATCAGGATGCGGTCGGCCACGGATAGCGCCAGCGCGCCACCAGAGCCGCCCTCGCCTGTCACCACCGAGACAATCGGCGTCTTAAGGCCGCTCATCTCCATGAGATTCTGGGCAATCGCCTCGCCCTGGCCGCGCTCCTCGGCACCGATACCGCAAAACGCGCCCGAAGTATCGACCAGGCACAGAACCGGTCGACCAAACTTTTCGGCCTGACGCATAAGGCGACGCGCTTTGCGGTAGCCCTCGGGATGCGCCATGCCAAAGTTGCGGCGGATACGCTCTTTGGTCGTGGTGCCGCGCTCGATGGCGATAACCGTCACGGGTCGCCCGTCCTTCCAGCCGATGCCGCCCACCACAGCGGCGTCGTCGCCAAAGTAACGGTCGCCGTGCAGCTCCACAAATCCATCCAGGCCCAGCGAGATCATCTCACCCGCCGTGGCGCGATCTGCCGAGCGGGTCTGCTTGACAATCTCGAGCGCGGTTTTTGGTGCCGTCGAGCGCTTAAACAAGTGTCCCAGCTTTTTGCCGCGGCGACCCGCATGGACGATCTCATGCGGTGCCCCCAGGCCGGGCGCGTGCCCTTCGTGCAGCGCCAGCAGCTCGCCTACCGTGAGCGCAATCTCGCCACGCGGAACAACGGCATCGCAAAAGCCGTGCTCCAGCAAAAACTCGGAGCGCTGGAATCCCTTGGGCAGGCGCTTGTGCATGTTCTGCTCGATCACGCGCGGGCCGGCAAATGCCGTCAGGGCATCGGGCTCGGCCAGGATAATGTCGCCCTCCATGGCAAAGCTCGCGGTTACGCCTCCGGTCGTGGGGTCGGTGAGCACCGTGATATACAGACCGCCCGCCTCGCTGTGGCGCCTAACCGCCGCAGAAATCTTGGCCATCTGCATAAGCGATGTCACGCCCTCTTGCATGCGCGCACCGCCCGAAACGGTAAAGCCGACAACTGGCAATCCCAGCTCGGTCGCGCGCTCAAATGTGCGACAGATCTTCTCGCCCACCACGGAACCCATCGAGCCCATCATAAAGTTGGCGTCCATAAAGAAGAGCGCCGTATCGCAACCGCAGATTTCGCCCCTGCCGCACACAACGGCATCGCGCTCGCCCGAACGCTCGCTCACGCTCTTGAGCTTGTCGGCATAGCCGGGAAACGAGAGGAAGTCCTCCGACGCCAGATTGGCATCCCATTCCTCAAACGTGCCCTCGTCGACCGTCATGCGCATGCGCGCGCGACCGCTCACGCGAAAGTGTTTGCCGCAACGAGGGCAGACCTCGAGGTTGTCGTGCAGGCGTGCCTCATCGATCACACGGCGGCACTCCGGGCACTTGACAAACACGTGGCGCGCGGGGAACTCGGCGCACGACTCGGTTATCGGCCCCTCAAGGACATTGACCGTCTTCGCTTTTCTATTCATCAGCATAGAGATGCCCCATCAGATCGGTGTGATACATGCCCGACAAAAACTCGTCGTTTGCCAGCACGTCGAGCTGAAGCTCGCTATTTTCGCTCACGCCCTCAATCACGAGCTCGCCCAGGGCCGAGCGCATCTTGCGAATGGCACCGTCACGCGTGGGCGCGCACACGATGAGCTTGCCGAGCATGGAGTCGTAGTACGGCGGAACTTTCGCTCCGGTAAACATGGCGGAATCCCAGCGCACGCGCGGACCACCCGGCACACGCAACGCGGTGACCGTTCCACATGACGGTAGAAAGTCCGGCGTTTCGGCATTGATGCGGCACTCCATGGCGTGGTTGCGGACCGGTACGTCCTCCTGCTCAAAGGGCAGAGGCTGGCCGGCAGCCACGCGCAGCTGCCACTTAACCAGGTCGGTATCGGTCACAAACTCCGTAACCGGATGCTCCACCTGCAAGCGCGTGTTCATTTCCATAAAGTAGAAATTGCCGTCATCTGAGTACAAAAACTCGATGGTGCCAGCGCCCTCATAGCCAACGGCACGAGCCAGGTCGCGCGCGGCCTTGTGCATGCGCGCGCGAATATCATCGCGTCCGTCGAGGCACGGCGCGGGGCTCTCCTCGATCAGCTTTTGGTTGCGGCGCTGCACCGAGCACTCGCGCTCGCCGAGCGAAAACACATGGCCCTGCTTATCGGCCATAATCTGTACCTCAACGTGATGCGCCGGCGCAACGAGCTTCTCCATGTAGCACTCGCCGTCGCCAAAAACGGCCTCACCCTCGGCACGCGCCTCGATGAACGCCTTTGCCGCGTCTTCCACGCGCTCGACCTTGCGAATACCGCGGCCGCCACCGCCGGCACGCGCCTTGATGAGCACGGGACAGCCGATGCGCTCGGCCTCGGCCGTCGCCTCCTCGGGGCTTTTGAGCAAATCGCAGCCCGGCACGATGGGCACGCCCGCGGCAGCAGCCGTTCGGCGTGCGGCGTCCTTGTCGCCCATGCTGTCGATCACCTCGGCCGAAGGACCGACAAACGCCAGACCGTACTTGTCGCAGTCGCGCACGAAGCTCGCCTTCTCGGAGAAAAAGCCATAGCCGGGATGGATCGCCTTTGCCCCCGACTTTACGGCACAGGTGAGCACGGCATCGTCGTTGAGGTAGCTCTCGGCAAGACGCGGGCCGCCGATGCAATACGCCTCGTCGGCAAGCTGCACGTGCAGCGCGTCCGCATCGGCCGTGGAATAAACGGCGACGGTCTTGATGCCCATATCGCGGCACGCGCGGATAACACGAACCGCGACTTCGCCGCGGTTGGCGATGAGCACTTTGTCGAACATGAAGCCTTCCTTAACTTTCGTGCATGAGTGCAAAAGACATATCGGCGCGGCAGCAAACCTCACCGTTGACGCTCGCAGTACCCGTCGCAAAGCGGAACGGCCCGCGCGCACGCGTGATGGAGCACACTAGATCCACCGTGTCGCCCGGGCGCACCGGACGCTTAAAGCGCACCTTGTCCAGACTCGTGTAGAACGGCGTCGCGCCGCGCGCCTCCTCATCGCCCATCAGCAGCACGCAGCAGTTCTGGGCGAGCATCTCGCACTGAATCACGCCGGGAACGACCGGGTTTCCCGGAAAATGTCCCTGCAAAAAGTACTCGTCGCCTGTAATCGTGATCTTGCCGTGGGCCTCGTCGCCCACCAGCTCGGCTTCGTCGAGCAAAAGCATCGGCTCGCGATGCGGTAACAGCTTCTTGAGCTCTTCTTTGTTCATGGATATCACCTATCCGATCCTCATGAGGCAGCTGCCAAACTCCACGAGGTCGCCGTCGGCCACGCAGATCTCGAGCACCTCACCGTCTGCCTCGGCCGTCACCTCGTTGAGAACCTTCATGGCCTCGATGATGCAGAGGGTCTCGCCGGCCTTGACCTTGGAGCCCACGCGCACAAACGGCTCGTCGCCCGGCGCAGGGGCAGCATAGAAGACGCCCACCATGGGAGCAGTCACCTCGGTGCCCTTGGGCTCCGGCGCGGCGGCAGGTGTCTGCGTGGCGGGTTCCGGTGCGGCAGGCGCGACTGTGGGAGCTGCAACTTGAGCGGCCATGGCGCTCGGCATAGGCATGGGCACGGCAACCGGCTGCGCCACACTCGCGCGCTCGAGTTCGACCGCGGTGCCATCGGGCTCCTCAACGCGTACGCGCGTGAGGCCGCGGTCCTCCATCACATCGGCTATCTCGGCAAGTCTTTTGGAATCCATGCTCTAGCCCCTCGTATATCTACGCAGCGCGATGGCGGCGTTGTGCCCGCCAAAGCCCAGGTTGGTCGAAAGCGCCCAGGTAAGGTCGGCGCGAACCGCGCGATTGGGCGTGTAATCAAGATCGCAGGCGGAATCGGGCGTGTGGTAGTTAATGGTCGGCGGCACCACGCCCTGCTCGAGTGCCATGGCGCAGGCCATGACCTCGATGGCCCCCGTGGCACCGATCATGTGCCCCGTCATCGACTTGGTCGACGAGACATGTGCGGCGCGCGCCGCGTCCTCGCCGAGCGCTCGCTTAATGCCCGCCGTCTCGGACGAATCATTAAGCTTGGTCGAGGTGCCGTGGGCATTGATATAGAGGCCCTCGGAAGGCTTGACGTCGCCCTCGGCTACCGCCAGCGATATCGCACGGGCAATGCCGGCGGCATCGGGGTCGGGGCTCGTAATGTGATAGGCATCATCGGTGTTGCCGTAGCCCACGACCTCGGCATAAATGTGCGCACCGCGCGCCTGCGCATGCTCCATGCTCTCGAGTACCAGCACGCAGGCGCCCTCACCCATCACAAAGCCATCGCGGTCTGCGTCGAACGGGCGGCAGGCCGTCGCAGGATCGGGGTTGGTGGTCAATGCGCGGCAGGACGTAAAGCCTGCAACAGCATCGGGGATAATGGCCGCCTCGGCACCGCCCGCGAGGATCGCGTCGGCATAGCCGTGCTTGATAGCACGGAACGCCTCGCCCACCGCATGGGCCGAGGTCGCGCACGCAGTCACGACTGGCAGGGTCGGGCCTTTTGCCTTGTGGCGGATTGCGATATTGCCCGATGCCATGTTGGGGATCATCATCGCGATCATATAGGGCGATGCGCGGCGGGGCCCCCGATCGGCGATCGTATGGACGTTGTCGACGAGTGTCTGCATGCCGCCCACGCCTGAACCCACGTAGACGCCCAGGCGCTCGCGATCAACCGCGCCCTCAACATCGAGGCCCGCATCGTGCATGGCCTCGTCCGACGCCGCCATCGCAAACTGAACACAGGGGTCGAGATGCTTGGCGTCATGCTTGCCAAAGTAATCGTTGCCGTCAAAGCCCTTGACCTCGGCCGCCACCTTGACGGCAAACGCATCGGTATCGAAGTGCGTGATCGGGCCGATGCCGCACGTGCCAGCGCACATTGCCGCCCAGGTGGCAAGCGCGGTGTTGCCGAGCGGCGATACGGCACCTATGCCGGTGATTGCAACTCTCTGTTCCATCATGGTCTCCTCATCCAAGCCGTTCTTCGGCCCTGATTTCTACATCGCCATTCCGCCGTCAACGCGTACGACCTCGCCCGTAATGTAGGCAGCCGCATCGCTCGCCAAAAAGCGCACCACGCCGGCCACTTCCTCGGGGCGCGCCATGCGCTTTAGGGGAATCTGCTCCTCGGTTGCCGCGCGAACCTTCTCTGAGAGCTTTGCCGTCATATCTGTCTCGACAAACCCGGGTGCGGCCGCGTTCACTCGTACGCCGCGGGGCGCAAGCTCGCGCGCTACCGCCTTGGTCAGGCCGATGACGCCCGCCTTAGAGGCAGCGTAGTTGGCCTGCCCGGCATTGCCCATCAGGCCCACAACCGAGCTCATGTTGACGACGCAGCCGCCGCGCTGGCGCATAAAGTTCTTGGTGAGCGCGCGCGTCATGTTAAACGTTCCTTTAAGATTGACATCGAGCACGCGATCGAAGGCGTCATCGCCCATACGCATGAGCAGGCCATCGCGGGTGATGCCAGCGTTGTTGACGAGCGCCCAAATGGAGCCAAAGTCGTTGAGGACCGCTTCCACGCACGCGTTGACGGCAGCAGGATCGGCCACGTCGCATTGATATGCGCGTGCCGCGGCGCCAGCCGCCTCGCAGGCTTCGCACGTCTCGCGCGCCGCATCGACGCTGCCGGCATAGACGACGGCGATATCAAAGCCGTCCTCCGCCAGACCGACAGCGCAGGCGCGGCCGATACCGCGCGAGCCGCCCGTGACCAGTGCCACGCGACGTGAGTCGTTGCGCTCGAGCGCGCCGTTGTTCAAGTTGCCCATGTCATTCCTTTCGGGTTACAGCCCTGTGGACTATGCGAGCTCGTCGGCAATAGCTGCGACCTGCTCGGCCGTTTCGCACGAATACACGCGAACGTCGCTCAGCGTACGCTTGGCCAGGCCCGACAGCGTTTTGCCAGGGCCGACCTCAATAAACGTGTCGATGCCCTGATTCTGCAGAGCATGCAGCGTGTCGACCCAACGAACGGCATGACTCACCTGATTGGCCAAGACATCCGATGCCGCTCGCGGGTCCGCCGGATAGGGCGCCGCCGTCATGTTTGCCATGACCGGAATCAGCAGCGGTGACGGCGCGTGGCCGGCTTGGATATACGTCGCCAGCCCCTCAGTCGCCTCGGCCATATAGGGGCTATGAAATGCGCCCGACACCGCGACTTTCATAGCGCGGCCGCCAGCCTCTTTTACTAGGACGTCGAGCTCCTGCAGCGCCTCGGGCGCTCCGGCAACAACCGTCTGCTGCGGACTGTTGTAGTTGACTGGCCAGCAGTCCTCGCCGGCCTGTTTTGCCAGGCCCTCGACTTGCACCGCATCGAGCTTGATGACGGCGCGCATGCCGCCCGGATGGCGCTCGGCAGCCGCGGCCATCAGCGCCGCGCGCTCGCACACGAGCTCAAAGCCCGCTCGCGTATCGAATGCCCCCGCAAAGGTGAGCGCGGCGACCTCGCCCAGCGAGAATCCCGCACAGGCGGCAGACACCACGCCGCGCTCACGCAGGGCGATAGCCGCTGCCAGGTCGTGAACGAACACGCACGGCTGCGTGTTCTCGGTCTGCGACAGCTCCTCCTTGGAGGCGCTCCGGCACTGCTCGCTGGTCCCCGGGCGCACCTCGTCGGCAATGGCGAACAACTCGGCGGCCGCCGGCGATGCCCCGATCAGGTCGACGCCCATCGCGGGGTGTTGGGCACCCTGGCCGGCAAACAGAAACGCTACGCTACCCATGCGGACGCACCCTTCAGGACGCGCTCGGCGCCATCGACCAGATCGTCAACGATTTCACGCGCGCTCTGGCGCTCGCTAACCATGCCGGCAATCTGTCCACACAAAAACGAACCCTCTTCGTAGTTGCCGTCCTTGGCGGCCTTACGCAGCGCACCGGTTCCCATAGCACCGAGCTCCTCGGAGCTTGCGCCCGCCGCCTCGTTCTTGGCATACGCGTTGGTGAAGGGGCTCTTAAGCGCACGCACCGGATGTCCCGTCGAACGACCGGTCGCACGCGTCGAGGTGTCGTTGGCCTTCAAGACCATCTCCTTGTACTGCTCCGATACGGTGCACTCGTCTGCGACCAGAAAGCGCGTACCCACCTGCACGCCGGCGGCGCCCAGCATAAAGGCGGCCGCCACGCCGCGGCCGTCGGCAATACCGCCGGCAGCCACGACGGGAATGTCGACCGCATCGACGACCTGCGGCACCAGTGCCATCGTCGAGGTCTCGCCAATGTGGCCACCCGATTCGGTGCCCTCGGCAACCACAGCGGTTGCCCCACGACGTGCCACGAGACGGGCGAGCGCCACCGAAGCCACAACGGGGATGACCTTGATGCCCGCCTCGTTCCACGCCTTCATGTACTTGGTGGGATTGCCGGCACCCGTCACGACGACCGGTACCCGCTCGTCAATCACGACCCGCGCGACCTCGTCGGCAAACGGGCTCATGAGCATGACGTTGACGCCAAAGGGCTTATCCGTCCTGGCGCGCAGCTCATGAATCTGGTCGCGCAGCCAGTTGGCGTCGGCGTTCATGGCCGCGATAATCCCTAAGCCGCCCGCCTCGGACACTGCGGACGCCAGCGAGGCGTCGGCGATCCAGGCCATACCGCCCTGGAACACGGGCTTTTCGATGCCGAGCAGATCGCAGAGAGGAGTCTTGAGCATCTCTACTTCTCCAATGCCGCCTCGACCGTATCGGCGAACTCGCCGACCGTCTTGGGGTTCTCCTCGGTATCGAGCTGGATGCCAAACTCGTCCTCAACGGCGACGAGGATCTCGACGGTGCCCAGACTGTCGAGACCAATCTCCTCGAGCGTGGACTCGGGCTTCATCTCGACATCGTCAAGACCGGCGGTCTCGCGGATAACATCGCAAACGCGCTCGAAGGTCTTCTGATCTGCCATGGTAGTTCTCCTTTGTTTGTGCCCTAGGGGCGTTTTTATTTCCTATGTGCGACTACTTCCAACGAAGTAGATAGCCACCTATATCCAGACCGGCGCCAAATCCAACGAGGGTGATGGTGTCGCCCGTGTGAAGTGCACCGGCGTTTGCCAGCCGGTCGAGGGCAAGCGGAATGCATGCGCTCGAAATGTTGCCGGTCTCGCGCAGCGTTCGAACCACGCGCTTGTCTGGCACACCGAGGCGCTTGACCGCCTGACTCAGGATTCGTTCGTTAGCCTGATGGAATACAAAATGGTCGATGTCCTCGACCGAAATGCCCGCATCGCTCGCAAGCTTATGGACCGTGTCGCAAATCGCGTTGACGCCGAACTTGAACACGCGGCGGCCATTCATGGACAGCACGCTCTCGCTATCTGCGGAGGCCTTAAACGGCGAGGTGCCGACCAGACCGGGAACGCACAACGTCTCGACGTCGGGCGCCGTCGAAAGCTCAACGGCAAGGGGGCTGTCTCCCCCAGCCTCAATCACCGCGGCGCCTGCCCCATCGCCAAAGAGCACACAGGTGGCGCGGTCGGTCCAGTCGAGCGCGCGCGTCATCTGCTCGGCGGCAACGACAAGCACATGCTTGGCTCGTCCTCGGGCGATATAGCCCTCGGCAACATCGAGCGCAAATACGAAGCCGGCGCAGGCAGCCGAGACATCGAAGGCAGGGCACGTCGCGCCCAGTCGCTCAGCAACGGCACACGCCTCGGCGGGAACAAGGTGGTCACCCGTCGTCGTCGAGCAGACGATCAGATCCAACTGGCTCGCGTCGATTCCGGACACCTGAAGTGCCCGCTCGCTCGCCGCTACGGCAAGGTCGTCAAGTGACTCGGTGGTGCAGACGTGGCGACTCTTAATACCTGTGCGGGTAAAAATCCACTCATCCGAGGTATCGAGGAACTCGGACAGCTCGTCATTGGAAACACTGCGCTTAGGAAGCGCCGAGCCTGTTCCAAGAATCGTGAAACCCATCACTAACCTCCTTTGAGTTGTTGACGTGTTTACATCGACCAAGAGAGGATAGCGCATTTCAGTCGTTGTTAACGTGTTAACATTAAATTGTCCAAATGCGACAAAGGCTTCACATTGTGTCTCTCTCGACACCATTGCGTTATTCACTTATTCATTAAGGAGGTAGCAGCCGCTATGGATGCCAAATTAACGATAGTCGACGTAACCGGATCGACCAACGATGACCTGCTCGAAGCAGGAAAACAGGGAGCTCCGCACGGCACAGGACTTGCCGCCCGGGCTCAGACAGCAGGACGCGGCCGGCGCGGCCACAAGTGGGATTCAACCGCCGGCAACCTATTGCTTTCGATTGTTCTGCGTCCATACGTTAATCCTGCTAAGTACACTGGTCTTGCCGCCGTCAGCGGCCTAGCGGTGCTCGAAGCGTTCGAGGCGCAAGCTCTTGCAAACGAGATTGGCCTCAAATGGCCCAACGACCTGGTCGCGCGAGGACGCAAGCTCGGCGGCATTCTGGTCGAAGCGGCACGCGACAACAAAGGCATGCCCTTCGCCGTCTGTGGCATTGGCGTCAACGTAAACTACACGCCCCAAGAGGTGCCCGATGGCGGCCTGGCGGCAATCGGTCTCTCGGACCTTAACGAGAACGTTCCAGCTGTCGACATGCTCCTCGATGAGGTCTATCACGCAGTTATAGACGCTATAGATGCCTGGGCAGAACGCCTCAACGCCATGGAAGAAAACACCGGACCGCTCGCGCCCGTCCACGGCGAATATGTCGCTCACCTCAATTGGATTGGAAAGCACGTTATCGCCCGTTCCCCTGTCGGTGACGAGCTGGCGCGTGGCATCTTTAAAACGGTCGATGGCTTTGGTCGCGCGTGCATCGAAACGGAAGACGGCTTTCGATCCTTCCATTTTGAGGAGGCATCGCTGCGTCCCTTGAGCGAATAGGGCGCCGCAACCACCTACTCGGCAGCATTACCCCGCAGTCCAAACCATCATTCAAAACAAAAGAGCCCCGCTACCATAACGGCAGCGGGGCTCTTTAAGCTATGAGCGATATCGCTTAGAGCTTGATGTCGATGTCGACGCCAGCGGGGAGGTCGAGACGCATGAGCGAATCAACGGTGCCCGAGGTGGGATCGAGGATGTCGATGAGACGCTTGTGGGTGCGCATCTCGAACTGCTCACGGGAGTCCTTGTTCACGTGCGGCGAGCGGATAACCGTGTACAGGTTGCGCTCGGTGGGCAGGGGGACAGGACCGGAAACGCGAGCGCCGGTCTTCTGAGCGGTCTCGACGATGAGCTTCGCGGACTGATCGACGACCTCGTGATCATAGCCCTTGAGGCGAATGCGGATCTTCTGGGTAGCCAACTTAAACCTCCAAAGAGTGCGAGAGATGTTCTCGCGGATTACGTAACAGGGAGCTCGAACTTAGGCGTTCTTGCTCATGACCTCGTCCACGATGGACTTGGGCGCGGGCTCATAAGAGTCGAACTGCATCGTGTAGGATGCACGGCCCTGGGTCTGGGAGCGAAGGTCGGTAGCGTAACCGAACATCTCGCCCAGCGGCACCTTGGCACGGATGAGCTTGCTGTTCTTGCGATCCTCCATGCCCTCGATCTTGCCGCGGCGACCGGAGAGGTTGCCCATAACGTCGCCCATGTACTGCTCGGGGGTCTCGACCTCGACAGCCATGATCGGCTCGAGCAGCTGCGGATCGGACTTCTTGAGGGCGTCCTTGATAGCCATGGAACCGGCGATCTTGAAGGCGGCCTCGGAGGAGTCGACCTCGTGGTAAGAACCGTCGAACAGGGTGACCTTGACGTCGAGGACCGGGAAGCCGGCGATAACACCGGTGTTCAGGGCCTCCTGGATGCCCTTGTCGATGGACGGGATGTACTCCTTGGGCACGACGCCGCCGACGATAGCGTTGACGAACTCGTAGCCGAAGCCCTCCTCCATCTTCTCGAGCTTGATGACGGCGTGGCCGTACTGACCGCGACCACCAGACTGACGGACGAACTTGCCCTCAGCCTTCTCGACGTCGTGACCAGCGGTCTCGCGGTAGGCAACCTGGGGCTTACCAACGTTAGCGTCAACCTTGAACTCACGGAGCAGACGGTCGACGATAATCTCGAGGTGCAGCTCACCCATGCCGGCGATGATGGTCTGGCCGGTCTCGTGGTTGGTGGACACCTGGAAGGTCGGGTCCTCCTCGGCGAGCTTGGTCAGAGCCAGGGACATCTTGTCCTGCTCGGCCTTGGTCTTGGGCTCGATGGCAACGTCAATAACGGGCTTAGCGAACTCGATCTTCTCGAGGACGATCTCCTTGCCCTCGGCGCACAGGGTGTCACCGGTGGTGGAGTTCTTGAAGCCGACGCAAGCGACGATGTCGCCGGCGGCAGCGTCGTCACGGTCGATACGCTCGGCGGCGTTCATCTCGAGGATGCGGCCGAGGCGCTCGCGCTGACCGTTGGAAGCGTTGACAACGTAGGAGCCGGACTCGGCGCGGCCGGAGTAAACGCGGACGTAGGTGAGCTTACCGACGAACGGGTCGGTCATGATCTTGAAGACCAGGCCGGAGAAGGGCTCGTCGAAGGAAGGATGACGCTCGATCTCCTCGCCGGTGTCCGGATCGGTACCGGTAACGGCCTCGACGTCGAGCGGGCTGGGCAGGTAGTCGACGACAGCGTCGAGCAGCTCCTGGACGCCCTTGTTCTTGTAGGCGGAGCCCACGAAGACGAGGTTGAGCTCGTTGGCCAGAACGCCCTTGCGCAGAGCAGCCTTGAGCTCCTCGACGGTGAAGTCCTCCTCCATGAGGATCTTCTCCATGAGCTCGTCGTCAAAGCTGGCAGCAGCGTCGAGGAGCTCCTCGCGCTTGGTGGCAGCGATGTCGGCGAACTCAGCCGGGATCTCGTCCATCGGCTCGGGGTAGGTCATGCCCTTGTCGTCGGCCTTGAAGTCCCATGCGGTCATGGTGACCAGGTCGATGACGCCCCAGAAGTTGTCCTCGGCGCCCATCGGGACCTGAGCGGCCACGGCGTTGGCGTCGAGACGATCCTTCATGGTCTCGATAGCGTTGAAGAAGTCAGCGCCCACGCGGTCATACTTGTTGATGAAGGCGATGCGGGGGACGTTGAAGGTAGAAGCCTGACGCCAAACGGTCTCAGACTGGGGCTGAACGCCGGCAACGGCGTCGAAGACGGCGACAGCGCCATCGAGGACGCGCAGGCAGCGCTCGACCTCGGCGGTGAAGTCAACGTGGCCCGGGGTGTCGATGATCTGGATGCGGTAGTCCTTACCGTCCTTGTTCCAGAAGCACGTGGTAGCAGCGGAGGTAATGGTTACGCCGCGCTCCTGCTCCTGAACCATCCAGTCCATGGTGGCAGCGCCCTCATGGACCTCACCGATCTTGTGGGTCTTACCGGTGTAGTAAAGAATACGCTCGGTCGTGGTGGTCTTACCGGCATCGATGTGAGCCATGATGCCGATGTTACGGGTATCGGAAAGCTTGTACTTAGGCTTAGCCATGTTAGTTCCTTACCTTAACTTACCAACGATAGTGAGAGAACGCGCGGTTGGCCTCGGCCATCTTGAAGACGTCCTCACGCTTCTTGACGGAAGCGCCCAGGCCGTTTGAAGCGTCGAGGATCTCGTTGGCGAGACGCTCGGCCATGGTCTTCTCCTTGCGAGCGCGGGAGAAGTTGACGATCCAGCGGATACCCAGAGCGGTGGAACGACGGGAGTTGACCTCCATCGGGACCTGATAGGTAGCGCCACCGACACGCTTGGGCTTAACCTCGAGCGTGGGCTTGACGTTGTCCATGGCCTTCTTGAAGGTAGCGAGAGCGTCGCCGCCCTCGGACTTCTCGGCAACGATCTCGAAAGCGGTGTAAACGATGCGCTCAGCGGTGGCCTTCTTGCCGTCAAGAAGGACCTTGTTGATGAGCTGAGTCACCAGGCGGTTGTTGTAAACGGCGTCAGGCTGAACCTCACGACGATTAGCTGCTGCACGACGCGGCATGTGAAATCTCCTTAAGTGTCTACCGTGCGGCGCTAGGCGGCACACGGCGAAAGTATCAAAACGTTATCTGGCTTATTTAGCCTTGGGGCGCTTAGCACCGTACTTGGAACGGGCCTGCATACGGTTCTGGACCGGAGCAGCGTCGTAGGCGCCACGGATGACGTGATAACGGACACCAGGGAGGTCACGGACACGACCGCCGCGGACGAGCACGATGGAGTGCTCCTGCAGGTTGTGGCCCTCACCCGGGATGTAAGCAGTAACTTCGATGCCGTTGACGAGGCGAACACGGGCAACCTTACGAAGAGCCGAGTTCGGCTTCTTGGGGCTCGTGGTGAAGACGCGGGTGCACACGCCGCGCTTCTGGGAGTTGTGCTGCAGAGCAGCGTTCTTGGACTTCTTGGGCACGGAACGACGGCCCTGGCGAACCAGCTGGTTAATAGTAGGCAAAGCGTACTCCTTCTCGAATGATTCCAGCTTTCTGTAAAGTGCAACGGCTTGAATCGAGGGGTCAGCATCCCCCTACGAAACACGCAGTTCGATAGGATACGTGGCGTTAGCTGTGCCGTCAACAGACCACGCCGCCGGGCGTATCCTTAAATCGCCATATTTCCGCAAAGCCTACACAAAAGGAATCCCCTCCTGTGCGCTTGGGAGGATTCCCGGACCGGGCGGCCCAGGTTTTAAGTTTGCTGCTCTACAGTCCTGGCTCGCACGGAGGCCACATTAAGTGGCCTCCGGCTCGTGCGGAACTCGCGACAAACTTAGCCCCCGCGCCGCCCGGGCCGGGAATCCGACGTGCTCGTCGGGGCAACGCTACCTGCCAAAAAGGGACAGGTTTATTTTGGTCGGTTTTATCTGGGGAAACGTCGTGCTCCAGCGGTGGTCCGCCCTCATCTGTCATAGGGAAATCGGCGGCGTTTTCGGAAGTATGCGGCAAATTCTGGACCTGCCGAGCACACCGGGGTTTTGCGATAATAAACCCGCAGGTAGAGCGCTTGAGCATATGCGGTGTGGTCGACCCATCAAGATTTTGCCGCATACTTCAGAAATGCAGGCGAATATCGTGCGGTCTAACCGCCCATTTACCGCAAAGAAGGCCGCTTCCCCTAGTAGGAAGCGGCCCCAAATCTTACGAATAGACGATGGTAAAGGGTACTTTTGTTTCGGTCTCTCCTGTTGATGTGCACCTCGTTCCCTCAAGGGTTACCGATACAACCTGATCGACATTGATGAGCCTTGTCGGAACCCAGATGTTCTCTCCGCTATTGCGCGCCATCGAAACATAGAAATTGTACGCCCCTGCGTCGTCATCTTCGATAATCTGCTCCGATCCATCCTTGTAGCTGACGGTCAGTTTATGATCAACTGCTTCATAGCCCAGATCATCGATGTGCGTCTGGATGGAAAACGGGCTAATCTCAAGAGGCGAGTCGTCGGAGCGGAGCTCCTTTGTATCGACGTGCGCTCCGACGTTAAACTCTGGCGTCGATACCTCGATCACCTTCGCATCCTCACCTTTGCCCTCCGTCCAACTGATATTCCAGGTGACCGCATGTCGTAAATCTCGATCGCGATTCCAAGATGCAAAGTACATCGTGCCGTTAATGACCGTGTCGCTTGATGTGTCTTTATCAATGGTGCAGCGTGTATCAGCCCATTCCTCGCCGAAGTTCATGCTGGGTGTACTGACGCCCCCTTCTTCTTCACCATAGAGAACAAGTTCGCCAAGCTCTGCCGCCGGCTTGTAGTAGTTAACGCCATTCGGATTGGACAATGTAAACGTCACAGCACCGCAACCGTTCTCGTCGATTGCCATCTCATGAATGTCGAGCGTATAGCCGTTGCCCTCGACGGACAGATTGACCTTCTGGACTGCACCCTCCAGGCTTTGGGGCGCGATACCATCACCAAACTCTCTGGTGTAGGTATATTTCGTCCCCGACGAGCCGCCATTTGTCCAGGTAACGGACTCTCCGTTGCCATGGTTTCCCCAGGCAGAGGCAAAATAACTGGAATTGACGACGGCGTAGGCGACCCCTCCGGTCGCCAGCACTCCGGCAAGGCATCCGATCACGGCAACATACAGAGGCTTCGCGTGACCCTTTCGGCGAAGCGGCTCACCAGCAGCGGCATAAAGAACACGGTCAGCAAGATCGCTATCGGCTTGGACGGACTCGAAGGCCTGCTTGATTTGGTTGGATTTCACGGTCGCCCTCCTCTAGGATGAACTTGAGCTTCGATCGACCGCGAGCTAAACGCGTTCGAACGGTCGCGGCTGGCACATGCAGTAACTCGGCAATCTCTGAGGTCGAAAAGCCCAGATAGTAATAGAGCACGATGGGAACACGGAATCGCTCCGGAAGCCGCATAACGTCTGACAGGACCGCCTTGGTCTCCTCCTGCGCCGTCGAAAGCGAATCGGCCAGGTTCTCAATATCCTCCACGCGCCTCCACGGCTTTCGAAAGAGCGATTTGCATTCATTGATCGTGACCCGGATAAGCCATCGACGAAGATGCTCCCAACTTTCAAAGTTTCCATCGCTTTTAAGCAACTTAAGAAAGACATCTTGGGCAACATCGTCGGCGTCGGCGCAATCACGCAGGTACGTCAACGCGATCCGAAACACGACATCCCGGTGGTCTTCGACCGCCTGTCTAAATGCTTGTTCTTCCATAATCACCTCCCGGTGACGTTAATGATTCTTGATGAGGCCCTCACCATAGATACGCTTTGACCGAACGGAATGTTTCAAATTCAAGCAGGAAAAACCTGCCAAAATAAACCTGTCCCTTTTTGGCAAGGGATCAACGGAGCACAACAGGTTGAGCATACGCAAGCGAGCGGCCCCAGAGCGCACAAGATGGCATGAAAAAGGCAGGGCATTGACCGTTTGGCCATGCCCTGCCTTTTGGGTGGCAGATTGCAGCTCTGGGGCCGCGCGGCGACGGAGACCGCCGCCGCGCGCTAGAACGGCGGAACTAGTTACTCCTCGTCGTTGTCCTTGGCCTCTTCGGCGTCGTCGGTGTCCACGAGCTGGTTGAGCAGCTCGTCGAGGGAAGCCATGTCCTCGTTGATGGCACCGTTGGCGGGAGCCTTCTTGTCGTCGATCGGGGCGCCCAGGAGCTCCTCGTCGGCGTCGGCGTGATGCGTCGGCGTGGCGGAGGTGCCCAGCAAGATGTCGTCCGGGCCGTCGGGGCTAAAGACCATCTGCAATAGCTGCGAGAGGTCTTCCTCGTCGGCAACGTCGTCGTTGTTCTCGAGGATGTAGAGCAGGTCGTGGGCCTCCAGGCCGTCACGGAGCTCCTCGATCGCCTTGGCACCGATGCCGTCGATGCGCAGCAGATCCTCCTCGGACTTGCCGACCAGGTCGCCGACCGTCTCAATGCCGACCTCGCTGAACTTGTTGGTCCAGCGCTGCGACACGCCCAGATCGTCGAACAGGTACAGGCGAGCCTTCTCGGCGGAGATGGTGTGGCCGTTGCGGGTGAACGAACCGTCAGCACCGCCGAACTCGTCGTAGCCGGCCCAGTCGAGCTGCTGCGGGAGCTGCTCGTCCAGGTCCTTGAGCTCCACGGGGGCCCACTCGGGCAGCGACTTGGCGTTGGGCGAAGCCGGGCCGTCAATATCCACGTAGCCGTCGGCCGTGCGATACGTCAGCTTGGCGTTGGCGTACGGCTTGAGGCCGGTACCGGCAGGGATCTTCTTACCAACGATGACGTTGGACTTAAGGTCGAGCAGGTGGTCGACCTTACCCTCGATGGCAGCCTCGGTAAGGACGCCGGCGGTGCGGATGAACGAGGCGCTCGACAGCCAGGAGTCGATGTTGGACGCGACCTTGAGCGTACCCAGGATGACGGGCTCGGCCACGGGAGCCTGACCGCCCAGACGGGCGACGCGCTCGACCTCGTCGGCGAACTCGTAGCGGTCGACGTACTGACCAAGCAGGTACTTGGAGTCGCCGGGGTTGGTAATCTGAACGCGACGCAGCATCTGACGTGCGAGCACCTCGATGTGCTTGTCGTTCAGGTCGACGCCCTGGCTGGTGTAGACGTCCTTGACGCTCTCGACGAAGGTGTGCATCGTCGACTCGATGTCGGTCAGCTTGCGCAGGTTGCGGAAGTTGACGAAGCCCTTGGTGATCTGGTCGCCGGCGCGAACCTCGCAGCCGTCCTCGATCTCGGGCATAAAGCGCACCGAAGCGGGGACGCGACGCTCGTCGAGTACACGGGTGTGATCCTCGGAGTCAGTGAGCGTCAGCACGTACTCGGACTTCTCGGGCTTAATCGAGAGGTGGCCGGAGTATGGAGCCAGCTCGGCCTCGCGACCCAGGATCTTCTCGTTGACGTTGCCGACGATATCGAACATACGGCTGACCGTAGGCAGACCCTGCGTAATATCGTCGACGCCAGCGACGCCGCCGGAGTGAATGGTACGCATCGTAAGCTGCGTACCGGGTTCGCCGATGGACTGGGCGGCAATAATGCCGACCGCGGTACCGATGGCGACCGGACGACGGGTGGAAAGATCCCAGCCGTAGCACTTCTGGCACACGCCGTACTTGGAGCGGCAGGTGAGCAGCGCGCGAAGCTTGACCTTCTTGAGGCCGGCATCGACCATCTTCTGGATGTCGGCGACCTTCTCGATGTAGCCGTCCTGCTCAAAGAGCACGGTGCCATCGGGAGCCACGACGTCCTGGATGAAGCAACGGCCAACGAGGTCGGTGTTGAGGTCGGTGGTGCCGGGGATGATGAGGTTGTAGGTGACGCCCTCGTGCGTACCGCAGTCCTCCTCGCGGACGATGACGTCCTGGGCCACGTCGACCAGACGACGGGTCAGGTAACCAGAGTCCGAGGTGTGGGATGCGGTATCGACCAGGCCCTTTCGGGCGCCGTAGGTCGAAATGAAGTACTCGAGCGGCAGCAGGCCCTCGCGGAAGTTCGCCTTAATGGGAAGGTCGATCGTCTCGCCGGACATGTCTGCCATCAGGCCACGCATGCCGCCGAGCTGACGCAGCTGGGTCTTAGAACCACGGGCGCCGGAGTCGGCCATCATGTAGAGCGGGTTCTCCTCGTCGAACAAGTCGAGCATGAGCGCTGCGACCTTGTCGGTACAAGCGGTCCACTCGTTAACGACTTCGATGTGGCGCTCCGTCTCGTTGATGAAGCCCTCCTCGAAGTACTCGTTGATCTGGTCGACGTTAGCCTGGGCGCGGTCGAGCAGCTCCTGCTTCTCATCAGGGATGAGAGCGTCCCACACCGAGATCGTAAGGCCGGCGCGGGTAGCGTAGTGGAAGCCGGAGTACTTGATGGCGTCGAGAATCGGGCCGACCTTGGCCTCGGGGTAACGATCGCAGCAGTCGGCAACCAGCTTGGCCACATCGCCCTTGACCATCTTGTAGTTCATGAACTCGTAGTCTTCGGGCAGGCACTGGCGGTTGAAGATGATGCGGCCGATAGAGGTCTCGAAGCGCGCGGTCTTGTTGCCGGTGACGTCGTAGTCGACGAACTCGTTCTTGCCGTTCTTGACGCGGAAGATACGGGTGCCGTCCTCGTTGATGACGTTGGCGTTCTCGGCGGACACGCGAACCTGGATCTTGGCCTGCATGTCGACCTCGGAGCGGCAGTCATAGGCGTGCAGCGCGTCGTCGAAGCTGGCGAACACGTGGTTCTCGCCCGGCAGACCGTCGCGGACCTGGGTCAGGTAGTACACACCGATGATCATGTCCTGCGAGGGGATGTTGACCGGCTTGCCGGATGCCGGCGAGCGCAGGTTGTTCGCAGAGAGCATGAGCACGCGAGCCTCGGCCTGAGCCTGACTGGACAGCGGCACGTGGACAGACATCTGGTCGCCGTCGAAGTCGGCGTTGAAGGGCGAGCAGACCAGCGGATGCAGGTGGATAGCCTTGCCCTCGACCAGCACCGGCTCAAAGGCCTGGATGGACAGACGGTGCAGGGTCGGTGCACGGTTGAGCAGCACGACGCGGCCGTCGATGACCTCTTCGAGGATGTCCCACACAAAGGTGGCACCGCGGTCGATAGCGCGCTTGGCGCCCTTGATGTTCTCGACCTTGCCGAGCTCGACCAGACGTTTCATGACGAAGGGCTTGAAGAGCTCCAGCGCCATGGTCTTGGGCAGACCGCACTGGTGCAGCAGCAGCTTGGGGTCGGTAACGATAACCGAACGGCCGGAGTAGTCGACACGCTTGCCCAGCAGGTTCTGACGGAAACGACCCTGCTTGCCCTTGAGGGCCTCGGCGAGCGACTTGAGCGGGCGACCGCCACGGCCAGAGACCGGGCGACCACGACGGCCGTTGTCGAACAGGGCGTCCACGGACTCCTGGAGCATGCGCTTCTCGTTGTTCACGATGATCGCAGGAGCGTCCAGGTCGAGCAGGCGCTTGAGTCGGTTGTTACGGTTGATCACGCGACGGTACAGGTCGTTGAGGTCGGACGCGGCAAAGCGGCCGCCGTCGAGCTGGACCATCGGGCGCAGATCGGGCGGAATGACCGGGATGACGTCCAGGATCATGTTCGCGGGGCTGTTGCCACCCTTCAGGAAGGCATCAACGACCTCGAGGCGCTTAACGGCCTTCTCGCGTTTCTGCTTCTGGGAGTCCTCGTCGGCAATGATGGCCTTGAGCTTCTCGGCCTCGGAAGGAAGGTCGATGGCAGCGAGCAGGTCGCGGACGGCCTCGGCACCCATGCCACCCTTGAAGTACATGGAGTAGTAGCGGGTCATCTCGCGGAACAGCGGCTCATCGGAGATGAGGTCGCGCTCGGTGAGCTTCATGAAGGCGTTGAAGGCGTCCGTACGGAGCTGCTTCTCGTCCTTGCACTCTTCCTCGATGTCGACGATGCCGGAGGCGATCTCCTCGGGGGTCAGCGGCTCCTCATCGGAGAACTCGTCAAAGTTCTCGGGGTTGCCCTGCTCCTTGAGGGACTCGATCTGGCGGGCGCACTCGGCATCGATCTCTTCCAGATCGGCGGCGAGCTCCTCGCGCAGGTCGTCGGCGTCGGCCTCGCGGGCCTCATAGTCGACCTCGGTGATGATGTAGCTGGCAAAGTACAGAACCTTCTCGAGGTCCTTGGACTTGATGTCGAGCATACGGCTCATCGGGAAGCTCGTGGGGCTCTTGAAGTACCAGATGTGGGACACGGGAGCGGCGAGCTCGATGTGACCCATGCGGTCGCGACGCACCTTGGCCGAGGTGACCTCGACGCCGCAGCGCTCGCAGACGATGCCCTTGAAGCGGATGCCCTTGTACTTGCCGCAGGAGCACTCCCAGTCCTTGGCGGGACCGAAAATCTTCTCGCAGAACAGGCCGTCCTTCTCGGGCTTGAGGGTACGGTAATTGATGGTCTCCGGCTTCTTGACCTCGCCGTGCGACCAGGAACGGATCTGGTCGGCGGAGGCAAGGGAGATCTTTACCGAGTCAAAATCAGTAGCTTCGAAATCTGCCACAGTCAACTACTCCTTATCAGTGGTCGTGGCGGCGACAGCCTCGGGCGCCTCGGCGGTCTCGGCATCCTCGGCCTCGATGTCGGCGTCAACGCCGGCGAGCGCAGCCAGGTCGTCGAGAGCAGAGGTCTCCTCGGCGGTCACAGGGGCGGAGGCGTCCTCGTCAGCATCGTGCATGGGCTCGATGTCCAGTGCGAGGGAGCGGATCTCCTTGACGAGAACCTTGAAGGACTCGGGGATACCCGGGACAGGAACGTTCTCGCCCTTGACGATGGACTCGTAGGTCTTGACGCGGCCCACGGTATCGTCGGACTTGACGGTCAGGATCTCCTGCAGGACGTTGGAAGCACCGTAAGCGTACAGTGCCCAAACTTCCATCTCGCCGAAGCGCTGGCCGCCGAACTGGGCCTTGCCGCCCAGAGGCTGCTGGGTAACCAAGCTGTAAGGGCCGGTCGAACGGGCGTGGATCTTGTCGTCGACCATGTGGCCGAGCTTGAGGATGTAGGACGTACCCACGGTAATGGGCTCGCGGAACTCCTCGCCGGTGCGGCCGTCGAACAGACGGGTCTTGCCGCGCTCGTCAAGCTGGGTGACGAACTCGGGGCGCATGTGATCGCCAAAGGCAGCGGTGGCCTTGTTGAGCATGTTCTTGTTGGCACGACGGATGACCTCGGCGATCTCGTCCTCCTTGGCGCCGTCGAAGACGGGCGTCGCGGTGAAGAACGGACCGGGGACATACTTGTCGGAGTCGGCCTGCTCGGTATCCCAACCGCAGGCAGCAGCCCAGCCAAGGTGGCACTCGAGCAGCTGGCCGACGTTCATACGCGAAGGAACGCCCAGCGGGTTGAGGATAACGTCGATCGGGGTACCGTCAGCCATGTAGGGCATGTCCTCGACCGGCAGAACGTTACAGATAACACCCTTGTTGCCGTGGCGGCCGGCGATCTTATCGCCCTGCTGGATCTTACGACGCTGGGCGACGTAGACGCGCACCTGCTCGTTGACGCCGGGGGCCAGGTCGTCGCCGTTCTCGCGGCTAAAGCGGACGACGTCGATGACGCGGCCGTACGCGCCGTGAGGCATCTTAAGGGAAGTGTCGCGAACGTCGTGAGCCTTGGCACCGAAGATGGCGCGCAGCAGGCGCTCCTCGGCGGTCAGAGCGCTCTCGCCCTTAGGCGTGACCTTGCCGACCAGGATGTCGCCAGGGCCAACCTCGGCGCCGATGCGGATGATGCCGTCCTCGTCGAGGTTGGCAAGCATGTCCTCGGAGAGGTTCGGGATCTCGCGGGTGATCTCCTCGGGGCCGAGCTTGGTGTCGCGGGCGTCGATCTCGTGACGGGTGATGTTGATGGTCGTCAGCAGGTCCTCGGCCACCAGGCGCTCGGACACGACGATACCGTCCTCGTAGTTAAAGCCTTCCCACGGCATGTAGGCCACGGTGAGGTTCTGGCCCAGTGCGAGCTCGCCGTGATCGGTCGAAGGACCGTCGGCCAGGGGCTCGCCCTGCTCAACGGTGTCACCGACGCGCACGAGCGGACGGTGGTTGATGCAGGTGGACTGGTTGGAGCGCTGGTACTTGGCCAGGTGATACTCGTCCATGCCGCCGGCATGCTTGACGATGATCTTGGCGGCGTCGGCAAAGATGACCTCGCCGGCATTCTTGGCCAGGGTGACCTCGCCGGAGTCCAGGGCGGCGCGACGCTCCATGCCGGTACCGACATAGGGAGCGGCAGGGTGAACCAGCGGCACGGCCTGACGCTGCATGTTGGCGCCCATGAGCGTACGCTTGGCGTCGTCGTGCTCAAGGAACGGGATCAGCGTGGCTGCGACGGAGAGCATCTGACGCGGCGAGACGTCCATGTAGTCGACGTCCTCGACGGGCACGTCGGCGGGGGCGCCGAAGGAGCCGTCGAAGTCGCGGGTACGAGCAATCACACTATGCGGACGAACGATCTTGCCCTCGGCATCGGTCGTGATGAACTCGTTGGTCTTGGGATCGAGCGGCGTGTTGGCCGGCGCGATGACGTGCTTCTCTTCCTCGTCAGCGGTCATCCAGTCGATCTGGTCGGTGGCAACGCCGTTCTCGACGCGGCGGAACGGGGCCTCGATGAAGCCATACTCGTTGACGCGGGCGTAGAGGGCGAGCGAACCGATCAGGCCGATGTTGGGGCCTTCGGGGGTCTCGATCGGGCACATGCGGCTGTAGTGCGAGTTGTGAACGTCACGGACGGCCGTCGGCACGTTGGTGCGGCGGCTGGAGCCGGACTTGTGGCCGGCAAGACCACCAGGGCCGAGTGCGGACAGACGGCGCTTGTGGGTCAGACCGGTCAGGGGGTTCGCCTGGTCCATGAACTGCGAGAGCTGCGAGGAACCGAAGAACTCCTTGATGGAGGCCACGATCGGGCGGATGTTGATGAGCGACTGCGGGGTGATCTCGTCGATGTCCTGGGAGCTCATGCGCTCACGGACGACGCGCTCCATACGGCTCATGCCGATACGGAACTGGTTGGCGACGAGCTCGCCGACGGTGCGGATGCGGCGGTTGCCGAAGTGATCGATGTCGTCGACCTTGAAGCCCTGCTCGCCGGCAGCGAGGGACAGTAGGTAGCGCAGCGTAGCGACGATATCCTCGTCGGTGAGCACCGTGACCTCTTCCTCGGTGGTGAGGTTGAGCTTTTTGTTGACCTTGTAGCGACCGACGCGGGCCAGGTCGTAGCGCTGCGGGTTAAAGAGCAGACCCTCGAGCAGGCTGCGGGAAGCGTCCACGGTGGGAGGCTCGCCCGGGCGCAGACGACGGTAGATCTCGATGAGGGCGTCCTCGCGAGTGAGGGCGGTGTCGCGCTCCAGGGTGCGCTTGATCACATCGGAGTTGCCGAGCAGCGCGATGATGTCGTCGTTGGTGACGGCGATGCCAAGGGCGCGCAGGAACATCGTGGCGCTCTGCTTGCGCTTACGGTCGATGGAGACCATGAGCTGGTCGCGCTTATCGACCTCAAACTCAAGCCAGGCACCGCGGGACGGGATGATCTGGGCCTTGTAGATCTGCTTGCCCGAATCCATCTCGGAGCTGTAGTACACACCCGGGGAACGGACGAGCTGCGAGACGACGATACGCTCGGTACCGTTGATGATGAAGGTGCCCTGATCAGTCATCATGGGGAAGTCGCCCATGAAGACGAGCTGCTCCTTGATCTCGCCGGTCTCCTTGTTGGTGAGACGGACGTCGGTCAGAAGCGGAGCCTGATAGGTCATATCCTTCTCGCGGCACTCCTCGACGGTGTGCGCGGGGTCGCCGAACTGATGCTCGCCGAAGGTAACCTCGAGAACATGGTTCTGGCTCTGGATGGGGCTGGATTCCTTGAACGCCTCACGAAGGCCCTCGTCCTTAAAACGCTCAAAGGATTCCCTTTGAACAGAGATAAGGTTGGGGAGCTCCATGGCCTCCGGGATTTTCCCGAAGCTGACGCGTTTGCGCTCAGTGGCAGTGTATGCGTAGGTCACCAGGTTTTTCCTCCTTCACGGAAATGCTCGGTGGGTTGGCGAGGCATAGCTTCGCCAGTTATCGCAACCTAATAGTTTATCAGGTACCGACCGTTGGGCAAGAAAAGCCTTGACGCGATTGAGTTTTTGGAGTAGCAAAGTTTTTCGACAGAAAAGGTGCAGGTAGATAGGTATGTATCGAACATCTGTTCATATATTTTATGTGAACGAGACTGCTGGTGCGGACCGCTGAGTGACGGAATGGCGGCGAGGGTCGATCAAGCGGAAACTGCGTCCCGTTTTGAAGCCTCAAACTGGGACGCAGTTTCCGATTGAGCCCTGTTTGGGAAAGCATATCCCGTTCTGAGCCGAAATTCCGGGTCGCAGTTTCCGCTAGGGGCCTCAACCGGAAAGCGCGTCCCAGAATTCGACCAAATTGCGGGATGCACTTTCCGGAGGCAAGCCGCGGCGCGCATAAAAAACGGGTGCAGACCGAAGTCCGTACCCGTAAACGTCGATGACCGAAGGCTTATTTGCGCATCAAACCGCCGCGCTCGTCAATAGCGTCCCAGAAGGCGCTGGCAAAGCGAGGATCGCTTGCGGCCATGAGGGCGTTGGTGGCCATCCAACCAGAGGGCGTGCCGGTGTCGTAGCCCGAGAGCGGGTCGATGACGACAGCGTACATAGCCTCGCGGTCGAGCGAGCGGGCCATGGCGTCGGTCAGCTGGATCTCGCCGCCCTTGCCGGCCTGCTGATCGGCGAGCAGGTCCATGACCAGCGGGCTCAGCAGGTAGCGACCGACGATGTACAGGTTGGACGGAGCCGCCTCGGGAGCGGGCTTCTCAACCAGACCGCCGATGCGCCAGACAGCGCCCGGCTCGGCATCGGCAACGCCCTCGGCGCCCTCGAGCGAACCGACGCGCTCGCCGGCGATAACGCCATAGCGGCTGACCTCCTCGGGCGAGCAAGCGGCAACGGCGATAACCGAAGCGCCACCGTGCTCCTTGGAAACGGCAAGCATCTTGTCGCAGATGTCACGGTTAGGCACAACGTAGTCGCCTAGAAGAACCAGGAAGTTCTCCCCTGCCACGGCATCGGCAGCAGAGCGAATGGCATGACCGAGGCCCTTGGGCTCGTACTGATAACGGAAGTCGACCGGCATGCCGCCCGCGTGGGCAACAGCGTCGGCGTAAGCATCCTTACCGCGCTCGCGCAGCAGATTCTCGAGCGAGCGATCGGGCTGGAAGTAGCTCAGCAGCTCGGGCTTACCGGGAGAGGTAACGATGATGGCGTCGTCGACCTCCTCGGGGTCGAGTGCCTCCTCAACGACATACTGAATGACCGGCTTGTCGAGCACCGGCAGCATCTCTTTAGGCGTGCATTTAGTGCCAGGCAGAAAACGCGTGCCAAGGCCGGCGGCGGGGATGATTGCCTTCATGTTATTCAAGGATCCTTTCGCAGGCGCAGAATACGCCCTGTGCGTGCGGCACAACGGCCGCAGACCAATTTGCGATACCGGAGCATCTTACCGCCGGAGACATACGTCGCCGTAAGGCAAACGCAATTCTTCAGCAGGTCAACGCAAATTATTGGTCGAATGGTGCAATTTTTGGCCCCAGCGGTAACGGGATTGGCACGGCGAAGACAGCGGCGTTCTGCGTGTCGAGCAATGGGAATGAGGGGCTAAAACAAAAAAGACGGGACTCGCATAGCGAGCCCCGTCTGCAAAGAAATCTGGCAAGAAAGCCTGATTACTTGAGGGTGACAGCAGCGCCAGCAGCCTCGAGCTTCTCCTTGGCAGCCTCGGCGTCCTCCTTCTTGGCACCCTCGAGAACAGCCTTGGGAGCGCCCTCGACGACCTCCTTGGCCTCCTTCAGGCCAAGGCTGGTGAGCTCACGGACGGCCTTGATGACCTGGATCTTGTTGTCACCGAAGCCCTCGAGCACGACGTCAAACTCGGTCTTCTCCTCGGCCTCGGCAGCGCCAGCAGCAGGAGCGGCGACAACAGCGGCAGGAGCAGCGGCGGAAACGCCGAAGGTGTCCTCGATAGCCTTGACGAGCTCGGAAGCCTCGAGAAGGGTCATTTCCTTAAGAGCATCGATGATCTCATCGGTGGTAAGCTTAGCCATTTCTAAGTCCTTTCGGTTTCCGTGCGGATGCACGGAGATCAGTTAAAACACGGCGCGAATGCGCCAGGGGTGCGGCGTTGCCGCCGCGGGTGAAAACAGCAACTAGGCTGCCTTCTGCTCGGAGACCTGCTGGATCGAACGAGCGAGACCAGAGGAAACGCCGTTGACGCAGACAGCGATGTCGCGAGCGAAACCGGAGATGAGACCGGCGATCTGGCCGAGAAGCTGATCCTTGGTGGGCAGCTCGGCGATAGCCTTAACATCATCGGCGGAAACGGCCTTGCCGTCGGAGATACCGCCCTTGATCTCAAGGACGCCCTTGGACTTAGCGGAGAAGTCCTTAAGGGCCTTAGCGGCCTCGACCGGCTCGGTCTCGTAGAACACATAAGCGACGGGGCCGGCGAGGATCTCGTCGATCTCGGGCTGCTCCTGGTTCTTGAGAGCGATCTTGACCAGGTTGTTCTTGTAGACCTTCATCTCGGCGCCGCACTCGCGAAGCTGATGACGCAGCTCCTGAGCCTGCTTAACCGTCAGACCGTTGTAGTTGACGACGAACAGACCGGCGTTCTCGGCGATACGGGACTCGATCTCTGCAACCTTGTCGATTTTGTACTGCTGGGGCATGAATTACACCTCCTCAAATTCTTTCCGGGCACGGTCCGCCACAAGGACGTGACGGGGGCATGTCCAAAAAGAAAGCCCCCGCGCTGCATGAGCGACGGGGGCGAGAAGACATATCTACTCGACCACCTCGGCTGGCGGGATATCCCATTAAGCTCGCGGGCGATGCCCGTTTGCACCGGCTGTCTCTGGCAGCGGATTCGTGCGTGAACCGAAAGTATTATGGCGGGGACCCCGGCGTCGGTCAACGGGAAACCGGGCTGCACACAATTCCACCATCCGGCCGCGCCGCCGAAGGCCAGGCGCAAGGTTTTCGCTCGGTCAGGTCCTGGGCTCGCACGAAGAGCACATTAAGTGCTCTTCGGCTCGTGCGGAATCTACGAAAACCTTGCGCCTGGCCTTCGGCGGCGCGGCCTGCGGTGACTTTGGGGCAGCCCGGTTTCCCGTTGGCCGGCGCCCCCACTCATAAGCCTTAAGTCGGTGAGCTGATATGTTGCGTCCCTGATGGCTACAAGGTTGAAAGGAAGGTGGACAGGCGGCGGAGGCCTTCGTCCAGGTCCTTATCGGAAACGCAATAGCTGAGGCGGACGTGGCCTTCGGTGCCGAAGCAGTCGCCCGGGACTAGGGCTACGTTTGCCTCTTCGATGGCTTTGATGCAGAAGTCTTCGCTGGTTAGGCCGAACTTTTTGATGCTCGGGAAAGTGTAGAAGGCTCCTGCGGGCTCTACTACGTCGAGGCCCATGGCGTTTAAGGCTGCGAGTACGCGTTCGCGGCGGGCTCGGTAGACTTTGAGCATGGGGGTTGGGTCGACGGTCAGGGCTCGGGCTGCGGCGTCCATTTCGAAGGAGACAGCACTCGATACTAAGTATTGGTGAGCCTTTGCGATCTCGGCGATGACGGGGGCTGCCGCTGCGAGCCAGCCCAAGCGCCAGCCGGTCATGGCCCAGGGCTTGGAGAAGCTCTCGATGACCACCGTCTGGTCGCGCAGCTCCGGATGGCGCTGGGCAAAGCGCTCGTAGCCATCCACATAGACCAGACGGTTGTATACGTCGTCGCAGACTACGTAGATGCCCGCCTGCTCTGCCACGCGCGCCACGACGTCGAGCGATGCCGCGTTGAGAATGCAGCCCGTGGGATTGTTGGGCGAGCAGATAACGACGGCCTTGGTCGCCGGGGTCACACAGGCGCGAAGCGCATCCTCGTCAATCTGGAATTGCGCAGGCTCCGTATCCAAGAAGACCGCCTTGGCGTGGTTGGCCACGACGATGCTCTCGTACAGGCCAAAGGCGGGCGTGGGGATAATGACCTCGTCGCCGGGGTTGAGCATAGCCATAAATGTTGCCGACAGGGCCTCGGTCGCGCCGTCGGTCAGGATGACCTCATCGGCGGAAAACGCCAGACCCGCGTCACCCATATATTCGGACAGTGCCTCGCGCAGGGCGGGGCGGCCGTTGCTGGGCGGATAGTGCGTGTCGCCGCGGTCCAACGAAGCAGTCACCTCGGCGCTAACCACATCGGGCGTGGGAAAATCGGGCTCACCGAGCGCAAGCGCAATGCATCCCGGATGCTGCGCGGCGAGTGCGTTAATCCGACGGATGCCGGAGGGCTTGAGCGTGGCAAGCGAGGTATTCATGGGCAGACGCATGGCATTCCTTTCGTGAGGGTTGCACTAGGATAGCGCGGCGGAGCGCCGTCATACGGTGTAACCTAAACGGAAACCGACCGGAAAGGAGGCGGCATGGAGACGACCGCACGCGGCGATGTACCAAAAACACTGCATAACATCGCGTTTGTCAGTATTTCCGAGAGCGCCGATCTTGAGTTTTTGCTCTGGGACCTGCAGGATGCCATCGCCGCCTATGCACAGCTTTCCGGCACTGTGCTCCCCCACCCGGTCGTTTTGGAGGCGGATGATTCCGGCAGCGTTGCCGGTGCCGCCGATGGCATTGTGTTCGCCATTGAAGATGCACCCAATGATGAAGCGATGGCGCCCATTAAGCAGATGCTCGACCGCTTTGGCGGCGCAGGGACGCGTGCCTATGTTGTTGTCCAGGCCGACGTCGGCGGCCTCGAGCGAGCACACGGGCTCGTCGTGCGTCTGCGAGCGACGTGCGACCTTCGTGGGCTGTCATGGTGCGGCGGCGTTGTCGTCTGTACCGGCAGCGGCTTCGCGGCGCTTCGTCACTCACCGCGCATGGGACTCTTGCGGCGACCGTTTTCGGAAGCGATGGACAAGCTCGTAGGCGCCGTTCGTATGGGCTGTTCGGTTGAGCATGCGCAGCGACTTGGTGGTGGTAATGCCGAGGACGTCGACGCCGACGGCATGATTTGCACCGAGCCAGCCGTGCCCGCGCCGATCTGGCGAGGCGTTCTGAAACGTCTGGGCGCCCACGCTCAAACAAAAATCTAAATTAAATAACAGCCCAGTCAACGGCTTCACTCCAACGCTCGACAAGCCGCTCCAAACGCCACGCCGCGTTGGCAGGACTCGTCGACGGCAGCACGATGGCGGGTAGCCCCGTCCGCTCTTGTAGATAGCGTTTGTAGAGCCGCCCGGCCGCGCCGCCGTTGCAGATAACGACCTCAATCGGCGTGACATCGGTAATGCGCTCGACATGCGCCGGAACGACGTTTTTGATGCTCGCGTCGCTTGAGCCCTTGATGTCACAGCTCTCGATCACGTCCCACAGGGCCACGCCGCCGTTGAGCAGCATAGCCCGCTTGGCAGCAACCGAGGCGTCGAGCGTCGCGGGCTCGCCGCTCGCCAAAGAGTCTCCCTCGTTGGGCGGCACGGGCACACCGAGGCACGCGGCCATCACACGCCAAAAGCGATTCTGAGGGTTGCCGTAATAAAAGGCGTTGGCGCGCGAAAGCACCGAGGGAAACGATCCGAGCACCAAAACGCGCGAGTGCTGGTCGAACACGGGCTCAAACCCATGCTCAATATGTTGATAGCCCTCATCGGACGCAGCCATGGCCTAGGCCCTCAACAGATAGCGCACCTCGTAGGGTGCAAGCTCAAGGGCACCCGTTAGCTCGACTGTGGGCGCGCCGTCGGCAAGTAGGTCGGCAAAGGAGCCGTTGAGCTCGCCGGCTCCAAAGGTATAGGGCTCGTTCACGGCATTGACCGCCACGAGCACCGTCGCGTCGTCGCAGGCGCGCTCGAACAGTAGCTGCTTGTTCTGGATCACCACGTTGCGATAGGCACCATAGTTGAGGGCACGGGCCGCCGCATCGTCTGCCGAGCGCAGGTGCGCGAGCTGCTTGATGAAGGCCGTCAGCTCGTTGGGCGCAGGCTCATCGAGCGCAGGTCGCAGCGCCCAGTCACCATCGGGGCCGCCCTTTTCGCCAGGAATCCCCCACTCGCTGCCATAGTAGACGCACGGAATGCCCGGCATGCCAAAGAGCATGCCATAAGCGGGGCGCAGACAGGACTTGTCGGTAAGGATGCTCGCCAGGCGCGGCACATCGTGGTTGTCGACAAACGACAGCAGATGCTTGCCGCGATAAATGCACCACGGGTCACCGCCAAACTGGCGATGCAGCGAGTGGGCGATCTCGAACATGTTGACCGAGTTAAAGCTGGAGTACAGGCCCTTGTAGCACTCGTAGTTGGTGCAGGAGTCAAGCATCTCGTCATTGACGATCTGGTTGTAGTCGCCGTGGAGCGTCTCACCAATCAGCACAAAGTCGGGCTTGAGCTCACGGGTAAAAGTATGCAGGCGGCGCATAAAATCGCGATCGAGCATATAGGCGACGTCCAAGCGCAGGCCGTCGATGCCAAAGCCCTCGGCCCAGCGACGCACGGACTCAAGCAGGTAATCGACCACGGCGGGGTTTTGCAAGTTGAGCTTCACAAGCTCAAAATGACCTTCCCAGCCCTCGTACCAAAAGCCGTCGCCATAGCAGGAGTCGCCGTCAAAGCTAATGCGGAACCAGTCCTTGTAGGGCGAGTCCCACTTGCGCTCCTGAACATCGCGGAAGGCCCAAAAACCGCGACCGACATGGTTGAAGACGGCATCAAGCACCACACGGATGCCATGGGCATGCAGTGTCTCGCACACGGCGGCAAAGTCGGCATCCCCACCCAGGCGACGGTCGATATGGCGCAGGCTGCGCGTGTCGTAACCGTGACTGTCGGATTCGAGTGGCGGGTTAATGAGCACAGCACCGATGCCGAGTTCCTGCAGGTAGCCGGCCCATTGGGCGATCTTCATGATGGGCGCATCGGGGTTGGGCGCAGCGTTGGCAGCCTGGGCGAGCTCATCCTCGGCAACGGGCGCGGCGTTTTCGCGCGGAGCTCCACAAAAGCCCAGCGGATAGATCTGGTAGAACGTCGTCTCGTATGCCCACATAGCAACCTCCCGGCAATCTTTCACGCAACGCCATCCATTGTATGCCCGCCGCGCATCCCCTCCCCCAAAATAAGTTGCGGTGAAATAGGGACTGTTGAGACCAATAAACCGGGCAAACAGTCTCTATTCCACCGCAACTGATGAGGGAACGTGATTAGGCGACGGGCTTTGCGCGGCGTATGGCCGGGAACAGCACCGTAATGGCGAGGATGACGCCCACGACGGTAATCGCCCCGCCCGCAAAGCCAATCCAAGCGATACCGGGACCCGAAACCACGGCGCCGCCGATTGCGGTGCCCGTGCCGATACCGAGGTTAAACAGGCCCGAGAAGATCGACATGGCGACGGCCGACGAATCCGCCGGCGTGTACTTGATGAGCTCGGCCTGGAACGCCACGTTAAAGGCTGTGGAGCAGCAGCCCCATAGCGCGCAGACGGCAAGCACTGCTACGAGCGACGATGCGACCGGACCCATGAGCAGCAGAGCCACCGGCACGCCGGAGAGCGTGATAGCCAAGAACGGGAAGCGATGCCCATCGAACAGGCGGCCGAACAGCCAGCTTCCGAGCAGACCGGAGCAGCCAAACGCCGTCAGCGTCATGGTAATAGCGCTTGCGTCGACGTGCGCGACCTGCGCCAGGAACGGCTCGATATAGCTGTAACCCGCATAATAGCCGGTTGCCATGAACACCGTGACCGCATAAAGCGCGATGAGGAACGGATTCTTGAGCAGCTCGGGCAGCTGCTTAACGGTAAAGCGCTCGCCCACCGGCATGGCCGGGAACACCGCGGCCTGGTACACCACCGCGGCGGCAGAGAAGGCACCGACCACGGCAAACGTCATGCGCCAGCCCACGGCCAGGCCGATGGCGCGACCGATCGGCAGGCCAAAGATTTGCGCGATGGACGAGCCCGTAGCGATCATGCTGATGGCGAGCGCCCCGTGGCGGGTGTCGACAAGGCGCGAGGCCATGATCGAGGCGACTGACCAGAACACGGCATGCGCGCAGGCGACCACCAGGCGCGCGCAGACCAAAATAGGATAGGTGGGCGCCACGGTGGACAGGAACTGACCCAGAGAAAACACGGCGAGCACGCCGAGCAGCATACGCTTGAACTCAAAGCGCGAGGCAAACACCATGAGTGGCAGCGACAGCAGCATGACGCCCCAGGCGTAGACCGAGATCATGATGCCGGCCTGGGCCTCGGTGAGCGAGAACGACGCGGCAATATCAGTCAGAAGGCCGATGGGCATAAACTCCGACGTGTTGAACACGAACGCACAACAGGCGAGCCCGATAAGAGGGAGCCACTGCTTGAGTGAGATGCCATCTTGTCTTGCCTGACTCATATATAACGTCTCCAATCATTTTGAGCGGAGGCGATTATATAGCAACGGCCCCGCATCCGTCAGCAACAGATGCGGGGCCGCAATCAACTCAATACACAGGGGTTGCGCCGTCAATAAATAGCTAAGCCAACCCCAGCAATATGCCCGCCGAATGCACGACAAACGCCACGATCCAGGCGACCGTCACCTGAAACGCGAACACGGCAACGGCATAGCGCGCGCCCAGCTCGCTCTTGACGGCACCGATGGACGCCACGCAGGGCGGGTACAGCAGCGTAAAGACCAGGAACACGTAAGCGGTAAACGGCGAAAACATGGTTGACAGCACCGCGGGCGACGTTGCGCCCAAAAGCACCGTGAGGGTCGAAATGACGCTCTCCTTGGCGATAAGTCCGGTGACGAGCGCCGTCGAGGCGCGCCAGTCGCCGAAGCCGAGCGGGGCCAACACCGGCGCGATGATGCTACCCAGACCGGCAAGCAGACTCTGCGACTGATCGGCGACCACATTAAAGCGGATGTCGAACGTCTGCAGGAACCAGATGACCACCGTAGCGGCAAAGATAATGGTAAAGGCCTTGGTAATAAAGTCCTTGGCCTTATCCCATGCCAGCATCACCGTCGTCTTGACGCTTGGCAGGCGATAGTTGGGAAGCTCCATGATAAACGGCACCGGGTCGCCCTTAAATGCCGTGCGGTTGAGCACCAAAGCCGCGATACAGCCAACCGCAATGCCGATCAGATAGAGCGAGACCATGGCGGGAACTGTCGCCTGCGGGAAAAACGCCCCGCACAGCAGACCGTAGACCGGCAACTTGGCCGAACAGCTCATGAACGGCGTGAGCATGACCGTCATCTTGCGGTCGTGCTCGGATGGGAGCGTACGGGTTGACATGATTGCCGGCACGGTGCAGCCAAAACCGACGAGCATGGGCACAAAGCTGCGGCCCGACAGGCCAAAGCGACGCAGCACCTTATCCATGACAAAGGCCACGCGCGCCATGTATCCGGAGTCTTCCAGAATGGAGAGGAACAAGAAGAGCACGACGATAATCGGCAGGAAGGTCAGCACGCTGCCCACGCCCGTAAGCACGCCGTCGACAGCCAGAGAGCGCACCACATCGTTGGTTCCGAACGCCTTGAGGCCCGCATCGGCCGAGGCGATGATGACCGCGATGCCGTCCTCCATGAGTCCCTGCAGCGCCGCACCGATCACGCCAAACGTCAGCCAAAAGACGAGGCCCATGATCACCAGAAACGCCGGAATGGCCGTGTAGCGACCCGTCAGGATGCGGTCGATCTTGACGGAGCGCACGTGCTCGCGGCTCTCGTGCGGCTTGACGACGCAACGCCCGCACACGTCGCCGATAAAGCTAAAGCGCATATCGGCCAGCGCGGACAGGCGGTCGGTGCCGGCCTCGCCCTCCATCTGGGTAATGATGTGCTCGATAGCGTCGAGCTCGTTGCGATCCAGGTGAAGCGCCTCGGTCACCAGCTCGTCGCCCTCAACCAGCTTGGTCGCTGCAAAGCGCACCGGGATGTGCGCCGTCACGGCATGGTCCTCGATAAGGTTGGCAATGCCGTGGATGCAGCGATGCAGTGCACCACCGTCCGAGCCATCGGGCGCGCAGAAGTCCAGGCGACCGGGGCGCTCGCGGAACCGCGCCACGTGCAAGGCATGATCCACCAGCTCGCCGATACCCTCGTTGCGGGCAGCGCTAATGGGGACAACAGGCACGCCCAACAGGCTCTCGAGCAGGTTGACGTCCACGGCGCCGCCGTTGGCCGTCACCTCGTCCATCATGTTGAGCGCGATGACCATGGGGCAGTCGAGCTCCATAAGCTGCAGCGTCAGGTACAGGTTGCGCTCGATATTGGTGGCGTCGATGATATCGATGATGGCATCGGGATGCTCGTCAAGGATAAACTGGCGGCTCACAATCTCCTCGCCCGTGTACGGCGACAGGGAGTAAATGCCGGGCAGGTCGGTAACGCTCGCCTCGGGGTGGTTACGGATAGTGCCGTCCTTGCGGTCGACCGTCACGCCGGGAAAGTTACCGACGTGCTGGTTGGAGCCCGTAAGCTGGTTGAACAGCGTGGTCTTACCGCAGTTTTGGTTGCCGGCGAGGGCAAAGTGCAGCGGTGCGCCCTCGGGCACGGCCGTCTTGGCAGCACGAGGCGAATACGTCCCCTCGCCCAGGGCCGGGTGATCTGTCGTGCCGATTGCGGCGTTAACGCGCGGGCCGGTATCGGTGTCGTGCACATCCACGAGCTCAATGCGGGCGGCATCGTCCTTGCGCAGTGTCAACTCGTAGCCACGCAGACGGATCTCGAGCGGATCTCCCATAGGGGCGTATTTCATCATGGTGACTTCGGTGCCCGGCGTGAGTCCCATGTCCAAAATATGCTGTCGGAGCGCCTGATCATCGGATGTCACCGATGCGACAACGGCGTCCTTTCCAATCTCGAGTGTATCGAGCTTCACGCGCTCATCCTTTCGTTAGACGCGGTTAACCGTTTACCGGGGCTAACCAACTCGTAACGACAAATGATAGCGCTCTGAACTATTTTATAAAGTCAAATACCGATGTTTACCTGCGCAAACTTTATGCGATGCGCCCCGAAAGCTCTTTGCGCATACCGCTCAGCGAGATCGAAACGGAACCCGACCGCGCGGTAGCAGTGAGTCGATCACCCTCGACCGACCCCGTGCATGTAAAGGGCGCCTTGCCCATCAAGACGTGGGAGATAGTACCCAAGAGCTCAAAGAAATCGCCCTCAGCACGGGCACTCGAGAGAGCAATATTGAGACCCCTGACGTTTAGTACTGCCCTGAGCGCGCCGTTCACCCCATGTGAAAACGTCACCTCGCCGCGTCTACTCCCCACCGGCGTCTGGGCCGAAACCACATACGTACCCTCAAGCATGGCTCCTCCTCTAAGCAGACTTTTTGAAACGGGTAAGTAGTCTACTTTTACATATGGCGCTCCAGGAAGCGGAAGGCTAGGCGAATCCAGGGACGGACCGCCACTTGCTTGTCCTCATTGTCGACCGCAGTGTTGGCGTTGCCGAGCGAAAGGCCGTGGCCACCCTGGTCAAAGACGTGCATCTCGCATGCAACGCCCTCCTCGGCCATGCGCTGCGCAAACGGGTAGACCTGCGCGACCGGCGCCGTCTTGTCGTCCGAAACGCCCCACACAAAGGTCGGGGGCATCTGGCGCGAAACGTGCGTGGTAGGGCAAATGTCGGTCAAGTGCTCATCGGTCGCCTCGCCGCCCGTCACCATCGACAGATAGTCGTTGAGCAAATCGCGCCCCGTCTTGCCACCCGTCTTGGGCACGCGCAGGTCGATGCGCGGGTCGCGCGTCTGCATATCGCGCACATAGGCAAGGTCGAGCAACGGATAGCCCAGCACCACGGCATCGGGGCGAATATCTTCCGCGCGCGCCCCTGCCAGGCCCGCGAAGGGACCAGTCTTCCATTGCGTTGCCAGCGAAGCGCAAATCATGCCGCCCGCCGAGAAGCCCACGATGCACACGCGCTTGGGATCGACATGCCACTCGTCGGCGTTGGCGCGCACGGTAGCAACCATCTTGGCGAGGTCCGCCTGCGGGTGCGGAAAACTCACGTCACCCGTGCCACTCGTCACATAGTTGAGCACAAAGGCCTGGTAACCGTGATCCAAAAACGCAAACGCCACGGGATCCTGCTCGTGCGGAGCGATATGCGTAAACCCGCCTCCGCCGCAGATGATCACCGCGGGGCGGCGGCCATTGGGCTTGTCGGGCAGCGGCTCGGCACCCAGATACGTAAACGTCGCCGGATAATCCTCGGTCGGCTCCTCGCCCCACAGCGCATGGTTCTCAATAATCATAGGTGCTCCCTCCGTGCAAATTAAGCGCCATTGTTTTTCGCCTTCAAGCGTACCCCACTTGAACCCGTGACGCAGAAACACGCCAGCAATAAGTTTCCCTTCAACTGATATATCACATAATCCCAGCTCAGAGGTATCGCTGAGCAGCGTAGAATAGGGGGTGTTGACCAAGCCGCGAAACAGATATGAAACGTTTCCGGCAAACCAAACGCGCGATATGCGCCTATTTAAGTTGGAGGCAACTATGGGTCTGCTCGATTCGCTTAAGTCCACCTTCACCTCGACCGGCGAGGCGTCCGTTCCGCCCGCAGCAAGCTTCGCCACCCGCGAAGGCGTCATCTATGCCCCCGTCAACGGCGTGCTCGTCAGCCTGGACGAGGTTCCCGACGAGACGATCGCCTCGGGCATGCTTGGCCAGGGCTATGGCATCGAGCCCATTACCGGCACCATCTATGCGCCCGCCAACGGCCGCATCGGCGCCACCACTGTCACCAACCACTCCATCGGCATGATTACCGAGGACGGTCTGCGCGTATTCATCCATGTTGGCCTGGGCACCGTGGAAATGAACGGCAAGGGTTTTGCCCGCTTTGTCGAGATGGGCGATGTGGTCAAGGCCGGCCAGCCGCTCATCAGCTTCGATCGCGAGGCCATCAAGGCCGCCGGCCACGAGGACATCGTGACCGTCATCGTCTCCGAGCTCGATCGTCTTAAGAGCATCGACCATGTCGGCGAGTCTGGAACGCTTATCGGCGGCAACCCGCTCGTCAAGCTTGGCGACCCGCTGCTGGTTGCCAAGACCAAGTAGCCAGGCCCCGCGCCACACAGCCAAAAGGCACCTCGTCAAGCGCCCGCGACCATTTGGCCGCGGGCGCTTTTCGTTTGAAAAACCATCCCGCCAATGCCTTATCTGTATAGCCCAAATGAGCCGAGCTGCTAGAATATCGAACTGTATGGATAACTATCATTCAACCGTTATGGGAGGATACGTGAACCGCACCAAAATCGCGCAGCTCTATGCCGATGCCGAGTCGCTCGGCGGCCAGACCGTCACCGTCGCCGGCTGGGTCAAGTCCATCCGCGACATGAAGAACTTTGGCTTTGTTACGCTCAACGACGGCAGCTGCTTCCGCGACCTGCAGGTCGTCATGAACCGCGAGGCGCTCGACAACTACGACGAGATCGCCCACCAAAACGTCTCGGCCGCACTCATTTGCACCGGCACCGTCAAGCTGACCCCCGATGCACCCCAGCCCTTCGAGCTTTCCGCCACCTCCATCGAGGTCGAGGG
This sequence comes from Collinsella aerofaciens, assembly GCF_902364355.1. Taxonomy (GTDB): domain Bacteria; phylum Actinomycetota; class Coriobacteriia; order Coriobacteriales; family Coriobacteriaceae; genus Collinsella; species Collinsella aerofaciens_AF. Next base: position 366,028 of record NZ_CABJDK010000001.1, read on the forward strand.
CACGAGCGCCCCGGATTACCCGCTGCAGAAGAAGCGCGCAACCGTCGAGTTCCTGCGCACCCAGCAGCACCTGCGCCCGCGCACCAACCTGTTCCGCGCCGTGTTCCGCATCCGCTCTGTCGCGGCTGCCGCTATCCACCGCTTCTTCCAGGAGCAGGGCTTTGTCTACGTCAACACTCCCATCATCACCACGAGTGACTGCGAGGGCGCCGGCGAGATGTTCCGCGTGACCACGCTCAACCCCAAAAACCCGCCCCTCACCGAGTCCGGCGAGGTCGACTGGAGCCAGGACTTCTTTGGCAAGCATGCGAGCCTCACCGTTTCCGGACAGCTCAATGCCGAGAACTTCGCCATGGCCTTTGGCGACGTGTACACCTTTGGCCCCACCTTTCGCGCCGAGAACTCCAACACCACGCGCCACGCCGCCGAGTTTTGGATGATCGAGCCCGAGATGGCATTTGCCGATCTGAACGACTACATGGATAACGCCGAGGCCATGCTCAAGTATGTCCTCAAGGACGTCATGGCAACCTGCCCCGACGAGCTCAATATGCTCAACAAGTTTGTGGACAAGGGTCTGCTCGAGCGCCTGAACCATGTCGCCAACTCCGACTTTGCCCGTGTCACCTACACCGAGGCCGTCGAGATCCTGGAGCAGGCCGTCGCCGCCGGCCACAAGTTTGACTATCCCGTGAACTGGGGCATTGACCTGCAGACCGAGCACGAGCGCTTCCTAACCGAGGAGCACTTTAAGCGCCCGACCTTCGTGACCGACTACCCGGCCGAAATCAAGGCGTTCTACATGCGCATGAACGAGGACGGCAAGACCGTCGCCGCCGCCGACTGTCTGGTTCCCGGTATCGGCGAGATTATCGGCGGCTCCCAGCGCGAGGAGCGCCTGGATCTGCTCGAGGCCCGCATCAAGGACCTGGGAATGAATCCCGAGCAGTACAAGTACTACCTTGACCTGCGCCGCTACGGTTCCTGCAAGCACGCCGGCTACGGTCTGGGCTTCGAGCGCTTGGTGATGTACCTCACCGGCGTGGGCAACATCCGCGACGTCCTGCCGCACCCGCGCACCGTGGGCAACGCCGACTTCTAATCATCGGGCACTAGCTCTCGTCGCCACGCGCCAACGCTCATCGCACAAGCGCCTCTCGACATCCGCCGAGGGGCGCTTTTTCAACAGCATTCGTCAAGCTTTTGGCAAGGTTTTGGTCAGTTAGGCAGGGTTGTTGAAAACTCGACCCGCCGTTTGCCGGCAACCACCGACCGTCCAAGGCGCCACGCGTCCTTGGCCAGGCTCCGCGCCCTAGGCTCTGATCTGCCATCACCAAAAAAGGAAAGGACGTGGGCGCCATGACCGAAGCCGTTGTTGAAAACTACGAGACCACGACCAGGGGCTCCGCCTCGATGGCAGCCTATCGCGCCGTGCGCATCCTGCAGCTCTTGAGCGAGAACACCGGCGAGGACAAAGCGCTGCTTTCTGACGAGCTGGTCGAGCTCCTCGCCCATCCTGACGACCCCGCCCGCATGCCCATCTCGGCGGCACGCCGCAGCATCTATACCTCGATATCGGCACTTCGTCACGCCGGATACGAAATCGACTATAAACGCGGCGTGGGTTATCGGCTCCTCACCCGCCCACTTGCTGACGAGGAAATCATACGGCTCCACGGCATGGTCATGCGCAACCGATCGACGCCCATAGCCATTCGAAAGAGCATGGCGCAGCACCTGGTCGCCATGGCGAGCGCCGATGTTCGCGGCTACCTCGATATGCCCGAACCGGCACCGGCCGCCAACGACGCGCCCGTCAAGACAACGCGTCCGCGCGCCAAGCGTATCGACACGTGCGAGCTCGTCGAACAGGCCATCGACCATGGAACAACCGTCAGCTTTGATATCTCAAACGTCCTGACCCGGGGCGAAACCGAGGTGGTGCGGATGACGGTCCGGCCCTTTGCAATCAGGCAGCGCGATGGCGTCTCGTATCTGCTGGGAACGGTCTACGACACCCGAGGCGCCGACGACACCCTGCGCACCGTTGAGGTCAGCCGCATGAGAAACGTCAGCACGCGTTTACTCGACGGCAAGAAACTCTTTGCCGCGCTAGACGAAGAAGACAGCCCCGCGCCCGCAGCGTAAGCCCCGTTACCGTCCGTCATTCCTCAGCACCGCCCGTCCAGTTCAGTATTAAAAAACTCGCCAGGATGTTGTAAAAATGGACAACGGCGTTACTATAGTCCCACTTGCACTTTTTCCTAGTGCAGTGTTTCCAGCCATTTTTATACTGGGGGTAATGATATGAAGGACATCACCATCAGCCGCAGGAGCCTTCTTGTCTCCGCTGGCCTGCTCGCGCTCGCTCCGCTCGCCGGATGCGGCGGCAACTCTGGTTCCGGCTCCGCTGCCGCCGGTTCCGACTACACCATCGGCGTTCTGCAGCTCACCGAGCACTCCGCGCTCGATGCCGCCAACGACGGCTTTGTCAAGGCCATCAAGAAGAGTGGCCTTAAGGTCAAGATCGACCAGAAGAACGCCCAGAACGACCAGTCCACGTGTAAGTCCATTGCCGACAAGTTCGTAGGCGACGGCGTCGACCTGATCTATGCCATCGCTACGCCCGCCGCGCAGGCTGCCGCCGGCGCCACCGCTGATATCCCCATCGTTGGCTGCGCCATCACCGACTACGCCGCTTCCGGCCTGGTCCAGGACAACGACAAGCCCGGCACCAACGTCACGGGCGCTTCCGACCTCACCCCGGTCGCCGAGCAGCTCGAGATGATGCAGAAGGTCCTGCCCGACGTTAAGAAGGTCGGCCTGCTCTACTGCACCGCCGAGTCCAACTCCGACGTCCAGATCAAGGCCGCCAAGAAGGAGCTCGACAAGCTGGGCCTGGAGTACACCGACTTCACCGTCTCGAGCTCCAACGAGATCCAGTCCGTCGTCGAGTCCGCCGTGAGCAAGGTCGACGCGCTCTACTCCCCCACCGACAACACCATCGCCGCGGGCGCCTCGCAAGTCGGCCAGATCTGCAAGGAGAACAAGCTCCCCTTTGTGACTGGCGAGGAGGGCATGTGCAAGGCCGGCGGTCTGTTCACCCTCTCCATCAACTATGAGGACCTGGGCTACGCTGCAGGCGAGATGGCCGTCAAGATCTTGAAGGGCGAGGCCAAGCCCGAGGATATGCCGATTGAGCAACTCTCGAGCAAGGACCTGGTCGTCGTCAAAAACGACGAGATGGCCGAGGCTCTGGGTATCGACCTTTCCGCTCTGGACGCGTAGCGCCATGCGCGGTAACGCGTCTAGGGCCCGCACGCGCGCCACTACTGCGTTATTCAATATCTGAGTCATTGGGGCGAACGCTAAAGACCGGCGTTCGCCCTGCTTGTTTCAGGTAAAACAAAACGTCTGTCCACCGCTCTTTTATGCATTGGTACCGCTATTATGGAACATCACGTGTCCACCCTATCCTAGGAGGTATGAAGCATGCTCATTGCATTGCAGGGCGCCGTTTCGCAGGGCGTCCTCTGGGGCATCATGGTGCTCGGCGTGTTTATCACGTTCCGCCTGCTCGACATCCCCGATATGACCTGCGACGGCAGCTTTGCCCTCGGCGGCTGTGTTTGCGCCGTGCTCATCGTCAATAACAACGTCGACCCGCTGCTCGCCGTGCTTGCCGGCATGTGCGCCGGCGCCATCGCGGGCGCTGTCACGGGCATCTTGACCACCGTTTTTGAGATTCCTGCAATCCTCGCCGGAATCCTTACACAGATCAGTCTGTGGTCCATCAACCTGCGCATCATGGGCAAATCCAACACGCCCATCCTTGCCAAGGGCACCATCTTCTCATCCGTCAGCCACATGACGGGCCTGCCGCAGTCCACCGTTGCCATCATCCTGGGCATTGTGCTGGCCGTGGCCATCGTCGCCATCCTGTACTGGTTCTTTGGCACCGAGATCGGCTCGGCGCTGCGTGCCACCGGCAACAACGAGTACATGATCCGCGCCCTGGGCGTTAACACCAACTCCACCAAGATGATCGCCCTCGTGCTCTCCAACGCCCTCATTGGCCTTTCGGGTGCACTCATCTGCCAGAGCCAAAAGTATGCCGACATTGGCATGGGCACCGGCGCCATCGTTATCGGTCTTGCCGCCATCGTCATCGGCGAGGTGCTCGGCCGTCTGCTGCCCGGCGGTCTGACGCAGTTTAGCGTCCGTCTTGCCTCTGCCGTCTTTGGCTCCGTGGTGTACTTCCTCATTCGCGCCATCGTGCTGCAGCTGGGCATGGACGCCAACGACATGAAGCTGCTCTCCGCCGTGATCGTTGCCGTGGCCCTGTGCGTGCCCGTGGTTTGGGAGCGCTATAAGCTCCGCAGCTCCTACACGAAGGGGGATGAGGCAGATGCTTAAGCTCTCGCACGTCAAAAAGACCTTTAACAAGGGCACCGTCACCGAGAAGCGCGCACTCACCGGCGTCGACCTCACCCTTAACGACGGCGACTTTGTAACCGTGATTGGCGGCAACGGCGCCGGCAAGTCCACGCTGCTCAATATGATCGCCGGCGTGTATCCGCTCGATTCGGGCGTTATTGAGCTCGACGCCAACGATATCTCGCGTCTGAGCGAGTCGCAGCGCGCCAAGTACCTGGGCCGTGTTTTCCAGGACCCCATGCGCGGCACTGCAGCCGACATGCAGATCGCCGAGAATCTAGCCCTCGCCAAGCGCCGCGGCCAGCGTCGAGGTCTTTCGTGGGGCGTCACCAAGGCCGAAAAGGACGAGTACGTTGAGCTGCTCAAGCGTCTGGACCTTGGTCTGGATACGCGCCTTAACGCTAAGGTCGGCCTGCTCTCGGGCGGCCAGCGCCAGGCACTCACCCTGCTGATGGCCACGCTCACCAAGCCGCGCCTGTTGCTGCTCGACGAGCACACGGCGGCCCTCGACCCCAAGACCGCCTCTAAGGTGCTCAATCTGACCGAGGAGATTGTCGACGAGAACCACCTGACCACGCTCATGGTCACGCACAACATGAATGACGCCATCCGTCTGGGCAATCGCCTGATCATGATGCACGAGGGCCACGTTATCTACGACGTGGCGGGCGACGAGAAGAAGTCGCTCACCGTCGCCGACCTGCTGCAGAAGTTCGAGGAGGTCTCGGGCGGCGAGCTCGCCAACGACCGCATGCTGCTGAGCTAAAACCTGCCAATAAGGGACAGGTTTATTTTGGCAGGTTTTATCTGCGCAAACGTCAAAACCGCCGCAAAGGAACAGATACCTTTGCGACGGTTTTCGCATATCATGTCGATAATCCAGCGTCAGCAGGAACCACTGGTTAAGAACTAAGGAAACTGCCATGAGAAGACTCCTTCCCCGTCTTGCTTGACCGCCGCACTCCTTGCCGGCGTGCTCGCCGGCGGCCCAGCTTACGCCACCGCGGCCACCCCATCTCAAGTTATCGGCCCGTCCGATGTGATCGGACGGGCTTTTTGGTGGGTATCATGGTTGAATGATCATTAGGAGGTTTTCCCTACATGGAATTGTTTGAACCGATTCTTCATTTCTTTGAGCAGCGCTGGGTCCACAACATCATCTGGGCCGTCATCTTGGTAATAGTCACCGCCATCGCCGCCAAGGTGGCATCCAAGACCCTGCGCCACCTACTCAACCGAGACGACAACCCGCTTCCCGCATCGAGCATCTTCATCAACATCGCGCGTGCCGTCATTTGGATGATCGGCGGCAGCTTTATCCTCGACAACTGCTTTGGCATTAACGCAAACGCGCTCGTCGCCGCTCTTGGCGTCGGCGGCATCGCCATCTCGCTCGGCTTTCAGGACACGCTATCAAACCTTATCGGCGGCATGCAAGTGACCTTTATGGGCATCATCAAGCCCGGCGACAATATCGAGGTCGGCGGCGTGTCGGGTGTGGTCCAGGACATCACTTGGCGCCACACGACCATCGAAGATGCCTGCGGGCAGACCATCATCGTCCCCAACTCCAGCATCTCTAAGAACACACTCGTGCATTTGATGCCCTTTGGGCGCGTGGCCGTCCCCGTCGCGGTCAAAGACCCCTCCAAATGGGCGTCGCTCGATGCGTTAGCAGGCGAGCTCGCCAGCGCCACCAAAACGGCTGTCTCGCCCATCTCAGGCTTTGACAAGGAGCCCTATGTGCTCTTTAGCGAGATCGGCGACTTTGGCATCAAGGGCAAGATCATCTTTATCGTCAGCGACGACAGCACTACTTTCACGGCAGCCGACGCCTGCATCCGCGCCATCGCCCCCATCATCGCCTAAACCACCACAAAGGGGACAGGCACCTTTGTGGTGGTTTTCATTCGTGGTACCATGATTCATATAGTTGTTTAAACGACTAAGGGAGCAAAACTATGGAAGAGGCCTATCGTCAAGCACGCAAGCGCGGCGAGCAAGGACGTCGACGCGCCATTAGTCAAAGCGAGCATCCGTACCTCACGGACCTCGATAGCTTAGTTGCTCAGCTCCCCTTAGGCCAGCGAGAGAATGTCGGCCTGAGAGACATTCCGCTCGAAATGGTCGTCGGCACGGTTACCAAGGGCCGTCAGTCCGCCTTTTCATGCAACTTTATGCCCTTGCTGCCGTTTGGCACCGAGTTCGCCCGCAAATGGTCCAACCTCTACGACATCCAGGTGACCGAGGGCTATCGCGACCCCATCATCGTCACCGAGTTCATGCATCGGTTCTATGTCCAGGAAGGCAACAAACGTGTCAGTGTCCTCAAATTCCTGGACGCCCCGACGGTTTCGGCCAAGATTACCCGTCTCTACCCCGGCACATGGGATTCCGTCGAAAGCCGCCTGTACGGCGAGTTCTGCGCGTTTTGGCGCGTCTGCCCCCTATACGAGATCGAGTTCTCTCGCGAGGGAAGCTACGAAACGCTCGCCAAGATGCTCGGTCAGAACCTTATCGAAAAATGGCCGCAGAAAAAGGTCGACTACCTGCGCCACACCTTCCTGCTCTTTAAGCGTGCCTACCTTCGCGCGGGCGGCGACCACCTGGACATTACGCCCGCCGACGCCATGCTCGTCTACCTCAATGTGTACAACCAGGACCGCCTGCTGGATACGCCAACGGATATCGTCGTAAACCGCCTGTGCAAGATCTGGCGCGAGCTGGTCATCGCCGGGAAAAGTGACGAGGACAAGGTCGATCTTGTCGAAGCGCCGAGTGTCGATGAGGAGGAGTCGCCCGCCAAGTCCACCTCCGGTGTGCTCAACTTCTTTATGGGCAAGACCGTCTATTCGGCGGCCAATCCCCTGCGCATCGCCTTTATCCATGAGTTCCCCTGTGCGACGTCGAGCTGGGACAGCCTTCACGACCAAGGGCGTCAGTATCTCGATGAGCACTTTGGCGGCATCGTGCGCACCGAGGCGTTCGAGGACTGCCACGATCCGGACGTGTTCTACGCCGCCGTGGAGACCGCCGTCAAGCACGGGGTGAACGTCATCTTCTCGACTTCACACCGCCTGATGGAATATACGCTCAGAGCCGCCGTTGAGTATCCCCAGGTGCGATTCCTCAACTGCTCTATCGGCCTTCCCCACCAAAGCGTCCGTTCGTACTTTGGCAAGATGTACGAGGCCAAGTTTCTCCTGGGCGCCCTTGCGGCCAGCATGGCGGACAACCATCGCATTGGCTACCACGCGTCGGTCTTTGCGTCGGGAGCGCTTAGCGAGATCAACGCCTTTGCCATCGGCGCCTCGCTGCTCGACCCTCGTGCGCAGGTAATCCTCACCTGGGGCGATGTACCCGCCGGCGGTCTTGCCGAAGCCATGTGTCGCGAGGGCGTGAGCGTCATGACCGGCGCCGATATGTCCAAGTCTCTCGAGGACCCCACCGCCTACGGGCTTCACCGTCTGGTAAACGGCAAGGAAGTTACCGGTATTGCTATGCCGGTATGGAACTGGGGCCGTTACTACGAACTCATCGTACGCAGCCTACTGCACGGCACATGGGACGAGACCGCCGATGACCAGCAGGTGCGCGCCGTCAACTACTGGTACGGTATGAGCTCCGGCGTCATCGATATTCGCTACGCTCCGGGCCTACCCTATCAGACGCGTAAACTTGTGCAGCTGCTTCGCAACGGCATTGTCGAGGGCTCCATCAACCCATTTGGCGGCGAGCTCCACAGCCAGGACGGCGTGGTTCAGATTGAGGGCTTCCCTCCCCTGCCGAGTACGCAGATTGTCGAGATGAACTGGCTGGCTGACAACGTTATAGGCTCGATTCCGCAGCTCGATAACGAGCCGAAGGTCCGCGCCCTATGAAAATCCTTGCCATAGCCGATACCGAAGAGCGATGCCTGTGGGAGTGCTTTCGCAAGGAGCGCTTTGAGGACGTTGACCTGATTCTATCCGCAGGCGACCTGGATCCGGACTATCTTGAGTTTTTGGTCACTGTCATCAACAAACCGCTTGTGTACGTTCGTGGCAACCACGACGACCGCTACGCGCGCCATGCACCGGGCGGGTGCATTTGTGTTGAGGACAGCGTATATGTGTACCGAGGTATTCGCATTGCGGGTCTGGGCGGTTCCATGCGCTACCGCGACGGCGCGAACATGTATACCGAGCGCGAGATGGCAAAACGCATGCGCAAGCTATCGCGAAAAATCGCACTGGTAGACGGATGCGATATTCTACTTACCCATGCACCCGTCGCAGGCATGGGCGACCTGGACGACCTGCCGCATCGAGGATTCGAGTGCTTTAATGCGGCTCTTGAGTCTTGGGGTCCCGACTATATGATTCACGGGCATGTGCACCAAAGCTACGGCCCCAACTTTCAACGCGAGCGCCAACACCCATGCGGAACGAAGATTGTCAACGCCTGCGGCTATACCAAGATCGAAATTGACGAGGCGCGCTACCCCACGCGCGGTTGGAAGGCCGCTTGGCTCAATTCGCAAACCATGCGCCGCGAGCTCAAGCGCCACGAGGCCATCGAGTCCTCAACCGCCAGAACACCCTGGTAACTGCCAACAACCACCACGAAGGGGATAGGCACCTTTATGGTGGTTTTGCTGACTCGTCCGACCTGTCCATCACGGTGCTTGTGTAATTAACGAGAACACTCATTGTTTTGTAAGGACGGCGCTCACGTGCCGTCTTTTTTTGTCAACTTATGCAGTCTCGACCGTGTTGTATGTAGAGGGACCTCGCGAGACGCCTTCCCTATATCCACCACGACCAATTGGAGGTGACACTATGCCTGCACGCCGTAACCGCAATAGCACGCTCCGATGCGATGCCGATCAGATCGAGCGGGAAGCAAAGCGCTTGGTCGACACGTATTCCGACCTCATCCTTCGATTGTGCTATTCGGCCCTTGGATCCGCTGACGACGCTCAAGACATCTGCCAGGACACGCTGATCAAGATTCTCCAACGCACTCAACCGTTCGACTCGCTCGAACACGAACGTGCTTGGGTGATCCGAGTCGCACTGAACGCATGTCGCGATATCGGCCGTACGCACGCGAATCACCCGGTTGTCGACCTCGATTCGCTCCCCGATTTCTGCGCACCCGTAACACATACCGAGCAAGAATTCGCGCAACGCGACTGCGCCATTCTTTCCGCTGTCACGGCCCTGCCTCAAGCACAGCGCATCGCCATCTTTTTGCACTACTACGCAGGCATGAGCATCAGGGAAATCGCAGACGCCGTTCACGCGACGCCAGCTGCAACCGCCCAGCACCTTAGCCGCGGACGTGCGTCACTTCGGCTTTCCTTGAAAGGAGACCACAATGACTACGAATTCGAATGACTATCGCCACGCCCTGGAGCACATTTCGTTTACCGATAATGCGAAGCAGCACATGGCAAACTCGATTGCTCAGTCCGTCGCCTCGAGCGATGCGGCGACCGCTCAAAGCAACTTTAATGGCACGCGACGCAAGCCGCGCATCGCCCGCCATCCCGTAAGAACAGTCGCTCGCATTGCCGCTGTAACGGCAGTCCTCGCTATCGTCATTGGAGGCGCTGGCACGGCTATGGCAACAGGCGTCCTGCCGCTTCCTTCTGACATGCTTTCCGACATCTTTGACGGACCTGCTTCTCAAACCGAGATCATCGACCGTATTGGCCGGCCCGTCGGTGCTAGCTGCTCCAACAACGGAGTCACCGTGACCGCCGACGCCATCATGGGCGACAAGGATATGGTTACCATCGCCTATACGCTTACGTTCGACGATCCCGCTGCCCTGAAAAAGCTTTCCGAGCCGGGCGAGAACGGAACTATCGCCGGAAGTGTCGATGGAAACGTATACGTTGATGGCGAGCATGGCGGCCAAGGCCAATCATGGCTCATTGACAAGAACCCCAATGACTCCAGCATTCAATACTTTGCACAGTTCAGCGTTGAATCACCCGGCCTTATGGGCAGGACCGTCCGCACGCATATCAACTCTCTCGTTGTGCCACGTGCTGGCAAAGAGCTTCCCGAGTATAAGAAAATACTTACGGGCCCATGGGATCTTAAGTTCCAGCTGAATTACGAAGATACATCCGTTACGATTCCCGCGCCCAAATCGGTCAACTTTAACGGCACCAAGGCGACGATTCAAGAGGCCACCGTATCCTGCGTTGGCGTTTCAGTCCGCTACAACATAGATCGTTCCATCGAACACGACAACAACAGCGGCAAGATGTCTCAAAACATGAAGGAGTCTATGGATGCCGTTGGCAACATACCCCTCATCGTGACGTTCAAAGACGGTCATGTTGAGGACGCAACCAGCCACAGCGGCTATTTCGCAAATAAACTGGATAACGGCACCACTGATGTCCACAAGACCTGGCCGTTCTCGCAAGTTTGTGACACAGACAAGATTGCAAGCGCACAAATTGGCGATACGGTCATTCCCATGAATTCGTAACGCTACGCGGCTCGTATATGCACCCGGTTCCGCACTTCGCGTCTAAAGATGCGCTGTCATCGAGCAGCGTGAGCGCAAGGCCGCCCGTATGGTCGGCTGGGAACACCTCGTTGCGCTAAAAACCACCACGAAGGGGACCGGAACCTTTGTGGTGGTTTTGCTGACTCGTCCGACCTGTCCCAACGGTTTGTCTCAATCTGTAACAGGTAGGGCCCAAATAATCGGTTAGCTGTTACAGATCGAGACAGACCACGGATGCTCAGCCGAAAATCTCAATCTGTAACAGGTAGGAACGATTTTGCCCCTTAGATGTTACAGATTGAGATATTTGACAGCTTGAATCGGCATCGCCTACAGCGCGGCGACGACCTTGTCGCCCATCGTCGTGGTGCCGAGGATCTTATCTGCCGGGGTGTTGACATCGGCGATGTCACGGGTGCGCCAGCCCTCATCGAGCACGCGCGCCACGGCGCTCTCGATCCACGCGGCTTGCTCGCCCATGTCGAGCGCGTAGGTCAGCAGCATCGCCACCAACAAGATTTGAGCCAGCGGATTGGCCACGCCGAGCCCCGCGATGTCAGGAGCGCTGCCAGCGCTCGGCCCAAACAGCGATACGCCATCATCCAGCGAGGCAGAGGCAAGCATACCGAGCGATCCGGTAATCTGAGCCGCCTCATCGGACAGGATGTCGCCGAACATGTTCTCCGTCACCACGACGTCAAAGTCTGCCGGTCGACTGATGAGCTGCATGGCGGCGTTGTCGACGAGCAGGTCCTCAAGCTCCACGTCGGAGTACTCCTCGTCTTGCACGCGATGCACGATCTCGCGCCACATGCGGCTCGTCTCCAGCACGTTGCGCTTATCGACGCTCGTCACCTTGCCGCGACGTTTGCGCGCCGCCTCAAATGCCTGGCGCGCAATGCGCTCAATCTCGTACTCGCGATACTCCATCACGTCGACCGCACGCTGACCGGCCGCACCCGCAGCGCCCGCGCAGGTCACGGATGCGGACGCCAAAGTCCCACGGCATGTTGTGGCCCATCGTATCGGGGATGTTCACGACCGTGGCACCGGCCTTTACGGCCGCCTCGATAATGCGCACCAGAAACTCCTGATCGGAGCGGCCGGCATCCTCGGCATAAAACTCAACATCGTCAACGAACTTGCGAGCATGTTTGACGGCATGGATCGCTCACTCAATTGCCCTTTCCTCAGTCATATGGAGCTTGTCGCGCAGGTGACTGGTGCTCACACCCAGCCCTGTATGGATACGGGGCCTCTGGGCCGTTTTGAGCGCCTCTGCAGCCACTTCGATATCCCTGTCGACAGCGCGCGTCAGGCCGCATACCGTGCATCGGTCGCCCGCAATCTTGCCAATCTCCTGTACGGAGCGAAAGTCACCAGGACTCGAGATGGGAAAGCCCGCCTCGATAACGTCCACGTTCATGCGCACCAGCTGGCGGGCGATGAAGAGCTTTTCCTCGGTATTCATGCTGGCGCCCGGCGACTGCTCACCGTCGCACAGGGTGGCGTCAAAGATTGTGATTTTGCGGCTTATATGTTCCTCCTGATTGACCGTTTTATGACAGATGGCTTTCAGGAGAGAGAGAAGGCCTAGAGATAGAAAAATACCCGTGTCGCTCATCACGCCTGAAAGCGGCAGACGATAGCGCACCCGGGTACAACAAATCGTTATAGCGAGATTACAACCCTAGCGCGCTATCCAATCTAGTAGCGCTAGGCCTAGGAGCTGTTGCGTGTTCTTAAACATGTTGGGCTCCCTTCGGCCTCGGGTAGTACTACATCGCGCTAAAGTACAACACAAGTAAAACCACCACAAGGGTGCCTGTCCCCTTCGTGGTGGTTTCGTTGACTCAAAAGCAAGAGACTCGGTCCTGCACGAGGCAGAACCGGGTCTCTTTAGCAATGCTTGCTTTGCTCAGGCAGTAACTGTTAGTTACTCAGCCAGGAAGTCGCGCTGGATAGCGGGATCGACCTTGACGCCAGGGCCCATGGTGGAAGACACGGAGATGGACTTGACGTACTTGCCCTTAGCAGAAGAGGGCTTGACGCGCAGGATCTCGGTGTACAGGGCAGCATAGTTCTCGACGAGCTGCTGCTCGGAGAAGGACTTCTTGCCCAGGGGCACGTGGCAGATGCCGTAGCGGTCGGCGCGATACTCAACGCGGCCGGCCTTGAGCTCGGAGACCATCTTGGCGACGTCCATGGTCACGGTGCCGAGCTTGGGGTTCGGCATGAGGCCACGGGGACCAAGGATCTTACCAATGCGGCCAACCTTGGCCATCATGTTCGGCGTAGCGATAGCGGCGTCGAAGTTGATCTCGCCCTTCTGGATCTGGGCGACGAGCTCGTCGGAACCGATGATGTCGGCGCCGGCAGCCTCGGCCTCGCGGGCCTTCTCGCCCTCGGCGAAGACAGCAACACGAACGGTCTTGCCGGTGCCGTGAGGCAGGGAGATGGAACCACGGATGTTCTGGTCAGCCTTACGAGTATCGATGCCCAGACGGAAGTGGGCCTCGACGGTCTCGTCGAACTTGGCGGTGTCGAGCTCCTTGATGAGCTTGGCAGCCTGAAGGGGGGTGTAGAGCGTGGCGCGGTCGATCTTCTCGGCAGCGGCGTTATAGCTCTTACCATGCTTAGCCATGTGCATTACCTCCTGTGGTTAAACGGGCGTGAGCCCTCCCACATCGTATCGTGTGCCCTATTGCACACATATAACGGGCGCCCCGGTCGGAGCACCCGTCATTACCTAAAGAAATCGCTACTCAGCGATGGTGACGCCCATGGAACGGGCGGTACCGGCGATGATCTTCTTGGCGGCGTCAATGTCGTTGGCATTGAGGTCCGGCATCTTGATCTCGGCGATCTTGGTGAGCTGCTCCTGAGAGAGCTGACCAACCTTGTCGGCCTGGGGCTTAGCGGAACCAGACTTGAGGTTCAGCTCCTTCTTGATGAGGTGAGCCGCCGGCGGGGTCTTGGTGATGAAGGAGAAGGACTTGTCCTCGTAGACAGAGATCTCAACGGGGATGATGTCGCCCTTCTTGTCCTGCGTCTCGGCGTTAAAGGCCTGGCAGAACTGCATGATGTTCACGCCAGCAGCGCCCAGGGCGGGGCCGACGGGAGGAGCGGGGTTAGCTGCACCAGCAGGAATCTGGAGCTTAATGACGTTGGCAACCTTCTTCTCAGCCATGGTCATTCCTTTCGAATCACGAGTGTGAAGTACTTGCTATATCGTAAGCACGCACGTGTTAGAAGCACTCCTGAGATGAGCAGTCACAGAAGAAGCACGCTCGCGCGAACGGACGAAAACTTAAGCGATGACAGCGACCTGGTTAAAGTCGAGCTCGACCGGCGTCTCGCGGCCAAAGATCATCAGCGTGACCTTGAGCTTGCCAGCCTCGGTGTTAACCTCGGAGACCTTGCCATCAAAGTCGGTAAGCGGGCCATCGGTGACGCGGACGGACGTGCCGACCTGAATATCAACCGAGGTGCGCTTGGGCGAATCGCCCTTACCGGGACGACGAGTCATCTTGTTGTACTCGTCGCGGGAAAGCGGAGCGGGCTTGCCGTTGCCGCCCAGGAAACCGGTGACGCCAGGCGTGTTACGAACGCACGTCCAAGCATCGTCATCCATCTCCATGCGGACCAGGACATAACCCGGGAAGATCTTGGAATCCTTGGTCTCACGCTTGCCACCCTCTTTAATCTCGGTGACGCGCTCCATAGGAATCTCGATATCAAAGATACGGTCCTGCATGCCCATAGTCTCGATGCGATGCTCGAGATCGGACTTAACGCGGTTCTCGTATCCAGAGTAAGTGTGAACGACGTACCAACGCTTAGACATGGTTTAGCCCCTCAATCCAGAGAACAGAGCAAGAGCCTCGCCAAAGCCAGCATCGAGCAGAGCGATGACGACGCCGACGACGATCAGAGAAGCGCAAACGACGACCGAGTAGTTCACGAGCTCCTTCTTATCGGGCCACGTGACACGCTTCATCTCGGACTTCACCGAAGCGAAATACTTCTTGGTGCGGGCGAAGAAACCAGGCTTCTCGTTCTTCTTGGACTTCGCAGCCTTCTCGCTCTTCTTGGCAACGGCCTTCTTGGCCTCAACCTTGGAGTTGGCGGCAGCGTTGTTGGCAGGCGCCTGCTGCTGTGCCTTCTTCTTGTTCTTCTTGTTGGCCATTTGGGTTACCTCCGCGCAATGCGCTTATACATGAGTAAACCGTAAGCCCCCAAGTGGGAGCTTACGGAATAATGACTGGCACGCCAGGAAGGACTCGAACCCTCAACACTCGGTTTTGGAGACCGATGCTCTACCAATTGAACTACTGGCGTATATGACTAGAGACTAGCGAGTCTCTTTGTGCAGCGTGTGGTGACGGCACCAGGGGCAATACTTCTTGATCTCCATACGATCAGGCATGGTCGACTTGTTCTTGGTGGTCGTATAGTTGCGGCGCTTGCACTCAGTGCACGCAAGAGTAACTAGAGTACGCATGTATCCTGAACCTTTCATTTCCGCCCCGTACGGGCACGAGTTGTTACTTTATCAGCTCCACGTAAGTGCTGTCAATGAAAACCTCGAGTCAATTGGTTCTCGGTGGATCCATTCATATTTGGAACACATCAATGAAGCCATCGAGATCTAATCGACGGTGCATCCAGGACCATTATCGATCCTCTCGACACCAGCAACGGCTCAATATCCATTGCAGAAAAGAACCCGGCACCCAAATAAGTGCCGGGTTCTCTAAGTCAGCTATATCAAAGAGCTAATTTACTCAATGATCGTGGAGACGATGCCCGAACCGACGGTGTGGCCACCCTCGCGGATAGCGAAGCGCAGGCCCTCCTCCATGGCGATCGGGTGGATGAGGTCGCCCTCGATGGTGATGTGGTCACCAGGCATAGCCATCTCGGTGCCCTCGGGGAGCTTGACCGTACCGGTAACGTCGGTGGTACGGAAGTAGAACTGAGGACGATAACCATCGAAGAACGGGGTATGACGGCCGCCCTCCTCCTTGGTCAGAACGTAGATCTCACCGGTGAACTTGGTGTGCGGGGTAACCGAACCGGGCTTGCAGAGAACCTGGCCGCGCTCGATGTCCTCGCGCTTGATGCCGCGGAGCAGCAGACCGACGTTGTCGCCAGCCTCGCAGAAGTCCATGGACTTACGGAACATCTCGATACCGGTAACGACGGTGTTCTGGGTATCCTTGATGCCGACGATCTCGACGGGCTCGTTGAGCTTGAGCTCACCGCGCTCGACACGGCCGGTAGCAACGGTACCACGGCCGGAGATGGTCATAACGTCCTCAACGGCCATCAGGAACGGGAGGTCGTTGTTACGAGCAGGCGTCGGGATGTACTCGTCGACGGCGTTCATGAGCTCGCGGATAGCGTCCATCCACTTGGCGTCGCCCTCGAGAGCGCCCAGAGCGGAACCACGGATGACGGGGATGTCGTCGCCGGGGAAATCGTACTCGGAGAGGAGCTCACGGGTCTCCATCTCGACGAGGTCGATAAGCTCGTCATCGTCGACCATGTCGCACTTGTTCAGGAAGACGACGATGTAGGGAACGCCGACCTGACGGGCGAGCAGGATGTGCTCGCGAGTCTGAGCCATGGGGCCGTCGGTAGCAGCGATGACCAGGATAGCGCCGTCCATCTGAGCAGCGCCGGAGATCATGTTCTTGACGTAGTCAGCGTGGCCCGGGCAGTCAACGTGAGCGTAGTGACGGGAAGCGGTCTCGTACTCGACGTGGGAGACGGAGATCGTAATGCCGCGCTCGCGCTCCTCGGGAGCCTTGTCGATGTTCTCGAACGCAGTGAAGTCAGCCTTGCAGCCCTCGGTCTCGGAGAGAACCTTGGTGATGGCGGCGGTCAGCGTGGTCTTGCCGTGGTCGACGTGACCAATGGTGCCGATGTTAACATGCGGCTTAGTGCGCTCAAACTTCTCTTTGGCCATAAAGCCCTCCTCTTAACAGGTCGTCCCCGGACGGGACTTTGCCTTTATACCATAGTGGCCTCTCAACATACTATTGAGAAGCCACCGTGTTACCTATGGTAGCGGTGACTGGATTCGAACCAGTGACGCCACGGGTATGAACCGTGTGCTCTAACCAACTGAGCTACACCGCCGGATGGAGCCTGCAACCAGACTTGAACTGGTGACCTCTTCGTTACCAACGAAGTGCTCTACCGACTGAGCTATACAGGCACTTGACGGGTGGGAGCTATAGGATTCGAACCTATGTAGGCAGAGCCAACGGGTTTACAGCCCGTCCCCATTAACCACTCGGGCAAACTCCCAATCGTTCAAGTATCCGCAGGTCCTTTGGTCTTTTGGACCGCCGCCCCCGCGAACGAAAAAGATAATACGATGCAACCTTGGGGGCTGTCAACGAAAACCTCTAGATACACGGTTCCGGGCGTATCTATATAGCCGTGACCTGCGGTTTTATTGAGTTTGGATATGAAGGACGGTGGTTTTGGATACAGAGGTGACATTTCCCAAGGTAACACTTTGGCGTAGTGGAGTACACCTTCAGGATCGAACTTCGATAACAGCCTATTTGCACCTATATATAGGTCGAGATCGGGCTTCCGTGGCAGATTCGAGCGTGGATTTTCTTCCGTTTGAAATCGAGCGTGGACAATCTCCCACTATTGGCGTGCCCCCAAGGCCAAAGTGGCAGATTATCCACGATCATTCACTAAGCGGGAGATTTTCCACGCTCGTACGTCCGATAATCCACGCTCAGGGGGGGGGCAGCCGAGCTCGACACGGCTTTTGTCTCGATCTGTAACATATAGAGAACATTTTCTCCCCTATCTGTTACAGGTCGAGATATTACGCAGAGACCCCAGCTTACGTCTCAATCTGTAACAGTAAGAACGGTTTTCAGCCTCTTCGTGTTACAGATCGAGACAAACCTGAAGCTTGGTTGGCGCCAAACACGCCGACTTATCGACATAAATAGAAACGGGCCCTGTCCCTCAGGGGGACAGAGCCCGAAACTTTCATGGAGCCAGTGACAGGAATCGAACCTGCAACCCACTGATTACAAATCAGTTGCGCTACCGTTGCGCCACACTGGCACACTTGGCGCTTTCGCGCGAAGCCAGTTAAGAATAAAGGAATTACGGACGGGGCGCAACAGACCCTTCGACCGACCACATCTCAAAACTATTCGTCAGAACGAATAGTTTTATCCGTTCGCCAAAACCAAAAACTATTCGTATTGGCGACGGCAACCCACAGTCCATTGATTACAAATCAACGGGCCGGCCAATTGGGAAACGGGTCTCTATGGATACTCCCCTACCGGCCGCGCAGGGCCTTGAGCTTGGCCAGGGCATCGGGGCTCAGGCGACTGCCCAGAGTCATCTTGATCTGCGGGGCTTCCTCTGCCTCGTGAACGTCGTTATCGATCTGTTTGATCTCGTCCACCAGCATGCGGCTCGAGATGCGCGTGACGCCCTTGCCCATGACGACGGCCTGGATCGTGCCGTCGCTCGACACCACGGAGCACGCGCGACCTTCCTCGCGCGCCTCGATGCAGAGCTTCTGCACCACGGTATCGGCAGAGACGCCCGTCGGCGAAAACTCGATGCGCACGCCGCGGGCCGGCAGGTTGGGGCGCTCGCTGGAGATGTTGCCCGCGCCGTCGAACACGATCACGGCCTCGTAACGGCCCTGGGCAAACGCCGCGACATCGTTGATGAGCGCAGTACGAGCCATATCGTGGACGTCGCTGGAATACGGATCGTCGGAATGGTCGTACACGAGCTTTTCGTAGCGCGGCGTGCAGTGAATCACGTTGTAGCCGTCGACCACCAGCAGCTCGGGCTTATTGGAGTGCACCGTCGAGACCGGATCGGCGATAGCCTGCGCAAACGCATTGCCGCCCACGCCATAGGTCGCGGCCGAAACAATTGGCTTGGCCGAGCCCTCGCCAAAGCGCTTGGCCTTGGACTTGGCGCGGTTCTTCTTGGACATGCGCTACTCCTCCCCCATGAGCTCGCCGGCATTGCGGCGCAGCCACTCAAAGCACAGCGCGGTGGTCGCCTGGGCCACATTGAGACTCTCGGTCATGCCGCGCTGGGGAAGCTTGGTCAAAAAGTCGCATTTCTCGAGCACCAGGCGCGAGATGCCGTCGCCCTCGGAGCCCATGACGAGCGCAACGCGGCCCTCGAAGGGAGCATCCCAGCAGCTGCCCTCGGCGTGCTCGGAAGCACCGCCCACCCAAAAGCCGGCGGCCTTGAGGTCGTCAAGCGCTCGGGCGATATTGGGAACCTGCGCGATGGGCAGGTGCATGACGGCACCAGCAGAGGTTTTGTAGCTGCCCACGGTCACACCGGCGGCGCGCTTGTTTGCAATGATGACGCCCGCCGCGCCCACGACCTCGGCGGAGCGCACGATCGCACCAAAGTTGCCATCGTCGGTCACATGGTCGAGCACGACGACGAGCGCCGGTCCTTCACCCGCGCGATCGAGAATATCGGCGACATCGGCATAGGGGAAATTGCCCACCTCGAGCGCAATGCCCTGATGAGCGCCATGGCTCGACAGCGCATCGAGCTGCGTGCGCGGCACATACTTAATGCGGACGTCCGCGACGTTGAGGTCGTCGACCAGGCGCGACAAGGCGGCATCGCGCTCCCCGCCCTCGGCGATGAGCGCGCACTTGACGGGAAAGCCGGTACGCAGTGCCTCGGCGGCAGCACGACGACCTTCGATAAACTCGCCCTTGGGAACCTGAACGTTGTCGCGGTTGCGATCTCGCTGCGAACGCGCAGCCTGGGCTTGGGAGTGCTCGCGCTGGCCCTTGGGAGTGGCAGCGCGATCATTGCGGCGAATCGGACGCGAGCCAGAAGCAGCCTGCTTGCCACCACGCGGAGCACGCTTGCGATTGTCGGCCATAAAACGGCCTCCTTAACACAATTATCAAACGAAACAAATAGACCAACCGCCCGAGGTGCGACAGATTGCCTTGAAAGAGGAGGACATAGACCTTAAGGTCATGCCCGACGATTGAAAGGCAAGGTGCCGTGGCTCGGGCGGTCGGTACGGGTTTTCCAAGTGCCCGAGATTGCCGTGAAAGAGGAGCGACGCGTACTTGAGTACGCGAGCGACGGTTTGAACGGCAAGGTCGGGTGCTTGGGAAACCCGCGGGGATTAGAGAGTCTTAATACGAGTGCCGGCGGCAGTATCTTCAATCGTCAGGCCCAGGTCCTTGAGCTGATCGCGGATGGCGTCGGCCAGATCCCAGTTCTTGGCGGCGCGGGCCTCGGCGCGGGCCTCGAGAATCTTGACAGCGGCCTCGTCCACGTCGTCACCCGTGTAGGCGACCAGGCCGGCGGCAACGCCCAGCAGGCCCAGCGGCAACTCGACCTTGGGCTCGGGGAGCTCAACGCCAAACGTATCGAGCAGCTCGACCAGCGTATCGGCGGCAGCAAGCGCGGCGGCCTTGTCGGCAGCGTCGCCCGCCTGCTCCAGATACTGGTTGCACTCGGTCACAAAGCCAAAGACGGCACCCATGGCACCTGCGGTGTTAAAGTCGTCGTCCATGCACTCCTTAAAGGCGGTGCGGGTCTCGGCGGCCTTGGCGGCAAACGCCTCGGCGGCAGCCTCATCGGCGTTGGCCGTCGCGTGGTTTGCAGCCCAACGCAGATTCTCGACCGTACCGGCGATACGCGTGAGCGAGTTCTCGGCACCCTCCAGGCGCTCCCAAGAGAAATCGAGAGGCGAGCGATAGCTCGTCTGCAGCATCAGCAGGCGCAGGGCCGCGGCAGAGTGCTGCTCGAGCACCTCGGCCAGCGTAAAGAAGTTACCGAGCGACTTGGACATCTTCTCGCCGTCGACCAGCAGCATGCCCGTGTGCATCCAGGTGTTGGAGAAACCCTGGTGCCAGGCGCAAGTAGCCTGGGCGCACTCATTCTCGTGATGCGGGAAGGCAAGGTCGGAGCCGCCGCCGTGGATGTCGATCGGAGTGCCCAGGTAGCGGTGCACCATGGCGGCGCACTCGGTGTGCCAACCGGGACGGCCCTCGCCCCAGGGGCTCGGCCAGCTGGGCTCGCCGGGCTTGGCGGCCTTCCACAGGGCAAAGTCGAGCGGGTCGTTCTTGTCCTCGTTCTCCTCGATGCGCGCGCCAACCATCAGATCGTCGATGTTGCGGCCCGAGACCTGACCATAGTTGGGATCGCTGCGCACGGCAAAGTACACGTCGCCGTTATCGGCGGCGTAGGCATGGCCCTGCTCGATAAGCGTCTTGATCATAGCGATCATGGGGCCGATCTCCTTGGTGGCGCGGGGGCGCACATCGGGATCGAGCACGTTGGCGGCGCGCATGACGCCGATGAACTTGTCCGAGAACTCCGTCGCGACCTCGGCGGCCGTACGGCCCTGCTCGTTGGCGCGCTTGATGATCTTGTCGTCGACATCAGTGAGGTTCTGGGCGAACGTGACCTCGTAGCCGCTCGCGATGAGCCAGCGACGAATCACGTCAAAGCTGATGAACGTGCGGGCATTGCCGATGTGGATGTTGTCGTAGACCGTGGGGCCACACACGTACATGCGGACCTTGCCGGACTCGATGGGCTGGAACTCTTCCTTTTTATGGGTAGCGCTGTTGTAGATACGCATTCGTTACTCCTTAACGGTTTTCTGTAGCAGGCAGACGGCCCAGGCGCCAATTCCCTCGCCTTGGCCTTCCCAACCGAGCTTTTCGGTCGTGGTGGCGGCGACGCCCACGTTTTCCACGTCGACGCCCAGGGCATGGGCAAGGTTGGCGCGCATGGCATCGCGGTGCGGAGTGATCTTGGGTTGCTGACAAGCAATGGTGCAATCGGCATCGACAAACTCAAAGCCCAGCTCGCGTGCATAGTCCATCACGCGGGCAAGTAGCACCATCGAGTCGGCACCCTCGTAGGCGGGATCGGTGTCGGGGAACAGCTTGCCGATGTCTCCCCCGCGGCAGGCGCCCAGAATGGCGTCGGCCAAGGCGTGCGCGAGCACATCGGCATCAGAGTGGCCCAGCAGGCCGCGCTCGTAGGGAATGTCACCCCCGCCGATGATACATCGACGCCCCTCCACCAAACGGTGGACGTCGTAGCCGTGGCCAATGCGCAGGTTACTGAACATGGGGAAGGTCCTCTCCCTCGGCCATACGACCGAGCAGAATCGCGGTTACGGGACGCAGGTCCTCGGGCACCGTCACCTTAAGGTTATCGCGCGGGCTCTGGACACAGCGGACGCGCCCGCCCATGCGCTCGACCAGCGATGAATCGTCGGTGCCGATAAAGCCCTCGGCGATAGCAGCGGCGTGAGCGCGCTTCATGGCGTCGACGCTAAAGATCTGCGGCGTCTGCGCGGCCCAATAGAGCTCGCGCGGCGGCGTCTCGACGATGTTGTCGCCATCGACGATCTTGAGCGTGTCGATGGCAGGCTGGCCGCACACGACGCCGTCGAGGGCACGGTCGCCCACAAGCACGTCGATCGCATGATCGATGGCCTCGGTCGTGATGAGCGGACGGGCGCCGTCGTGGATGGCGACATATTCGAAACCCGCCGGAACCGCATGCACACCGGCACGGGTGGAATCCTGACGGGTATCGCCGGCATCGGCGAAGCTGATGGGCGTGTCATAGTCAAACGGATCGATGGCCAGGCGGCGCATCTCGGCACGGCGCTCGGCAGGACACACCACCACGATGTGGCCGACCTTGTCGCTACGATCGAACGCACGGATGGACCAGCTCATGAGCGGACGGCCCGCCACGTTAACGAGCTGCTTACCGCCGGGATTTCCAAAGCGCTGGCCGCTGCCGCCGGCAACGACCACGGCGCATACGGGCGCCATTATGCGTTCCCCTGTTTGGTGCCCTTCATGCGGTACAGCGAGTCCGCAAGAATGGCAGGGTTGTTGACGCCAAAGTCGCCCAGGCGCTCCGGATCCTCGCTGATGTCGTCCATGAGCTCCTGCAACGAGCCGTACTCGTCGACGATCTTCTCGGCCACGCCGTCGCGCACGACGGACACGCGCGAAAGCGTGCGCAGGCCCAGTGGCGTCATGACGGAGTCCTCGTCCAGGTCGTCGTAACCCAGAACCGCCGCCACATGCTGTGGGTCGGACAGGTCCTTAGGCGTCATACGGCTCAGGTTGGCGCGGATCTTTTCGGCATTGGCCTCGGAGGAATCACTCGCATAGTCGCGGATCATCAAGTCGTACTCGGTATCCATGCTGGAGCCGGCGAGCTGCTCGAGCTGCATCTGCACGAGCTTGCCCTGGTTGCCCAACTTGACGATGCAATCCTTAAGCTCGGTCTTTGCCTGCTGCATGATCTCGAAGCTCGAGAAAATACCGGTGATGTCGGCGAGCGTAACGTAGTCGTCGAGCTCGAGGGCCGTCAGGCGCAGCAAGGAGCGGTCGAGCGACTGACGGGTAGTCTGGAGCGTGGCGACGAGCTGGTTGACCGAGCTCATGATGGTGGTGACGGGCTGGATCTCGTAGCTCTTGCCGTGAACGTACACGTTGACGACGGCACGACGGGCCGAGACCGAGATCACAATGGCATCGGTGAGCACCGACATGCGAGCGGCGGTGCGATGACGCATGCCCGTCTCGCTCGTGGCAAGCGAGGGATCGGGATTGAGATGGAAGTTGGCGCGCAGGATCTGGGTGAGGTCGCCGTCGATGACGATGGCGCCGTCCATCTTGGAGAGCTCGAACAGACGGTTCGAGGTGAACGAAATGTTGAGCGGGAAGCCGTCGTTACCGGCAGCGAGCACGTTTTCGGTGTCGCCAACGCAGATAAGGGCGCCCAGGTGACCGGCGATGATCATGTCGAGGGCAGTGCGGATCGGCTGACCAGGTGCCGTCAGGCGGATGGCCTGTTCCATACGCTTTTGCAGCTCGTTCTTATCCAAGGCATCGCTCCCATCGTATACGCTCCATAAACGCTAAATAGTTTCTCACGGTTTGTCCCCGCGGCGCTCGCGAAATCCGATGCTTACAGAATGAGCGAACACCGCTAAGATAGCTAATTTGGGACGGGCTCTTTTGACTACCCAATCAACCATGTGCCAAGGATAGTCTTTTTGTTGCTCCCCCAAGAGGTACACGCGGGCCCGCCCGCAGAGAGGGAGCCAGACTATGGGACTCGCAGAGCTCGTGCTGCTCGCCGTTGGCCTTTCGATGGACGCCTTTGCCGTATCCATCTGCAAGGGCCTTGGCATGAAGAAGATCAACCTTAAGGTCGCCGTAGTGCTCGGCCTGTTCTTTGGCGGCTTCCAGGCCGGCATGCCCGTGATCGGATGGGCGCTTGGCAGCCAGTTTATGGGCATCATCGGCCCCATCGACCACTGGATCGCCTTTATCCTGCTCGCCTTCATTGGCGGCAAAATGCTGTGGGAGGCCTTTACCGAGGACGAGGATGAAGGCGACGGCAAGGATGCCGAAAAGATTGACCTGGGCGAGTACATGATCCTCGCCATCGCCACCTCAATCGACGCCCTAGCCGTAGGCATCTCATTTGCCGCGCTCTCGGTCGACATCATGCCCGCCGTGTCGCTCATCGGCATCACGACCTTTATCTTCTCCGTCGCCGGCGTAGCGATCGGCCACACCTTTGGCGCGCGCTACGAAAAGCCTGCCACCATCGTGGGCGGCGTCGTGCTCGTCTTCATCGGGCTTAAGATCTTGCTTGAGCATCTGGGGATTCTCGCGATATAAAAAACGCCTCTCATAAGCTCAACGTCAATGTAGAGGTCTCATGCAGAGTTTTGCATAATACCTTTTCGTGCAGGCTTTTGCATGTCATACTGATATGCAAAAGTCTGCACGTTAGGAGATCGCCATGGATACCCTTCCCATCACCACACCGCGGCAAGCTGGCATCTATGTGCGTCAGGCACGCGAGGCTCAGGGTCTCACCCGTGCCGCCCTCGCTAAAAAAGCCGGTGTTTCGGAGCGCCTGCTCGCATCGCTCGAGCTAGGAGACGCCACTGGCATTCGACTCGACAAGCTGCTGACGATTTTCAATGCTCTTGGACTGGCACTCGCCGCTCAAGGGGATATCGGCGAAGCAAAAAATGAGCGACCAGTCGACGCTCCGCATGCCAATCCGCTGCCTCGCAGCATCCCCAGGCGCCATCACACTCAACGTCCCCATCATCGCAACAGTCGTAGTACCGCCATTCCGGCTCTTGCAGATGCCCCCTTTACATCCGCACTTTACGACGAGATCTTCGCCGATTTCGTCATGTCCAATCTCGGAGTCTCGATTGCCGCAAACGCATCTAACCAAACCAAGCCCGAAGGGAAATAGCCAATGGCCAGAACATCACTTCGGACCATTATTTGCGGCGTACCTGCGGGAACGCTCACGCAAGATGAGAACGGTCTTATCAGCTTTACCTACGATCATGACTATGACGGGCCAGCCCTATCGACCAACATACCCGTATCGAATCGCACATACGGACAACAGGTCATGAATCCGTACCTGTTTGGCCTTCTACCCGACAGCGAGGACCAGCGAAAAGCGATTGCCGCCGAATTCGACGTTAGGCCCAACAATCCCGTTGCGTTGCTCAGCCATATCGGACTCGACTGTCCGGGCGGAGTGCAGTTTTATGCCGAAGAAGATGCCGACGCCGTCCTGCATCGCGCTGGCGATTACCGCCCTATAGACGACCACGAAATTGCTCTCCGCCTCAAGTCGATCAGAGATGACCGCGATGCATCGTGGATGGGTCTAGATGAAAGTTGGTCACTTGGAGGCAACCAGGGCAAGTTCGCGCTCGCGTTCATTAACGGCCGCTGGTGCGAATGCATGGGCTCCTCACCCACGACGCATATTTTCAAAAATGGCGTTAACGGATTTAAACTCGAGGCTCTCAATGAGTTTGTCTGCATGAAAAGCGCCCAGCGAGCCGGTATCGCAACGGCAAACGTCGAATATCGTATGTTTGAGGACGAACCTACCCTCATTGTTGAGCGCTATGACCGCGTGAAAGTCGAAGACGGAACGATCAGGCGCCTACATCAAGAAGACCTCTGTCAGGCACTTGGGGTGATGCCCGCCCAAAAGTACACGGCAGACGGCGGCCCGACCACACGCGACATTCAAGAGCTCCTCGTAACTACGAGCCACCATCAACTTAACCTGCATCTGTTTACGCAGATACTGTTCTTCAACGCCATTATCGGCGCACCGGATGCGCATGCGAAAAACTATTCCCTGCTCCTTGGAAACGACGGCGCAGCCATGATGGCTCGAATGTACGATGTCGCATCGGGCTTGGCGTATGAGAGCATGCGACGTCGGGCACGCCTTGCCATGAGCGTTGGCGGCGAAAATCGTGTGGGGCGCATCGGTCCAGGTGCTATCCGCCGATACCACGGTATGGGCGACCCCGCGCTGGAGACGGCACTCACCGATGCCGGGCTATCCGAGAAGTCTTGCTTTGCGACCATGATGGACCTCGCCTACGAGGTACCCATTTGCATGGAAGAGGTCATGGACGAATACGCCGACCTGCCCGGCATGGCGGACCTGCGCGAGCATATGCTCGGCCCCGTCCGCGAAAACTGCCAGCGAACCCTCGACCTCATCAGGGCGGATATGGGCTAGACGCCAATCAATTTCCCATTTCTTAAAAGAAGAGAGGGGACACCTGTCGCAAAAGACCGGTACCCCCTCTCGTAATGTCATTTGCAATCCGCTAGCACGTGGCTCGGACTGCTGCTAGCGCAACCTTTACGCGGCGAGGCGCTTGAGCACGTCGATGAGCAGCTCGTAGAAGCGCTCGGCAGAAGCGAGCTCCATGCTCTCGTCCGGGGTGTGGACATCGGAGAGCGTCGGGCCCACGGCGATGGCGTCCAGGCCGTGCAGGGCCTCGGCAAACAGGCCGCACTCAAGGCCGGCGTGAATGGACTCGATGCGCAACTCGGAGCCAAAGAGCTCGCGATAGCTCTCGACAAAGACGTCGCGGACCGGCGAATGCTCGGCATAGCTCCAGCCGGGATACTCGAACTCAAACTTGGCATCGAAGCCCAAGACATCGGCCAGCGTCTGCAGGCGGTCCTTGAACTCGTTCTGCAGCGAGGTGATCGAGGAGCGCGGGGACAGCATGATCTTAACCTCGTCGTCAGAGGTGGCAACCACGCCGATGTTGGAGGAAACCTCGACGGAGCCGTCGGTGGCGACGTTGCGGCGGATCACACCATTGGGGGCAAGACGCAGAGCGCGAATGAGGGCAAGTGCGGACTTCTCGTCCATGGCCTCGACCTCGGCGTCGTCGGCAATCTCGACGGTGCAGGTAAAGCCGGGGTCGAAGACCTCAAGCTCGGCAGTGACGTCGGCGATGATGCCTTTGGCGACCTGCGCCGCGGCCTCGGCGGCAGCGTGGTCGGCGTAAACCAGCTCGGCCTTGCACTCACGGTTGATGGCGTTGTCCTTAGTGCCGCCGTTAAAGCTGACGATGGCGGGCTCGCCGGCGACCATCAGGCGGTCGATGATGCGGGCCATGATGAGGTTGCCGTTGCCGCGCTCCAGGTTGATGTCGGAGCCGGAGTGACCGCCCAGCAGGCCGGAGATGTCGAGCGTGAGAGTGCTACCGGTCTTGTGCTCGCGCGCGATCGGGCAGGTGTAGGTAACGACGACGCCGCCGGCGCAGCTGACGGTGGCAACGCCCTCTTCCTCGGAGTCAAGGTTAATCATGGTGCGGGCGCTAATCTGGGACTTGTCGAGCGTCTCGGCGCCGACCAGGCCGGTCTCCTCGTCGGTGGTGAATACGCACTCGAGGGCCGGATGAGCAATCGAATCGTCGTTGAGCACGGTAAGCATCAGAGCGACGGCGATACCGTTGTCGGCGCCCAGGGTGGTGCCGTTAGCGGTGAGGACGCCGTCCTTGACGACCAGGTCGATACCGTCAGTCGTAAAGTCGTGCTCAACGGAGCCCAACTTGTCGCACACCATATCGATGTGGCCCTGCAGCATCACGGTCGGGGCATTCTCGGCACCGGCAGATGCGGGCTTGCGAATGATGACGTTGTAGACCTCGTCCTGATACACGTCGAGGCCGCGCTCCTTGGCAAACGCAACCAGGAAATCGCTGATACCCTTCTCGTTGCCAGACCCGCGGGGGATCGCGCTGACCTCCTCAAAGAAATGGAACAGCTGGGCGGGCTCGTAGCCGGTAATCTTGTAGTCCATGGTGCCTCCTTGGCGCAACTGGTTAGACAGTAAGATATGCGACTTGTATATTCCCAGACTTTGCGTGCATAAACCAGTCGAAAACGCCGAGCGCCCTTGCATCATCGGCTAACGGTGGGGAAACGCCACTTTATTAAGATAAAGCAGGTTAGACGGGCCGCGCCGAACGGACGTTGGACTCTTCAACCAACCTCAACGCCTGTTGAACGTTAATGCATACACCATTGGTATGTTTAATAAGATTCTTGTCCTCCGTCACGACGTAATCGGCATCAATGCGATTGGCGACGCCCAGCATCAGGTCGTCCTCAAAGTCGTTGTGATGATACTTGAACACAAACGAATCAAAGACCTCGTCTGCACCGACCGGCGCGATGAGGGCGAGCTCGCGCATCTGCCGAACGCATGCCCAGGCCGTTTCGTCCGCCGCCGCAATGGCGTTATCGCTCAGTGAGCCAGTCTTTCTTCGGCACTCCTGCTTGATTGCCGCCGAGACAAGATATGAAACGTCTTTGACCGAAAGCGACGAGGCAAACAGGGCAATCCGCTCCGAGGCGTCGGCAATCTCGATCAGATGGACGACATTTGCCGTACGGTCGGACCTGCCAGAAAAATAATCCATCCATACGTTGGTATCGATTAACAGCTTGAGGACGCCTTCTGTGCTCATAGTTCCACCCACTCGGGATAGCGCTCCGCCATGGCCTCCTCATAGAGGTCGTCATAGTCTCCCGAGAACTCAGGGATGGGGATGCCGTATTTGAGGCACGAATCGCGAACGATATGGCTGCCTTGCGCGGCCCTTGACTCCATGCGCTGGGGCTCCACTCCGTCAGAAACCGGAGCCGCCGCGTCTCCCTTCGAGGGCATGCGTCCGTTAACGACCAGATACTCCCAAAGTGTCCGAACAGCTTGTGACGGCGTCATGCCAATATGAGTCAGGACGGCGTCTCCTGCCTCTTTGAGCTGACGATCTATACGCACGTTCATCTGAACTGGCCGCGTGTCGAGCATTGATGTAGGCATATCAGCTCCTTTGCTATACGGTATCTCAATTTTAGTATAGCACGGCAGATTAAAGCGCATTTCAATAGAAATGGGGGCGCTTCCTTATCGGAAACGCCCCCGTTATACAAGATATGTTAATGCCTACAGCGCACCAGAGCCGGCTTGCATCATGCCGCCGGGGCCCGAGGTCACGCCACTGCTCACAGGCGCGGCGTTTCCGGTGTGCGGCGCCGCCGGAGCGGTATCGCCCCCGAGCGTGCCCGCCGGACGCGGTGCCGGGATCTCGCCCGTGCCATGGCTAAAGACAAACTTGCCGTCGGCCACATCGCACAGGACGGTATCGCCCTCGCCCCACTCGCCGGCCAGAAGCTCCTCGGACAGCGGGTCCTCGATGAGCTTTTGAATAGCACGGCGCAGCGGACGCGCACCGTTGGTGAGGTCGGTACCCTCGGCCACGATCTTGTCATAGGCCGCATCGGTAAGCTTGATGTTCATGCCGTTTGCGATCAGGCGCTGGCGCAGATCGTCCACCAGCAGGTGCGCAATCTTGGTCAGGTTCTCGCCCGAAAGCTTCTGGAACACCACGATGTCGTCGATGCGGTTGAGCAGCTCGGGGCGGAACAGGCGCTTGAGCTCACCCATCGCGCGACCGCGGATCTCGCTCGACGTGAGACCCTGCTCGCCGGTGGTGCCAAAGCCAACGCTCGCATCCTGCGCAATCTCGCGGGCGCCCACGTTGGACGTCATGATGATCACAGTATTGCGGAAGTCGACCGTCTTGCCCTGGCTATCGGTCAGACGACCCTCCTCCAGCACCTGCAGCAAGATGTTGAAGATATCGGGGTGCGCCTTCTCGATCTCGTCGAACAGCACGACCGAGTACGGGTGACGACGAACGGCCTTGGTGAGCTGGCCGCCCTCGTCGTGACCGACGTAACCCGGAGGGCTACCGATGAGCTTGGAGACCTCGAACTCGCTACCGAACTCCGACATGTCGAAGCTGATGAGCGCGTCCTTGCTGCCAAAGAGGTACTCGGCAAGCGTCTTGGCGAGCTCGGTCTTGCCTGTGCCGGTGGGACCCAGGAAGATAAAGCTGCCGCCGGGGCGACGCGGGTCCTTGAGGGGTGAGCGGCTGCGGCGCACTGCCTTGGCCACGGCCTCGACGGCTTCGTCCTGGCCGATAATGCGGGTCTTGAGCACGCTTTCGGTCTGCAGCAGGCGACGGCTCTCGCTCTCGGTGAGCGAAGACACCGGTACACCCGAGGTCACGGAGACGATGTCGGCGATCTGGGCGACGTCGATGGTGAGCGGGCTGGCGTCGAGCTCGGCGGTCCAGGCAGCCTTGGCCTCGGCGAGC
This sequence comes from Collinsella aerofaciens, assembly GCF_902364355.1. Lineage (GTDB taxonomy): Bacteria > Actinomycetota > Coriobacteriia > Coriobacteriales > Coriobacteriaceae > Collinsella > Collinsella aerofaciens_AF. Next base: position 396,572 of record NZ_CABJDK010000001.1, read on the forward strand.
TCAATCTCGGCGGCCTTCTGCTGCTCGGTGATCTCGGCGGCCTTGTTCATGTCGTCGCTCTCGGTGGCCTCCTGCGCAGCAGCCTTGAGCTCCTCGATGCGATGCTCGGCTTCGCGCACCGGCTCGGGCGCGCGATTCGCGGCAATTCGAGCGCGGGCACCGGCCTCGTCAATGAGGTCGATGGCCTTATCGGGCAGGAAGCGATCCTGGATGTAGCGGTTGGAAAGGTTCGCGGCGGCCTCGATAGCACCCTGCGTATAGAGCACATGGTGGTGCTCCTCGTAGCGCGGCTTGAGCGCGGTCAGGATCTTGACCGTGTCCTCGACGCTCGGCTCCTCGACATCGATGGTCTGGAAGCGACGCTCAAAGGCCGGGTCCTTGGTGAGGTACTTGCGGAATTCCTCGGCCGTGGTGGCGCCGATAATCTGGAAGGCACCGCGCGCGAGCACGGGCTTGAGCATGGAGCTCGCATCGATGGAGCCCTCGGCAGAACCGGCACCGATGATGGTGTGCATCTCGTCGATAAACAGGATGACGTCGTCGGCTTCGGTGGCCTCCTGGATCACGTTCTTGAGGCGCTCCTCAAACTCGCCGCGATACTTGGCACCCGCGACAAGACCCGGCAGGTCAAGCGTCCAGATGTTCTGGTTCATGAGGTTCTCGGGCACGTTGCCGGCTGCAATCTGCTGAGCTAGGCCCTCGACGATGGCCGTCTTGCCCACGCCGGGGTCGCCCAGAATGAGCGGGTTGTTCTTGGTGCGGCGCGAAAGGATCTCCATCATACGCTGGACTTCCTTTTCGCGACCAATTACAGGGTCGAGCTCGCCGTCGCGTGCCTTCTGCGTGAGGTTGGTCGCGAACTGCTTAAGCGTATCGGTGCCACTCCCCTTTTGCTGAGAGGCATCCGAGCCGCTAAAGAACGGCAGGCCCGCACCGGGACGACCAGCACCGGCGCCGGCGAGCGGACGCTTCTTGTCCTGGTCCTTGGCGGTGAGTTTCTCGATAGCCTTTTTGATGGAGGCGGACGACACACCCAAGCGCATGAGGATGTCCATGGCCATGCCGTTGCCCTCTTCGACGATGCCGATCAGCAAGTGCTCGGTCGACACGTAGGTCTGGTTGTTCTCACGCGCCACGCGGAACGAACGCTCCATCACGCTAATGACGAGCGGCGTAAAGGCGAGCTTGGCCGCCTCGGTCTCCTCACTGGGCTCGGGAACCGTGGTCTGGACCTCTTTGAGAGTATCCATGATGTCATCGTAGGAGATGTCGAGCGAACGCAGTGCCTCGGCGGCAATGCCCTCGTCCTCCTTGGCAAGCGCGAGCAGCAGGTGCTCGGTACCCACCTTATTTGAATGAAGATCGAGCGCCTCTTGCTTGGCCATGGACATGACCTTGCGCGCGCGATCGGTAAAACGGTCTAACATGCTAGTTCCTCTTAGACGAGCTAGTTTTTTCAAACGCAAAGCGCCACTCGTGGCGGCGCTTTGGTCTCTTTACCCATATGGAGTATATGTTAACCGTTGGAGCCTTTTCCACGCGCAGCCATACGACAACGTCTACAAAAAAGGAATTGCCAGGTGCCTCTGCATCGGCCCAACGAGCGTGGATTTTCGGACACCCATTCCACGAGCGTGGATAATCTCCCGTTTTGAGCCCGTAAACAGGCCAAAAACGGGAGATTATCCACGTTCATGTTTTGCGGATCAGTTTCATTTGCACCAATTAGCTGGTGTGGCGCCAGCGGGGGTCGGTGAGGGTTCTCGCCACACCCAGGCCAACGGGCAGAAACGCCACAATGAGCACTGCACGCACAAACCAGCCGAGCATATTGACCGTATCGAAGGTGCACATGTAGTACATCGAGCGATACAGATACAAGCCCGGCACCATAATGACAATCGATGGCACCGTGAGGGCGATACGTGGATAGGTGAGCTTGATTTCGGCCAAGCTTGCCAGCAGCCCCGATACCAGCGCGCCGATAAACGCTGCCGCCTCGGGAGGCATTCCCGCGCTGAGGCCCAGGAAGGGAAGCATCGTCGGCGCATCGACGAGCGTAAGACGCAAGGTATTGGACACGGCGCCGATCAGACCAGCTGCCGCGGCCATCTTTACCGGACTGTTGAACATCACCGAGAAGCCGAATACGCCAACGAAGCTCATCACCACGCGCAGGAGCGTAAGGGCAAGCGGCGAAAGGCCGAGCGGGGCAAAATCATCCGGTGCCAGCCCCACACATTCGGCAACCATCCAGCCTACGAGGGTCGCCATCACAATAATCGACACGGCATACGAAAGACGCTCGATGCCGCTTCGCATATCGAGCTTTGCGATGTCGAGGCCTGCCGTAATGAGGGGAAAGCCGGGAATCACAAAGAGCATGGCGCCGATATAGCCTTCTTGATGCGACATTGCCCCCGGAATGACCTGGCCAAGGCCGAGCAATGCCAGCAAATACGAAACGCAAGCGAGCGCAACGCCAATCGTCAGCGCGCTAAACTGGCCAAGACCCTGCTTGAGAATATGGGAGCGAGCAAAGTTGCCAACACCAGCGCCCACAAATGCACAGGCCATCTCGATAGGGCCGCCGCCGAGCAAAAAGACGAAGGCGCCGCAAGCACAGGCCGCCGCAAGGCCCTGTTGCCAGGAAGAGTAATCGGGCTTTGAGCTCTCAACGGTCTTGAGCATCTCGTGATACTCGTGTACCGTGAAGCGACGACCATAGGTCTCGATTTCCTTGAGGAAACTCTCCATCATCCAAATGCGATGGGTATTGACTCCCGTTGTGGGCAGGCTGACAACCTCGTTAAAGCAGTGGCCATCTTCGATGCAGGTGCACTCAAACGACAGAAGACTTAAGTCAACGTGGACGGTGACACCGAGTACGGCGGCGACGCGATTCATGGTATCGCGCACGCGCCAGGCACCTGTTCCGCTTGCCAGCATAAGCATGCCGGTGCGGCAGATGATGGATGATTTATCAGTGAGCGGCGCATCGACGGCAAGCTCATCGCCTGAAGTCACGATCTGGCGCCAGTCAGTTTTCATATGGAGCGCGCCGGCACGGACACCGTGGTGCATGGGGGCTCTCGAAAGCAACGAGTCAAGGCGCGAAGGCTGTGGGGGCTCCACTGATTCACCCTCAACCTCATCAGCCTCTTCATCGACCAGATCAAAGGAATCAAGCGGCGCTGGCTCGCGACGGTCGATCAGCTCCTCGTCCTCATCATCAAAGTAATTGAACTGATCGAGCATGTCCTTTTCGATTGCGCGCTCGCTCGCATCGTCCATCCCGGTGCTCCCTTCCTATCGACTAACCCCCATCCTAGGCAGCGACAGCTAAAGGAAACATAAAAGAGACGACTGTCATGCATGGAAGGCGCGACATAGCCAACGAGCCGATAAACCCTCGGCGAGACGAGAGTGGATAATCTCCCGTTTTGAGCCCGCATACGAGCCAAAAGTGGGAGATTATCCACTCTCATTCTTCGAGCACTCATTTAAGTACGTCCCCAATGAGTACCCCCAATGACTATTCCCCAATGACTATTCCAATCGCTTGACAAGGAGTGTCCCCAAGTGCCGGCAGAAAAGGAACGTCCCTAAGTGCCAACCAGGGCAACACCGCAGATAGAGGACGGACAGCGAGCGACGTCCAGAGCGAACAAGTTGGCATGAAAAAGGCAAGGCATAGACCTTCTGGTCATGCCTTGCCTTTTGAATGACAAATTGTCGCTCTGGGCGGCGCGCAGCGTCGAGCGGTTACGGCGTTTGGTAAAACGCCGTAACCCCCTAGTACATCTTTGCGCCGGCGGGGATGGAAGCGTCGAGCTGGATCAGATTGAGACGCTCCTCGCCCTCCTCCTCGTGGATAGCGCTGATGAGCATGCCGCAGCTGGGAATGCCCATCATCTTGCGCGGAGGCAGGTTGGTGATGGCGAGCAAGGTCTTGCCGACCAGGTCCTCGGGCTCATAATAACCGTGAATGCCGGAGAGGATGGTACGGTCGGTGCCGGTGCCGTCGTCGAGCGTAAAGTTCAGCAGCTTCTTGGACTTCTTGACGGCCTCGCACGCCTTGACCTTCACAGCGCGGAAATCGCTCTTGGAGAAGGTATCAAAGTCGACGAACTCCTCAAACAGCGGCTCGACGGCGATCTTGGAGTAATCAACCGTGGGCTTGAGCGGCTTGACGAAGGGGCTCGCGGTGTTGCCGGCCTCGGCAGCCTTGGCGGCAGCGGCACCGGACTGGAAACCCTTCTCGGGCTTCATGTGCGGGAACAGCAGCACGTCGCGGATGGAAGCCTGGTTGGTGAGCAGCATGACCACGCGATCGATACCGATGCCGATGCCGCCCGCAGGAGGCATACCGTACTCGAGGGCGCGCACGTAATCCTCGTCGTACTCCATGGCCTCGTCGTCGCCGCCAGCCTTCTCGGCCATCTGGGCGGCAAAGCGCTCGGCCTGGTCGACCGGGTCGTTGAGCTCGGAGAACGCGTTGGCGTACTCGTGACCGGCGATAACCAGCTCAAAGCGGTGCGTCAGGCGCGGGTCGTCCTCAAAGCGCTTGGCAAGCGGGCTGACCTCGATGGGGTAATCGCACACGAACGTGGGGTTGACGATGGTGTCCTCGCCCAGCTCATCGTAGATCTCGGCGATAATCTTGCCGGCGGTCCACTCGGGCTTAATCTCCAGGCCCTTCTCGCGCGCGGCAGCAGCAAGCTCCTCGACCGGCGTATCGATGGTGACCTGTTTGCCGAGCACGTCGGAGACGATGTCGGTCATGGGACGGCTGGCCCACTCACCAGAAAGGTCGATGGTCTGGCCCTGGTACTCGATGACCTCGGGGTTGCCGATGGCCTTGTTAGCCGCCTTAATGACACCCTGGGCGAGCGCCTTCATGCCCTCGAGGTCGGAGAAGGCACGATAGGCCTCCATCGTGGTGAACTCGGGGTTGTGGGTAAGGTCCATGCCCTCGTTACGGAAGATACGGCCGATCTCGAACACGCGCTCAAAACCGCCGACGATGCAGCGCTTGAGGTGCAGCTCGGTAGCAATGCGCAGGTAGCACTCCTGATCGAGCGCGTTGAAGTGCGTGATGAACGGCTTGGCAGTAGCGCCGCCCTGGATGGTCTGCAGGATGGGGGTCTCGACCTCCATGTAGCCGTCGGACTCCATAAAGCGACGGAAGGTGGAGAGAATCTGCGAACGCTTACGGAACGTCTCGCGAACGTCGTCGTTGGCGATCAGGTCAACATAGCGCTGGCGATAGCGGGTCTCCTTGTCGGAAAGACCGTGGAACTTCTCGGGCAGCGGACGAACGGCCTTGGCAAGCAGGGTCGCGCTCTTAGGGGCAACGGAAAGCTGGCCGCGCTGGGTGCGCACAACCACGCCGGTCACGCCCAGGATGTCGCCCAGGTCGAGGGACTTGAGCGTATTCCAGGCAGCCTCGTCCATGTCGTTGATGCGGCAGAACAGCTGAATCTCGGCAGTCGCATCGCGTACGACGATGAACATGATCTTGCCCTGACCGCGCTTGGCGACCACACGGCCGCCGATCTTCACGACGTCCTCGGTGTCCTCGCCATCGGCAAGCTCGGCGTACTTAGCCTCGATATCGGCAACGTAGTCCTCAAGCTCAGAGTGCTCGGGATAGGGGTTCTGGCCCGCCTCGAACAGGGCGGCGCGCTTGGCCAGGCGGGTGGCGCGCTCGTCGTTGAGCGTCGATGCCTGATCTGCGGCGTTCTGGTTCTCTGCCATAAGTTAGCTCCTCAAACTAAAACGCTCCCCAGGATTCGGTCCCAGGGAGCGAAAACATACCTTTACGCGGGACCGTGGTCTAGCGTGCAATCTTGGCGATGGTGTAGACGCGAGTCTTGCCGGAAGGCGTAACGACCTCGACGGAGTCGCCCTCGCCGTGACCGATGATGGCGTGGCCGACCGGAGACTCGTTGGAAATCTTGTGCTCGAGCGAGTTGGTCTCGGTGGTACCGACGAGCGTGACTTCCATGACCTCACCGTTGGGATCAATCAGAGAAACGGTGGAACCGATGGAGACGGTCAGATCACCTGTGGTGGCAGCAACCTGAGCGTTGGCAAGGATGGCCTGGATCTCGGCAATACGAGCGGCGTTCTGGGCCTGCTTGTCCTTAGCGGCGTCGTACTCGGAGTTCTCCGAAAGGTCGCCGAACGCGCGGGCTTCCTTGATGTCCTCGACGATCTCCTTGGCGTAATCGCCCTCACGCCAAGCGAGCTCCTCGACGAGCTTCTGGCGGCCCTCAGCGGTCAGTACGATCTGGCTTGCGTCCATACGGATATCTCCCCAACTCTGATCAAACAATCAACTGTCAACAAAACGAAAAAGACCGGCTAGCCTGCGGGCAAGCCGGTCAGGTGCTCACCCCAAAGGGATGGGACTACTCTGCGTCCGCGTCGCTGTCCTCTGCCTGCTTCTTCTTGGCAGCAGCGAGCTTGGCCTCGAGCTCAGCGATCTCCTTGTCCTCCTCGGACTGCTCGACCACGACCTCCTCGGCCTGCTTGGTCTCGGCCTTATCGTCGCCCTCCATACCCTCGCGGATATTCTTGACGGTAGAGCCGAGGGACTTGCCGAGCTTCGGCAGGTTCTTGGGCCCGAAGATAATCAGGACAACGACGAGAATAATGATGAGCTCAGGAGCCCTCAGTCCAAACATGTAGACCTCCACAATACAGCGAGACAAGCTCGAATGAGTATACCGCGGGTATCGCGGTATCACAACAATAGCTAAAAAAAGGGACCGCAAGAAGCGGTCCCTCCTCATGCTCTGGTCGGGTTGACTGGATTTGAACCAGCGACCCCTGCGTCCCGAACGCAGTGCTCTACCAAACTGAGCCACAACCCGTTAGCTCGACTATAGTAACAAAGATTTTCGCCGCGTGCTAGAGAAATTTTTATTTCTTTGGCGCGTCGATTTGAACCGTGTTGGGAATAAGCTCAGTCGCGCAGGCCCACCAGCCATTTTGCTGGGCAGCGTCAGCAAGCCTTTCGGCCGTGGCGGCGGTGTCGCAAATGGCAAACGAGCAGGCGCCCGATCCGCACACATCTACAGCAACGGTGCCGTCCTGTTTACGCAGCCAATCGAGAACCGTTTGTATCTGCGGCTCCATCTGTGCGGAAATGACACCCAGGTTGTTATGGATGAGCGCATATGCCGTCTCGGCATCACCAGCACGCAAGGCAGAAGCTATCGCGCCGGGCTTGTCTGCAGGCACCGGGGCCTCGTCAAAGCGCCGATACGCTTCAACCGTTGAAACGCTCGCCTCGCGCGGTTTGACCAATACGACGGGTGTCGCCGGAAGCGCAGGATACTCAGTGGCCAGTACGTCTCCCCCGCCCACGTAGAATGCGGGACTCGCGTGCAGAAAGAACGGCACGTCGGCGCCAATGCCGCGGGCGATGTCATCGAGCGCGGGGTCAGTGCGATCGATGCCCCAGAGCTCCGCCAAGGCGACAATGACCGCGGCCGCATCCGTCGAGGGGCCGCCCAGGCCGGCGCATAGCGGAATGCGCTTTTCGATCGTAACGCATACGTTGGCGTCGCGACCATAATGCTCGGCCATAGCAACCGCAGCCCGATACGCCGTATTCTTTTGCATGGGAAAATCTGATGCCGGAACCGTCTGGACGGTCAGCGCCGACGCAGGCGCGACCGTCACGGTATCGGCAAGACCGACGGCTGCCATCAGGGAATCAACCTTATGGTAGCCGCGGGCGTCGCGCTCGGTATGAACCCCCAGATAGAGGTTGATCTTTGCCGGCGCGGAAAGGGTCAGGGACCAATCGGTCACCGCTAGTGCTCCTCGAGCTGATTGCCGAGCGGGGTAAAAATGTGCTCGCCGCTCTCGGGGTCGAACAGCTCGACCTGCCCGGTGAGGACATCGATATACTGGTAGGACTGGCGCGACTTGCGGCCGCGGCGCTCGTCAACCTCGACGATAAAGACAGCGGGGTGGACGCTCTTGATGGTGCCCATGCGCTCGACGACGCGGGTGCGGCCCATGTTGGCCTTCACCTTGACGCGATCGCCCACCATATCGGTCAGCTTCTCGTGGATGTCGTCGACGTGATTGACTTCCATCTCTTCCATGAACAGGGCCTCCAGAAGGTGCAATTCAAAAAGGGGATAATACCCCTAAGATAGACAAAACTCTAATACTATAGCACCCTGTTGCGACCACGCGCAAGTAGCTAATTTGGCTACTTACAGATTGTCGGTATCGAGGACGATGGTGAATGGGCCGTCGTTGACCAAGTCGACTTTCATATCGGCGCCAAAGATGCCGTGCGCCACGTGTTCGACATCTTGGCGAACGAGCGTCAGGAAGTACTCGTAGAGCTCGTTGGCGACATCGGGGGCGCCGGCATCCGTAAACGATGGGCGGCGGCCGTGACGGCAATCGGCGAACAGCGTGAACTGCGACACCACGAGAACCTCGCCGTCGACATCGGCAAGTGCCAGGTTGGTCTTGCCGTTCTCGTCCTCGTTAATGCGCAAGCCCCGGAGCTTGCCCCACAGCTTATCGGCCTCGGCGCGCGTATCGCCGTGGCCCACGCCCAGCAGCACCAGGTAGCCACGTCCAATACGGCCCACGCACTCGCCGTCGACTGTCACGCCGGCGTTGAGCACGCGCTGCACTACCGCACGCACGACTACTCCTCGCCCGTCAGTTTGGCGGATAGGTGCTCGAGCGCATGGAATCGATGACTGATGGCGTTCTTCTCGTCCGCCGTCAGCTCGGCCATGGTCTTGCCCGGCGTGTCGACCGGCAGGAACAGCGGGTCGTAGCCAAAGCCGTGATCGCCGCGGCCCTCGTGCGCGATAACGCCCTCGCAGGCGCCCTCGCCATAGGTGACCAAACCGTCCGTGTCGATGAGCGCGACGACGCTCATAAAGCGCGCAGTGCGGTCCTCGTCGGCCACGCCTTCCAGGTTAACGAGAAGCTTGGCGTTGTTGGCGGCATCGTCTCCGTGCACGCCCGCATAGCGCGCGCTATACACGCCCGGCTCGCCGTCAAGCGCGTCGACGACCAAGCCAGAATCGTCGGCGATGGCCATGAGCCCCGTCTCTTCGACGGCAGCCTGCGCCTTGATGATGGCGTTCTCCAAAAACGTCGTGCCGTTTTCCTCGGGGTCCTCAAAATCGCCCAGCTGGCCGAGCGCCACAAAGCGAACCTCGGGCATGACCTTGCCTAAAATGGCCTCGATCTCGGTGAGCTTATGGGCGTTGCCCGTTGCCACGACAATGGTCGCCGCCGGGTCGAGGGTGTCGATGTCGATCTTCTCAAGTGCCATGAGTGGTCTCCTTGTCTCTATAGCAATGCCGCGCCGAGGGCGACGAGGGCCTCCGCCTCTCCCCTCTCAATCAACGGCAGTCTTATACTTCGACGTTTTCCCAGATAAAACCTGCCAAAATAAACCTGTCCCTTTTTGGCAGGTTAGGCGATGGCTTGGCGCTGAAGCTCGATGAGCTCGGCGATGCCTTTGTCGCCCAAGTCGAGCAGGGCGTTGAGGCGCTTACGGTCAAAGGGCGCCTGCTCGCCAGTGCCCTGGAGCTCGATCATCTCACCGGTGTCGGTGGCGACGAGGTTCATGTCGACTTCGGCATGGCTGTCCTCGGAATAATCGAGGTCAAGCAGCGTATTGCCGTCGACAACGCCCATGGAGATTGCAGCCACCTGGCCGGTAAGCGGGATGCGCTCGATCTTGCCCGCCTCGACCCACATGGCGAGGGCGTCGTGCAGCGCCACCCAGGCGCCGGTGATGCTCGCTGTACGCGTGCCGCCATCGGCCTGAATCACATCGCAGTCGACGGTGACGGTGTACTCGCCGAGCGCCTTCATGTTGACGACGGTACGCAGGCTGCGGCCAATGAGGCGCTCGATCTCCATGGAGCGGCCCTTGCGGTTGGCGTGCTCGCGCTTGCAGCGCTTGCCGGTCGACGCCGGCAGCATGGCGTATTCCGCGGTCACCCAGCCGGCCTTAGCTCCCTTTCGCCAGCCCGGCACGCCCTCCTCGATTGTGGCGGCGCACAACACGCGCGTGTCACCGAACTCGGCAAAACACGAGCCGTGGGCGTGCTTCATGACGCCACGGGCGAGCTTAACGGGGCGCAACTCGTTGGCGGCGCGACCGTTGGCGCGGTTGACCTGCATGTACTCCATAGAAAAATCCTTTCGGCAAAAGGTGTGGCGAAGGCTCTGACGGCGGCCTTACATCTATTTCAGCTCATCGATATCGATATGCTCAATGCTCTTGAGCGGCTGACCAAAGATAAAGCTGCCCGCCACCGCAAACTCGGCAATGTTATCGGCCGTCGTGGCAAAACGATGCTGCGGCTCGGCGGCGACGCCCGCCAGCTGCTCGCGGCGCGTGAGGATATCGGTCAGCTCGCGCGTGGTCTCCTCGGCGGAACTCACGACGCGTACCCCAGGCCCCAGCGCATGGCGGATAGGTCCCACCAACAGCGGAAAATGCGTACAGCCGAGCACCACGGTATCGATACCGTGGTCGCGCAGCGGCTCAACCGTGGCACCCACCAGCGCACGCACGGCAGGCGTATCGAAGATGTCCTCGTTCTCAAGCCACTGCTCTTGCAGATGCGCACCCGAGGCGAGCTCGTGTTCGACAACCTCGACAAAGCTCGAGGCGGGGCAGCCGTATACGTCGACGCCGGCATCTAGATCCTGAATGGCGCGCGTGTAAGCGCCCGAGCGAATGGTGAGGTTGGTGGCGAGCACGCCCACGCGACGCGAACGGGTGCTGTTGATTGCCGCACGGGCACCCGGCGCGATCACGCCGATCACGGGAACGTCGAGCACCTGCTGGGCCAGACGTAAGGCCGCAGCTGTCGCCGTGTTGCAGGCGATGACCATAATCTTGACGTCGTGCTTCGACAGCCAACGGCCCGCCTGCAACGCAAACGAGCGCACCTCATCCTCAGTGCGCGTGCCGTAGGGGCAGCGTTTGGTGTCGCCGAAGTAGTAGACGGACTCGTGCGGCAGCGCCGTCGCGATGGCGCGCGCAACCGTCAGACCGCCCAGGCCAGAATCGAACACACCGATCGGGCGCGTGTCGCCTGCCGGATTCTCGATATCGGACATTACCTCACCAGTCTCTCTCGAAAAGACATATCCAAGTGCGGCGACGCCGCGCTACGAACGCGCCGCGACCAGCAGCTCTGCCGTCGCCGCCCAACCGTCGACAATTTTGCCGCGCGTAACGAAAGCGTTCTCGCAAGCAGCCAGGAACTCGGGCGCGCCGGCGCTGGTCAAACCGTTCTCGACCAGGCAGAACGTGCCCACGTGGTCAGCCATGTAGAAGTCAGACTCGGAATCGCCGAGTGCCAGCGTCTCCTCGCGCTCGATACCCAGGTGCTCGCAGAAACGTGCGATGGCAACGCCCTTGTTGAGGCCGGAGGGATTGATGTTAAACGCGCGGCCATCCTCGACGCGTTCGAGCTCGAGCGTCGTCGGCTTGGACAGATGCGTCAGGTGACCGTTACAGGCCCAGACCAGGCCGCAGCCGGCCTCGTCCAGGATGGCCTGGACCTCGTCGTCGGGCACATCGCCGCGCATGCCGACGGTGACCTCGCGGTACTTGTAGCCAGTCGACATGTCATTGTGGTACTCGATCTTATGCGGCCAGCGGGCGAGAATCTTCTCGCACACGCCGGTCTGCTCGATCACCTGATGCGGCGTGAGGCCGCAGGCGGGGTCGTAGGGCATATCGCCGGTCAGATACTCCCAATCGTTGGCCTTGAGATCATACATGACCAGGCCGCCCATCTCACCGATGTAGGAGTTGAGGCCGAGCACGCGCGCATCCTCGTGGATCATGGTGCGGTTGCGGCCCGAGGTGGGGACCACCTGGATGCCGGCGCGGGCAAGTGCCACGACAGCCTCGACGAGCTTGGTCGAGGGATTGCCGTCGTTGTCGCGCAGCACGCACGAGCCGGGCGCGAGCATGGTGGCGTCCAGGTCGGTAAAGACGTACTTAACCTTGGCAAGGCGCTCGCGCATCTCGCCCGAAAGCTCAGCGACGGTCGGCAGGGTATTGTGGGACATGGTCACTCCATTACGTAGAAGGGGCTTCTGGTCTTAGGCGGCGCGCCTCGCTTGAGGGGGAACGCGCTTGCAACGGCAGCGCGCTCAGGGCGCCGCCGCCATCATGGTTCATTAGTCAAACTGGGTAACATCGATCAGGCGATTGGCCAACGAAAGATCGCTCTCGATGGGCACGAACTCGTCGCCCACGTGCATGAGTTCCTCGTCACCCTTTGCCAGCAGCAAGACAATGGTGGGGGCATCGGGGTTAACGTACTCCTCGCGCGCCGCCTTGAACGCCGCATGCACAGCGGCTTCGCGATCGAGGATGATCCTGTTCGGCGTATCGTCGGGAACATGTTCGGCAAGCTCGCGACAGACCTTCATCGGGTCCTCGTGAGCCGGGTCCTCGTTGGCAAAGATCATCAGGTCGGAATATGGTGCGGCCTCGCGCGGCAATTGCTCGCGGCGCTCCTGGGCCTTGCCGCCGGCGGCGCCAAACAGCGCAATGACGGGGCTGGCAGGAAACGCACGTTTGACCGACGAGAACAGCGAACGGAATGAAAGCTGGTTGTGCGCGTAGTCCACAACGCAAATCACGCGGCCATCCTTCGACTCCACGACCTCCATGCGACCCGGCACACGCAGCTTGGAGAGGCCCTTCTTGATGACATCGATACCGATGCCAATCTCGCGCGCGGCGGCGATAGCGACCAGCGCGTTCTCCACGTTAAAGTCTCCCGCGATACCCAGCAGGACCTTCTCCCCCGCCTCGGGCTCGTCGGCGCTCATGCCGTGCAGGTTAAACTCGATGTTAAAGCCAACCATGCGGACGTCGCTCGCCCACAGGCTTGCCTCGGGATGCTCGACGCCAACGGTCACCAAGCGCTCGGCCGTCGACGCTGCCTCCAGCACACGGTCGACCTCTTCGGTGCCCAGATTCACCACGGCGGTCTTTGCCTGGTCAAAGATCCTGAGTTTGCTCTCAAAATAATCCTCAAACGTAGGGTGTTCGATCGGCGAGATATGGTCGCGGCCGATGTTGAGGAAGCACGCCACGTCAAACGGCAGATTCTCGACGCGCTGGTACTTGAGCGCCTGGCTCGAGACCTCCATGACCATGGACTGGCGACCGGAAGTGCGGCAGTTGGCGATATGGCGCCAGACCTCGGGGGCCTCGGGCGTAGTATTGGTGCTCTCATAGCACTCGATGCCATCGTCGGTACTCACCGAGCCGATCATGCCGCAGGACTCGCCCGCCGCTTTGATGATGGACTGGAGCATAAAAGCGGCCGTGGTCTTTCCCTTGGTACCGGTGATACCCACGATCTTGACGTCGTGGTCGGGACGGTCGTAGACCTCCGGCGGCAACAGGGCCATGGCCGTGCGAACGCTATCAACAACCAGCATCGCAGCACCGCTCTCCTGCGCCAGCGGCTCCAGAGACTCGACCAGCGACTCCTCGCACACAAATGCGACAGCGCCCGCATCGAGCGCCATGCTCAAAAACGCGGGCTTAAAGGCAGCGCCTTTGCAAAAGAACACGTCACCTGCCGAGACCGCGCGCGAATCAAACGAGCAGCCGGTCACCGCGCGCTCGTCAACCTGCTCCGATGCGCGCAGCTCGCCGCACGCATCGAGTAGCTTGGCGAGCGTATCGACCGTGGTCACGGTTGCGGAATCCGAATGGTGCATCTTTCACCTTTCTCAGCCATTGGCAGGGACGGCTTTTATAGTAACTGAAACGCGCCATGCAAAAACGGCTCCCGGAGGAGCCGTTACGCGCAGGCGTTCGTAAGCCGAGGCTAGGCAGCCTGAACAGCGGGCTGGTCCTCGTCGATAAAGAAGCGCTTGTACCACACCAGGAACACGAGCGGCGTATAGATCTTGCGCTGGAAATCGCCCTTGCCCGCAAAGTGCAGATCGAGCAGGTGCATGAGCTCGTCGGTATCGAAGAACTCGCTTGCCCACGGCGCGGTGAAGTACTCCTTGACATAGTCGTACCACTTTTGCTCGCGCAGCCAGTAGACAATCGGCACCGGGAAGCCCACCTTGGGACGGGTGGCCCACTCATCGGGCAGCGACTTGTTGGCAGCGTGGCGGAGTACCTGCTTGTTGCCGTTCTCGTTGATGCGGTAGCGGTCGGGAATGTGCTCGGCGAACTCCATGACTTTGCGGTCCAGGAAGGGCACGCGCAGCTCCAGCGAATGTGCCATGCACATCTTGTCGGCCTTGAGCAGAATGTCGCCCGGGAGCCACATGTTCATGTCCAGGTACTGCTTCTTGACCAGCTCGGGCTGACCCTTCACGCGCGCATAGATGGGAGCGGCGAGCTCGAAGGCGCCATCGCCGGTGTTGTACTCGGGCTTGAGCACGCCGTCGACCTCGCGCTCCGGCCATACCAGAGCCTGTCCCAGGAACGACTTCTCGGGGATCTCGGCACCCTTGACCAGGAAGTTATGCCCCTTGAAGTACGGCATATGCAGCGCCAGGTTACCGAGCGCGCGACGGATGGGCAGCGGCACCATCTTTTTGTACTTGCGCACCGGGACCGTGTCCTCGTAGTAGGCGTAGCCGCCAAAGAGCTCGTCGGCACCTTCGCCCGAAAGCACGACGGTGACGTCCTTGCGGGCCATCTCGGCCAAGAACCATAGCGGCACGGAAGACAGGTTGGACTGCGGCTCGTCCATGTGATACTGGATGTCCTCGAGCGCACCGAAGAACTCGTCGGCGGTAATCATCTTGCGGACATTCTCGACGCCGAGCTTGTCGGATAGCTCCTTGGCGTAGTTAGTCTCGTTGAAATTCTTGTAATCGAAGCCCACCGAGAAGGTCTTGTCGGGCATGAGGCAAGCGGCGATGTAGCTGGAGTCGACGCCACCGGAGAGGAACGACGCGACCTTAACATCAGCGATGCGATGGGCCTCAACGCTCTCGTGCACGACCTCGTCCAGCTCGTCGACGTACTCCTCGAACGGCTTCTCGACGGCGGAGTAATCGCAATCCCAATAACGCTCGATGCTCATCTTGCCGGTCGGGATGTCTACGGTAAAGTAATGCGCCGGCGGCAGCTTGTAGACACCCTCGAAGAAGGTCTCCTCGGTTGCCGAATACTGCAACGTCATGTACGGACGCAGGGCCTTTTTGTTGACCGCCTTGTGGAAGTGCGGGTAGTCCAGGAAGCTCTTGATCTCGGAACCAAAAAGCACGCCCGGAGCGCCGTCGCCCGCATCGGCCATGGGATAGTAGTAGAGCGGCTTGATGCCAAAGATATCGCGGGCGCCAAAAAGCTTGTTCTTCTTCTTGTCCCAGATGACGAAGGCGTACATACCGCGCAGGCGATCGAGGACGGCCTCGCCCCACTCCTCGTAGCCGTGCAGGAGGCTCTCGGTGTCGGCGCCGCAGTGGAACTTGTAGCCCTTGGCCTCGAGCTCGGAACGGAGTTCTTGGAAGTTGTAGATCTCGCCGTTGAAGACGATAACGACGCTGCCGTCCTCATTGGCCATGGGCTGAGCGCCGGCCTCGGTCAGGTCGAGGATCGACAAGCGGCGGAAGCCCAGGGCAACGCGGCCGTCGATAAACTGACCGCCCATGTCGGGACCGCGATGGACGATGCGGTCCATCATCTTGGTGAGCACCTCGGATTGGTTATCCGTCCCACCGACAAAACCGACAAAACCGCACATATACTATCCCCTCTGCTGTTGCTGGGCATCAAATCGAATCAGTAGCTTTTGAGTATACCCGAGGGCGTAAAGAGGGGCGGAATGTTCAGGCAATCTCAACTGAATCAGCTCCGCTGTGACACGCGACGGTTACCTTTAATGGATATGAGATGAATGAGGCGATTGTTTTGCTATACTCTCTCCGCACGGGCGATTGGCGCAACGGTTAGCGCAGGTGCTTTACACGCACAAGGCTGGGGGTTCGAATCCCTCATCGCCCACCACTGATTTGATAGGCTCCCAGCTATGGGGGCCTTTCATTTTTGGGCCCATCGCAGAGGGATTCGAACCCGAAAGGGTGCGGAGCTGAGGAAACGCGAAGCGTTTTCCAGCGCAGCACGCGAGGGCCGTAGGCCCGAAGCGAGAGCGGACGGCGTCAGCCGCACGCGACATCCCTCATCGCCCACCACTGAATTGTTAGGCCCCCAGCGATGGAGGCCTTTCCTTTTTTCAGGCCCAGCGCATGGGATTCGAACCCACCAGCACGTCTGTCACAAAGGCCGTGGCCAGAAAATGGCAAAAATGAGTACTGCTACCTTGCTTACAACATATCAAAAGATAGTATTTGCTTAAGTTACGCAACATATGTCCATTATAAGGACTAACAATTGGATCAAAATCGTACATTCATCGCCATTTCGACTAGCTATCTGGCCTTATTAGTCCAAAATTGCTGCTACCAAATCGATAACAGTACTCATATTTGATGTTTTTTGACCAGCAGGTCTCCCCGCCTTAGCAAATCTAAGGCAAAACGGGCTCCAGACCGCTGAATCATGCCACATAGGGCACGTCCGCAGTCCGGAACCCGGTCAAAGTTAAGTTATTTCGCTGTGTTAGGCCAAAACGTCCGACAGGATCTCGATCAGACTGTCCACGTCGGATTCCTCGCAGACGAGCGGCGGCAGGAAACGCAGCGTATGAGCACCCGTAGCGTTAGTCACGGCACCGGCGGCCAGCGCGCGGGCAACAATATCATGCGCGTCGCCCGCGGCATCATCCAGATCACAGCCGAACATCAAGCCGCGGCCACGCACCTCGGTCACGTGCGGCAGCTTGGCGAGCTTTGCCTCCATATAGGCGCCTACCTTGGCAACATGGTCGGCATAATCGCCGTGCACGAGCGCGGAGAGCGTCGCGGCGCACGCCGCGATGGCCAAGCAGCTACCGCCAAAAGTCGAACCGTGGTCGCCCGGCTTAAACACGTCGGCAATCTCCTTCTTTGCTACGACGGCACCCATGGGCACGCCATCAGCAATGCCCTTGGCAAGGCTCATGATGCCGGGTTCCACGCCATAGGTTTGGAATGCAAACGGCTTGCCGCAGCGGAAGATGCCGCACTGGACCTCGTCGGCGATAAGCACGGCGCCCACTTCGTGTGCCAGGTCGCGCGCTGCCGCCATAAACTCCTCGGTCATGGGGTGCACGCCACTCTCACCCTGGATCGGCTCGAGCATCACGGCACATATTTCGCTCCCCAGCTGCTTAAAGATCGCACGCAGTTCATTGATATCGTTGGGCGTACAGGCCACAAAGCCACCCGGCAGCGGGCGGAAACTATCCTGCAGCCAATCCTGCATGGTGGCGGCAATGGTCTCGAGCGTACGGCCGTGGAAGCCGCCGCGCATGCACACGATAGTGTTGCCGCCGTTACCGGCACGCTTGGCGTACAGGCGCGCGAGCTTCATCGAGCCCTCGTTGGCCTCGGCGCCGGAGTTGGCAAAGAAGGTCTCCCAAACCTGCTCATCCGCAGCCGGGGCACCAAGAGCAGCTGCCGTGGTCTCATCGCCGGCGGCAATGGCATCGGCAAGCACGCGTGCACCATCTAAGTCGTCGTTGGCAAGCTTGGACAGCAGCGCCGCGACCTGCCCACGCTGCTCGATGTAGAAGTAATTGGAGACATGCATGAGCTTTTTGGTCTGTGCCTCGAGCGCCGAGAGCACGGCCGGGTCACCATGACCTAGGCTGCACACGCCGATGCCGGCAAGAAAGTCGAGGTACTCACGGCCATCGTCGCCGGTGAGCTTCATGCCGTGACCCTCGACAAACTCGACCGGAGAGCGGCCAAAGGTATGCATAACGTAATGGGATTCAAGCGATTGCTGAGCTGCAAGTGACATGGGATGCCTTTCGTTGGGCGCCAGACGGCGCAGGCCTATGGGTGCAGGAATGGGGCGGCTGCGAGTCAGTTAGACCGTCTGAAGCTTCTCGACCTCGTCGAGGTTCTCGGTCAGACGCGCAGCAAACGTCGAAAGCGGATGCGGATGCGTATCGAACTCGTAAGCCGTCTCGGTGGAATGGATCACGGTGCCGACGCCGGCATCGGTCAGCAGCTCCAGCAGCAGCGAATGCGGCGTGGTGCCGTTGATGATGTTAGCGCGAAATACGCCGCCGGCAAGCGCATCGACGGCCGCGTGCAGCTTGGGAATCATGCCCTTATCGACCTCGCCGCCGTAGAGCATTTCGTTAACCTCGTCGAGTGTTAGGTTGGAGATGAGTGAGTCTTTATCGCTAAAGTCCTTGTACAGGCCGTCGACGTCGGTCAAAAAGATCGCCTTGTGCGCGTGGAGCGCTGCCGCAACGGCACCGGCGGCGGTATCGGCGTTGATGTTGAAGAAACCGCCGTCCTCCCCCGCCGCGACGGTAGCGATGACGGGGATGTACTCGCTATCGAGTAAGCGCTCGATATAGTCGGTGTTGACGTGCGTCACTTTGCCCACGCGACCGAGCTCGGGGTCGAGCGGCTCGGCGATGAGCGTGCCGGCATCGCTGCCCGACACGCCCACGGCCAGGTTGCCGTGGTGGTTGATGGCAGCAACCAGCTCCTGGTTAACCTTGCCGCCCAGCACCTCGCGCACGATATCCATCGTCGCCGGCGTGGTCACGCGCTGGCCGTTCTTAAACTCGACGGGAATATCGTAATGGCTCAGCGCCTCGTTGATAGCCTTGCCGCCGCCGTGCACGATGACGGGGCGCATACCGATGATCTTGAGCAAAACGATGTCGCTCATCACGTCGCGGCGCAGCTGCTCATCAACCATGGCGGCTCCGCCATATTTGATAACAACCGTCTTGCCGGTCAGGTTCTTAATCCACGGCAGCGCTTCGAACAGCAGCTGCGCGGTTGCTTCGTTGGATTCGCTCGAACGACAATCGCGTGCGAATTTCATAATCTGCCTCGTCTTTCGTATCGTTATCGCGCCGTGCTCCGCTGTCCGCAATCGCGGCAAGATGCGCAGCGTGCCTGGAATCTAGGAACGGTAGTCGCCGTTAATGGAGATGTACTCGTGCGTGAGGTCGCAGGTCCACACGGTCGTTGCCGCGTCGCCTGCGCCCAGGTCGGCCGAGATCACGATCTCGGGCGCCTCGAAACGTCGTAGAGCCTCGTCCTCGTCAAAGGGAACAGTCAGACCGTCGCGACAGACAGGCATGCCCATCATGTCGATGGAAACGTCTTCCTGATTAAACTTCACGCCGCACTTGCCAAGCGCCATAGCAACGCGGCCCCAGTTGCAGTCGTGGCCGGCGATGCAGGTCTTAACGAGCGGCGAGTTGGCAACGGCACGGGCGGCGATATCGGCCTCCTCGTCGTTGGCGGCGCCGGTAACGTTGACCGTAACGAGCTTGGATGCGCCCTCACCATCGGCGGCGATATTGCGCGCCAGGCTCTCGCACACCTCGTGCACGGCAAATGCCAACTCGTCAAAGGCATCGGAGCCCTCGACGATAGGCTCGGCATCTGCGGCAGCGGCGCCGGAGGCAAGCATGATGCAGGTGTCGTTGGTCGAGGTGTCGGAATCGACCGTTACCTTGTTAAAGGTCTGCTTGACGGTCGAGAGCAGCAGGGCATGAAGTGCCGCAGGCTCGACGGGGGCATCGGTGGTGATAACTGCGATCATGGTGGCCATGTTGGGCATGATCATGCCCGAGCCCTTGCACATTCCGCCTACCGTATAGACATTGCCCGCATGACCCGCAGCCTCACTGACGTAGGATACGGCGTACTCCTTGGAGTGCGTGTCGGTCGTCATGATGGCGCGAGCGGCATCGGCACCGCCATGGGCAGAGAGCGCCTCGAAGGCGGACGGAACGGCCGTCTCAAATGTGTCGATGGGCAGAATCTGTCCAATCACACCTGTGGATGCAACTAGGATCTGCTGGGGCTCGCAGCCGATGACCTGCGATGCGATGCTGCACGTCTCGCGCGCGCATGCAAGGCCGGTCTCACCCGTGGCGGCGTTGGCATTGCCAGAGTTGACCGAAACGCCGGCGATGGTTCCGTAGCCCTTGTCGGCACCGCCCAGGTTGGCACGGCTCACCTGCACGGGCGCCGCGCAAAAGCGATTGGTGGTAAACACGCCGGCACCGGGACAGGGTTTATCGGGCACGACGAGCGCGTAATCCAGGCGCTCGGGGTTCTTGCGGAACCCAGCATGGATGCCCGCAGCCTTAAAACCAGCCGCAGCCGTAACGCCGCCCTCGACGGCGCGAATCTTGATATCAAACAGCTCGGTATTCATCGTCTTTATGACTCCTTATGTCAAACAAAAAACGGACATCGGTTGGTGCGCCATGCCAGTCGTGATCATGAGACCAGCTTAAGAGTGGCGCCCCACTCGATGCCCGACTACCAAATCGTTAACAATCGAATGTGCTACACCGGGCACGCCACTGTGGGCAAGCCTCGTCGCTCGTCAAAGCCAAAGACGATATTGGCGCACTGGACCGCTTGGCCCGCAGCGCCCTTGCACAGATTGTCGATGGCGCCCGTCGCCACCAGCACGCCCGCGCGTTTGTTGAACGCAAGGCCAATCTGGGCGGCGTTGGTGCCGACGACCGAAGCCGTCTTGGGCTGCTGGTCGGCATCGAGCACGCGCACAAAGGTGCGTCCAGCGTAGAACTGCTTGTAATAGTCGACGACATCCTCAAGAGCCAGGGAGTCGATGGCCTGCGGCGTGAGCGGCAGCGTCACCGTGGAAAGCAGGCCGCGCTTGAGCGGTGCCAGGTGCGGGGTAAAGACGACGCGATCTGTTAGACCAAGGATTTGCTCGATTTCGGGCGTGTGACGATGCTTACCCACGCCGTAGGCCTCCAAGTTCTCGTCGGCGCTGCAAAAATGGGTGCGGGCGTTGCAGGACTTACCGGCGCCCGTCACGCCGCTAATGGCATCGACAATCACGGGACCGTTCTCGGCCACCCAGCCCGCACGCACGGCAGGAGCGGCAGCAAGGCTCGTTGCGGTGGGATAGCAGCCGGCGCAGGCGACCAACACGGGCCTGCCAGCGGCATGGTTGGAAGCAGCGGTCTCTAAGTCCTGGCAGAACAGCTCGGGCAGACCGAAGGCGCGGGTCTTGAGCAACTCGGGGCTCGTGTGCTCGGCGGCATACCAGGCCTCAAAGGTGGCCGGATCGCTCAGGCGATAGTCGGCCGAGAGGTCAATGCAGGAGACTCCCGCGGCAAGCAGGGCGGGCACCTGAGCCATGGCAGCCGTGTGCGGCACGGCCAAAAATACCGCGTCACAGTTCTTGAGCTCGGGGGCATCATGCGTCGTGAAGACAAGATCGCTTACGCCGGTGAAGCTCGGGTACACCGCAGACAACGGCTGGCCGGCATCGGCGTTGGACGTAATGGCAACAAGTTCAAACTCGGGATGGCCGAGCACGAGGCGAATGAGCTCGGCTCCGGCATATCCAGCCGCGCCGACGATTCCAACCTTCAAAGACATATCAGACTCCTTGTCTGCGATTTATGCACCGATGCGCATTTCGCAGCGGTCGTTATGAAGTGGGTTGAAACTTTAGCACCAAAAGATGCATTAACACGTAAATGGCTTGCATATTCATGCATTGAAACATTCCCGACACATTCGCTTGAAGGAATTGACAAATGGAGCGGGCCCCGTATTGACCGGCGCTCCTAACGGCGCCGGGCAATACGGGGCCCGCCCATGCGAAAACCAAGTTGTTAGGATAAGCCAGCTGGCTAGAGCTCGACCGGCACCCATTCGTCGTGATTGCAGATAAAAGCCTCGGGATCCTCGACGCTAAAGAAGACGAGCGTGGGGTCGTTAGGCCCCTCATAGTGCTCGCCCAGGCGCTCTAGATGCTTCCACCCGGCTTCGCGCATTTCGCTCGAAGCCCGGTCTTCCAGTCCCGCACGCCCGCGCAGGATCAACCAACCGTGGCCCGGCCACCAACTCGTGGCCTCAAAGCGCTGGTTTTGCAGCAGCTCCTGCCACACATCTTTGGTGCGCGCTGTCACAAACCACAGCCTGCCGTCCTGAATCTGTGCAAACGAGAACGGACGCACATGCGGCTGCCCGTCCACGCTCGTCGCCAGATACCACGCCGGCACCGACGTCAGATACTCCAGCACCGTATTCAATCCGTCCACGTTTCCTCCTGTCGCCTGACCAGTCTTTTTGCAATGGGTAGTCAATTTGGGAAATCAGAGCTCGAGGCGCTCTTCGCTGCCGTCGATATCGCAGAACCGTGCGGCGATGTTGCGGACCGAGAAGAATGCAAGGCGACCGTCGTTGGCGCTATCGTGTTGCTCGCCAATGCCCACCATGTGCCTAAAGCCCGCCTGGCGCACCTTGTCGCTCACGACTGCATCGTCCTCGAGCGCGGCCTCACCGGTTAACACGATCCAGCACTCCCCCGGCTTCCAGCCCGATACCTCAAACTTGGGATTCGCGCTCAACTCCGCCCACACGTCCTTGTCGCGCGACGTGCAAAACCACAGCTTGCCGTCATCGACCATGGCAAACGAAAACGGCCTCACGCGGGGCTGATGCCCGTCGCTCGCATCGGTCGTAGCAAGATACCACGCCGGAATGCGCCTGAGATACGAGCAGACGCGCTCGAGCTGAGCCGTGCGATCGATGTCGGTCATAGAGACCCCTTTCTTGCGCTCGAATCGAGCTTAGACAAATTGAAGATTGATAACGACAACGCATACCACCAGCAGCGCCGTCACCACCGCAGCCAGCGCATCCCCGCGGCGAAATGCAAGCGCATGCAGGCGCGTGCGGCCCTGCTCGCCGTGATAGCAGCGTGCATCCATGGCGGCAGACAACGTCTCGGCATGACGGAACACGCCCGTGAACAGTGGAATCGCCACACTGCCGAGCATACGCACGCCGCCGAGCGGGCCACCCGTTACGCGTGCACCGCGGCTTGCCTGCGCGTCCGCCGTCTGTTTCATCTCGGTGGCAAATTGCGGCATAAACCGCAGCGCGATACCCATAATCATGCCGAGCTCGTGCGCCGGAAGCCCCACGCGCGCAAATGGTGCGAGCAGGCGCTCAAAACCCGCGGTGAGGTCGAGCGTCGGCGTGGTGAGTGTAATGGCGCTCATGCCGGCCATCATCAGGGTCAGACGGCACGCCATAAACGCCGCAGAACGCAGCGAGCCCTCGCTCACCTGCAAAAAGCCAAGCTGCCACAGGGTGCGGCCACTCTGGTCGGAAAACAGGTTGAGTACCGCGACCACTACGACAATCGCCAGCAGTGGCGCCATCGATGATAGGACCCGGCGCAACGGCACTCGGGCTGCGACATAGACCAGCACGACAAACATTGCGACCGGAACCAACCCGCGGAAGATCCCGACAGTGAGCACAGTGATCAGAAATGCGAAACCTAGGAGCAGCTTAGTGCGCGGATCCAGGCGATGCACCGCGCTATCCCCGGGATAGTAGCTGCCAAATGAGAACGCCTCCATTAGTAGCCCTCCTCTCGCGTGGGCGCCTTGGAACCAGCCTGACACGGAACCCTCAAAGGCACGTCCGCGCAGCCCAGCAGCAAGCCGGCCAGCTCGTCGGCCAGCGCCTCAACCGTATAAAGCTTGTCGCAGCGGAGCGGCACACCGGCTTGCGCGAGCGCCAGCGCCATGCGCTGGGCGGCAGGAACGCCCAGGCCGATCGACTTGAGCTCGTTCGCGTGCGCAAAAACCTGCACGGGCGTTCCCTCGGCAAACACCGCGCCCTCGTTCATCACAACAATACGGTCACAACAATTTGCCAGGTCATCCATGCTGTGCGAAACCATGACAACGGTCAGGCCATCGCGGTGAAGTCGATCGATAAGCTCAAGGAAATCCCTGCGCGCAGCCGGATCGAGCCCCGCCATGGGTTCATCGAGCACCAGGACTTCGGGCTCCATGGCGAGCACGCCGGCGAATGCCACGCGCCGTTGCTGACCGCCCGAAAGCTCGAAGGGACTCTTGTCGCCGACCGTGGAAAGGTCGAGGCCCACGCGCGAGAGCGACGACTCGACGCGACGGTCGACTTCATCTTGCGGCAAGCCAAGGTTGTGCGGGCCAAACGCCACGTCCTGCGTCACGGTTTCGGCAAACAGCTGACGCTCGGGATATTGAAACACCACGCCGACCTTGGCCTTAACCGCGGCGGCGTCTTTCTTGTTTGACAGATCGAGCCCCAGCGCGCGAACGAATCCCTCCTGGGGACGAATCAGGCCGTTGAGATGCTGAACCAGCGTCGACTTACCCGAACCGGTATGGCCCGCAAGGCCCAGGAACTCACCACGACGCACCGTTAGCGACACATTGCGCAACGCCCAGGGGCTGTTTGGATCGTTGCCCCACAGAGCCTGTTTACTCGATGCGTCCGTAGTGGCCGAGCGCTTGCGCCAGCGACGGCGCTCGCGGGCGCTCAGCGAATAGCTATACGAAAGGTGCGAAATCTCGATGACGGGCTCCAGCGCGTCTGCGCCATCGATTGCAGAGGAGACGTTGTCGGGAATACGAGAATCGGATGCGAAAGGCCGCCCGGCGATGCCTGTCCCACTCCGCTCGGCATAAGTCTGCGCTATATCGGCGACCATATCCGCCTCGCGCACCCGTGCGCAAATGGGCACGTCCTTCGCGCGAAGCGCCCTGCCAAGACAGCACGATGCCGGCATATCCAGGTTCAGCCGCGCGAGTTCGTCCGCCCGCGTCAAGATTTCCTCGGGCGTACCGAGCATGGCAACGCGCCCTGCCCGAAACACCGCGACACGATCGGCCTCGGCGGCCTCTTCCATAAAGTGCGTAATCATCACGACGGTCATGCCGCAATCGTGGAGCGCGTGGCAAGCCTTCATGAGGCCCTTGCGTCCACGCGGATCGAGCATCGAGGAAGCCTCGTCCAATATGAGCACGCGCGGTTCCATGGCGAGCACACCGGCAAGCGCCACGCGCTGCTTTTGGCCGCCCGAAAGCGCGTGGGTCTCGCGGCGCTCAAAGCCCACCAGGCCCACGCCCTTCAGCGCCTCGCGTACGCGCTGCGCAATTTGTGCCGATGGCACGCCAAGGTTTTCAGGACCAAACGCAACGTCATCTTCGACAAGCGTTGCCACCAGCTGGTCATCGGGATTCTGGAATACCATGCCCGCGGTCGAGCGGATGTCGTAGACCAGCTCGGGATCGGACGCATCCATGCCGTTGATGCGTACCGTGCCCGCATCGGGCTGCAGCAGCGCATTCAGATGCTTGGCAAACGTCGACTTGCCCGACCCATTGCCACCGAGAATGCAGAAAAACTCGCCGTCCTCGATATTCAGATCGACGCCGTCGAGCGCCGGTACGGCACCGTCATAGCTAAAGGAAACGCCCCGACACTCAATCATGCGCGGCCTTTGACCTGGTCCTTTTTAGGCGTGATGAGGTTGGAGACCGCCTTGTACACCGCAAGCGTCAACACCGAGTTAAGCACGGTCTTGATAAGGTTGAACGGCAGTACGGCAGGAATCATGAGCGGGGCGATCACATCGACCGAGCCATACCAGAACCATACGCCAATGGTAAGGTTTGCGACCATAGACAGCGCTGTAGCGGCAATGACGCCGAGCACCAGGCCAATCACGGCACCCTTATAGGTATGCATCTTCTGGTAGACGATAGCCGCGGGCAGAATGTAGCCCAGCGTGGCAACCAGGTTCATAAGCGCGCCGACCCAGTCACCCGTGGTGAGCGCATGGATAACGATCGCCATGGCGGCAACAGCAGTGCCGGCACCAGGACCATACGCAAACCCGCACACCATCGCCGGCACCAGCGACGGGTCATACGTCAAAAACGGCGCCGAAGGAAGGATGGGCAGCTGCACATACATAAACAGGGCGCCCAAGGCGCACATCAGCGCCATGGTAACGAGCTGTTTGGTGCTCCACCTATTCGTGTTCTCAAAATGGATATGCTGCGACTGTTCAGACATAAGATCACCTGCCTCTTTCATCCGGACTCTAACCGTTGGTACTGGAATCTCACCAGTTCAGCCGGCATGCGAACCAACGCACACACGGGTCGCGGACTCATCGGCTCGGCCGCAGGCATCTCGCCTGCTCCGCGGCACCCCTTTGGCACCGCCCGATTTACCGCCAGTGGGGAATTCCACCCCGCCCTGAAACAGCACTTGCAAGTGTAGCACGAGCAATCGTTCGCGCAAGTATGCCAAGGGTAATTTGTGGTGGGGAAACGCTCCAGAAATGCGGTAGGGACAAGTTAGCGCAACAACCACGTCCTCCATCCGCCCCAAAGTAGCGCGCCTTTCGCGGCAGAGCCGCGAAACAGCGACCGGGACACGCATCCCCCACAACCACGTCCTTCTCCGCCCGCCGACCTCAAGGCCGTAAACGCAGGGAATCCGGGGGCGTGACGGGGTTTCTCTCCGGAACATTCCGCAGGACGCAAAGAGGCTCCGCAGCACGAAGCGCGATGCGGAGCCTCTTTGCATGTCCGAGGACGTTCCGGAGAGAAACCCCGTCACGCCCCCGGATTCCCGGTGGGAGTTCTAGACCTTGTCGGCCTTAGTACATACCGCCGCCCTGCTGACCAGCGGTAGCAGCAGCGATAGCGTCCTCAAGCTGAGTGTTCTTGGGCACATCGGAGACGGTGGCCTCGGTGATGAGAATCAGGCTGGCGACAGAAGCAGCGTTCTGCAGGGTGACGCGGCTGACCTTGACGGGGTCGAGGACGCCCATCTCGATCATGTCGCCCCACTCGCCGTTGGCAGAGTTGAGACCCTGGCCGGCGGGCAGCTCGGCAACCTTGTCGACCACGACAGCGCCCTCAAAACCAGCGTTCTTGGCGATGGTAGCGACCGGAGCAGTCAGAGCCTTCTTGACGATGTCGACACCGATCTTCTCCTCAGGGTCGTCAAGCTCAACGGCGTCGAGTGCAGGAGCAGCGTCCATGAAGGCGACGCCGCCACCGGCGACAATGCCCTCCTCGACAGCAGCGCGGGTAGCCTGCAGAGCGTCCTCGACGCGATGCTTGATCTCCTTGAGCTCGGACTCGGTAGCAGCGCCGACCTTGATGACGGCAACGCCACCGGAGAGCTTGGCCAGGCGCTCCTGGAGCTTTTCACGGTCGAAGTCAGAGGTGGTGTTCTCCATCTCGCCCTTGATCTGAGCGATGCGGGCGTCGATGGCCTCCTTGGAGCCAGCGCCGCCGACGACGACGGTGTTGTCCTTGGAGATGGTGACGGACTTAGCGGTACCGAGCATATCGGCGGTGATGTCAGCGACCTTCACGCCCAGCTCGTCCAGAGCAGCCTGGCCACCGGTGAGGACGGCGATGTCCTCCAGGATGCGCTTGCGGCGATCGCCGTAGCCCGGGGCCTTGACGGCGCAGACGTTGAGGGCGCCACGGATCTTGTTGAGGACGAGGGTCGGCAGAGCCTCGCCATCGATGTCCTCAGCGATGATGAGCAGGCCACGGCCAGCGCGCTGGACAGCCTCGAGAACAGGCATGATGTCCTGGACGCTGGAGATCTTCTGGTCGGTGATGAGGATGTACGGATCCTTCATCACGGCCTCCATGCGGTCGTTATCCGTGACGAAGTAAGCGGAGACATAGCCCTTGTCGAACTGCATGCCCTCGACGGTGTCGATGGTGATGTCGAACGTCTGGGAATCCTCGACGGTGATGACGCCGTCCTTGCCCACGACCTCCATGGCCTCGGCGATCTTCTCGCCGACCTCGGGGTCACCGGCGGAGATGGTACCGACGGAAGCAATCTGCTCCTTGGTCTCGACCGGCTTGGCCTGCTTCTTCATCTCGGCGACGGCGGCGTTGACGGCCTTGTCGATGCCGCGACGGATGGCCAGCGGGTTGGCGCCAGCGGCGACGTTGCGCAGGCCGTCGTTGACGATAGCCTGAGCGAGCAGGGTTGCGGTGGTGGTGCCGTCACCCACGGTGTCGTTGGTCTTGGTGGCGACCTCCTTCACCAGCTGGGCACCCATGTTCTCGATGTTGTCCTCGAGCTCAATCTCCTTGGCGACGGAAACGCCGTCGTTGGTGATGGTCGGGGCACCAAACGTGCGCTGCAGAGCAACGTAGCGACCCTTGGGGCCCATGGTGACGGTAACGGCGTCGGCCAGAGTGTTGACACCCTTGGCGAGCTTAGCGCGGGCATCGGTGTTGAACGTAATGTTCTTTGCCATGGTAGGTAATCCTCCAAAAGAAATGTGACTCGCGTCGCCGCTTCCGAGTCCTATGCGGCGGGCGCGTTCAAAGACGAATCAGAGATTCTGACGAGACTAGGCCTCGACGACGGCGTAGATGTCGTCGGCGCGCATCAGCAGATACTTCTCGCCGTCGACCTTGACCTCGTTGCCACCGAACTTACCGTAGATGACAACGTCACCGACCTTGACGTCCATGGGGATGCGCTCACCCTTGTCGTTGACCTTGCCGGCGCCAACGGCAACGATGGTGCCGCGCTGCGGCTTCTCCTGAGCGTTGCTGGCGATATACAGACCAGAAGCGGTCTTCTGCTCGGCCTCGTCGGGCTTGACCAGAACACGATCTGCAAGCGGCTTCAAAGACGACATGCTTGTCTCCTCCTTTTTGGGCCGCGTGGTTATGCCACGCGAATTAACCCTTTTTGTTTGCGTACGCGTTGAATGGTACCCACGAATGGCGGGTTATACAACACGGAGTCAAAAAATCTTATTTTTTGGCACTTAGATTTTCTGAATGCCGGGGGATAACTTAGCGGTGGCTCCCGGGGCGGACCGGAGGGCATGAAGTTTGCTGCTCTACAGTCCTGCGCAAGACGGAAAGCACATTAAGTGCTTTCCTTTGCGTGCGGAACTCGCGACAAACTTCATGCCCTCCGGTCCGCCCCGGGAGCCAGGTTGACTAATTCGGGCCCGGCATTCGGAAAAGTCAGTGCAGCAAAATGGCGATGCGGATAGCGACATGGGCATGGTTTTCGCCGCGCACACGGGTCCCCTGGGGAGCACCGTGCATTTTTTCGAGTATTCAACAGGCCAGGACGGCTGCATACGCGCCGGACAAACCATATTGGTCCCAAGGACGCCTTCGACCGGCGATTTGAGTCGGCAGACAAACCCCGTCAGGACAAAAAGGCTTGCTTCGCGCCGCACCGGACCGCAAAATAACGTCGAGCTCCGCGATGCTACCTGACTGTAGCGGCACCGGCGGGGCTTGCGGTGCTGAATACTCCGTTTTTTGCACGGCCCAGGCGGGGGTACATCAGGACCAGAAAAATCAATCCAACCTTTTTATGCAATCTGCAATGGGAAGTATGCAAAACACCAAGAGACGGCATTACTGATGTCCAAATTGAGCGCGGGGCAGCGGCGCCTCCGCCCCGCGCCCAAATCAAGCAGAGCGGGGGCGCTCCTAACGGACCCCATAGGCAAACAAACGCGGCTCGAGCGCCATCCCAAAATAGGCTGCCCGAGCCGCGTTTAACGGTACGGCATGAATACTTAGCGCTCGTAAATCATGTTGCCCGCCAGGTAGGTGGCCTGAACTTTGGTGACCTGGAGCTCTTGGGGGTCAACGGTGAGCGGGTTTTGGTCCAGGACTACCAGATCGGCGTATTTGCCGGGCTCCAGGCTGCCGAGGTTTTGCTCGTCGCCCGCTGCATAGGCGCTGCCCAGGGTGTAGTTGCGCAGAGCCGTTGCCGCATCGATACGCTCGCTCGGCAACCAGCCGCCCTCGGGCCAGTGGCTGCGGGGGTCTTGGCGCGTAATAGCCGTGTAGAGCACGTTCATGCTGGTAACAGCTGTGATGGGGCTATCGGTGCCGAAGGCTTGGCGGATGCCGCGCTGCTTATAGGTCGCAAACGGCCACATGATGCGGCTACGCTCCAAGCCCAGGTCGCGCTCCGGACCACCCGGGTCGAGTGTGATATGACAGGGCTGGCTCGAGGCAATGACGTTGAGTTTGCGCAGACGATCGATGTCCTCGGGCAGCAGATTCTCCAAATGCTCAAGCGTATTATGGCCGTGCTGGGGCAAGCCGTAGAGCTCTGCCGCCTCCTCAAAGATATCGAGTGCGGCATGGATGGCACCGTCGCCGATGACGTGGATGCGCACGGTATGGTCACGCTCGGCTGCCGCCAAAACCAACTTGCGCATACGCTCGACAGGGACCGTCAGGCGGCCCTGGTCGCCCGGGAAGCGCGGGTTGGTATAGGGCTCAGTGAGGTATGCGGTATGCTCGCTCGACACGCCGTCGAAGAACTGTTTAAAGCCTGGCGCCGAGAGCAGCGCGTTGTTCGCGTAGCGGGTCTGGAGTTCTTCCAAGCGCGACTGGTCATCCAGCAGCGTGGGAAACAGATGGGCGCGGATGCCCAGCTTGCCGGAGGCCTGTAGCTTCTCGTAAACATCGTCGCGAATAAAGTCGCAGCCCGGCATGGGCATGAGCGACATATCGCAGATTGAGGTGATGCCTTGCTCGGCCATACGCTTCATCTGGTCGGCGTAAGCGCTCGCGATGCGGTCCTCGCCCAGCCACTCCAGGCAGCGCGGCAGCAGCTGCATAGCAGCCGCCTCGTGGGCGATACCCGTAAGCTTGCCATTTGCATCTTTGTCGTAACTGCCACCCACCGGAGGCTCGCTGTCGCGCGTAACGCCGAGCGCCTCGAGTGCGCGGCTGTTGAGCCACAGCGTGTGCCCGTCGCCCGAGTACATAACGCAGGGACGATCGGGAAATGCCGCATCGAGCGACGCCTTAGTGGGATGCTCGGGCGGGTCCCAGCGGTAGTCGCGCCAACCCTGCGTTACAACCCAAGCGTCGTCGGGCAGGTCCTGGGAAAACTCAAGCGCGTGTTGTACCAGCGCCGCCTCGGACGTGCCCATATCCATGAGCATGTACGGCGAGGAACCGACCGAGGTATGGAAGAAGTGCAGATGAGCGTCATGGAAACCGGGGCAGACAAACTGCTCGCCGTAGTCGATAACCGACGTGGCGGCAGGAGCGGCGGCAATCACGTCATCGGGCGCACCGACCGCGACGATACGGTCGCCTGCAATGGCAATCGCCAGCTCGCGGGCGGTATCGATACCGTCTTGCGCGGTAAAGACGTTCTTGGAGCGGATAATCCGATCGATATGTTGCATGGGCATCCCCGTCTCTGGCAGGAAATTCAACACTCCCGAGTGTACTCCCCCGCCCCTGTTACAAAACGCCAAGCGGCAAACGGCATCTTTGCCAGGCCAAGTGGCAGGTGGCATACTGGAGAGAGCTTGTACGAATTGCGCGATGGCACAGCAAGGAGCAAATCGACCATGACGAAGACCAAGGCACAGCAGATTATGGCGGCAACCGAGGTACGAGCGGCTGACGACGTCACCGCAGCCATTCAGGATATCGCCGCAGAGTTTGAACCCTATATCATCAAGCAGCGCCGCCACTTCCATAAGCACCCGGAGCTGAGCCTTGCCGAGGAGCGCACGACTTCTGACATCGCCAACCAGCTCGACGCCATGAATATCCCCTACGAGCGTCCCCTTAAGACGGGCCTTGTGGCGACCCTTCGCGGCACCGCGCCCGACGCCTATCGCGAGGACGGCACGCCACGCCGCCGCATCCTGCTGCGCGCCGACATCGACGCCCTGCCCGTCACCGAGCAGACCGGCGAGGAGTTCGCCAGCGTCAACGAAGGCTGCATGCACGCCTGCGGCCACGACTGCCACATCGCCATGATGCTCGGCACGCTGCAAATCCTGCGCCATATGACCGACGACATCCACGGCGAAGTCCGCATCGTCTTCCAGCCCAGCGAGGAAAACGGCCAGGGCGCCAAGCTCATGATCGGCACGGGCGTGCTCGACGGCGTCGATGGTGCCTACGCCGCGCATATCTGGAGCGAGGTTGACGCCGGCACCGTAAGCTGCGAGCCCGGTCCGCGCATGGCCAATACCGACTGGTTCCGCATCGACGTCCGCGGCACCTCGTGCCACGGCGCTATGCCCCAGCGCGGCCACGACGCCGTTATGGTTGCCGCTGAGATCGTCAACGCACTGCAGACTATCGTCTCGCGCGAGATTAGCCCCTACGAGCCGGCCGTTATCACCGTCGGTGAGCTGCATGGCGGCACCGCGCGCAATGTTATCGCCGGCACGGCTTACCTCGCCGGCACGGTGCGCACCTACGGCGACTCGACCCACGAGGAAATGCCGGAGCTCATGCGCCGCATCGTGGAGCATACCGCGGCAGCCCTGGGCGCCGAAGCCAAGCTCACCGACTACACCATCGCCAACTACAAAGTCGAAAACGAAGCCGCCTCGAGCGAGCGTTGTCGTCAGGCCGTGGTCAAGTGCCTGGGTGCAGCCGGCGAAGGCCATTATCGCGGCACACTTTCGGGCGAGGATTTTTCGGAGTACCTGCGCCGTGTACCGGGCGTGCTCGCCTTTGTAGGTACGCGCAACCCCAAGATTGGTGCCACGTACGCCCAACATTCCTGCTTCTACAAGATCGACGAGACTGTGCTGGCAAAGGGCTCCATGGTGGCCGCCCAGTATGCCATCGACTTTTTGGCCGAGCCCACGCAAGAGGAGCTCGACGGCCCCACGATTGCCGCGGTCGCCGAAACCAACCCCGACCTGGCCGCCAAGTTGCGCTCTGCCAAGGCAACGACCGCCGAGGCTCGCGACGCCATCCATGACGCCCGCACGGCACGCCATGCCGCGATCAAGGGCATCCACGATGCACGTGCCGCCGCTCGCCGCGAGGAGAAGCGCGGCGAGTAGTCGATTCGCGGCCATCTCGCAGTCATAGCCACATCGCGATATCAAAGCGGGGGCGGACGTTTCGACACGTCCGCCCCCGCTCATTTGTCAAGCGCTATTTCTACCGTTTCTACCCCGTCCCCAAATGGCAGGCGGCAGGGCTACTCGTCCTGCGGGTCCTCGTCGGAGCTTGGTGCAGGCTCGGGCTCGGGCTCCGGTTCCGGCATGGGCTCGGGCTCCGGTTCCGGCATGGGCTCGGGCTCAGGCGCAGGCTCGGGCTCAGGCGCGGGCTCGGGCTCGGGCGCGGGCTCGGACTCGGGCGCCGCAGCGGAATCGGATACGGGCGCTGCGTCGGCGCTAAAACCAGCCGGAGCAGACTTCTTCTCAAACGGCAGCACAAAGGTCAGGACGTCATCCTTATCCTCATCAGCCCATTCAGCTGCATAACGCGCTACCCAATAGCCAACGGCACGATGCTTGAGCATCTTGCCAAAGACCGTGAGGAATACCGTGACAAACGCCGTCAGCACCAAGAACAATACGAGCGTGATGCCACCGCCGGTAACAAGCGCCTCAATAGCCGAAGGACGGTAGTAGTAGCTATACATACCGACAGAGGCAATGGTGCCAAAGACGAGCGTCAGGATCCATGTGACAACGTTGGCGACCAGGCCCGTCAAAAACTCGGGAAGGAACGAAGCGCAGAACAGTTTGGTCTTGTTGTGCTTAAAGGCCGCCCAGACCTTATCGAGCGAAAACGCGCTCTCGACACGACCGGTCACCGCAAAGTGCATCACGGCAATGTCGGCGAACATCTTAAAGAAGACCCCCAAGACCGCCGTGGCAATCATAGCCAGGACAAGCAGGCCAAGCGAGCCGAACAGCGCTGCCTCGAGTGCATAAGAGCCGTAATATGAATACGAACCCGCGGCGCCAATTACCACGCTCTCCACCAGCGAAAGCACTACACCGATAACGGGAATGGCAGCAATAACCTCGAGCACGACCGAGATAACGCTCGAAAAGACTCCGAGGCCAAACGACGTGGAACGCATGAGTGGACGATCCATACCGTCATCAACCTTGAGCGACAGATCGCGACCCCACTCAATACCAAAGCCGGAACCACACACGCTCGCAATGCAAGCTGCCAAAAAGCCGATGGCAGCCGCGATACCGCCGATAACGGGAATGAACAGCACGAGCACCGACACAACACAAATCAGCGCCGGCAAAAAGGCGATCTGGCACACGCGCTGCAGCACGCCCGGCGTCTTGGTCATGTCCTCAAACGCCTGAGCCACACAGCCCTTGGACGCATTCGCCACGGGCGGTTGCGGAACAAACTGCTGGGGCTGACCCTGAGGGGCAGAGGCTGCGGCACCGGCATTGGGGGCACCACACGCACCACAGAACTTATCGTTGTCGCCCATGGGGGCACCACACTGCGAACAGAACATCGAGATCATCCCTTCGTATCTTGAGCGAATCATCTGGATCGCAAACGATGTCTTTGGCATCATTATCACCCAATGTGGGGACAAATACTCCAACATGACGCATTTGCAATGCGCAGGGCGCTATTCGATTGTTTGATAAGCTCGACCGCGTTAGTTCGTTCCGCGGAAACCCTTGCCGACGATCTCGGAGCTGTCGACAATCGTGATAAAGGCACCCGGATCGACTTCGCGCGCATAGCGGCGTAGTTGCACGGCCTCGCGACGGCTCAGCACGCTCATGATCACCGTCACGCACTTGCCCGAGAAGGCACCGTAGCCGCGGCTGATGGTCGCCGTGCGGTTGAGATGCTTGACGATAAACTCCTCGACCTTAAGGGGCTCGGAACAAATGACCGTGCAGACTTTGCGCAGATGAATGCTCTCAATGGCTTTGTCGACCACAAGCGTCTTGGCAAACAGGCCGAGCACGCAGTACAGACCGACACGCGGGCCATACAAAAAGGCCGCGATGGTCACGATGCCGATATCGACCAGCAGCAGGGCGCGACCAATCTCGAGCGTCGTGCGGCGCTTGAGGATCATGGCAAGAATGTCCGTGCCACCCGTCGAGGCGCCGATGTCAAAGACAATAGCGCTGCCGAGCGCCGGCAAGATGACGGCAAAGCACAGGTCGAGCCACATATCGCCCGTCATCGAGACATCGGTCGGAATAAAGAGCTCAAACAGCGAAACATAGGCGGACAGCGCAAACGAGGCGAAGACGCTCCACAGGATTGCCTTGCGCTCCAAAAAGATAAAGCCCAAAACGACGAGAACCGCGTTAATAATCCACATAAAGACGCCGACGGGCAGGGTCGGGAACAGCGTGGACAAAATGACCGACACGCCCGAGGTGCCGCCAAAAGCAAAGTGATTAGGGGTTTTAAACGCAACGATGGCGAAGGCCGTAAGAATCAGGCCCAGATTGAGCTCGGCAAAAAAGCGCGGGAAGCCCGGCTCCTGGCTGCGCTTTTGACCGGCACGCTCGCCGCGCTCGATATCGGTGCGATCAACCACGCGCTCCATCGGCACCACGGGAGGACGATGCACCTCCTCGGCAGCACGCGATGCCGCCTCTGCCGCGGCGGCCTCAATCGCCCATGCCTTGCTTTCTGTTTCGTGCTCGTCAGCCATTACGGCAACCCCTCGTTAACAATTTGGAAACAATGCGCCCATTAGGGTAACGCGGAACGCGACGATTGCAACCCCTAGTTAGACGAGCGGTATGCCTACATCGGGGGGCATACAAATAACGGCCGGCCACGCTTTTGCTTGCGCGGTCGGCCGTTTAACGTTTTCGCAGATAAAACCTGCCAAAACAAACCTGTCCCTATTTGGCAGGTTACTCGTGCTGGTTGGTGCGGTGTTCGTACTCCTCGGGGGTGATGACATCCTCGATGCGCAGGTTGACGCCTGCCACCTCAAGGCCGGTCATCGCGGCGAGGCGCTCGGTCACGCGCGCCTTAACGTCGTCGAAAATCGCGGGCGCGTAGGCGCCATACTCGATAATGACGGAAATGTTGACGACCACGCGGTTGTCATCGGTGACCTCGACCGTCACGCCCTTGGTCAGGTTCTCGGCACCAAACTGCTCCTGTACAAAGTGCATGAGGTTGCCCTTCATGCCCAAGACGTGCGGCACCTCGCGAGTGGCCATGGCGACGATCTTCTCGATCACGCCGTTGGAATAGGTCAGCGAGTCCTCGGACTCGTCAGCCTCCTCGTCATCCTCGTCAACCTCGTCTTCGGACTCGGCCTCGACAAGCGCCTCGTCCTCGAGCGTCACGCCTTCGACCTCGGCGGTGACGGTCTCGTCTGCCTCGAGCTCGGTATCGGCCACATCGACCTTCGTATTAAAAGCCATGGTTCCTCCTTATGCCTGCCGCGGATGCGACAGTCGAATACATATTAGCGGCCGCTAAACAAACGGCCGAAGAAGTTGACGATGCCGTTCTCGCCGTCGCGAATTTGGCCGATCACAGCGCCGATCAGCACGAAGAATGCAATGACGAGCGTGTCCCACAGGCCGAGCGTGAGCACCAACACGGCGAGGATAAAGCCAGCGACGGCACCGAGCGTGGTGTTGGGGTGACGCACAGCATAGCTCCAGATGGCAGCGCCCGTACCCTTGATGAGACCCATAGCCTCGTCAAAATCCACGGCTGCCGCGTCTTGTAACTCGGTTGCCTCTGCTTTGGAATCAACAGGTTCGCTTGCCGGCGCGGCGCTCTGGTCAATCGTCAGGCGCGGCGTACGAGCGGTCTTATCTTGATTGGTATCACTCACCGGAAACCTCCACGGTCTGGACGGTAGTCTTAGACGGCAAAAAACGAACGCGCGCGGTCGTACCCGGCGCGCCGAGCATGGTATCGCAGGCTTCTTCGATGCGCTGCTGCATCGCGGTAGCCAGAGATGCCACGTCCTTATCGTCAAGCGCGATAGCCTCGACCTTAAAACGGACGTGCGAATCGTCGGGGCCTTGGACGCGAGCCTCGACATGCTCGACCATCACGCGGTCGTCGCGCTCGGCAGCAACCCTGGCGCACGAAGAAAGCGCCGCAAGGGTAACCTCGATATTGCGCTCCCCCGCCGGATGCACGCAGGACGGTTCGCGACGGGCGAACATCAGGCGGAAAAAGCTCAGCAGTACGCCGATCGCCACGACGCCGGCGCACGCCGTCACGACGATGCGCGGCATGGGGTCGCGCATCAGCAGCATAAAGCGATACGTATACGGCCCCCAAAACTGGCAGACAAGCGTACCCAGTGCCACGATGGTGGCGGCAAGATACACGATCGCTAGGGCTCGTTTGAGTACGCGCACGCGGCGCTCCCTTCAAATCTCGGCTCTCGAAATGCAGAACGGTTCGCATCATTATAAAAGAGCCGGGTCCGGTGCTCTACGCACGCGGATCCGGCTCATCTACTCCACGAGGCTTGCATGCTCGCTTCATTATGCCCAGATATGCACGGCTCAATCCGTGCTGGCGCTACTCCTCCTCGAGGGCAGCGATGACCTCGTCGGTCATGTCCATGGTGCTGTAGACGTCCTGGACGTCGTCGAGCTCCTCAAGACGGTCGATGAGGCGCTGGACCTTCTTGGCGTCGGTACCAGAGACCTCGGTCGGGGTGGTCGGGACCATGGTGGTCTCGGAACCCTTGACCTGGACGCCCTGCTCCTCGAGCGCCTTGGAGACAGCCATGACGTCGTTGGCAGCAGTCCAGACGATCCACTCCTCGCCGGCATCCTCGTAGTCCTCGCCACCGGCCTCGGCGATGGCCATCATGAACTCATCCTCGTCACCGGCAGCACCGTTGGCGATCATGGTCTCCTTCTTGGCGTTCTCGTCCAGGATCTCCTTGGCGACGACAATCTGGCCCTTGCGCTCAAACTGGAAGGCGACGGAGCCGGAGGTGCCCAGGTTGCCACCAGCGTGGGAGAAGGCGGAACGGACATCAGCGGCGGTACGGTTGCGGTTGTCGGTCAGGCAGTCGACGTAGACGGCGACACCGGCGGGACCGTAGCCCTCGTACACGATATTCTCGTAGACGGCGGCGTCAGCACCCGAACCAAAAGCCTTGTCGATAGCGGACTTGATCTTGTCCTTAGGCATGGACTGAGCCTTGGCCTTGGCAACGGCAGCGGCGAGGCTGGCGTTGTTCTCGGGCAGCGGGTCACCGCCGAGACGGGCAGCAACGGTGATGTTGCGGCTGAGCTTGGAGAAGAGGGCGGAACGCTTGGCGTCCTGCGCGCCCTTACGATGCTTGGTTGTGGCCCACTTAGAGTGTCCGGACATACGTGTCTCCTATCGGTTTCGACCTAAAGCCCAGCGCAGATGCTCGGGCAATATAAACAAACGTCGTTATGATATACCTACTGGCCTGCAAGATAAACCCCAAAATGAAGGCGTCGTGATGATGGCCCCTTTGGTGCAGCAAAGAAACCTGACCCCAATGCACCAGGTTAGGACCAGAGGAAGTCACTGCGGGTGACGGTGGCGCCGATGGCGAAGGGCATGCAGGCGATGACCGGATACAGGTAGCGCATGTAGGTCGAGCCGTTGCACGGACCAATCAGGCACACGGCGAGCACGCCCAACAGCGGCACCCAGATCGCCAGCGCACGCCATGAATGACGACGCAGCAGGTAGACCACCACGGCGATCATAATCCACACATAGGTGGCCGAGCTCATGGTGAGCGAAATAAACGGGATGCGCTGCACCGCCACACGGTACAGATTGATCAGGTGGTCGCACCAGCGCACAACCTTGCTATCGACCGGATGGAAGTCGAAGTACTTGAGATTATCGGGGCGCGCCATAATCTCGGCACTGCGCGCCGTGCTGTAGACCCACGCATCGCGGGCACTCGGATAAAAGTAGCCGTAATAGTTATTGATGAGCGCCGAGATATAGCACTCGGGATCCTTTTTGAACATCTGCGCCCAGACCTCAAAATAGGCCTTGATGTCCTCCTGCGAGGCGTACTCGTTAAAGCAGTTCTTGACGGCATCGGACTTGTCGGGGTTGTAGCGGCGGCCCAGGTTCTCGTACTTGAGCACGCGATCGATCACGACGCGCTCCTCGTCGGTCACCAAACCGTCGCAGGGTGCCTCCACGATAGTGCCGTCCTCCTTAACCGTAGGGTTGACGCCCGAGTTGAGGCCGTCGTGCTTTTGGACGAAACGAGCCGTCTGTTGGAACGGAATCGAGAGGATTTCGCGCTTGGAACCAGGCGTGATATCGTGCTCCGGCATAAAGACCTTGGTGAAGTACATATTAGAGGCAAGGCAGAGCGCGAGTACCGCGAGGACGCCAACCCAGCGGAAGCGCGGTGTGGCGCATGAGACCGCGGTGCCCGTCTGCTTAGCCGCACGACGAGCCACATGCGCGTCCCATGCGCAAAACGCCGCCGCGATTACGCATGCCGCCAGGGGAAACACCAGGCCGCCGTTGCGCAGAAACGTGGAACCCATGGCGCCCAGAGCGAGCAGCAGCCAGTCATGGCGCGCAAAGAGCACGGGCCTCTGTTCGCCCGCACGCTCGGCATTGGCATCGCGACGGGGCAGGCCGCATGCCACGAGCTTCACGGCCTGCACCAACAGCACCAAAAACGCGTCGGCAAACAGCACATCTTTGGTAAGCAGGGCCGCGTAGTTGGAGAACATGGGCATAAACACAAAGAACAGCAAGATCACGCCGCGGACCGGCAGACTCACGCCCAGCTTGCGCAGCGACGAGATGGAATAGGCCATGCAGGCGGCCGTGATGAGGAACTGAGCGCAGGTGTAGATGGCAAGACCTGCGTTGGCGCTGTTGAACAGTGAAAGCCCCAGCTGGACGCACGAACCGATGATAGCCGTGTGCACCACGGGGTGATGTCCGTTGAGCAACACATTGGGATTGAGCAGACGCAGGTAGTCACTCGTGCCGTTGGGGTAGTTGAACCACTGGCGAATCTGCGCACCCGTATCTCCCATAAAAAGGCCGGGCAGCGAAGCGATGAGCGTGGGCGCCCAGGCGACCATAAGCACCAGGAAGGGCCCGGCAAAGGGATGGACCGAGAGCACGGCGTGAGCCACACGCCATACGCGGCCAAAGTGCGCTTCGGAAAACGGAATGCGCCGAGAGCTCAGCCAATCTAGACACTCAAAAGCCAGGTAGAAGGCAACGACCGCCAAGAGCATCCAGCCCGCACCGCCTATCCAGGCGCAGATGATGCGAGCCTTGTCGCCGAGTACGATCTCGGCAGAATCGGTGAGGTCGTAGCTGCGGCCAAACACCATGCAGACGGCAAAGAACAGCGACGGAAGGATCACCGAAGGACGCCAAGCATCGCCGCGGCCAAAGAATACGTAGCGAAACGGCAGAGTGAGCAGGCAGGCAAGCGCAAGCAGCATGACCGCGTCGGTATGGCCGGCAAACGAGAGGAGCACCTCGTAGCACACGTACAGCATGCCCGAGGCTTTGGGGTCAATCGCCAAGACTGCGTTGCTCGAGACCGGCGCGGGATCGATGGAAAACGCCGTGGTCGCCAACAGCGCGAGCAGAAATGCGATGAGCGTCTGCTTGGCGGGGTAGCGCTTAAACCAGACGATGCGGGCAGCGTCGCGCGCAGCCGTTGTGGAGAGGTCGGAATCCTTCACAGTCCAAAGAGCCTTTCTAGAAACCCGCCAAAAAGGGACAGGTTTATTTTGGCAGGTTTTATCTGGGAAAACGTTACGGTTCTGTCATCGTTGCCCAGCAAACCACCACAAAGGTGCCTGTCCCCTTTGTGGTGGTTAAACGTCGAGGTAGATACGCTGGGGACGATTGCGGTGTCGGGCGAAGATGATGAGCGCCAGGCCGGCGATCACGAGCGGCAAACTCAGCAGCTGGCCCATGGTGATAACGCCTCCCAGCAGATAACCCAGCTGGGCATCGGGCACGCGCACAAACTCAACGAGAAAGCGGACGATGCCGTACCCCATCACGAACACGCCCATAAACGTGCCCTGGGGCAGCAGTGGCTTTTTGCGGCTGAGCACCTGCAAAAAACAGAAGAGCACGATGCCCTCTAGAAACGCCTCGTAGAGCTGGGAGGGATGGCGCGGCATATCGCCCGCGGTGCCGCCAAAGACCACACCCCAGGGCAGATCGGTCGGCTTACCCCACAGCTCGCCGTTGACGAAATTGGCACAACGTCCCAGGCACAGCGCCAGCGGAGCACCGATCACAGCAAGGTCGGCGATGGTCCAGGCGTCGAGCTTGTACATGCGGCACACGATGATGCCGCCCAAGATGCCGCCCACCAGGCCGCCGTGGAAGCTCATGCCGCCCTCGTTGGTGGCAAAGATCTCGAGCGGGTGGGTCCAATAGTAGCCATCGCCGTAAAAGATGACGTAAAACAGGCGCGCGCCGATGATGAGGCCAAAGACCGCGCCGACCACGACGCTCGTCAGGTCATCAATCGTAATGTCGAAGCCCCAACGACGCTGCGTGCGGTACATAACGACCGCCGTGAGCAGGGCGCCGACCACGTAGGCCAGGCCGTACCAGTAGATGGTGATGGGGCCCGCCGAGATCGCGACGGGATCAAGCATATGGTAGAGGTCGTTGAGCATATCGATCCCCTGCTCCCTACATACAAATGCGGTCGCGGGCCTTACGCTCGCAGCCGCATATTTGGACATAACGTCTATGCGGAGCGTACCGTCCGCAGCTTTCGCGTCTTAGAACGGCGCGTACTCGTCGTACAGGTCCTCGGCCTCGCCGGAAGCATTGACCTGCTCAACGCGGGTAACGCCGGGCACATGCTCCTTCAGGATGCGCTCGATACCCATGGAAAGGGTTAGCGAGCTCATGGGGCAGCCGGCGCAGGCGCCCTGCAGCTCCAGCTTGACAACACCCTCGTCGTCGACGCCCACATACTCCATATCGCCGCCATCGGCCTGCAGGTTGGGGCGAATCTCTTCAAGAACCTTCTTAAGCAGCTCTTCGTTAACAGCCACAGGGGCTCCTTTCTCACAATAACGCGGGCACGCCCGCGGACAGGGGCTATGTTACTACAGCCATGTACCCGCTTAGGCGCCAGCCATGCGTGCGGACACGACTTTCACGAGCAGTCAATTTGGGACGGGGCTCTTTTGGCTGTTTTGCCGCCAGCTGGCGTTGGCACGCGCTACTGCCGAGCCTGTCCCCCGGTACCAATCTGGACATCGACGATGACCTGGCGGTAGCTGATGCCGCAGGAGTCGAGAATGCGGCGG
This sequence comes from Collinsella aerofaciens, assembly GCF_902364355.1. Taxonomy (GTDB): domain Bacteria; phylum Actinomycetota; class Coriobacteriia; order Coriobacteriales; family Coriobacteriaceae; genus Collinsella; species Collinsella aerofaciens_AF. The sequence continues at coordinate 438,618 of NZ_CABJDK010000001.1, forward strand.
CTGATACGGCCGTCATCGGTGTCGGCATACTTATTGTCCAGGTAGACGACCTCGCCCACGCCCACCTGCGCCAGGATCTTGGCGCAGTCGTGGCACGGGAACAGCGTGACGTAAACCGTGGAACCCTCGAGGTCCTTGAGCGAGCCACGGTAGTTGAGCACGGCGTTGGCCTCGGCATGGACCACGTAGTTGTGCTTGTCCTGCAGCGGGTCATCGCTCGTACCCCACGGGAAAAAGTCGTCGTTGAGCGCCGAGGGCGTGCCGTTGTAACCCACCGAAAGGATGCGGTGGTTGGTGCTGGCGATGCACGCTCCCACCTGCGTGTTGGGGTCCTTGCTGCGGCGCTGCGCGGCGATGGCCACGCTCATAAAGAACTCGTCCCAGCTAATAACGTCGCGGCGCTTGCCCGACGCGGTTTGATGAAGATCGTCCGACATGGCAGACACCTCCGCAATCGCAATAGTTTGGCCCATTGTAGCAGGTGAAAGGTAGGGGCGCTTATCCCACCAGCCCCTCGCCCTACGCGCGGCGGGGCTTTTGGTTGATGCGGTAGAGCTCGGCGAGACCCCGCAACGTCAGCGCGTCGTCTACCGTCAGGCTATGGCCGACCAGCGCCGCAAGTGCCTCGGCATCGTCGCCGGTAATGACGATGGGCACATTGCCCTCCCCCGCGGCCTTGGTCGCGCGCATCTCGGCAAGCACCATGTCGAGCATGCCGTCGATGCGGGCTACCTCGCCCAAAACCACACCCGAGCGCATGGCCTCGCGCGTGTTGCGTCCGATGACGTGCGTTGGCGCCGAGGGCTCAACCTGGGGTAGGCGCGCTGCTGCCGCCGAAAGCGAACGGGCGCCGAGGGCCAGGCCTGGCGCGATAACGCCGCCCACAAAGGTACCGTGCGCGTCGATGACCTCGATATTGGTCGTCGTGCCCAGGTCAATCACGATGCACGGCGAACCGTAGACGGCGCGGGCCGCCACGGCATCGGCGATGCGGTCGGGACCGATCTCGGCCGGGTCATCGTAGTGCACAGGCATGCCGGTCTTGAGACCCGGCCCCACGGTGAGCACGCGCCCCGTGCAGGTGCGGGAAAGCGCCGTCTTCCAAGGGCGCTCGAGCGCCGGGACTACACAGCTCAGCACGGCCGCGGCGGGTGCAAGCACCCCGGGCACACCTGCATCGGCGGCGAGCGCGCCCATGACCTGTACAAGTCGCATGCGTGCCTCGTCGGCCGTAATGCTCGACGGCGTCGTGATCTCGCATGTCGCAAGCGGACATTCCTGCGCCGCGGCCGAATCCTCTGCAAACAGGCCAAAGCGAATGAACGTGTTGCCCACGTCGACCGTCAATATATATGCGCACCCATTAAGCATCGTCGGCGCTCCTTTCGTCTGCCCAGCAGTATATCGCCTACCTAAACCAGTCATCCCAAAATGGCTAGCTTGCGGCTATACTGGTGCGCGGTCGTTTGCGAGCTCACGCGGCGGCCCTTGGTAACCCGACTTCCCGCGCCGTATCCGTAACGGCGCTCCCGGGGGAAGCGGATATACGCAAAGGAGTTTTATATGAGCAATCCCTCGAACCGCGCTTCGATGCGCGGGCAACTCACGCTGCGCGGCGTCGTCATCGGCGTCCTTGGCTGCGTGATCATCACGGCAAGCTCGGCCTACACGGCCCTCAAGATGGGTGCACTCCCCTGGCCGATTATTTTCGCTGCCGTCATCTCGCTGTTCTTCCTGAAGCTCATGGGCAACGCCAGCCTCAACGAGGCCAACGTCACCCACACCATCATGTCCGCGGGCGCCATGGTCGCCGGCGGCCTGGCGTTTACCATCCCGGGCGCCTGGATGCTGGGCTATGCCGACCAGATCAGCTGGCTCGACATGTTTATCGTGGCACTCGTCGGCACCATCTTGGGCCTGCTGGCAACGGCGCTCATCCACCGCCACTTTATCGTGGACGCCGCGCTGGAGTTTCCCACCGGCAATGCCGCAGCTCAGACACTGCGCGCCACCGAGGCCGGCGGCAAGACCGGCAAGCAGCTCTTTGGCTCCATGGCCATCGCAGGCATCTACAGCGTACTTCGCGACGCTCTGGGCGTGGTGCCCAGCATGCTGTGCACGCTCAATATCCCCGGCGTGACCTTTGCCATCTATAACTCGCCCATGCTGCTCTCCATCGGCTTTTTGGTTGGCTTCGCCCCGGTTGCCTTCTGGTTTGCCGGCGCGCTGCTAGGTAACTTTGGCATCATCGTGGGCGGCACCGCTGCGGGTCTATTCGACGTTGTGACTGCGCAGGGCATCGTCAAATCGCTCGGCATGGGCCTCATGATGGGCTTTGGCGTCGCCGTCGTCCTCAAGGACATCCTGCCGCAGGTCGCCGGTATCGCCCGCGGCCTCGCCGCCGACAGCTCCAGCGACACCGACGAGCAGTCGCTCATCTCGGGCTCGCTTAAGCTCGACGCCGGCATCATCGGCCTGGGTACTGCCGCCATCGCCGTGATCGTCGCCATCGCGCTCGACCTTGGCCCCGTCCCGGCCGTCATCGTCACGCTGTTCACCTTTGTCACCACCATCATGAGCGCGCAGAGCTGCGGCCAGACGGGCATCGACCCCATGGAGATCTTCGGCCTCATCGTCATGCTCATCGTGGCTGCCTTCGCACAGATCGCCCAGGTCAAGCTGTTCTTTATCGCCGGCATCGTGGCCGTGGCATGCGGCCTTGCGGGCGACGTCATGAACGACTTTAAGGCCGGCGCCGTGCTGGGCACCAACCCGCGTGCGCAGTGGATCGGCCAGGCCATCGGCGGCATCGTGGGCGCCCTGGTCGCCGCTGCCGTCATGGTCGCGCTCGTCACCGCCTATGGTCCGGACGCCTTCGGCCCCGACAAGAGCTTTGTGGCCGCGCAGGCAAGCGTCGTCGCCACCATGGTCTCGGGCATCCCGAGCGTGCCGTGGTTCGCAGGCGGCTTTATCGCCGGCATCGTCATGTACTGGCTCGGCATTCCGGCCATGATGATCGGCCTGGGCGTGTACCTGCCGTTCTACATGTCGCTCACGGCCTTCCTGGGCTCCTGCGTCAAGCTCGCCTACGACAAGTGGGCAGCCCACCGCGATGCCGAGGCCGGTCTTTCGGACGAGGAGAAGGCCGCCAAGGACGCCGCCTTCCAGGAGCAGGGCTTGGTTGTCGCCAGCGGCCTGCTCGGCGGCGAGTCCATCGTCGGCGTTATCCTGGCGTTTGTCTCTGTTGGTCTGAGCCTGCTGGGGTAGGCCGAACAACAACGCACCAGCGCAGAGCGCGGAGTCGGAATCAAACCGGCCCCGCGCTTTTTGTCTATTTGACTCTTATGATCCTCACGGCGTTTTAGCCATGTCGATTGTCCTGACTTCCAGGTCAACAAACCTTGTCTGACACCTCGCCTAACGCGGTGTAGAGTAAAGACGACAGACGCAAGAAGCGGCTCAGAAGCTAAACGAGGTAAGCATGGAACTCGACAAACAACAGATCAAGCGGCTGCGCGAGCGTCATCATCGTCGTCACGGTATACGCCCTGCACACAGCGAGGCCATGGAGAATGCCACCCGTTTCCTTAAGCAGGCGTTCAACATACGCGAGGGACGCGCGCCCTATCACGTGATTCGCAAGCGCTTTGTAAACGGGGCGCGCCTGACTGGCTCACACTTATGCATCCTGATCATTGCCATGTTGATCGCGAGCATCGGCCTCGATATCGACTCGGACATTGCCATCGTGGGCGCCATGCTCATCTGTCCGCTCATGGGCTCGGTCCTTGCCATGGCATACGGCATCGCCACGCTCGACCGCGAGATTGCCGTCGAGGCAATTGCCGGCCTCGCGCTGCAGATGGTCTTTTGTCTAATCACGTCCACGTTGTACTTTAAGCTCTCGCCCCTTGGCACCACCACGGCCGCCATTATCGACAATTCGACACCGACTGTCTGGGACCTCGCTGTCGCGCTCGCCGGCGGCTTTGCGGGCGGACTGGGCAACTCGCGCGACCAGGAACCCGCCACGCTCATCGCCGGCGTGGCCGTGGCGACCGCGCTCATGCCGCCCCTGTGCGCGGCGGGCTATGGCATCGCCATCGCAAGCGGGTCGCTGTTTCTTTCAGCCCTCTACGAGTTTGGCATCAACGTGGTCTTTATCGCACTGGCTGCCGAAGCCGTGCTGCTTCTTTTGCGCGTGCCGCTCAAGCGCGACCTCAACGGCGACGGCATTGTGACCGCCGAGGAAAACGCCGAGGTCGATGAGCTGTCACACAAGGTGCGCCGCCGCATCATCGTGGGCACGGTGATCTTTGCCATCCCCTGCATCGTTATGACCGCGGGATCCATTGGCTCGGCGCAGGCCGGCGTGCAGGACGGCTATGGCGTCACCGAAACCACGCGCGAGCTTGCCGCGGTGCTGCCGGGCTTTAAGGATTACACCGTTGCCGTCGAGACCTCGGCCACCGAAGGCGAGGAGGAGGGCCTTGTCGAGCGCGAGGTTGTCGCCCATGTGACGACAAGCGAGGCGCTTGGGGCACACGACCGCCGTGTAGCCCGCAAGCTCATCGACCTCAATGTGCCCGAGCTCGATCGCGTGGAGTTTGATGTGCAGTAATACGCGACGTGGGATGGATGCGCGCAGCCGCGAGTCACGACATGGCGCAGACGTGACGCGGGCCACGAGCAAATAGCGTGACGCGGTCCATGGCCGCGCTCCGCTCGCTGATTTATTGCCGTGAATCAACTTTCCACATCGACATCGCCAGACTCCACTATAAACGCCGGACCGGTACTCACCAGATAAAAACGGGTCACCCTGGTATCTCTAAATAGGTAGAGCAAGCCCTGATCGCGTCGGCGCGAAATATACGCCACGTGGACCGTACCGAATTCTTCGCCGTTTTCCTTCTTTAATATCAGGATGTTGGGGTCATCCGTACGCTTAAACTGCCCGTCTGTGCAGATTCCGTCTTGGTCGACCAGCTGCCATCGACAGTTGTCCTCCTCAAGAAAAGCCAGGGTTTCCCGACTTGTTTCGTCATCCCGATAGTAACCGTCAATGGCAAAGCCTTCGGAAGCACATTCCTGCATATAGGATGTTTCTCGACTTATAGCGAACTGCCCTATAGCGCCCAGAAGCACCGCCAGGCAAACCACTGCAACGGTTATCGAGACAAAACGGCGGCTCATGTCAGCCAGCCCGATACTTGTTTAACGGAGCACGAAACATACTTGGTACCTCCGATATCATGGCGAATGTCACCTACGGCCTGTCGGCAATCATATGTTTCCAACATCAAACCATATGGCAACCACTCGCGAGAGGAGTATCGGCGAACGGTGCATTTTTGCGTTCTATTGGGCAAACGTCAACGCGCGCTACAGCTCTTGCTCGACCTATTCAGATCTTGTCGCATACTACCGTAGATCCTCAACGCTTCCGCCCCCAAGAGATCATTTTTAGTACGTAAAGAAGCCCTCGCCCGAGCTTTCGCCCAGCTTACCTTCGTCGAGCATCTTCTTGAGGACGGACGCCATAGCCTTAAAGTTGTAGGGCATCATCATCTTCTTGAGTAGCGGGCTCACCAGGCCCGGGACCTTCTGATACTGCATGACGATGTTGTAGGCCGTCTGGATACCCACCGTGTCGAATACGCGGAACGGGCCCTTGGGGGCGCCGGTGCCCCGCGTCCATGCAAGGTCGATGCTCTTGGGGTCACTCACACCCGAAACATACAGGTCAAGGCCCGAAAGCAGCCACGGCACCAACATGGAATTGAGCAGGTAGCCGTTCTTTTCCTTGTTGACGGGCAGGGCAAGCATACGGATATCGTTGGCAAAGTCGACGAGCTCGTCGAAGTAGCGCTTGTCGGTTTGGTCCTGTGCCATGACCTCGGTCATGTTGTTCTTCCAGATGGAGTTGGCAAAGTGCAGCGACAGGTACTTCTCGGGACGGCCGGTGTACTTGGCAAAGGTGCTCGGCAGCAGCGTGGATGAGTTGGTCACGATGACGGTCTTTTGCGGCAGAACCGGGGCGAGCTTCTTGTAGAAGCCGATCTTTGCCTGGGTGTCCTCGGCCATAGACTCGATGACCAGGTCGGCGTCGGCCACGGCCTTGGCAAGATCGAGCTCCAGCTTGAGTGTGGAGTAGGCACGCTCGACGGCGGCGAGCGCCGCTTCCTTGTCGAAGGGCTGGGTGCCATCGGCGATACCGGCGCACCACTCGCCCGTGCCGTCCGCCATGCCCTCGATTGCCGCGATGTACTCCTTGCGCACGTGATCGATCTTGGGCTGGGTGCGGCCGATGCTGCCCTCGTTGCGCAGCCAAATCGTTACATCAAAGCCGCAGTAGGCAGCCTGAAAGGCAATCTGGCTTCCCAACACGCCGCCGCCGGCAACACAAACGGTCTTGTAGCTCATGGAACGGTCCTCTCTTACGTAATTCCATAGATGTGTATTTATTCAACCGTAAGGATGACGCGCGCTGGGGGTGGGTTCTATAAACGGGCGGTATTTCGCGGCAAACGGCTACATATGTTCATTATCTCAGGGTTCCGAGGGCAGTTTTTGGTGCCACCGAGACGTCGTTTTCGGAAGTATGCGGCAAATTCCGGAACTCTTGAGCACATCCTGGTTTTTCGCCAATAAAACCGCAGGTACAGAGCTTGGATATATCCGGTGTGCTCGACCTATTCAGATTTTGCCGCATACTTCCGAAATCTAAGTTCGCAAAGGGTGATAGTTGGGGCGTTTACGCAACATATGTCCAGCAAAAACGGGTGGTAGCCGGCACGGCTGCCACCCGTTTGTCTCATATCTAGCCCATAGCGGGCAAGCTACTTCTTAATGCCGCGTCCCAGACGCTTGGCGACCGATGTGACGGCCTCCTCGCTGGCCGGCCCGCAGCTCACGCAGTCGTCATGGGCACGCATCTGACCGGTGACCTCGTCCATCGCGAGCGGCGCCACCTTCTCGAGCTTAAAGCCCTTGCCGGCGCGCATGTTTTCCTTGGCCACGCTGATCATGAGCTTAATGCGGTTGAGCTGGTTGACCTCGGACGCACCGGGGTCGTAGTCCACCGCGACAATGTTGCTCTCGGGATGCTGGCGGCGCAGCTCCTTGATAACGGCCTTGCCCACCACGTGGTTGGGCAGGCACGCAAAGGGCTGCGTGCAGATGATGTTGGGCGCACCATGGTCGATCAGGTCGAGCATCTCGGCCGTGAGCAGCCAGCCCTCGCCCATGTTGTTGCACACCGAAAGTACCGTACGGGCCTTGTCGGCCATGGTGCCGATGCGCTCGGGCGCCTCGAAGCGGCGGGACTTCTCGAGCATCTCCTCCACCGGCGTGCGCATCCAGTCCACAAGCTTGATGAGCGCTTGCATGCCCGCGCGCGTAGTAGCAGAGCTTCCCAGCTCGTCTTTCTGCAGCTCGGCGTTGCTCATGGAGTAGAGGAAGAAGTCGAGCAGGCCCGGCACCACGGCCTCGCAGCCCTCGCGCTCAATGACATCGACCACGTGGTTGTTAGCCGTGGGATGGAACTTGACCAAGATCTCACCGACCACGCCCACGCGCGGCTTGGTGCCCTCGCCCACGAGCGGCATGGTGTCGAACGCGCGGATGGCCTCGCGGCACAGCTTGGTGTAGTTGTGGCGGTTAAACTTGGGCGCCAGCTTGCGGGCACGCGCCATGTACTCTTCATAGAGCGTGTTGGCGGCACCAGGCGTGGCCTCGTACGGGCGGCAGCGGTAGAGCATCTGCATCATCACGTCGCCAAAGAGCACCGCGTAGACTGCCTGCTTAAGCAGCGCCGGCGTCAGCTTAAAGCCGGGGTTGTCCTCGCCCAGCGCCACGGCCGAAAGCGAGATCACGGGGATCTCGGGGTGGCCGCTCTCGCGCAGGGCCTTGCGGATGAGCGCGATGTAGTTGGTGGCACGGCAGCCGCCGCCGGTCTGGCTGATGACCACGGCGGTCTTGGACAGGTCGTACCGACCGCTCTCGATGGCCTCCATAATCTGGCCCGTCACCAGAATCGACGGGTAGCAAATGTCATTGTTCACATAGCGCAGGCCAGCCTCGACGGCATCGTGGTCGGTCGAGGGCAGCAGCTCCAAGTTGTAGCCGGCACCGCGGAACACCTCTTTGACCAGGTCAAAGTGGATCGGCGCCATCTGCGGGCACAGGATGGTATAGCCCTCGTCGCGCATCTGCTCGGTAAAGGGCACCTTGGGCCATGCGGTCGAGGCGCTCTCACGCTGTGCCTCGAACGTGTACTTGCGGCTCGCGAACGCGGGGGCATCCGTGGAGGGCGCCACCGGCGCAGCGTCGCCCTGCTCAAAGACCTTGCCCGCAGCCGTGGCCTCGGCCAAGCGCTCGGCCTCCTGGTCCTTGAGTGCCGCCATGAGCGAGCGGATGCGAATGCGCGCGGCGCCCAGGTTGGACACCTCGTCGATCTTGAGCACGGTGTAGATCTTGCCACTGGCCTCCAGGATCTCCTGCACCTGATCGGTGGTCAGGGCATCGAGACCGCAGCCGAAGGAATTGAGCTGGATCAGGTCCAGGTCGTTGCGCATGGTCACAAAGCGGGCGACGGCGTACAGGCGACTGTGGTACATCCACTGGTCGACGACGCGAATCGGACGCTCGGGCTTTACCAGATGCGCGAGCGAATCCTCGGTAAAGACCGCAAAGCCAAAGCTCGAGATAAGCTCGGGCAGGGCGTGGTTGATCTCGGGGTCGTTGTGGTAGGGACGACCGGCGAGCACGATGCCGTGACCGCCGTGGTCCTCGACCCACTTAAGAGCCTCCTCGCCCATGGTCTGGATGTCCTCGTGGAAACGCGCATCGGCCTCAAAGGCAGCGTTGACAGCGGCATCGACCTCGGAGCGCGTGATCTTGGGCCCACGCACGCGACCGCGACCGGCTTGCGCATCGGCCACACGGTCGACGGCGAGCACCTGGTACAGACGGCGCTTGAGCTCGGTCTTGTCATGATAGGGCACAAACGGGTACAGGAACTCGATGTTCTGCTCGCGGATCTCGTCGATGTTGAGTGCCAACGCCGTGGGATAGCTCATGACGATGGGGCAGTTGTAACAGTTGCCGGCGGTCGGATCCTCCTTGCGCTCCCAGCGCACGCACGGCATCCAGATAAAGTCGACATCGCGGTCGATAAGGTTCATCACATGGCCGTGGCTCATCTTGGCCGGATAGCACACGCTCTCGGACGGCATGGACTCGATACCCGCCTGGTAGGTCTTCTTGCTCGACTGGTCGGACAGCTGCACGCTAAAGCCCAGGCGCGTAAAGAACGCATGCCAGAAGGGGTAGTTCTCGTACATGTTGAGCGCGCGCGGGATGCCGACGGTGCCGCGCGGGGCCTCGTCGGGGCTCAGCACCTCGCGGTTAAAGAGCAGCTCGTTTTTCTTTTTGAAGAGGTTGGGGGCCTCGGTCTTCTGCTTTTTGTGGCCGGCGCCCTTCTCGCAGCGGTTGCCGGTAATGAAGCGCCTGCCGCCGCCAAAGTCGTTGACGGTAAGCTGGCAGTTGTTAGAGCAACGGCCGCAGCGGACATGCTTTTGCGTCACGGTGAGGTGCGCGATGTCCTCGGCCGAAAGGATGGTCGAGGTGCCGTCGGCACCGGCGCGATCGCGGGCGAGCAGGGCCGCACCATAGGCGCCCATGCAGCCGGCGATGTCGGGACGCACGGCATGCACGCCGGTGAGCTGCTCAAACGCACGCAGCGTGGCGTCGGACATAAAGGTGCCGCCCTGGACGATCACCTGACTGCCAATCTCCTGGGGGTCGCGCAGCTTAATGACCTTGAACAGGGCATTCTTGATGACGGAATAGGACAGGCCGGCCGCGATGTCGCCCACCGTGGCACCTTCTTTTTGCGCCTGCTTGACGCGCGAGTTCATAAAGACCGTGCAGCGGCTGCCCAGGTCGACGGGGGCCTTGGCATGGATGGCGGCGTCGGCGAACGCGCGCACGTCCATGTTCATAGAGACGGCGAAACTCTCGATAAAGCTGCCGCAGCCCGACGAGCAGGCCTCATTGAGCATGATGTGCTCGATGACTCCGTCCTTGACGCGCAGGCACTTCATGTCCTGGCCGCCAATGTCCAGAATGAACTCGACGCCGGGCAGGAACGCCTTGGCGCCGCGCAGGTGCGCGACGGTCTCGATCTCGCCGGAATCGGCCTTGAGAGCCTCGATGAGCAGCGCCTCGCCGTAGCCCGTGGTGGTCACGTGGCCGATGGTGCAGCCCGCGGGGATGTGGTTGTAGAAATCGGCCATGATGACCTTGGCCGTGCCCAGGATGTCGCCGTTGTTGTTGCCGTACCAGGTGTGCAGCAGCTGACCGTCCTCGCCCACGAGTGCGGCCTTCATGGTGGTGGAACCGGCGTCGATGCCGATGAACACGCGTCCGGTGTAGCCGTCGAGCTTGCCCTTGGGGACGACCTCGGTGTCGTGGCGACCCTTGAACTCGGCAAAGTCCTCGTCGGTGGCAAAGAGCGGATCCAGGCGCTCGACCTCAGCACCCTGCGTGTCGCCCAAGCTGTCGATGGCCTCGATGAGCTGCGGGAACGTGCTGAGCTTGTTGGACTCGTGCGCCATGGCAGCGCCGCTCGCCACAAACAGGTGGGCGTTTTGGGGCACAATGCGGTGCTCCTCGTCCAGGTTGAGCGTGAGGTAGAAGCGGTGGCGCAGCTCAGAGAGGTACTGCAGCGGTCCGCCCAGGAAGGCGACGTTGCCGCGGATGGGGCGGCCGCACGCCAGGCCCGAGATGGTCTGGGTCACGACAGCCTGGAAGATGGAGGCGGCCACGTCCTCGGGGCGGGCGCCCTCGTTGAGCAGCGGCTGCACGTCGGTCTTGGCAAAGACGCCGCAACGGCTAGCGATGGGATAGATGGTGGTGGCGTTGGCCGCGAGTTCGTTAAGGCCGCTGGCATCGGTGTGCAGCAGGGTTGCCATCTGATCGATGAAGGCGCCCGTGCCGCCGGCGCAGGTGCCGTTCATGCGCTGCTCGATGCCGTTGTCGAAGTAGATGATCTTGGCGTCCTCGCCGCCCAGCTCGATGGCGACATCGGTGGCCGGGATGAGGGTCTCGACGGCACGCTTACTGGCGATGACTTCCTGGACAAACTCCAGGTCGAGCCACTGGGACAGCAGCAGGCCACCCGAGCCGGTGATGGCGCAGGTCATCTGGGCCGTCGGCAGCACCGTCGCGGCACCCTCGAACAAGTCGCGGGCGCAGGCACGGACATCGGTGTGGTGGCGCTGATACTTGGCGTAGACGATCTGGTTGTCGTCGTTGAGCACAGCGAGCTTAACGGTGGTGGAGCCCACGTCGATGCCCAGGTGCAGGTTGCCGCGGGCGGCCTCGGGGTTGAAGATCGCGCCTTCGGGGGCCTGGGCGGCGGCTACGGGCTCAGCGGCGGTGGCGGGCTCGCTGACGACGGACGTCTCCCCTGCCACGTTCTTGGCATCGGCAACTGCCTCGGCAACTTTCTCGGCAGCCGCGGTCGCAGCCTTCTGCGCAGCGTCCACCACGGCGGGCGCGGCCTCGCGTGCGGCAGCGACCACACAGTCCTTGATGCCCTCGACGAGTTTGCTCATTGTCTCTCCTCTTAGTTGTTGGACTCGACGGTTGCGGCGGTGTCGACCGCATCCTCGAGCTGCAAGTTCAATAGCTTCATGCCGTATTCCGGCACGTTGATATCGATGGGTTGGCCATACAGGTCACCGGGGCGCACAAAAGCGAGCACCGTCATAATGCGCGCCATGGCCTCAGGCGATTCGGTGAGCCCACGCTCAAACCAGCGCTGAATCATGCCGACCTCGGCACTCACGACGTAGGTAACGTAGTAGTCAAAGAACGTGCCCAGCGCCAGGCCCAAAATGCCCGTCTGCGCACGCGGCACTACGGCCTCACGCGCGGTGTCGATAATCCTTTTAATGAAGGCCTGGTCGCCGCCCGGACCCAGCAGCGCGCCGATTAAGTCGCGGTTGGCTGCAAGATAACGCAGCAGCTCAACCGAACCGGGCGCCGGCTCGAGCTCATCGATGTTGTGATAGAGATCGGGCAACTGAGCTGCGGTGATGAGCTCAATGCGCTCACGGATCTCGGCCAGCAAGCCGTCCTCGATTTGATTGATAAAGTCGGGGATATCGCGGTAGTGCGAATAGAACGTGCGGCGCGTAAGGCCAGCGCGCTCGGTGAGCGACGCGACATTAATGCGCGAAAGGTCGCCGCTTTCGGCAAGCTCGTTGGCAAGTGCCTGGCGAAGGGCACGCTGCGAGCGAAGGGACCGGCGATCGCATTTCTCGAGCTGGGACAAGCGTCCTCCTTGTTACTCAGTCCGTGCGCTATTGCACAGTGCGAGTATTATTGCACACCGTGTGCATCAACACGTAAAGGCAATATTTGGGATGTGACAGAGGGATTATCCCTTTGTCGCATCCAGTGACCGCCTAGGTTGTGCCAGTTGTGCCTGGCTTTTGGAGCGGTATTACCGATTGTTCAAAATGGCATTCATGGGTAGAATAGTGTCGACGGCAGCCCAAGTTGTGGTTAGCTGGGCAGCGCCGTTGCTTGGTTTAAGGGGTCAACGCCTTAGCGGCGGCGACCCCTCTTTCGTTGCTTCGAGCGTTGCTTGAGTGCCTCGGAAAGTCCGATAAGCGTCGTAAGAAGCGAGACCAATGCGGTCAGGAGCCTCACGAAATCAATCAAATCGGTCATGGGCATCACCTCCCATCAGATGGAGGGCGCTGCCCGGCACATGGAACTGCCGCCAACAGCAACAATTCTATCAAAGCGCAGTTAAATATGCGAATATATGTTCGTGTTTAAAGAAGCTAGTCCCCACTGTGACAAAGGGGCTGTCCCTTTGTCACATTATTCGATGACGGTGCGGGAGTTTTGCTTGCGCATGGTGGCGAGCATGTGTTTGGGGACGGCGTGGACCATGCAGCTGCCGATGGTCGCGCTCGCGGCGGCTTTAGCTGCATCGCTAGCGTTTTTGGTCGCGTAGCTGTGGCGGAAACGCTTGAGCATGGCGATGTCGTTGCCGCCGTCTCCATAGACCGCGACCTCGTCCTCGGCAATACCGTAGTAGCCCGCCAACCAGGCCACGCTCTCGCCCTTGTTGCACGCTACGTCCGTGATCTCGAACATCACCGGATCGAACGGCGCGTTGACCACGCGGTCCGATCGCTCGGCCAAATATGCCTTAAGGTCACGCTCCAGCTCGGGTGAGGTCACGCGACAGTTGATCTTGCACACATCGTGGCGCAGGATGTCGCCAATCGACTGGTCAAAATACTGTTCCTCGTGATACCCGCCACGTGCACGCATACCGCGCATCACAATACGCTTGATGGGGCTGTCCTTTTTAAAGCCCGCCTGATGCATCTCGAACGAACCGCTCGAGTACATGCCATCGGGCGTGGAACAATCAAAGCAAATGTCCGGGAACGCCTTGAGCAGTTCCTCAGTGACCTGCGGATCGATGGTCCAAGTCTTGAGCACCTCGCCATGGCTGTCGCGCACGATGGATCCGTTGGAGCAGCAGGCGTCAAGCGCCAGGCCCGTAAAGCCATGCTCGCCGATCGGCAACGTCGAGCGTCCAGTCGCGGGAACCACATGCAGACCAGCCTCGGTCAGCTCACGAATGGCACGGCGGATGGTCCCATCCGCCTCATGCAGGGCGTTCAGCAGCGTTCCGTCTAAGTCACTCGCGAACATCTTAATCATGAACATGCCTCTCCTTCGTCTGCCCGATATTGTAGACGAAGGAGAGGCATGTCCGAACAATGCCGTCCCGGCGCGGCGTACCACCGCCTTCACAAATTCACGGTGCCCCAGCGCGTTAAGACAATCGCCGCAATCGATTTTTCAGCCGATAAAACAGAGCCGTCGTCAACGTCAGCACCGCCAACATGCCTGCGAATACAATCGCCGGTGTCCATCGATCATATGCAGCCCCGTACGTCAATTGGCCGATAGGTATTGCGCAGGAAAGGACCATGTAAACGACCGAAAGCACTTTTCCGCAGAGCTCAGTCGGCGCTGCCCGCTGAACAAACGCGATGATTTCAACCGACGCAATGGCTGCCCACACCATGACCCATGCCGAACCAACCGCAAACACGGTGAACACGCATACATCTGCGCCGAACAGTAGCGTGACAATGATCGGTGCGACTCCAAAACAGATCATCGCAACATATCGACATATGCCATTGAAAGAAAAACGATGCGGCCAAATGCCGACCAAGCCACTGCCGGTAAGACCACCCAGGCCCAGAGCAACCTCAACTATCCCAACGCAGGACGATTGCATGCCGAGATGCTTTGTAACAATAATGGGAGCGCCAATCGTTAGCCCAACCAACGCAAGGTTCAAAACTGCCGCAAGCAAAATCACAGCGACCAATGATGCATTTTGCAACAGATACCGAATCGACTCCCGAAAATCGTTTCGGCATGTCGTACGAGTCGCGCCGTCTCCCATCGTTTCAGATGAGGCATTTTGCTTGAGTACGCCACCAAACAACAGAGCTGAAATCGCAAACGCCACCGACGCGATTGTGCAAAGAGCATCGATGCCAAAGCACCCATAGACTGCCGTCCCGACCACAGGACCCAAGATATTGCTCACCATGGTCACCTGCGAAACCAATGCAGTGGCCCGCTCAACCTTCTTTTCACCCGCCATGCGCACCGTCTCAATTTGGAGTATTGGCTTTAGCAGCGATTGAGCGCCATATTGAACACAAAGTATCGCTACTACGACGACCGCAAGAGGCAATGAGTGCTTCATGGGGATAGACAGCAGTGATGCAGTCATCAGAGCAATGCCGAGGGCCACGAGGGCCTCGCGATGTCTTCCCCTATCCGCCAAGATTCCGCCAATCGGAGTTGCGAGTACGCCGGGTATGAACGCTATCGCCACGGCGGCGCCATATAACGTTGACGATCCGCTGCAATCGAACAAGTAAAGCGGATACGCAAAGCACAGCGCCGACAGCATCGAATACGTGCACAGCTGCGCAACCAGAAGTTCCGCGAGCCTGATTGACCGCACTGTTTTTGATTTCAACGAGACGCCGACGTCTCTCAGCCCAGCCATAAGCCCACCCCCTATACATACCACTAGTATGTATTTAATGACTTGAAAAGGGCAGCCGTGGCTACCCTCACAAATCAATTACATACCGTTGGTATCTATATTACCACCCAGCGCGGTCCCATACGTCCCAAATCCGTGCCGTTGTCTGGAGCACTTCCTCGCCCAAATCGAGTCCCACCGCAGCGGCCATCTGCGCCAGACATTGTGCACGAGCGAGCATTCGCTCCTTGGGCTCGAGCGGACGGAACAGCGGCAGCAGCCAGAGATTCGCTAGCAACGATACGGCCTCCGCCGCTTCGCGCGGGCATTCGCACGCAATGGAGCCGTCGGCGATGCCCTCCTCGATCACTGGCAAGAGACAGCCATCGGCTGACTCGTCAAACGAGCCCTGGTACTGCATCGCCAGTAGACGCGAGCTTTTTACCGGATCCGCCGCAGGATGCATGCGTGCCCATAGCTCAATTTGCGGAACAACGGACTCGGGCGCGTACAGCCGCCTGAGCTTTTGGGCTCCGGTCATATTACCGACGCCAAGCATCGAGCGGCGGTGCTCAACAATCGGAGTCATCGCCCGATCAAACGCGGCGTTGAAAATCTCTTCTTTGCTCTTGAAGTGATGATAGACAGCGCCCTTGGTCATGCCGTCGAGACGGTCAACGATATCTTGAATACTCGTCCCCTCATAACCCTGTGCGCAGAATAGCTCCAGTGCCGCGTCGAGAATCTTCGCGACCGTCTCCTCGGGATATTTATTGCGACCCATAATCCGCCCATCCGCAACGCAAGCCTTATGCCTCATTGCAGCATTTTAACGTTGCGGATGGCAGACGGTCGATTCTACACCGCGGCCGGGCCGTGTTCGCCGGTGCGAATGCGGATGACTTCTTCGACCGGCTCGACCCAAATCTTGCCGTCGCCGACGGCACCGGTGCGGGCGGCATTGCAGATGATGTCGACAATTCCGTCAACGTGCTCATCAGCGCAGATGAGGGTGAACTGCACCTTGGGGATGGTATTGACGAGCAGTTCGTTGCCGCGCACGTATTCCTTCCAGCCATGCTGTGCGCCGCAGCCCTGCACCTGGTTGATGGTCATGCCGCGAACATCGGCAGCAAATAGTGCGTCTTTGAGAACCTCAAGCTTTTCCTGGCGCACGATAGCCGTGATCTTTTTCATGCCAAATCACTCCCTTTGTTAATCCAAGCCACTAAACGATGGATATGCGCTTTCGCCGTGCTGGCTCGCGTCCAGGCCCAGCGCCTCGTCGGCCTCGTCCACGCGCAGGCTGCCGTGGAACAGCTCCTTGACCACTGCGGCGATCACTACGTCGAGCACCAGCACGATAGCGACCGTCACCATAATGCCCAGGACCTGCGAAACAAGCAGCGACGCGTCGCCCGTATAGAGCAGGCCGCCTTTACCGGTCCACGAGAGTTCCGGCACGCAGAACAGGCCCGTGAGCGCGCTGCCCATGGCCCGACAAAGCCCGCGCCCGGCGTGACCACCATAGGCCAGCGACCAGCCGGCAACAATCCACAGCACACCAACTAGGCCAATAGCGCCAAAGCACATAAGCATGGTGTTGATGACATTTTTGCGCCTGGACAGGCCGCCATAGAAAAACGCCAGACCCGGTGTCATTAAAAACACGAGCATGGTGCAGATGAGCATAAACGTTGTCGATCCCGTATCGTACATTCGCTCCCCCTTGGTCGCATGGACGTTGTCGGCGCCCATAATGCGGCCGAGGGGCAACTGGTGTAGACCAGATACGGCGTTGTTAAACGCTGCGTTGTCGAATGGAAACGGTGCCGCAATCTTGGAAACGGCGCGGCAACGGGCGCGAAACGAACGGGAAATACGCAAGCAAGGGAGCCGTGAGCGCGCCCGTCCCAGCTAGCGCCGGAACAGCTCGCGGGCTCGGTCGCGAAGGTCGGTGGCTCGGATGACGCCCTCGTAGCGGTTGATGCGCAAGCGCGGGAAGGCATTAAAGAAGCGCAGGTCGCGACGGCTGAGCGACACGCTCGGCACCGGACGGCTCATGCGCTTGCCGGCAAGGCGACGACTGAGTGACGGACGCGGCATGCTCGGCGCGGCATCGGCCACGCGGCGGGCAGCGAGTGCCAGGCCGCGAGCACCATCCGCGATAAACGTCGGCATCGAAGCCTTCTCGCGCAGGGCATCGAGCGCGGCGTCACCCAGCTCGGCCAGCCACGCGTTAACGGCACGGCTGCGGATGTGCGTCTGTGTCACCGAGTCAATCGTCGATTCGGGAATGCGCTCGAGCATTGAGTCCGAGGCATCGGCAAGCGACTCGTTGATGCGGTCGGCAAGGTCGGCGCGCACGCGCTCCAGCTGATCGGACAGACGCCGCCAGCTCGCCAACGAGCACACCGCGTCAACCATCATCGCGACCGCGACGATAAAGGCGGACAACCGCACAATCAGCACCGGCAGATGGCCAAGCAACCCCAGCAATGCCGGCTCCACTAAACGGCAAATGCACAACGCGCCCAAGCCAAACGCGCAGGCCCAGTACAGGCAGATGCGTCCGTGCAGGTTAAACGGCAGGTGCGAGTAATCCCAAAAGCGCGCACCTGTTGTTTTTTCCAACAAAACGCCTACGCCGTACTCAATCACGCTGCATACGAGCGCCGCGGCAACAAACTGGCTCGAGGCATCCGGAATCCCACGCAGCAAAAGCCAGCAGGCTATGCCGCCCACACCATAGATAGGACAACACGGCCCCAGCAAAAAACCGCTGTTGGCAAAGCGTCCGTGGTTGAGCATGGCGCAGACTGTCGACTCCCACACCCAGCCGCAAAAACCGTAGAAGGCAAACGAGAGCATCAGCGCCGAGAGCGGACAGGCGGCAAGCGTCGCGCCGTCAAATGCCATGTCGATCGCGGTTTCCACCGTCTACCCTCTCCTCTTCTCGCTCGAATCTTTGCTCGAACCGTCACTCGTGCCCTCGTTCAAATCGTTCGCGCCGCCTTTGCGCGGCAGACGGCCGGCGACTGTCTCGCACAGAGCGCACCATTTATCGGCCAGGCACACAATCCATGCCTCGCGACACGTCGGTGGAACCGGTACCAGCGGAAACATATGGCGCACGATGATATTCCGCTCGCGCGGCGTCAGCTCAAAATCTTCCTCGGCACGCGCCAGGGCAAAAAATGGATGCCGAAATCCGTGCAGTCGATGGCTCGGATCGGGGTCGTGCCAATCATAGAGAAAGTAATCGTGCAGCAGGGCCCCGCGCAACAGCGAGGCACGGTCGACCGAAATGCCAGCACGGCCCAAGCACTCGGCAAAGGACAGGCTCGCCCGCGCCACCGAAATCACATGCGCATACACCGTCACGTCGCCATGCTGGATAAACTCGTGCGTCAGGTCCAAGCGGCCCGCCTGGGCCAGCTGACGGGCGGCATAGTCGACCTCGTGCGCGATTTTCTCGGCACGAACGGCATCAGACATGCTGCCTCCTTCCAGCGGCGCTCGGCGGCAAGCCGCGGCCTGCGCGCAATGAATAAAATCATCATCGAATTTACCAGTATGGCATCGGACAAAACGTTTTGCCCCACCAGTTGGCGAATTACCGCGCCGCCGTCACATATCAAACGCCAAAATGTGCGAGACTGTCTTGTGCAATTGTGCCGGCCGAGGGAGTGCCGGCGCACGATTCGCATGGAGTAACCCACAACGATGCTGCTTACGCAAACGACAACGCCCGAGGACGTCAAGGCTCTCGATCGCGCCGAGCTTCCGCTGCTCTGCGGCGAGATCCGCCACGCCATCCTCGAAAGCTCCGCCGCCGTCGGCGGGCACGTTGCCCCCAACCTGGGCGTCGTTGAGCTTACGGTTGCGCTCCATCGCGTGTTTAACTCCCCCATCGACAAGATTGTCTTTGATGTTTCGCACCAGACCTACGCCCACAAGGCGCTGACTGGGCGCGCGTACACTTATATCGACCCGGCACGCTACGGCGAGGCCTCTGGTTTTGCCAATCCTGACGAGTCCGAGCACGACCTGTTCGCCATGGGCCACACCTCCACGTCGGTGAGCCTGGGCTGCGGCTTGGCGCACGCTCGTGACCTGGCGGGCGATGCGTACAACGTCATCACCATCATTGGCGACGGTTCGCTTTCGGGCGGTCTGGCGTTTGAGGGCTTTAACAATGCCGCCGAGCTCGACAGCAACCTGATCATCATCGTCAACGATAACGACCAGTCCATCGCCGAAAACCACGGTGGCCTGTATCGCAATCTGGCCGAGCTACGCGCCAGCAACGGCACCTGTGAGCGCAACGTTTTCCGCGCGATGGGGCTCGACTACTGCTATCTGGACACCGGCAACGATGTGTTGGCCCTGGTCGACACGCTGCAGGAGCTGCGCGATATCGATCATCCCATCGTGCTGCACGTCTCCACCGCAAAGGGCAAGGGCTTTGAGCCAGCCCAGAGCGACCCCGAGCGCTGGCATCATGTGGGTCCGTTTGACATGGCGACTGGGCGCAAGCTCTGCCCGGGCCATCCGAGCGAGCCTGCGCCGCGCACCTATGCCGACATTACGGGCGAGGCGCTCAGCGCCGCCATCGAGCACGATCCGCAGGTCGTGGGCATCACGGCCGCCACGCCCTACATCATGGGCTTTACACCCGAGCTTCGCGCCGCCGCCGGCAAACAGTTCGTCGATGTGGGCATTGCCGAGGAGCACGCCGTGACCTTTGCCACCGCGCTTGCGCGCTCGGGTGCCAAGCCAGTCTTTGGTGTGTACGGCACGTTTTTGCAGCGCGCCTACGACGAGCTGTGGCACGACCTGTGCCTCAACGATGTCCCCGCAACCATCCTGGTGTTTGGCGCATCGATCTTTGGCACCACATCCGAGACGCATCTTTCGTTCTTTGATATTTCTATGCTGGGCGCTCTCCCCAATATGCGTTACCTGGCGCCTTCCTGCATGGAGGAATACCTATCCATGCTGAGCTGGTCGCTCGACCACCGCGAGCATCCCGTGGCGATTCGCGTGCCGGGCATTGGCTTGGTAAGCCGCCCCGATCTTGCGCCTGCCGAGGACGCCGATTACGGCGCCGTTCGTTACAACGTGGTGTGCCAGGGTCGCGACGTGGCCGTGCTCGCGCTTGGCGATTTCTTTGAGCTGGGCGAGCGCGTGGCAAACCGTCTGACTGCCGAGTACGGCATCGAGGCCACGCTCGTCAACCCGCGCTATGCAACCGAGCTCGACCGCGAGTTCCTCGACAGCCTTGCCGCCAAGCATCGCGTTGTCGTCACCCTCGAAGACGGCATCTTGGACGGCGGCTGGGGCGAGCGCGTCGCGTGCTACTTGGCCTGCACGCCCGTGCGCACGCGCACCTTTGGCATCGCCAAGGGCTTCCCCGACCGCTACGACCCCAACGAGTTGCTCGCTCAGAACGGCATGACGGCCGAGAACATGGCCGCCGAAGCCGTTAGGCTACTTAACGAGTAAAAAACCTCCGCAAGGGAAGCACCCCTGCGGAGGTTTTTATTTTCGCGGCGCGATTATCTCAATCTGTAACATCTAGGGCCCGAATTCCCGTCTAACTGTTACAGATCTAGACAAACCGTCTTTGCCCCTGACCTTTGTCTCAATCTGTAACAGAAAGGGAGCTTTTGTCCGCCTAACTGTTACAGATCGAGACATTCGAATCCCCCTAAGGAGATGATCTCGATCTGTAACAGTTACTCGGCAAAAATGGCTGCAGATGTTACAGATCGAGACAAAACAGCAAGGCATGCCGCTGCATCGGCCAGAACCACCACAAAGGTGCCTGTCCCTTTTTGGTAGGTTGAATAACCCATAAGGTAAGTATGTTTCTGAGTTATTTCGTGTTGACCCATTTGAGCGCGATAGGGTATAACTCTACTCAACCGCTAGGGATTTTATTGAGAAAGGTGTTCTACCATGAGCAAGAACCTCTCCCAGCAGGTCGTTCTCGACCGCCGCGGCTTCGTCGCCGCCACCTTCGCAACCGTCGCCGGCCTTGGTCTTGCCGGCTGCTCCGACACCAGCGCCGAGGCCGACAAGGGTTCCGCCGCCGGCTCTTCCAAGAGCTCCGAAGATGCCGAGGCTTCCACCACGCTCGACGCTAAGGCATTCGACAAGCTCGTCGACAACGGCCCCAAGGCCGATGACGATGCCATCGCCGCCAGCACCTGGGCCACGGCCGTCAAGGACGCCGGTGTCTTTAAGATCGGTGGCGTTCAGACCTCCACGCTCTTCTCCCTCCTCAACGAGAAAGACGGTCAGACCCGCGGCTTCGATGCCGGTATCGCACAGCTTCTGTCCAACTACATTCTGGGCGAGAACAAGGTCGAGATCACCCAGGTGACCTCGGACACGCGCGAGTCCGTCCTGCAGAACGGCCAGGTCGACGCCGTCTTTGCCACCTACACCATCACTGACGATCGCAAGAAGCTCGTCTCCTTTGCCGGTCCCTACTACTACACCCAGCAGGCCATCCTGGTGCTCGCCGACAACGACGACATCAAGAGCGTCGACGACCTGGCCGACAAGAACGTCGCCGTCCAGTCCGGCTCCAACGGCCCTGCCATCCTGGAGGAGCTCGCTCCCAAGGCCAGCCAGCAGGAGTTCAAGACCGACGAGGAGGCCCGCCAGGCACTCCAGCAGGGTCGCGTTGACGCCTACGTCATCGACAACAACATGCAGCAGAGCGCCCTAGTCCGCGAGCCCGGTAAGTATAAGATCGCCGGCAAGCCCTTCGGCAGCAAGGAGCCCTATGGCATCGGCCTGCCGCTCGATTCCGACGGCGTCGCCTTCGTTAACGACTTCCTTAAGAAGATTGAGGACGACGGCACCTGGACCGAGCTGTGGCAGATCTGCATCGGTGACCGCACGGGTGACACCAATGTTCCCGAGCTGCCCGAGATCGGCGCCTAGGCAACGCGCCTAGTAACGGCCGCAACGAAACCATACGGAAACGCACGGTGCGCTTTATTGCGCTAAACTGTTTCTTCACTGAGTTGTCGGGGCTTCCGTACACACGGGAGCCCCTTTCCTTATCGGCGGGAGGTCCGCATGAGTCTCTCCGAGCTCTGGTCGCTCTATGGCCAGAACTACATTGACGCGCTGCTCGCAACCTGGGGCATGACGCTTGAGTCGTTTGCCATCGCCATGGTGCTGGCCGTCGCCGTCACCGTGATGCGCGTGTCGCCGCTCAAGCCGCTGCGCGTCTTTGGCGACCTGTATGTCCAGGTCTTCCGTAACATCCCCGGCATTGCGTTGCTCATCATCGTCGTCTACGCATTGCCGCCGCTCAAGGTCGTCCTGCCCTATCGCACCTGCGTTATCGTCGCCACAGTGCTCTTGGGTTCTGCCTTTGGCTCCGAGAACTTTATGAGCGGCATCAACACCGTCGGCGTCGGCCAGGTGGAAGCCGCCCGCTCGCTGGGCATGAGCTTCAACCGCATCCTCGCCAAGATCGTGATTCCGCAGGCACTGCGCTCGAGCGTGCTGCCCATGACCAACCTCTTTATCGCCGTCATGCTCACCACCGCGCTCGGTAGTCAGGTGCCGCTTAAACCGCAGGAGCTCACCGGCGTGGTGAGCTATATCAACACGCGCTCGCTCGGCGGCGTCGCCGCGTTCTTTATCTCGGCGCTCGGCTACCTGGGCACGGCCTTTGTGGTGAGCCACATTGGCAACTACATCGATAAGAAGGTGAGGATCCTCCGATGAGCAAGCACTCCTCTCCCGCGCTCACCATGCGCGATGCGCTCTACGAGGCTCCCGGCCCCAAGATGCGCGCCAAGATTCGCATCGGCACCGCCATCTCGCTGGTTGCCGTCGTCGCACTCGTTGCCCTTGTGTTGCAGCGCTTTTATGTGACCGGCCAGCTTTCGGTTCACTATTGGTATTTCTTTACGCACCTCACCACCTGGAAGTTCCTGCTTGCCGGCTTTGAGGGCACCGTTAAAGTCGCACTCACCGCCGGCGCCATCGCGCTGGTGCTGGGCCTGGCCCTTATGCTCGGCCGCACCAGCGACATCAAACCGCTACAGCTGGTCTGCCGCGTGCTCACCGACTTCTTCCGCGGCGTGCCGAGCCTGCTGTTCATCTACTTCTTCTTTTTGGTGCTGCCCCAGTACAAGATCGCGCTGCCGTCGTTTTGGATGCTCACGCTTCCCGTCGCGCTCGCTGCGGCCGGCGTACTGGCCGAGATCTTCCGTGCCGGCGTCAACGCCGTGCCGCGCGGCCAGGTCGAGGCCGCCCAGGCGCTCGGTCTCTCCAAAGCTAAAATCACCTTTAAAATCGTGCTGCCGCAGGCTATTCGGTTTATCATTCCGTCATTGATTTCGCAGCTTGTGGTCGTCGTCAAAGACACCACCGTCGCCTACGTGGTGAGCTACCCCGACCTCATGCAAAATGCCCGCGTGCTCATTACCAACTACGATGCCCTCGTGTCGGTCTACCTGGTGATCGCGGTCATCTATATCCTCATCAACGTCGCGATCAACAAGGCCGCCGTCTACGTTTCGCACAAGACCGGCGCGACCATCATCCGCTAACGATTTACCATTTCGAGTCATAAGGAGCCGAGCATCATGGCACAGAGCACCTCATTCACCGGCAATCAGCCGCTGATCGAGCTCAGGCACGTCGATAAGCACTACGGCGATCTGCACGTCCTCAACGACATCAATCTCTCGGTCGACCGCGGCGAGGTCGTCGTCGTGATCGGCCCCTCGGGCTCGGGCAAGTCGACCATGTGCCGCACCATCAATCGCCTGGAAACCATCGACTCGGGCGAGATCCTCATCGAGGGCGAGCCCTTGCCGCAGGAAGGCAGAGACCTTGCCCGCATGCGTGCCGAGCTGGGCATGGTGTTCCAACAGTTCAACCTGTTTGCACATATGACGGTACTGCAGAACGTCATGCTGGGACCGGTCGATGTGCTGGGCGTCTCCAAGGACGAGGCCCGCGAGCGCGCCATGGACCTGCTGAGCCGCGTAGGCGTGGCCGAGCAGGCCGACAAGGTTCCCGCACAGCTTTCGGGCGGCCAGCAGCAGCGCGTGGCCATCGCCCGTTCGCTCGCGATGCAGCCCAAGGCCATGCTCTTTGACGAGCCCACAAGTGCCCTCGACCCCGAGATGATCAATGAGGTGCTCGAGGTCATGGTGCGCTTGGCGCAGCAGGGCATGACGATGATCGTCATTACGCACGAGATGAACTTTGCCCGCCGCGTGGCCGACCGTGTCGTGTTTATGGCCGATGGCCAGATTGTAGAGACCGGCACGCCCGACGAGTTCTTCGACCATCCCCAGACCAAGCGTGCCCAGGACTTCCTCAACTCCATCAAGGGCCACTAGCCCAATTGCCATATCCGCTCGCCATGACCATCCAAACTCGAAAGCAGCACCTATGATCGGAACTCGCACTTCATCGTCCTACACCCCGCACGTCGACGTCGATCCCGCCGACCGCCCGCTCATCCTCGTCGCGCCGCGCTGGGAAGAGGCGAAGCCGTTTTTAAGCGAGACGCTCTCCCCCAACGAGGAAATCGCAAGTGTCTTTGTCGATGCCATCCTTGCCGCCGGCGGCCTGCCGCTGCAGATGTCCATCACCGAGGACATTGAGGTCATCCGCCATTACGTCGATATCGCCGACGGCATCGCCATTCCCGGCGGCCCCGATGTCAATCCCAAACGCTGGGGCGACGAGCGTCCTTACGATCCCACGCTGTGCTGCGAGATTCGCGACCGTTTTGAGTTTAAGCTGGTTAACGAGGTGCTCCGCGCCAAAAAGCCGCTCTTTACCACCTGCCGTGGCACGCAGTTGCTCAACGTCGCCACTGGCGGCACCCTGTGCATGGACGTGCCGAGCCTGGGCGCTCGCGAGGGCCGCACGCAGTGGCGCCATACCCACGTGCTCAACGACCCCGTGCATCCTGTCGAGGTCGTGCCGGGCTCGCTGCTGGAGCGCGCGGTTGGCGGGCACAGGCTCATCCAGACCAACTCGGCACATCACTGCTGCGTCGACCGCCTGGGCAAGAGCACGCGCCTGGTCGCCAAGGCAACCGATGGCGTACCCGAGTGCATCGAGGTCGAGGGCCAGCCGTTCTGCCTGGGCGTGCAATGGCACCCCGAGTACACCTGGCAAACGCTCGAGACCGACTTTAACCTGTGGAAGTCGTTTGTCGAGGCAGCAGCTAAGGTAAAGCAGGCCCGCTAGCTCGCGAACCACTCAGGTTAAAGCCTCCTAAGCCGGGGGGGCGGACACCAACTACGGTGCCCGCCCCCTGTATTTGATACGCTCGGTATGTTCATCCCTCACAAACAATCAAAGAAATCTCGACCGCAATTGGTCGACGGTCAAGCAAATGGCAAGAACGCTTGCTACGTTAATCAGGCAGTCAATTAAAATCGAGGTGCATTGACTATCCTCCAACGGGGTCACGCCGCAAATCCACATGAGCATCGAGGACGGAAACGGAAGCATGGAATTGGCTCCGACCTGTATGTAGATCGTTACGACGTTGACAAGCAACAGCATGCCAATAGGACCGAAGCCGGATCCAAAATAGGAAACAACGATCACGCAAGAGACCACGTATGCAAGGCAGACCGCACTCGCCAGAAGAAGTCGATCGCAAAACATATTCAGGTTGAAATACTGTTGAGCATCCAAAACGATTGCGCAGTTAAGACAGTACAAAACGACACTTGACAGGATAAACGCGCCCAATAGGGCGAAAGAAGACAGCATCGCTCGCGCAACGGTAACGCACGCCCGCTTCCCTCCCCGAGCCTCCGACAGCCCCCACGGTTCCTCGACAAAGCCCGAACTGACAAAGCGCGGCACAATACAAGCCGCGATGAACGGAAAGAACAATGCATGAGCCAACGGGGCTACGTTGAACAGCAGACCGCGAAAAACCTCTGCATTACCAAATAGAAGGACATCCTCCGCCGATAGCCGAAGCGTCGGGTCTGGGAAGAAGCCCAAGAAACTGTTCTCACGGAGGCTGCAGAACCACATCGGGAAAGAATTAAGCTGCAATACCACCATGCACGCATAAATTACCGGGATTAAGGCGTACGTCCATTTACTCACGTGCTTCAATTCTGAATGGAGGAATCTTTTAATCTGACGAGCCATTGAGCACACCCCCAGCACGAAAGCTCACGAGAGCGTAAATCAATACCGATAAACAGCTGGCTGCCACGCCATAGCCCAGAAGCGCCAGTTGCCCCATATCGCTATACCCAAGGGCGCATCCGACTCCAAGGTACGGCCCAGGAAGGAAGAAGATCCATCGCAAGGATGGTATAGGTGCCTGAAGGAAGGCTCCGTAGAGCGTCAAGCTCATGACAAATCCGATTATTATTGCAGCCCCGCTCAATACAGCGCTGCCTGTAATCCGATAGATGGTCACCGTCTCCAGCGCAACCGATATCACCAATACGGTGTTGACTATCATTGCAGGCAAAAATGCAGCCAGCATGCCATGCGCGTAGCTATGCCCTCCACGTATTATGGCTATTGCAAACAGAAGAAAGCAAAGCGCACTATATGCTGCGCCAATTATTAAAGCAGACGAAAGCGCATGAGCTAGAGCCCCATAAAAGCGGGTAAGACCTCTTGCTGAAGAAATTCGGTATCCCTCTTCATAGCCGTGCTCCTGTAAAATCGCCAGGCAAACGATGAGTGGAACGAACAGAGAGGTGCCGGCAAAAGCACTGCGCACAAGGGACTCATCGGGTGCAGAAGGATCGATTACATTCCAGAAGAAACCAATATCCTCCCCAAAAACGCTATTGCCAAAGGCGAGCAACGTTGTTCCGTTTTTTAGAAAGACACCGAAGAGAAGGCCGAACGCCAGCATAAGCGCAAGACCAAGCTTCGCCGGAAACATCCTGTACAAACGCATCATATCTGCCTTTATGGGATGGATCGCCCGCTTCATAGCGAGACCGCCTTCATCAAGCGCCTGTAATACTCTTTTAAGGACGACGCCTCATCCCTTATGATGTCCATCGATTCCTTTTTCAGCAGTTCGCCGTCATGAAGAAACAGGCAGCATGTTGCAACCGATGCCAGCTCATCCAAGTCGTGGCTAGAAATAAGCATGGTTTTGCCCTGTTCTTGATTCAATCGACCGATAAGGGCCCATATACTCTCGATGCCCAGCGGGTCCAACCCGTTTGCTGGCTCATCAAAAATAAGCAGATCAGTGTCACCCAATAAAGCCGTAGCTATATCCAGTCGCCGTTTCATTCCCAGAGAAAAACTGCTCACGCTCTTTTTCTCATCGACGTCCAGCCCGACCAGGCCCAAGACGCGAGGAACCTCACGCTTCTCATCGAGCCCCCATTCCGCACATCGGATCCGAAGGTTCTCAGCCGCACTGAGAGATTGGTATGCTCCGCAGGAATCTGGCACATAGCCGACACGCGTCCGCATCAGGCTCAGCTCTTTTTTCGACTTGCCTCCAAAGAGCTCCACGCTCCCCGACGATGGCTCACAGAGGCCCAGCACTATTTTAATAAGCGTGCTTTTGCCCGCCCCGTTTGCACCAACAAGGGCACAAAGCTCAGACTGATCCACCTCGAAGGAAACGTCATGCAAAACGCGCCGTTTCCCGTAGCGCTTTGACACCCTTGATAGCCTTATCGTTGATGCGTTCATTGGCCTCCCGTTCCGCTTGATAGCAAAACCGCTCATATCGTTCCTTCTTTACTTTATCGTTTTACATAATTGTTATTGTTTTTCGATAACACATATTTGTCAAGATAATCTAAAAGAAAGAACCCGTGTTAGACACGGGTCCCTTCACGCTGATATTTCGTTTTAGTTGTTCGCCTTAAGCTACTCGTCGCTCAAATCGACAGCAAAGACTGATGTCGGAAGCGACGCCTCATTGCCTCCGCCGTCCCGCATCTGCCTCACAACGTTTTTTGCACGCTCAACAATAAGCTCCTCAAGCTCTTTCTCACTCACGCGCTGAATAATATCTCCAGGTTGACAATCAAGCTCATCACAGATATCGAGGAGCGTCTTTAGGCGAATAGCTTTTATCTTTCCGTTTCTAAGCTTTGAAATATTAGCCGGAGTATGCCCCGTCGCCCGAATCAGATCAGCACTGGTCTTTCCGGTCTTAAGCAGCTGCGTCTCAAGCTCGATGATGAGATAGCTCATGTTTCCTCCTACACAAGCTCGTCAGACTGCTCTTGGAGCAGCGAGGCATAACTCCAGATCGCCGAGATAAACAAACAGACAACTGCGCCGATAAACGACCCCGCATCAAAGGTAGCGCCTTGGCAAATCTCAATAACGAAGGAATGAGGCACGATGTAAAGCTCCAGTCCGCCAATGGTGAGATTGACCGATCCATAGGCACCAACAAGCGAAACCGCGGCGTTAACAGCAAAGGCAAGCGCGAGAACACGGATAAGCCGCACATGCGTCTTGGTAAAGGGCGAGACGCCTCGCGAGATGTTACGGCTGATCCCGCACAAAACGACAAGCGAAATACCCACGACGAGTGCCAGGCACAGTCCGCTTGGGATAACGATGCACCCGCCATTGAGAAGCGTCACGACACCGAAAGAATCGACAGAAGCAACGTTTGCAACCGCATACCAGATCACGTAAACAACCAACGCGGCAAAAGCGACGAGCATCCCTGCAAAAACGGTTGCCATGCAAAAACCAAGCTTCCTGATTTTTTCGCCCGCCTTGGCCATACGCTGAACGCTGTTGGACATACACTCACCCTCATCGACTCTATCGTTATTCGAACAGTTTATCGAACAACGATATGGATTGCATGCGGAAAGCCCCGCCAGTGCGCATAGGCCATTCACTAATCAGAAGAGATGAGCGTGGATTTTTGGACACGTATCGAACGAGCGTGGATAATCTCCCACTTTGAGGCCGCCACCGGGCCTAAAACGGGAGATTATCCACGCTCATAGTCATCAAGGCTCACAGCCTCTTACTCGGCCGCCTCGCGCAGGGCCGACATCGTAGCCGCATATTGCTGCTGCAGCGCATGCATTCCCTCGCGAGCGCCGTCAACGGCATCGGCGCCGCGCAGCGCTTCCGTCACCACGACCGCCGGCTCGTACAGATTGTTGAATCCCAGGTTCTGGCTCACGCCCTTGAGCGTGTGCGCTGCCATAAACGCACTCTTGGCGTCTCCTGCCGCCATGGCAGCCTCCAGCTTGTCCATGCTCTCGTCATCCAAAAACTTGAGGGCAAAGCGGGCAAGCATTTCCTCGCCCATCAGCCGAGCGCACGCATCGTCATAATTAGCGCCGATCTTCTCATACGCCTCACGCATGGAAATCATGGATTAAAAACTCCTTTGATCAAACTAAATCGTGGGAAACGCGACGACGTCGGCGGGGCGTGCCAACGTCTCGGCAATTTGGTCTTGCACCTCGAGCAGGCAATCGAGCAGCAGCGGGTTAAAGGTGCCGCACTTACCGTCCAGGATCATCTGGATTGCCTCCTCGTGCGGGATAGCGTCCTTGTACACGCGCACACTCGTCAGTGCATCGTACACGTCGGCCACCGAAACCACCTGCGCGGCGATGGGGATATCGTCGCCCTTGAGGCCATCGGGATAACCCTTGCCGTCCCAGCGCTCGTGATGCCAACGCGCAATCTGGTACGCATATTCCATAAGCGCATTGCCGGCGTGATGGCTACCCAGCTCAAGCAGCATATCGGCGCCGATCGTGGTATGCGTCTTCATGATCTCGAACTCCTCGGGCGTAAGGCGTCCGGGCTTGTTGAGAATCGCATCGTCAATCGACATCTTGCCGATATCGTGCAGCGCCGAAGCCAGGGCGATCGTGGAGCGTTCCTCATTGTCGAGGAAGATCGTGCCGCTACGCTGGACCAGACAGCCAAGCAGCAGCTCGGTCAGCTTCTCGATGTTCGTAACGTGCCTGCCGCTCTCGCCGTTGCGAAGCTCCATGACGCCAGCCATGATGTCGATGAGCATGCGACTGTTCTTGACGCGCTCGTTGTACTGCTGGGACAGCAGGCTCGTCAGGCGGCGCTGTTTGGCGTACAGGCGGATGGTGTTGTTTACGCGGCGGCGCACGATACGGGAGTCAAACGGGCGGTTGATATAGTCTGAGGCGCCCAGCTCGTACGCGCGCAGAACCATATCATCGGAATCTTCACTCGAAATCATGATGACAGGCAGATTGTCGATGCCCGATCGGCGCGACAGATCGGCCAGTACCTCAAAGCCGCTTATGCCCGGCATGACAATATCCAGCAGCACGAGCGACAACTCATCGCCATAGCGGTCGACCATGTCGAGTGCCGTACGACCGTTGTCGGCCTCGAGGATGCAATACTCGTCCTTGAGCATCTCGTTGAGAATGACTCGGTTCATCTCGGAGTCATCGACAATAAGCACCAAAGGCTTTTCGCTTTGGAAAGCCTCGATGGAATCGGCGTCGGTCACGACCGTACCGGCTTTTGCCTTAGCGCGGCTCAATAACTGGACAGCGCGGCCAACGCCCTCATCGACCGTCTCGCCATGAATGCGAACACCACCAACACATGCCGTCAAGCTCACGTACTCATGGCCCGGAATAATCGTGGAACGAACGGCATCGGACACCTGATGCAGGCGACGGGTGAAGTCATCGGAGGGAGTATTGGGCATGACAACCACAAACTTGTCGCAGCCATAGCGCACAAGCTCGTCAGTCGAACGGATTCCGCTGCGTATGGCTGTCGCCACAGCACCGAGCGCAAGGTCGCCGGCATGACGGCCACATGTATCGTTGAAGACCCTAAAATCATCAAGGTCGATCATCGCAACGCCGGCATTCATGCGGACGCTTCGGAGCTTTTCCTCGTAATATCGGCGATTGCGCACACTCGTCAGCACGTCGGTGTAGACAAGGTCCTCTTCTGCGGCCTCTTGCTCATCGATCGGACGCACCATCAGCAGGACATGAGGCTCGCCCTCGACCTTCAGAGGGCGCAGGCGAGCGCGGTACTCAGTACCATCATTGAGCAGCTGCTCCGACACCTCATCGGAGTCTGCCAAGGCCTCAAGACTTGACTGACGCAGACAAGGGCAGCGATCGCCGGCGAGCAGGCAGTTAGGCTCGCTCTTAATCTGATCGGCCGACAGCAAACGTACCACGGGGTAGGTCTTCGCGACACGGGCGACCTCGGCGGCAGCCTCCTCATCGGTTAGATTGACCTCGTGATTATTGAGCATATGGGGCCCTTTCGATAGTTTCGCATGGTAGCGGTGGGTTCCAAATGGTACAAGGGTAACACCTTGTCGATGCAGGTAAGTACGTGAATGCTGTTACATTTTTATGAGTTGGCAGGCGGCGCGATTGAAGTCGCAGACGTGAGGTTTTGAGCACATTTGTTAACACGGCCGAAACGTTTGCGGGTGAAGCCTGCTTTGGCCATTGCGGGTGTTAGAGCCCCAGGATGCCACGGACAGCCCGGGCAGCCGCTGCCGGGCGATCGCGCAGACCGTTATGCGCGCCCGGAATCGTCACGAGAGGGCAATCGAGATATTCGGCAGCCGCTCGCGTACCAGCCTCGCGGGGCGTGCCAATCGAGAGCTCGCCCAGGAGCACGGCGGCCACCGTTTTTGACGCGCGAACGCTATTCCAATCGGGAACGCAGGTCATAGTAATCCCGTATTCGTTCGCCATAAAGCAACGACCATTGCGCAGGGCATGTTTGACTTCCGCTTCGGTCGTCCCAGGAGCCTCGGGGTCCAAGTCGCCGAGGGCTCCCAAGAAAAGCCGGAGCGCCCTTGAAACCTTTCCAGCCGCAATCATATCGAGCAAAACCGGAGCTGCGCCCATACCGACGCCTTCGGCCGACACAGCCGGCTCATGCAGAATCGTACGGGCGACGAGATGGGGTTCGGTGCGGAGAAGCTCCAGCGCCACCAACGTACCGGCGCTATGCGCAAGCACATTTGCCGGAGCGCCAACGTGTTCGATCACGGCTTGCAGGTCGGCGGCCTGAGCGGCAAGATCATAGCTGCCGTCTGCCGCATCGCTGCTGCCACCGCAGCCGCGGCGGTCGTAGGCAATTACGCGGTAGTTGCGGCTGAGCTCACAAGCGATACCGTCAAAAAATGTGCCGTCGACACAAGCACCGTGCACGCACACCAAGGCAGGAGTATCAGGCGACACATCCGGGCCGGCATATTCGCGACAGGCAATCGTGGTGCCCGCGTTCTCGACCGTAAAATCCATGTTGTGCCCCCATCATCAATGCTCATCCAGTTGCACGTCAGTGCGGTTGGATGGACCCGCATTGCCTTACGCCTTGTTAACAGATTAACTGTACCCGACCCGAGGCTTTTCATGGCACGGCATAATGAGCGACGTGAAAAAACGAAACTTGTAAAGCAAGAGCCCACACCTTGCTTTGGAGCCGATGCTATGCTTAGGCACAATTGTCTTGAGGAGCATATGCCTATGTCTACGTTTTTGAATGCCAGCCCCATCTTTGGGCCCGTTCGCAGCCGTCGCCTTGGCCTCTCGCTCGGCGTCAACATGATGCCGGCCAGCGGCAAAATCTGCACGTTCGACTGCATTTACTGCGAAAACGGCCTCAACGCCGAGCGCCCCTGTCATGAGCCGTACAACACGGCTGCCGTGGTACTCGACGCGCTCGAGGCAAAGCTGCGCGAGATGGCAGCCGAGGGCGAGCTCCCCGATGTGATCACGTTCGCAGGCAACGGCGAGCCCACCGCCGCACCGGAGTTTCCGCAGGCCATCGCCGGCGCCGTCGCGTTGCGCGACGAGCTTGCCCCAAACTCCAAGATCGCCGTGCTCTCCAACGGCACGCGCGCCGACCGCCCCGAAGTGCACGACGCGCTCATGATGGTCGACGACAACATCCTCAAGCTCGATATCGTCGACCCGGCGTTTATCCAGCTGCTCGACCAGCCCGTTGGCGCCTACGACGTCGAGCACCAGATCGAGACGTTCGCAAGCTTTGACGGTCACGTTATTATCCAGACGATCTTTTTGACCGGCGAGTATCAGGGCAAGCCCATCGACAACACCGGCGAGGAGTACGTTGCCCCCTGGCTCGCGGCACTTGAGCGCATTCGCCCACAAGAAGCGACCATCTACACGGTGGCGCGCGAGACGCCGGTCGCCGGCCTTGCCAAAGCTGCGCCCGAGGTGCTCGACGCCATTGCCGCGCGCGTACGCGCCCTCGGCATCCCCTGCCAGGTGAGCTACTAGCGAAACCACGCAGCAGCTAGTGCCCGCCATCCCGCTCCATCAGTTGCGGTGATATAGTTCCTATTTATGCTGTTAAACCGCTTAAATCGGAACTATATCACCGCAACTTTTATGGACGCGTGGGTGGGCTATACTAGCTGCGAATGAAAGGAAGTTAGCCATGTTTGACAACGGACCCGTGCCCGGCCGCAACGATGCTTGCTGGTGCGGCAGCGGCAAAAAATATAAGAAATGCCATAGCGCCTTCGACGAGCGCCTCGAGCGCCTGTGGGAAGAGGGCTGGGAGGTTCTGCCCCGCACACTCTACAAAACGCCCGCCGATATCGAAGGCATTAAGCGTTCGGCCGCCATCAACGTGGGCGTGCTCGACTACGTGGGCGAGCACATCGCCGCGGGCATGACCACCAACCAGATCGACCAGATGATCTACGACTACACCATCGAGCACGGTGGCACGCCGGCCGACCTCAACTATGAGGGCTATCCCAAGAGCGTATGCACCTCGATCAACGATGTGGTCTGTCACGGCATCCCCTGCGATACGGACGTGCTGCACGAGGGCGATATCATCAACGTGGACTGCTCCACGATTCTGGACGGCTACTTTAGCGATTCGAGCCGCATGTTCTGCATCGGCGAGGTCTCGGCCGAGCGCCAGCGCCTAGTCGACGTGACCCGCGCCAGCGTGGAAGCGGGCCTGGCCGCCGTCAAGCCGTGGCTGCCGCTCTCTGTTATGGCCGAGGCCGTGCAAAAGACGGTCGAGGACGCCGGTTTTAGCGTGGTGTGCGAGTACGGCGGACACGGCATTGGCAAGGAGTTCCACGAGGACCCGTTTGTAGGCTTTACCACCGAGGCGCCCGATGTGGACACCATCATGGCTCCGGGCATGGTCTTTACCATCGAGCCCATGGTCAATGCCGGAGCGCCCGACATCAAGATTAGCAAGGATGACGGTTGGTGCGTGCGCACCAAGGACGGCAGCGATTCGGCCCAGTGCGAGGTACAGCTCGTGGTGACCGAGGACGGCTACGAGCTGCTGAGCTGGTAGCCGCGGATGCGCCGGATGCTGACGGGCACGCTCGTCTTGCACCCGGCGTTTTATTTGAACGTTTTGCCTGATACAACCTGCCAAAATAAACCTGTCCCTTTTTGGCAGGTCGAGCGGAAAGGACTGCTTGTGAACATCCTGGTTTTGCTGCCCGTCAACGACCGCCATCGCGCAATTCTTGAGTCGAGCGCTCCGGGCGAGGACTTTATCTACACGAGCTCCGACGCCGCCACGCGCGAGCAGGTCGCCGATGCCGACGTGATCCTGGGCAACATCGACCCTGACATGCTCACGGCATGCGAGCATCTCCAGCTGTTGCAATTGCAGACCGCCGGCTATGACGACTACCTTGCCGCCGGCACCGTGCCGGCCGACGCCAAGCTGTCTTGCTCGATCGGCGCCTACGGTCAGGCCGTAAGCGAGCACATGTTTGCCATGGTGCTGTCAATGATGAAGCACCTGCCCGGCTACCAGGACCTGCAGCGCGAACATCGCTGGGAGGATTTAGGTCCGGTCACCTCGCTCAAAAACGCCAACGTGCTGGTGCTGGGCGCGGGCGACATTGGCGGCCACTTTGCCACGCTCTGCCGCAGCATGGGCGCGCACGTCCGCGGCATCAAGCGCCATCCGCTCGTCTACCCCATTGTGTTTGAGGACATGGACGGCATGGACGCCCTGCCCGAGCGCCTGGCCGAGGCCGACGTCGTCGCATCCTTTATGCCCAGCACACCCGAGACCCGCGGCCTGGCGAACGCCGAGTTCTTCGCCGCGATGAAGCCGGGCACCTTCTTTGCCAACGGCGGCCGCGGCGATCTTGTGGTCGCCGACGACTTGGTTGCCGCCCTGGAGTCGGGACATCTTGCCGGCGCTGCGGTCGACGTCACCGACCCCGAGCCCCTGCCTGCGACAAGCCCCCTGTGGGATGCGCCCAACATGCTCATCACGCCGCACGTCTCCGGCTGGTTCCACCTGGCAGCCACGCTCAACAACGTGGTCGACATCGCCGCGGAGAATCTGCGTCACCTGCAGGCCGGCGAAACTTTACGTTGTTGGATCGAGCACTGATTTGTTCCGGCGTTTTACCAAACGCCGGAACCCCTCGACGCTGCGCTCTTAGGTTCCGCCGTTCTAACGAACGGCGGACCACTCGACGCTGCGAGCCCGCCGTTTGGCCAATCTGCCGTTCAATTTCAAAGGCGCGACCAGAAGGTCAGCGCCTTTTCATTTCACGGCACCTTGGCTCAAACGGCGGGCTCTCGCTGGCGTGCGCTCTACCTGCGGCGTTTCGCTGGCATCGGCTTCATCTGCAAGCCTTAGCAGTTCCGTCTTGCCGTTGGCGTTGTGGCATTTGCCCAGATAAAACCTGCCAAAATAAACCTGTCCCTTTTTGGTAGGTTTGGCGCAATGGGGTCAGGTTGGCTTGCGCCATACCGGTAGTTCTGTCTGCGACACTCTCGCCAAAGTGATATCAAACATACATCTAGCGTTTTCGACACTTCGCTTATTAGAGCCAGTCCGTCTCCTCGTCATAGCGGTCCGAATAGGCGTTACGCTTGAGTTCTTCAGCACTCGTTGGTCGCGCCTTGGACACGTCGACCCCTGACTCATGGCAAGCGGCGACGAACAGCTGTAAACCCCGATCAATAAGCTGAGCCCCACGCTCGGCCTTCATTTCTTCGGCTCGCATTTAGAGTTCCACGCTTTCGGCGCCGTTGATGGTTAGGTTGCGCTCGTAGAAGGCGGTGAGGGCGCGGATGGCGTACATCACGTCGCGCACGCCGCCGGTCTCGTAGCTCGAGTGCATGGCAAGCTGCGGCAGGCCCACGTCCACGGCATGCATGCTCGCCTGCATATTGGACAGATTGCCCAGGGTAGAACCGCCGGCCATATCGCTCTTGTTGGCAAAGGCCTGCGTGGGTACGTCAGTGTCATCGCAGATGGCCTGGAACACCGCGCGACTAAAGGCATCGGTGCAGTAGTGCTGGTTGGCGGCCTCCTTGATGACGATGCCGCCGTTGAGCACAACCTGGTTGCGGGCGTCGCACTTCTCGGCGTGGTTGGGGTGCACGGCATGCGCGTTGTCGCAGCTCACGAGCATCGAAGCGGCAAGCGCACGGTGGTACGACTCGTCGTCAAAGCCCAGCGAGCCGTTAATGCGGCGCAGTGCATCGGCCAAGAACGTCGACATGGCGCCCTGCTTGGTCTCGGAGCCAACCTCCTCATTATCAAAGCAGCAGAAGACCGAAACGTCGTGCGCGTTCTCGGCACCCAAAAATGCCTGCAGCGAGGTGTAGGCGCAGGCCAGGTCGTCGAGCTTGGGCGTCGAGATAAACTCGTCGGCCCAGCCCCAAATGCGCGCATCCTGACGATTGACCAGGAACAGATCGCGGCCCAAAATTTGCTCGGGCTCAACGTCCAGTTCGTCGGCGATCAGGGCGTCAAAGTCGCCTTGCTTAAGGTCACCGGCACTGATGAGCGGGCACAGGTCGACGGCGCGATTGGGAGCAAAGCCCTCGTTAACGCCGCGGTTCATATGGATGGCAAGGCTCGGGATGATGGCGACTTCGCGCTCGGTGGCAAGCAGGCGGCTCTCAATGCGGTCACCCTCGCGCACCAGCACGCGGCCCGCGAGCGCCAGCGGGCGATCGAACCAGGTGTAGTCGATCATGCCGCCGTAGGCCTCGGTGTTCAGACGCAATGTCTCGCCTGCGCCATCGAGCTCGGGCACAGCCTTGACCTTAAACGTCGGCGAGTCGCTGTGCGACGCCGTCAGCTGAAAATGATAGTCACCGGCAACGCCGCCCTCGCCCCACGTCGCGGCCAGGTCCTCGCCCACTTTAAAGGCAACAACGCTCGAGGTGTTGCGTTGCGTGTAATAACGCCCGCCCGGCTCGATGTCCCACGCCGCGTTCTCGGGCAGGTAGGTAAAACCCGCCTCGTCGAGCTCGGCCATAATGGTCGCCGCCATATGAAACATGCTGGGGCATGCCTCGATAAAGTCGATAAGGTCGTTAGCGGCCTCGATATCGTCGGCCGTCACATGCGCGCGCTCGGGCGTTTCCTGATCCGTCATGCTCTCCCCTTTCGCTGGGTTGATGGTCCCCTCCAGCATACCCCGCCGCGCCAGCGCCGCACTCTTCATTCCGTGCTTAATTCCGCGCCGCTCACCAAGTTGAGCCATCATGCCCGCGCTCCTTTTGCGACAATTGCGCTAACAGGACGAGAGGAGCCGTCATGAAGCCACGTAACATTGCCATCGCCTGCGGTGTCGCGGGTGTCGCCGTCGGCCTTGCCGCTGCCACCGGTATCGTTTATCACAAGCAAATCAAGTCCGCTGCGTCGCTCAAACGCTTGACCGGCTACGCGGATGGCTATGACCTGTACGCAATCGACATCGCCTACGACTACGATCTTGATCGCATCATCGCCGCTGGCGTGTGCGACGACCAGGCCTACATCGATGCCGTGGTGGCGCAGGTGCTGCCCGGTGTGCCGGCACATGTCCAGGCGCCCCAGTTTGCCTGCAGCGCTTTTGTCGCCGTAGATGTCGAAGGCCGCGTGCGCACCGGTCGCAATTACGACTTTAAGGACGACACCTCGGCGCTGCTGGTGCGCAATCACCCGCGCGACGGCTATGCCTCCATCGGGTTTGCCGCCCTTAACAACCTGGGCGATAACACTCCGCTTGACTCCGTCGCCGGACGCGCCGCCGCACTCATGGGCCCGTTTGCCCAGCTCGATGGTGTTAACGAATGTGGCGTGTCCATTGCCGTACTCACCCTGGATTCCAAGCCCTGTGACCAGGACACGCAACGCCCCGTCATCAATACCTCGCTCGCCATCCGTCTGGTGCTCGACCGTGCCGCCACCACGCAAGAAGCTGTCGACCTGCTTTCCGCCTACGACATGCACGCCATGGCAGGACGCGATTACCACTTCTTTGTCAACGACGCCGCCGGTGACGCGCGGGTGGTGGAGTGGGATCCGCGCGATCCGGACCGCACTTTCAAAGCGACTCCTGTGCGCCAGGTTACGAACTTCTATGCCTGCTATGACGACGAAGTGCTGCCCAACCAAAAGAATGGCGAGCTGGGCCATGGTAAAGAGCGCGCCGTCGCAATCGCCGGTGTCCTTGACGCCCATGCCGGCGCCC
Source organism: Collinsella aerofaciens (assembly GCF_902364355.1). Lineage (GTDB taxonomy): Bacteria > Actinomycetota > Coriobacteriia > Coriobacteriales > Coriobacteriaceae > Collinsella > Collinsella aerofaciens_AF. The sequence goes on from NZ_CABJDK010000001.1 coordinate 477,227, forward strand.
AAGATGAGGCAGTCGCTTGGAAGGCCCTACGCGCTGCAGCGCAAGAGCCCAATCCGGAAGACATCACCAGCAACACGCAGTGGTCGGTCGTCTTTGACAACACCGAGCCCGCTGCCGCCATCACGCTGCGCCGCCACTGGGGCGACGTCGACGCCTTCGCACTGTAAGGAGCCAGGCCCGTCGACCTTACGCTCGCCTGACGTTGCTTACATTTCTATACGCTTGAGCTAACACGTTTTACCCCCGTATCAACAGTGTGCGGGGGTAAACTTATGCGCATGTTATAACTTGCCCGGAAGGATTCATCATGCTTAGGATCGGTCTTCTTACCAGTGGCGGCGACTGCCAGGCGCTCAACGCTACCATGCGCGGCATTGTCAAAACGCTTATGACCAATAGCGAAGAGCCTATTGAGATCTATGGTTTTGAGGACGGCTACCAGGGCCTTATCTACAGCAGGTTCCGCGTCATGACGCCCGCCGATTTTAGCGGCATCCTCACCCGCGGCGGCACCATCCTGGGCACGAGCCGCACGCCGTTCAAGCGCCTGGACATTCCCGAGGCCGACGGCGTCGAGAAGGTGCCCGCAATGGTCCACACCTATCATAAGCTGCAGCTCGACTGCCTGTTTATGCTGGGCGGCAACGGCTCCACCAAGACCGCCAACCGCCTGCGCGAAGAGGGCCTCAACGTTATCGCCCTGCCCAAGACCATCGATAACGACACCTGGGGCACCGAGTTGACGTTTGGCTTTACGAGCGCCATCGACGTCGCCACCAAGTGCATCGACGACATCCACACCACTGCCTCGAGTCACGGCCGCGTGTTTGTCATCGAGATCATGGGCCACAAGGTCGGTTGGATTCCGCTGTATGCCGGCGTCGCGGGCGGCGCGGACGTCATCCTGATTCCCGAGATCCCCTACGACATGGACAACGTCATCAAGACCATCGAGCATCGCATGGAGACCGGCAGCCGCTTTACCATCGTAGCCGTCGCCGAGGGCGCTATCTCCAAGGAGGACGCGGCGCTGTCCAAGAAGGAGTACAAGAAGAAGCTTGCCGAGCGCACGAGCCCGTCGATCGTTTACGACATCGCCAAGGAGATCGAGGCCAAGACCGGTCGCGAGACCCGCGTCGCCATCCCCGGCCACACGCAGCGCGGCGGCCAGCCCGACGCCCAGGACCGCATCTTTGCGACCCAGTGCGGCGTCGAGGCAGCGCTCGGCTGCCTACGCGGCGAGTTTGGCTACATGATTGCCCTGCGTGACGGCAAGATGTGCCACATGCCGCTCGAGGAGGTCGCCGGCAAGCTCAAATATGTCGACCCCCAGAGCGATCTGGTGCGCGAGGCCAAGGCGCTGGGCATCAGCTTCGGCGACGAATAGCCTCGGCCGAAACTGCTCTCATCGGAGACCCCAGGGCTTACATCCCAAATCGTCCTCGGACATGTCAGGACCCCGCCGTGCGCTTCGCGCGGCGGGGTCCTTCCGTCCTGCGGAAAGATTTGGGATGTAAGCCCTGAGGCCTCCTGCGGTAACTAGGGAGGCCGAGGCTATTCGTCTTCTTGCTGCGGGTGCGTGGGCTGAGATTTTGGGATGTTGCAGGCTCTTAGCTGAGAGTAGCACTGACATTTGTCCTGAAATGGCTGGTCGTTAGGGGTTGCTACCGGTAGTTGCGGTAGGGTTGGGGCAGATTCTAACTAGAAATGGTGGTCGCTACCGGTTGTTCTCGGCATACTCGGCTCATTCGATTCGACCATCAAACGAAAGGAACCACCATGGATCTTGCGATGGCACAGCGCCTCGTCGATCGCCGTAAAGCTGCCGGCCTTTCTCAGGAGGCGCTTGCTGCCCAGCTGGGCGTAAGCCGCCAGGCTGTTAGTAAATGGGAGCGCAGCGAGTCCTCACCCGATACCGATAACCTCATTGCGCTCGCCGCGCTGTATGACGTGTCGTTGGACGAGCTGTTATATGGGGAGGCGGTGGCTAGCGCTGATGACTCACAGGCTGATGATGAGGCACAGAACAGCAACGCCGGCACCAAAGCTTCAGATAAGGCTGAAGAGGCTGAGGCTTCTACTGAGCACGCTGATTGCAGCGATAAGCCACTTGTCGATATTTCCCTCGCGCGCGGTATCCACGTCATTGATCCCAATAAAGGCGAGGAAGTCCATGTTGGTTGGAGCGGCATCCATGTGACCAACGAGCGCAAGGGCGAAGAGGTGCATGTGGGGCCGGACGGCGTGCATATCGATACGCTTGAGGACGATGGACATAGCGTACGCACCAATGACGACGGCACCGTCACCATCGACGGCGAGACGTTTTCCAGCTGGAAGGAAGCACACGACAAGCTCGACCATCATGGCAAGCATTTCCACACCAAGGTCGGACGTGCATGGAACAAATTCCCCTTCCCCGCGCTTGTCGCCCTCGCCTATTTGGTGCTCGGCATTGTCTACGGCACATGGGGCATGGGGCTTTTCCTCGTCTTTTTGGTTCCCGTCTACTACGCGATTGGCGACTTTATCGACCAACGCCACCTGTCTAAGCTGATCGAGGTCATCTACCCGGCAGCCGCCATCGCTTGGTTCCTCTACATGTGGCTCTGTTTGGGACAGCCCCATCCTGCATGGATCATCCTCATCACGATTCCCATCGTAAAGGCGCTCATGCGCTGGTGTCGCAAACAATGGAAGCACCGCAAACAGGCCTAACACGCTCCGACCCACCAGCACCCAACCGCCCCCGCCCTTCTCCTAAGTTGCGGTGAGATAGGGACTGTTTTGAAGCTCCAAAGCGCCAAACAGTCCGTATATCACCGCAACTTACAAACAACTGGGTCAGTTCCGGCACGGAGATTAGCATTGAGCTGACCGCGCGCCAAGAAAAGGGCCTATTTACTACGTTTAACTCGAGAGGGCCGACCATACCCGCCTTTTCCGAAAACTGGCAAGCCATCTACCTGCGGTTTTAATTTCATAATCTTTGTCACGGTCGAGGGTGTGGTAGCAAACGTAGTAGATAGGCCCATTTTGTGGCATACGACCCATACAAGCCCAATCTCGAAGGCCAAAGAGAGTCTCTCATCCACGCCTGCGAGCGAAAACCAAATAGAATGAAAGGCAAATGGAAAAGCCCGTTTAACGAGCGGAGGACATATGCGCGACGTAGCCGAAAGCGACTGGAAGCTGTTTAAGAAAATGCTTCCTCAATGGCAAGAACGTTATATGGAAAAGCTCATCGGCCAGTATGTTGAGATACTGAACGGCGACAGTGAAGCGTCCAGTAGATTTTGGGCACTAGAAGAGCGCCTCAATAGAGACAAGCTGTCCTCAGGCGTAATTGCAAACGACATTCGCCGCAGCACAATGCACCGCGAGATAGCCAATTTGCTTATCGACAGCGTGATCACCCTTGACGACCTTGACGGTTTTACCGAGGACATTAAGAGCTATGCGCAACACTGGATTGGCAGTAAGAGCACTGAACGACAGACATCCCCAGTAAAACGGGGCAAACGCCGGGCCACCTAATGGTTGTCCGGCGTTTGCCCAGATAAAACCTGCCAAAAAACCTGTCCCTTTTTGGCAGGTTACTCGGCGCTCTTGAGGGCGCCGACCATGTCGATCTTATTGAGGGTGCGATTGGTAGCGAGGTTGACGATAAACGTAAAGGCAAAGGCCAGCAGAACGGACAGCACGTAGCTCAGCGGCTCGACCTCAACGTCAAAGTACAATGACGGCATCTGCAAGATGTACGTAAAGCTCTCGGCCAGCAGGCTACCCAGCGGCACGCCCAACGCGGCGCCAATCGCCGTGAGGATTAACGTCTCCTTGTTGACGTAGTGGTGCACCTCGCCGCGACGGAAGCCCAGCACCTTGATAGTCGCCAGCTCGCGCTCGCGCTCCGAGATGTTGGTGTTAGACAACGTAAATACCACCACAAACGACAGGCACGCCGCCATAAAGGTCACAAGCACCACGACCGAATTGATAATCGTAAAGTTTGCCTCATAGTTTTCCCAATGCTCGGCGGTACTCGACAGCGTAATCCAACCATCGCTCTTAAGACGGTCGGTAAACGCAATCTGATCGGCCGACGAACCCTTAAGCAGCGCAAGGATGCCGTTAAGGCGCGCGCTTCGACCGAACGCGCGCTCATAGGTGCCCTGCGTCATGTAAAGCGTATTGCCCAGATAGTTGAGCGAGATGTCGCTGACTTTGACCTTGGCAACATTGAGCGACGAATCCTGGACGTGAGCCGTGTCACCCGGCTTGATCCCCAGCACCAGCTGAGAGCTCTTACTCAGATACACGTCTCCGTCACGCAAAGACAGCGGCTCTTTGGACTCGTCCTCGAGGCGCACATAGTCGTCCAGGTCGTTCGTGCGGTCATCGGGCACCACGATCAGCTGCACGGTCTCGCTCTTGCCGCCAAACGTAAAGGTGACGTTGTCGGTCATAATCGGCAGCGTCGAAGTCACGGTCACGTTGGAATCATTGGCCGCGCTGCGCTCATCCAACGCCGCGCACGTCTGCGTAAAGTCATCGGGGTTGGCGACCGCCAGCAAGTCATAACGCGTGATATGCCCGTACTGTTTGGGCGAAAGCGCCACCGACGTATCGCGAATACCCATACCGCAGATCACAAGCGCGGTGCAACCCGCGATGCCAAAGATGGTCATAAAGGCACGCTTTTTGTAACGGAACAGGTTGCGCGCAGCCACCTTGTTCAAAAAGCCCATGCGGCGCCAGATAAAGCCGATGCGCTCAAGTAGGATGCGCGAGCCGGCGCGCGGGGCCTTGGGGCGCATGAGCGAGGCCGGGGTCTCGGCCATCTCGTGGCGGCAGGCGATAATTGTGGCGCCCACCACGCCCACGGCAAACAGCGCCACCGAGACGATCGAGGACACGATGTCGTACGAAAGCAGCATCTGGGGCAGCGAGTACATGTCGTCGAACACCGTAAACAGGAACAGCGGCAGGCCCACAAAGCCGATGATATTGCCGAGCACGCCGCCAATCAGGCACGCCCACAGCGCATAGTCCACGTATTTGGACAGGATGCGCTCGCGCGAGTAGCCGAGCGCCTTGTACAGGCCAATGAGCGTGCGCTCCTCCTCGACCATACGCGTGGCGGTGGTGAGGCTGATGAGCACGGCGACGATAAAGAAGATGAACGGGAACACCGTCGCAATAGCCTCAATTGACGAGCTATCGCTCTCCACGCTTGAGTAGCTTGCGATATTGTCGCGGTCCTGGATGTACCACGTGCATTCACCCAAATCGGAAAGCTCGGCGCGGGCATCGGCAAACTGCTGGTCGGCGGCGGCGCGGCGCTGATCCAGGTCGGCCTGAGCCTGGACGCGTTCCTCGCTGCCCTGGGCCATGCGATTGATGTTGTCCTGCTCAATCCCAAAGAGCATATTCGCCTGGCGCTCGGCCGCATCCAAGCTTGCCGGCGTGTCGACTGTCAGCTCCTGAGCGCGCGCCTTCTCACGCTCCTCGCGGATCTTCTCTATATTGCCCTTGACCTTGTTGATCTTTGCCGCGTAGGCATCCGAATAGGAGTTGAGGCTCTTGGCTCCTTCGACGACTACGTGGACTGCGGAATAGGACGACGACATCGCGGCGTCCTCGCTCACATAGAACTTATAGTCCGCCGCCGAAGCAGCGCGAAAGGCGTTGACTGTCGAGTCGGAGCTCACATCAGTGGGATCGAGGACCTCGGCCGTAATGGTGTAATCGCCCGCGGCAAACTGATCCTTGGCGCTTTGGTTCGACGAGCTCGCGTCATTGGCGGCAAAACTCACCGTATCGCCGAGCTTTTTGCCCGAAGCCTTCAGGAACTTCGAAGTCACCGCGACTTCATCGGCGCTCTCGGGCAAATCGCCGTTCACGAGCACCGGCTGATCGATGTTCTCCTTGGAGAGACTTTGCACGACCACGCGCTCGCGCGTTGTGCCCACGGCGGTGTAGGCGGTCTCGGCGTAGATGCCCTCGGCCGTTTCGACGCCATCGACCTCTTGGATGGCGTCGAGATCATCGTCAGTCAGGCCATAGGTCGACTGCACGTTAATGTCATAGACATTTTGCTGGTCGAAGTAGGCGTCGACCGAATCGCACAGATCCTCGCAACCCGCCTTGAGGCCGCACATCACGCTCACGCCGAGCGCGGTGATGACCACGATAGATAGGAAGCGCTTAAGACTGCCGCGGATTGTGCGGTAGATGCCACGGCGAAATACCATCGGCACCATATCGTTTGAGCTTTGGGCGGTACGGTAGGTCGCGAACTCCCGGTCGCGGCCCGCGTGCTCCGTATCGTGGTTTTGGCTGTTTTGGCGGTCCTGGTCCATGGGCGCTACCACTCGATTGTCTCGATAGACACGGGATTTTGCTGGACCGTCTCGCTCTCCACGCGGCCGCTCTTAAAGCGGATCAGGCGATCGGCCATGGGCGCCAGCGCAGAGTTGTGGGTGATGATAATGACCGTAATGCCCTGCTTGCGACAGGTGTCCTGCAGCAGCTGCAAGATCTGCTTGCCGGTTTTGTAGTCGAGGGCGCCCGTGGGCTCGTCGCATAGAAGCAGCTTGGGGTTTTTGGCCAGCGCGCGGGCAATGGACACACGCTGCTGCTCGCCGCCCGATAGCTGCGCGGGGAAGTTAGCAAGGCGGTCGCCCAGGCCAACCTGGCAAAGCGTTTGCTCGGCATCGAGCGAATCGGGGCAGATTTGCGCCGCAAGCTCAACATTTTCGAGCGCCGTCAGGTTGGGGACCAGATTGTAGAACTGGAAGACAAAGCCGACGTCGGCGCGGCGGTATTCCACGAGCTGCGCCTCGTTAGCGGAGCTCACATCGCGCCCGTCCACCGTCACGGTGCCGGAAGTCGCCGTATCCATGCCACCCAGAATGTTGAGCGCCGTGGTTTTACCGGCGCCCGAAGCGCCCAAGATAATGGCAAGCTCGCCACGCTCAACGGTAAAGCTCGCGCCGTCGAGCGCGTGAATGCGGGCATCGCCCTCGCCGTATGCTTTGATGACGTCTTTAAATTCGATATAGGCCATCGATCGGTTCCCATCTGGTCGGATAACTCTTTAGTATTACCCATTTCGCACCTATCAAAAAGAGACAGGTTTATTTTGGCAGGTTTTATATGGGGAAACGTACCTCTTTGGGGGCAGCGCGGGACGCGCAGGGGCGGCCGTGCAGATCGGCACAGCCGTCTCACGTGGAATCGACCGACGCCTGCCTTTCCGTGACACCGGCAACTCGTTTTTGCTTGTTGGCATGGCCGCCATTATGCCTTGGGACTGAGCACTCAAATTCTCACTCCTCATTGCCACGCTTGCCGCAAGCTATCAGGGTGACGAGATGACGACGCTCGCTGTAGCAGCGCAGCCACACTCTATAAGCGAGGCGTTTGCCAGCAAAAAAGCGCGCGACAGGGTAAGCCCGCCGCGCGCTATCCTATGCGGACTAGTTATTGTTGTTGGTCATCGAGGCCACTGCTGCCGCAAGATTGGAAATGGGCATCGTCTGCAACCAGATGCGACCGGGACCGGTGAGCACGGTGTTGAACACGCCCTCGCCACCAAACATGATGTTTTTGACGCCCTTGACCATTTGAGCGTCGATGCTCACGGTCTCCTCAAAGCCGGCCACGTTGCCGGTATCCACAATCATCTGCTGGCCAGCAGCGAGCTCGTACTCAACCAGGTCGCCGTCGATCTCGGCAAAAGCAACACCCGAGCCCGTGAGCTTCTGCATGATAAAGCCCTCGCCGCCAAAGACGCCGGCCTTTGCCTTCTTGTTAAAGTGAATGCTCAACTCGACGCCACTTTCCGCGGCAAGGAACGAACGCTTCTGCAAAATCCAGCTCTTGCCCGGACCGATCTCGATTGGCACGATGCGGCCGGGGAAGCAGGAGCCAAACGCGATCATGCCATCGCCACGCGCGGTCCAAATGTTTTGGAACAATGCCTCACCCGAAAAAGCCTTGGAGAACATCTTGCCGATGCCACCGCCCGAGGTAGACATTTCCATGTTGGGGGTCATCCAAGCCATGGCGCCGCTTTCGGTGATCATGGATTCGCCATCGCTAAGGTTGCACGTAACAACCGGGAAAGCCCCTCCGCCGATCTCGTACTGCATGACCGTCTCCTTTCCACTCAGGAGCCGAATAACGATGCCTATATTTTAGCAGGTAGAGATGCATATGTTCACACCGCCCATGCCCTCTCCTGCGGACGTTTCCTCAGATAAAACCTGCCAAAATAAACCTGTTCCTTTTTGGCAGGTTTTAAAGGCAAACGGTGAAGGTGATCTGGTTGCCGTGACCGGATACGGTGGCGGCGCCTCCATGGGCCTCGGCGATGGCACGCACCACGGACAGGCCCACGCCCGAGCCACCCGTCTTGGAGCTGCGCGACGCATCCGCACGATAGAAGCGATCGAACAATCGGTCCAGGTCGCCCTCGGGCAGCTCGTCCACGGCGTTCGATACGACAAGCTCGGCGGCGCCCTTGCCTTTGCCGTGCGAAACGGCGCACAGGCTCAGCTCAATCACGCTGCCCTCGCTCGCATAGCGCGTGGCGTTGTCCAGTAGCAACTCAACCACCTGCGCCACCGCCGCGGCATCGGAATGGGTCCGCACGCCGGTCGCAATCGACGTCGACAGGCGCTTACCGCCTGAGACCACCACCGACTTAAACGGCGCCGCCGCCTTGTTCACCGCCTCCGAAAGATCGATCGACGCCATGGTAAAGCCCGCCGAGCCCTCGTCCATGCATGCCAAGAACACCAAGCGCTCCGTGAGCGCCGATAATAGCGCACCCGCACTCGCCTTAGTGCTGCCTTAGCAGGTCGATGAGCATATTTAAAAAAGCAAGGTTATAGCTTAGTCGGACTTAAGGAACGGGCGGCTTCACATCTCGCCCTGCAAACAACGCCCGTACAGCGAGCGCGCTTGCCGCATGGGCGTTGCGGCCGCCTGCAGCTTATAGATAGGCACCCTCGAGGCGCAGCAGCCACTCCTTGCGATCCAGTCCACCGGCGTATCCGTTGAGCGATCCGTCGGCCGCGACCACGCGATGGCACGGCACGATAATCGAAATAGGGTTGCGAGCGACCGCAGCCCCCACCGCGCGAGGAGATACAACGGGCGCTTCATTTCCCGGCACACGATGTCGAGCCGCAACACGCTGGGCGATCTCGCCATACGTAGCGACCTCGCCACGCGGAATTGAAAGTAGCTCAAACCAAACCTCACGCTGAAACGCCGTGCCAATCAAATGCAACGGCGGCGTAAACCGAGGCTCCTGCCCCGCAAAATAGGCGTTGAGCCAAGCCCAAGAACGCTCTAGCACCGAAGAAGCCGCGCCATTGGCCGGATTTACCGTCTGCATGCCCCCGGCACCCGAAACTGCATCGGTGCCCTCAACGTATTCGGCGCTTTCTTTAAGAAGCGTGGAACCAAAGTGCTCCTGCCCCTCAAACCAAAGCCCCGTCAGACCGCGGCCATCAGCGGCAAGCAAGATTTCGCCCAAAGGCGAAGCAAACGTCGTCGTGACCACCAGCGGCTCCCTTCAAAACTCCGCAACATAATACCGCGAATTGTACAGACAACCCCGCAGATACGTCTGGGCGGGCTCGCAATTACTTAAGCGAGACTGTTTTCCCTAATCAAGCGAAAAAGACGCAGGGCATCGACACCAGAGCGGTACCCCTGTCAGCCGAGCTCTAATACTTTCCCGAGAAGTGAACGAGTAAAAACGAAGTCCCGGAGCATCCACACCTTTAGACCGCAAAACCGCAGGATTCGCGCTGCAAAACCGCAGGACATAGCAATCAAAAAATGCCAATGCTTCGGGGGTCCAAATAAGGTCGTTCACTTCACGGGAAAAGTATTAGACCTCAATTCGCACCAAGCCCAAAGTCACCCCAGGCAGCAGGCGCGAAGCGCCGAGGCCGCCGCCGGGACTAGGGCCCGCAACAACCACGTGCCCCCACATCAGCCCAGCGGCCCCAACCAGCAACGGCCCCATCGCAGGCCGCTCGCAGCCGAGTCACCGCAGGCGGGGGCCGGGCTTGGTTTTCAGAACATTCCGCAGACCAGTGTGGCGCCTTGTCCGCAGCTCCGAAGGAGCAGGACAAGGCGCCACACATGGTCGAGGACGTTCTGAAAACCAAGCCCGGCCCCCGCCGGACAGGTCCACCGCTACTCGCAGAGCAGCTTAGCGATCTGGACGGCGTTGGTTGCCGCGCCCTTACGGATTTGGTCGCCGCAGCACCAGAAGGTAATGCCACGTGCGGCCTCGGGGTTCGAGATGTCGCGGCGTACGCGACCGACCCAAATCAGGTCCTGGTCGGAGGTGTCCATCGGCATGGGGAAGCGATCGTGCGCATCCTCGGCACTCATGTCGTCAACCAGCTTGACGCCCGGAGCGGCAGCCAGCGCAGCACGGGCCTCTTCCACCGTGATGTCGCGCTCAAACTCGAGCGTAATGCTCTCGGAGTGCGAGCGCAGCACGGGCACGCGCACGCAGGTGCAGTTCACGCGCAGCTCGGGCAGGTGCATGATCTTGCGGCCCTCGTTTTGCAGCTTCATCTCCTCGGAGGTAAAGCCCTCTTCCTTGACGCCGCCAATCTGCGGAATCAGGTTGCTCGCCAGCTGGGCGGCAAACGCGCGCGGCTCGGGAATCTCTTCGCCACGGCCCAGGGCGGCCAGCTGGGCCTCAAGCTCGGCCATGCCGGGGGCACCAGCGCCCGAAGCCGCCTGGTACGTCGAGACGATCATGCGCTTCACGCCAGCGAACTGATGCAGCGGCCACGTGGGAACCAGGCCGATAATGGTCGCGCAGTTGGGATTGGCGATAAGACCGTGATGCCACTTGATGTCGTCGGCATTAATCTCGGGCACGACCAGCGGTACCTCGGGATCCATACGGAAGGCATGGCTGTTGTCGACCACGACGGCGCCGCGCTTGACGGCCTCGGGCAGCAGCTCCTTGGCGATATCGTCGCCGGCAGCGCCGAGCACGATGTCGCAGCCCTCAAAAGCCTCGGGGCAAGCCTCCTCAATCACAGCCTGCTCGCCGCGGAACTCGACGGTCTTGCCCGCAGAGCGTGCGCTCGCCAGCAGCTTGAGCTTGCCGACCGGGAACTCCTGCTCGTTCAGGCACTCGAGCATCTGGGTGCCCACGGCTCCCGTCGCGCCCAAAATAGCAACCGTGTACTGTTTCATGCTTCCCCCTTTAAAGGTTGTGGCTATCGCCCGCACGCCAAGCAGGCCGATTATTGTTGCCAGTGTATACAAGAACGGGGCAGGCACGAAACCCGCCCCGTCGAAACGAAACCGAAACGAAACGCCCCGCCGTAGATTTTTTGACATGACCCAAAAATCTACCGAGCAGTCGCTACTTTTTGAGAGCGGACAGGGCGGGATCGACCGGCGCGGGAGCCTCCAGGTCGGAGACCTTCACAATGCCGTTCTCGTCGGAGAAGGCGCGGTAAATGGTCTGGATCGCCAGATCGAAGTCCTTCTCCTCCACGCCGATAATGATGTTGATCTCGTCGCAGCTCTGCGAAATCATGCGCACGCTCACGCCGGCCTGGCCGAGCATGCCAAACAGGTGGCCGGAAATACCGGCGCGGCCGCGCAAGTTGCGGCCGACGGTCGCGATGAGCGCCAGGCCCTCAACAACCTCGATCTCGAGCGGCTCGACCTCCTGCTGAATGTCGCCCACGAGCGAGTACAGCGAATCGCGCACATCCTGCTCCTGCACCACGGCGCCAAAGCGATCGACGCCGGTGGGCATATGCTCAACGGAAACGTCATAGCGCTCGAAAACCGAAAGCGCGCGGCGCATAAAGCCGACGCGGGGCTTGGTGCGGTCGCGGGCCACGTTGATGGCGACAAAGCCGCGCTTGCCGGTCACGCCGGTAATGATAGGCTCCGCCTCGCCTTCATCAGCCGTCTCGCTAATGATGGTGCCGGGGTCCTGCGGCGCATTGGTGTTCTTGATGACCAGCGGAATACCCGCCTCGCGCACGGGGAACACGGCCTCCTCGTGCAGGACGCTTGCGCCCATGTACGAAAGCTCGCGTAGCTCCTCGTAGGTAACGCGCGCAATGGGCTGGGCCTCGGGAACAATACGCGGATCGGCAGAATAGAAACCCGAGACGTCAGTCCAGTTCTCATACAGGTCGGCGCCCAGGCACTTGGCCAGGATCGAGCCCGAGATATCGCCGCCGCCACGATCGAGCAGCTTGATCTGGCCCTCACGCGTCGCGCCGTAGAAACCGGGCATAACAAAGCCGCCCTGCTGACCGTACTCCTGCACCAGCTCGGAGGTGCGATTCATGCTGAGCGTACCGTCGTGATGGAACGCCACAACCGTCGCGGCGTCCAGGAACGGTAGGCCCAGGTACTCAGCCATCAGGCGCGCGGTAAAGTACTCGCCGCGGCTTACGAGCTCCTCAGTAGAGTAGCCACCGGAGCGGGCGCGCTCGGCAAAGGCCGCGAACTCCTCACGGATGGGATAGGTGAGCTCCAGCTCGTCAGCGATATCAAAATAGCGCTGGCCAATGTCCTCGAGCAGCTCCTCACACGACACGTGGTACTTAACGTGCGCATTGACCAGGTAGAGCAGGTCGGTCACCTTGGTGTCGCCCTTAAAACGGCGACCGCAGGCGGAAACCACCACAAAACGGCGAGCCGGGTCGGCATCGACGATGGCCTTGATCTTCTTGAAGTGTTCGGCGTCGGCGACCGACGAGCCGCCAAACTTGGCAATCTTAATCATGGGCTGGAGGTTACCTTTCTAAAAAGCCTCTGCGAACCTATTTTGCGCGCTCTGATACCATGGTTTCACCGATTGGGACCAAGGCATCCGAGGAGCAGTGTTATATGGGAACTTATCATAGTACACGAGGACGCACTTTATCGTGCTCAAGTAAGGTGGCAATCCGTACTGGCATCGCTCCCGACGGGGGTTTGTTTGTCTCGGACGAGCTCGGCACCCAGCAGGTCGATATCAGCTCGCTTGCAGATAAATCGTACTTTGAAATCGCTCAAGATGTGTTGGGAATGTTACTGAATGATTACACGACCGAAGAAATTTCGGCGTGTGTCGACGAAGCATACCGCGGCACGTTCGCGAGCGAAGAGGTTACGCCGCTCGTCAAACTCGATGCCGCACCGGGCGCCGACGCCCCTCAGACCTATGTGATGGAGCTCTTTGGCGGCCCCACAAGCGCCTTCAAGGACGTCGCCTTGCAGATGCTCCCCCGCCTCATGGCCCGTACTTCCGCCAAGGACGGCGGCGCCGAGCGCATCATGATCGTCACCGCCACGTCGGGCGACACCGGCAAGGCCGCACTCGCCGGTTTTGCCGACGCTCCGGGGACGGGCATCACCGTCTTTTATCCCGAAGGCAAAGTCAGCCGCGTGCAGAATCTGCAGATGTCCACACAGGAGGGCGATAACGTCGCCGTCTGCGGCATCCGCGGTAACTTCGACGACGCCCAGAGTGCCGTCAAGCGCATCTTTGCCGATAAGGAACTTGCCGAGCGCTTGGAGGCCGCCGGCACGGTGCTTTCGAGCGCCAACTCCATCAACGTCGGCCGCCTGGTGCCGCAGGTTGTCTACTACTTTGCCGCCTATGCGCAGCTGCTGCGCGCCAGCGCCATTGTGGCCGGCGACGCCGTTGAGTTCTGCGTGCCGACTGGCAACTTTGGCGATATCCTGGCCGGCTACTACGCCAAGCGCATGGGTCTGCCCGTCGCCAAGCTCATCGTCGCGAGCGACAAGAACAACGTGCTCGCTGACTTCCTGACCACCGGCGTCTACGACCGCAACCGTCCGTTCTTCACGACTATCTCGCCGTCGATGGACATTCTCATTAGCTCCAATCTGGAGCGCATGCTCTACTTCTTATCCGACGGCGACTGCGAGCTCGTAGCCGGCCTTATGGAGCAGCTGGCACAGACGGGTCGCTACGAGGTGCCCGCCGAGCTGCTGGCAAAGATCCAGAGCGTGTTTGGCTGCGGTTGGGCCAGCGAGGACGAGGTCCGCGCTGCCATCAAGAACTGCTGGGATGCAAACGGCTATGTGATCGACCCGCACACCGCTTGCGGCTATCACGTCTTTGAAAAGGTCGCCCCCGCCGAGGGCGCCAAGGCCCGCGTGCTGCTTTCGACCGCCAGCCCCTACAAGTTCCCGCGCGCCTGCTGCGACGCGCTGGGGCTCGACGTTCCCGAAGACGACTTTGAGGCTATGCGCGTGCTCGAGCAGGCAACCAACACGGTCGCCCCGACCCAGCTCGCCGAACTCGAGTCCAAGCCCGTCCGCTTCGAAGACGTCTGCGACGTCGATGAGATGGCAAGCTACGTCGAGTCTGCAGCAAAACGAATGAGCACCAACTAAACCCCTTATTAAGCGCCGGCGAAAGCCGGCGCACCTTCTTTTTATTAAGCTTTCGGGATGATGACGAGCATGCGAGCGGGTCTGGCCGTTTAGTTCGTCGCGAGTTCCGCACGAGCCGGAAAGCACTTAATGTGCTTTCCGAGCGAGCCAGGACTGCCCGAGCAGCGAACTAAACGGCCAGACCCGCCCAGGAGGACCCACATGATCAAAATCACCGTCCCAGCAACCAGCGCCAACCTAGGCATCGGCTACGACACCCTCGGCATGGCCGTCAGCCTCTACTCGCACTTCACCTTCGAGCGTACCGACAAGCTCACCATCACGGGCTGCCCCGAGGAGTTCCAAAACGAGAACAACCTGGTCTATGTGAGCTTTGTCGATGCTCTGGCCGCTTGGGGCGAGCCGGCCTTTCCCGTCGCTATCGACATTCAGACCGATGTACCCGTCGCCCGCGGCCTGGGTTCCAGCTCCACCTGCGTCGTCGCGGGCATCATGGCAGCCGCCGCGCTGACGGGCCACACCGTCGACCGCGCCGAGCTCGTCCGCATCGCCACCGAGGTCGAGGGCCATCCCGACAACGTCGCCCCCGCTATCCTGGGCGGCGCCGTCTGTTCCTTTACGCCGACCGATTCGCTCCCCCAGTGCCTGCGCTACGAGGTGAGCGACAAGCTTCGTTTTATTACTGTGATTCCGCCCTACGAGGTGCATACGAGCGAGGCTCGCAAGGTTGTGCCGCAGGAGATTCCACTCTCCACCGCCGTGTGGCAGATGGGCCGCATCGCCGGCATGACGCGCGGCCTGGAGACCGGCGACCTTGACCTGATTGCCGCCGCCAACGACGACCGCATCCAGGAGCCCTATCGCCGCCGCCTGATTCCCGATTACAACGCTGTGCGCGACACCTGCCTTAACGGCGGCGCCAAGACCATCTGGATCAGTGGCTCCGGCTCGACCCTTATGGCTGTAACCGATGACACTATCGTAGCCAAGTTCCTGCAGGTCAAGCTGCGCGAGCAGTTCCCCAAATGCGACACGCACATTCTGACGTGCGACACCGAGGGCGCTCAAATCGAGTACCTGTAGACATCGCCGATCGGTCTGTCCGGGCCACCCAGGGGCATCCCCTTAAAAACGTCCTCGCACTTGAGGCCCGCTTATCCCGCTCCTTCGGAGCTGCGGATAAGCGGGCCTCGTGCTGCGGAATGTTTTTAAGGGGACGCCCTTGGGCGGCCCTACAACAACATTGCCGGCGATGTCTACAGGGACCCACGCTTTGAAAGGGCGCCGGGCTGATAGTTTGGCTTTTTATTGGTAGGGGCTCTTGCTAGGCTGGAGCACTTCCTAGAGGCGGGCATCGGCTGTGTGCTTGGTTTAGGCGGCGCTGGTTTCTTTGTATTCGAAGACTGGTTCTAGGAGGTCTTCGATGTTGCAGTGGAGGGCTTTTGCTATGGCTCTTACGCTTGTAACCGAAGCTTCATTGATGTTTCTCTGGCGCTGCTCGTACATTTGGATTGAGCGGAGTGATACGCCCGATTCGTATGCCAGGTCTTGTTGGGTTTTCTTGAGCCTCTTTCTTGCTTGCGCCAGTTTAGTTTGACGAGGTGTTTTCTTCGCCATATCGCAAATAAGACGCGCCACACGTTCCTCTGAGGCTTCATGCCAGGGATAGTACAGACCGCGCAGCGCATCAAATGGAACGACATGCAGCAGATCTTCGAAAGACTCCCCTAAACGCCACTGCAGGTATGCCAGCATCCAGCCCGCCCAATATTCCGGCGTCTTCTCAAATCGATAGGTGCAGTCCGGTATAGGCCTGTTTTGATAGCCCGATCTTTCAGCGATAAGCGCGAACAGCTCAACGCCCGATTTTCCCGATACGACCCATGCGTTGCCGCGTTCGAACTCGCGAGCTACGCCGCTGAGGCAAAAGAGTTCAGCAACTTCCGATCCCTCTGCTCCATAATCATTAACGGCATAGTCAAAGCAGTCGCCTAGGTTGTTCATTGCGTCCTCGAGGTAATAGACGGGATATGTCCTACTCGGCCCACAATCCGTTAACTCTTGGATCATTTAAATCAACCCTCCCTGCCATCAAATCCCTAATGTCGACACCCTCGGTGTCAAATCCGTTTATCGTATCCAGATACTTACGTCGAGCATTCTGTTCTCGCTCAAATCGTTTGGGATAAAACTCAGCTCCCGAGGCCTGCTTCCAATCGCGGAACCTGATCGCCGAGAACGCGCGCTCACTCATAAGAGCGTATTGGATGCCCAAATCGCCCAAACGCATAATGAGTTGCAGTTGCCTGAGCGAGATCATGCCGTTAACGAACTGTCTTGCAAACGAAAAGTAGGAATCGTCGGCGCGATAGCCTCGAATAACATCATAGGGAGAAATATCAATCAGGCAGTTATCCAGCAGATAGCGAAGTCCTTCGCGTGCCAGCGGCGTCGAGACATTAAACTCCCGGTTGTCGGCCAAAATCGCAAGCCAATTAAGAATTGAAAACTCCCCGGACTCCAAATCCAAGACCGCGAGACCATCCATATCGAGCTCATATCGATTCGCGATACCATCGGACTCGGTCCGGCATGCCCATTCCATCGCCATTTCCTCATGTGGCGTGCAATAAAACCCACGTCCATAGTCGTTGAACTGCTTACATCTATCCAGCGACGGATGCTCGACAACAACCTCCGACCCGTGCCACAGCTCCATATCGGCCTCCTAAAAAATATCACCACAGTGATAGTTTACCAATAACTATCACTGAGGTGATATAGATAAGAGCTTTTGAGGGGTTGCAGCTCGATTAGAGGCAGGCCTCGGCGATGCGGCGCTTGAGTTCATCGATGCCGGTGCCGGTCTGGGAGCTTGTGATGATTACGTTTTCGGCCGGGACGTTGAGCTGCTTTTTGATGGCTGCCGCCTGGCGGGCCTGCTGGGTGCGGCTGAGCTTGTCGGCTTTGGTGAGGCAGACGATAAAGTTGAACTCGTTGCCCTGCAGGTAGTCGATCATGTCATGATCGAGCTTGCTGGGGTCGTGACGAATGTCCACCAGCGAGACGACCAAGTTAAAGCTGCGCTCGGAGTCGAAAAAGTCGCCGATAAGCTCGGCCCAGCGGTCGCGCTCGGCCTTAGAACGACGGGCGAAACCATAGCCCGGCAGGTCGACGAAGTGCACGTCGTCGGCCTCGAAGAAATTGATGTTGCTTGTCTTGCCCGGTGTGCTCGAAACCTTGACCAGGTTCTTGCGGCCAAAGAGCTTGTTCATAATCGACGACTTGCCCACATTGGAGCGGCCGACAAAGCTCACTTCGGGGCAGGTGGACTCGGGAATCTGCGAAACCTTGCCGTAGCTGGCGACGAACTTGGCAAGCTGGTAGTTAATGGAATCGGCCATGGACACTCCTTGGTCGTAGGTTCTTACAAAAGAGCGCGCTATTGCGCGGCGGCAATGCGGCGGACGATATCGAGCGTGATGTTACTTGCGACACGCGCGTACTCGAACAGATCGAACTCTCGGTCGCAAATTGCATCGTACGCCTCGTCACAATTATCGCTGATAGCGCGCAACACCAGGCAATCGACACCATTTTTGGTTGCGACATGAGCAATCGCCGCGCCCTCCATGCCGACACAATCGGCATGTGTCGCTTCGATAGCGTCGCTACGCATGGCGGCGCCCGTCACAAAGCGGTTACCCGTGGCAATCGTGCCGACCAAGAACTGTTTGGTGCCCTCGTTCGAAGCGACTGCATTTGTCGAAGCGTCAACGAACCCACGCTCAGCAAGCACGTCGACGGCAATATCGACCAGCGCGGGCGTCGAACCAAACTCCTCAAGCCCCGGTGCGGACTCGGCGATAAGCGCGGTATCGGTATCCAGATAGCGCAGGCGTTTGCCAATGACCACGTCGTCGATATGGAGCTTGGGGTTCAAACCGCCCGCAATGCCCGAAAACACAACAGCCTGCGGAGCATACTTGCTAATGAGGTGCTGTGTTGCAGCGGCGGCGTTCACCGTGCCCATGCCCGCCGTTGTGGCGACAACTGTCAGGCCGTCGAGCTCGCCGCTCACAACGGTCAAGCCTGCCTCCCGTGCCTCGCAAACGTCGCTCAGCTCTTCCTTAATCTGCATGATCTCTTTTTCGAGCGCACCGATAATCGCGATGGTAGCCATACCATTCCCCAAACCTATACGAAATTCTCAACCACGGTATGGTACCAGCATTTTGTTTGACCTCGCCAAACGAACACGCTAAGCCAGTGCAGCTCGCGTATCAAACAGCGCCTTTGCAATCACGGCCGTAACCTCACTCGAGCGGTCGCTCCACGGCATCGATGTCATGACGCTCATGACATAGGTACGGCCATCGATGTCGATAAGGCCCGCATCGCATGTCGAATAGTAACCGTCCTCGCTAATCCAGCCTGCCTTGTTGCACATCTTAAAGGGTAGTCAATTTGGGACGGGCTTGTTAGCCGATGGCCGACCTGAGCTCCGCACGGCGCTTTTTCATGCCGGCCATGACGGCGTTGCGCAGCTCGGGCATGCGCGCGGTATCCATCTGGGGCACGCCCTCGAGCTTATAGGGAATACCCAGTTGCTCGTACTTGACGACACCCATCGTGTGATACGGCAGCATTTCCAGGCCCACCACGTTGTGCCATGGAGCGATCAGGCGACCGAGCTTCTCGCATTCCTCCGCCGTGTCGGTGATACCCGGCACCACCACATGGCGAATAACAACCTTAATCTTGCGATGGGCAAGCTCATCGCCAAACGCCAGGATGCGCGCAGGATCGCAACCGGTCAGCTTTTTATGCTCAACCGGATCGGCATGCTTGATGTCGAGCAGCACCATATCGGTCTCGTTGAGAACAGCATCGAACTTCTCCGGATGCTTGGGATCAAATGCATAGCCACAGCTATCTAGGCAGGTATGCACACGGCCATCGGGATTGTTGTGCATTGCACGGAACAGGTCGGCCAAAAACTCGGGCTGCAGGAGCGGTTCGCCACCCGAAACGGTAATGCCGCCGCTACGGTAGAACTCATGGTTGCTCTGGAACTCGTCCATGAGATGCTCGACGGTCACCATCGTGCCGCCGTTAACAGACCAGGTATCGGGATTGTGGCAATACGCGCAGCGCATGGGACAGCCCTGAACAAACACCACAAAGCGGATGCCGGGTCCGTCGACCGTTCCCATCGTCTCGATCGAATGCACGCGACCCAGGGCATACGCAGAGTCCTCGGGACGAGCGTCCACACCCTCAAGCGTCATTTCTGCCATTCGCGCTACCTTGCCTCTCCTTGGATGCAACCAATTAAAATGCCAGAGCCATTCTAGCCCATGCGTTTGCGTTTAAACGTCTCGGACTAGAACGGCACGTTTTAATCTATCCCCCATCACCATGGCTGGGGGGCTACGTCGAGATGTCAGGCTGGAGAACGCTCGCCTGCGGCCTTTACGCCTTAAGCGTGAGCACCGCGCCGAAGGCGGTCGGGCCGCAATGGCTCGAGATGACGCCGCCAACCTGCGTCCAGGTAACGTCCTCAAAGCCCAGGTCGTGCGCATAGACTTCCATGTCGTCGCGCAGCTCCTGGGAAAGGCCCACCGAATACGCCAAGCCAATGTGCGAGTAATCAATATCGCCCTTGGCAACCATGTGGTCAATAAAGGCACGGGCGCATTTGAGCATGGAGCCGCGGAGCTTCTTGGTCGCCACGAACTTGCCACCCGTCACCTCAATGCAGGGCTTAATCTTGAGCAGATGAGCGCCCAGGAACGCGGCGTTAGACAAGCGACCGCCCGCCTTAAGGAAGGCAAGGTCGGTAGGAACAAAGCCCAGCAGCACGCGGTCCATGACGGAGTTCGTAAAAGCAAAAATCTCATCGACGGTGGCATCGGGGTGAGCCTCGATGTATTTGGCGGTCTCGACGGCAACGAGCGACTGGCCAACCGAAACAAAACGCGTGTCCATAGAGAAGACGTAGTCGCGGCCCTTAGCTGCAATCTTGGAGGACTGATGCGAGCAGGTCGTGGCCTCGGAATATGCGAGATGCAAAATGGTCGCGTCGGGCTGCTCGGCATGGATGCGGTCGTACACGTGAGCAAAATCCGCAGGCGCGCAGCCACTGGTCTTGGGCATCACGCCAAACTCGTTGCAGCGCGAATAAATCTCAAGCGGATCGATCGAGCCGTCCTCGACGGTCTCGTCACCAATCGTGACATGCATGGGCACACGCACGATGCCATAGCGCTCGCAGAGCTCCGGTGTCACATCCGAACCAGACTCAACCACGATTACGTACTTGCCCATTATCATCACGACCCATCTCGACGTTGGTTATTTATTACGCGCGCACGCCCGTCGCCCAATTGAACAACGACTCCCAAGCACCAGAGAGACGCCGCCCTTCGCCACAACAAAGGACAGCGTCTCCCTGAAATACTCCGTGCTTGCATGAGATTCTACACGGTTTGGTAATGAGTGTTACTTACTCCGCAAACGGTAGCTATATGCGATAAACGGTAGCAAGCAAGAATCCAGAACGCTCAACCCATTAGGAGAGTTCCGCCTAAAGGGTGACTACACAGGACCCCGCCGGGGCTGTTTGAGCTACCTCCCAAAATATTCCGCAGGACGCAAGAAGCCCTCGCCGCACAAAGTGCGCAGCGAGGGCTTCTTGCATGTCCGAGGACGTTTTGGGAGGTAGCTCAAACAGCCCCGGCGATCCTGCGGGAGTTAAACCCCTTTAGAACTTGTTGTGGAAGGTACGCGAAATGACCTCGTCCTGCTGCTCCTTGGTGAGCGTGTGGAAGTTCACGGCATAGCCGGAAACGCGGATGGTCAGCTGCGGGTACTTCTCGGGGTGAGCCTGAGCGTCAAGCAGCGTCTCACGGTTGAAGACGTTGATGTTCAGGTGGTGGCCACCCTTCTCGGCGTAAGCGTCGAGCATGTGGACCAGGTTATCGGCCTGAGTCTCGGAAACTTCAGAAACCTTCATAATGTGTCTCCTTCGATTAATAGGCGCCGGCCGAAACCGGCACGCTAATCAGTAATCGTTATTGTTAGTATAGCACTAACAATAGTTACTCGCCCAGCTGATCAAGGTCGATATCGCCAAAGAACACCTGGTCCTCCTTGCCGAGCGCGCCCGGGATGATGGAGAAGGTGTTGGAGATGCCGTCCTGAGCATCGCGGAACGGGAGCTTGGAAACCGAAGACAGCGAAGCGATGGCGCCGTGGCTATCGCGCTTGTGCATGGGGTTAGCACCCGGGGCGAAGGGCTGGCCAGCCTTGCGGCCATCAGGCGTAGAACCGGTCTTCTTGCCGTACACGACGTTGGAGGTGATGGTCAGAACCGAGGTCGTGGGCACGGAGTTGCGGTAGGTGTCGTTCATGCGGATGTACTCCATGAACTGGTGCACAACGTCGTGAGCGATCTGGTCGACGCGGTCGTCGTCGTTACCGTACTTGGGGAACTCGCCCTCGGTCTCGAAGTCGACAATGATGCCGTTCTCGTCGCGGACGGGGTGGACCTTGGCGTACTTGATGGCGGACAGGGAGTCAGCCACGACGGAAAGGCCAGCAATGCCCGTAGCGAACCAGCGGTGCACGTGCTTGTCGTGCAGAGCCATCTGGATGCGCTCGTAGCAATACTTGTCGTGCATGTAGTGGATGATGTTCAGCGAGTTGACGTACACGCCAGCGAGCCACTTCATCATGTCGTTGTACTTGGCCACAACGTCGTCGTAATCGAGCGTATCGCCCTCGACGGCGCGATACTTGGGGCCGACCTGCTTCTTGGAGACCTCGTCAACACCGCCGTTGAGTGCGTACAGCAGGCACTTGGCCAGGTTGGCACGGGCGCCGAAGAACTGCATCTCCTTGCCGATGCGCATGGAGGACACACAGCAGGCAATGCCGTAGTCGTCGCCGTGGTAGACGCGCATGAGGTCGTCGTTCTCGTACTGGATCGAGGAGCTGGCAACAGAAGTCTTGGCGCAGAACTTCTTGAAGTTCTCGGGCAGACGGGTCGACCACAGAACGGTCATGTTGGGCTCGGGGCTGGTGCCCATGTTCTCGAGCGTGTGCAGGTAGCGGTAGCTCATCTTGGTAACGAGCGTACGGCCGTCAACACCCATGCCGCCGATGGACTCGGTGACCCACTGCGGATCGCCGGTAAACAGGGCCTGGTACTCGGGGGTACGGGCAAACTTGACCATGCGGAGCTTCATGATGAAGTGATCCACGAACTCCTGGATCTGCTCCTCGGTGAAGGTACCGTTGGCAAGGTCGCGCTCAGCGTAGATGTCGATGAACGTGGAGGTACGGCCGATGGACATAGCGGCGCCGTTCTGCTCCTTGACGGAAGCGAGGTAGGCGAAGTACATCCACTGGATGGCCTCCTGCGTGTTGGTAGCAGGGTTGGAAATGTCGAAACCATAGGTCTCGGCCATCATCTTGAGCTCGCCGAGGGCGCGGATCTGCTCCTGCAGCTCCTCACGATCGCGGATGTTGTCGGCGGTCATGACCGTCGGGGTGGAAGCCTTCTGGGCCTCCTTGTCCTTGATCAGGTAGTCGACACCGTACAGGGCGACACGACGGTAGTCGCCGATGATGCGGCCGCGGCCATAGCCATCGGGCAGACCGGTGATGATGTGGGCCGAACGGCAGGCGCGCATCTCGGGGGTGTAGACATCGAAGACGCCGGCGTTGTGGGTCTTGCGCTCGAAGGTGTAGCGCTCGACAACGTTCTCGTCGATCTTGTAGCCGTGCTGGCTGGCAGCCTGGCAAGCGATGCGGATACCGCCGTTGACGTGCAGCGCGCGCTTGAGCGGCTTGTCGGTCTGGAGGCCGACGATGGTCTCCTTGTCGCGATGGGCGTTATCGATGTAGCCAGCGGGGTGGCTCACGATACCCGTGACGGTCTTGGTGTCCATATCGAGGACGCCGCCCTGCTCGCGCTCCTTGAGCAGCAGGTCGAGAACCTCGCCCCACAGCTCCTTGGTACGCTCGGTCGGGCCGGCGAGGAACGACTCGTCGCCCTCGTAGGGGGTGTAGTTCTTCTGGATGAAGTCTCGGACGTCAACCTCTCCCGTCCAGATGCCTTCCTTGAAGCCTTCCCATGCCTCCTGCATTGTGTAACCACGCTCCTAGTTACGTGTAATGCGGCGCACTCTCACACCGCTGCTTATTGAATTCTTGAATGTTAGACCTGCATGACCGGCTTCATTCGCCTTCCGTCGCGCGTTAGCGCAGGGAAAAACGTTTATTCACCTTGGTCTTGCAACCCTAAACCCAAGATTTCACCCGTTAGTGAAGGATAACATAGCCACCCCCTTCATCAGGGCTGTTATATGTTCCTTTTTTTGTGTCATGAGAGCGTTTTCAACAAATCCGCAGGAAACGCGCCCGTCATCATCTACCGTTCACCGAATTATTTGATATTTCCCCTTGCCTTTATACGTCCTTCACTCTAGCTGTTATGCCAGCTTTAGCAGGGTAAAGTACCCCAGAGACCCCACAGAAACTACAGGGCGGCCACGGGATTTCCCCCGGGGCCGCCCTGTGGCATGGCTAGTTATTTAGCTTTGATTGCCGCTTGGCATTAGGCGGCTGCGGCGGCTTTGTCGGTCGTTGCCTTGCTGTGGCCCTGGCCCTCAAAATGCTTGTAGCACCAGCTGGTGACCAGCGGGGTCAAAATGGCCGTCACGATAGCACATGCTGCGACCTGCGCCGTAGCCGTCGCGAGCACCGCGCCGCCGTACATGGCCTCGTTGACGCTTGCCATGGCAGCAGGCGTGGCCACATTGGCTCCGGCGCAGCTCGAAATGGCCGCACCTGCGACACCCGTACCGCCCGTGAGCTTATCGACCGCGATGACGGGAATTGCAAAGACCACCGAGCAGATCACGCCGAGCAGGATGCCGGGAAGACCACCGTTGATAAGCTGGCCAAAGGTCATGGTCGATCCCATGGCAAAGAAGACGAGCACGATGATGGCGGAAAGTGCCGGTGCCATCATCTTCTTAAAGCTGGGGAAGAGGTTACCCAGGATAATGCCGACGACGATCGGCAGGATGGCGCCCACGAGCGACCAGCCGATCGGAGCCTGACCGGCAGCGCCGAGCACGATCATCGTGACCGGAGGGCCGACAACCAGCGTGGTGATGGCGACGGCGCCACGCTCGGCCTCATTGCCCATGGTGCCCATCAGACCAGCGTACATAGCGTTGTTGGCGCCGGTGCAAGCGGCCAGCATCACCATGGCAGAGATGCCAAACAGGTTGTCGTTGAATACATAAAGGATGAGCAGCGACACGGCAACGACCACGATCTGCTTGACGGCGATGATGATGGCGCCGCGGGCAGCGGCGGCAGGAGCGCTCTTAAACGAAATCGTCGTACCGACGATGAGCAAAAAAGCGCCAACAAGCGGGCCTGCGCCCTGCTGGGTCATGCCGAGCGTAAAGCTGCCGAGCGTTTTGAACAGATCGGGGAACAGCGTGTTGAGCAGGCAGCCCAACAAAAGCGGCACCAAAATATTGGCACCCGGGATGGAGGACATCTTAAAGAACGGCTCCTTTGCCGCCGGCGCCTCCACCGCAGTCGATTCACTCATATATATCTCCTTTGGATGCATGCGAATCGTAGCCGCACGCGCCTTTGTCAGAAAGAAGGCGACGGTCCCGAGTCGCAGGAGCCGTCGCCGAATTAACGTCGCGGGGTATTACCCGTCCAGAACGATGCCACCGTCGCAGTCACCGATCTCGCCGTTCACGAAGCTAGCGAGGTCGGAAGCGAAGAAGAGCACCATCTGCGCAGGCTCGCTGGCCTGGGCGGCGCGGCCCAGAGGAATACCGTTGATGATGCGCTGAGAGTTCTCGTCAGAGAGAATCGAGGTCATATCGGTAAGGGTGAGCGACGGGCACACGGCGTTGCAGCGGACGCCAAACTTGCCGCCTTCCTTGGCGACTGCCTTGGTTAGACCGTTAACACCGGCTTTGGAGCTGGCGTAGGCAGCGGTGCCGAGCAGGCCGCCGCCGATCTTGCCAGCAACAGAGCTCACGTTGACGATAGTGCCGGCATGGGCCGCCTTAAAGTGCGGGTACACGGCGTTCATCATGGTAAAGGTGCCGTTGAGGTTGATGTCGATGGTGCGACGCCACTCGGTGTCATCGATCTCGTCGAACTTCTTGGTGCTGATGACGCCAGCGCAGTTGATCAGGATGTTGGTTTGCGGCAGGTCCGTAAAAATCTGCTCGACGGTCTCACGCGCCTTAGGCGCATCGGCAACATCGAGCTGATAGAACTTGTTGCCCTCGCCAAGCTCGGCCACAGCGGCCTCGCCCTTGGCAGCGTTCCTTGCGATGAGCGCGACGTGTCCGCCGCCCGCGACGATGCCCTTGGCGATCTCGAGGCCAATGCCCTGAGTGCCACCCGTGACAATCGCGGTCTTGCCCGTGAAGTCAAATGCCATGACTCCATCCCCCTTTATATAAGGTGTCTCCTTGCGGGAAGTTGGAGCATCGCACGTGGCGATAAATGAGTCCCAGTCGTCATGGTGGTGACAACCCCTCGCCTAACCGCGTGCATGATAATTCTTTGAAACGCTGCAATTCTTGAAAGATTTTAATTCTTTATGCGCTCTTTAAATTGCTCACCGCATGAGGCCCGCGTATGTGGGTATCATCTTTCACCGAAAATAGTTTCTAGTGTTAGGGGTTTTCGGTGGAAGATACCGATTTCCATGAGCTTGGGCGTCAGCTCTTAACTGAGTTTGGCAGCATGCATCAGCGCATTTCGCGCTTTGCGGACAAAGCTCTCGGCGGCGAGATGGCTGTCATGCGCGCCCTCATGCTCGCTGGCGGCTCGCTCACGCCGAGCGAACTCGCCGATCGCGCCTGGGTCTCGAGCGCCCGCATCGCCAATATCCTACGCGCTCTCGAAGCCAAGGGCTGGGTCGAGCGCGAACACTCAAAGACCGACCGTCGTCGCGTACACGTCACGGTGACCGACAAGGGATTCCAGGATCTCGAAATCAAACGTCGGGAATTCGAGAACCGCACCGCGGCTTTCCTCGAGCAGCTCGGCGAAACAGATACCCAAGAGATGGTGCGCCTTCTTAGACGTGCCAACGAAATTATCGACCGCAATCAAGAAAGGAGAGATGCCGAGTGAGGATTCTCAAGCTCTTTAAAAAGCATATTCCGGCACTGTTCACAGCTATCGTACTTATCGTAATCAGCTGCAACGCCGACCTGGCACTGCCTACCTATATGAGCGACATCGTCGACGTGGGTGTGCAGCAAGGCGGCATCGCCTCGCCCGTGCCCGACACCATTCGTGCCGAATCGCTCGACGACCTCGAACTCTTTATGAGCGCCAAAGACGCCAAGACAGTAGAAGCTGCGTTTGGCAGGGCAGACAAAAACGGCATTCGCACGTACAGGGGAACCGAGGATGAGCGCGCCGACGGCGGCAAGATTGCCGATATCATGAGCCTGCCCGAGACCGTCGTCCTTTCGCTCAACCAAGGCATCGACGCCAGCTCCATGGGCGACATGATGGGCGCGTCCAGCGAGAAAGGCAACAGCGACGCCCAAGCCATGCCCACGCCCGAGCAAATGGCAGCGATGACGCCCGACCAGCTCGCCAAGATGCAGCAAAAGGCCGCAGCGGCGCAGAATATGCAAAAGCAGATTGATGCCGACGGCGGCAAGATCACCATGAAGAGCCTGCGTCTAGGCGTTGAAGGCGGCCTAATCGACCAAGGCAAGCTCGTCGAGGGCGCCAACGGTATGGCGGACAAAATGGGCTCCATGTCGGGCTCCATCGTGACCCAACGCGCCGTGAGCTATGTGCAGGACGAGTACAAGGCACAGGGTATCGACCCCGCCGACGTGCAGAACGCCTACCTGGGCCGCATGGCGACCACGATGTTTGGTCTGTGTCTGGTGTCGCTGGTCGCCACCATCCTGACCGGTGCCGTGGCTTCGCGCACCGCCTGCTCCATCGCCCGCGACCTGCGCCGCGAGACCTTCAACAAGGTTATGCACTTCTCGCCGGCCGAGGTGGGCAAGTTTAGCCAGGCCTCGCTCATCACCCGCTGCACCAACGACATTCAGCAGATTCAGATGGCCGCAACCCTGTTTATCCGCATGTGCCTCATGGCGCCCGTCATGGGCATCGTCGCCGTCATGCGCGTCCTGGCCAACCACACCGGCCTGGAGTGGACCATCGCCGTGGCCATCATCGCGGTCTCGGCCGTCGTCGGCGTGCTTATGGGCCTCACCATGCCCAAGTTCAAAAAGATGCAGAGCTTTGTGGACCGCGTGAACCTTACCGCCCGCGAGCTGCTCGACGGCCTTATGCCCATCCGCTCGTTTAACCGCGAGGAGCATGAGCTCGAGCGCTTTGACCAGGCGTCCCTCGACCTGATGACCACGCAGCTCTACACCAACCGCGCCATGAGCTTTATGATGCCGCTCATGATGCTCGTCATGAACTGCATCACCGTGCTTATCGTCTGGTTTGGTGCGCAGGGCGTGTCCGACGGCGTGATGCAGGTCGGCAACATGATGGCGTTTATCTCCTACACCATGCAGATCGTCATGGCGTTTATGATCCTCACCATGGTTTCGGTCATCCTGCCCCGCGCCGAGGTCGCAGCCGAGCGCGTGGAAGAGGTCATCACCTGTCCCACGAGCATCAACGACCCCGTCTCGCCCAAACTGCCCGCGGCCAACGCGCCGCGCGGTGAGCTCGCCTTCCACGACGTGAGCTTCCAGTATCCCGATGCCCACGCCGATGTCATCAGCGGTGTGAACTTCACCACGCACGCCGGCCAGATGCTCGGCATCATCGGCTCCACGGGTTCGGGCAAGTCCACGCTTGTGCAGCTCATCCCGCGCCTGTACGACGTCACCGGCGGCAGCATTTCGCTCGACGGCATCGACGTGCGCGATATGACCCTTTCCGAGCTTCGCCGCCGCATTGGCTATATCCCGCAGCAGGGGCGTCTGTTCTCGGGCACTGTCGAGAGCAACCTCAAATTTGCCGGCGACATGGTGAGCGATGATGACATGCGCCAGGCGGCACGCATCGCACAGGCCGAGGACTTTATCGCCGAGCGCGAGGGCGGCTACGACTCCCCCATCAGCCAGGGCGGCTCCAATGTCTCGGGCGGTCAGCGCCAGCGCCTGGCCATCGCCCGCGCGTTGGCCAAAAAGCCCGAGGTCGTGGTGTTCGATGACTCGTTTAGCGCCCTCGACTACAAGACCGACGCGCGCCTGCGCGAGGAGCTTGCCAAAAACGTTACCGACGCCGCGCTCGTGGTCGTGGCCCAGCGCATCGCGACCATCATGCACGCCGATCAGATCATCGTGCTCGACGACGGCCACGTAGTGGGCACCGGCACGCACGAGGAACTGCTGCACAACTGCCCGGCATACCTGGAGATCGCACAGTCGCAGCTTTCCGCCGAGGAGTTGGGGCTTACCCAAGAAGAGATTGAAGCCGTCATGGAAGGAGGCGAGCGCTAATGGCAGACGAGACCAAGACTCAGATTCCCAAGCCCACCCGCCGGCGCGGTCCCATGGGCCGCATGGGTGGTATGGGCCGCGGCGAAAAGGCCAAGGACTTTAAGGGCACCATGAGGCAGCTGCTCGGCTATATCGGCCAGCACAAGATTGCCGTGTTTGCCGCCGTCGCCTTTGCCGTATGCTCGGTCATCTTTAACATTGTGGGGCCCAAGGTGCTCGGCCAGGTTACGACCAAGCTGTTCGAGGGCCTGGTTGCCAAGGTCAACGGTACCGGCGACGTTGACTTTGCCTGGATCGCCAAGACGCTCGGCTTTTTGCTCTGCCTGTATCTGGCAAGCTCTGTCTGCGGCCTCATCCAGGGCTGGCTCATGACCGGCGTCACGCAAAAGATTTGCTACCGCATGCGCAAGGAGATCGCCGCCAAGATCGCTGTCGTGCCGATGAGCTACTTCAACGGCCACAGCAAGGGCGACGTGCTCAGCCGCATCACCAACGATGTCGACACGCTGGGTCAGTCACTCAACCAGAGCGTGACACAACTCATCACATCGGTGACGCAGATTATCGGCGTGCTCGTCATGATGCTGTCGATCAGTCTGCCGCTCACCGGCGTCACCGTGCTCACGCTGCCGGCTGCCGCGATTATCCTGACCGTGATGATTCACTTCTCGCAGCCGTACTTCCGCGAGCAACAGCAAGTCCTGGGCGCCGTCAACGGCATTATCGAGGAGGACTTTGCCGGCCAGAACGTTATTCAGGTGTTCGACCGCGCCGAGGCCTCAATCGAGGAGTTCGACCGTCAAAACGACCGTCTCTTTATTAGTGGCTGGCGCTCGCAGTTCCTATCGGGCCTGATGATGCCGCTTATGAGCTTGGTGGGCAACATGGGCTACGTGGGCGTTGTCGTGGTGGGCGCACAGCTCGCGCTGACCGGCAATGCCACGCCCGGCGACATCCAGAGCTTTATCCAGTACGTTCGCAACTTTACGCAGCCGGTGCAGCAGCTGGGCAACGTGAGCAACACGATGCAGTCGATGGCCGCCGCCACCGAGCGCGTGTTTGAGTTCCTGGCCGCGCCCGAGGAGGAGCAGAAGGCCGACGCGCAGATTCCCGAGAAGCGCCCCGGCCACGTTGAGTTCGACCACGTCAAGTTTGGCTACACGCCCGACAAGACCATCATCCACGACTTTAGCTGCGAGGCGCAGCCCGGCCAAACCATTGCCATCGTCGGCCCCACCGGCGCCGGCAAGACCACGCTCATTAAGCTGCTGCAGCGCTTTTACGACGTGGACGGCGGTTCGCTGCGCATCGAAGGCGTCGACGTGCGCGACTGGGACCGCGCGGCGCTGCGCGGCGAGTTTGCCATGGTGCTGCAGGACACCTGGCTGTTTAACGGCACCATCCGCGAGAACATCCGCTACGGACGCCCCGATGCGACCGACGCCGAGGTCGAGGCCGCCGCACGCGCCGCACGCTGCGACCACTTTATCCATACGCTCGCCGGCGGCTACGACTTTATGATCAATGAGGAGGGCACCAACCTCTCACAGGGCCAGCGCCAACTCGTGACCATCGCCCGCGCCATTTTGGCCGACCGTCCGGCGCTGATTTTGGACGAGGCGACTTCCAACGTCGATACCCGTACCGAGGAGCTTATTCAGCGCGCCATGGATGCGCTGATGCAGGGCCGCACGAGCTTTGTCATCGCGCATCGCCTGTCCACGATCCGCAACGCCGACGTGATCTTGGTGATTCGCGACGGCGACATCGTCGAGAAGGGCACGCACGACGAGCTGCTCGCCCAAGGCGGCTTCTACGCCGACCTGTACAATTCGCAGTTCGACGAAGCGGCGTAAATTCTGCCGCAGGGAACGAATAACGCCCGAGAACGGGGGCGCAGGACAGCCTGCGCCCCCGTTTTTTATTCTGCGGCCCTCGAACCGCCTCCCCTGGGACCTGATTGACGCCCTCCCTCAAGGCCCCGTGGACAAAAAATGGCAAATATGAGTACTGTCACCTTTTTAGTAACAGCCAAAACTGCCCCAAACGACCTCATTGCGGCCTAGATATGCCTTCAAATTGATCAAAATGCCCGGTAGCATGCTTCTGTGTGCCAACGTTAATAAACATATTTACTGTTGTGTCTAATATCTTATAAGGTCGATATGATACTAAGCTAGCAACAGTACTCATATTTGCCATTTTTTGTCCACGGGGTATGCCGCAGAAGATCCAACTTGCTCCAGCATGTCGTACGCCGGTCCCCCCTTCCGGCGAGTGCCGACATTTCCCCAGATAAAACCGACCAAAATAAACCTGTCCCTTTTCGGCAGGTTTCGCTTGCACTTTAGCGTGCGACAGCGGATAATGCCGAGCATTCGAGAATTCGCCAATTGTTGCTGTTAATTGATAAAGGAGGCCCCGTATGGCCATGGAATTCAAACGCAGGCTGCCGATTCCCATGGAGATCCGCGAGGAAATGCCGCTTTCTGCCGAGCTTACCGCCAAAAAGCAGGCATTTGACGCCGAGGTCGCCAAAGTCTTTACCGGCGAGGACGCACGTAAGGTGCTCATCATCGGCCCGTGCTCTGCCGACCGCGAGGATTCGGTGCTTGAGTACATGAACCGCCTGGTCAAGACCGCCGAGGAGGTCAAGGACAAGCTCATCATCATTCCGCGCGTCTACACCAATAAGCCGCGTACCAAGGGCACCGGCTACAAGGGCCTTCTGCACAACCCCAACCCCGAGGCTCCCGACGACCTGCTCGAGGGCGTCAAGGCCATCCGCCATATGCATCTGCGTGTTATTGAGGAAACGGGCTTCTTCACCGCCGACGAGATGCTCTATCCGTCCAACTACCAGTACCTCGTTGACCTGTTGAGCTATGTTGCCGTGGGCGCGCGCTCGGTCGAAAACCAGGAGCATCGCCTGGTGTCGAGCGGCATTTCGGTGCCCGTGGGCATGAAGAACCCCACCGCCGGTTCCACCACCGTCATGCTCAACTCTATTTACGCCGCGCAGGCGCACCAGAGCTTCATCTTCCGCAACTGGGAGGTCGAGTGCGATGGCAACCCGCTCGCGCACGCCGTCATGCGCGGCTACATCGGCCTCGATGGGCGCACCTACCCCAATTACCACTACGAGCACCTGGAGCGCCTGGCCGAGCGCTATACCGAGCATGCCGGCTATGCCAATCCGGCAGCGATCATCGACTGCAACCATGACAACTCGGGCAAGCGTCCGCTGGAGCAGTATCGCATTTGCAAGGAAGTGCTCGACAGCTGCCGCCGCAACGAGTCCATCTCCAAGCTGGTCAAGGGCTTTATGATCGAGTCTTACCTGGAGGACGGCAACCAGCCGGTCGACGGCGGCGTCTTTGGCAAGTCGATCACCGACCCGTGCCTAGGCTGGGAAAAGACCGACTACCTCATCCACGAGATCGCAGAGCGTATTTAGTTACGCGGGCCGCATTTGGACAATCTGACGTTCAACTTCAAGGGCGCAACCAGAAGGTCGGCGCCCTTTCGTTTCACGTCACCTTGTCTCAAATGCAACCCGCTCGCTGTCCGTCCTCTACCTGCGGCGTTGTCTTGCTCCGGATGCGGCAGTTGGGGACGTTCCTTTTCTGCCGGCAGTCTGGGACATTCCTTGAGGTAGTCGTTGGGGACGCTCTTGTTTGACCAGTCGTTTAAGAACGTCCCCAATGACTATCTCTCCGCCCCCGTGGGATCGGGGGTCGTCTACCGAATGGTTGATGCGGCGGCCCTGCGGCCATGTCACACTCAGAGGTGGCCTGACCCAACCCGGAAGGAGCCTCCATGAGCCTTGACAACGTAGCCCTGCGCGCCACCACACTTGATGACCTGACCGGCATCGCCGCCATCTACAACCAGCTGTGGTGCAACACGCTGCGCAACCGCGGCGACGTCGAAGCTGCCGATTTCTGCGCGCGCTTTAACATCGCTATGCAGCTGCAACGCTCACCTATCGCGCTTGTCGCCGAGGCCGAGGGCCGCATTATCGCCGCCTGCTGCATCGGCATCTTCGAGAACGGCAAGCCGCGCACCAACCCCACGTGGGAGTCCTGCTACAACGAGATGCTCGCCCAGGCAACCGAAATGGCAAAGGCTGCCGACGCCAAGCTCGAGGGCTCGCTCTTCGGCGACAGTCGCGAAAAGGCCACGGCGGATCGCTTTGCCGCCACAGGCAACGAGTATGCCCAGGGCCAGCTCAACCTGATCATCATCGTGCCCGAGTGGCAGGGCAAGGGGCTCGGCCGCGCGCTTATCGACCTTGCGCGCGCCGAGCTCGCCAAGGCAGGCTGCACCAAGTTCTTCCTGATGAGCGACTGCAACTCCGACTGGCAGTTCTACGAGCACCTCAACATGAAGCGCATCCTGGAGGATCACAGTCAAGACACCGGCGACGGTTTTATCGTCTACATGTACGGAGGCGACACGCAGGGATAACCCGCTAAGCAAGTACCAAAACCACCACAAAAGGCGCCCATCCCCCTTGTGGTGACAGGTTGTATCTGGGCGAACGTTAAGACCACCGCGGGGGAGCTGCTTTCCCTCGCGGCGGTTTACTAACCGTGAAAACCAAGTGAGTAGGCTTTTGGCGGGATCCCGAGCACACCCCAAAACGCCGCAGCTCTGGCCTGCGGTTTTATCGAGCGTTTGTCGCGATGTGCTCGGCAGATCCCAAAAAGTCTACTCACTTGCATCCGAGACGCACCAGGCAGGCAAAAAACCGCCGCGAAAGGGGCCCGTCCCCCTTCGCGGCGGTTGTTCATCGCGGTTTTGCGACGGTTTTGCGGTGGTTTTGCCCGCCTGCTACTCGCTGTAGCGAGTGGCGATGGCAACTCGCACCATACCGGCGCTCATGAGGTACGTTGCCATAGGCTGTAGTAGCGCATGTCATAATCCTACAGCAGCATTCGCCATAATCTGACAGTAGAGTTTTCCACAATCTATAAGTAGCCCAGGTCGGGACCCTATTTAACAAACCAAATTCTCGCCCAACGCCATTTCCTCTCCTGGTGACCGGTTCATTTTGGCGGGTTTCATCTGGGCAAACGCCAAAACCACCACAAAGGCGCCTGTCCCCTTTGTGGTGGTTTGAAGCTCTCCTGGGCGGGATGCTAGACTTGCGGCATATACATTCGCGCCAAAGCACGGGTCGCATACAGGAAAGGAGATGCCATGGCGCCTATCGCACCGCTCAAGATGCTCGTCGCTCCTGCCGCCAAGACCATCGCCCGCCTGAGCGACTCACTCACCTACGAAGATATCCCCTGCGTCGTCGAATCACGCGAGGACAGCTGCCCCTACCTGGGCCACGTCCCCTACTTTGCACCCAAGCTCGCATCTGATCCCGAGCAGCGTGAGCAGTAATCCAAGATGCATCTAGCACCGCACAACTCGCGGCGCTACTGTTTTGGTGCAAAGCGACCTGTCCCCCTTGCGCCAACGCCGGGATTGTCGATGCTGCGGCCGCGGCGCGATATGAGGCGCGAAACCTCGCCCAGCAACACGCCGATCACCACACCCATGAGGATCGGCAACTTTGACATCTCGGCGGGCGAGCTGTTAAGCGGCACGATTGTCGCAACAATCGAAAGCACGAGCTCTACCACCGGCACCGCAAGCGCTACCGCAAGCACCTTGCCCTCGAAGGGCGCGCGGAACACACGCGGGCGACCGTCGTATTTACACAGACGCCAAAACGCCGGGAACATCGGGATATAGCTCATGAGCAGAAAGACGACGTTCATCGAGAAGAAAACCCAAAAGACGTCGGAACCTTCGCCCAGCGGAATCTGAAGAAGCAGCACCAAGCTGGCAAAACAACCGTTAATGAGTGCTGAGCCGTTGGGCATGCCGGTCTTCTTGGACACCAGCGCAAAGGGGCGCGGCATGTTGCCGTGGCGCGCGGCATAGCTCGCCACGTTGTTGACGCCAAAACTCCAGCAGATCATGTTGGCGAACAGCGTCACCAAAAAGGCCACGCCCACGACCATCGTCAGCGGGTGGGTGCGCCCCACCATAGCGGCGACTGCGTCCACAATGCCCGAATCGAGTGAAAGCTGCTCGGTGGGAACCGCGGCTCCAATGCCAATGCCACAGATGATGTAGATCGCCGCAATGGCCACGCCACCGGCAATAACCGCCTTGGGGATATCACGCGACGGGTTCTTCATCGTGCTGGCAAAGGTCGCGACCACTTCGAAGCCCATAAAGTTGAACAGGATAATCGATAGGTACGTCAACGAATTGGTGTCGCCCAGATCTGGAATGAAGGTCTTAAACGACATGTCGTTGGCAAAGCCGTTATTGCAGGCAAACCAAATGCCGACGATTCCCACCGCAGCGGTAATGAGCACCTTGATGACGGCGCCGCCGTCCATAACCCAATCGGCCTCCGCCACCGGCTGCATTGCCATGACCGTGACGCCCCACACAAAGGCAATCTCGATGGCAATTCGGATCCCGAGTGAAAACTCGATACCCCACACCGCATTAATGACACTGGGGAACATGCAGGCGATACTTGCCACCCACAGCGGAAAGTTAACCCAGTAGCACCAAGAGCAACGGGCGCCCCAACGGTCGCCCAGGCCCAAGCGAACCCAATCGTACAGGCCGCCCTCGGAATCAAACGCCGTACCCAGCTCGGCCACCACCAGACCATAGGGAAGCAAAAACGTAATGATAAGGAAAATCCACCAGAAGAACTGTACGTTACCCATGGCAGATGCCGGAGCCGCCGCCTCGATGGTAAACACGACGCAGATAACCGAAAGGATGACCTCGATCAGGGAGAACTTTTTACCTGCCATGGCGCGCGCCCCCTACAGCAAAAAGGATGGCATCTGTACCGAAGGCGCAGCCCAAGGTAGGGTTGCAGGCCGCGTCACCGGTGCAGGTGCCATCCCAGAGAGAGGAGAGGATGCATTTGTTGGACCAACGCTCGCGGAACAGGCGCGTGTAGATAACGATACGCTGGTACATAGATACTCCGATCAAAACGGCCGCGTTCACGACCGATAACTTTCGGCAATTGAAGACGCGTCTGACCTGGGAAATTCAAGCGAACAATTGGCCTAACCCGCAAAAAATCCCAGGCCAGACGCGTACTCAATCAAAGAAAAGGGCACTCCGAAGTGGAGGCAACGGAGTGCCCAAAGAAAAACCCAACCGACCAAGACATCGAATAAACCGACCATCAATGCCCCGAGATGGTCCGATTCACCGACCGTCCGATTGATCGGCTGGGTTCCCGAAGCATCACGGCTCGGAAAGTCAGACGTTTACTCGGCGTGCTCAGGTGCGCCAGATTGGCGCGAACGAGGAGCGTAGCGTACTGACGCTACGTAAGCGACGAGTGAACGCCAAGGTGGCGTGCCTGAGTTACGCCGAGGGCTCCTGCTGGGTAATGCAGTGGATGTTGCCGCCACCGAAGACGACCTGCTCGGACTGGACGCCGACGCACTTGTAGACGCCCTCGCCCCAGACCTCGTCGTAGATCTTCTGGAGCGTGTCGACGGCCAGCTGGTCGTTCTCGTCGCCGTACTGCGGGACGATAACGCCGTGGTTGGTGACCAGGTAGTTCATGTAAGAGGCGATCAGCGGCTCGTCGGGGACGCGCGGCTCGGCGTTCTCGTCGGCGTCGATGGTGTCGCAGGAAGCCTGGTCCATGAACAGCGGGTTCACGGGCATGCAGAGCTTGTAGACCTTCATCTTGCGGCCCTTAGCGTCAACGGCGTTGGAGAGGGTCTCGTAGGCAGCGTGGCACTGCTCGTAGAACGGATACTCGGGATCGTCGGTCCAGATGCAGGCCATGACGCCCGGAGCGATGAACGTGGCGACGTCATCGATGTGGCCGTTGGTCTCCTCGGGGTCGATGCCCTCCTTGACCCAGATGACCTTCTCGATACCCAGGTAATCCTTGAGGTGCTCGTCCATGTAGGCGCGAAGCTCCTCGCTCCAGGGCTCAAACTTCTTGCGGTACTTGGGCCAGATGGACTCGGGATCCTCTTCCTCCTCCAGAACCGCAGAGCAGGTGCGGCCCGGGGAAAGCAGGCACTGGTCGGTCACGACAAGGGTGCCCTCGCCGTCGACGGTGATGGAGCCGCCCTCGAGGATCATGTCGTCGGGACGATAGCGGCAGCAGCCGGAGAGCTCAGCCATCTTGAGGGCGATCTGCTCGTCCTTGTCCCACGGGAAGTACAGGCCGTCGACGAGGCCGCCGTAGGCGTTGAAGTGCCAGTGGTTGGCGCGCTTCTCGCCCTTGCCGTTGATGACGTAGGTGGCGGCAGTGTCGCGGAACCAGGCGTCGTCGGTGGTCATCTCGATGACGGTGACGTTCTCGTCGTTCTCGAAGACGGCCTTGCAGTTGGCGTAGTCGACCTGGTTGGCGCACATATAGACCGGGGTGAACTCGGAGATGGCGCGGGCGATGGCGGCATACTGCTTCTGGGCCGGCTTGGCGCCGTGGGCCCAGGTGTCGGTGCGGTGGGGCCAGCCCATCCACACGCGATCCTGCGGGGCGAACTCGGCGGGCATGAAGAAGCCGTCGGCCTTGGGGGTGGACTCGGACTCGGTGATCGTACGCATAAGATTTCCTCCAAATCGAACGATCGCTTGCTGCGGGCGGGTTACCCGCAGCCTAAAACCAAGAGATGGTAGGCGCCCGTTCCCCGGCAAAGGTCGGGGCGCCCGGTGCCGGTTTTCACGGAATCGCACCGGCAAGCGACGACGTAACCAAGTGCGCGGAGACAAAACGCACGAAGGATACGGAAGAGAGATTGGGGTGGGCGGTGGTTACCGGAGCTATCGCTCACACCCACCCCGGGGGAATGGTTAGCAAACCTGTCGCTTGGACACGCCTCCGAAGAGGCTAGAGTGCCCGGAGTCGGGAGCGACAAGCCCGACGAAGCGCGCGTTGGTACACGAGGAGGGTTGGAGCCCCAGAACCGGGTGCTCTAGTTCTCCTCGGCCTCGGCGGCCTCCTCAGCGAGACGCTGGGCTGCGAGCTCAGGGGTCAGACCCTTGTACTCGGTCTCGCGGCCCTTAGCGCTGACGACGCGGACGACCTCGCCGATGAGCACGAGCACGATGAAGATAACGATCATCGGGACCTTGTCGCCAATTTCAGCAGCGGAGAACGGGATCAGCGTGGCAACGATGGCAAGAACCAGCTCGATGCAGGGGATGGCCAGCATGACCTTCATCATGGCGCCCTTAAACGGGAACGTGAAGATGCGCTCACGGTTGGGGTCGTTCTTACGAAGGTTGAGGAACGCCGGGAACATCGGGATGTAGGTCAACAGCAGGAAGACGACAGAGGTGCCAAAGAGCATCCAGAAGACACCGTTGGAGATGGCGTCGATGGGAACGAGCTGCAGGCACAGCACCAGGGAGGCAACGACAGCGTTGACCAGGTTGGCGCCGTTGGGCATGTCGTCATCCGAGATCATCGAGGCGAAGACCTTGGGCATGTTGCCGTGCTCGGCAGCGTAGCGAGCAACGGAGTTAACGCCGAAGGACCAAGCGGCCATGTTGGCGAACAGGGTGATCAGGAAGGCGATGCAGATGACCTTAAAGATCATGGAGTCGCCCACCATGGTCTGGACTGCGACGATCATGCCGTAGTCGGGGTCGATGGAATCGGCCGGCACAGCAGCGCCGATGCCAAAGCCAGCGAACAGATAGATCACGGCGATGGACAGGCCACCGACGATAATAGCCTTGGGGATATCGCGAGCGGGATCGGCCATGTCGTCGGTCATGGTGCAGATGACCTCGAAGCCCATGAAGTTAAAGATGATGATCGACAGGTAGCCGAGAGCGTTGGTGTTGGTGAGCTCGGGCAGGAAGGTGGCAGCGGACATGTCGTTCGCAAAACCGTTCTCCATGGCATACCAAATGCCCAAAGCGCCAACGATAACGGCGACGGCGACCTTGATGATGGCGCCACCGTTAAGGACCCACTCGGAGTCGGCCGCCTTGGAGCGGCCCATGAGGTAGACGATCCACACAAAGGCAAGATCGATACCCATCTTGGCGATCAAGTTGAACTCGATGCCAAAGACCATGCCCAAAATGTCGGGGAACATGGTAGCCAGCGAGGCGATCCACAGCGGGTAGTTGACCCAGTAGTAGTACGAGATGCGGGCGCCCCATTTGTCGCCCAGGCCATCGCGTACCCAGTCGTAAATGCCGCCCTCGCCGTCATAGGTGGTACCGAGCTCGGCGACAACCATGCCGTAGGGAAGCAGGAAGGTCAGGATCAGGAAGATCCACCAGAAGAACTGCTGGTTGCCAATGGCGGCAGCAGGAGCGGCGGCCTCGCAAACGAAGACGACGCAGATGATGGTCGAAATGACCGTCAAGAAGGAAAGCTTTTTCTTTCCGTCGCTCATGATGAGCTCCTTCGCTCAGTCTTGGACAGATCCGAGGCCCTAAGGTATTAAGGCAATTGCTTGGGCCTCGGTGAGCGGGCGACAGGAGACGAGCATCCGCCGCCCGCAAACGTGCTTTTAGAAGCCTTGAGGCTTAGAGCTGCTCGAGAGCCTCGAGAGCGGCGTGGAGCTCAGCCTTGGCGGAGTACTCGACACCCTCGTCGTTGAGCGGGGTGCGCTTGCCCAGGGCGGCAAGGAGAGCACGGATGGAGTGCTTGCGGTTCTCGGCCTCGACCCAGCACAGGGAGCGCTCGGGATCGTCCATGACCTCGTCGACGACCTCCTCGTTGCGGGTGGCCGGCAGGCAGTGCATGAACTTGGAGTTGGGGCCGGCGAAGTTCATCATGTCCATGGTGACCTGATACTTGGGATAGAACACGTCCATGTAGTTCTCGCCCGAGACCTCCTCGTCGTACAGGCCATACCACACGTCGGTGTAGATGAAGTCGGCGCCCTTGATGCACTCGATGTCGTCGGAGATGACGACAGAGCCGCCGGAGACCTTGCAGTTCTCCTCGGCGATGGCCATCATCTGCTTGCCGAACTCGGCGCGCTCCTCGACGGTGCCAACGTGCAGGCCGCCGTCGGGGATCTGGTGGCCCTTAGGTCCAAACTGGACGAACTTCATGCCGACCTTGGAGGCGATGAACATGAGGGAGACGCAGACCTGGGTGGCGTCGCCGATGAAGGCCAGGGTGCAGTCCTCGATCTTCTTGCCCTCGGGGAGGTTCTCGAGCATGGTCATGAGGTCGCCCATCTCCTGCGTGGGATGGTTGAACTCGGACATGCCGTTGATGACGGGCACAGCGGAGCCCTCGGCGAGGCCGACGACGTCCTTGTGACGGTCAACGCGAGCCATCATGATGTCGAGCAGCGAGCCCATAACGCGAGCGGTGTCGCCCAGGGACTCGTGACCGCCGAGCTGGATGGTGCCAGGGCCATAGAACTGAGCATGGCCGCCGAGGTCGGTCATAGCGGTCTCGAAGGAAAGACGAGTGCGGGTGGAGACCTGCTGGAAGATCATGCCAAGGCTCTTGTTGCGGAGCAGGTGCGGATAATAACCGTCAACCTTGATGGCCTTCTTCATTGCCAGGCCAAGATCCTCGATAGCCAGGATCTGCTCTTTGGTGAAGTCGTTGGTGTCGATGAAATCCTTAGGCAGTGCCATGTCGATTTCCTTTCCGCCGGTCGTGCCGACTATTACTATGAGGCGCTCGAACATCACGCCTCGTGTTGACAAGACCATCATTCACCCGTATGCAATTTTTACCTAGTTTATTCGGGATTAAAGACCGTTCACGGAGTTACACCCCCTCTAAACCAATATAAACCCGCAGGTAGCGGGATTGCAGGGGGTTTACTATCTAGAACCGCGAACGGTATACGGCTATGCTGTATCTCGGCGCCTAATCCGCAATGAAACGAAGGGTTGAGACGTCTATACCCCACAAGGCATACAGGGCTTTGCCATAGATTAAATGAGATGGGACGGTGACAGATGAACACTCTGATGTTCTTCTATACCCTAGCGATACTCGTGATCTGTATTGTGACGGCAGTGCTTTCGCTTGCCGCCTATGCCTCGTCCCGTCGCCGATTCTTTATCTATGGCAGCGGCGTTTTTATTTGCTATGCCATCGAGATGACCGAGATCTTCTTTTTTGAATACACGTTGCAAAACCAGAGTTTTCCGGCCAGTGACTATTACTCAATTACCATGCCTGTAATGCGGACCCTTGTGGCGACCGCTTCACAGGCTTTTATTTGGCTGATTGCCATGGACCTGCTCGATAAGCATTCTAAAAAGCAGTTTGTTATTCCCGTCGCAACGTTCTTCCTGAGCGAGCTGCTGATCATTGTCGCTGTCCCCTACGGCCCCATGCATCAATGGCTCTACTACACGATGCGTCAGGCATTCCTTGTATTTGTGGGGCTCTATATCTTTTGGACGGCACGCAAGAGCACACAAGTCGAGCTGAAGGCACGCGTTAACAACCAACGAAAGCACCTGATTATCGGCGCTATTCTGGTCGGATGCATCGTCGCCGAGGATTTCTACAACATTCTGATTGTCCCCATGAGTCTGGCGCCCTCTTGGCTGCAACTATATCTGTCCGAGCGCAACTTTAGCGAAAACGTCTTTGCCTGCTACTTTGCGATTCTGCTGATCATCCACTCCTACCACGTGCTTTCAATCCGCATGCAGGAGGCGCCCGAGGAAAAGAACGTCAGCGATCTTGATCGACACATCGAAGAGCAGATGCCCTTCTATCGCAACGCCTACAAGCTCTCCAACCGTGAGACCGAAGTTATGCGTCTGGTTGTGCTGGGCAAATCGAACCAAGAGATCGCTGACGAGCTATTCCTTGCCGTGGGCACCGTCAAGACCCACATCCACAACATCCTGGTCAAAACCGAGCAGCAAAACCGCACGACGTTGATCCTCCACTTTTGGAAGCGATAACCTACCAAAAAGGGACAGGTTTATTTTGGCAGGTTTTATCTGGACAAACGTCGGCCGCTGCGAGGGAGTTGCCTTCCCTCGCAGCGGTCTTCTAGCAGCAAAAACCAAGTGAGTAGAC
This sequence comes from Collinsella aerofaciens, assembly GCF_902364355.1. Taxonomy (GTDB): domain Bacteria; phylum Actinomycetota; class Coriobacteriia; order Coriobacteriales; family Coriobacteriaceae; genus Collinsella; species Collinsella aerofaciens_AF. Next base: position 519,266 of record NZ_CABJDK010000001.1, read on the forward strand.
TTCTTGCAGGAGGCAGAGCACACCCCAAATCGCCACAGCGCTGACCTGCGGTTTTACCGAGCATTTGTCGCGATGTGCTCGGCAGATCCAAAAAAGTCTACTCACTTGCATCTGAGGCGTACCGGAAAGGCAAAAACCGCCGCGGAAGGGGGCCGACTCCCTCCGCGGCGGTTGTTTGCGTTGGTTTTGCGACGGTTTTGCCCGTCTGCTACTCGCTGTAACGGGTGGCGATGGCAGCTTGTACCATGCCGGTGCTCATGAGGTAGGTCACCAGGAAGTAACCACCATAGGCCGCCAGGAAGATCGCACAGGTGAGGCCCACGGTACCGCCGATGCTCATGTTGCCAAACGTGCTCACCAGCTCGATGATCACCTTAAGCGCCACAAAGGAGTGCGCCAGACCCACTGCCAGCGGGAATAGGAAGAACACCGCTTGCTGCGCCATCACCGAATGGCGAATCTGGCGGTCGTCACAGCCAATCTGTGCCAGCACACGATAGCTGCGGCTGCCGTCGGCCACATTGGAGAGCTGCTGGATCGACAGTATCGCCGCGCACGCAACGACCAGTACAAAGCCAATGTAGATGGCCAGATAGCTAATCATGCCGTTCATCTGCGCTGCTTGCGTGTACATCTCGGAACGCATGATGAAGACTCCCCACGACCCCGGCTCCTTGCCGTCAACGAGCAGATTATCGAGCAAGGTGTATTTAATGCTCTCGTCTGCCTCGGTCGTATCCATACCCTGTTTGTAATTAACGAGCAGATTACTGGAATACGGCTGCAGATTAAGCTGGGACAGCAGCTCATCGGCTACGACCACGGTACCGGGATTGCTGCCCATCGCCGAGTTGGCGATGGCCGCCGTGTCCTCGTCCGACTTATCGGTTGCGGGCTTGAGCTCATGCCCGTCCAAGGTGAGGGTATGGCCGCCAGCCATATACTTGGTGTACAGGTCGCCCAGCTCACCGCCCATATCACACGTAAGCACGTACTGGTCGCGGCCAATGCTCACCGGCTCCTCGCCCATCATCTGGCGCAGCTTGTTGTACTGGCTCGCCGGCGTCACATACAGACCCATCGCATCGGCGTTGCTTCCCTCGAGCGCCTTGAGAAGCTTTTCGCCCATGGCCTTGCACATCTCACCCGCCACCACCGAGGGGCCCGAGCCGCCAAGCGGATAACTCAGATACGAATCGATCTGCACATGCTCACCGGCAACATCGGCGATATTGACCTTCTTGCCGGTCTCGTCGTTGTTGTCCGCCGACTTGCCCTTAATACCGTCTGCAACGTTATCGGGATCTTTACGATCGCCATGCCATGCAGCGTACAAATCGACCGTTGCATCGGCCAGCACCATGCGATCGGCCTCAGACGGATTGACATACTCCTTGTAGTAGTCGAGCGTTTCGGGCGTGTAATAGACATACGTCTGAGACACGTCAACAGGGTTATAGCGCTCCAGATTCTCGTTCATCACGTTGGCAATCGACATACCGCACGTCACCGAGGTAATGGCAAGGAACAGAATCATCGCGATGACGCCCATCGAAAAGCACACCGTATTGACCTTGGCCGAAAGCTGACGCACGGTAAACATATTGAGGCCGCGCCAATACACGCCGCGCAAGCTCTGCAGCAGCTTGATGAGCATGCCCGAGAGTCCCCAGAACAGGGCAAAGGTGCCCACCGTAACCATAGCGGTCGTAATGCCAAACTGGCTCATGGCCCCGTCCAGCTTGTCGCCCGTCTCGGTTAGCGGGAACCCATCACGCAGCAGACGGTAATAGGCCACGCCCACAAGTAGCACGCCCACGGTAAAGATGGCAATCGCGATCCAGGGGTTGCGTGTCTTGATGCTCTCGTTGCGACGCTCGGCACCCATAAGCTCGATGAGTTTGGTACGACGCACGGCGCGCAGGTTCAGCAGTAGCGTGAGCACAAACATTACGAGCATGCAGGCAAGGGTCAGGTTGAACGCATGCACCGAGAAAAAGAAGTGAAAATCGGCGATCTGCGTCTTAAAGAGCGAAGCCGTAAAGAACGTCATGAGCTGGGAGAGCCCCACGCCCAGCACAATGCCGGCGACAAAGGCGCCGACCGAAACGATCACGGTCTCGAGCGCCATGATCGTGGCGACGCGCCCGCGCCCCATGCCAAGCACCTGGTACAGGCCAAACTCCTTCTTACGGCGTTTCATGATGAAGTTATTGGCATACACCATCAAAAAGGCCATGACGCCAGCCAAAAAGTAAGTAAGGTAACCGAGCATGGTGCCCATGAGCTCGGACAGTCCCTCTTCCTCGATGCCGGCAATGTCGACCTGCATCGAGACGGTGTTGAAAGCATAGAAGACCGTGACGCCTAGGGTGAGCGTCAGCAAGTAGACGAGGTAATCGCGGCCGGCGCGGCGGACGTTGCCCCAAGCGAGTTTACAGAGCATCGGAGCCCTCACCGCCCATCATGGCAACGACCTCCATAATGCGGTCGAAGAACTCTCGGCGGTCGGTATCGCCGCGGCGCAGCTCGGTGAAGATCTTGCCGTCGCGAATAAACAGCACACGGCTCGTGTAGCTGGCGGCAAAGCTGTCGTGCGTGACCATGAGTACCGTGGCGCGCAGGCGGCGATTCAGGGCCTCCAGGCTCTCGAGCAGCAGACGAGCGCTTTTGGAGTCGAGGGCGCCGGTGGGCTCGTCGGCCATAATCATAGTGGGGTCGGTGACGAGCGCGCGAGCCGCGGCAACGCGCTGCTGCTGACCACCGGACATCTGGTAGGGATACTTGTCGAGCACCTGGCTGATGGACAGGCGCGCTGCCACATCCTGCACGCGGGTCGAAATCTCTGCCGAGTTTGCGCGGGCGATGGTGAGCGGCAGGGCGATGTTCTCGCGTGCCGTGAGCGTATCGAGCAGGTTGGAATCCTGGAAGATAAAGCCCAGCTCCTCGCGGCGGAACTGCGAGAGCTTGGCCTGCTTCATGCGCGTCACATCCTGGCCGTTGATGCGGATGGCGCCACTCGTGGCGGCATCGATGGTCGACACGCAGTTGAGCAACGTCGACTTGCCCGAGCCCGAGGCTCCCATGATGCCGACGAATTCGCCGCGGTTGACGGTAAAGTTGACGTCGTTGAGCGCGCGGGTCACGTTGCCCAGCGCTCCATATACCTTTTCGAGATGCGCGACCTCCAGTACCGGGGTCGCCATTTGGGTGGTTTGCATACCGAGTCCTTTCTTGCGATTAGTCTACGGCATCTATAGTCGCAAGGAGCCGAGTCGGCTACCATCGATATGGCTTACGCTTGCCTTACCGTTGTGTAAGGTAAGGGTAGCCTGCCATGTGTTGATGTGGAGAGAGGACTCCTGTTGAAGACTGTTCATGTTGCCGCTGGGATCATTCGCAAGGATGGATCTGACGAGCTGCTTGCCGTGCAGCGCGGCTACGGCGACATGCAGGGACTGTGGGAGTTCCCAGGTGGCAAGCTCATGCGCGGCGAAACACCCGAAGACGCTGTGCGCCGCGAGCTTATGGAAGAGCTACAGGTAAAGGTCACCAACCTACGTGATTTCTACACCGTTGAGTATGACTACCCCGATTTTCATCTCTCAATGGAGTGTTACTACTGCTCGCTGGCTGATGAATCCGATGAGCCCCAGAAGCACGACCGCCAGCTCGATATCCGCTGGATTCCGCGCACCTCGCTTGCCACGGTGGAATGGATGCCCGCCGACAAGGGGCTCATTGATGCGCTGATTGAGCTGAAGGAAGACCGGCTTGAGGCTAATGGCGCTGCCAACGATACCGAGACCACGGCCGACGAGCCCGCTACCAAACCCAAGCGCAAGCCTAAGCGCCACAGCAAAAAGCGCCCCAAGCCCGGCCTGCTGGACGGCATCGATACCTCGGACCTCTCCGCTGACGAGCGCGAACTGGTCCGCCGTCGAGCCGCCATCAAAAAGTCCATGAAGGGCAACAAACGCGCCAACACCAAGCCCGAGCTGCTCGTTCGCCAGCGCCTACGGGCCGCCGGCCTCACGGGCTATCGTTTGGAATGGAAGGTGCCCGGCAAGCCCGACATCGCCTTTCCCGGGCGCAAGATCGCCATCTTCGTCAACGGCTGCTTTTGGCACCGCTGCCCCAAGTGCAACCCGAGCCAGCCCAAGCGCAATGTTGATTTTTGGGAGGCAAAGTTCCGTCGCAACGTCGAGCGCGACCGCGCTGCCGTGGCGGCACTCACTCAAATGGGCTGGACACCCATAACCATCTGGGAATGCGAGCTCAAAAAAGACCGCATCGACGCCACGATGGAAAAGGTCATCGAGCAGGTACGGGCTGCAGAGCCGCAGCGCTAACAGCGAGCATTCACACGCCCCACACAGGCGAGCCACATCCACGTCACAAACCTTAGAAAGCCCTTAAGCCCAAAACCTTTCAAGAGTGTTACTCAATAGCCTTGACCTGCGGTTTCATCGTAACACCAAACCAGGTTAAGCCTTTCTTTAGCGCTTCTTTGAACGGTCCGCTGCATAATACTGCCAACGCACGGGACCTAGCAGCACACCCTGTGCGCAACCTTTTGGTGGACATCGAGGAGGCCGCATAAGCATGCATTCTTCCAATGACGCAACACAGCAGCCATCCCTAACACATGCAGACCTTTTCTCCTTCCCCCCGACACAGAGAAATGGCCTCCTCGACTCCCCCACCACAAAAGCAAAACGCTCAACCGACCAGAACCTCAACTTGCGAGCATCGTTCGAAAAGCTCCAAGCATCCCTAAACAAGGCGTTCCCCGAACAGGCAAGAGCAATCTAAGCCCATCGCGCTTTATACTGATGCCATGCGAAACATGGATCACATAGAATTGCACCGCGGAGGACGCGAGGAAGCGTTTCCCGAGACCGCCGATGACTGGCCCTATATTGCCGAACGCGCAGAATTCGCTCGCTATCCGGGCAATTCCGTCCCCTGGCACTGGCATTCCGAAGTTGAGCTTTTCTACATGGAGCAGGGAGCGATTGACTATCGAACGCGCGCGGCTCATGAGCACGTACGCTTTGAGGAAGGGTCCGCCGGCTTTATCAACGGCGGCGTTTTGCACAGCACGCTGCAATCACCCAATTCGGCACCAGCCATTCAAATGTTGCATATCTTTCAGCCGTCGATGCTCGGCGATCCCGCGGGACGCCTTCAAAAGCGCTATATCAATCCTTTACTGCAATGTCGAGGCGTCGATGTGCTCAAATGGTCGCCCACCAACCCCGACGATATGCCCTTTATCGATTTGCTAAAGAGTTCCTTTAACCACGACCTTCAACGGCCGCAGAACGAGATGGCGCTTCGGAATAGCTTGTCAGAGCTCTGGATTCAGATTTACGCCAAGGCCGAACCGCTCTTTTCCTCCGACAACGCCTCTTGGATGACCAACCGCGACGTACAGTTCAAGGCAATCCTGGACTATATCCGCGCGAACTATGCAGCCGCTATAGATGTGCCCCAGATGGCATCTGCAGCCGGCGTAAGCGAAAGAGAGTGTTACCGCATTATCGAAGCTTGCGCAGGAACGACCCCGGCGGCATATTTGCGCGCATACCGCGTAAACCGTGCTTGCGAACTTTTGACACACACCACGCGAACGGTCCAGACAGTCGCGCGCCAATGCGGCTTTGCGACAGCAAGCCATCTTGGCCAGGTATTTAAAGAACAAATGGGATGCACTCCTTCGAGCTATCGAGCAGCGAGGCAGAATCTCGATAGCACCAGGCAGAAATCCCGCTAGCCTTTCTTCTGTCACCGCATCAAACTTGCAGGCAAACAACAGAGAGGAGCAATCATATGAAGCACTTTGACCATATCGTATTTGACGTTGATGGGACATTGGCAGATACAGAAGAAAGCGTTCTATCATCACTTGTCCAGATTGTCCAAGAAGAGACCGGCAAAACGCTCCCCCGACACGAGCTTGAATTTGCCCTCGGCATACCCGGCAAGGATGCCCTTGAGAAACTTGGAATCTACTCGCAGGCAACGTTGGATCGCTGGTGCCAAGTTGCCGCCAGCTTTAAAAGCACCATCAGCGTGTTTCCAGGTTTGCTTGAAGTCATCGCAACACTCGCCGATAGCGGCTGCAAACTTGGCATCGTCTCCTCACGTGCGCGCGACGAATACGCAAAAGAAATTGCACCCCTTGGTTTCGATAAGTATTTTGAGCACATCATCCTTGTCGAAGACACAACCGAACATAAACCCGCACCCGCTCCCATGCTCGAATATCTCCGGCGTACGGGCGCGAATCCTGGCAACGTCGTCTACGTTGGCGACACCGTCTACGACGAACAATGCGCAACTTCGGCAGGGGTCAGTTTTGCCCGAGCAGCATGGGGATCACACCAAGATATCCCAAACGCCACCTACAACCTCAAAACCCCCAACGACCTACTAACCCTAACAACCAAGTAACCCCCGCGCCCCACCCTTTCAGCCCCAACGCCACAAGGGCGATTGAGCAGGACGGCTTGGGCGGGTCCCCGTACTTAGTTTCCAAAATCATTCCGCAGCGCGAAGGCTTCTTATTATTTTCAGACCTAACGCCACAAGGGCGACGACCTCGAGTAGGTCAACCTGGGAGGGACGAGGGCTTAGTTCTCCAATCTTTCCGCAGGGGGCAAAAAGCCTCGCCGCACGAAGTGCGCAGCGAGGCTTTTTGCATGCCCGAGGACGATTGGGGAACTAAGTCCTCGTCCCTCCCCGGGATATGTAGCGAGTCGGAGTACCCTTGCAGTTACTCTGCTTTGCCCACAGAGTTGAGGTTGGTCATGCGAATCTTAACCAGCTCGGTGATCTCACGCATGCCCTCCTTGGCCGGCTTCTTGGGATCGAAGCAGGCAGGGTTCTCGGCCATGTAGGCCATGAAGCCCTTGGTGTAGGCCTGACGCAGCTCGGTGGCGTAGTTAACCTTGCAGATGCCGTTCTTCACAGCCTCGGCAACCTGCTCATCGGGCACACCGGAGGTGCCGTGCAGAACCAGCGGCACGTCGACGGCGTCGCGGATGGCCTTGACCACGGACTGCTCGATGTGCGGATCGCTCGTGTACACGCCGTGGCTGGTGCCAACGCCAATAGCGAGAGAGGTGCAGCCGGTGCGCTCGACGAACTCCTTGGCCTCGGCCGGATCGGTGTAGGGGCTCTCACCCTCAACCGCGGGACCGTCGTCCTCCTTGCCGCCGACCTTGCCGAGCTCAGCCTCGACGGGCACGCCCATGGCGCGGCCAGCGTCGGCAACGGACTTGGTCAGGGCGATGTTGTCCTCGAAGGACTCATGCGAACCGTCGATCATGACAGAGGTGTAGCCAGTGCGGAAAGCCTGCATGCAGCGGTCATAGCCATCGCCGTGATCGAGGTGCAGGGCGACGGGCACGGAAGCGCGCTCGGCGGCAGCCTTGACCATGCCGTAGAAGTAGTCCAGGCCAGCGGTCTTAATGGTGCCCGGGGTGGTCTGCATGATGACGGGGGACTTGGTCTCCTCGGCAGCGGCTAGAACGGCCATAACAAACTCGAGGTTCTCGACGTTGAAAGCGCCAACAGCGTAGTGGCCGGCCTGAGCGTCCTTGAGCATCTTTTCGGTGGTAACAAGTGCCATGAGCGTTTGCTCCTCTCCCTCGCCCGCATCTGGACATCGGGCGTACGTGTCCGCAAGGCGTTTTACCTTGCGTTTTGCTGCCCCCATTGTATGAAAATCGTTCGTGTTACATGCATGAGATATCGCCGGCACGCAGGTCAAGACGCTCGATTTTGAAAAGCAAACGGAAGGGATTCGGACCAAATTCCTCTATCCGACACTGAAGTTTTCACACGAATTGTCTTTCTTTTATAGAAAAGATAAGTAATCGAAAGGTGTTTTCTTACTTAAAAAGAAAATGAACGAAAATAGACTCAACACAATTCCTGCAAATTTAGGTTGAGGATGGAGCAGCTATGGCCCACGCAACAACCCGGGCTTTCGCCGATGAGCGCCGCGCCGCCATCATGGAAATGCTCGAGCATAACGCCTCCGTTCAGGTGGCAGACATCGCCCAAACCTTTGGCGTGTCCTCCGTCACCGCCCGCGCCGACCTGGACGCGCTCGCCGAATCCGGCAAGCTGCGTCGCACGCATGGCGGCGCCGTGTCGCTCCACAAACGCCTAACTGTCTCCACGCAAGATCGCCGCATCAACGTAAATGTCGCCGCCAAGCAGGCCATCGCACAAAGTGCCATCGAACTCGTCGGCAGCGGTGACACCCTGCTCGTCGACTCGGGCACCACGGCGCTCGAGTTCGTCCGGCTCCTCGATCAGCGCGATGGTATCACCGTCATCACGGCCGACATTACCATTGCCGATTACATCGACGAGAGCATGCCCTCAGTCGATGTCGTCATGCCGGGCGGGGCGCTGCGCAAAGGCCATCGTTATCTGTACGGACCGCTCACTATGCAGGCGCTCCAAATGGTCCACGCCGATCTTGCCGTCATGTGCCCTGGAGCTTTTGTTCCCGGCTGCGGCTTTACGACCGACTTTCCGCAGATGGCCGAGACCAAAGCGGCTATGGTCGGTGCCGCCCGTCAAAGCGTCGCCCTTATGGACGCCAGCAAGGTTAACGGACGCGGCATGTACCGCTTTGCCGAGCTGACCGATGTCGACACCATCGTGATGGACCGTGATCCCGATGGCGCCGTCGCCACCTCAATCGCCGAGACCGCCGACGACGCCCGCCCAAATCTCGTCATCGCCGGCGCTTAAACAAAAACCACCACAAAGGTGCCTGTCCCCTTTGTGGTGGTTGTGATGGTTGAGCGTCAAAAGTGAACGTGTCGCTACTTGGAAAGCTCGTCGGCGAGGGCCTCGATCTGAGCGCGCGAGGCGTCGTTGAGCGAACCCAGGACGGTCACCTTATTCTGCGCCAGGGTGATGTCCTTCATGCCCTCGAGCTCCTTGGTCATAACCTTGGCAGCTGCAGGCGCCCAGGAACCGGCCTCGACAAGCGCCACGGTACGGTTCTGGTAGGCATGCTCGGCGAGCGTGTGGATAAAGGTGCTCATGAACGGGAAAACCTCGCCCTGATAGGTAATGGAGGCGAGCACCAGGCGGTCATAGCGGAACGCATCCTCAACGGCCTCGGCCATGTCGTCGCGAGCCAGGTCAAAGACGGAGACCTTCTGGCCGCGAGCCTCGAGCGCTGCGGCGAGCTCCTCGACGGCGGCCTTCAGATGGCCGTAGACGCTCGCATAGGCAATGGTGATGCCCTCGTCCTCGGGCTGATAGCTCGACCAGGTGTTGTAGGTGTCGAGGTAGTAGCCCAGGTTCTCGGTCAGTACGGGGCCGTGAAGCGGGCAGATGATCTGGATGTCCAGGTCGGCGGCCTTCTTGAGCACGGCCTGCACGAACTTGCCGAACTTACCGACGATGCCAAAGTAGTAGCGGCGCGCTTCGCAAGCCCAACCCTCGGGGTCCTCGATGTCGTTGGCGCCAAACTTTCCAAAGCCGTCGGCGCTAAAGAGCACCTTATCGGTGGACTCGTAGGAGAAGAGTACCTCGGGCCAGTGCACGTTGGGGGCGCCGACAAACGTTAGGCTGTGACCGCCCAGATCGAGCACGTCGCCCTCTTTGACGACTATCTTGCGCTCGGGGAAATCGGTGCCAAAGAAGTTGACCATCATGCGGAAAGCGCCCATGCTTGCCACGATCTGTGCCTGGGGATAGCGCTCCATAAAGGCGGCGATGCCAGCGGAGTGATCGGGCTCCATATGATGGACAACCAGGTAGTCGGGCGTGCGACCGTCGAGCACGGCTTCGATGTTACCGAGCCACTCGTCGACAAAACCGCCGTCGACTGAATCGGCGACAGCAATCTTTTCGCCCAAGATAACGTAGCTGTTGTATGCCATACCGTTCTCGGACACATCGTACTGGCCCTCGAACAGGTCAATGTCGTGATCGTCGACGCCAACGTAGCGGATATCCTTGGTGATCTCCATCAGGCAAAGCCTCCTAGATAGACAAAAGAGCCCGTCTATCATAGCACTCGGCTACATCCCAACAGCTATCTACCGACATCCTTACCGATTGTTATTGATGTTCAACATATCACCGTTGACCTGCAGAAACTATGCGCGCGGTGCCGCCGTACTATGTCGAACGATGAGCTGACCGGGAATACGAATGGCAACAGTTTTGCCCGCCGTACCCGCCTCGGGAACCGCATGCTCAAACACCTCGCGTCCGCGCTGATGTAGATCGAATCGCACGGTCGTGAGCTCGTTGTGTGCCACAAAATCATCGAGTGAATCGTCGACGCCCACTACGCTCACATCCTCGGGCACGCGCAGGCCGCTATCGCGCAGCGCTGCAATAGCGCCGTTTGCCATCTGGTCGTTTGCCGCGTAAATCGCCGTCATGGCGCGGTCATGCTCGGCCAGGTACCTGCCGGCCTCGTAACCGCTGTTAGCAGACCAGTCGCCCTCGAGCGGCTCTGCCGGCTCGATGTGTTTACGCTCGAGCGCATCCTGCCAACCGGCGCGACGAAATTGCTCGTCGACCGAGAAAGACGGACCGCCGATAAAGCGAATCTGCTCGTGTCCCAGCTCAAGCAGATGATCCATGAGCAGCAGCGAGCAGCCGTAATGATCGGAGTCGACCGTAGTCACCCGTGGGTGCGCATACATGGTGACGATAACCGTGCCGATACCCGGCAACGGATCAAACGTCTCAAAATCGGGCGCCATACGACTCATGCCGATGATGATGCCGTCCACCGGCAGTGCGGCCATACGACGCGTGGCCTCGGCAAGCGAAAACTCTTCGGTCTTGGACATCTCGACCAGCGTGATGGCGCAATTATGCTCACGAGCAGCGCTGGCGATGCCGTCGATCATTGAGAGGTTGCCAAACTTGGTGACATCGTTGATGCATAGGCCGACCGAATGGTAACGGCCGTCGCGCAGCGAGCGACCGGCATAACTCGGACGAAAGCCGAGCTCTTGCATAGCGGCCTGCACGCGCTGGCGCGTCTGCTCGTTAACGTTGGGCAAGCCGTTGGCGACGCGCGAGACCGTCTGCTGCGAAACGCCAGCAGCGCGGGCGACGTCGGCCATGGAGACCGGACGCGTACCTGTATCGTTGGACGGGCGCCTTGCCACAGGATCACCTTCACACTTGCGAGATCTGAATAGCGTGCATGCCGACCCGGGCAGAAACACACCCCGCGCCGAAGCCCGCTATCGTCGGACGCATGTTAACGTACTCTACTTTTTCAATCCGCAACTCTTCTGCTCTATAAGTCCATACGGCAATACCGTTCACGGCTGAATTTCTACCGATTACCAGATTCTCAAAAAGTGATAAGCGTTGTGTTATGAGTACGTTAACATAGCCCGTAACGTGCGGCATCGTGAACACTTGGTTCATGCCGCTTCAAGTTGTTAACGTACTCATAACAACGCAAAACTCACCCGTGCGCGCCAAGGAAAGGACCCTCATGACCACCTCCGACGAAAAGACACTCGCCACGCTCACCAAGCTGTTTGAGGAGGAGTTTGGCCCCATCGGCGATCGCCAGGTGCTCTATGTGCACGCGCCCGGCCGCTCCGAGATCAGCGGCAACCACACCGACCACGAGGGTGGCCACGTTATCGCCGGCTCGCTCGATGTCGCTGTCGACGGCATCGCCGTGGCAACCGATTCCAACAAGGTTCGCGTAGCCGACGAGGGCTATCCCACGTTTGAAATCGCGCCCGGCACGCTAGACGTTCGGGAGTCCGAGAAGGGCACGTCCGCAAGCCTCGTGCGCGGTATGGCCCACGAGATTGCAGCCCTTGGCGTTGAGCCTCACGGCTTCGATTTCGCCTTCACCTGCTCCGTCCCCTCGGGCGGCGGCCTTTCCAGCTCCGCTGCCGTCGAGGCCGCATACGGCCGCGCCATGGAGACGCTCTGGGGCGCGCCCGCCATTGAGCCCGTCGCGCTCGCGCAGATGAGCCAGCGCACCGAGAACAACTACTACGGCAAGCCCTGCGGTCTGATGGACCAGGCCGCCGTGTGCCTGGGTGGCCTCGCCTACATGGACTTTGAGGACCAGGCTCAGCCTAAGACCCAGAAGCTCGAGCTCAACTTTGAGGATCACGGTTATGCGCTTGTGCTCGTTAAAGTGGGCGCCGACCACGTGGCAGCCACCGATGACTACGCCGCCGTTCCGCGCGAGATGCAAGACGTCGCTGCCGAGTTTGGCAAGGCGCGCCTGTGCGAGGTCGACGTTGCCGACTTTGACGCTAAGCTCCCCGAGCTGCGCGCCAAGCTGGGCGACCGCGCCTGCCTGCGCGCCGTTCACTACTGGTACGAGAACGGCCTGGTCGATAAGCGCTGGGCAGCGCTCAACGCCGGCGACATTGACCAGTTCCTGGTCCTGACGCGCGAGTCCGGCGCCAGCTCTGCCATGTACCTGCAAAATGTTGTTGCCAAGCTGGGTTCCGAGCAGCCTTCCATGTATGCCCTGGCGCTGGCCGAGCACGTGCTCGACGGCCGCGGCGCCGTCCGTATCCACGGTGGCGGCTTTGGTGGCACCATCCAGGCCTTCGTGCCGCTCGATCTGGTCGACACCTTCATTGCCAAGATGAACGGCTGGCTGGGCGAGGGCTCTGCCCGTCACTACGCCATCTCTGACAAGGGGGCTTACGCGGCATGGCTGTAATGACTGACGTGCGAGAGGCCGCGCAGAACCTGATCGAGTACGCCATCCACCGATCGATGATCGGACAGGACGACCGCATCTGGGCATACAACACCATTTTGGAGTGCATCGGCGCTACGGGTCCCGCGCTCGATATGGCCTGGGCGCTCCAGGTTGAGAAACTCTCGCTCTTGCACCCCAATACCCTGCCCGACTTTGATCTTGAAGGCACGCTTGCCGCGCTTTCCGAGGCCGCCGTTACCAACGGTGCCGCCGAGGACACGGCGTCAGGCCGCGACCGCATCGCCATGCGCATCATGGGTGCGCTCATGCCGAGGCCTTCGGTTGTAAACGAGGAGTTCAACGGACGTATGGGCGTCAACGAGCCCCGCGCCGCAACCGACTGGTTCTACGGCCTGTGCTGCGGCGCCGGCTACGTGCGCCGTGCCGCCATCGCGCGCAACATCAAATGGAGCACCCCCACCAACTGGGGCGATCTTGAGATCACCATCAACCTCTCCAAGCCTGAGAAGGACCCGCGCGATATCGCCGCGGCAGGTGCCGCCAAGAACACGGGCGAGAAGTATCCCGCCTGCCAGCTCTGCATCGAAAACGAGGGCTATCCCGGACGCTCCGCTGCAGCCGACGGCGGCGCTCACCCCGCTCGCCAGAACCTGCGCATTATCCCCATCCAGCTCAACGGCGAGCGCTGGGGTTTCCAGTACAGCCCGTACGCGTACTTTAACGAGCATTGCATTGCCATGAGCTCCGAGCATCGTCCGATGCACGTCGACCGCAAGGGCCTGACCTGCCTGCTCGACTTTGTGGACCTGTTCCCGCATTACTTCATCGGCTCCAACGCCGACCTGCCTATCGTGGGCGGCTCGATTCTGTCGCACGACCACTTCCAGGGCGGCGCGCACGAGTTCCCCATGATGCATGCCGCCGAGGTCTCGCAGTTTAGCGTGCCCGGTTTTGACCAGGTCACCGGCACTGTGCTGCAGTGGCCGCTCTCGGTGCTGCGCCTGCGCTCGCATGACCGCGCTCAGCTGCTCGACGCTGCCGAGAAGATTATCCTCGCCTGGCGCGAGTGGACCGACGAGTCTGTGGGCGTTATCGCGCACACGGCCGACGGCGTAGCGCACAACACCGTGACGCCCGTCATCCGCCGCGTCGACTCCCGCGGCAACGCCGGCGGCGAGATTTACGAGGCCTACCTGGCGCTTCGCTGCAATATCACGACCGACGAGCATCCGCTGGGCGTTTTCCACCCGCATGCCGAGTATCACCACATTAAGAAGGAGAACATCGGCCTGATCGAGGTCATGGGCCTGGCCATTCTGCCGCCGCGCCTGGTTCCCGAGCTCGGCGCTGTCCGCGAGCACCTGCTGGCAGCCAAAGCCGATACCAGCTACGACCTTGCCAGTGCGCTCGAGGGCGACGACCTTTGCCGCAGCCATGCCGCATGGGCCGAGGACGTCTATGCCCGCCGCGCCGACGAGCTTACGGCGGATAGCGCCATCGGCATCCTGCACGAGGAAGTCGGCGTAGTGTTTGGCCACGTGCTCGACAACGCCGGCGTCTTTAAGTGGGACGAAGCCGGCCGCGCCGCCCAACAGCGCTTTATCGACTCACTGTAATGATCCCTTGGGGACGGAGGAAAACGGACTATTTCGTCTTCAAGACAACGGCGCCCGCCGGCAACATCGCCGACGGGCGCCGTTTTTGAGTGTAGCCATTGGGGACGTTCTTAAACGACTAGTCAAACAAGAACGTCCCCAATGGCTAATGACTCGAGCGTGGAAAATCTCCCACTTTGAGCTCGCATGGGCACCAAAAGCAGGAGATTATCCACGCTCATTCTATTAGGAGTCGCAACCGCTACAACTCTACGACCTCAACGTTGCTGTAGATCTCGTCCCAGCGGTCCATGACCAGGTGGCCGGTCTTGGGATCCATGGCGTTGAGCTTGCCGCAGGTATTGGCGGTCTTGAGCACCGTGACGTCGTCGGCACCAGCAGCAATGGCATGCGCAAAGCCGGCGATGGTCGAGTCACCGGAACCCGTCGCGTTCACAGCCGCAATCGCGGGCGTCTTGGCGCGGAACGCGCGGCCCTCATGGAAGCCCACCGAACCGGCAGCGCCCATCGAGACGACGACCCCGGGAATACCGGCAAAGCGGCCATCGGCGGCAAGCGCCTCGCGCAGGGCATCGACATCATCGGTCGTAAAGGACGTACCCAGCAGGCCGTTAATCTCGGTCAGGTTGGGCTTCACGAGCTCAGGCTTAGCGTCAGATTCCAGCGCAGCCTCCAGCGATGCACCCGAGGTGTCGAGCAGCACCTTGGCGCCCGCCTCCTCGGCGATCTTGACGAGCTCGGCATAGTAGCCGGCATCGACGCCACGCGGCAGCGAGCCCGAAAGCGTCACGACGTCCGCCTTCGCTGCAAGCTCGGCGAACTTGGCCGTAAAGGCCTCGAGCTCGGCCGGGGCGATTTGCGGGCCGCTCTCCAGCAGCTCGGTCTGATTTCCCTCGTGCAGGATATTCAGGCAGATGCGCGTCTCACCGGCGATGGGCACAAAGTCGTTCTTGACGCCGTCGGCATCCATAAGCTCGGCCATATAGGCACCCATGTGGCCGCCGAGCAGACCGGTCGCGAGCACATCGTCGCCCAACTGCAGCAGCACACGGCTCACGTTGAGGCCCTTGCCGCCAGCGGTCTTTTCGGGCGTCACGCGGTTAACATCGTCGATGATCAGCTTGTCGAGTTGATAGCGCGTATCAATCGACGGGTTCATGGTAACGGTCAGAATCATGTTGAACTCCTGTTCCGGGGCGGCATAACTCGCCCCAAACATACGATAACTCGTTAAAGGATCTCGATCTCAAAGCCGCGAGTGACGGTCTCTCCCGGCTTGGCCACCAGGCAGCCACGCTTGTGCTCCAGAATATCGTCCTCGTCGGAGCAGGTGGACAGGCCGCCCCACGGTTCAACAGCCACAAAGTCGCCCTCGGGCTTGCTCCACACAATCAGGTACGGCATATCGGGGAACGTCAGGCGCACGCCCTTGTCCTCGGTTTTCTTGGTCAGCGTAACCACACGGCTCTCGAGCACGTCAAAGATGGTCTCCGCAAAGTCGAAGAGTTCGTGAGTAAGCGGCAGGTTCTGGCCGATCATGGGGTTCTTGCTGCGATGCTCAACATCAATCAGGCCCGTCGAGGGAACGGCAGTACAGAGCTCGGTGGCCTCACGCTGCTCAAAACGAAGCTCATAATCGTCATAGGACTCGCCCTCGTCGAGCGGGCACTTAAAGCCGGGGTGACCGCCCACAAAGAACGGCATGTCCTCGGTGCCCTCATTGGTCACCTCGTACGACACGGCCACCTTTTTCGAATCGATCGTGTAACGAGCAACGATCTTAAACGGATACGGGTACTGCTCGAGCAACTCGGCATGGTCGGCAGAGCTTAGGCTCAGCGCAACCATGTTGTCGCTCTGTTCCTCGAGCTTCCACTCCTGTTTGCGCGCAAAGCCGTGGCGGGCGAGGTTTACCTCGCGGCCGCCCATGGTCATCGCGCGACCGTCACGAAGGCCGCCGCAAATCGGGAAGCAAATGGGTGCCTGGCCCGACCAGACCGCCGGGTCACCCTGCCACAGGTACTCACGGCCGTTGGCCGCAATAGAAGTGAACGACCCGCCCGCCGCGCTCAACGCCACGCGAACAGAACCGTTATCAAGAACAAACTCCATAGGAGCCTTCCCTTTCGTACGCCAGCCCGCCGAGTCAGTGGGGCTGATAGAAAACCGGCCCGCGCCCCCTCACAGAAACGCGAGCCGTCAATTGAAAAGCTGCAAATCGCCAAATACAGCCGAGAGCGAAGCACTCAAGCCAAGCAAGCAAACGTGTTATCGGAGCAGCTTACCGAACCAGAAAGCTTCGCAACAACAGCGGTAACCCTGCAGATACCCCCAACGTCAGCGAGCGGCGCTCAGGTGCCCCAGGTCGCCGCGAAAGAGGAGCGACGCGTACTTCATGTACGCGAGCGACGGTTTGAGCAGCGAGATGGGGTGCCTGAGCGCCGCGCAGCGTCGGCCGGTCCGGCGTTCGGTAGAACGCCGGAACCCCTTAGTCGTGGTATTCGCCGCGGTCCCACTTCTCGAGGAACTCGTCAAAGAAGTGCGGGTCGGCCTGAGCCTCGGCGTCGGCCTTGTTGCAGGCGTCGATCTTGGCGATCAGGGCGTCGTGCTCGGGAGTCTTCTCGTAGGGCTCCTCCAGGAAGGCAAGCATGATGTCGGCCATCAGGAACTCGCCGGTGATCTTGCCGCCAAAGCCCACGATGTTGGCGTTGAGCTCGCGACGGGCATAGAGGGCAGAGGTCATGTCGCGAACCAGGGCGCAGCGGGCGCCGGGAACCTTGTTGACGGCGTTGGTGATGCCGATGCCGGTGCCGCACAGGGCCACGCCAAAGTCGGCCTTGCCGCTGGCAACAGCCTCGCCCACGGCCTTACCGTAGATGGGATAGTGCGTACGGGTGTGGCTGTAGGTGCCGCAGTCGAGCACCTTGTAGCCAGCCTGCTCCAGGCGGTCGGCCAGATAGATCTTCTCGTCCGTAACGATATGGTCGCAACCGATTGCGATGGTCTTCTTCATCAGAACGTCCTTTCGTCTGAATTCACAAGTTGAGATAGAAGTTCGAGTTCTCGGTGGCTCTCGTTAGGCCATCTTGTTGAGCATGTCGACACGGATCTGGTGACGGCCGCCGGCGTACTGGGCGCGCAGGAACTCGCGGGCGATCTTCTTGGCGACCTCGGTGCCCACAACGCCCGGGCCCATGGTGACCATGCGCGAGCCGTTGTGCTCGCGGGTCATGTAGGCGGAACGCTCGTCGGAAATGTTGGCGACGACCATGCCCTTGATCTTGACGGCGGCCATATAGGAGCCGACGCCGTACTTATCGAATGCGAAGCCCTGGGAATCCTTGTGCTCCAGCAGGTCCTTGGCAACGGCGGTCGCGGAATCGACAAAGTCCGCGGCAGGGGTCTCGGAATAGTCGACGACCTCGTGACCGTCGGCGATGAGCATCTCCTTGATGGACTCCTTCATCGACATACCGTCGGCATCGGAAGCGATTACAACCCTCATGACATCCTCCTTGAGAGATACGCAGGTGCGTAGTTTCTGTTTGGAAGTGTTGAATCGCGCTCAGGTCCGGGCATCTGAATGTGCGGTTCTTCACTGTTCATGTTTATTTGAACACATTCAAACATCGGGTGCAACCATTATTTGTTTAACTTTGTTCTTTTTTGAACAAATACCGTTCACGGATGATTGCCGACCGTTTGAGCCCGGCGCAGACGTAGCGACCATGTGTTCAACAAACAAAAGGGCGGCCGAGAACGTGTCTCGGCCGCCCCTTCGGCGGTATTCCCCGGTATATACAGCTGTTTTAGCTACTCAGACTGCCTGTTCTTCTTGGCATGTTTGGACGGAGCGCTCAAGAAACGACCCGTCAGATAGTTCGCGGGACCGGAGATATCAATCCCCAGCAGGGTGTGGCCCAGCCACAGAAACGCCACAAGCACCAGCAGCGGGATAACGCACGAGGTCACGATCATCACGATGACGCCTTCAATTAGGTCGGTCACCTGTTGCACGATCTCGTCGGTCATTTGCTTGGCACCACTGGTTACCGACGTGACCAGGCTCGAGGCACCGTCGGCAAGCTGTTCAAGCACGTTCTTGGACTCTGTGGACTCGGTCTTTTTCTTGCTTGCCTTGGAGCTGTCGCTATCTGCCGCACTCGCAGCGTCGGCCGACTTTTGCTCGGCCACCTCGATGCTAACGCGATACGTTTCATCGACCTTCTGCGACACCCATACGCTCGCGGGCACAAGCGCCATGCCGATTACGGCAACCACCAACACGCGCGTCGCCACACGGCGCAGGACGGCGCTCGTGCTCCAGCGCCCGTGAATGCCAAGCGACACCGCAAAGAGCACCAACGCAAACGGGATTAAGATGCCCAAGCCAACCGACCACAAAATCGTGAGCAAGTATTTCTCTAGGTATAGCACGGCAAGCACGATACCAAGGTTGCCTGAAAGCTGCGCAAGCTGCTCGGCAACCGGCGTTCCCGTATCACCCGGCAGCGCGGTAATGCCCGCAGACAGCGCCACGCACGAGGTCGTGAGCGCCAGTACGTTGCCTTTCTTTTGGTCGATGACCTCGATGGTGGAGTCCCAAGTCTTGGTATCGGCAAAATGTGGGCGTGCGACAAATCCCGACAGCAACGCCAGCACCACGAGCGCAACGATAAAGCCAATCTGCAGCTTTTTGTTTGCGCACACGACATCGGACAGGCTGGGCTGCAGCTCGGTTACCGTCGTGTGCTCGGTTATCTGGACAGGACGCCCATGAGCCATCTCGTGCGCATCTCTTTTTTGTATTGACCCGTTATCCGGCATTTGGATACCTCCCCAGTCCAGCGTTTAATGCGAAAGGAAGTATACCCACCGAGCGAAAAACCGAACGACAGGAGGCGCAACGAGCCGCCGCATGACCCGCTTGCCACGAAATGGGCCCATCTACTACGTTTAACTGCCCATCCCCGACCATGCCCCGTGGCGTAAAAACAAAACCGCAGGTAGAACGCTTGCGGTTTTTCATGAAACGCGGGTGTGTTCGGGGGTATCGGGTTAAACGTAGTAGATGGGCCATTTTCGTGGCGAGCGTCGCCACTACCCCTCGGGGGACGGAGGACAGCGGGGCATCTTGGCCTGTCAACCCAAATTTCACCGCAACCAAGACAGATGGGATATAGAAAAAGCCCTGTCGCGGGTAGCGGCAGAGCTTTTGGAAGGGGACTTGGTTGTGAAGGCTCGTTAGGCGAGCTTAGCCTCGAGTGCGGCGATGCGCTTATAGGCATCGATGGTAAAGCGGGTCTGCTTCTCCAGGATCATGGTGGTCATGAGAGTATCCTGAGCGTGAGCCATGATGAAGGTCATCTCCATCTCACCGCCGCCGGCCTCCTGCGAAAGCAGCTTGGTCTGCGTGTCGTGGGCGCCGATAAGTGCATCGCTGGCATCCTTGTGCAGCTGCTCGGCCTTCTCAAAATCACCCTCGCGAGCAGCATCGAGCGCTGCAAGCAGATCGGTCTGGGCGTCGCCCGCGTATGCGACAATCTCGAATCCAACCATCGAGATTTCTTCTTTGGTTGCCATATTGCGTTCCTTTCACATATGAACCAACGGAGAGCATCGCGTCCGGGCATACGCGCTGCGCTGTGTATGGCAGGAACATTAACATTCAAACAAAAAAGAACAGCGCAAAACGTAATTTCGAGCTGTGAACGGTTGCTTTTCACCCGTGAACGGTTTTTAAACCAATCTGAACATTCTCGAACACAATTAGCGGCAACCCAAACAGGTCCGTACCCTAGCGTACATCGCGCACCGTATCGCCCTCGACGAGCACACCCGGAAACAGCATGTGCTCCACACCGGGTGCAGCGCCCTCGGCGCCGGCAATCTTGTCGACCGCCCACATGCCGACGCGCTTGTTGTTAAAGCGCACCGTAGTCAGGCGACGATCGGGCACGATATCGCCCAAACTATCGTCAACACCCACCACGCTTACGTCCTGGGGCACGTGCTTCCCGCGCGACTCGAGCCCGCGAATGCAGCCGTAGGCCATGGCATCGTTGGAAGCATAAATGGCTGTGCAGTTCGGATCGTCCGCAAGCACCTGGCCGGCGGCATATCCGCTCTGTGCCGTCCAATCGCCACGGACGAGTCGCGGCGGCTCAATACCATGCGCGCGCAATGTCTCGCGCCAGCCCTCCTCGCGACGCATGCCCGAAAGTGAGCGCTCGGGGCACGAGATAAAGTGCACGGTCTTGTGCCCCTGCTCCAGCAAGTACTCGACCACCTGGCGCGAGCAATCGAACTGATCGTTATCGACCGTCGAGCACAGCGGGTGCTCCAGCATGGTAACGAGCACCGTCTGCATACCGGGCAGCGGCTCGAAGGTGCCAAAGTCCGCCGGCATGCGATTCATGATCACAACCATGCCATCCACCGGCAGCGCGCTCATGCGCGACGATGCGCTCTCGAGGGTATACGGATGCCCGTCTACTTTAGTGAGGGTGATGGCATAGCCATGTTTGTCGGCCGCGGCGGCAAAGCCCTCCATACGGTCGAGGTTGCCGGTGCCGGTAATGTTGAACATGGCGACGCCGACGGTCTTAAACTTGCCGCGGCGCAGCGATCGACCGGCAAAATTGGGGCGATACCCCAGCTCGCGCATGGCGGCGCGCACGCGCTCCTTGGTCTCGGGGCGCACGCTGGGCGAATCGTGCACGGTGCGCGAGACCGTCTGTTCCGAGACGCCCGCGAGGCGTGCCACATCCTTAACGGAAACCGATTTTTTAACAGCGGCCATAGGTCGATCTTTCTATGTCAACGATGCCATTGACGGCATCCTGCGCAGTCATTTTGAACACATTTAAGTATATCCAACGTCTCTCCAACGATACGCTTACCACCCAAAACCTACCGTTCACCGACAATTCTGCTTCGCCGAACGGCTTTTGTCGCCCAAATGTTAACGTTGCCATTGTGCAAACACAGAGCCACCGGGCGGCTCAATCGTTTACACGCAAGGAATCGACGGTCTACAGGCACAGGGGCCACCGATTCACATCTTTTTTGTGTCGCAAAATGGCAACGTCAACATTTTGGCAACCAGACGTCAAAAGCTACCATCGTTGCTAACCCACCGACTCTTAGGAGCATTGCATGGAGCAACTCATCGCCACCATCGAAAAAGGCCAGCCCTTTTTCAACGCGATCGCCCGCAACAAGTACCTCAAGGCGATTCGCGACGGCTTTATCTCCGTCATCCCCATCATCATCTTCTCGTCCATCTTCTGCCTGGTAGCCTCGGTCCCCAACATCTGGGGTTTCTACTGGCCCGATGACATCAACAACGCCCTGTGGAAGTGCTACAACTACTCCATGGGCATCCTGGCTATCGCCTGTGCCGCCACCACGGCCAAGCACTTCGCCGACGCCCAGAACCGCGACCTGCCCAAGAACAACCAGATCAACTTTATCTCGTGCATGTGCGCGGCCATCATCGGCTTCTTGCTCCTTTCGAGCGACACCATCGCCACGGACGCCGCCAGCGGCTTCAACACCACCTACCTTGGTTCCAAGGGCCTGCTGACTGCCTTCATCGCTGCGTTTGTGACCGGCATCATCTACAAGTTCTTCATTAAGCGCAACATCACCGTCAAGATGCCCGAGCAGGTTCCGCCCAACATCTCGCAGACCTTTAAGGACATCATCCCCTTCTCCGTCTGCATCACCGTCTTTTGGGTCTTTGACATCGTCTTCCGCGCTGCCTTTGGCTTCTGCTTTGCCCAGGGCGTCATCCAGGTGTTCCAGCCCCTGTTCACCGCTGCCGACGGCTACATCGGTCTCGCTGTGATCTACGGTGCCATGAGCCTCTTCTGGTTCGTCGGCGTCCACGGCCCCTCGATCGTCGAGCCCGCCATCGCCGCCGCTCTCGTTGCCAACATGACCGACAACCTGGCTGCATTCCAGGCCGGCGAGCACGCCACCGCCGTCCTGACGCAGGGCGCCCAGTACTTCGTCGTCTGCATGGGCGGTACCGGCGCCACGCTTGTCCTGGTCTTTATGTTCTGCTTCCTGGCCAAGTCCCAGGAGATGCGCGCCGTCGGTAAGGCCGCCATCGTCCCCGTGTGCTTTGCCGTCAACGAGCCGCTGCTGTTCGCCGCACCTATCGTGCTCAATCCCGTCTTCTTTGTCCCGTTTGTCTTTGCCCCGATCGCCAACATCTGGATCCTCAAGGTCTTTATCGACTTCTTGGGCATGAACGGCTTTATGTACACCCTGCCCTGGACCGTCCCCGGCCCCATCGGCACCATCATGGGCCTGGGCTTCCAGCCGCTCGCCTTTGTGATGCTCGCCATCATCCTAGTCGTCGACTTTGTCCTGTACTATCCGTTCTTCCGTGCCTATGACGCCCAGAAGTGCGCCGAGGAGGCCGAGATCTCCCAGGAGGAGCTCGCCGCCAAGAACGCCGAGAAGGCCGCCAAGCTCAACGACGCCTTCCAGGGTAAGGCCGACGCCAAGAGTGTTGCCGCCGGCGCCGCTGCCGAGGTCGTAAAGACCGACGCCGCCCCCGCTGCTGCCGCCACCGAGGCTACGGCCGCCAGCGACCTCAACGGCAAGCGCGTACTCGTGCTCTGCCAGGGCGGCGGCACCTCGGGCCTGCTCGCCAACGCGCTGGCCAAGGCCGCCAAGGAGCGCGGCATCGATCTTGAGACCGCTGCCGATGCCTATGGCAACCACGTGGACATGCTCCCCGACTTTGACCTGGTCGTCCTGGCCCCGCAGGCTGCCAGCTACCTGGCCGACCTGCAGAAGGACTGCGAGCGTGTGGGCAACAAGTGCGTCGCCTGCCGTGGTAAGCAGTACATCGAGCTCTCCCAGAACGGCGACAAGTCTCTCGCCTTCGTCTCCGAGCAGCTGTCGAAGTAAGTAACGCTTAGGGCCAGCCGACTATCCAAGACCGGCTGGCCCTTCGATTTAAACGATTGGATCATCATGTCCGTTAACCCCGCCAGCGTCACCAACCCGCCCGCGCAGTTCCCCGAGGACTTTGTCTTTGGCGGCGCCACTGCTGCCTACCAGGTAGAGGGCGAGACCCGCACCCACGGTAAGGGCAAGGTCGCCTGGGACGACTTCTTGGAGGCCCAGGGCCGCTTCTCTCCCGATCCCGCCTCCGACTTCTACAACCAGTATCCGGTGGACCTGGAGCTGTGCGAGGAGTTCGGTATCAACGGCATTCGCCTCTCCATTGCCTGGAGCCGCATCTTCCCCGAGGGCACCGGCAAGGTGAACCCCGAGGGCGTGCAGTTCTACCACGACCTCTTTGCCGAGTGCCACAAGCACCACGTTGAGCCGTTTGTCACGCTGCATCACTTCGACACGCCGCTGCCCCTCTTTGAGAAGGGCGACTTCCTCAACCGCGAGACCATCGACGCCTTTGTGGACTTTGCCACCTTCTGCTTTAAGGAGTACGCCGACCAGGTGACCTATTGGTTCACCTTTAACGAGATCTGGGCCGACGCCTCCAACACCTACATCGAGGGTACCTTCCCCGGCGGCGTCAAAGCTCATCTGGCCGAGGCCTTCCAGTGCGAGCACAACATGATGCTCGCCCACGCCAAGGCCGTGCTGGCCTTCCACAACGGCGGTTTTAAGGGCAAGATCGGCGTCATTCAATCGCTGGAGTTTAAGTATCCGCTCAACGAGAACGACCCCGCCGACATCAAGGCCGCCAATAACGAGCACGTGCTGCAAAACCAGTTCCTGCTCGACGCCACCTTCCGCGGGGACTATGCTCCCGACACCCTCGAGTGCGCCAACCGCCTGGCCGCCATCTCGGGCGGCACCATCCAGATCCTGGACGAGGATCTGGAAATCATGCGCGAGGCTGCGCTCTACAACGATTACCTGGGTGTCAACAACTACCAGTGCCGCTTCCTCAAGGCTTACGACGGCGAGAACGACCTGCACCACAACGGCACGGGCGAGAAGGGTACCGGCCGCTGGCGCGTCAAGGGCATTGGCGAGCACGTGAACAAGCCCGGCATCCCCACCACCGACTGGGACTGGATCATCTATCCCGAGGGCCTGTTCGATCTGCTCGTCTACATTAAGCAGCGCTACCCCAACTACAAGCAGATCTTCATCACCGAGAACGGCATGGGCTACAAGGACCCCTACAAGGACGGTTTTGTGGACGACCAGCCGCGCATCGACTACATCGAGCAGCACCTGCGCTGGTTGCTCAAGGCCATAGAGGTGGGCGTCAACGTGGGCGGCTACTTCCTGTGGAGTCTACAGGACCAGTTCTCCTGGACCAACGGCTACAACAAGCGCTATGGCTTCTTCTACGTAGACTTTGAAACCCAAAAGCGCACGCCCAAGGCAAGCGCCTACTGGTACAAGCACGTGGCGCAGACCCGTCGTCTGGACTAGCGACTTGCGACGAGCGGAATTGCCCCGCTCACATAACTTGTCCCCATTTCTCAGCCGGGGGCGGCACGTCACGCGGCGCGCCGCCCCCGGTCTTTTTGTTTTTGAGCGGGTCGGCAACCATTTGTCTCGATCTGTAACATCTAGCTGAGTTTTTCGGTCCCACCTGTTACAGATTGAGACAAACGTGGAGGCCGGGCCGAAATATCTAAATCTGTAACACTTAACCCGGTTTTGGACGTCTAGTTGTTACAGATTTAGATAAACGTGCGAGCCAATCCCTTCAATCTAAATCTGTAACAACTAGCTTGTGTTTTCGCCCCTAGCTGTTACAGATCGAGACAAATGAAATAGACCGGGCTGACAATCTCAGCCGCATGCCCCCTTTTGGCCGCATACCGTCGATCAGATAAAGATCGTCATATACAGAGGTAGATATATCCTATGCCCTTCAGCCCTGAGCTGTTTTGGGTGAAGAACTATCTCTTCTCCGACTCGTCGTTCGAATCGTCTGCCGAAATCGTCAAGCGAGATTGTTGAATACGATTTGGAAGATTTAACTTCAACAGGAGTGACCCGCGGTTTTCCAGCCGCGTCTTCAAAGCCGCGCGAAACAAGAAAATCAATTTCACGCGTTCTGGGCCGACTCCCCTCTGTTTTGGAAGGCTCCTGCCAGCTGTAATAAAAAAGCGAATGCCCCAGACCCTTAAGCTGCTGCGCCACGATGTTCTCGATTAGCATTCCTTTATTAATTGAAATTCTTCCAAATTGAATGTCTCTATGAACATCCATAAGGTCCGGACCATCATCAAACGCCAAGCTCACGAGCAATCCCGTGTCCGCCATATAGCATTTAAGCGAAGACGCGTCCTCGTGCAGGCGGTAACCCACGCTCGGATCACTGCATAAATAGCAACGGTTAATCAGTCGCGCATCCTCAAGCCAGATTAACGCCGACTCATATGTCTCAAAACGGGACCCCTTCTCCAAGCTGTCAAATTTGAACCGTTTATTTGCCGCAGATAATTGACCCGGAATATCGTCATAAACCGCCCGCGCACGTCTAGCGTCCGAACCTCCAAACTTGGCAATGTCCTCCCTGTACAGTGCGATAATCTGCCGTTTAACCCTGTCGCATCCTCTAAAATCATTCTCTGCCACAAAGGAGTCGACCGACTGAGGCATACCACCGACAAGCATATACTCATCAAATAATCTCATGCACGTCGCATGAACGCCGTCCGGAAGCGCGGTCCGAGATTCGCGCGCTTTACGGATCTCTTCTGCATAAAGATCTTTTCCGGTCGCCCAAAGATACTCCTCAAAATCGAGGGGCTCGAGAGGGATCCTTTCTTCCTCTGACGGTATGACAATGCTATCGACATTCTTTTTGATGGAGACAAGAGAGCCTGTCTCGATGTAATCAAATCTGCCGTCTTCTACAAGATGCTTTATGTATTCGCGCGCGATGGGAAACCGCTGCACTTCATCAAAAATGACCAGCGACTCTCTCGGTTCGAGGGCCTTACCATACTGCAGCTGAAGCATGCGTAAAAAAAGATCGACATCTTCACGATGGTTCAGAAATATATCGAGCGTGGCTTTGCTAGCAGCCGAAAAGTCAATGTACAGATAATCCTTGTATTCATTTTGCGCGAAGCACTTGACGAGCGTCGTTTTGCCAACGCGTCTTGCACCCTCAATAAGCACCGCAGTGCGCCCTTGCGAGCGTTCTTTCCACTCCTGCAGACGATCATATGCCTTCCGTTTAAACATAATCTCACCTCAGCATAATTTACGTGCTAGTTTACAAAAATACCGACCTTCAGATATATCTAATAATACAAAAATACCGAGCTTTAAATGAGCTTATAGCTACAAAAATACCGACCATTGCAATGGTTGAGACATACAGTAATACCGAGCTTTACGCATAACGGATGCTATGCCTCACCGTCTCGATCTGTAACATCTAACCCGGTTTTCTACTCCCAACTGTTACAGATTGAGACAATTCGACGGTACCGATTATTTGATACGGCGTGGTACAATTGTGTCCCAACGCAAAGGAGGTACCCATGTCAGTTTGTGTGCCCGTCCGAGACATGAAGGACACTGCCACATTCACCGCACTTGTTGAGTCTGAGCGCGACGTCACCGTAACTAAGAACGGCTACGAGGCCATGCACTGCATCAGCAGCGACCAGTATCGCCTCATGCAAGAAGAAATCGCCAAGGCAAAACTGTTGTCTCGTATGATGTTGGCAGAAGACGAAATATCGCAAGGCGACTACAGCGACTATGACACCTTCGTGACCTCGATACGAGACAAATATGGCCTATAACGTCGTAATACTCAAAAGCGCGCGATATGAGTACGAGAGTATCGTCGGATACCTTGCCCAAATCCTCAAGAATCCGCGCGCAGCGGGCAATTTTGTCGCTGAGTTTGAATATCAGCTTGATTTGCTTCGCGAGCAGCCGCTCCTACGACCTCTCTCACACATGCAAGAGCTGGCGGCACGTAATTACCGATCGTTTCCCGTCAACAACTACGTGTGTCTATACAAGTTTGAGCACGAAACAATCTATATTGCCCACGTCTTTCACCAGTCACAGGACTACGCCCGCTTGGTCTAAGATATCTCCCGCAGTACGAACTAGCAGATGACCTGCGTGTGCTCCTCGATGGCGGCGCGATCTCCATCAGCAATACCCGGTTCGCACACCACGGCGTCTAAACTGTCCAGGCGACAGAAGGTATAGAAATCGCGCTTGCCGATCTTGCTGGAGTCGGCGATCAGATAGCGCGAGTCCGCCTTGCTAAAGGCGAGCTGCTGGATACGGCCCTCGTCCATGTTGGACGTGGATACGTCACCGTCCAAGATACCGTTGGCGCCGATAAACGCCGCATCGATGCCCAGCGCACGTAGGGTATCCTCGGCCGTCGGCCCCACAAAAGCGGCAGTGCGGCGGCGGTACATACCGCCCACGAGGCACAGCTCGCAGTCCTCGCGCTCCTCGAGCAGGTTGAACACCGAAAGCGAATTGGTCACGATACGCAGGCGAAACGCCGGCAGCATCGAGGCCATCTGCTCAACCGTGGTGCCCGTACCCAAGAAGATGGTCGAGCCTTCCTCGATAAGCTCCACAGCGCGGCGCGCGATCTGCAGCTTTTCCTCGGCATGCTTAGTGCGCTTTTCGCTGTGCGAATACTCATGGCGCAGCATAGCGTGGGGACGGCCCTGTGCACTGCGGGCTCCGCCGTGCACGCGCTCGATCTCGCCTAGGCTCGCAAGTTCCTCAAGGTCGCGGCGGATCGTCATGTCCGAGACACCTAACGCATCAGAAATCTCTTTTACCGAGACCGTCCCCTGTTCCTCGAGCAGCTGACGAACCTTATCCTGACGCTCCGCCTTGATCATTTTTACTCCTTTGAGTGGTTTTGTTCGCATTTATAGTAATCGAACATTTATGCTCACTCACCCTAAACGGTCGGTTTTTCCCGGTGAACGGTAGGATAGTAAACGCCAAACGTTGAATATCGAATGTATCCGACACATCAACTTCAGCTATACATAGGCAAAAAGCTGCGATTTTAAAATCATTTCAATCCAATGTTGCCTCAATAAAGCAAATTGAACTTTGCCGAACAATAGAAAACAGATTGACACACTAATTCTCTTAGACTTAAATAACAGAGAACTTAAACAAACAGATTCGAACATGTTCGATCTGCATGGAACGGAAGGAGTTGCAGACATGTCCGCAGAGAGCAATCTGTTCTTCGAAGACACCGTGTTTGTTTGCGACCGCACCACGCAAGAAGAGGTCTTTACCGAGATCGCCAATAAGTTGTCACTCAAAAACTATGTGGCGCCCGCGTTTCTCGAGAACATCATCGAGCGCGAAAAGGGCTACCCCACCGGCATGGATATGTCCGTCGTCGACCCCGAGTTGCCCAGCTTTGCCGTTCCTCACACCGAGGTCGAGTTCGTTCACACCCGTCGCATCGTCCCCGTCAAGCTGACGACCCCCGTCGAGTGGCACTCTATGATCGACCCCTCGCAGACCTTCCCCGTCTCGTTCCTGTTCATGATTCTCAACGACGACAAGGAGGCCCAGGTGGGCATCCTCGCCAAGATCATGGACTTCGTTAACGCTCTTGGCACCGATCGCGTCAAGGAGCTGTTCTCCATGACCGACGCCAAGGCCATCTACCAGTTCTTGGTCGACAACTTTCCTGCCGACTAGCCAACCACCCTTAGGAATCCGCGGAATAACCCGCATAGAGAAAGGAATTCATCATGATTAAGGTTCTCGCAGCTTGTGGCGCCGGTGTTAACTCCAGCCATCAGATCAAGGACGCCATCGAGTCCGAGTTCAAGAATCGCGGCTACAACCTGCACTGCGACGCCGTGATGATCAAGGACGTTAACGAGGAGATGCTCTCTCAGTACGACATCTTCGCCCAGATCGCCAAGACCGATTTTGGCTTTGAGGTTAAGACTCCGATCGTCGACGCCGGCCCGATCCTCTATCGCATGCCTGCTATGGCTAAGCCGGTTTACGACAAGATTGAGGCCATTATCAAGGAAAAGGGTCTCAACTAATCATTTGCAGCTTCGCTCTGCACAATCTTTGGCTTTAAGGAAGATGACGACCGGGAACGGCATCTTCCTTTTTTAAGGCAACATACGGAAAAGGAAACACTCTTTTAGGAAAGAGGGAGACATGGACGCAGTAATCGGGTTTGCTAATGCCGTCTTTCAGCCGCTGATCGACCTTGGCGCAGCCCCTATGATGACCATCGTTTTGACGGTTATTGCCCTTCTCTTCAAAGTTAAGTTTACCAAGGCCCTCGAGGGCGGTCTTAAGCTCGGCATCGCCATTACCGGCATCGGCGCCATCATCAACATTCTGACGACGGCTTTCTCGAGCGCCATGACGACGTTCGTTGAGTCCACCGGCCTTCAGCTCACCGTTACCGACGTGGGTTGGGCACCGCTGGCCACCATCACCTGGGGTTCTCCCTACACGCTGTACTTCTTGATGGTCCTCGTCATCGTCAACATCGTGATGATCGTGCTCGCCAAGACCAACACCATCGACGTCGACATCTTTGACGTTTGGCACCTCGCCTTTGTCGGCCTTGCCTGCATCTACTTTGGCGCCAACATCGTCGTCGCCACGCTGCTCGTCGTCTTCGTCGGCGTTATGAAGATCATGAACTCCGACCTTATGAAGCCCACGTTCAACGATCTTTTGGGTGCTCCCGAGGAGAACCCCATGACCACGACTCACATGAACTACATGATGAACCCGCTGGCCATGCTGCTCAACAAGATCATCGACAAGGTGCTCCCCTTCCTCGATAAGTACGACTTCGACGCTGCCAAGCTCAACAACATGATCGGCTTCTGGGGCTCCAAGTTTGCTATTGGTATCTACCTGGGCGTCTTCGTCGGCCTTCTTTCGCACCAGACCCCGCAGCAGATCTGCACGCTCGCCTTTACCGCCGCAACCTGCCTTGAGCTGTTCTCCATGATCGGTTCTTGGTTCATCGCAGCCGTCGAGCCGCTGTCTCAGGGCATCTCCGACTTTGCCAACAACAGCAAGTGGCTCCAGGGCCGTACCCTCAACGTCGGCCTCGACTGGCCCTTCATCGCCGGCCGCGCCGAGATCTGGGCTGCTGCCAACATCCTTGCCCCCGTCATGCTGGGTGAGGCACTGCTGCTCGCCAACGTTCCCTTCCCCTTCTCCCCGACTGGCACTTGGAACGGCCTGCTGCCGCTCGGTGGCATCATCGCCATGGGTCTGACGCCGGCACTGCTCGTTGTCACCCGCGGCCGCGTGATTCGCATGGTCGTCATTGGCGCTGTCCTGCTGCCCGTCTTCCTGGGCGCTGGCACCCTCGTCGCCGATTTCGTTACCTTTACCGCTAAGACTGTCGGCGCTTTCCCCGATGGCGTTACCGGCCTGATTTCTCAGACCACCATGGAAGGACCTGTCGAGAAGTTCCTGGCCTTCTTCGTGGGCAAGGCGACCACGGGCGATGTGACCATGATCATCGCCACTGTCGTTGCCATCGTCGTGTACGTCGCGCTCTTCGCTTGGTATCGCAAGCAGATGATCGCTCGTAACATCGAGTACGCGAAGCAGGACAAGTGCACCCTCTCGCCGCTCACCACCGGCAAGTTTACCGAGGAGGACCTCAAGGCTGCCAAGGAAGCCGAGTCCGCAAAGGCAAACGCCTAACTCATTGCCACATATCCCCTGTGGAAGAAACCCGTCGCATCCCGGCGGGTTTCTTTTTTTCGTCACAGTAAGTCAATCATCACTTTTTTGAGAAAAATACCCCCAGCTTTAGTGGGGTGTAGTGATAATCTCGCCTGTTCGCGCTACAGTTTGTCCGAAATATCTCGATGTTAGGAACCAAATGATCACTTCCGAGCTTTTCGGCACCGCGCCGTGCGGTACCCCCGTTCATCGTTACACCCTCAACGGGCCCGAGATCTACGTTCGCATTATGGACTATGGCGCCACCGTGCTGGGTATCGATGTGCCCGACATTCCCGGCAACGTGCGCGATGTGGTGCTGGGCTTCGATAAGCTCGAGGATTACTTTGACAACCCCGCCTGCTTTGGCGCGACCATCGGCCCCGTGGCAAACCGCACCGCGGGCGCCACGATCACCATCGACGGCACGGACTGGCATATGCCCGCCAACGAGGGCGCCAATAACCTACACAGCGATCTTGAGCACGGCCTGCATAAACGCGTGTGGGATGTTGAGCTCGACGAGGTCCATAACGCTGTGCGCATGACCACCTCGCTTAAGGATGGCGAGCTGGGCCTGCCCGGCAACCGAACCTTTACGGCCGTGTTTACCGTTACGCGCACCGGCGTCTTCCGCATCGAGTATAGCTGCGAGAGCGACCGCGCCACCTACGTGTCCATGACCAACCACACGTACTTTAACCTTGCCGGCCATAACGCCGGCATGGACTGCGAACATTTCTTTGTCGCCAACGCCGCCCACTACCTGCCCATTGATGACCAGAACATTCCCACCGGCGAGATTGCTCCGGTCGAGGGCACGCCGTTTGACTTCCGTGAGCTGCGCCCCGTCGCGCCTGGCATGGAGGCCGACGATCCACAGATTAAGCAGGCACGCGGCTACGACCACTGCCTGTGCATCGATGACTATCAGTACGGTCGCAACCTGCGCCGCGCCCTGCATGTCGAGGAGATGTGGACCGGCCGCGAGCTGGACTACTACACCACCGCCCCGGGCGTGCAGCTCTACACTGGCAATTGGCTGGGCGACGAGCACGCCAAGGACGATGCCAACTATAGCTGGGGCGCCGGCTTTGCCCTCGAGGCAGAGATGTACCCCGACACGCCGCACCAGCCGCTGTTCCCGCAGGGCATTGTGGGCCCGGGTCACCCCTACAGCAATGTGATCGAATACCACTTTATGAGGCACTAAGCCCATAACACAACATATCGCACAGCAGCGCCCGCCGGCACCACCGCCGACGGGCGCTTTTTCATCTTTTGGGCTCATTTTCGCTGTGACTGTATGAGTGACATATCAAAACTATGCCCATTTACTACTTTTAGCCCGGGTTGCTCGACCATGCACCGGTTTTTGTTAAATTCGCGAGCCGTCTACCTGCGGTTTTGTTTTTCTCAAATTCGACATGCTCGGCGATAGCCGATCAAACGTAGTAAATGGACATAGTTTTTAACAGGCGGTATCGCGCGCGTCCCTCGCAAGGGCAAAATGATCCGTTTTCCTCCGTCCCCAAGGGATCAGTTGAACAGATTGCCGATGGGGTCGGGGGCGGAACTGGGGAGATAGCGGATTTCTAGTTCTATGCCGAGCTTTTGCAACTCTCTGAAGGCGGCGACGTCTGCATCGTCTATGGCGACTGCGGGCGTTGTGGGACGCTTGCCCTCCCCTGCTTGCATATGGCCAATGCTAATCTTGGTGATCGGCACACCGCCCTTGACCAGCGTGAGCGCATCGGCGGGCGACGCCACCATGATGAGAATCCATTGGCGCGGCGTTGCAGTATGAATGATGTCGACAGTCCTTTGTACCGAGAAAAACCGCGTCCACACGCCATCGGGCGCCGCGACCCTCATGGGTGCCCATTGGCGCGAATCTGCCGCGATCTCATCGTTGACGATTAAGACAAGATTGGAACCCACAGTCTCGTTCCACAGCTCAACGTCTTGCCCGTAAATGAAACGGTCATCAATACGCGTGAGAAGGATCTTGGGCTGAGCCATGGCTGCCCCATTCTGTTTGAGACCCATATGAGCGGGACGTCGGCCACCAGCTCAATAGCAGGTCAAGCGCCAAATGGACGCCGCAGACATCACGTCTCCAATATTAGTGCATTTAAAGTGAGAAAAGCCGTCAGAACACTTGCGCGGATGTGCGATGTCCCGTATTATAGACAGCCGTTGACGCCTCAGTTGCGTCACCACATGGCCGCCAGCGTAGCTCAGTTGGTAGAGCACCGCTCTCGTAAAGCGGGGGTCACCGGTTCGAGCCCGGTCGCTGGCTCCATTGAATCAGAACCACCCTTAAAAAGGGTGGTTTGCTCTTAGGG
>NZ_CABJDK010000002.1 GCF_902364355.1 Collinsella aerofaciens
ACCCTAAGAGCAAACCACCCTTTTTAAGGGTGGTTCTGATTGCACCGCGGGGAAGCGTTTTATTGCACGTTGGGCGGGCTTGCAAACCGTTCGGACGCTAAAACGAACCGACCGCGCCTTCGCGTTGCCGAGGGCGTTCATAAGTGGATAGAATGGGCTTACTTATTACAACGTGCGCCGCGTCCGGGAAGCGCGGTGCCGCTCATTGGGAGGAACAACATGAAAAAGAAGCCGCTGCTTGCGCCCCTCATGGCCGTCTTGGTTGCATGCGTGGTCGTGCTTTCCGGCTGTGGAGGTCCTTCGGTTGAGGAGCTCATCACCGAGGATCTTACGACGCAGTTTGACGAGGTCAAAAACGGTGGCGACGACTTCCTCTCTGGTCTGGAGGAGGCTTCGGGCGACGAGTTCGAGCAGCTGGGTATCGATCCCAAGGAGTATGCCAAGACCTATCTCGAGGGCTTTGACTACAAGATCGGCGACGTGACGGTCGACGAGGACAAGGGTGTCGCGACCGCCGAGGTTTCTATCACATGCAAGTCTATGAACAAGATCGTCGAGGACTTCTCCACCCAGTATCAGGAGAAGGTCGCTGCGCTTGACACGGTTCCTTCCGATGACGAGCTGTACAAGATGGCCGGTCAGGTTATGGTCGATGTGACCAAGGCCACCGAGCCCAGGAAGACCACGGTTATCTTCAAGTACACCTGCAACGACGACGGCGAGTGGTCTGCCGACGACTCCGTCAACTCCGAGATGATGGATGCAATGCTGAGCTAGTTTGTTGCGGCGTTTTACCAAACGCCGCAACTGCTCGACGCTGCGCGGGCACCAGAGCGACAACTTGTCATTCAAAGAGGACGGCATGACCAGAAGGTCTATGCCGTCCTCTTTTCATGCCAATTTGTTCGCTCTGGTGCCCGCTCGCTGTCCGTCCTCTACCTGCGGCGTTGCCATGGTAGTCATTGGGGCGGCACTTGGGGACGTTCCTTTTCTGCCGGCAGTTGGGGACACTCCTTGCGCCAGCGTTGCATCGAATGCTCGGGAAAATACGAGCCGGTATTTGGCCGAATAGCGGGTCGCGGTTTCCGGATGGGGTGGGTTGTGGAAAGTGCGACCCGGAATATTGCTCTGAAACGGGATGCCGTTTCCCCGACAAGGCTCAACCGGAAAGCGCATCCCATTCTGGGGCGGCAAAACGGGATGCGCTTTCCGCGCGACAGAATCTATGCAGCCGTGTTGAGCGACAGCCCCGCTACTCGCCCAGAATCAGCGCCGCGAGCTCTGCCTGGCTGTCCACCACGTAGTCGGCGCCGGCGGACTCCAGCTCTGCGCGGCCGCGGAAGCCCCAGCTGACACCGGCGCTCTTGAGGCCGGCGTTGTGACCGGTCAGAACATCGACATTGGAATCGCCCACATAGAGCGTGGTTGCCGGGTCGGCGCCTAGCTCTTCCATCGCATGCAGCGTAACAGGCGCCTCGGGCTTGGGAGGAAACGCATCGACGCGGCCCTGCACCAGCGCAAAGCGCTCGGAACCAAAGTATTTTTCGATAAGCGGAGCGGCCGAAACATGGTCCTTGTTGGTGAGCACGGCAAGCTGCACGCCCGCGGTGCGCAGGCGGTCGAGCATCTCGATCGTACCGGCGTACGGTGCGGTGTGGTCCTCCTTGTGCTCGCCGTAGTAAGCCCTAAACTCGGCAAGCGTCTGCTCAAACATACGGCCGTCGCCCGCATACTCGGCAGGCATAAAGCGCTCGACCAGCTTGAGCATGCCGTTTCCCACCTTGTAGCGGTACTCGTCTACGGCAAACGTGGGCCAGCCGTGCGTCTCGCAGGTATGGTTGCCGGCGGCCGCCAGGTCCTCGAGCGTGTTGAGGATGGTGCCATCCAGATCAAAGATCACATGGGAAAAAGCTGCTGCCATGGGTGCTCCTGCCGCTTGAGTTGTAAAACGCACCCCATGATACTTGGCATGCGTGCCGGGCATGTTTGGAATCTGAATATCTTTAATAGCCCTGAGCCTTTGTCGTTAGCAAATCCTCGGCAGCTGCTCTCCTACGAGCATGTCGAGGATGCGGGTCGAGCCCCAGCCGGTGCGCACGCGCACGGCGGGGCGGGCGTCCTCGGCAAGCGGCAGCACGCGACCGATAATAGCGGCATTCTCGCCGTAGCGCGCGGCGCGCATGGCTGCCAGCGCGGCATCGGCCTGCTCGGCCGGCACCACGGCAACCATCTTGCCCTCGTTTGCTACCTGCAGCACGTCATAGCCGAGCATCTCGCAGGCTGCCTGCACGTCGGGGCGCACAGGCACGGCATCCTCGTCGACCTCCATGGCAACGCCGCTGGCCTGGGCAAACTCATTGAGCGTGGACGCCAGGCCGCCGCGCGTGGGGTCGCGGAAGCAGCGTGTTTCGGGTGCTGCGGCAAGCACATCGGCAATCAGGTGGTTGAGCGGCGCGGCATCGCTTTCGATGGTGCTCGAAAACGCCAAGCCCTCGCGTTGGCTCATGATGGCGATACCGTGGTCGCCCAGCGTACCCGATACCAGAATGACATCGCCGGGCTGGCAGTTGGCGCCGCTGAGCGCTACGCCCACGGGCACTTCGCCCACGCCGGCGGTATTGATGTAGACGCCGTCGGCCCCGCCGCGCTCGACCACTTTGGTGTCGCCGGTGATGATCGCCACGCCCGCCTCGTGCGCCGTCTCGGCCATCGTTTGCACAATCTGGCGGAGCTTATCCATGGGATAGCCCTCTTCGAGGATAAAGCCGCACGATAGGTAGCGTACGTTGGCGCCCGAGGTCGCGACGTCGTTGACGGTTCCGCATACAGCGAGGCGGCCGATGTTGCCCCCGGGGAAGAACTGCGGCGAGACTACAAAGCTGTCGGTCGACATGGCGATGCGCCCGCTCGTGGGCAGCGCGGCGACGCCGGCATCGTTGCCCTCGAGCAGCTCGGGCGACCCAAAGGCATCCAAAAAGACCTCATCGATGATGCGTTTCATCATCTGGCCGCCGGAGCCGTGACCCAGCAGGACGGTGCTATCGGTAACGCTATGGGACATATCGAAAACTCCAATCGTGGGTGGTGCCAGTGTGCGGGTGCGTCCGGGCTAGTTACGGTATCTAAAGTACGCCGCGCAGCTGCCCTCGGAGCTCACCATGCAGGGGCCGACGGGATGCTCGGGTGTACAAGCGTGGCCGAACAGAGGGCAGTCGCTCGGCGTAATGGCTCCGCGCAGCACGTCGCCGCAGCGGCATCCGTGTGGCTCGACCGTCGGCTCGATGGGCACGTCAAAGCGGGTGCGGGCATCAAAGCGCGAGAACTCGGGGCGGATGGAAAGGCCCGAGTTGGCAATCGGCCCCAGCCCGCGCCATGTGGTGTCGCACGGCTCAAACACCTGCTCGACCAGCTGGCGCGCCACGGGGTTGCCGTTCGCATTGACACCGCGGCGGTAGGCGTTGTCGATCGCCGGCCTGTTCTCGACAACCATCTGGACCAGCATGCAGATGCCCTGCAGGATATCGACCGGTTCAAATCCCGTGACCACACCCGGGGTATTGAACTCATCGACCAAAAACCCAAAGGGTGCCAGGCCCGTGATGGTAGCGACGTGACCAGGCAGGATAAAGCCGTCGATGGTCGTCTCGGGGTCGTTGGAGATCGCACGCAGGGCCGGCGGCGTGGTCTTATGGGCACAGTAGACCGAGAAGTTCTGGAGTCCGCGTGCATCGGCCTCCAAAATGGCGGCGGCGATGGTGGGCGTCGTGGTCTCAAAGCCGACGCCCATAAAGATGACCGGGCGATCGGGGTTGTGTTCGGCGATATCGAGTGCATCGAGCGGGGAGTACACAATGCGAATATCGCGCCCCGCCGCCTTTTGCGCGGCGAGCGAGGTAGACGACCCGGGCACGCGCATCATGTCGCCAAAGGTGGTGATGATGGCGCCGTCCATCTTGGCGAGCGCGATTGCATGGTCGATATCGCGGTTGGCGGTAACACAGACGGGGCAACCCGGACCGCTCAGCAGTTTGAGCCCGGCAGGCATAATGGAGCGAAAGCCATAGCGACCGATGCTCACGGTGTGCGTGCCGCAGACTTCCATAAGGTTGATGGTGCGGTCGCCGACGAGTTCACGGATGCGCTCGATGAGCTCGCGAGCCAGCTTGGGATCGCGGAATGCCGAGAAGTCGATACCGGAGCGAGCCGGCTGTCCGGCCGCCACTAGTAAGCCTCCGCCGGGTTGGTGGCCAGCTGGTCTTCTTCGACCAGTTCGGTCATGGTATTGACGAGCTCGAGCGTCTCTTGGGCTTCCTGCTCGTCGACAATCTGAATGCCAAAGCCGGCGTGCACGAGAATATAGTCGCCTACCTGTGCCGTCGGCACGAGGCGCAGCGAAACGGGGCGCTCGATGCCCATCATGTCGACGGTCGCCTTAAGGTCGTCGTCGCGTTTGACCACTTTACCGGGAACGGCAAGGCACATAATGTTCCCCTTTTATACGTTTTGCGCTGGATAGGCGCCTAATTACCCATCAGTTGATGGTAGCGCTCGCGGAAGTCACGAGCAAACGCGTTACACCTGTGAGACGGCGGCGCGCAGGCTGGCAAAACGGCCTATCGCGATGCTGTCTGCGCAAGGCGGGCGCGAGCGATGGCGGCCTGACCGTAGGCGATGCAGCCGTCGTTGACGGGCACGGAGTGGGGGACCAAGACGGCAAGACCGGCGTCTTTGAGTTCGTGGGTAAGGAGCTGAAGCAAAAGTCGGTTCATGAACACGCCGCCCGAGAGCGCGACGGTATCGATGCTTTCGCGCGCGCAGATTTCGCGTGCGATTCGTGCCGAAGAGCGCGCGATGGCGATATGGAAATCGAGCGCGAGCCTGTAGGCCGCAGCGCCGGCCCTGATTCCCTCCAAAAGCGCCTCAATAAGCGATCTGGAGTTTAGAACATGGTGGGCGTCCGGACGGGATGATTCGGTTACGGAAAAGCCGGCTATATTGCCGGTGAGGCAGGCACTTTCACTGCTGAGCGCGCGCCAGGCGGCGGCTTCGAGTTCTATGGCGGGTTCGCCCTCGTAGGTTGCCTTGTCGCAGATGCCCAGAATTGCTGCCGCGGCATCAAAGAGACGCCCCATGCTGCTGGTACGCGGGCTGTTGATGCCGCGCTCGATCATGGTGGCTGTCACGCGGCGCGTTTGCTCGTCGAGGCTGTCCAAAAGCCGAGCGGCACCTGGGTGCTCGAGCAGGCCGAGCTCACTGAGCAGGGCAAAGGCGTTGCGGCGGGCGTCGCGTACGGACGCTACGCCACCGGGTAGGGCCCAAGTGCGCAGATGCGCTGCGCGCTCAAAGTCAGCAAGGCCAGCGACAAGAAACTCGCCGCCCCATATGGTGTCATCGGTGCCGGCGCCCGTGCCATCGAAGGCAATGCCGAGGACGCGCGCCTCGGGCGCAAGCTGGCCTGTGACAATCGCTTCTGCCATCACGCTCGCGATGTGCGCATGATGGTGCTGGACTTCGATAAGCGGCAGATTGTGCTCCCGTGCCTGCTCGCGCGCCCACTGACCCGATAGATAACTGGGGTGTACATCGCAGGCCAAGGCGGCGGGTGCCAAGTCAAAGAGATCTTCCAAGCGCGTGCGCGCGGCGTTCCAGGCATCGAAGGTCTCGCCGTTTTCAACATCGCCGATATGCTGCGACACAAAACAGGTTGTCTCGCCGTTCGTCCCTTCACGCGTGAGTGCAATCGTGGCTTTTTGTTGTGGCCCACAGACGAGCACGCAGGACGGAGTGCCGTCGAGCGCCGGCAACGGCAGCGGCTGGGGTGCATATCCGCGAGCGCGGCGAACGGGCATAACAGCGCCGTCGACCACGCGTACCAAAGAGTCGTCGTAGCGCGAGAGGATCGCGCGGTCGTTACCGAGCAACGCGTCGGCGATGCCGGCGGCAACGAGGCGTTCCCAGGCAAGGTCGTCGTCGGTCTCGATGGGTTCTTCGCTCAGATTTCCGCTGGTCATGACGAGCGCGTGCATGCCGCGGGTTTCTGCCGCGGCAAGCAACAGATGCTGAAGCGGGGTGTAGGGGAGCATGACACCGAGCTCGGGAAGGTCGTGCGCGACGGAATGCGCGAGCGCGAGGGCGTCGGGGGAGCCGCCGCTCTCGCAAGCGGCACGTCGGCGCAGCAGCACAATGGGGCGAATGCTGCCGGCCAGCAAGCCGCGCTCAATGTCGTTGACATGGCACAGGCGTTCAACGTCGGCAAGGTCGCGCACCATAACGGCAAGCGGTTTGTTGCTGCGGCGTTTGCGGCGGCGAAGCTCGGCTACCGCCTGCTCGTTGGAGGCGTCGCATGCCAAGTGAAATCCGCCCAGACCCTTGATGGCGACGATGCCACCGTCGGCCAGCAGCTCAACGCAGCGCTCGATGATAGCGTCGCTGGCCTCGCGTGTGGTACCGACGGCCGGTGTCGCGGACGAATTCCCGCACGCATTGCCGTTCACAGCCTCGCTCCACGTAATATGCGGCCCGCAATCAAAGCAGGCATCGGGCTGCGCGTGAAAACGCCGGTCGAGTGGGTCGGCATACTCCGCGGCGCACTCGGGACACATGGGAAAACAATCCATCGAGGTGGCCGCTCGATCGTAAGGCAGCGAGCGGATGATGGTAAAGCGCGGCCCGCAGTTAGTGCAGTTGATAAAGGGGTAGTGATAGCGTCGGTCGGTGGGGTCGAACAGTTCGCGCAGGCAGTCGTCACAGGTGGCGATATCGGGAGAGATGAGCGTCGTGTGCACGGTCTGATCCTGCGACGCTACGATACGAAAGGCCCGCTCATCGTCGGCATCCCAACCGTTGGCTGCCAGGTCCACAACCTCGACATGCTCTACGCGGGCTGCCGCAGGCGCATGCTCAGAAAGCGCGTCAACAAAAGCATCGAGCGCATCGGCCAGAGCATGCGCTTCGATGTGCACGCCGTCGCCCGCATTGAGCACCCAGCCGCAAATGCCATGCGCCATAGCCTCGCGATACACAAACGGTCGCATGCCAACGCCCTGCACAATGCCCGTCACATGAATATGCACATGCCGCATGCGACACCCCTCATCAAAACCGACCAAAAAGGGACAGGTTTATTTTGGTCGGTAAAACTTCTAAACCTGCCACAACAAACCTGTCCCTTTTTGGCAGGTGCGCTATAGCCCCAGGCTTTGCTTGGTGGCGGCGCAGGTGAGCTCGCCGTGCTTAACGCCGCGCAGGCCCAGCAGTCGGTCGGCTAGTTCGTAGACGCGCTCGCCGCGACCCTTGAGCGCCAGAATCTCCAGACAGTTGTGGTGATCCAGATGCACGTGCATCGTCGATACGATTTCGTCGGTGTAGTCGTGCTGCACCTCATCCAGGCGGCGTGTCAGGTCGCCTGTGTGATGGTCGTAGATCATGGTGAGCGACCCGATAACGTGCTCATCGGGCGTGCGCATCTGCTCTTTGGCGATCGAGGCGCGAATCAAATCGCGGACTGCCTCGGAGCGGTTGGCCACGTCGCCGCGGCGCGCGATCTGTTCGTCAAAACGGCGCAGCAGGTCGTCAGGCGCGGTGACCGAAAAACGGACCAGCTCGGAGCCGGAGCCACTACAGCGGCAGCCCGCGTCGCCGTCCGCCCCGTGCGGATGCTCGTGCTCGTACCCGCAGCCGTGCTCGTGTTCGGCCACGTTACACCAGCTTCACGGAGCCGACGGAGTTGTGGTCGGCCTCGATGGCCTCTTCGTAGCCCTCGAGTGCGTCGTGGGCCTCGTGCAGCGCGGTCATGGCTGCCTCGAGCTTGGCGCCGATGCGCTCCATGTCAAAATTCTCGGTCGCATGCAGCAGCTGATGGCTCCACTCGTGAGCGAGCTCGATGGTGTCGTCGACCTGCTTGACGCTCATGGCAAGCTGGCTCATGTTCATTCCAACATCATGCATGGGAAATCTCCTTGTGTAGGCGGTAATCCGGCGGTTCAGATTTTACTACGCCCGCTCTGCGCGCCACTGCATAAGAAAACGGGTGCGAGTCTGTGCGACTCGCACCCGTTCACTGGGGGCTGTTTGTGACTACCATACTATCCGTGGTCGCACGCGCCGCACCCGGCAGTCCGGCGAGCGGTACAAAACCGCTCATGGACGGCGGGTAAGTAACAAGCGTATTACAGATGCTTCTCCAGCAGCGCCTGCAGCCTCGCCTTGGGCAGAGCGCCGACCGAGCGGTCGATCTCCTCGCCGTTCTTAAACACAATCAGCGTGGGGATGCTCATGACGCCATACTTCATGGCCAGGTCCTGGTTGTCGTCGACGTTGCACTTGGCCACAGCCAACTTGCCGGCCAGCTCGTCGGCAACCTCGTCTACGATGGGCGAGAGCGAGCGGCAGGGGCCGCACCACGGGGCCCAAAAATCAACCAGTACGGGCAGGCTATCGTTGACGACAGCGCCGAAGTTCTCGGGGGTAATCTGCTTAATGTCAGCCATGGTGACCTCCATAATACGACGCGGCTCGGCCGCGTAAAACTCAGTACGACCGTGCTTATACCCAGCGGCCCGCAAAGCAACCACTCGCGGGCGGCTCTTTTATATAATGGTGGGCACGCAAACGATTGGAGAGCGCATGCCCACGTCACAAAGCCAGAAAAAAGAAGCCATCGCTCAGGCGACCGAGCAGGAGCTCGCGTCGCTTGCAGATCGCGGTGTGCGTATCGCGGGCAACGCGTGCTCGCCGATTGTGCTGGTCAAAGGCGATTTGGATGAAGCCGAGTGCTCGGGCGGCGAGCTGGCCGCCGGCGCGGATGGCGCCGCGTTGCGCAAGGCGCTCGGTGCCATCGGATATGCCCCCGAGGATTTTTGTGTGCTGGCAAGCGTCGCCGGCGCGGGCGACGGAGCGGTCGCGGCGGGCGAGGCCCTGACGTGCGACCTGTTCCGCGAGGCGCTGGAGACCTTGGACCCCGAGGCGGTGCTGCTGCTGGACAACAGTGCGGCCGATGTCATGCGCGAGACCTATGCCGATATGCTTGTGGCAATTGATGACTTTGACACCGCCATGCTCAAGCCCGGCCTGGTCGCCCATGTGCAGGGGCGCCGCGTGCTGGCGCTCGACGGTTTTGAGGCGGCGCTCACCGACAAGGCCGCCAAGCAGCGCATGTGGGCCTACATTAAGCAGCTGACCCCGGCGGCTGCACCGCTGTAGCGAGGTTGGCGGCAGCCCCTACATCACGGCGCGCAGCTCAAACCGGTCGCCGTTAATGCGGAACTGGCAGTTGCCGTTCATGCGCTCGACGGCAAGCATAATGCTCTTGGTGCCAAAGCCGTGCCCAGTGTGCTGAGCCACGGGCATGCCGTCGACCATGTGCGGCGCACGGCCAAACGTGTTGGAAACCAGCAATAGAAGCTGACCGTCTTCGTAGCGAAGGTCCAGGTCGACAAACCGCTTGCCTTCGGGGGCGGCGCTCGCCGCGGCGATGGCATTGTCCAGGGCGTTCGATACCACACTGAACAGATCGACATCGCCCACGTGGACGGTTTCGGGCACGGCGGCGTGCAGGTCGGCGGTGATGCCGTGCGCGTTGATGTCCGCGGAAAGCGACGAGAGCGCAATGTTGACCGTTTCGTTGGCGCAGTAG
Source organism: Collinsella aerofaciens (assembly GCF_902364355.1). Taxonomy (GTDB): domain Bacteria; phylum Actinomycetota; class Coriobacteriia; order Coriobacteriales; family Coriobacteriaceae; genus Collinsella; species Collinsella aerofaciens_AF. The sequence continues at coordinate 9,635 of NZ_CABJDK010000002.1, forward strand.
CGGCGCACGGCGGTGCGGTCGTTGGTCTCGCAGAGCGCGTCGATGCGCTCGAGTGCCTCATCGGTGTGACCCTCTTCGATCAGGGCCGCTAGACCGCGCAGGTAGTGGCGCATGTCGTATCACATTGAGACCAAGTCAAGAAGAATCGCTTCGGTCGAATCGCGTCTTTTGGGTGAGTTCTCAACGTCCGCTGCCGCTGGTTTCCACCGTATGCCGAAAACACCCGGACGATGCCGTGCAGATCGCTTCGCTCTGCTATAGTCTCCCAAATTCACGTTTTCTATTGGGATGGTGGTTAATATGGGCGACATGCTCGAATCGTTCCTGCGCGTGGCGATGGTGGTGTTCATCGTCGGTCCGCTCACTGCATGGGTCGCCCGTCGCGGCGCGCGCGAGCGCAGTGAGGCGACGGACAGCCTCGATCGCTTCACGGTGCGCATGCCCGCTGCCATTCGCACGATCATCGCCTGCTGCGCCGTCGCGTTCGAACTGCTCATGCTGGGTGTCTACGTCTGGCAGGGCGTCTCGTTGGGCGAGTGGGACCACGAACTTGTGTGGTTCGGTCACGCCATGGCGCTCGCGGGCATGGCCATCTGGGCCCTGCTGAGCATCCCGCGCATCGACGTGGACGGTGAGCGAATTCTCTCGCGTAACGCCTTCGGCATCCGCAAGGAGACGACGTTTGGCAACATCACCCGTGCAACGCTTCACACGCAGATGATGAGGATCGACCTGTTCGAGGGCGACCGGAAGTTCTGCTCGATAAGCCTCGAGGGGGTGTGCTCGCTCAACCTCCTCGCCCGTCTGGAGGAAGAGGGCATCGAGGTCTCGGACGCTGTTGACGGCCCGATGACCAAGGCGGGTCTGTGTTGGTCTGCCATCAAGCCGTTGACGATTGTTTTCAACGGTATGGCGCTCGTCTTCTCGCTCGTGATCGCCTTCATGGCTGTTTTCACCGACGCCGGTGCTCGTCTGCTCCTGCTCGTCCCATGCCTCTTCCTGTTCATAGGGGGACTCCTGCCTCTGCTCATGCTCAGCATGCCCGCCCGTGGTATCTACGAGATCGGCAGACAGGAGCGCGAACTCGGTTTCTCCTTCGCCGAGGAGATGGCGAGCCGAGGTGCCACGGGCACCTCGCTTGTCGACGACGATTGGTTCATCGAGATCAGCAACGCCCGCGTCGTGGCGTTCCGCCGCGATTATCTCAAGAAGGTCACGGCGCACGAGGATAGCGAGAGCGGCGACCGTTGCACGGTTACCACGAAAGGCGGTCGCAAAATCAAGGTGTACGCAGCGGGCAGCACGCTCGAGGACCTGCGCTCGTGGTTCAAACAGGGTGCCAAGGCCAGAAGCACGCTCGACCGTGCAGAGGACGTGCTCGAGACGACGTCTGATTGGGTTGTCTGACCTGTATCGTCTTTTCGGACACGCATGCTAGAGGCCCAATCCTTTAGAATGCATTCATCGACGACCGAGAGGACGGTATGCTATGTCCAACCCAGCCGCCAAGTACACCGACGAGTTCAGGCGCGAGACCGCCGACTACATCATCTCGATGGGCAGGCCGATAACGGAATGCTGCGCAGAACTGGGCCTGAATTCCAAGACCGTGAACAAGTGGGTGCAGAGCCGCCGGCGCGAGCTTGCCGGCGGGCCCGACCCCAAGGCCGAGGACCGCGAGCTTCGCGAGGCGAAAAGGCGCATACGCGAGCTCGAGATGGAGAACGCCTTCTTGAAAAAAGCCGCGGCCTTCTTCGCCAAAAGCCAGGCGTAGCCGCATGCTACCGGATGATGTTGGCGGAGAAGGCCGAATTCCCGGTGAAAATGATGGCCCGCGTGCTCGGCGTGAGCCGATCGGGCTTCTACTCGTGGCTCTCCAACGGCTGCCCGCGAGAAGACTGGTCGGCCGAGCGCGAGGCGGTCCGGCGCGTGTGGCTGGAGTCGGACCGCAGGTTCGGCTTCCGGTTCGTGAAATGCTTCCTGCCCGGCGAGTTCTCCGGATTGACCCTGTACAGGGTGCGCAAGCTGATGCGCGAGCTGGGAATACGCGGCTGCACGCCCAACGCCAGGAAGCGCACCACCATCCCCGACCCGAAGGCCAGGCCCCGGCCCGACCTGGTGCGCCGCGACTTCACCAGTCCCGTTCCAACCTGCAAGCTCGTGGGCGACATCACCTACCTGCGCACCGGCGAGGGATGGCTGTACCTGTCGACGGTCATCGACCTCAACACCCGCATGGTGGTGGGCTGGTCGCTCTCCGAGCGCATGACCGCCGACATCGTGGTTTCGGCGCTGGCGTCGGCCAAATCGCGCGGCTACGTGGCCGGCAACGCGATATTCCACGCCGACCGCGGCGCCCAGTACACCAGCAGGCTTCTGGCCGAATGGGCGCGCGACAACGACGTGCGGCTGTCCTGCAGCCGCGCCGGCAACTGCCACGACAACGCGGTGGCCGAGTTCATCGAGGCGTACTACAACCGCCGAAGGCCCCGCTCGACGATCGGCTACAAGGTGCCGGCCGAGGCCATGGCGGCCTTCTTCGAGAGAACCGAGCCCAAGCTCGAGGCCATGCCTATGGCCGCTTGATTTCTCGAGCATTCGTGTCCGAAATCTTGACACAGGTCAGAAGGCCTCGATGCCAGCGCTGCGCCGATATGGGGCAGCGGCCCCCCGTTGGCCGCCATGGCCCTGACTTCCGAGCGTATGCTGGCGCCGCTCGTCTTAAGACGTCGACCTCCATCCGGAGCCTGCGGTTCTCGCGCTCGGGCTCCAGGATCCGGTTCTACTCGGGCATGCGGTTGTCGGCGGCGCGCGGCGAGCCGGTCTCGTTTATCGACTTGACCCGCCTCTCCACGGTGCTCTTGTCGAGGTCGCACTCGTCCATGGCCTCGCGCCTGGGCTTTCCGGCGTTGCGGAGATCGACTATCTTCCTCTTGAACTCGTCGGTGAAATGCCTCGGTCTGGGGCCGGTCGAGGCCGAGCCCCCGGTCCGGCTGGGGTAGCATGTCGCTGCGGACCATTGTCTTTCCTCTCGTTGAATATCTAGGCGCTGGCCCTTTCTTGCTTCTTACACCTCGATTGTGCTCGCTACCCCCAGCGGGCCCGGATCGAGCGATTCGGGCCCGCTTTTGGGGTCTGCCGGAAGCCCGGTGGTCAAAAAAGGCCAAATATGAGTACTGTTACCAGTTTAGTGGCAGCCAAATGGCCTCAAAAATCGGTGCCAGCGGCCAAAAGCGCATCGATTTTCGTCCGTCAGAGTCACGATCGGGCTCCAAACAAGGCGATTTTGCTGATCTGGACCGGAAAATCGCTGCTACTAATTTGGTGACAGTACTCATATTTGGCCTTTTTTGACCACTGCCCCTTGGTTCAGGACAATGCGGGCCGCTCGAATCTTGGGGCGGGTCCATTTTCGACTATCCTCAGCTTGCCAGTTCGAAAATGGACCTGCTGCATGATTGAATCTTTATTTCAACTTTACACCTAGGTTTACAGCTGTCTTGTCAGCTGTAAACCTAGGTGTCATACTAAAGCCCCAAGATTCGCCAAAAGAGAGGGGCCTTGATGGCACAGAGCGCGAACATGGATGCATCGGAGCTTGCACGCGACATTGCGGCCGGCCTGGCATCGGCAACGACGGCAACGGAGCGCGCGGCACTGGTGCCCGCAGAGCTCGTCGAGGCCATTCAGCAACTAAAAACCCAACGTGACGCGGTGATCTTGGCGCACTACTATGTGGCGCCCGAGGTCCAAGCCGTTGCCGATTTCGTCGGTGACAGCTTCTACCTGGCCAAGCTCGCCAAGAGCCTGCCGCAGCAGACAATCGTGCTGTGCGGCGTGGAGTTTATGGGCGAGAGCGCCAAGCTGCTCAATCCCACCAAGACCGTGCTGTTGCCCGAGCCGGGCGCGGACTGCCCCATGGCGCACATGGTCAAGCGTGAGACGGTCGACGCGGCGCGCGCCGAGTATGGCGACGACCTTGCCGTGGTGTGCTACGTCAACTCGACGGTCGAAATCAAGAGCTGGAGTGACGTGTGCGTTACCAGCTCTAACGCCGTCAAGATCGTCTCCGAGTTGCCGCAGCAGCACATCTTGTTCATTCCCGACCAGAACCTGGGCCGCTTTGTGGCCGAGCAGGTGCCCCAAAAGCACGTCATCCTCAACAACGGCTACTGCCCGCGTCATCACATCATCACCGTCGAGCAGATCGTCGACGCGCAGGAGGCGCACCCCGACGCGCTCGTGCTGGCACACCCCGAGTGCAAGGCCGACGTCCTGGCCGAGGCCGACTACATCGGCTCTACCGCCGGCATCATCACGTATGCCGAGGAGTCGGACGCGAGCGAGTTCATCATCGTGACGGTCCGCGGCGTGCTCTACGAACTCGAGCGCCGCTGCCAGGGTGCCGGCAAGAAGTTCTACTTCCCTGCGGTGCAGCCCACCTGCGTCAACATGGATCTCATCACGCTCGAAAAGCTCGTGCACTGCCTGGAGACGGGCGAGGGCGAGGTGCAGATTGGCGTGTCGGATACGGCCGCCGATCAGGCCAAGCTCACGCTCGACCGCATGCTCGAGTACGCGGCGCGCTAAGCCAATGTGACATGAGGGACCATCCCCTATGCCACATTACAAGGGAGAGGATTCCAGTGGAAACCAAACAATACCCCGATATGGAGTGTGACGTCGTCATTGCCGGTTGCGGCGTGGCGGGCCTGTATGCGGCTCTCAATCTGCCGACGAGCACGCGCGTGATCATGCTCTCCAAGGGCGCTGTCGACGAGTGCGATTCGATGCTCGCGCAGGGTGGCATCTGCGTGCTGCCCGAGGGCTCTGACTACGATGCCTTCTTTGAGGACACCATGCATGCCGGCCACTACGAGAACCGTCGCGAGAGCGTCGACATCATGATCCGCTCGAGCCGCTCGGTCATCAACGACCTGCTGGCGATGGGCGTGGATTTTGAGCGCAAGGCCGACGGCAGCCTCGACTTTACCCGCGAGGGCGCACACAGCCGCCCACGCATTGCCTTCCATGCCGATATTACGGGCAAGGAGATCACGACCAAGCTGCTCCAGGCCGTTCGCAAGCTGGACAACGTGCAGATTTTGGAGCACGTGGCCATGACCGACATCCTGACGGGCGAGCGTGATGGCGCCACGGTGTGCACCGGTGTCGTCGCCGTTTCCGTGGACGAGGACAACTCGGTTCGTCCCGCCGACGAGCTGACAAATGCCGCCGAGGGCGTGCATGCTGGCGAGCCGTTTAAGATCCATGCCCGCCACACGCTGTGGGCGACGGGCGGTATCGGCGGCGTATACGACCATTCGACCAACTACCCGCAGCTCACAGGCGATGCCTGCTACATCGCTCAGGAGCATGGCATTAAGATGGAGCACCTGGACTACGTGCAGATTCACCCCACGGGACTGTTCTCGCCGCAGCCGGGTCGCACCTTCCTGATCAGCGAGAGCTGCCGCGGCGAGGGCGCGATTTTGCTCAACGCCGCCGGCGAGCGCTTTACCGATGAGCTTCAGCCGCGCGATGTGGTCGCCGCCGCTATTCGCGAGCAGATGAAGCAGGACGGCACCGAGCACGAGTGGCTGAGCTTTGCCCCCGTCGAGCGCGATGTGGTGACCGGGCACTTTGCCAACATTCGCGCACGCTGCCTGGAGGACGGCCGCGATATTTTGGACGAGCCCATCCCCGTTACGCCCACACAGCACTACTTTATGGGCGGCGTGTGGGTCGACAAGGACGGCCGCACCTCGATGCCCGAGCTCTACGCCGCGGGCGAGACGGCTTGCAACGGCGTTCACGGCAAGAACCGCCTTGCATCAAACAGCCTGCTCGAGGCGCTGGTCTGGGGTCGTCGCGCCGCGTGGTACATGCGTACCGGCGAGTCGCTGGCCGTGGAGCAGGCGGGCGATCCCGCGCTCGATGGCCGTCATCGCGCCCTGAGCGTCGACACCCTGGCAATCGATGATTTGGCCCGTGCCGCCGGCACGCAGGCCGTGGAGGAGTAGACCATGAATCCCATTACCATGAAACTCGTCGTCGATGATCTGATTCTGCAGGCTCTGCGCGAGGACATTACATTTGAGGACGTGAGCACGGCGAGCGTGTGCCCCGCGGCGCGCCCCGCCACGGTGGAGCTTATCGCCAAGGCCGATGGCATCATCGCCGGCTTGGACGTGTTTGCCCGCACCTTTGAGCTGCTGGATCCGCAGAGCTCCGTGTTGTTCGATGTCGCGGACGGCGACGAGGTGCACGCCGGCGACCACGTGGGCCAGGTACGCGGCGACGCGCGCGTGCTGCTTTCGGGCGAGCGCGTGGCGCTCAACTACCTGCAGCGCATGAGCGGCATCGCTACTTACACGCATCGGATGGCGGCTGCGCTCGAGGGCACCAAGACCGTGCTTGTCGACACGCGCAAGACCACGCCGGGCATGCGTGTCTTCGAGAAGGCCGCAGTCGAGATCGGCGGTGGCAGCAACCACCGCTATAACCTGTCGACGGCTGTCATGCTCAAGGACAACCACATCGACGCCGCCGGTGGTGTGACTCGTGCGATCGAGATGGCACGCGCCCACGCATCGTTTACCACGACGGTCGAGATTGAGTGCGAGAACCTGGACATGGTGCGCGAGGCCGTGGATGCTGGCGCCGATATCATCATGTTCGACAACATGACCCACGATGACATGGCTGCCGCGATTGAGCTTATCGCCGGCCGCGCCAAGACCGAGTGCTCGGGCAACGTGGATGCCAGCAATATCCGTGCTCTGGCCGATCTGGGCGTCGACTTTATTAGCTCGGGAGCGCTGACGCACTCTGCGCCGATTCTCGATCTCTCGCTTAAGCACCTGCGTCTGCTGGACGGTAAATAATGGACGCCCGCGAGCGTCGCTGTGCCATCATGGGCGTGCTCGAGGGAGCCAAAGGCCCCGTATCGGGCGGTGCGCTTGCGCGCGAGGTGGGCGTAAGCCGCCAGGTTGTCGTGCAGGACATTGCCTTACTGCGTGCCGATGGGCACGACATCGTGGCCACCAATCGCGGCTACGTGTTGCAGGAGGCTCCGAGCAGCCCGGCGGTGCCCACGCGTCTGGTCAAGGTGCACCATGGCGTTGAGCAGGCGGGTGATGAGCTCACGAGCATCGTCGACGCAGGCGGCGCCGTGCTCAACGTGATCGTCAACCACCGCGTGTATGGCAAGATCACGGCCGACCTGGACATCCGCAACCGACGCGATGTCGAGCGCTACCTAGAGGGCATCGCCAGCGGCAAGAGCTTCCCGCTGCTGACGGTGACCAGCGGCTACCACTTCCATCGCATCGCCGCGGAAGACGAGCAGACCCTCGACGAGATCGAGGCCATGCTCAAGGAGAAGGGCTACCTTGCCGATTTAATGCCCTACGAGGACGACCTGTCCTAGTAACGACGAATGCAAAAGGAGGCCTCCGCGGCGATGCGGAGGCCTCCTTTTTGTGCACGGTGTACTTGTGAGTGTGCAAGTGGGGGAGTTGTTACTCCTCGACGATCTCGGTGATCGCGCCGGCGGGGCAAGCGTCCTGGCAAGCGCCACAGGCGACGCAGGAATCCTCGTCAGCGACGGTAGCGACGTCCTGGAGCTCCAGAACGCCAGCGGGGCAGGAGTCGACGCAAACGCCACAAGCGATGCACTCGTCGGCATCAATTACGGGATGAGCCATGGTAGTTTCCTCTCTGTTGACCGACGCTACAGGCGATGCGCGTCGGTTTGATTCGGGCAAAAACATACCACGGGAGCGACCGTTTGCAATACCCTCTGGCCGGCATCTTCATACCGTTCGCCGAGTATGCCAAGGTTTACTAAAAAACGCGCAGGTGGGGCCGTTGAGCTGCGCAAATGTTAGCTATAGGTGACTTGTAATATTGACCTATTGAGCGCGCCTGCGGAAAGGGCATCCCGTTATTTGGCCGAAAACCGGGTCGCAGTTTCCGGTTGGGCCCGCTAGCGGAAACTGCGACCCGGTATCAGCTCTCAAAACGGGATACGGTTTCCGGTTGAGCCTTCAGACGGAAACTGCGACCCGGAATCCACGCTCAAACCGGGATGCGCTTGCCGCAAGACGGCCCCCAGGCACCCCCGGACGCAAACCTCAGCCATCTCTACATAGATCTCAATAGATTTTCCGAGAACTCAAATAGCGCTTCTACCTGCGCTTTTACGAACCTAAACTCTCAGCAATAAGAAATCTTATATGAATTGACTTAGATTTTGTATATTCCGGCCCATAAGGGGATACACTACATCCTGAAAGACAAGCCGAAGCGCCGCGCGACAGACCGTCGAGGCGGCGCGAACGCAAAAGAGAGAGGGAATTTCTAATGAGTAAGATTCTTGGTATCGACCTTGGTACTACTAACTCCGCTATGGCCGTCCTCGAGGGCGGTTCTCCGACCATTATCGTGAACGCCGAGGGCGACCGCACCACCCCGTCCGTCGTGGGCTTCCGTGCCGACGGCGACCGCGTCGTGGGCAAGGCCGCTAAGAACCAGGCGGTCACCAACCCCAAGAACACCGTGTTCTCCATCAAGCGCTTCATGGGCCGCAAGTACTCCGAGTGCACCTCCGAGATCAAGACCGTGCCGTATGAGGTCAAGGAGGGCCAGGGTGGCCGTGCCGTCGTCGATATCGAGGGCAAGGATTACACCGCCGAGCAGGTGAGCGCCATGACGCTCGCAAAGATGAAGGCCGACGCCGAGAAGTATCTGGGCGAGACCGTCACCGACGCCGTCATCACCGTCCCGGCCTACTTCAACGACGCCCAGCGTCAGGCCACCAAGGACGCCGGTAAGATCGCCGGTCTCAACGTCAAGCGTATCGTCAACGAGCCGACCGCTGCTGCTCTGGCCTATGGCCTGGACAAGCAGGGCTCCGATCAGCGCATCCTGGTCTTCGACCTGGGCGGCGGCACCTTCGACGTCTCCATCCTCGACCTCGCCGACGGCGTGTTTGAGGTTCTGTCCACCTCGGGCGACAACCACCTGGGCGGCGACGACTGGGATCAGCGCGTCATCGACTGGATGGCCGACAAGTTCCAGCAGGAGAACGGTGTCGACCTGCGTCAGGACCCCATGGCCCTGCAGCGTCTGAAGGAGGCCGCCGAGAACGCCAAGAAGGAGCTCTCCGCCGCCCAGCAGTCCACCATCAACCTGCCGTTCATCACCATGAACCAGTCCGGCCCGCTGCACCTCAACTACACGCTGACCCGCGCCGAGTTCGAGAAGATCACCCGCGACCTGCTCGAGCGCTGCAAGCAGCCTGTCACCAACGCCCTGCGCGACGCTAAGCTTAAGCTCTCCGATCTGACCGAGGTCATCCTCGTCGGCGGCTCCACCCGTATGCCCGCCGTCCAGGAGCTCGTCAAGACCATGACCGGCAAGCAGCCCAACATGTCCGTGAACCCCGACGAGGTCGTTGCCGACGGCGCTGCCGTCCAGGGCGGCGTGCTCACCGGCGACGTCGAGGGCATCCTGCTGCTCGACGTTACCCCGCTGTCGCTGGGTGTCGAGACCATGGGCGGCATCATGACCAAGATGATCGACCGCAACACCACGATCCCGACCTCCAAGACCGAGGTCTACTCCACCGCTGCCGACAACCAGACCAGCGTCGAGATCAACGTGCTCCAGGGCGAGCGCGAGCTTGCCCGCGACAACAAGTCGCTCGGTAAGTTCCAGCTGACCGGTATCCCGGCTGCCCGCCGCGGCGTGCCGCAGATCGAGGTCACCTTCGACATCGACGCCAACGGCATCGTCAAGGTCTCCGCTAAGGATAAGGGCACCGGCAAGGAGCAGCAGATCACCATTTCCGGCTCCACCGCGCTTTCCGACGACGAAGTCGATCGTATGGTCAAGGACGCCGAGGCTCATGCCGAGGAGGACAAGAAGCAGAAGGAAGAGGTCGAGGTCCGCAACCAGACCGACAGCCTGTGCTACTCCACCGAGCAGACCCTCAACGAGCTGGGCGACAAGGTTTCCGCCGACGTGAAGTCCAAGGCCGAGGCCGCTATCGCCGACGCCAAGAAGGCGCTCGAGGGCTCTGACGTCGAGGCCATCAAGGCCGCCGGCGAGTCCCTGCAGTCTGTGGCCTACGAGCTGGCCCAGGTTGTCTACGCCGACGCTCAGCAGCAGACCGACGGCGCCGCCGGTGCCCAGCCTGCCGACGATGACGTTGTCGACGCCGACTACGAGGTTGTGGACGACGAGGACAAGTAATCATGTCCGCCCGTAAAGCTCGCACGGAGGCGGCCGCCGCTGGCGCTGCCCCCGTTGACTCTGAGGAGAAGGACGTGAAGATTCCCGTAGAGGCCGCAGACGATACCGAGGCCTGTGAGGCCCCGGCCGCCGAGGCTGCCGAGAACCAGGTAGAGGATTGCAACAAGGAGGCGACGATGACCGAGGACGAGATGGTGGAAGCCGCTATCCGCGCCGGTGAGGAAGCCGCCGACAACGACTTTAAGCTCAAGTTCGAGCAGGCCCAGAAGGAGCTTGCCGACGTGCGTAGCGAGCTCGATGCTGCGGCAGAGGCTCAGAAGGCCGCCGAGGACAAGGCGAAGGACGCCACCGAGCGCACCGCCCGTCTACAGGCCGACTGGGAGAACTTCCGTCGCCGCACCGCCAATGAGCGTATCGCCGAGCGCGAGCGCGCGACCGAGAAGCTTGTCACCGCGCTGTTGCCGGTGATTGACGATATCGAGCGTGCAATCGACCATGCCCGTAGCCAGGAGCTTTCCGACGACTTTAAGCAGTTCGTCGATGGCGTCGACGCGGTGCATGCCAAGCTGCTCGATGTGTTTGCGCACGAGGGCGTTGAGCCCATCGATCCCAAGGGCGAGGCGTTCGATCCGCTCGAGCATCAGGCTGTGGGTCGCGTCGAGGACGCATCGCAGTACGACGAGACCGTCAACGATGTGTACCAGAAGGGCTACCGCATGGCGGACCGCATCCTGCGTTCCGCGATGGTGACGGTGACCTACGGTGGCGAGAAGCGCCCCGCACCGGAGCCCGAAGCGGCGCCCGAGGATGCTGCGGCCGATACGGCCGAGAGCACCGAGGAGTAATTGAGAAGGGCCCCGGGGCAACACCCGGGGCCCTTTCTGGCCTAGTGCCATATGAAAACATGAGCCGTCGTCTGCATGGGCGGCGGACGTAACAGGAGAGGAGCTACGATGGCTGCAGGCAAAACCTTCTATGACATCCTGGGCGTATCCAAGAGCGCCTCCGACAAAGAGATCAAGAGCGCGTTTCGCAAGCTCGCGCAAAAATATCACCCCGATGCCGGCGGCGACGAGGCCAAGTTTAAGGAGATCAGCGAGGCCTACGAGACGCTTTCGGACGAGAAGAAGCGCAAAGAGTACGACCAGATGCTCATGTTCGGCGGCATGCCGGGCGCGGGCGGCGCGTATGGCGGCGGCTACGGTGCCGGCGCGGGCGCCAGCGGCTGGGGCGATATCTTCGACAGCATCTTCAGCGGCAATGGCGCCTGGGGTAGCGATTGGGGCTCGGGCTTTGCCGGGGCTGCGGGCGCTGCCGGTGCCGGCGCGGGTCGCAGCCGCGCTCGCAAGGGCGGCGACCTATCGCTGACCGTCGATGTGACGGCCGAGGACGCGTTTCGCGGCGTGACGCACAAGGTCACCTATCGCATTCCCTCGACAGGCGAGCAGCAGACCATCACGGTCTCGGTGCCCGCGGGCGCGGTCGATGGCGGCAAGCTACGCTACAAGCGTCGCGGCGAGTATGGCGTTGCGGGTGGCGAGCGCGGCGACCTGGTCGTGACCACGCATGTGGAGGAGCACCCGCTGTTCAAGCGCAAAGGCGCCGACGTGACCATGGAGGTACCGGTCTCGGTCTACGAGGCGGCGCTCGGCTGCACGGTGGACGTGCCCACACCCGGCGGTGCGACGGTCCGTTTGAAAGTGCCCGCGGGTACCCAGACGGGCAAGAAGTTCCGCTTTAAGGAGATGGGAGCGCCCGACGTTAAGCACCGTGGCCGTACGGGCGCGCTGCTCGTCGAGATCAAGGTGCAGGTCCCCACGAACCTATCCGATGACGAGCGCGATGCCATGACCAAGCTGCGCGAGGCCGACACGCGCGATTATCGCGAGAAGGTCAACCGTTACAAGGCGACGTACTAGGGCGGTCGTGGCGCACACCCGCGCCCGCGGGCTTATGATGGACGATAACGAGACGGAAAGGGGTCAGGTAGCATGGCCGAGGACAATAGGAATAAACCGCTGTACATGATCAGCGTGGCGGCCGAGTTGACCGGCATGCATCCGCAGACTCTGCGCGTCTACGAGTCCAAGGGCCTGGTGAACCCCCAGCGCTCGGGCGGCAACACGCGTCTGTATTCGCGTGCCGATATCGAGCGCCTGGAGCTCATCAACCAGCTGACTGACGAGGGCATCAACCTTGCCGGCGTGGTGCGCATCCTCGATATGAAGGAGCGTGCCGAGGAGCGCGAGCGCGAGAACGAAAAACTCCGCGCACGCGTGCGCCAGCTCGAGGACGAGCTGCACGAGTACAAGATGCAGAAGAAGATCACCGCCCTGGCCCCGCGCGACGGCTCGGTCAACCCCGAGCAAGTCATGCGCAAACTGCTGGGCACGGGCGGCGACCTGTAGGCACTCATTGGGGACAGACTTAAATGAGTACCTGCAGAATGAGAGTGGATAATCTCCCGTTTTTTGCCTGTTTGCAGGCTCAAAGTGGGAGATTATCCACTCTCGTCATTTGAGCGTCTAAGTCTGCCTCCCCAGGACCTAACTCGTCCTCTGCTTTACTGAGATAAAGTGAACGCAGAGATTCGTAACCCACTCGCAACCGTTCTATGGCACGATATTGAACGAATGTATGCTATGCGCCCAAATCTTTTGGGCAGAGTGGGAGACAGTATGGTCAAGCTGTACGAGGACGGCATCTACCTGCGCGGCGGCAGCGAGGTTGTGCCTGCGGCCGAGGCTGCCGAGCGCGGTATTACGCAGACACCCGAGGATGCCAAGCGCGGCACCATCGCGTATTCGATCCTCCAGGCACACAATACGTCGGGCGACCCCGAGGCACTCAAGATTCGCTTCGATGCCATGGCGAGCCACGACATCACCTTTGTCGGCATCATCCAGACGGCGCGCGCTTCGGGCATGGAGCAGTTCCCGCTGCCTTACGTGCTCACCAACTGCCATAACTCGCTGTGCGCCGTGGGCGGCACCATCAATGAGGACGACCACGTCTTTGGCCTTTCCGCAGCCAAGAAGTACGGCGGCATCTTCGTTCCGCCGCACATCGCCGTCATCCACTCCTTTATGCGCGAGAACTTCGCCGGTTGCGGCAAGATGATCCTGGGTTCCGACTCGCACACCCGCTATGGTGCCCTGGGTACCATAGCCGTGGGCGAGGGCGGCGGCGAGTTGGCAAAGCAGCTGCTGCGCGACACCTACGATGTCGCCTATCCCGGCGTCGTGGCCATCTACCTCACGGGCGCCCCGCGCCCCGGCGTCGGCCCGCACGACGTGGCGCTCGCCATCATTCGCGCCGTCTTTGCCAAGGGCTACGTCAAGAACAATGTCATGGAGTTTGTGGGCCCGGGCATCGCGAGCATGACGACCGACTACCGCAACGGCGTTGACGTCATGACCACCGAGACCACCTGCCTGTCGAGCATCTGGGCCACCGACGAGGACACGCACGCGTTTTTGACCATGCACGGCCGCGGCGACGACTATCGCGAGCTCAAGCCCGCCGATGTCGCCTACTACGACGGTTGCGTCGAGGTCGACCTGTCGAGCATCAAGCCCATGATCGCACTGCCGTTCCATCCTTCCAACGGCTTTGAGATCGACGAGCTCAACGAGAACCTCGAGGACATCCTGCACGAGGTGGAGCTCGAGGCCGCCAAGATCGGCGAGGGCAAGACGCACTTTAGCCTGCTCGACAAGATCGTCGACGGCAAGCTGCACGTGCAGCAGGGCGTTATCGCCGGCTGCTCGGGCGGCAACTATGACTCCGTGGTCCAGGCTGCCCGCGTGCTCAAGGGCGCCAATACCGGCTGCGGCGAGTTCTCGCTGTCGGTCTATCCCACGAGCCAGCCCGTGGCGCTCGAACTTATACGCCGCGGCTACATCTACGACCTCATGGAGGCCGGCGCAATCGTGCGCACGGCATTCTGCGGCCCGTGCTTCGGCGCCGGCGACACGCCCGCCAACAACGGCCTTTCGATCCGTCACACCACGCGCAACTTCCCCAACCGCGAGGGTTCCAAGCCGGGTAATGGCCAGCTGAGCGCCGTGGCCCTGATGGACGCCCGCTCCATTGCGGCAACGGCTGCCAACGGCGGCGTCCTGACGCCGGCGACCGACCTGCCCGAGGACACTTGGGACGAGGCCTGCGAGTACACCTTTGACGACGCGCCGTACAAGAAGCGCGTGTACTGGGGCTTTGGCAAGGCGGAGCCTGCCGACGAGCTGGTCGAAGGCCCCAACATCAAGCCGTGGCCCGCGATGGAGCCGCTCGGCGACGACATCCTGCTCAAGGTTTGCTCCAAGATCATGGACCCGGTCACCACGACCGACGAGCTCATTCCCTCGGGCGAGACGAGCTCCTTCCGCTCCAACCCGCTGGGCCTGGCTGAGTTTACGCTGAGCCGCCGCGACCCGGCCTACGTGGGTCGCTCCAAGGAGGTCGACGCTGTGGAGAAGCGTCGCGTTGCCGGCGAGTCCGCAGGCGACCTGGCGGCGTTCGATGCCGAGCTTGCCGGTGTGTTTGAGGCGCTGGCCGGCGCGGGTGTCGCGGCCGATGCCAAGGCGACCGAGTACGGCTCCATGCTCTATGCCAAGAAGCCGGGCGACGGTTCTGCCCGCGAGCAGGCTGCGAGCTGCCAGCGCGTAATTGGCGGCCTGGCCAATATCGTCCACGAGTACGCCACCAAGCGCTATCGCTCCAACGTGATGAACTGGGGCATGGTGCCCTTCCAGATGGAGGCCGAGCCCAACTTTGAGGTGGGCGACTACGTCTTTGTGCCGGGCATCCGTGCCGCGCTCGATGGCGACCTAAAGGACATCGCCGCCTACGTGGTGCGCGCCGACGGTGCTGTTGAGCAGATTGAGCTCTACATTGCCGACATGACGGCAGAGGAGCGTGCCATCGTCAAGGCCGGCTGCCTGATCAACTACAACAAGTTCAAGGCCGCTGCCGAGTAGCGCACTTAATTGTCCGCCCGGGGCTTACCCTTTCCCGCCCGCTCACGCGCTTCGCGAGGGCCGCGTTCGGGAAAGGGTAAGCCCCGGGCTACATTTCTGCGTTCTCGTTGGGTCTTGAGGGACGCTAATAAATAGACTTGCTTGATGCCGCCTCTGTTATCGGGGCGGCTTCTTTTTGTTGAAAACCACCACAAAGGGGGCAGGCACCTTTGTGGTGGTGGGGACGAGCTCGATGCTGTTGTGATCGTTGAGCGGCATGTTAATGGGCGGCTCTACAGAATTTCATCTGGGCTGGCGGGTTTGGTTGTTTTGGGGATGCCGAGTTTGGATGACGCGAAATCGTCAACATTGTCCTTAATTCCGTCTTTGGTGTAGACAGTGACCATATAGGTGCTGTGTCCGAATTCGCCCTTGTCGCGTGTTGCCCAGGCATCCCAGTAGGCGGCCCCGTTTCGCCCTTTGATTTTTCCGACACGGCGGAGTTCTGTTCGCTTTAATTTCTGGTTGCTATAGATGGTTCGACCGGCCTCCTCGGTGAGCCCGCACTGTCCAAGCATCTTGTCGAGGACTTGGTTCATGTGGCGCTCATCGGTGTTTGGTGCGTAGTCGTAGGCGAGGGTGATGAAGTCGAGTGGCTGGTCGTCGATTAGATAGTTTAGCGTCTGAGGTCCAAGGCAGAAATAGGGGGAGCATCCGTCGATCTGACCGAGCAGTGGCAACTTTGACTGCCAACTTCCGGTGGGAATTCCATCTTCGTAAAACACGCCGCGACAGATAAAGGAGAGCGAGGTGGCACGCGAGCCGGCGTCGACCATTCCGCATAAATCGAAGGGCGAGGTGATACCAAGGGAAAAGGGCGTGATGACGATAAGGAAGAGCATCACGATGGGTATGGCGAGAATGGCGATGACGTTGCGACCGGTGGAATGAGGCGGCTTCATATGCGCTCCTCGAGACAAAGATCTGTTGAGGATAGGCAGAAATGGATATGTTCAGAGAGCAATTCAAGTTTAATCTCATTGCGCGAGATGGTCGACCGTTAGCGTCGAAAACCACCACAAAGGTGCCTGTCCCCTTTGTGGTGGTGAGGAGCGCGCGGCTTCTTTTGGTAATAGTGTTAGCTGGCGGTATCATTAGTGCAGGTGGCGAAGGTTTGCATTGTGGGGTGTTTTGCCGTGAGCCGTTCTGCCCGTATTGGATTGATTGTCTTGGCGCTTGCGATCGCTGTGGTTGGCGCGGGCGCTGTCGGTATGGCATTTCTACCTGCTGCGGTGACGGAGCCGGTGGTCAAGCCTGTGACTCAATCTGTCGAACTTCTGACCGGCGACGACAAGCCCGAGACCATTACCGTTGATTTTGATGAGCAGCCGGCTGTGCTGGGTATTAGCAATTATCCGCGTATTCAGCTTGGGGCCATGCGCTATACCACGGATACAAGCCTGATCGATAGGGCGTCCGAGCTACTCAAGGGCAAAACATTTAAGCGTTGGTACGGATATGCGTCCTATCGGGCAAAAGCGAACGACATGGTTGGCGGATGCCACTCGTCCATCGAGCTGGACACTGCAAACGGCGCAAAGTTATGTGATGTCTCGTACGATCCGGGCTACGAGGGCAATGAGGGTCCGGGCATCTACATCATGGACGGCGATGTCGCCTATGTCATGGAGGGCGACCAGACCGAGCTCAACGATTTTATGGGTCAGTGTATCCAAGATGCCTATAAACAGACCTGCTTGCCTGACCCGCAGACTGCACGCGATAGTGGGTCTGCCCGTACATGGCTGTTCGAGGATGAGATGCCCTGGACCGTCGAATCGGGAAGTACGGGTTCGGCGAAGGAGTAGAGACCGCGACCACCACAAAGGTGCCTGTCCTCTTTGTGGTGGTTTTCGGTCTGTCTCGATCTGTAACATCTAGGATCAAAAATGGCTGCTAGATGTTACAGATCGAGACGGTAGCGCGCCTGGGCAGCGGCGGGCTGACATCTCAGTACCCTATCCGTAATTCACTCAGAAAATCTTATATATAGAGACTTAGATTTGTGTATAAGATCGCGCAAAGCTGGCAACAATACTTCTCGAACAACGTGAAGCCGCCCCGTAGGGCGGCCGCCCCAAGAGAGGTGATTCCATGAGAATCGATAAGCTAGCAATGACGTCGCGCGAGGCGCTGCAGACCGCCATGAGCACGGCTGCCGACGCGCAGGCCGGCGCGGTGGAGCCGATTCACCTGCTGTCCGCCCTGCTTGGTGCCGGCGAGCGCAATATCTCCGTGATCATCGAGCGCATCGGCGCCGATCCGGCCCAGCTTGCACGCTCCACACAAGATGCCATCGACCGCGCGCCCAAGGTTTCGGGCGAGGGCCAGCAGATGGGCCTGTCCAATGAGCTCGTCCGCGTCATCGAGAAGGCCGAGAAGAAGGCCACCAAGATGGGCGACAGCTTTGTGGTGACCGAGCATTTGCTGATGGCGCTTGCCGAGGACAAGGGCGAGGCTGGTCGTGTACTGCGTGACGCCGGCGTCACCAAGGAGCGCATCGAGCAGGTCTACGAGGAGCTGCGTGGCGATGACCGCGTGACGTCTGCCGAGGATAAGACCCAGTTTGAGGCGCTGGAGCAGTACGGTCGCAACATCTGCGATCTGGCCCGCGCCGGCAAGCTCGACCCGGTCATCGGCCGTACCGACGAGATCCGCCGTACCATCCAGGTTCTGTCCCGCCGCACCAAGAACAACCCCGTGCTCATCGGCGAGCCGGGCGTCGGCAAGACGGCCATCGTCGAGGGCATCGCCCAGCGTATCGTGGCCGGCGACGTGCCGAGCACCCTGCGCGACCGCGACCTCATCGAGCTCGACATGAGCGCGCTGGTCGCCGGCGCCAAGTATCGCGGCGAGTTCGAGGACCGCTTGAAGGCCGTGCTCAAGGAAGTGCAAAAGTCCGAGGGCAAGGTCATCCTGTTCATCGATGAGCTCCACACCATCGTGGGCGCGGGTGCCACCGAGGGCTCCATGGATGCCGGCAACATCCTGAAGCCGGCGCTCGCCCGTGGCGACTTGCACGCAATCGGCGCGACTACGCTCGACGAGTATCGCAAGTACATCGAGAAGGACGCGGCACTCGCCCGTCGTTTCCAGACCGTTATGGTGAGCGAGCCTACCGTCGAGGACACCATCTCGATCCTGCGTGGCCTCAAGGAGAAGTACGAGATCTTCCACGGCGTGCATATCACCGATAGCGCGCTCGTGGCAGCTGCCGACCTCTCCGATCGCTACATTGCCGACCGCTTCCTGCCCGACAAGGCCATCGACTTGGTCGATGAGGCCGCAAGCCGCCTGCGCATGGAGCTCGACAGCATGCCGGTCGAGATTGACGCCACCACGCGTCAGCTCACCCAGCTGCAGATCGAGGAGCAGGCGCTCATGAAGGAGACCGACGACGCCTCCAAGGAGCGTCTGGAGGCCCTGCGCCAGGAGATTGCCGAGGTCCAAGAAAAGCTCAACGTGCAAAAGGCCGGCTGGCTCAACCAGAAGAACGCCATCGACCACGTGCAGGAGCTTAAAGGCCAGCTCGACGAGGCCAAGAGTGAAGAGGAGCGCGCGACGCGCAACGGAAACTTGGGCCGTGCGTCCGAGCTGCGCTATTCCGTGATCCCGGGTCTGCAGCAGCAGATTCAGGATTCCGAGGCTGCGCTCGAGGCACAAAAGCAGCAGGACGGCGAGGGCCTCAACGAGCAGGTGACCTCCGATGAGATCGCCGAGGTCGTGAGCGCCTGGACCGGCGTGCCCGTGTCCAAGATGATGCAGGGCGAGCTCGACAAACTGAAGGGCTTGGAGGACGAGCTGCATAAGCGCGTCATCGGCCAGGACGAGGCGGTCTCCGCCGTGGCCGCGGCCGTGCGCCGCAGCCGTGCGGGCCTCTCCGATCCGGACAAGCCCATCGGCAGCTTCTTCTTCCTGGGCCCCACCGGCGTGGGCAAGACCGAGCTCGCCAAGGCACTGGCCGAGTGCCTGTTCGACGACGAGCGCGCGCTCGTGCGTATCGACATGTCCGAGTACATGGAGAAGTTCAGCGTCCAGCGTCTGATCGGTGCGCCTCCGGGATACGTGGGCTACGACGAGGGCGGCCAGCTCACCGAGGCCGTGCGCCGTCGTCCGTACTCCGTGATCTTGCTCGACGAGATGGAGAAGGCTCATCCGGATGTCTTTAACGTGCTATTGCAGGTGCTCGACGACGGCCGTCTGACCGATGGCCAGGGTCGCCAAGTGTCCTTCAAGAACACGATTATCATCATGACGTCCAACGTGGGTTCCAAGGCTATCGCCGATCTGTCCGGCAAGGACGAGGAGGAGATGCGCCATCAGGTCGACGCGGCCATGGCTCAAACCTTCCGCCCCGAGTTCCTCAACCGTATCGACGATATCGTGGTGTTCCATCCGCTCGGCATGGCGCAGATCGAAAAGATCGTCGATATTCAGCTCGCCGACGTCCGCGCACGTCTGGCCAAGGAGCGCATGACGCTTGCCATCACCCCGGCGGCCAAGCAGATGCTCGCCGTGGGCGGCCTGGACCCGGTTTTTGGCGCCCGTCCGCTCAAGCGTCTCGTGCAGCGCGAGGTCGTGGATGCCATTGCCGCCGCTATTATCGACGGTACGGTGCGCGAGGGCGATCAGGTGACGGTCGATGCCGACAAGGACGGCGGCTTTACCGTCGTGTGCGACAACACGCCGACGGCCACCTACGAGGTTCCAGACGCCGAGTAGATTTTGGGGCCGGCTTTAAAACCGCCCCCCATCGCAAAACGCCAAGGGCGGCGGATCCAATTGGATCCGCCGCCCTTTTTCGTGCGACAATCGATGATGTTGAACGGATGCGATGCAAGGAGATGCGCAGATGACAGACAAGAACAAGACGAACACGCCGGCGACCGATGCCGCACCCGCCGCACCCAAGCCTGCGCCTAAGCCGGCACCCAAGCCGCGCGACCCCTATATTCGCGCCGAGAACGAGGACGACGACGGCTACGATCCCTACAGCGATCGCCGCCCCGAGCGCGAGCCCCTCTTCGAAGCCGACCCCTGGCGCTAAGTAGCTCATTTGGGACGGGGCTTTTTTAGCTACTTTTGCCCCCTCCCGCCTGCCTGATGATTTTTCTGGGACGGGGATTTAATAATCATTCGGTACAAAATGATTATTAAATCCCCGTCCCAGAAAAATCATTCTCTCGAGCTTGGTGGCTCCTCAGCCGTTCGACATCCTCCGGGAGATCAGTAACAGAAAAATTTGCTTACCAATTAATCAAGATACGCATAAATCTTGCTCTCCTGCTAATCAAGAATCGATATAATCTTGATTAGCATATAAGCAAGATTGGAGAATCATGGCATTCAACGACTTGGTGGCCCAGAAAATAAAGGACTTTGAGCAACAAGGAGTTCCACAGGTCTTTGAGCGCGACCTTGATCTGGGAAACCCGCAGGAACCCAAGCGCGACAACATCGTAAATGTGATTGTGGGAGCCCGTCGTTGTGGAAAGACGTATCGCCTGTATCAGGAGATGCAGCGGCTTCAGGGTCAAGGTATCGACCTTGACCGGATGCTTTATTTCAATTGTGAGGATGAGCGCTTGCGTCCGTATGAGCCGTCGCTGCTAGCGGACGTGCTCGATACATTCTATGCGCTATATCCTGCTGCTCGAACCGAGGGTGCCTACATTTTCTTCGATGAAATCCAGGAAATTCCCGAATGGGGTGCGTTTCTGCGGCGTGTGGTCGATACGGAGAAAGCGACCGTCTACGTGACGGGATCTTCTTCTAAGATGCTGTCCTCGGAACTTAAGAGCGAGTTCAGGGGCCGCTCTCTTGTGCGAGAGCTGTTTCCGTTGAGTTTTTCGGAATACGTCCGATATAAGACGGGGAGCGTTCCTGAGCCGGATGCACCCTTTTCATCGAGCGATGCAGCACTGCTTCGACATCATCTGATCGGATATCTTGAGCGAGGGGGATTCATCGCGACGCTAGAGCAGACGCCCGCGGATGCGATTCAGCTGCTACAGGAATATGCGTCGCGAACGGTCGCCATGGACGTCGTTGAGCGCTACGACATCAAGAACCCTCGTTTGGCTTCACTGTTCCTGACGCGGTGTATGGCATCTTCGGCACGAGAGCTGTCAGTGAACAAGGTGTACAACGAGTTCAAAAGTAGGCAGATACCCGTCAGTCGCAATTCGCTCGGCGACTTACTTGAGTATTACGAGGACGCCTACCTGTTGTTTTCGGTGCCGGAGTTCACGCGCTCACTTGCAAATAATGCGCGGTCCGCATCTAAAGTCTACGCTGTCGATCCTGCGATGTTCGGAGCATTCTCTCCCGCATCGGCATTTGATCAGGGCCAGAGGCTCGAGACTGCGGTGTTCAATGCGCTCAGAAGAAGGACTCCAGCCGTGCGGTCCGGTTCGGTCTGCCGCCTGCTGATCAAAGAGAAGAATAAAAGCCATGAGGTGGACTTTGTGACCGGGGATGCGCTTCTTATGCAGGCTTATGGCCTGATTCAGGTGAGTACGGATATGGCAAGCGAGAAAACGCGCGAGCGCGAAATTGCCGCGCTTGATGCCTCGATGGCCCAATTCGATCTTGGTGAGTCGACAATCGTTACCATGGATGAGCAGGCCGATATTCCATGCGAGCACGGTGTGGTACACGTTGTTCCCGCATGGAAGTGGCTCCTTGCCTAATCATCTACGGATCTGTGGGGCCAGGACCTCCTGGCCCCTTCATCACGGTTGGGGAGCACCATGATGCGCCCGGCTAGTCCTGGGCCTTGATGCTCGGCATCAGGATCTGGGCGAGGTAGTCGGTCTCGAGTTTGGTCGCGGCGTCGGCTTTACCGTCTTTGCCGACCAGTACGTTCTTGATCTGGCTATAGGTGTAGCGGTTGCCGGTCGTGAGCTCGACAAGCTCAATGGCCGTGTCCATGGGGTAGGTCGACACGGGATTCTGCGTCCGTCCGTTGATGGTCTGGGGCACCACGTACGGATAGGCGGGGCCGCTGGCGTAGACGGTATAACCGTTGCCTAGGTTGGCCGCACCCAAAACCGTATCGCCTTCATCGGGCGTAAAGCTCTCGCCCTCGCGCACCGCGACGAGCGTCACAATCGGCGTATCGCTGTCGCCGGCAAGATAGATGCATAGCGTGCTGCCATTTTGCCAAGTCTCGACCTTGCCGTACCACTCGACGGGGATATCGAGCTGGTAGAGGTCGGTTGCCTTGTGACGGGCGTCGGCATCACGGGCCGCCTGTGCCTTTTGCGCGCTCACGGCATTGACGGCGGCGTCGCGCCGCGCGGTTGCCGCCTGCTGGAGCACCTTGGCGGTGGCGGAGGAGCTCGCGCCTCCCTCCTCGGCATATTTGGCGGCGGCATCGATCTGGTCGTCGGTTACCGTGTCGGCCGAAGGCACCTTGAGCTTAAAGGTGACCTGGGCACTTAAATCCTGTCCATCGCTCTTAACGGTGACCTGCGTCTTGGTGGTCGGGACGGTATAGATGGTGCCGTCGGCCGCGATGGGGGAGGCAGCGATGGAGAGCGTGTAGTCACCGGGTAGTAGTTTGATGCCACGGCCGTGCTCGTCAACATAGAGTGTTTCGCTTACGGAGGATCCGTCAGAATCCTGGCCACTTACCTGTACGGGAATCTTGGAGCCGGTGGAACAGTCGAGCCCCGCGGCATGTACGCCAATCTGCACCGACATCATCGTGTGGGCATTGGCGGCGACAGCGGCAGCCTGCTCTTGCTGATATCCGTTCCAGGCAGCATAGCCTGCACCACCGGCGACGAGCGCGACGGCCACGACACCGGCGACCATCAGATTGCGGCGCTTGGGCGACATCTTGCGATGGCGAACCTCGGCCTCGCGTGCCGAGGGGACGGACGGAAGGGGAATATCGCCCATGGCGATGGTCTCGTCCACGGCTGGTGCGGAACCCAGGCCAGGAAGCTCGCGGGTCAGCGAATCCTCGGCCGGCAAGCTGTCGAGCAAGACGGTTTCCTCGCCCGTGTCGGATTCGAGCTGATTGCCGGCCTCGCTTTCGGTGTCTTCGTGACCTGCCTCATCTTTGGCAGGCTCAACGTCGTCTGCATCCTGATCATCGGACTGCGCCTCGGCTTCCGGCTCATCCTGCACACCAACGCCCGAATCGTCAAACGCAATCTCATCGAGTGAAATCCGGTCTAAGCTCTCCAAGGCCTCAGCGCAAGCTTCTGCATCTTGGTTCGCATCCTCTTGGCCCATCGTTTCATCTTTCATATATCCCCCAAGCTCAATATCGGGACAACAATGTACCCAAAATTGGGGTCACATAGGGCTGTCAGTCGGTTGGAAATCTGATTTTATCTGTGAGAGAGGTTTTGCATATGTGCGTGAATGCGCGCAACAACAAAAAGCCCCGGAAAGCGGGCGAATCGCTTTCCGGGGCTGCACATGACGCGCGATTGCGGCGTCGGCTAAGTTTGCCTACATCCAAATGTGGGCGGAATAAACACGTTACTCGGCGTGCGCGTAATCAACCTTGGCACGGCGAGCGGTGGCCTTCTCCCAATCGCTGGTGCCCTCAAAGACATCCTGCTTGTAGGGATTGCGGCCGAGCTTCTTGGCGCGGTAGGCGATGTAGATGATCGCGGCGACGTTGGCGACCAGTGCGGCGATCGAGACCGCGGTAGCGGCGCCGGGGTCGAGCGTGGAGTGGGTCACAAAGATGGACTCCTCCTGGAAGTACGGGAACACCTGGGCAAACATGCACCAAATGGCCAGCGTAAAGGCGCGGTTCTGGATCCAGCCGCCCTTGTTCCAGATAAAGGCGGCGACGGTGGGCGCCAGCAGCAGCGCAAAGCCGCAGAACCAGGAGTGGGTGGGCAGGCAGTTGTAGGTGTAGCAGAAGTTCCAGATGTCGTAGGCGATGATGTAGACCCAGGTCATGTCGGGCCACAGCATGTCGGTCTTGTCCTCGGAGGCGTAGACGCTCCACCAACCGGTCATGCAGAAGATGTTGATGATACCGGCGATGCCGTTGAACACGTTGTTCCAGCCGGCCAGCTGCGTAGCACCTTCGGAGGTGACCCAGGTGGACTCGCCCAGGACAAAGAAGTGATAGGCGCTCTCAAAGTCGGATACGACGGCGATCATGATGTTGATGGCGACGATCACAAACGGCCACGCGCGGAACCAATGCGCCTTGCCGATCTTGCCCCACTGGTACTTAATGGCAATGAAGCCCCAGCAACCGGCCAGCGCCGCGTATACCTTGGCGTAGTGGAACCAGCTGTTCTGGTACACATGGGTGGGGTTGGTGAGCGCCCACTCGGCACCCTGCGAAACGCCGATGGCGATGGCGACGCAGTAGATGGTCATGGCCAGCGGAGCCACGCCAAAGATGATTGCCGCGCCGAGCTTGGTGCGGCGGCCGACCTCGTTGAGCACGATCAGGCCGATAAAGACCATGGCCCAGCCGGCCCAGTGGATAAGGGTATCGCTACCCCAAACATCGAACAGCATGCTGCTCTCCTTTCACAAGCCCGCGGCCCCTCTTCTGATCGCGGGCAGTTTGGCCAAATGTCGTCAGTTCTGGGGCTTGCGCTCCGGATACTTGGCGGTATAGCCCTCGATGTGGAGTGTCGAGGCGATGATTTCCTTGACCGTCTCGTCGGGCACATCGGGGTGCGTGCGGATATACATCAACAACCCCATGATGAGGGTGTAGAACGTCTCGTAGACATGGTCGATGCGTAGCTCATGATGGGCGACAAAATCCACCACGGTGGTGTCGCAGATATACTGCGCCACGCGTTGGACCACGTTGTGCAAAAAGCCGCCGTAGAGCGCGCCGCTGCTGGAGGTCAGGGTGCTCGGCAGTTCGTGGCCGCTGGCGACCAGGCGCTTAAAGAGCGGGGCGACGGTGTCGAGCGCGCCCTCGATGTCGCCAACCGTGCGGCTGGCATTCCACTGCTCGAGCTCGGCAATGAAGCCGTCGATTGCCTCGTCCATGACAGCGGTGACGGCGGCGTCCATATCGGCAAAGTAATGGTAGAACAATGAACGCGTGCAGCCGGCTCGCTTGGTCACAGCCGATACCGATAGGTGGGACACGCCCAGCTCGGAGCTTACGGTGCGCACGGCATCGAGAATCTCGCGACGGCGTTCGTCGCCCGTCAAGCGCTTCGCCGCGCTATCGGATGCGGGGACGGCATCGACCACAGAGGTACCTGCTGCGTTGTTGCCCATGTTTTGCCGCCTTTCATCCTCTTTTGCCTGACCGTTCGCCTAACAGTCTTGAATATTGTTGACGGTTCGTCAATACTATTTTTGACACAATGTCAACAATGGCGGGTGAACGGCATGGGGGCATGCCCGGCCTGCAAAAAAAGAGGGGTGCTGCGGCCTCGTCGGGCTGCGGCAAGAGAAGGGACAACCATGATTCTCAACGGACCGGGGATTAGTTACACCGAGCCCGATATCGGCGTGGAGTTTGTGCCGCCGCTGCCGGAGCATCCGCGCGAGGCAATCGTCAAGCTGTGCGAGCACTGCACCAACCGTCTGCTGCATCGCGACGAGCTGCTGGGCTACGAGTACTGGTCGTTTGCCGAGGCCGCAACCGACGAGCAGGCCGAAGTGCTCTGCAAGATGAAGATGCGTCGTCCCTATACGCTGCCCGAGATGGTCAAGCTCACCGGCATGCCCGAGGCCGATATCGAGAAGATGCTCGACGACATGAGCTACACGGGTCTGCTCGAGTACAACTGGGAAAACCCCGAGCGCGCCAAGCAGTGGGTACTGCCCATGCTGGTGCCGGGTTCCGCCGAGTTCCTCAACATGCGCGTGAGCCAGCTCGAGGAGCATCCGGTCTATGCCAAGTTCTTTGAGCAGGCGTCCAAGGGGCCGCTGTCCCGCGCCACGCCGATGGTGCCGCCCGGAGGCGCCGGTATCGGCATGCACGTCATTCCGGTCGAGAAGGCCATCGACGCCGCAAGCACCTCGGTGCCTATTGAGCATATCGAGCATTGGCTCGACAAATACGAGGGTAAGTATGCCGCTAGCACCTGCAGCTGCCGCGCGAGCCGTCGCGTGATGGGTGAGGGCTGCGCCGACGACCCGGCCGATTGGTGCATCGCCGTGGGCGATATGGCCGACTACGTGGTCGAGACCGATCGTGGCCATTACGTGACCCGCGACGAGGTTTACGACATCCTGCGCCAGGCCGAGGACAACGGCTTTGTGCACCAGATCACCAACATTGACGGTGAGAACAAAATCTTCGCCATCTGCAACTGCAACGTCAACGTGTGCTACGCCCTGCGCACCTCGCAGCTGTTCAACACGCCCAACCTGTCGCGCTCGGCCTATGTCGCCAAGGTCGAGAAGGACAAGTGCGTGGCCTGCGGTCGCTGCGTTGAGGTGTGCCCGGCCGGTGCCGCCAAGCTCGGCCAGAAGCTCTGCAGCAAAAAGGCCGGCGGCAAGGTGCCCGAGTATCCGCGCCAGGAGCTGCCCGATGCCACCAAGTGGGACCACACCAAGTGGTCGCCCAACTACCGCAACGACAACCGCATCGAGACGCATGAGTCCGGCACGGCGCCCTGCAAGACGGCCTGCCCCGCGCACGTTGCCGTTCAGGGCTATCTGAAGCTCGCGGCGCAGGGCCGCTATGACGAGGCACTGGCACTCATCAAGCGCGAGAACCCGCTGCCCGCTATCTGCGGCCGTGTGTGCAACCGCCGCTGTGAGGATGCCTGCACCCGCGGTCGTGTGGACGCCGCCGTGGCTATCGACGAAGTCAAGAAGTTTATCGCCCAGCGCGATCTGGACGCTGCGACCCGCTACGTCCCGCCCGTGGTGACGCCGACGCGCGCTGGCGGCTTCGACCAGAAGATTGCCATCATCGGTGCCGGCCCGGCCGGTCTGTCCTGCGCTTTCTATCTTGCCGAGAAGGGCTACAAGCCCGTCGTGTTCGAGAAAAACGAGCGCCCGGGTGGCATGCTCACCTACGGCATTCCCAGCTTTAAGCTGCAGAAGGATGTTATCGAGGCCGAGGTCGAGATCATTCGCCTGATGGGTGCCGAGTTCCGCTATGGCGTGGAAGTCGGCCGTGACGTGACGCTCGATGAGCTGCGCACGCAGGGTTTTAAGGCCTTCTACGTGGCTATTGGCTGCCAGG
Source organism: Collinsella aerofaciens (assembly GCF_902364355.1). Classification (GTDB taxonomy): domain Bacteria; phylum Actinomycetota; class Coriobacteriia; order Coriobacteriales; family Coriobacteriaceae; genus Collinsella; species Collinsella aerofaciens_AF. The sequence continues at coordinate 37,073 of NZ_CABJDK010000002.1, forward strand.
GCGGCCGCCTTGCCGACATTCCGGGCGAGGACGCCGAGGGTGTGACCGTGGCCGTCGACTTTTTGCGCGAGGTCAACAGCGGCAAGATTGACGCGCTGCCCGGCCGCACCATCGTGGTGGGCGGCGGCAACGTGGCCATCGACGTTGCCCGCAACGCCTGCCGTCTGGGTTCCGAGCACGTTGAGATGTTCTGCCTGGAGAGCGAGGCACAGATGCCCGCCAGCGAGGAAGAGCGTCGCGAGGCCATCGAGGACGGCGCGCACATCAGCTGCGGTTGGGGTCCCAAGGAGGTCCACCTGGACGAGGCCGGTCGTGTGTGCGGTATCACCTTCAAGCGCTGCACGCGTGTCTTTGACGACGAAGGCCGTTTTGCGCCCGAGTACGACGAGAACGATCTACGCCGTGTCGATGCTGACCGTGTCGTCATGTCCATCGGCCAGTCCATCGTGTGGGGCGACCTGCTGGCTGGCTCCAAGGTGGAGCTTGGCCGTGGTCAGGGTGCCCTTGCCGATCCCCAGACCTACCAGACCGCCGAACCCGACATCTTTGTGGGTGGTGACGTCTACACCGGTCCCAGCTTCGCCATCGACGCTATCGCCGCCGGTCACGAGGCTGCGGTGTCCATCCACCGCTTTGTGCAGCCGGGCTCCACGCTCACCATCGGCCGCAACCAGCGCCGCTACGCCGCGCTCGACCGCGACGATGTCGTGATCGAGAGCTATGACAACGCGAGCCGTGAGGTTGCCCACGTGGACCACGAGCGCGAGAAGGCCGCGCCCTTCAGCGAGTACGTCGAGACCTTTACCGAAGAGCAGGTGCGCGCCGAGACCGCCCGTTGCCTTGGCTGCGGTGCCTCAATCGTCGACCCCAACAAGTGCATCGGCTGCGGCCTGTGCACCACCAAGTGCGCGTTCGATGCCATCCATCTGGATCGCGATCGCCCCGAGTGCTCCACGATGGTCAAATACGAGCAAAAGCTCCCGAGCCTTGGCAAGTATGCTTTAAAGCGTGCAATCAAAATCAAGTTCGGTCGTAAATAGGTAACCATGGCGGGTAAGGGGACGGCGCAGACTAGATTTCGCCGTCCCCTTGCTTTGAGTTTGCATCGCATCAACCGTTGTTGAAAGGTTTCTACCTTGCATGAATTGGGAATCGTTTATCACATTATTCGCGATGTTGAGAACGTGGCGCGCGCCAATGGCGTGCGTCGCGTTTCGAGCGTCACGCTGCTGCTGGGCGAGGTCTCGGGCGTCGTTCCCGACTTGCTGCTCGACGCTTGGCGCTGGGCGGCAGATAAAAAGTCCATCACGCAGGGCGCGGAGCTTATCGTGGAGCCCGTCGAGGCCGTGACGCATTGCGAGGCGTGCGGCCGCGACTATGCGACAGTCGAGCACGGCAAGACCTGCCCCCATTGCGGCAGTGGCGATACCTATTTGCTCCAGGGCCAAGAGGTCATGATCAAGCAGATCGAGACCCCCGACGAGGACCCGGCAGACGCTGCCCCCGACGGCCCCTCTGACGCCCCCGACGCCGTCGACGCCGCTAACCCTCTCCACATCGTCTAGCCCCTAGTCGTTGGGGACGTTCTTGTTTGACTAGTCGTTTAAGAACGTCCCCAACGACTACTTGCGCTAGAGCATAAGTTATACAATTAGTCAAGTTATGTCTGTTTAAACAAAATAGCGGCACGCAGGCGCATTGGGATTAACCTAAAAGCGGCGTTAATGAACAGCGTGTCTGTATATATCTGTGGAAGTAATTGGGAAATCACGTTTTAGTAGGCAATGAGCTGTAAATCAGCAACGTAATCAATTTGTAACAAACTTAGACGTTTAAACAAATAATGCAACCGTTTGCGAATTTAGCTATAAATCCACAAGGCGAACAGGTATACTCCATTATTGTCGTGTAGGAAATACGTAGACAAAAAGGAGGTTATGTGATGGTAAGTATTGTTCTTGCTAGCCATGGTGACTTGGCGGCTGGAATCAAGCAGACGGGCTCGATGGTCTTTGGCGATCAGCCGTCTGTAGCCGTGGTCTCGCTCGAGCCGAGCATGGGCCCCGACGACTTCCGTGCCAAGGTCGAGGAAGCAGTCGCTTCCTTCGAGGACCAGGAGCAGGTGCTCTTCCTCGTTGATCTGTGGGGCGGCACGCCCTTCAACCAGATCAGCGGTCTCATCGAGGGCCATGATTCCTGGGCTATCGTCACCGGTGTCAACCTGCCTATGCTCATCGAGGCATATTCGCAGCGCTTTGACGCAAAGAACACTGCACATGCGATCGCAAAACATCTCGTGACTGAGGCTAAGGCCGGCGTGCGCGTCAAGCCCGAGTCTCTGGAGCCCGAGGAGAAGAAGCCGGCTGCGGCCGCCGCTGCTCCTGCAGGCGCCATCCCTCCGGGAACGGTCATCGGCGACGGGCACATCAAGATCGCCCACGTCCGTATCGACACCCGTCTGCTTCATGGTCAGGTGGCCACCACGTGGACCAAGCAGATCAACCCCAACCGCATCATCGTGGTTTCCGACGGCGTTGCTCACGACGAGCTCCGCAAGACCATGATCGAGCAGGCTGCCCCTCCGGGAGTTCATGCCAACGTCGTGCCCATCAAGAAGATGGCCGAGGTCGTCAAGGACACGCGCTTTGGTGACACCAAGGCCATGCTGCTTTTCGAGAACCCGCAGGATCTGCTCAGGGCCATCGAGGCCGGCGTCGACATCAAGGAAGCCAACATCGGTTCCATGGCCCACTCCAAGGGCAAGGTCGTCGTCACCAACGCTGTCGCTATGGGCGATGACGATGTCAAGACCATCGAGGCTCTCAAGGCCAAGGGCGTCAAGTTCGAGGTCCGCAAGGTTCCTTCGGATTCCTCCGAGGATCTCGACGCCATGTTGAAGAAAGCAAAGGCCGAACTGGCCGCTCAAGCATAGTAAAGGAGGGTCCGATACATGTCTGCAATCACTATTCTGCTTGTTGCGATTGTCGCGTTGCTTGCCGGTATGGAAGGCATTCTGGATGAGTTCCAGTTCCATCAGCCGCTCGTGGCATGCACGCTTATCGGTCTCGTAACCGGTCACCTTCAGGAGGGCATCCTCCTGGGCGGTTCGCTCCAGATGATGGCCCTTGGCTGGGCTAACGTCGGCGCCGCCGTCGCGCCTGACGCCGCTCTGGCCTCGGTCGCTTCTTCGATCATCATGGTGCTCGCCCTCAACGGTGGCGCCACCGATTCGGCCAAGGCCGTTACCGCCGCCATCGCCGTCGCCGTCCCGCTGTCGGTCGCTGGTCTGTTCCTGACCATGATCTGCCGTACCCTGGCTACCGCTATGGTTCACGGCATGGACGCCTGCGCCGAGAAGGGCGACTTCGCCGGCATCGAGCGTTGGCAGTACGCCGGCATCCTCATGCAGGGTGTTCGTATCGCCATCCCGGCAGTACTTCTGTGCATCATCCCGGCCGAGGCTGTTACCAACGCGCTTAACGCTATGCCCGATTGGCTGTCCGGCGGCATGGCTGTCGGCGGCGGCATGGTCGCTTCCGTCGGTTACGCCATGGTCATCAACATGATGGCCACCAAGGAGACCTGGCCGTTCTTCATCCTCGGCTTTGTCCTTGCTGCCATCCCTCAGCTCACGCTGATCGCCCTTGGCCTCATCGGCATCTCCCTTGCCCTCATCTACCTTGGCCTTAAGGATCTGGCCAAGCAGGGTGGCGGCATGGGCGGTGGCTCCGGTGACCCGCTCGGCGACATTCTGAACGATTACGAGTAGGAGGGGAGTGATACATATGGCAGAGAACAAGATTCAGCTCACCAAGGCTGACCGTAAGAAGGTTTGCTTCCGTCATCAGTTCCTTCAGGGCTCGTGGAACTACGAGCGTATGCAGAACGGCGGCTGGTGCTTCGCAATGATCCCTGCGATCAAGAAGCTCTACACCAGCAAGGATGACCAGATTGCCGCTCTTAAGCGCCACCTGGAGTTCTATAACACCCACCCCTATGTTTCCGCCCCCGTCATTGGCGTTACCCTCGCCCTCGAGGAGGAGCGCGCCAACGGTGCTCCGATTGACGACGTCGCCATTCAGGGCGTCAAGGTCGGTATGATGGGCCCGCTCGCCGGCGTCGGCGACCCCGCCTTCTGGTTCACCCTTCGCCCGATTCTGGGTGCACTGGGCGCTTCCCTGGCCCTGTCCGGCAGCATCGCCGGTCCGCTGCTGTTCTTCTTCGCGTGGAACATCATCCGTTACGCCTTCCTGTGGTACACGCAGGAGTTTGGCTACAAGGTCGGCTCCTCCATCGCCAAGGACCTCTCCGGCGGTCTGATGGGCAAGGTCACCGAGGGTGCTTCCATCCTGGGTATGTTCATCATCGGCGCCCTGGTCGAGCGCTGGGTGTCCATCTCCTTCACCCCGGTCGTCTCCAAGGTCACGCAGTCCGCTGGCGCCTATATCGACTGGGCCAACCTGCCCGCCGGTTCTGAGGGCATCAAGCAGGCATTGACGATGTACAGCTCTGTCGGTGCCAACGCACTCGACCCGGTGAAGGTCACCACGCTTCAGGCCAACCTCGATCAGCTCATCCCCGGCCTTGCCGCCGTGTGCCTGACCCTTCTGGTCTGCAAGCTCCTCAAGAAGAAGGTCAGCCCGATCGTCATCATCCTGGCTCTCTTCGCCGTCGGCATCATCGGTCGCGTCTGCGGCTTCATGTAAGCACGCTTCGGCTTAAGACCGAGAGTTGCTAGGCAAGGGCTTTTGAGCCATTGAAACGGACCGCACCCGGTGGGTACACTGGATGCGGTCCGATTGTTTTTATTGGAGGGCGAGGCGCGTATGGCGCAATCTCAGAACAGCACGGTCGATCTGGCAACGCCGGCAACCTGCCTGATGGGGCTTACCAGTCACGGTAACGTGATGGTGGGCAATAAGGCGTTTGAGTACTATAACGAGCGTAATCCCGAGGATTATATCCAAATCCCGTGGGACGAGGTCGACTATATTGCCGCCGAGGTTTTGCGCGGCACCAAGAAGATTACGCGTTTTGCCATCTTCACCAAGGACAACGGTCACTTTACGTTTTCGACGCGCGACGACAAAGAGACGTTGCGCGCGGTCCGCAAGTACGTCGACGAGGATAAGCTCGTGCGTTCGCCTGACTTTATCGATGTGACGGCTAAGGGCGCCAAGAGCATCCCCTCCGTTATCAAAAACCTCTTCCACAAAGGCAACTAGCCATTAAAGAGCGCCCCCCTAAAGTGGGACGCGGTTTCCCATGAGGCTCGATCGGGAAAGTGCATCCCGGTTCGAGTGCCGATTGCGGGATGTAGTTTCCGGAACGGGCCCGTTTGGGAAACCGTGTCCCGTTTCGAGTCGAAATTCTGGGACACAGTTTCCCAGCGAGGTCCCATGGGGAAAGTCTGACCCAGAATTTGCCTGGATAGTGGGACGCACTTTCCGGAGGGCTGTTCCACCGCAACTTCGAAGAGTGGGTATACGCTGCATTACAGCGGCGTAAATCTGCTACACTAATACAACATGCCTCCGTAGCTCAGGGGATAGAGCACCGCTCTCCTAAAGCGGGTGTCGACGGTTCGAATCCGCCCGGGGGCACCAGAGGAATATCGAGCCCGGTACCGCTATGGTGCCGGGCTCTTCTGGTCTAAGGGCAGGATTCGGACCGTCGACACCCGCGTCACCAATTTCCCCGCGGGGGGAGTTTTCGAATCCGCCCGGGGGCACCAGAGATTTGTCGAGCCCGGTACCACCACGGTGCCGGGCTCTTCTGGTCTAAGGGCAGGGTTCGAGCCGTCGACACCCGCGTCACCAATTTCCCGCGGGGGGGGGTTGAATTCGCCCGGGGGCACCAGAGATTGATCGAGCCCGGTACACCGCCACGGTGCCGGGCTCTTCTGGTTCATGCCATGTCAAAAACGAAGCGCCCGCTTGCTGGGGGAGCAAGCGGGCGCCTGTGAGTGAATATGTTTGCGGCGAGAGCCGTAATGGGCGGTGGGGTGGCGACTAGTTGGCCGTACCGGAATCGTCGCCCGTGCCCGAGCCCGAACCCGAACCCGAGCCAGAAAGTGCGACCGTCAGCGTAATCGTGCTGTCGGTAGACTGCTTGCCGGTGGGGGAGACGCCCGTAACGGTGGCGTTTTCGTTGCCGCTCACGGGGTTGCCGTTCTGATCGCAGAATGCGATGTTGTAGAACCCGGCGTTGTTGAGCGCGGTGACGGCGGCGGAGATGCTCTTGCCGTACAGGTTGCCCGGAACGCTGGCCTTGCCGGACTTCTTGGCAATGACGACGGTAATCGTGGCGCCAGGCTTCTGCTTGCCGCTGGGGTTCCAGCTAATCACGGTGCCCTCGGTAACCGAATCGTTCTCCTGGTAGCTCACGTCGACGCCAAAGCCTGCCATATCGAGGGCGTTGCGCGCCTGGGCCTCGGTCATGTCGGTCAGATCGGGGACGGAGGTGGTGTCAGGACCGCTGGAGACCTTGTACGAGATGGTCGTGCCCTTCTCGACTTCCTTACCGGGTTCGGTGCCCTGCTCAAAGACCTGGCCCTCATCGGCCTCGTTGGCCTCCTCGGAGGCGTTGCCCTTCAGGCCAACGCTTGCCAGCGCGGCTTCTGCCTGGTCCTTGGTCAGGCCGACAAGCCGGGGAACCTCAACCTTCTCGGAGGGCTTGGGGCCCTTGGAGATTACCAGGTTCACCTTGGTGCCCTTGGCCTTCTTGGTTTTGCCGTTGGGCGTCTGCTCGGCGACCTTGCCCTCGTCGATATCGTCGTTGTAGCTTTGGTCGATGGTGCCGACCTCGAGGCCGGCTTCCTTGATCTGCTCGACGGCAGTCTGCTGGTCCTTGCCCAGCACATCGGGCACGGTGACCTGCTCGCCGCCAAAGAGTCCTGTGGCAAAGGCCACCACGATACCGATGACGGCAACGGCTGCCACCACGGCGGCGATGATCTTGTTCTTGTTGGATTTGGGCTTTTCGACCTCGTAGGAGCCGGTGGAGCCCGAAACCGAGCTACGGGCGGTATTCTGGCCGCTCACGCCCGAGACGGGACGTACCATGGCGCGCGTCTGATCGGAAAGCTCGCGAGTCTTGGTGGCGCCCAGCTCACCGGGTGCACCGATGATGCGCGTGGGCTCCGAGATGTTGACGGCACGGCCCGACAGGTAGCTGTTGAGCACCTGACGCAGCTCGTCGGCGGTCTGGAAGCGGTTTGCCGGGTCCTTCTCCATGCACTTGAGGATGATGCGCTCAAGGTCGGCGTCGACACCGGAGTTGATCTGGCTCGGCGGAATAGGCAGCTCGTTGACCTGCTTGAGTGCGACCGAGATGGCGTCATCACCGTCAAAGGGCACGCGGCCGGTGGCGCACTCGTACATCACGACGCCCAGCGAGTAGATATCCGAGGTGGGGCCGAGGTCCTGACCACGGGTCTGCTCGGGACTGACGTAGTGGGCGGTTCCCAGCACGTTGTTGTCTTGCGTGAGGTGGCTGTTCTTGGCGCGCGCGATGCCAAAGTCCATCACCTTGATGTTGCCGTCGGGCAGCACCATGATGTTCTGCGGCTTGATGTCGCGGTGGATGATCTCGTGCTTGTGGGCGACCGAAAGCGCGGAGCTGATCTGCGAGCCGATCTGGGCGACCTTCTTGGGGTCGAGGGCGCCGTGGCTCTTGATGCCGCTCTTAAGGTCGGTGCCGCGCAGGTACTCCATGACGATGTAATAGGTGTCGCCGTCCTTGCCCCAATCGTAGACGCCCACGATATAGGGGGAGGAGAGACCGGCTGCTGCCTGGGCCTCCTGCTTAAAGCGTGCGGCGAAGGTTGCGTCGCCAGCATACTGCGGCAGCATGATCTTGACGGCTACCGTGCGGTCGAGGACCTGGTCCTGCGCACGGAAGACGGTCGCCATGCCGCCTGTCCCCACCTTATCCTTGAGGAGGTATCTTCCCCCGAGGACCCTCTGTTCCATTCCTGCTCCTAACATAACTATTCGCTCAACGATGTGTGTAGTACCTACGATGTGGCCGCTGGGGCCGTGTGGCGCGTTGCCGCTAACTCTTCGGCCGCGGCGCGCCTCGGGTGTCCGATTCGATCATGGACATCACGCTCCCTGTGCGGCAAGCGCCGCGGTCAGGACGATACCGGCGATCTTGGCGGCCTTGACGTCATGCTTGTCGTAATCCTCCAAGGCCACCGAGATGGCGACCGTGGGTGAATCGTAAGGCGCAAAGCCAACGAACATCGAGTTGACGTTGGTGCCGCCGGTCTCGGCCGAGCCGGTCTTGCCGGCGACCTTGACGCCGGGGACCTGGGCATCGGTGCCGGTACCGGACTGGACGACGGCGAGCATGGCCTGCTTGACCTGGTCGGCCGTGGCGGAGCTGACGGCCTGACCCAGCGAGCGGGACTGCGTGGTCTTGACCACAGTTCCGTCCGGGGCGAGTACCTGGGCTACAAAGTACGGGTCCATGACCACGCCACTGTTAGCGATGGCGGCGGCAATCACGGCGTTTTGCATGACGGTGGTCTGCGGCCCGGGCGTGTGGTCCATGCCGACAGGCTGGCCGGCGCCGGCCCAGGCGGTCTCCCACTCGGTCATGAGCGACGGGTCGGCCATGATGGAGGCCGCGGAGGTCAGGTCCTGGCCGAGCTTTTGGCCGTAGCCAAAGGCGTTGGCAAACTGCACGAGCGTGTTTGCGCCAACTTCGTTTGCCACCTGGCCAAAGACGACGTTGGAAGACACGGCAAAGGCCTGCTGCAGGCTGATGGTGCCGTAGCTCTCGTTGGCATAGTTGGTGACCGGCGCGTTGCCGATGTCCATGGAGCCGGGCGCCTGGTAGGTGCTGGTAAGGCTGGCGGTGCCGGTCTCGAGTGCCGCGGAAAGCGTAACGACCTTAAACGTGGAGCCCGGCGTGTACAGCGCGTCCATGGCGCGATTGTACATAGAGCCGTCCTCGCCGCCGCCCGCCTGCAGCAGGGCGTCGATGTTGGTGTTGTCGTAGGTGGGCGAGCTGGCACATGCGAGCACCGCGCCGGTACGCGGGTCGATGACCACTACAGCGCCCTTAAAGCCCTTGAGCGCCTGCTCGGCCGCCGTCTGGATACGCGAGTCAATGGTGAGCTTGGCGGTGTTGCCCGGCTGGGTCTGGCCCGCGAGCGACGCGATGGCGTTGTTCCAGCTGGAGTAATCCTTGGAGCCGGTGAGCGTGTCGTTCATGACGCTCTCGATGGCGGTGGTGCCATACTGCTGGCTCACGTAGCCAACCACGTGCGCTGCCAGGTTGCCGTTGGGGTAGGAGCGTACGTAGGTGCCGTCCTCCTGCTGCAGCGACTCGGCCAGCGTCACGCCGTCGGACGTGATGATGGAACCGCGCTGGATGTACTTGGAGCGGGCGATGGTGTGGTTGTTGGTCGGCATGTCCTGATAGTCCTTGGCCTTAATGACCTGGACATAGGTGAGGTTGCCGATAAGGATGGCGAACAGCGCCGTAAAGGCGAGCACCGCACGGGTTAGACGGTTGGCGAGCGCAACGCGGCCGAGCACGCCGGATTCAGGCGTGTCGAGCAGGCGACGGCGCATGCGCGAGCCGACGGAATGACTGCCGCTACCGTAGGAAGACGAGGTGGCAAAGCGCGTGCCCGTCGGGGCGGCGGCAGATGCGACCTGATCATCGGTGATGGCGGCCATGGTGCCGGTGCCGGTAAGCTCGGCCTCGCGTCCGGTCGCTTCGTCACCGGCGCGCAGCAGGAGCGCGACGATGATAAAGCTTGCCAGCAGCGAGGAACCGCCCTGGCTCATAAAGGGCAGGGTGACGCCGGTTAGCGGGATCAGGCGGGTAACGCCGCCCACGATCAAGAAGGCCTGGAAGCTGATGGCGGCCGTAAGGCCCGTGGCGCTAAAGGCGGCGAGGTCGGATTTAGCGCGGGCAGCTGTGGTCAGGCCGCGAACGGCAAAGAGCATAAACAGGATGAGCACGGCGCCGCCGCCCAAGAGGCCCATCTCCTCGCCGATAGCCGAGAAGATAAAGTCGGACTCGACGACAGGGATGTTGTTGGCCATGCCGTTGCCGATGCCAACGCCGACCAGACCGCCATCGGCAAGCGAGAAGAGTGACTGGACGATCTGGTAGCCCTGGCCCTGGGCGTCCTTAAACGGATCGACCCAAACCTGGAAACGCACCTGAACGTGAGACAGGAACTTGTAGGCGCCCACGGCTCCGACGGCTAAGAGCGCAAGGCCGATAACGACATACGAAAAGCGCCCCGTGGCAACGTAGAGCATCAGCAAGAAGATGGTGTAGAACAGCACGGCCGAACCCAGGTCGCGTTCGAAGACGACAACGAGTAGGCACACGCCCCACACGGCAAACAGCGGCAGCAGCAGTCGCAGGCGAGGGATCTTAAAGCCTAGGATCTTGCGGTTGGAGATGGAGAGCAGCTCGCGGTTCTCGGCCAGGTACCCGGCCAGGAACAGCACGATAAAGACTTTGGCGAACTCGCCGGGCTGGATGGTAAAGCCCGCGATGCGAATCCACAGCTTGGAGCCCGAGATCGTGGTGCCGATAAAGATAGGCAGCATCAGCAGAATGATGCCGATAATGCCAAAGGTGTACTTGTAGCGCATGACTACGTCGAGGTTCTTAACCAACGCGAGCGTTCCCACCATGAGCGCCACCGAGACAAACAGGATGATGAGCTGTGAGATGGCGAGAGCGGGGGCGAGACGCGTCACGAACGTGATGCCGATGCCCGAAAGCACAAAGACAATGGGCAGGATAGCGGGGTCGGCACCGGGCGCCAAGATGCGCACGGCAATGTGGGCCGCGGCAAAGGCGGCAAAGAGGCCGATCGGTACGGCGAGCGTCTCAAAGGAGATGGCAGCGCCCGCGGTGAGGACGTACATCGCATACAGTAGGATGACGGGGAACGCCGAGGCGATGAGCAAGAGCAGCTCGGTGTTGCGGCGACTCATAAGCGGCACTCCCTTTCTAGTTCTTTTCGGAGGCTTCGGCCTCGGCGGACTGTTCGGCGGTTTTCTCGGAATCTGATTCGGAGGTCGATCCCTGATTGGTGTTGTCGCGAATCGTTTGCGCGTCGATCACCTGGCGGGTCTGCTCCTCGTCGATCTGGTGGCGGTACTTGGATATCGTGTCCTGCGCATCGTCGACACTTGTTTGCGGAATGCCCGCCTTGAGGCGGTTTTGCGTGTCTTCGGGCAGGTCGGACAGCTTAATACTGGTTTCGCTTTCGAGCCAGTGAAGCTTGAGTCCGAGCGGCTTGCCGGGCAGGCCGCGCCAGACGGCGACATTGCCCTGGTGGGTACCCAGGTAGTACGAGCCGGTGACACCCGTGTAGGCCCAGATGCCAGCTGCCAGCACAAAGACGAGGGCCAGGATGGCGGCGATAGTAATGTTGCGGCGACGCACGCGTTGCGCCTCGCGCATAACGCCATCGTCAACCAGGTCAACGACTACTACGGTCACGTTGTCGTGGCCGCCGGCGGCAAGCGCCGCGTCCACTAGGTTGTCGACGCAGATTTGCGCGGTTGAGGACTGCGTGGCGATGTTCTCGATATCGCTATCGGGAATCATGCTCGAAAGGCCGTCAGAGCAAAGGATCAGGCGGTCGCCTTCCTCGATATGCAGAGTGAAGTGGTCGGCATACATGGCGGGGTCCGAGCCCAGCGCACGGGTGATGACCGAGCGGTTGGGGTGGACGCGAGCCTCGTCTGCCGTAATCTCGCCGGCGTCCACGAGCTCCTCCACGTAGGAGTGGTCGCGGGTCACGCGGATGAGCGTGCCCTCGTGGAGCAGGTAGGCGCGAGAGTCACCCACGTGGGCGATGGCGAGCGTGTCGTTTTCGATATAGGCGCAAGTGGCTGTGCAGCCCATGCCGGGCTTGCCCAGGCCATTCAAGGCGGCCTCGATTACGGCGGCGTTGGCTGCCTCGACGGCTGCGGCCAGGCGTGCTGCGTCGGCGGACTGCGGGGCCGTCTTGGCAATAGTCTCGACGGCGATGGAAGAGGCTACCTCGCCGGCGGCGTGACCGCCCATGCCGTCGCATACGCAAAAGAGCGGCGACTGCACCAGGTAGGAATCCTCATTGTGCGGGCGTACGCAGCCAACGTCAGAGCGGGCGCCCCACATGAGTTGCGTGGTGGTGCCGGCATCATAGGTCGAGTCGGTCTCGATGCGCTCCTCGGTCAGGGGCTCAAAGCTCATGGTCGAGCCGGGGTCTTTGAGCTTGGCCTCAACGGCGGCAACGTCGATCTCGGCTGTGTCACCGGGAGAGACAGTGTCGGTCTCGGCGTTTGATTCGGAATCGCCGGTGTCCGGGGAGCCGGGCTCTTCGGACGCGCAGGCGGTCGACTCGTCGTCTTGCGGGCTGGCGTCTATGGGCTCGGGCGTCGCAAAGTGCGACGGCGCGGGTGTGCTTTGCGACTGGGCGGCGGGCTCGGCCACGGCATCGGACTCGCTTGCGGGCGCAGGCTGCGGGGCCGTGGGTGCAGGGCCGTCCTCGGGGGATGGCCCCGCCTCGGGCGCCGGCGTAGACGCGGGCGCAACCTCGGATGCCGGGGCTATGGGAAACGCCGGCGCGGCGGGCTCGGGTGCCGCAAACACCGCAGCGCTCTCGTTGATTGCCGCGGCGACGGGCTCTGCAAAGTGAGCCGGCGCCGAGGTTGCTTCGGGCGCTGTGGGCTGGTCCGCAGCATGTGCGCCGATGGGCGCCGCTACGGCATCCTCTTCGTCCTCGTTATCGGCGAGATCCGAAATATCATGCGTTACATGCGAAAGAGGCAGGGAGAACACGGTGTCCTCGGGTTCCACGGGTGCGGAGCCCGCCGGAGCGGCGTGGGCCGGCGCAGCTGTAGCGGCAGCCGGTGCCTCGGTCATAGTCGCGGACTTGTTCTCCTCGTCGTTCATCGACGGTTCACCTTCATGACCACATCGCCAATCTGGACTTCGTCGCCCTCGCGCAGCGTTGCGGGCTCCACAAGCTGGCGGCCGTTGACGAGCGTGCCGTTAAGCGAGTTGAGGTCCTCGATGATGAGCGCCGGGCCCTGCAGCGAAAAGCGCGCATGCGAGGCCGAGACGAATGGTTCGTTGATGCAGATGTCCGAAGACGGCGAGCGACCGACGATGACGGGGCCGAGCATGTCTACGTGGATGCCGCGGATACCGCGCGGACCCTTGTCCACATCGATCGTCCAGATAGCCGAGTCGCGGCGCTGTCCGCGCACAAGCCCCACGCCGGTCTTCATGACGGCGAACAGGAAGATATAGAGCAGGGCGACCAGGACGATGCGGCCTGCAAAAAGGACGATATCGATGTTCATAAGAGACTATCCCCTAAATTCAAAGGTGCTCAGGCCAAACGTCAGCAGATCGCCGTTGCGCAGCGGGCAGCGCGTAATGCGGCGGTTGTTGACGAGCGTGCCGTTGGTGGAATTGAGGTCCTCGATCGACCAATCCGAGCCCGTAAAGGTGAGCTGGGCGTGGCGGCGCGACACGTTGGGGTCGCGCAGGGCAATATCGGAAACTGAGCGCTCGCGACCGATAGTCACCTGTGCGGAGGTGATGCTATGGCTCTCGCCGCTCACGACGTCGACGAGCTGGGCGAGCGGGCGCTGTGGGGCGCGAGTGCTCGCCATGTTGGAGGCGATGCCGGCTGCGGCGCCTAGGCCCACGGCGGCACCGGTCGCGGCGGCTCCGCCCATGCCGGCAAGCGCGTCGCGCGAGACGGTCTGCGGCACCGGGATGGGTGCGGCGGCGGGGTCGGGGACGCTAGGCGCGAAGGGGTCTGCCACGGCAAGCGGGTCGGGAGCGGCGGCGCGAGGCGTCGGCTGCTGCTGGGGCATGGCGGCGGGGCGCTGCTGCTGCGGGGCAGCAAACTGCTGCTGGCCGGCGCGCGGGGCGCTGGCGGCACGGCTTGCCGCGGAGTTGTTCTGGCCCAGGCCGTTTTGATAGGCGCGCTCTTCTTCGTACAGGCGGCCGAGCGTGGGGGCATCGACGTTCTCGGCAAAGACCGAGAACTTGCCGGCGCGCAGCTGCGGATCGATCATAAAGCGCACGAGGGGCTCGCCGACAAAGACATAGCGGCGCTTTTCGGCCTGCGCTTTCACAAACTCGCGGACCTCGCGCGAAAGCTCGGGGTAGAACGGGGCGAGCATGGGATCGTCGTCGGCGGCGATCAGGATGGTATAGAGTGCCGGCGCCGTGTTGACGCCGTTAATCACCAGAGTCTGATCCTCCATGTCGCGAGCGGCCTGCTTGGCAAGCTTCTTAAAGGAGAACGGGGCACGGGTGGCACCGAAGATGCCGGCCACGTGGTCCTCGAAGATGTTCAGGAAGTTCACGAAAGATCACTCTCCGTATAGGTTCTTTGGTATCCGAGCAAATATAGGCATATCCCAACGATTATAGAGGATAGGGTTCCCGCAACTGCCGCCTTGGCGGCGACCGCGGCTGCAAGGCTGGCAATTTCCATATGGTGTGCAAGACAGGATGCCGCTGCGCAGCCGATGCCGGTGACGGCGATGGCGGCGATTGCGGCAAGGTTTGAGCCCTGGTCGGCACGCTTGGCATGGGCATTGAGCAGTGCAGATGACGCTGCGGCAGTTGTCGCGACCAGCACAAAGGCAGCCCAAAGGAGCGGGTCTTCCAGCGCTGCGGCAACGTTACCGAGCCCCAGCACGCCTCCGGCTGAAAGCGCGACCGTCGCCAGACGGGCAAAAAGCACGCCCATGCCCGTTGCCGCGGCGGCGCTTGCCGGGCCGAGCCAAAATGACGCGACGCCGGCGGCGACCCCAGCTGCCAGGAAGGTATTGCCAGTCAGACAGCCAAGCGCGAGTGCACAGGTGAGCGCGGCGCTCGCGGCAGCCTCGGTGCGACCCCAGGCGATCCACCAACCGGACATGGCAGCGGCAAAGATCACCGCGACGGGCAACATCGACAGGATGCCCTGCGCCTGCATGGTGGCGTTGGCCATGAGCACCAAAAAGCCCACAGCCGAGATGGCCGAGCCGATCTGGGGGGCCAGGCCAGCCGCCGCTCCGATCGCGATAGCCGCAATGACTAGGCCGGGAAGCGCCGCGACCCCGGCCGTTTGCATCAGCAAAAAGCTAAAGGCGCCGCACGTTAGCGCCGAGATAGCGTGCATGGTGTAGTCGCGCGCATGGCTCCAGCGCGTGCCCGCCCAGCCGAGCGCGGGGTCGACCTCGATGGCGTCGTCCTCGTAGTACGACGGCTCGATATCGTCGAGCTCCTGCTCGTCATCCGAAAGCTCGCCAACCATTTGCTCCAGACTGCGACGGCCCTCGCGCACGCTGCCCAGACCGGCAAGGAGTTGGTCGCAAAATGCCTCGATGCTGTTGGGGCGGTCCTGCGGCATGGGGGAGAGCGCGCTCATGAGCGCGGCCTCGGCTCCCGGGGGAAAGTGTGGTATCAGCTCGCTGGGATAGGTGGCGCCGCCGATGATGCGGTCGAGCGAGTCGGCGGGCGTGGCCGCCATAAAGGGAGCGCTGCCGCACAAGCCCTCATAGATAACGCAGGCAAGGGCAAAGACATCGGCGCGTTCGTCGACCGTGCCGGTCTCGATATCGAGCTGCTCGGGCGGCATGTAGCCGATGGTGCCGCCGCGCGAGCCGCCAAAGCCACCGGCGGACGACAGTCGCGCCATGCCAAAGTCGGTGAGCTTTACATTGCCCGAGTGGTCGATGAGCACGTTGGCGGGCTTAATGTCCAGGTGGAGTACGCCATTGCTATGGGCGAAGGTGAGCGCCTGGCCCAGGGCATCGGCAATGGCCGCGGCCTCGTCAAAGGTGAGCGAGTGGCCGTCCACGCGATGCAAAAACTCGGCCAGCGACATACCGTCGACATACTCCATGACCAGGTAGGCATAGGCGGTGTCATGCGTAAAGTCGATGACCTGCACGATATTGGGATGTTGAAGCATGGCGGCAGTGTGCGCCTCGCGCAGGACATCCATGATGTCGCTGGCGGGCATGCCGGCGCCGTTGATAAGGGGGATGCGCTTAATGGCGACGCGGCGGCGCAGGTGCGTGTCGCGGCAAATCTCGATGGAGCCAAAACCGCCGGTCGCAAGTGTCTCGAGCGGCTGGTACCGCTTGAGCAGCTCGCGAGAGCTGGTGCCCTCCAAAGGAACGTCCGGCGAGAACCGGGCGGTATGTTGCGAGAAAAGCGGCATGGCCAACCCTCGTGCGTTTAAAGTTCGTTTGCGAGCGGCGGGCGTGGGGCCGAGCCATTCGCGGTGGCATAGATGCTGCTAGTGTAGCACGCTCGGGTGCATGGGGAGGATGGCGGGATGCGAGGCTGTCTGTCTGGTTTGGTCTTAGCGCTTCTTCTTGTTCTTCTTCTGCTTGCGCTGCTTGCCTTTGGTCTCCTGGGGCTTGTCGCCCTGCTTGGCCTCGGCGGCGGCCTTCTCGGCCTTCATCTTCTTGCGTTTGGTCTCGATGCGGAGTTTTTTGTTGATGCGCGCCTTAAGGAAGGAGCCAAACTGCTCGGCATCGCCACGCACAAAGGTGTCCTTAGGGATCGCCACGCCCTGGTCGGCGAACATGGCCACAAAGATGCGCTCGCCATCGAGTACGTGGTCGAGCTTCTCAAACGGGAAGAACTGCGACTTGCCGCTCTTGCCCCAGACCATCAGGCCGTCCTCGTTGGCGGCGACGCGGCGATAGCGGCCACCCATGGACTCGTCGGCCTCGACGGCATCGATAAAATCGCGGGCGAGCGTGTGGTGCAGGTTTTTGCTCCACCAGGCCAAAAAAGCACCGAACACGATGAGGACGACGCCGAACTTGATCCAGTTGCCGCCGGCCACCAGCATGCCAACACCCAGCAGCGCGGCAATTGCAGCGGCGACATACAGGGAGCCGCGGCGTCTGGGCGAGGCGACCAGGCGGGCGAAATCGGTGACCAGGTCGTTTTCGTACTGATACTCGTTGAGGTACAGGATGCCGTCATCGGCTGCTGCCTGCGCCTCAAGCGCGACCTCGACCTGGTCGGCTGCTTCGGAGGGAACGAGGTTGCTCTCTGCGTCTGCCATGCTCTTTGGACTCCTATCGCGGCGGGCTCGCCGTACGGGTTATTATGAATGCAGTATGCCGTGCGACCGCATGGCCGTCGCGGCAACAAGACTCAGTATACCCGGGGGAGCACCCATGGAATCGTTGTATCGAAAGTATCGCCCGCTCACCTTCGACTCCGTGGTGGGCCAGCAACATATCGTCTCGACGCTCGAGCACGCCATCACCGAGGGGCGCCTGTCCCACGCCTACCTGTTCTGCGGACCGCGCGGCACGGGCAAGACCACTATGGCGCGCATTCTGGCCAAGGCGCTGCTGTGCCGCAATGCCGAGGCGGCGCGCGCCGAGGGTGCAAGCGGCTGCATGCCCGACGGTACTTGCGAGGAGTGCGAGCTCATTGCCGAGGGTAACCACCCCGATGTCTACGAGCTCGATGCCGCCTCCCGCACGGGTGTGGACAATGTGCGCGAGGAAATCATCAACTCCGTCAACTTTGCCCCGGTGCGTGGCAAGTACAAGATCTATATCATCGACGAGGTCCACATGCTCACGACGGCGGCGTTCAACGCGCTGCTCAAGACGCTCGAGGAGCCGCCGGCGCACGTGATCTTTGTGTTGTGCACCACCGACCCGCAAAAGATTCTGGAGACCATCCTCTCGCGCTGCCAGCGTTTCGATTTCCATCGCATCGGCAACGAGGATATTGAGCATCGCCTGGCATACGTGTGCGAGCAGGAGGGTTTCGATTACGACGACGAGGCGCTGGCTATCGTGGCGCGTCATGCCAAGGGCGGCATGCGCGACGCGTTGTCCACGCTGGAGCAGCTGAGCGTCTTTGGCAACGGTTCTGTGCATGCGGACGACGCCCGCTCGCTTTTAGGCGAGGTTTCGGACCAGATTCTGGGCGAGTTTTCCCGCGCCATTGCCGATCGCGATGTTGCCGAGCTCTATGGACTGATTCGTGCGCAGGTCGAGGAAGGAAACGACCTGCTGGAACTGACGCGCGACCTGGTGGCGCATGTGCGTGACGTGTACGTTGCCTGCGTTGCCGGTGCCCGTGCCGAGCTGTTTGAGGGCGGCTCCGAGCAGGCCGAGGCGCTTGCTGCCGAGGCCGCTGCCTTTGGCGAGCATCCTGCCGATCGTTTGGCCCGCGTGCTGACGGTGCTCGACGATGCCGCCTTGGAGATGAGGGGCGCGAGCGACGTGCGCCTGGTGCTCGAGATCGCCTGCACCCGCCTGACGCGTCCCGAGGCCGATTTAACGATCGAAGCTTTGGCTGAGCGCGTGGCTCGCTTGGAGGCCATGGTTGCCAACGCTGCCGTTCCGGCGAGCGTGGCTGCTGCTCAGGCCGCCGTGCCTGCGGCGTCCGTACCCGTTGCTGCTCAGCAGCCGACGCTGATCTCGGGTGCCCGAGCCGCTACTCCCGCGGCGACTGCCGCCCCCGCTGCTACGTCCGCGCATCAGGGCGGTATGCCTTGGGACCGTGGTGCTGCCGCTCCGGCGGCTCAGTCTGCGCCCAAGTCCGCGGCTCCTGCGTCGGCGCCCAAACCTGTAACGCCTGCACCTCAACCCGTTGCGGCTCCCGCGCCTGCGGCATCGACCGTGCCGGTGTCCAAGCCCAACACTGCCGCTCAGGTTGCTGCCGCCGGCGCCGCCGAGACCCCTGCGGTTGAGGATGCCGGCGAGCTCCAGCGCAAATGGGCCGAGGTTGTCGAGCGCGTCAAGGCTCGTCAGGCCTCCTACGCGGGACTTTTGCTCAACGCCCGCGCCACGGCCGACGACGGCTCCAAGCTCACGGTCTCGTTCCCCGCGGGCTCGACCTTTGCCATCAAGATGCTCGGACGCGCCGACACGCAGTCGGTGGTCCTGCCGACAGTCAGTGCGGTCTTCGGTCGTCGTACCGTCGACTATGTCCTGGATGGGGGTGGCACGCCGGCTCCTCAACATGAGGAGCATTCTCCATCTGCACGGGCTGCGGTATCTGCGGACCCGCAACCCGTGTCCTCGGCGGCCCCTGTATCCTCGAGCGCCAGCGCTCCGCAGCAGCAAGCGACGCCGGTGATGGCACCGACCCCGTCGGCGCCTGAACCCGTTGCGCCCAAACCGGCTGCCCCGGTCCCCGGGCCTAAGCCCGCCGCCGCGCCTGCGCCCAAGTCATCCGACCTGGCTAAGGCCCCCTGGCTGCGCTCCGACAACCCCGCCGGCGCTCCTGCCACGGGCAAGCTCCCGACCGAGCCCGCACCCCGAGCGCCCGAGCGCGCGTCCGCTCCCAAGGCTCAGCCCGCCGCGCCGTCTGCGCCGTGGGAATCCGAGCAGGTTCCCTACGACGATGTCATGGTCGGCGGTTTTGCTGCCGATGCCGGCGGGGACGATCTGCCCCCGTTCGACGTGCCGGGTGCGGCGTCCGCGCCCAAGCCCGCTGCAGCTGCCCCCAAAGAGGAGGACGCTCCTGCGGCTCCCTGGGAGTCCAACCCCGGCGCGGGCAGCCCCTTCGGCCATCAAGGCGCAGCCCCAAGCATCCCGCAGACCGAGGACGAGGCCAAAGCCCTCATCCGTAGCGTCTTCGGC
The DNA here is from genome assembly GCF_902364355.1 of Collinsella aerofaciens. Lineage (GTDB taxonomy): Bacteria > Actinomycetota > Coriobacteriia > Coriobacteriales > Coriobacteriaceae > Collinsella > Collinsella aerofaciens_AF. Next base: position 56,692 of record NZ_CABJDK010000002.1, read on the forward strand.
CAGTCCACCATCTTCAAACCGGTGGAGTAGCTGTACGGGCGGGTATACTGCTCAGGAAGAGAACCCCTTGCCCGGGCGCATCTGTATTTCGGACATGTGTAGTGTGGTGCCGCGTATATCGCATTCGAGCAGACAGGCGCGTGACGGTCGGCCTAGGATGCTGAGGTCGATACGATACGTCGCATGGCTGTCCGTGTGCTCGACTTGTTCGGAGCTGACGCTTGCTCCGATTGCCGAATAGTCGCCCAGTTCGGCATCGACAATCTTGGAGTCCTTTATCTTGACCTTGAACTCTTGGTAGAGGGACGGGCTGTTGTAGTAAATGGTTCGGGTTCCGTCGGCGCACTCATCGGTCGTCTCCCATTTGACGACGGGCTGGTCCGAGCCGGCTACCAGCAGTTCTGCTCCAAAGGCTATGGCATGGGTGATGATAACCAGTAATACCCAGCCGGCAAAGAGATAGAGAGCCAAATATGCAACGGGGTGTTTTGAGCGGATGTTTTGGAGTACGGCTGGGACATTCACGAGGGCACCTCCAAATTGTCATCTATGACAATCAAATTATACCCCGCCGCCATGCGCACCGCCTCGAGCAGCGGCTTGGCATTTAGCCGTGCGGATAAATTGTCTGATTCCTGCTCAACTAGATTTAGCTTGAGATATTATGCAAGTGTGAATTATTCAACATTGCATAATTCGGGAGTGCATAATGTTTGTCGGACGCGAAGCAGAGCTTGCAAAACTTGAATCCCTTTATGAGCGGCGTTCATTTCAGATGGCCGTCGTGTACGGTCGTCGGCGCGTGGGAAAGACGACGCTGATTAACGAGTTCTGCCGCGGCAAAAGGACGCTCTCGTTTACCGCTCTCGAGCAAAGCGATGCCGACAACCTTGCGGATTTTAATCGCGCTATCGCCAGCTTTTTCAATCTCCCCACATCGATTGGCGGGTTCTCATCCTGGACTGACGCGCTTTCCTTCATCGCCGACCGAGCGCGCACCGAGCGGTTTGTCTTTGTTTTCGACGAGTTTCCCTATGCGGCGATGCGCAACGAGGCGCTGCCCTCGATTTTCCAGGTCGCCATCGACCGGGCCTTCAGGGAAACGAACGCATTTCTCATTCTTTGCGGCAGCAATCAGGGTTTTATGGAAAGCAATGTGCTGGGACGCAAAAGCCCCCTGTTTGGCCGGCGCACGGCTCAAATCAAGGTGCGCGACCTTGGATTTAGGGATGCAGCCAAGATGCTTCCGGGTCTGAGCGCTCATGAGGCTTTTAAATTTTACGGCTGCTTTGGCGGTGTCCCGTACTATCTGCAGCAGCTGGATTCGAGCATAGGACTCAAGGAGAATCTGGCCCGGCTTTACTTCGATCCCATGGGGTTTCTCTATGGCGAGCCTGAGGGCCTGATTCGTCAGGAGTTTCAGGAGCCGGCAATGTATAACTCGATTTTGCGGGCTGTGGCTGCCGGTGCAAACCGCGCAAAGCAGATCGCAGATCGCGTGGGTGTTGCCCAGACAACGTTGCCCCGCTATCTCAAGGCACTGGAATCGGTGGGAATTATCGAAAAGGTCGTTCCGTTTGGCGAGAGTGTCGAAACCAGCAAGCGCGGAATCTATCGGCTTTCCGAGCCGTGCTATGCATTTTGGTTCCGGTTCGTCATGCCGTATTCGTCCGATATCGAGGGCGGTTTGGGCCAGGCAGTTGTCAACGCGCTTCCAGAAGAGCAACTGAACGAATACCTGGGTCATCGGTTTGAGGCGTTGTGTGCCGAGTGGCTGGTTGAGCAGGCGAAACAGGGCAAGTTGCCAATTCCGGCAACGGCAGTGTCGTCGTGGTGGGGAACGAATCCCGACAAACGGGCTCAGGATGATATCGATGTTTTAGCTGCCGATCGGGTGTCAAAGCGTCTGGTGATCGGGGAGTGCAAATACAGGGAATCGTTTGACGAGTCGGCAGAGATTGACGACCTCGAAAGCAAGCGAGGCTTGGTAAAAGGGTTCGCAGCCTCTCATTTCATGTTGTTTTGCAAGCATGATGTGAGCGCCGCGACAAAGAAGAAGCTCGCCGGACGCGAAGATTGGCAAATCGTCACGCTCCAGGACATGTATATCGACTGAGGTAGTGTTTCCGCCCCGCTCGCCTGCCCCGCGCCGTGGTACGATTTTTGAGTTTGAAAGTCCCGCCGCGCTCCGGCTGCCCTTGCAGCTCGGCGTGCGGCCGCACGTAAAGGAGCCATCATGGCCGGTATGAACATGCAGCAGATGATGAAGCAGGCCCGCAAGATGCAGGAGCAGCTTGCCGCCGCGCAGGAGAACCTCAAGTCCCAGACCGTCGACGCCTCTGCCGGCGGTGGCATGGTCAAGGTGACCGTCAACGGCGAGATGGAGCTCGTCAACCTCACCATCGATCCCGATGCGCTCGATCCCGAGGACGTCGATATGCTGCAGGACATGATTATGGCTGCTGTCAACGAGGCCGTTCGCGGCGTCAACGAGCTCGCCAACAAGCAGATGGGCGCCATCACCGGCGGCCTCAACATCCCGGGCATGCCGTTCTAAGACGCGCATATATATGAGTGCCAACCATAGTCTGCAAAAACTCCTCGATGAGCTGGGCCGCCTGCCGGGCATTGGTCCCAAGTCGGCCCAGCGCATCGCCTATTACCTGCTCGAGGCCGATGCCGAGGAGGCCCGCCGCCTGGCCGAGGCCATCCTGGAGGTCAAGCAGGAGGTTCACTTTTGTAGCCGTTGCTTTAACTACGCCACGGCCGACGAGTGCTCCATCTGCCAGGACCCGATGCGCGATACCACTCGCATTTGCGTGGTGGGCGAGCCGCGCGACGTCCAGGCGATTGAGCGTACGGGCAGCTACCATGGCCTGTACCATGTGCTGGGCGGCGTGATCAGCCCCATGGACAAGATCGGTCCCGAGCAGCTGCATATCCGCGAGCTGCTGGCGCGTCTGGGCCGCGAGGACATCCACGAGGTCATTATCGCCACCAATCCCAACATTGAGGGCGAGACCACGGCGAGCTACCTTGCTCGCACCATCAAGCCATTGGGCGTTGAGGTATCGCGTCTTGCGAGCGGCCTTCCCGTGGGCGGCGACTTGGAGTATGCCGACGAGCTTACGCTTGGCCGCGCTATCGAGGCCCGCCGCGCGATCTAAGCGGCGTCAGCTTCGCGGCATGTCCCGTCGGCCTGCCGCACGGGGCACTCATAATTGGGTGCGCGTTCATTTATTTGTTGTGCAACAAACCTGCTTTTCATCCGCTTATCGCGTGGATGGGTCCGCTCGCACCTCGTATTTGCCCATTCGTTGCGCAACCTTTTGGGTTCGCTGATACACTCAACTGTGGATATGAAAGAATGCGCCGCTCCTGAGCGGCGTGTTTTTGTTGGAGGAGAACGCATGCGGCCCGGGGGCACTCAGACAAAGCATGGCGCCGCGGTGCGCATGCGACGCCGGCTGGGCCTGGCGCCTCGGGCGTGTGTGCTGCTGTCTTGCTCGCTCGTGCTGGCCATAGCCAGTGTTTCGGCTTATGGCATGACGGTGCCGTCCATGGTGCAGGCGCATGCTGCGCGCGATCTGCATATTGGGCGCAAGGCCAAAAGCGACTTGGGAACGACAACTGGATATGCGTGGGCGAGCGTGGTCTCGCACGTTGTGTTCGGTGGCGACGATGCGGACAGTCCCGAAACATCGGACAACGAGATCACGCTGGCAAACGGCAAGACCATCGTGCTCACCAACACCAAGGTCATTACGAAGCTTTCCAACAACAGCGTGGCATCTATCGTTAACAAGGCGGAGCAGCAGAAGGAACAGGGTACGCAGCAGGCGGGTAAACCCGGCGGCTCGGATGGGTCCGGTTCTGGCACCGGTTCGTCGGGCTCGGACGGCGGTTCCGGTTCGGGCTCCGCTTCTGGCGGCGGATCTTCGAGTGGTGGCTCGATGGACGGCGGCGCCGGCGGCGACACGGGCTCGGGTAGCCTCTCAGCTGCCGAGGAGGAGAGTATCCACAGTTGGCTCGTGACCAAATACAACATGCTCGATGGCTATGTCGCCCGCGCCAATAGCGTGGTGTCGACCTATAACGCCACGGGCGACACCGGACCGTGCGACAGCCTGGTCAATGACATGTTTGTTATCCGTGCCGAGTTTGGCCGGCAGACGTTTCCTCCCCAGTCAAAGTGGTATCGACAATTCGCCAACCTTTGGGGCTGCTACACAAACCTGTGTCAATGGGTCGGACATCACGGCGACGATAACGTCGCGCTCAACAACTTCAATAACAATGTGGCGGCGATCGCTCTATGATGACCAATCTCGTTTCCGCCACAACCCAATCGCTTGCCCACGATCCCATGGTGGGCCTGCGCCTGGCGCGCGTCGACGGGTTTGAGCCGGCCGTCGCCCTGGGCACGGACGAGCTTCCCGCCTACCTGCGCCGTTTTACGATGCTGTTTGCCGACGACGCCACCATGCGCCGCGGCGGCATCGGCCGCGTGACGCGTGCCGTCAACGCGCAGGGCGAGGCCGTGGCGCTCAAGCAGCTCATCTTGCCGGCGCGCGACGAATTTGATGACGATGTCGCCCACGAGGCGCTGGTCACCAAGTTCAAGGCGGCGTTTCGCGAGGAATATGAATGCCATCGTGCCCTTTCGGGCCTTAAGGGCTTTCCCCGCCTATACGGGTGGGGCGAGGTCGACGGCGTGCCCGCGATTGTCATGGAGTGGGTCGAGGGCGAGACGCTCGCTCGCCTGCGCTCGCGCCTTGCCGTGGACGATGCCGGGCGTCTGTCGCCGCTCGTGGCGGCGCGCCTGGGTCGCGACCTGTTCGATCTGCTCTGCCGCATGAGCTTGGTAGGCGAGGGGTTCGTCCATCGCGATATCTCGCCCGCTAATATTATGGTGCGCACGGCGCGCCTGCCGCTCGACCGACAGCTTGCCGAAGGCACTTTCGACCTGTGCTTGATCGACTTTGGCTCGTCGCTGGCGCTCGAGCCCGCCTCTGCGGTGGCCGGCACCGGCGGCAAGGCATCGTTTACCGAGTGCTATGCCACGTTGCGCCGCGCGACGGTGGCCTACGCCCCGCCCGAGATGCTCACCGACGATATCCCCGACCTGCGCATGCTTCGCATGTCGCCGGCAATCGATGTCTATGCGGCGGCGAGTACGGTCTACGAGCTCATCGCCGGTGTCGCGCCGTACGAAGTAGCGCCGGGTGCGTCGGGTACTTCGGGCTCGCGCAAAAAGACGCGCGATATTGCCAGCCCTTATCGCCTCAAGATGGATACGCTGCCCGATTATCCCGTCGGCGCCCACGCGCCCGGCTGCGACTTGACGCAACTGTTGCGACGCGAGCCCGATGTGGCACTTGCCGCGGCCGAACAGGCTCAGCAGCTGGGGCTCGATCCAAATTCCGAGGATCTGCGCGATGCGCTGGCGTTTGTCGATGCTCAGCTGTTCGATGTGGTGATGGCCTGCCTGTCCTGCCATCAGGAAGATCGTCCCGAGCCGGCTGCGGTGGAGGCGGCGCTTTCGGCGTTTTGTGACCACTATGCGCAAAATGTCGCCCGCTCGCTTCGCGCCGAGCCGCTCATGCCGTGCCCGATGGAGGTATCGGGGCACACGGCCCGGCGCGCGGCGATGGTTGGTGCGACGGCGGTATGCGGCGTGCTTTGGGCTGTGGTCGTGGTATCAGCGGCGCTGTTGGCGTCGGGCGCTCATGTAACGCTCATCGTGGGACCGCTTATGTGGTCCGGGAAGCTGCCAGCCATTATCGCCGCGCTGGCGTTGGCGCTGCCGGGCATGGTGGGCATTGCCGCCGGAGCCTTGGCGCGCAATCGCCGCGCGGGGTTCCTGCAGGGCGTGTTGGCCCTTTCCGCCTGCGAGGTCCCGGCTCTGGCTGCACTCGCATGTACCGTGTTTTCCCAGCATGCCGTGGCGGATGGCCTGGTGGCCGCCATAATTGCAACCTATGCGCTCACGTGGTTTTTGCTGGCGATGGGGTTTGCCTTTGAGCTTCCCGTCGTGTCAGCGCGACGTGTGAAAATTCCCATGGCGACGCCGCTTGCCGGCGGAGCCGCGGCTGCCCGCGCCTTTGGCGGGCCGGCCGAAGTATCCGACACTATCTCTGCGACCAAGGAGGGCTAAGCCATGGCTTCTCAAGCCGAGCTCACCCCGTGCGGGGCAATGTTTGACATCTTTAAGCGCGCAGCGCACCTGAGCCATATCGAACTGTGCGGCCTGGTGCTCTCGAGCCGCCCGCTCGCCGACGGCCGTAGTCCGCAGAGCCGTGCCGCCGATCGCTCCTGGGTTTCGCGCTTTATCGTGCGCGCGCCGGTCGGCACGCTGCAGGAACGTTATTTTGCCGATTACGGCACCTCGGCCGCGCGCATTATGTCGCAGCTGGCCTTGCGGCGGCGCAATCCCATGGACGCCGCGGCCGTGACCAATATGGTGTGCGGCCCCGCTGGCGAGCCCATGGTGCGGGCACTCGAGGAATGCCATCAGGACACGAATCTCTATCGCAATGCGCTCGAGCGCCTGTCGCAGGCGGCTGAGCTCATGCCCGCCGAGCGCGCCGAGGCCATCCTGGTGCTGTTTGTCGCCGTGGGTTGCTCGGCAGATGTCCGCTCGTCGGTGACCTATGCCATCGACTACGCTCATGCGACCTGTGGCGGCGCCACGTCGACGCCGCGCTCGCTGAGCACATCTTCGGTCGCGGGCGAGCACGAGGCCGCGCCGGCGCATCCGTTGGGACTGTTGCGCGTGCAAAACGGCTACGTGGTGAGCGCCCCGCGCTGGATCCAGCCGAGTGAGGAAGGCGTCGAGGTCGGCGCGCTGGCAACGGGGGAGGGCGACATCACCGATGTCGGCGACGATGTCTCGGCCCGCCATGCCCATATCTGGTGCGACGATTCTGGCACATGGTTTGTCGAGGACCTGTCATCCACGAACGGCACCGTGGTGGTAAACGGGGCCACGAGCGTGTGTATTCAAGTAGAGCCCGGTCGCTCCGCCCAGCTCAACCCCGGCGACGAGCTCAAACTCGGCGAATCCACCACCTACGCCATCCTCCTTGGTGCCCTCTAGCCGGCAGATAGGGACGCTCCTTTTCTGCCGGCACTTGGGGACACTCCTTGGCGCGTCAGAGCCAGTCGCCCGGGGATGGAGGGGCCATTTTGGCCCTTGGCGGTCACCCAAGGTAAACCTTTACCGCCCGCCTATATTTGCCGAAATTACACTTGACGGCGGGGTACAATAAACCCGCATGCGGATTTCCGTTGCGGGCGCCTCCCATCGCCGGGGCGTGCCCGGGAGCATCCGGCATGCGGCCTTTGCGGCGCTCGGTCATGTGCAAGACAGGTAGCTGGGCCTGCGGTGCGCAAGCGCCCCTCGCCTTGGCATGCCTTCTCTCCACGCCATGCACCTGCTGCCAAGTCCGCCTGCCAGATGATTGGAAGCAACAGCGAAAATCCCATCACGCCAACATCCCGGCGATCGCCGGGGCCTGTATACCTATATGAGAGGAGAGGGGTATATGGCGCGTAAGTTTAAGTCTATGGACGGCAACGAGGCGGCCGCATATGTTTCGTATGCGTACACCGAGGTAGCGGGAATTTATCCCATTACGCCGTCCAGCCCGATGGCCGACCATGTCGACCAGTGGGCGGCCCAGGGTCGCAAGAACATCTTCGGCACCCCGGTCAAGGTCGTCGAGATGGAGTCCGAGGCAGGTGCAGCCGGTACCGTTCACGGTTCGCTGGGCGCCGGTGCTCTGACCACCACCTACACGGCTTCTCAGGGTCTGCTCCTGATGATCCCGAACATGTACAAGATCGCGGGCGAGCAGCTCCCGGGCGTTTTCCACGTCTCCGCGCGTTGCGTCGCTTCGCACGCCCTGAACATCTTTGGCGATCACTCCGACGTCATGGCCTGCCGTCAGACCGGCTTCGCCATGCTCGCCGAGGGCAACGTCCAGGAGGTCATGGACCTCTCGCCGGTGGCTCACCTTGCCGCCATCGAGGGCAAGACCCCGTTCCTTAACTTCTTCGATGGCTTCCGCACCAGCCACGAGATCCAGAAGGTCGCCATGTGGGACTACAAGGATCTTGCCGAGATGTGCGACATGGACGCCGTCCAGGCTTTCCGCGATCACGCGCTCAACCCTGAGCACCCGCATACCCGCGGCAGCCACGAGAACGGCGACATCTTCTTCCAGAACCGCGAGGCCTGCAACAAGGTCTACGACGAGCTTCCCGCCGTCGTCGAGGGCTACATGAAGAAGATCAACGAGAAGCTCGGCACCGATTACGGCCTGTTCAACTACTACGGCGCTCCCGATGCCGATCGCGTCGTCGTGTGCATGGGCTCCTTCTGCGACGTGCTCGAGGAAGTCATCGACTACCTCAACGCTCACGGCGAGAAGGTCGGCCTGGTCAAGGTTCGCCTGTTCCGTCCGTTCTCCATCAAGCACTTTGTCGACGTTCTCCCCGAGACCGTCAAAAAGATTGCCGTCATGGACCGCACCAAGGAGCCGGGTTCCATCGGCGAGCCGCTCTACCAGGACGTCGTCTCCGCTCTCTACGAGGCCGGCAAGACGGGTATCAAGGTCGTCGGCGGCCGTTACGGCCTGGGCAGCAAGGACACGCCTCCCGCGTCCGCGTTCGCTGTCTTCGAGGAGCTCAAGAAGGACGAGCCCAAGCGCGAGTTCACCATCGGCATCGTCGATGACGTGACCAACCTGAGCCTGCCCGAGGCCGAGGATGCGCCCAACACCGCAGCCCCCGGCACCATCGAGTGCAAGTTCTGGGGTCTGGGTGGCGACGGTACCGTCGGCGCCAACAAGAACTCGATCAAGATCATCGGCGACCACACCGACAAGTACGTCCAGGCCTACTTCCAGTACGACTCCAAGAAGACCGGCGGCGTCACCGTCTCGCACCTGCGCTTTGGTGATTCCCCGATCCGTTCGCCGTACTACGTGACCAAGGCCGACTTTGTCGCTTGCCACAACCCCAGCTATATCGTCAAGGGCTTCAAGATGGTCCGCGACGTCAAGCCGGGCGGCACCTTCCTGGTCAACTGCCAGTGGAGCGACGAGGAGTTCGCCGAGCACATGCCCGCCGTGGCCAAGCGCTACATCGCGAACAACAACGTCAACGTCTACCTGATCGACGCTATCGACCTGGCCGCCAAGGTCGGCATGGGCAAGCGCACCAATACGGTGCTCCAGTCCGCCTTCTTCGCGCTGGCCAAGGTCCTGCCCGCCGAGGACGCCCTGCAGTACATGAAGGACGCGGCTACCAAGTCCTACATGAAGAAGGGCCAGGCCATCGTCGATGCCAACCACAAGGCCATCGATGCCGGCGCTACCGCCTTCCGTAAGTTCGAGGTTCCGGCCGACTGGGCTACCGCTGAGGATGCCGCTCCCGTCGAGCTCTCCGAGGAGACCAAGTCTGCCATCGCCCAGCAGGTCAAGAATCTGCTCGAGCCCATCGATCGCATGGATGGCGACAGCCTGCCCGTTTCCGCCTTTGTCGATTGCGCCGACGGCCAGTTTGAGCTGGGCGCCTCCGCATACGAGAAGCGCGGCGTCGCCGTGGTCGTTCCTCACTGGGACGAGACCAAGTGCATCCAGTGCAACCAGTGCGCCTATGTGTGCCCGCATGCCACCATTCGTCCGTTCGCGATGACCGAGGACGAGGCTGCCGCCGCGCCCGAGGCTACCCGCACGCTCGACGCTATGGGCCCCAAGGCCAAGGGCATGAAGTTCACCATGGCCGTCAGCCCGCTCGACTGCATGGGCTGCACCAACTGCGTCAAGGTCTGCCCCAAGGGCGCCCTCGAGATGGTTCCCACCGAGCAGGAGATGGACCAGCAGCCCGTTTGGGACTACATGGTCGAGAACGTCTCCGAGAAGAAGGAGCTCATCGCGGCCAACGTTAAGGGCAGCCAGTTTAAGCAGCCCTACCTGGAGTTCTCTGGCTCCTGCGCCGGCTGCGCCGAGACCGCCTATGCACGTCTGGTGACCCAGGTCGCCGGCGACCGCATGTTCATCTCCAACGCCACCGGCTGCTCCTCCATTTGGGGCAACCCCGCTGCCACCGCTCCTTACTGCAAGGACAAGGACGGTCACGGCCCGGCGTGGAACAACTCCCTGTTCGAGGACAATGCCGAGCACGGTCTGGGCATGGCCGTGGGCTATGAGGCTGTTCAGCACAAGCTGATTGCCGCTACCCAGGACATCATCGCCGCCGATGGTCCGTCCGACGAGCTCAAGGCTGCCGGCCAGGCTTGGATTGACTCTGTCAACGACGCCGAGGCCTCCAAGACCGCTGCCGCTGCCTACGTTGCCGAGCTCGAGAAGTGCGGCTGCGAGGCTTCCAAGGCAATCCTCGCCGACAAGGCTTACCTCACCAAGAAGTCCTTCTGGATCTTCGGCGGCGACGGTTGGGCCTACGACATCGGCTTCGGTGGCCTGGATCACGTCCTGGCTTCCGGCCACAATGTCAACGTCTTTGTCTTCGACACCGAGGTTTACTCCAACACCGGCGGTCAGGCCTCCAAGGCCTCGAACCTGGGCCAGGTTGCTCAGTTCGCCGCTGCCGGTAAGGTGACCAAGAAGAAGTCCCTGGCCGAGATTGCCATGAGCTACGGCTACGTCTACGTGGCGCAGGTCGCCATGGGCGCCAACCCGGCTCAGACCCTCAAGGCCATCCACGAGGCCGAGGCCTACGACGGCCCGTCCCTCATCATCGGCTACAGCCCCTGCGAGATGCACTCCATCAAGAAGGGCGGCATGCAGAACTGCCAGGCCGAGATGAAGAAGGCTGTCGAGTGCGGTTACTGGAACCTCTTCCGCTTCAACCCCGAGGCTGCTGCCGGCAAGAAGTTCTCGCTCGATTCCAAGGAGCCCGCGGGCGGTTATCAGGAGTTCCTGATGAACGAGGCCCGTTACGCTTCGCTGACGCGTTCCTTCCCCGAGCGCGCCGAGGAGCTCTTCAAGGAGAACGAGCAGGCCGCTATGGACCGCTATCAGCACCTGCTGAAGCTCAAGACGGTGTACAACGAGGCTTAAGTCTCCCACCGCAGGATCTGAGGGCTGACCTTCGCGGACGTCCTCGGACATGAAAGAACCCCCGCTGCGCACTACGTGCGGCGGGGGTTCTTTCGTCCTGCGGAGTGTCCGCGAAGGTCAGCCCTCAGATCCTGCTACGACTACGTCCTCAGATTGTGTGGGCTGATGAAGGACGTGGTTGGTGGGGTGCCTTGTCCCGGTCGCTGTTTCGCGGCTTTGCCGCGAAACCACGCGCTGCTTTGGGCATAGAGGGGGACCTAGTTGCGGACCCAGATGGCCTAGAGGGATATGGGTGCAAACGAGAAATCGTTGTTGGGGTCGTCCTTTTCCATAAACTCATCGAGGCAGAATGTCATATAGATTGGAACGTACAGAACCTTGCCCTCTTTGCTGAGGTTCTCGTGGCTTAGCACAACGGCCTCGGGGATTTTGTACTCGCTCACGCTCATCAGACGGTCGAGGGCCGCATGGGCTCGAACCTTCTTGCCCGATTTGACCTCGATTGGGACAACGTGCCCGCGAGTGCCTTCGATCACAAAGTCAACTTCGCCGACCTCGCGTGTCTGGTAGTACCATGCATCAGTTCCAAGGGCGACAAGCTCCTGCGCGACCACGTTCTCATAGAGACCGCCGAGGTTGGGGGTTTTCATATCAAGGTAGACAGCGCGTGCCGTGCTGCCGGGATACCGTGATGCGAGCATGCCTGTATCAGACTCGTATAGTTTAAAGGCGGTCGCCTTCTCTGTCCTCTTAAGAGGACTCCGGGCCTCCGTCACCTGGGCGACCATCAAACCGACGCCCGCGTTCACCAGCCATAGGAAATCCTGCTCGTATTTTTGAAGGCGAGCCCCCTCGCCCAGGGATGAAACAACAAAGCGATGGGACTCCGCCTCAAGCTGAACGGGAATTTGTTCGAAAATCGCGCGAACGTTAAACGCTCGAGTCGATGCATATTTAGAGATATCGCTTTTGTACTGATCGACCAGCTGAATTTGAAGCTCACGCGTCCTCACGAGTGAATAACCCGAATCGATATAGTTCTGTACGACCTCCGGCATGCCGCCGCAAACGATATAAGCTCTAAAGTTTTTGAGCATCGCCTCATGAATATAGTTTTCGACGGGACGCCTCTCGACAAGGCAGCTGCGGATGTCTGCAAGCACATTCTCGCTGATGCTGTTTGCCCAACAAAACTCTTCAAAATCCATTGGCCGCATAACAATGTGCTCGACATACCCCACCGGGAAAGAAGAGATCCCCTTAAACTCAGTCCCAAGCATAGACCCCGAGAAGACATAGCTAAAGCGCCCGTCCTCGACCAGCGCCTTCATGAGCGTGACGATCTGCGGATACTCCTGTATTTCATCGACAAAGATAAGCGTATCTCCCTCAACAAGCGGTGCATCCGCAAGAAGGGCCACGCGGTTGATAAAGTCAACGGCGTTCTTAGCGCCAATGAGCACATCTCTTGCCTCGGTATCGAGCAGCAAATTGGCCTCAAAATACGACGCGTAGTTGTCTTTACCAAACGCGCGAATTGCATAGCTCTTGCCAATCTGACGCGCACCGGTAACAAGCAAAGCCTTATGAGAGTTATTTTTCCAGTTCAAAAGCCTATTAGTGACCTTACGGCGTAGCATTAAAACCCCCAAATGACAAAAATTGGCAAATAGATTTGCCCTAATCATACAAAAATTGGCAGATAGATTTGGCCCAAATCATACAAAAATTGGCAAATAGCAAAGCTCACTTAGGCCTCAAAGCCAGCGAGCCAGCACGGTATTTTGCGAAAACGCTGGGGACGCCGTTAGCGTTCTCGGCTGCTTGGGTGGGCAGGAGCGAAAGTGCGTCAGCGGCGTTCATGCAATACCCGACGGTAAAGTTCTATACTGCAAACTCACAGTCGCTTGCCGCAAAGTGAAGCGCGATTGGCTATCCCTTTTGTTGGATGAAAAGCCCCGTGTTATTGCAGGGGTGCATACTTGTCTTGCAAGTGCATAGAATCTCGTATAGTGCGAGTAAATAGTTGCAGTGTCCGTTATGTGTTTAGCAAAGATATAGTTTGCATAATCCAGCCTAATCTCTGCTCTAATTAAATAAAGTCGCACGTAGATGACGTAAACATGTGTGAGCTGGGCTTCTTTACGCTGAGCGGGTAAAAACGACCGTTCACCGTTAAACTATTTTCAAAATGAATAAAATGAGCGATAAAGAGAATATAAACCTTAATAAACTCGCGTATTGCACGGACGCGGGTTATTAATGGGTTGTAGGCCTTTTACAGAAAGGATTCCAGCAATGTCTAAGCCTCTTGGCAAGCCCGATCGTATTGTCGTCGCCCTCGGCGGCAACGCCCTCGGCAACAACCCCGTCGAGCAGATCCAGGCCGTGAGCAACACCGCCCACGCTCTCCTTGGTCTTATCGAGCAGGGTAACGAGATCATCATCACCCACGGCAACGGCCCGCAGGTCGGCATGATCCAGAACGCCTTCGCCGCTGCCCACGACGCCATCGGCACCCCCGAGATGCCGCTGCCCGAGTGCGGCGCCATGTCCCAGGGCTACATTGGCTATCACCTGCAGCAGGGCATCGGCCGCGAGATGCACAAGCGCTACAAGCGTTGGCACGCCGCCACCGTCGTCACCCAGATTGAGTGCGACCCGGATGATCCCGCGTTCAAGAACCCGACCAAGCCGATCGGCCCCTTCTACACCGAGGAGCAGGCCAAGGAGTTCATGGCCGAGGATCCTTCCAAGGTCTTCGTCGAGGATTCCGGCCGCGGCTGGCGTCGCGTTGTCGCTTCCCCTGATCCCAAGAAGATCGTCGAGGCTGACTCCATCCTCAACCTGCTCGACAACGAGTTCATCGTCATCGCCTGCGGTGGCGGCGGCATCCCCGTCGTCCGCGACTACGAGAACAAGGGCTGCTACAAGGGCGTTCCCGCCGTTATCGACAAGGACCTGGGCGGCGAGCTGCTGGCCGAGGACTGCGATGCCGACGTCCTGTTCCTGCTGACCGCCGTCGAGCATGTCGCCATCAACTTCGGCAAGCCCAACCAGGAGGAGCTCGAGGACCTCACCGCCGACGAGGCCGAGCGCCTGGCCGACGAGGGCCAGTTCGGCAAGGGTTCCATGGAGCCCAAAGTCCGCGCCGCCATCAAGTTCGCCCGCTCCCGCAAGGGCCGCACCTGCATCATCGGCGCCCTGGACAAGGCCGCCGAGACCATGGCCGGCCTCTCCGGTACCCGCATCCACGAGTAGCCTCTACTCTGTTGCCTCTCCCGTGGGCGCCAGGCAAGACGCCCACAAACTAGCCTCTCTTCATGAGCCCCGCAGTCCGCTCCGGCTGCGGGGCTTTTGCTATTCACCTAGTCATTGGGGACAAACCCGGCACTTGGGGACGGTCCTTTCCTGCCGGCAGCTTGGGACAGTCCTTAATAGCCATTGGGGACGTTCTTAAACGACTAGTCAAACAACAACGTTCACAACGACTACTCATTTAAGTCTGTCCCCAATGACTGCCCAATGGCTGGGAAGGCGCATCCCACACCGACGCATTGCCTTCGGGCCCTCTCCCCAGGCTCTCCATAGCTCAGCTGGACTCCCCGCAACCTGTTCCGAGTTGGCGGAACGAGCGCGACGTGGAGTGTCATTCTTTACCGCGTTAGACTAGACGCAGGGAAAGGAGGAGGACATGGATGCTCGCGTCAAGCAGCTTGTAAATATGATCGAGGACGCTCAGCCTGTCGCTGTCGCGGTACTTGCCAAGCGTCTCGAGGTAAGCGAGCGCGCCGTGAGAAACTATATCCATCGCGCAAACGACAACCTTGCAGGGGTTGCACGCATCGTTGGCAGCAAGGGGCAGTATCGTATCGATGTTGCACGTGCAGATGAGCTTGCTCGCTTGCTAGACGGTGCGGCTCTGGCCCATCCGGGCATTCCTGATACGCGCGACGGCCGTGTGTCCTTCCTTCTTAACGACCTCCTCATGCGGTCCCAGTGGGTGACGATTGAGGAGTATGCGGATTTACTCTACGTTTCGGCGCGAACTCTGTCCAATGACATGCGTCTGGTAGAGCAGAAACTCGCCCAATTTGACTTAACGCTCGAAAAGCGCCCACGCTACGGAATCCGCGTTGCGGGCGGGGAGTCACAACGGCGCCTGTGCCTGGCCTCGCTGGTGAGGCCCGTGTTGCCCGACACCGACGATGCAAAGCTCGCCGAGCGCCTGCGGGCCATCGCCGCATGTGTGGACGATGCCCTGACGGCCTCGCCCGTCACGGTGAGCTCGCTGGCATCCCGCAATCTCATCATGCATCTTTACATTGCTCTTGGCCGCATCGAGCAGGGCTGCTATGTCCCAGCTGCAGAATCGGACGTTCAAAAACTGGAGGGAACGCGCGAATACGCCGCGGCTTTCCAGATTGCCGCAAACATCAAGGATGCCCTGGGCGTGAGCATGCCCCGAGAAGAGGTTGCCTTTATCGCAATCCATTTGCTCGGCAGGGGCACGGGCGTGCCCGAGAAGGGCTCTGCCGTTATCTCGGACGAGATGTGGGAGATTGCTTCCGAGATGGTACGTGCGGTCAACGATGAGTTTAGGTTTGACTTTAGCGGCGATCTTGAACTTCGCATGAACCTTGCTCGGCATATCGGCCCTCTGGGCTATCGCCTTGAATATCACATGCATATGGATAACCCCATGCTGCCCGATATCAAGACGAGGTTTCCGTTGGCCTATTCGATGGCAGCTGGCACCTCGCAGGTACTCGAGCGTCATTTTGGCAGCCAGCCCTCTGATGAAGAGCTCGGCTACATCGCCATGGCATTTGCCCTGGCCCTCGAGCAGCAAGCCGACCAGCCGCGTCGCAAGCGCATCCTGATCGTGTGCGCCTCGGGAGCGGGAAGCGCCCGTATGCTCGAGCACCAGTACCGCAAGCAGTTTGGCATGTATATCGATTCGATTGAGACATGCGATGTCGCCCGCGTGGGAACGTTCGATTTTTCGCACATCGACTACGTGTTCACAACGGTGCCGCTCAACGTCAAGTTGCCCGTGCCCGTCCGCGAGGCCGATTTCTTCTTGGAGACGAGCGATGTCAACGCTATCCGCAAGGTGCTGAGCGACGACACTGCGCAATCGGACTCCGTAAGCTCTTTCTTTAGCCGTGCCCTGTTCTTCAACCGCGTTGAGGCGCCGTCGAAGCAGGCCGTTCTCCGATATCTCTCCGAGCGCGCCGTCGAGAGCGGCCGTGTCGATGCCCAGTTTGCCCAAGAGGTCGCCGAGCGCGAGAGCGCGAGTGCCACCTCGTTTGGCAATGGGGTAGCCATGCCCCATGGGATGCATCCCTTGAGCGCCGAGGCCTTTGTTACCGTGGGCCTGCTCGAACATCCCATTCTTTGGGACGAATACGGCCATGAGGTCGATATCGTCTTTATGGTGTCGTTTGCTCGGTCGGGCGGCGATGAGGCGCGGATCTTGAGCTCACTGCTCGCCGAGATCTTTATGGACCGCCAGGGGGTCGAGCGCCTACGCGAGCGCCGGTCCTGGCATGAGCTGATGGCGCTTGTGCAAGCGCATACGGCTTAAGACTTCTTTTGTCGATAACCCTGTCTGTCTACCTGCAATAAACCTCGAGGATTGCGGGCGGGAGATAGGCGTTTCGAATATTCAAGTACAAACCAAAAATCACGGGAGAGGAGACCGTTATGGACGATCAGGGAACCGAGATGGTTTCGTTTCAGCTGGTCGCTGCAGCGGGAGAGGCACGCAGCCTTGCCTTCGAAGCCCTTGAAAAGGCAAAAGCGGGGGATTTTGACGCCGCCGCCAAACTCATGAAGCAGTCAAAGGATGCGGGAATCAAGGCTCACCACATCCAAACGCAGCTGCTTTCGACTGAGGCAGCGGGCGAGCATCTGTCGGTGGATGTGTTGCTGGTCCATGCTCAGGACCACCTCATGTGCTCCATGCTTGCTCAGGAGCTCGTGCAGGAGCTGATCTGCCTGTATGAGTGCACTGCAACCAAGAACGCCTAGCGGCGTGCGGTGACTATCCAACCAATCAATGCGAAGGGAATCCCTTATGAAGATCCTTCTTGTTTGCGCAGCGGGTCGTCTACAAGCATTCTGATGAAGAAACTCGAGAAATATGCGGAGCAAAACGGCATCGAGCTCGATATCGATGCGGTGGGTATCGGCGAGTATCAGGAGACGTGCGCCAATTATGACGTGCTGCTCTTGGGGCCGCAGGTGTCCTACCAGCTCAACACCGTCAAGCAGGGGAGCGGTAAGCCGACCGCGGTCATCCCCGCACAGGACTACGGCATGGGCAACGCCGCCAACGTGCTGGCACTCGCCCAGTCGCTGTTGGGTTAGGAGGCAACCATGGAGAAGTTCATGACCCTGCTTCAGGAAAAACTGACCCCTATCGCCAATTTCTGCGGCACCGAGCGCCACTTTGCCTCCATGCAAAAGGGCTTTATGAGCGCGATCAGCTTCATCTTGGTATCTGCCGTCTTTATGATCCTCGCCAACCCGCCGGTCACGGCCGACCTGGTGGCGCAGGGCGGGTTCTGGTCCGTCTTTGGCCCTTGGCTCGATTTTGCGACGGCCAATAAGCTCACGCTGCTCATCCCCTTCAATATGACGATGGGCATACTGTCGGTGATCGTGACGTTCGCAATCGCCTATAACCTGGCGGGCACCTACAAGATGCCCAAGCTTAACGCCGGCATGACCTCGCTGGTGATGTTCCTGATCGCCGCGGCGCCGTCGTCCTACTACCAGCTTGCTGACGAGTCCGTGCTCCAGGCGGTCCCCTGCACCTATCTGGGTGCGCAGGGCCTGTTTACCGCCATCATCGTTGCCTTGGTCTCCGTCGAGGTCACGCGCTTCTGCCAGACCAAGGGCATCACCATCAAGATGCCCGATGGCGTGCCGCCGTTTTTGTCCGAAACCTTTGGCGCCATCGTACCTATGCTCGCCAACATCCTCATCTTCTTTGGCGGCAACCTGCTGATCCAGATGATCGATCCCGCGCTGTCCATCCCCTCGGTTATCGAGAAGCTGCTCGCTGCCCCGCTTTCCGTCGCAGTTGACTCTGTGCCCGGCGCACTGCTTATCTGCTTCATGACGCTGCTGTTTTGGTGCTTTGGCGTCCACGGCAACATGATCGTAATGCCCATCACCGCCCCGGTCTCGCTTGCCGCCTTTGCCGCCAACGCCTCGCTCTATGCTGCCGGGCAGCCGCTTGAGTTCCACCCGGTGCTCATGTCGTTGGCCATCAACCTCATCGGCGGCACGGGTAATACGTTCTCTTTTGTGGCGCTCTGCGCGTTTAGGGCAAAGTCGCAGCAGCTCAAGGCATTTGGCAGGGCATCGATCGTGCCGAGCTTCTTCCGTATCTCCGAGCCCGCGATCTTCGGCGCGCCCATCATCTTCAACCCGATCCTCATGATTCCGTTTGTGCTAGGCGGCATGATCTCGGCCCTGCTGTATTGGGGTGCGGTCTCACTGGGTCTTGTCTCTAACTTCTACATCTTGGTGAGCGGCACGTTCCCCATCTTCGTTCAGGGCTTTGTCCAGTGCCTCGACCCGCGCATCTGGGTGTTTACGATCGTTTTGATCGTGGTCATGGCTGTGGTCTGGTACCCGTTCTTTAAGGTGTACGATAACCAGCTCCTGGCTCAGGAGCAGGAGAACGCCGCGGCAGCTTCTGCCGAGGATGCTGAGTAGCATGAGTTACTTTGACAGAACGTCTGCCGCCGGTATGCCCGAGGGCTTTTTGTGGGGTGGTGCCCTCGCCGCCAACCAGGCCGAAGGGGGCTGGAACGAGGGCGGCCGCGGCATGTCGCACTCCGACCTGATCCCACAGGGTTCCGACCGCTGGGATGTAATGTTTGGCAGGCAAAAGCCCGTGGACGATCCGGACAGGCAGTATCCATGCCGCTGGGGCAACGACTTCTTCCATCATTGGCACGAGGATGTCGAGCTCTTTGCCGAGATGGGCTTTAAGTGCCTGCGTCTTTCAATTTGCTGGAGCCGTATTTTTCCCACAGGGATGGAGACCGAGCCCAACGGCGAGGGCTTGGAGTTTTACCGTCAGGTATTCGAGGCGCTGCGCGAGCATGGAATCGAGCCGCTTGTGACGCTGTCGCACTACGACTATCCGTTGGCTCTGGTCGAGCGCTATGGTGGCTGGCAAAGCCGAGAGATGATCGAGCGGTATGCGCACTACGTCGAGACCGTCGGACGCGCGTACCAGGGCCTCGTGCGTTATTGGCTTACGTTCAACGAGATCAACAGCGTGGCGCTGTCCTATCTCAACGCGGGTGTCACGCTCGAGGGTGAGCGTGACCGTGCAGCCGTGACCGCGGCGTTCTCGCACCATATGTTTATGGCGAGCGCTCGCGCTGTCGAGATTCTGCACAAGATCGATCCCGCAAACAAGGTGGGTTGCATGGTCGCTGCCGGTGCGACCTATCCGTACCGTTGTGCGCCCGAGGACGTATGGCTTGCGTATGAGGAGGACCGCGGCCGCTACTTCTACACAGACGTGATGGCTGCGGGCGCCTATCCTGCTTGGAAGCTGCGTACACTCGAGAAAGAGGGTGTTCACGTGCCCTTTGAGCCGGGCGATACGGAGTATCTGGCAGAGCATACGGTCGACTTCATCTCGTTCTCGTACTATTGCTCGCGCTTGGTGTGCGCCGATGATCAGGTGATCGCCGAGAAGGCGGAGGGCAACGTGTTCCCGACGTTGCGCAATCCGTACCTCAAGGATAAAGAGACTGCCTGGAAGTGGCAGATCGATGCGCTGGGTTTGCGCGTGACGCTTGCCGGCTACCACGATCGTTACCATCTTCCGCTCTTTATCGCCGAGAACGGTGTGGGCGGACTCGATGCGCTGGAAGACGGCAAAGTCCACGATGCGTATCATATTGATTACCTGCGAAGGCATATTCTTGCGCTGCGCGATGCAATTGTCGAGGACGGTGTTGACCTGATGGGATACACGCCGTGGGGCTGTATCGATTTGGTGTCGGCCTCGACGGGGCAGATGAAGAAGCGCTATGGCTTTGTTTATGTCGATGCCGATGATACGGGCAAAGGCACGTTCGATCGCTACCGAAAGGACAGCTTCTGCTGGTATCAAAAGGTCATTGCATCAAATGGCGAGGACTTGAGTTAACCCTTGCAAGCCTGCTGCCCCCGTGGCCCGTTTCGGCCGCGGGGGCTTTTGCTATTTACCTAGTCCCCGATGAGACCCTCATTCTGTGGGTAGTCATTGGGGACGTTCTTAAAAGACTAGTCATTTAAGTCTGTCCCCAATGACTGCGGAAACCCGGCACTTGGGGACGTTCCTTTTCTGCTGGCAGCTTGGAACAGTCCTTAAAGCCCGCATCAATCAACTGCGGAAAGCGCATCCCAGAATGAGCGTCCAACATGGGACATAGTTTCCCTTGAGGGCCTCAACCGGAAAATGCATCCCGGAATGTTGCCGGAAAGTGGAACGTAGTTTCCCAAACGGGCCGCTAACGGAAAGTGCATCCCGCTATTGAGCTCCAAAATGGGATGCGCTTTCCGTGTCGGCAGTTCCGGGCAGCCTGGGACCACTCATTTAAGTCTGTCCCCAATGAGTGCCCAATGACTAGTAGTAGGCCCACATGGCTTCGACTTCGTTGAGGACCTCTACAACGCCCCAGCGGCGGGCGCTGCGGCTGGCCGAGTTGGGATCGAAGACTTCAATCTGGTCGGCGTCGTCAATACCGTAAAGTACAATGTAGTGGCCTACGTTAGTAAACGTGCCCGGCCGAACGGCGGCGATGACGGGCGCTCCCGAACGCAGCGCCTGAGTCATCGAGTCGCGATCGTTATGGAGTTCCGTTCCGTTAAGTCCCAACTGCCACGCCCCGCTCGTCATAAACGACCATTCGGTTGCACCGGTGGGGGCGTAATTGCCCGCCTCAGAAAGCGCGCACATATCGACGGGGGTCATATCGGTGCGTCCCGTCTTAAAGATATAGACCATGGTGAGGCACGTAGGCCCGCAGGCATTTTGGCGGATGGTGCCGCCGGCGTAAGGCAGCTCCGACCACGCAGGGTCGATCTGATAGATATGGGGCATCGTGCCGGCTTGCCATTGCGAGCGCGGGGTCGAAAAGGCGAAAGAATAACCGGGCGCGACGGGGGCCTTGAGCAGTTTGTCCTCGGCGGTGGGCTCGAGACCGGCCGAGCCGTGGGACATACAGGAGCTCATAAGCACAAAGACCAGACAGGTGAGGATAGAGCACAGCGCGAGGCGAAGCCGACGAGCCGGCAGGGCGGGGGCATTCGCGTGCGATGTCGAGCGGTAAGGCTTGCCGTCGCGTCCGCCTTGGGGAAGCGAAAAGAAGCGGTTGATATGGATGCCGGGCTGACGTGCGCCGTTGCGGCGCAGTTGCGGAACCTCGGCCTGGCGCTGTCGAGTGCGCGCGCCCAAGCGGCTGTCTTGCTGTGCGCTTGGGCCCGTGCTAGGACGGCCACTCTGCCGTGTTCTGCTTGTCTGCTGCCGAGACGAAGGCCTGGGTTGCTCTTGAGGGCGTTGCGGATTGCTGCTCGTGGCACTTCTGGGCGTCGGCGTGGTACGGCCAGCAAGGCGAACGCTTTGTCGCCGTTGATCACCGTCGTTGTATCCGTATGCCATTCGTACCGCCTTGTCTCATGTATAACCTGTCTATCCTACAAAAAAGATGTGCAACAAATGGGTCTGCGCGTCAAAAGCTCGGTAAACGGTACGAAAGGCGCAAAACGCACAGCCTCAAAAACATCTCTCTATGCGCCCGATGAGCGTACGCCCGTTGGGCGGGCGGCAACAATGAGCGGCAAACCGTGCCGTTCGTCCCAAAAACGGTGCCGCTCGTTTTGCAGTTCTGCCTTCGGTCGAGCTGCGAGCGGCGCTGCTGCGCCAAGGCCGTATCTTAAAGCCATGGAATAAAAGCGCGCGGCAAAACGGACCGCGCAAGGGGTGACGCCAGGGGGCGTCAAAAAGGAAAGGAGGGGAACAATGGCGGACAAGAACGCAGAAGTTGCAGTCGAGGACAACGGCGGCATGAAGAAAACGCTTTCGCTCTGGAACTTCTTCACCATCGGTTTCGGTGCCATCATCGGTACCGGTTGGGTTCTGCAGGTCGGCGACTGGATGGTCGTGGGCGGCGGTCCCGTTCCCGCTATGATCGCATTCCTCTTGGGTGCAATCTTCCTCGTGCCCGTCGGAGCTGTTTTCGGTGAGCTCACGGCTGCTATCCCCATCTCGGGCGGCATCGTCGAGTATGTCGATCGTAGCTTTGGCCGTACGATGAGCTACATCACCGGCTGGCTCCTGGCCCTGGGCAACGGCATCCTGTGCCCGTGGGAGGCCATCGCCATCTCGACCCTCGTGTCCGAGATGTTCGGCAGCCTGCCCGGCCTTGAGTGGCTGCGCGCCGTCAAGCTCTACACCATCCTGGGCGCCGACGTTTACCTGTTCCCGACGCTAATCGCGCTCGGCTTTGCAACCTACGTCATCTTCCTCAACTTCCGCGGTGCCAGCTCGGCCGCCAAGCTGCAGGCCTTCCTGACCAAGGCCCTGCTCTGCGGCATGCTGCTCGCCATGGGCGTCTCGCTGTTCACCGGCTCGCCGGACAACGCCATGCCCGTGTTCTCCCAGGTCACCGGTGCTGGCGGCGGCAAGCCCGCTACCGAGGGCACCAGCCTGTTCGCAGGCATCGTTTCGGTCCTGGTTCTGACCCCGTTCTTCTACGCCGGCTTCGACACCATTCCTCAGCAGGCTGAGGAAGCAGCCGAGGGCCTCAACTGGAACAAGTTCGGTAAGATCATCTCCTTGGCTCTGCTGGCCGCCGGCGGCTTCTACATGGTCTGCATCTACTCGTTCGGCACCATCCTCGACTGGCATGAGTTTGTTAAGAGCCCGGTTCCCGCGCTTGCCTGCCTCAAGGGCATCAACATGCTCCTGTACCTGGCCATGCTCGTCATCGCCACGCTTGGACCCATGGGCCCGATGAACTCCTTCTACGGCGCCACGAGCCGCATCATGCTCGCCATGGGCCGCAAGGGTCAGCTGCCCGAGAAGTTCGCCGAGGTCGATCCCAAGTCCGGCGCTCCCAAGCTCGCCTGCGTCGTTCTGGGCGTCATCACCGTCGTCGGTCCGTTCCTGGGCAAGAACATGCTCATCCCTCTGACCAACGTGTCGGCCCTCGCCTTCATCTTCTCCTGCGGCATGGTCGCCCTCGCTTGCCTGCGTATGCGCTTCACCGAGCCCGACCTGCCTCGTCCCTACGAGGTGCCCGGCGGCAAGTTTGGCATCAGCCTCGCTATCGTTGCCTGCGGCACCATCATTGGCCTGCTCGTGATCCCGTTCTCTCCCGCCTCCCTCAACATGGTGGAGTGGAGCATCGTGATCGGCTGGCTGGCTGTTGGCCTGGCCCTCATGGCCTTCACCAATTCCCGCAAAAAATAACGCCTAGCCGGGGCGGATCGGGTGCGCGGGGCCCTCTCTCCCGCGCACCGAACCCGGCACCACTTGGGTAGTTTTGTGAGGCCTTAACCCAACGCGGCCTCGCCCACTATATGGATCCATAAGGAGGAACCATGTCCACTAAGTATGCAATCGTTGGCGGCAAGCTCATCGACGGTACCGGTGCCGAGCCGGTCGAGAACTCCCTCGTTCTCGTCGACGACAATGGCAAGATCGAGTACGCCGGTGTCATGCAGGACCTTCCCGAGGGCGTTGAGGTTATCGACGCCGCCGGCAAGACCGTCCTTCCCGGCCTGATCGACACCCACCTGCACTTCTCGGGCAACCTGACCGACGATGACACCGACTGGGTCATGCAGCCGCTCCTCGAGAAGCAGGCCGTCGCCGTCAAGCAGGCCTACGACTGCCTCACCCACGGTCTCACCACCGTCTGCGAGATCGGTCGCTTTGGTATCCAGATCCGCGACTGCATCGACAAGGGCGTCTTCAAGGGCCCGCGCGTTCTGGCAACCGGCCTTGGCTTCTGCCGCGTTGCCGGCCACGGCGACTCCCACCACTGCAGCCAGGAGCTCAACAAGGAATCGCACCCCTGGGGCGATCAGGTCGACGGTCCTTGGGATCTGCGTAAGGCCGTCCGTCGTCGCCTGCGCGAGAACCCCGATGCCATCAAGATCTGGGCTACCGGTGGCGGCATCTGGCGCTGGGACTCCGGCCGCGACCAGCACTACTGCTCCGAGGAGATCCAGGCCGTGGTCGAAGAGGCAAAGATGGTCGGCATCCCCGTGTGGAGCCACTGCTACAACAACCACGCCGCTGCCTACGATTCCGTTCGCTTTGGCTGCGAGCAGTTGATTCACGGCTTCGATATCGATGAGCGCACCATGGACCTCATGGCCGAGCAGGGCACCTTCTTCACCCCGACGATCGCCTTCCTGCCCACTTGGTACGCCACCTATCCGCCCGTCTACGTCCCCGAGCTGCACGACAAGTACGAGGGCACCCTGGTCGAGAAGGAGCTGCAGCGCAACTACGACTGCCTGCGCGAGGCCAAGAAGCGCGGCGTCGTCATGACGATCGGCTCCGACTCCTTCTCCTTCGTCACCCCGTACGGCACCTGCTCTATCGAGGAGATGTACGAGTTCGTCGACAAGATCGGCTTCACCCCGGTCGAGACCATCACCTGCGCCACCCTCAACGGTGCCAAGATGTGCCACATCGAGGACGAGACCGGTTCCATCGAGGCCGGCAAGTGCGCCGACCTGCTGGTCGTCAACGGTGACGTCGCCGCCGACATCCACGTGCTCAACACCGACAACATGGACGTCATCATGAAGGACGGCTGGATTGTCGAGGCTGGCACCTTCGGCGAGGCAAACAAGTACAGCGCCTAAGCTACCGTTCATCGATGGCTTGATGTAAAACACAGTATTTGATTGCATAATGCAATGGAGAGGGTCGCTTGCGGCCCTCTTTATTGCTATGGGGTGCGTCAGTAAGAAGGAGATGACGGTGGATCTCAATAGGGTGATTCTGGGCAAGAGCTACAACTCTACCAAGGTCTTTCGTACCGCTCAGCATGTGGTTCAAGCCATCTTGCTCGGTATTGTCGTTCCGCTGCTTATCCTGCTGCTCATCTGGGATCTAACCGATAATCCCAATCCTGTTCCGGCCGTTGTCGTCATTGCCGGCTTGGTCATGCTGTGCTTCTTCTTCTCGTACGTCTTTGTCGTTCCCGACGACCTCACATCGAGCGCAACCGACCGCACGCTCGCCATCGCGTCGAAAATATTCGCCTACACGTCGCGCGGCCTTACGCCCGAAGCTGCCCTGGGTGCCTCTAAGATCATCCTGTCCGAAACTATCGCCTCTGCCATCTGCTTTACCGACGGCAAGCAGGTGTTGGCAAGCTGGGGTGAGGACTCGGCAAAATGCCCCGCGGGCACCCCGGTGGTACTGCGGACTACGCTCAACGTGATCAACAGCGGTGAGCAAAGCGTTTTCTCGCGCGATGCCTCGACCGAGACAGGTGGCTACTTTCCGCGCCTGCGCGCCGGTATTGTCGCACCGCTTACTGTGCGCGGGCATTGCGTGGGCACGCTCGAGCTGTATTATCCCCGTCTGAGCAGCATCGATATGCGCCAGACGGCGCTTGCCTCGGGCTTTGCCGACCTCATTTCCACGCAGCTTGCGAGCTTTGAGCTCGAGCGCCAGGACGAGCTTACGGCCCGCGTGGAGCTGCGCGCCTTGCAATCGCAGGTCGATCCTCATTTTCTGTTTAACACCATCAGCACCATTGTGTCGCTCGTACGTACCGAGCCGGACAAGGCCAGGTCGCTGCTCATCGACTTTTCCAATTACTACCGTCAGACGCTTTCTGATTCCGATACCCTCACAACGCTCGAGCACGAGGTGGAACAGGGCACTCGCTATATCAATCTTATGCAGGCTCGTTATGGCGACGGCCGTCTGCGCGTCTCGGTCGATATCGACTTTGAGGTGCGCGATTGCATGGTGCCGCCGTTTATCTTGCAGCCGTTGCTCGAAAACTGCATCAAGCACGCGCAGCGCGAGACCGAGCCGCTTTCTATTCATGTTAGGGCTTTCGAGACCGATGACGGTTTGGAGATCATCGTCGAGGATGACGGCATCGGTATGAGCGAAGAGGTCTGCGCGCATCTGTTTGAGCAACATCGCCGAGAGGAGCCCGAGAGCATTACCGCCGACGGCTCCGTCAAGCGAGGTTGCGGCCTGGCGCTCTTCAACGTGCTTCAGCGCATCCATTTCTTTTACGGAGAAGATTCCGGCATGCGCGTGAAGTCCCAGGAGGGCGTGGGAACGCAGGTCATCGTCGAGCTGAACGGCGAGCCGCATGAGCCGGCGCCGTTGACGGCGTAGCACGCGGTTGGATTGAGAGAAAAAGAGGGGAAGCACATATGTCCGAAGGCTGGAACATCTTGGTGGTTGATGACGAGCCCCCAATTAGGGCTGAACTACGCTATCTGTTGGAAAAGGATACGCGTGTGGGCCAGATTGCCGAGGCGGGCAATGTCACCGAAGCCGTAGAGTCGATTCTGTCGAACAAGCCCGACGTGTTGTTTTTAGACATTACCATGCCCGGTCGCTCGGGAATTGAGCTTGCCGAGACGCTGCAGAACCTAAAGACGCCGCCGGTCGTGGTGTTTGTGACGGCGTTTGCCGAGTATGCGGCTGATGCCTATAACCTCGATGCCGTCGATTATGTCGTCAAGCCGGTTGAGGACGCACGCCTGTCAAAGGCACTCGACAAGATCGAGGCGGCCTTGGGTGTCCGTCGTGTTATCCACGCTCCGCGCCAGCCTTTGCGTCTGACGGTGGACCGCGGGGGCAAAAAGGTGTTCATTCCCGCCGCAGACGTCTGCTACTTTGAGGCGCGCGCCGATTTTTGCAACGCCATCTGCGCCGAGGGAACGTACCTGATCAATGAGTCGATCTCTTCGCTCGAGCGTCGCTTGGATTCCGAGGGCTTTATTCGCGTTCATCGCAGCTACCTGGTCAATTTGGAAGACGTGCACAATGTTGAGATTGGCTCCACGGGGTTGATGGAGCTCAGGCTCGACCGCGTGAGCTCGACGGTGCCCGTGTCCCGCCGTCGCGCTGCCGAGGTTAAAGCACACTTGGGGCTTGCGTAAGAGGCTTGCGTGTCGTCGTTTACCATCGCAGGTTTGGCATGGGCGCGCGGTGGGCATAATGGGTGGCATCGAATGAAATCGAAAGGATCATTATGCCCGCGCTTATCACCCATCATCTGTTTGGCGAGGAAAGCATCGACCGTCTTCCGCAGGGCGTCATCACGTCCGATGAAGAGCGCATTGCCTTTATCTTGGGCAACCAAGGCCCCGACCCGTTTTTCTTTCACATTCTGACACCGCGTGTTTCCGACTGCACGCTGCTGGCGCAGGTCATGCATCGGTCGCGCATGTCTCGCCAGTTCGCGTGCCTGCGCGACGGCGTGTCGCATCTGCTGCCGCGCGACGCCAGCTTGGGTCGTGCCTTTGCGCTGGGCCTGCTGTCTCATTACGTGCTCGACCGCAACGCCCACCCCTTTGTCTATGAGCAGCAGTTTGGCATCGTGGAGTCCGATTCAGAGCTTGAGGATTCGAGCAGTCAGGTCCATGCCGTGATCGAGAGCGACCTGGATGTACTGATGCTGCAGCTTAAACGCGATGGCGCTACGGTTGACGATTACCCGCCGGCGGGCGAGATCGTCACCACCGATCGCATCAATCGCGTGGCCGGCGTGCTGATGAGCTATGTTGCCGGACGCGTGTACGGCATTGACATTCCGGCGGGGGAGTACGGTGCTGCCGTTGCCAATATGCAGCGACTTTACCGCGCGATTGAGCCGGCCGGCTCCGCAAAGACGCGCGCGATCTCGCTGGTTGAGGGCTTGGTGCACGACTACTCGCTGCTCGACGGCCTTGCCCATCGCGTGACGACGGAGCTGCCCGAGCGCACCGGTAACCTGGGCCATCTGACATGGAAGAATCCCTTTACCGACGAGGTCTCGAACGAGAGTTTCCCCGAGGTCTTTGATCGCGCGCTGGTCGATTACGAGTGCACGGTCGCACGTTTTATCGAGACCGGCGACATGGACGCCGTGACCGGCCACATCAACTACAGCGGTCGCGTGCTCGAAGCCGATGAGGAGTTCGACCGCGAGGAATAGGGCCCGTGAGTGCCCCTTTGCCGAATCCTTACCGGCGGTTCTGGACAATTGGGGTACGATGAACTAACTGCATATCGGGCGAATACGAAGGGTCCCTGTCCATGAAATACACCAAGCTCGAGCGTAACTGGGTTATGTATGATGTGGGCAATTCGGCCCTCGTGCTGCTCAATACCTCGGTGGTGCCCATTTACTTTAACGCCATCAATACCGGCGCTTCCTCGGCCGACCTGGTGGTCGCCTGGGGCAATGCGCAGACGATCGCCTCGCTGGTCATCGCCATGCTCATGCCCATTCTGGGCGCACTTGCCGACTACGCCGGCAACAAGATCAAGTTCTTCTTGGGCTTCTTCCTCACGGGCCTGGTGCTTTGCCTGGCGCAGGCTATCCCAATGTCCGCCATGGCATTTTTGACCGTGTACGTGCTGTGCACCATCGGCCTTAACTCTTCTATGACGTTCTACGACGCCATGCTGCCCGACATTACCACCGACGAGCGCATGGACGCCGTGTCCAGCTCGGGCTATGCCTGGGGCTACATCGGTTCCACCGTGCCGTTCGTCATCTGCCTGGCGCTCATCATGGGTGGCCCCGCTCTTGGCGTCCCCACCATGCTGGCAACGCGTCTGTCGTTTATCATCACTGGTGCCTGGTGGCTCATCTTTACCCTGCCGCTCATTCGCACCTATAAGCAAAAGTACGGTCGCGAGCGCAAGCCCGAAGACACCATCGGCCACATCGTGGGCGGTGTGTTCTCCGAGGTCGGACACACCATGCGCGAGATCGCTCACAACAAGACCGTGCTGGTCTACATGATCGCGTTCTTCTTCTATATCGACGGTGTGCACACGGTCATTTCCATGGCCACCAGTTACGGATCGGCCTTGGGCATCGATTCGACGCAGCTGGTGCTGGCGCTGCTCGTCACGCAGTTTGTGGCTTTCCCGTCCGCCATCATCTACGGCAAGCTCGCCGGACGCGTGGGCACGCTCAACATGATCTTGGTGGCAGTCGCCGCCTATATGGGCATCGTGCTCTTTGCCGCGTTCTTCCTAAAGACCGCCTTTGAGTTTTGGGTGCTTGCCATTTTGGTCGGCCTGTTCCAGGGCGGCGTGCAGGCGCTCAGCCGTAGCTACTTTGGCCGCATTATTCCCAAGGAAAAGTCCAACGAGTACTACGGCTTCTTTGACATCTTTGGTCGTTATGCAAGCGTTATGGGCACCTTCCTGGTGTCGGTTGTCACCTCGCTGACCGGCAACCCCTCGCTGGGCGTCCTGTCTATCGGCGTGCTGCTGGTGGTGGGCTTTATGCTGCTGGTCCGCTTGTCCCGCATGACTCGGGCGGCAGAGCATGCCGCATAGGAGCGAGCGGCTATTGTGCCTGTCCACGGTACTCTTTTGGGGTTATCCGCAATAAACATTGCGACTTGCGAGCAATGATTTGCCCAAGTGGGTATGATGGAATCAGCTAGGTCGCGGGGCGTCGCCTGTGTTTGGCGGCGTCCCGTTTTTGTGTTGCAGGGAGGGTAAGGCATGAACGCCACGGTCGTGATTCCAACGTATTGGGCGGGCGATGACGCTCGCGCAAACGCCCCTGGCACCTATGACCATTCGACACGACTCAACGCCGATAATCCCGAACTCGACCGCTGCCTGGCCTCGCTTGAACAGGTGCGCGACATCCCGCGCATCATCCTTTTGGTGGTCTGTCCCGTTTCTGCTACAGCCGATGTGTCGCTGCGCGTGCACGAGATTGTCGACGCGCATCCCACGCTCAAGGTCACCGTTGTCACCAACACCCAGGCCTCGCGCATCGCAGACCGGGTTGCTCAGATCGCGCCTAAGGGTTCGGGCGAGTGCGTGAGCCTGCGAGGCTACGGTGCCATCCGCAACATGGGGCTAGCTTGTGCCGCTGTGCTGGGGCATGACGCGGTTATCTTTTTGGATGACGATGAGACTGTCATCGACGCCGACTTTATGAAGCGCGCGACCTATGCGTTGGGGCAGCAGACGCGTCAGGGCTTGCCGATCTTGGTCAAGAGCGGCTATTTCTACGATCGCGACGGATCGCCGCTTGCTCCCACGGACAAGGCGGGCATCTGCCATCGTTGGTGGACCAAGCGCATCGAGTTCAACCGTTGGATGAAAAAGGCGCTCTCGGGCACCCGCATCTCGCGCTCCAACTACGTGTGCGGCGGCCTGATGGCCCTGCACGCCCGCGCCTTTACGCGTGTGGCCTTTGACCCGTTTATCACCCGCGGCGAGGACTTGGATTACCTCTTTAACATGCGTATGTTTGGCTACGATGTGTGGTTCGATAACGAGTGGACCGTGCGCCATCTGCCTCCGGAGTCCGAAAAGCGCTCACCGCGCTTTATGCAGGATGTATACCGTTGGTACTACGAACGGGCCAAGTTGACGTTCGCCGCGCATCAAAAGGAGCTCATTCCCGTTACGGCGGCATCACTCATGCCCTACCCGGGCCCGTGGATTTCGCGCGAGCTCGACGACCGCGTGCACAAGACCGCTATGGTCCGCAGCGTGTTTACCCGCGAGCATGAGGGCTACCTGCGCATTTGGCGCCATGGTATCGGCGAGGCAAAGGCCTATGCGCGCCAAAACGCTGCAAGCTACCTGCGTTTCCAGAGCTTTTGGCCCAAGATCATGGACGGGCTTTGGCGTGACGCACAACTGATCAGTATCCTGGAGGGGGCCGAATGATCGACCGCCGCGCCCAGCGCGATAGTTCAATATCAATCTTTCGCATCATTGCCGTTGCCTGCGCCATTTGCGTGCTGGTGTACTTTATTTTTGCCTTGGTGACCGGTATCGAGCCGATCGCCACGGTGATTGCCTGCGCGCTGCTGTGCATCTTTCTGTGCATCTTTATCTTTTTGACGCTCAATCCCGATTCGGTGCGCTCCCAGTACACCGAGGAGACGCTCTCGGTGGCCTCGGCCATGCTCGAGGACATTAAGGGCGGTCTGACGCAGGAGTCGGCGCGTTTGGTGTGCCGGCGCATTTTGCCCGAGACGCGCGCCATGACGGTGGCCATCACCGACGAGGGCAACGTGCTTGCCTGCGCGGGCGAGTTTGAGGAAAAACTGCTGCCCGATACTCCCATCCACACGCTTGCCACACGCTACGTTATCGAACATGGCATCGTGCAGTCGTTCAACCGTATGGTGGATGTCGTGGGCTCGGACGGCTCGCACAACCAAGTCCCCGCCGGCATTATCGCCCCCATCAAGGTGGGCGATCGTACCGTCGGTACGCTCAAGTTCTACTACAAGACCCCGCGCGCCGTCGACCGTACCCAGTACGCGCTTGCCTCGGGCTTTGCCGAGATCTTGTCCACACAGCTCGCCATCCACGAGCTCGAGGTGCAAAAGGAGCTCACGGCGCGCGCCGAGGTGCGTGCGCTGCAGGCGCAGATTAACCCGCACTTCCTGTTCAACACGCTGAACACCATTGCATCGTTTACGCGCACCGACCCGCTGCGGGCTCGCGAACTGCTTCGTGAGTTCTCATCGTTCTATCGTGCCACGCTCGACAACTCGGGATCGCTTATTCCGGTCTCGCGCGAGGTCGCACAGACCAAGCGCTACCTTACCTTTGAGAAGGCCCGCTTTGGCGAGGACCGCGTGCTTGCGACGTTCGATGTGTCCGAGGACGTGGAAGATACGCTGGTGCCGGCGTTCGTGATCCAGCCGATTGTCGAGAACGCCGTACGTCATGGTATGGGCGATGACGACGCCCTGAGGATCGACGTGACCGTTCACCAAGACGGCGAGGATGCAATCTTGATTGCCGTGGCCGATAATGGCGTGGGCATGGATGAGGGTACCGCCGCCAGACTGTTTGACGAG
This sequence comes from Collinsella aerofaciens, assembly GCF_902364355.1. GTDB lineage: Bacteria > Actinomycetota > Coriobacteriia > Coriobacteriales > Coriobacteriaceae > Collinsella > Collinsella aerofaciens_AF. Next base: position 88,866 of record NZ_CABJDK010000002.1, read on the forward strand.
CGCTCTGCCCGTCCCGACGCCAGCTCTCCCCAGGGTGGCGGCGCCGGTGTGGCCATGCACAATATTTCGGAGCGCATCCATCGCTTTTATGGGCCGCACTCCTATACGCGTGTCGAATCGGCGCCGGGCAAGGGCACCAAAGTGCTCCTTCATCTTGATTTGTCAGAGAGCATCTTTGACATTCAAGAGTAAAATAAAAGGCTACGGGCTCAACGTCATGCGACGGATGCCCGGCGTAGTTAGTTGACGAAAGGTTTTATCCCTATGCTGCGTGCGATGATTGTGGATGATGAGGCGCCGGCTCGCTCGGAGCTTCGCTTCCTGCTCGAGCAAACGGGCAAGATCGGCACGATCACGGAGGCGTCGAGCGTCCGCTCCGCCATCGAGATGCTTATGGAAAGTCGCGTGGATGTCGTGTTTCTCGATATCTCGATGCCCGGTGCCTCGGGCCTGCAACTTGCCGAGGCGCTGCATAAGCTCAAAAATCCGCCGGCGATCGTGTTTGTGACTGCGTATAGCGACCATGCGGTCGAGGCATTCGACGTGGATGCCGTCGATTATCTGATGAAGCCGGTCGAGGAAGCTCGCTTGGATCGCGCGATCGAGAAGGTCATGCAACGCGCCAAGCCGGTTACGGACAGCAAGGTGACCATCGAGCGTATCCCGGTGGAAAAGGGTGGCCGCAAGGTGCTCATTCCCGTGGACGACATTCGCTTTATCATGGCCAAGGACGATTACTCCTGCATCTATACCGTCGATGATCGCTTTTTGTCGACGACCTCGCTGGCGCAGTTTGAGGCCAAGCTCTGCGACTTTGGCTTCTTCCGTGTTCACCGCCGCTATATCGTCAACTTGGCGTGCGTTACGGACGTCGAGACGGTGCCCTCGGGCGCCATCCAGCTGGGCATTACGGGCGTCGACGAACGCGTGCCGGTTTCGCGCCGCCGCGTCGTGCCGCTCAAGAAGGCTCTGAGTCTCTAGCACACTGGCCCCGCAGCCCTGTAGACCCATCGTCTGCGGAGCCGTGGGGCCTTTTTTGTATGTATCTGCCGAATCGTTTTTTGCGGAAGGGATCCCATGAACAGTGCAAGCGCCAAGCGTATTGACATCATCTCGGACACCCACGGCTATCTTTCGCCTGCGCTCCTGGATGAGCTTGAAGGCGCAGACCTGATTATCCACGCCGGCGACCTCACGTCAGAGATGGACTACGAGCACCTATGCACCATCGCCCCCGTGCGGGCCGTACTGGGCAACAACGATTACTACCGCGACTACGGCCCCGATGTAGACCGTCTTGCGCTCTTTACCTACGAAGGCCTCAAATTCGCCGTAGCCCATTACCGCGAAGACCTTCCGGTGGGATCCGTAGACGTAGCCATCAACGGTCACACCCACGTAACCAAAGAAGCCCAAGTGGGCCGCTGCTTAGTCCTCAACCCGGGCAGCGCCAGCTACCCCAGAGGCACCCGAGGCCCCACCATGGCCAGAATGCTCGTTAAAGACGGCAAGATCCTAAGCACCAAGTTTATTGACTTGGACTAACCGCAACAAAAACGGGGGATGCATCCCCCGTTTTCTTTCAGCCAAAGGCAGAGTCCCAACAAGAATCTAAGACAACCCCGCCACGGAGAACGGGGCCGCCGAGCCGCGAAGCGGCGAGCAACAAGAACTGGTTGAAGAAAGTGACGGCAGGGAGGGTCTCCGGGGCTGGGGGCGGGGGTTAAGTTTGTCGCGAGTTCCGCACGCAAAGGAAAGCACTTAATGTGCTTTCCGTCTTGCGCAGGACTGTAGAGCAGCAAACTTAACCCCCGCCCCCAGCCCCGGAGACCCTCCCGGAGGGACCGAAAAATTTTTTCAAAAAAGTTGTTGCGCGCCGGACAGACTTCTGTGTATACTAATCCCCGCAGCGCACGCGAGCGGAAACAAACGCGAACGCCTGCCTGGGGAGTTAGCTCAGTTTGGTTAGAGCGCCGGCCTGTCACGTCGGAGGTCGCGGGTTCGAGCCCCGTACTTCCCGCCAACGCAATTAAAGCCACGTCTTCGGACGTGGCTTTTTGCGTTTGATGCACTTTGTTTCGATAGAACGATCGCCCTGGCGCATCTTCGCCCAGAATCCCCGCGCCTTCGGGAACGCAAGTAAAATCTAATAAGTCTATCTGTCTGAACAACAGCTTTGTTGCGCAACACCTGTTCAACGAGACAGGGGGTTAGGTTATACTAAATTGCACTGTAGGCCGCATCTGATGCATTTCGCTCCAAGCGCGGCACTCAGTGGATATCCGATTTACCATTTGGATGTCCTGCGGTCATTTAGCGTCTCGACACAAGCTCGGCCCCGGAGCTCGTTCGAGCTGTTCGTATTCCTTGAAAGGGGAAAAATGGACATATCGAGGAAGACTGATTACGCCCTTCGTATGCTGGCGATGCTTGCCGAGGATCCGGAGCGTTTGCTTTCTGTTCGCACCGCTGCCGAAGAGGTCAATGTTCCGTATTCGTTTGCCCGCTCGATTCAGCACGGTTTGGTCCAGGCCGGTATTGTGGAGAGCCTGCGTGGCGTCCACGGTGGCATGCGTCTCAAGGTCAGTCCGGACGACGTCACCATCCGCCAGGTCGTCGAGGCCGTTCAGGGCCCTATGGTTATGAATGATTGCACCGCACCCGATGGCGACTGTGCACGCATGGGCACGTGCTGCTATCATCCCCTGTGGGCCGGAGCTCAAGCGTTGATGCGCGATTACCTCGATTCCGTTTCGCTCGGCGACATCGTCGCTCACCGCCAGTTCCCGGCCGTCGATCCCAAATTCGCCGACCGCGAAGCGTTTCCCGAGCACGCCACCTGCGCGTGCGCTTGCCGGGAGGAATAGCGCCGCATAAGGAGCATAGATATGATTCAGGACCCCTTTCGTTCGATGATTCGTTCGGAAGGGGTCCTGCGTTATCGCGACCTTCCGTGGCGCCGCACGCGCGATCCGTACATCATTTGGCTTTCTGAGGTCATGCTGCAGCAAACACAGGTACCACGCGTGGAGACGCGTATGCCGGCGTGGCTCGATCGCTTTCCGACCGTGCAGGCGCTTGCCCAGGCCGCGCCTTCCGATGTTTTGGACGCTTGGCAGGGCATGGGCTACAACCGACGCGCTCTGGCGCTTCACGGGGCCGCTCAACGGGTCGTAGAGGATTGGGGCGGGGAGTTTCCGCACGAGACGCGTGACTTGGTCGCTCTGCCTGGTATTGGCCCGGCAACGGCGCAAGGTATCCGGTCGTTTGCGTTTGATCTTCCGGGCGTGTATCTGGAGACCAACGTGCGCACGGTCTTTCTGCATCACTTCTTTCCCGATGTACCGGCTGTTCCCGATCGCGAGCTGGTGCCGCTGATTCAGGCGGCCTGTCCGGCGGCCCCCGGTGCGGCGACCGACGAGATCGCTCCCTTTGCCGTGCCGCTCGATGATGCCGATACGCCGCGCGCGTGGTATTACGCGTTGCTAGATTACGGCGCATATCTAAAAAAGACGTTGCCCAATCCGTCCAGGCGCTCGGCGGGCTATAGCCGTCAATCAAAGTTTGAGGGCTCACGTCGCCAAAAGCGCGCGCATATCGTGCGCATGTTGCTGGCAGCGCGCGATGGCCAGCCGGCGGGGATTACGCTTGCTGATGCCGTGGTGGGCGTTAACGAGATGGAAGCGGCGGCTGGGCGTGGACCGGTCGAGCGCGAGCTTGTCGCGGGCATTCTGGCCGACCTGGAGCGTGAGGGCTTTTGCCGAGCCGAGGGCGATCGCTGGCTGAGCATCTAGCCCGTGCAAATCTGAAGAACAGGATTGTAAGGTTTAGATTTCCGGCATGAGGGCATCCTAAAGACGAGGCCGCTCGAAGCCTACGGGCGGCATGCGTTGAAGGGAAGTACACCTATGGATTTTGAGAATTCCCAAACCAAGAAGAACCTCGAGACCGCTTTTGCCGGTGAGTCCCAGGCACACACCAAGTATCGCTACTATGCCTCCAAGGCAAAGAAGGACGGCTACGTTCAGATCTCGAACATCTTTGCCGAGACGGCTGGCAACGAGTCCGAGCACGCCAAACTGTGGTTTAAGTATCTGCACGATGGCGCCGTCCCCGATACCCTGGACAATCTGCGCGATGCCGCCGCGGGTGAGAACTACGAGTGGACCACGATGTACGACGAGTTTGCCAAGACCGCCGAGGAAGAGGGCTTTGCCGAGATTGCCGCAAAGTTCCGTGGTGTTGCCGCCGTCGAGAAGGCCCACGAGGAGCGCTACAACAAGCTCGTCGAGCGCATCGAGTCGGGCGAGGTGTTTGAGCGTGAGGGCGTAAAGGTGTGGAAGTGCCTGAACTGCGGGCACCTGCATGTGGGTACCGAGGCGCCTGAGGTGTGCCCGGTGTGCAACCACCCCAAGGCGTACTTTGAGGAGCAGGTGGTGAACTACTAGCGCGTGACGCTAGCGTGAGCTGGGCCGGGAGGGCCGGACTACCTTCCCTCCTCGCTCACGGCTTCGCAGGGTCGCGTTGAGGGAAGGTAATCCGGCCCTCCCGGCCCGCTTTGGGTCGTCGCGTGCTCGTTACAGAAAAGCTGATAAGAAGTTTGTGTGCCGCCCCTTTTTGGGACGGCACGTTTTTGTGGGGTCCCGGTCTCCACAATTTTCGTCAAGCTATTGGTTAGATTTTGGTCAGTTGGCGTAAGGGCGGAAGGCCAAAAGATTGTTGGCGAAAAAAGCTCAGAGAAAGTGCTGGTAGGGGAGTTGTTGAGCTTTTCGACAGCTTTTGAGCAAAAGAAACTTTGTGGCTATTGCCGGCGATTGCGTTGTCGCGGTCATGGCGGTGCGGGATGCTGGTCGTAAGCGTCGAATGCTCCGATTTTGGAGGCCAGCATGGATCTGTTTCTTGAGACTCCGCAGCAACAAGCTGAGCGCATGCTGCGTCAGCAGCAACGACTCATGGAGATACAAATGCAAGGGGCGGCAGTCCAGCCCTTTGCGCAAAATGTCGTGCCCGCTGCTGTACCTGCAGCTGTGCCCGGGTGCGAATCGGCACCAGAGGCCTATTCCGTACAGCAAGATTCATATGCGCAGGAGCTCGCGTTCGACAAGCGTCGTGCGCGTCGTCGCCGCGTGGGCCAGCGCCTGCGCACCTTGGCGATGATCGTGCTCGTCCCGTTGGGGCTTGCGGCCATCTTTCTGGCGTCGTATGCCCTCACGTGCATCCTCAACGGTGCATCGCCCAACGAGGTGCTCCAACATCTAGCGGCCCTGGGCCAGCGCCTGGGTGACGTCATAACAACCATCCGCGCCGGCTGGGAGAGCTAGCGTTTTAGCGTCCGCGGCTCTAAGAGAAATTTGTCTGCAAGGCAGTGAGTGATCCGTGTGTGTGGCGGGGTAAGATTGATCGCGGTTTTGATTGATGATCGATTGGGTTTGTTGGGCGGAGTTTATGTCTGCAATTGATATTGCACTTATTGTGATTGCTTTGGTGGCGGTGGGGGTCGCTGCGGCCTGTGCCCTGCAGCTCAAGGGCCTTCGTGCCGAGTTGCGGGAGCGTGGCGACAGTAGCGCGGAAACGCTGGCAGCACTCGAGCAGGCCAACAACGCGCTCGATGCCCTGAACGTCGCGCTGGCCGAAACACGCCGCACGGCAAATGCCATCGCGCAGCAGCAGACGACCGATGCGGCCGTGGAGCAGCAACGTTACCTGGTCATCGCACGCGAGTTCTCGCAAGCTGGTGACCGGATGGATGACCTGCGCCGTGAGACGGCCCAACAGCTCGGCGCCAATCGCGAGGGCATCGAGCATCGCCTGGACAAGGTGCGCGAGACGGTCGATGCTCAGCTGGGCGCCATCCGCAAAGACAACAACGTGCAGCTCGATCAGATGCGCGCGACGGTGGACGAGAAGCTCTCTCGCACGCTCAACGACCGTCTGTCTGCATCGTTTAAGCAGGTGAGCGACCAGCTCGAGGCCGTGTACAAGGGCCTGGGCGACATGCAATCTATCGCCACTGGCGTGGGCGACCTTAAGCGCGTGCTGGGTAATGTAAAAGCGCGCGGCATTTTGGGCGAGGTACAGCTGGGTGCAATCCTAGCGGACATCCTTACGCCCGACCAGTATCTGGAAAACGTCGCCACCAAGCCCGGCGCCTCGGAGCGCGTTGAGTTTGCCGTCAAGCTGCCGGTGGACGAGGGCGATCCCGTGCTGCTGCCGATCGACTCCAAATTCCCGGGCGACGCGTACGGGCATCTGCTCGACGCGCAAGAGTCGGGTGATGCCGAAGCTGTGGCCACCGCGCGCAAGACACTCGACGCTATGGTGAAACGCGAGGCAAAGGACATCTGCGAAAAGTACCTGAGCGTGCCCGCGACCACCAATTTTGGCATTATGTTCGTGCCGTTTGAGGGCCTGTACGCCGAGGTCGTCAGCCGCCCCGGGCTTATCGAGACCCTGGGCCGCGACTATCACGTCAACGTTGCCGGCCCCAGCACCATGGCGGCCATTCTCAACAGTCTGCAGATGAGTTACCAAACGTTTAAGCTGCAAAAACGCACCGACGATGTACTGCGCGTGCTCTCCGCTGTCAAGGCCGAGCTGCCGCGCTATCAGGCGGCGCTGCGTCGCGCCCAGCAGCAGATCGAGACCGCGGGCAAAACGGTCGAGGGCATCATTACCACGCGCACCAACGTCATGGAGCGCAAGCTCAAGGACATCGACGCGCTGGAAGACGCCGACCAAGCCGATGAGATCTTGGGACTCACGCCCGCGGACCATCTCACAGACCAAGAAGACGAGGGCTAACTGCGCCTGGCGGCGGGGCGCCGGCGCAAACGCGGATGCCCCGCTGCTTTTCGCATCGTGCTTGCCTGAAGTGCGCTTCAATGTGCAACAATGGCGTTTCGCCCTATCAGATGCGAAAGGAAGCCCATGTCTCAGAGAAGCACCAGCCCGCTCAAACGCTCCACCGTGCGCCGCACGCTACAGCGTTTTTGGGACGTCACGCGCACGCAGCCGCTGATCGTCTTTCTCTCGGTGTTCTCGTCGGCGGGCTACATCTTTTTGCTCACGTTTGCCAACACCTACGTGATGGCCCTCATTGTCGACCGCGTTCAAGCCGGTCCCGTGGCGGGTGACCAGGTGCTTGAGGTCTTCGCCCCCTATATCCTGGCGCTCGTACTCGTTAACCTGGTGGGTCAGATCCTCTCCAAGCTACAGGACTACACCGTCTACAAGCTCGAAATCGCAGGCAACTATCACCTGGCGCGTCTGTGCTTCGACACGCTCTCCAACCAATCCATGACATTTCACACCAGCCGTTTTGGCGGATCGCTCGTTAGCCAGACGAGCCGTTTTATGAGCGGCTACACGGGTCTGGTCGACGTGACGGTGTATTCGCTCATCCCCACCATCACCTCGGTCATCTGCACCGTGGCCGCACTCGCCCCGGTGGTGCCGACGTTTACCGTGATCCTGGTGTGCATCATGGTCGTCTACATCGCGTTTGTCTGGCTTATGTACAAGCACATCATGCCGCTTTCGGCTGCGACGTCCGCCGCGCAGAACAAGCTCTCGGGCGTGCTCTCCGACGCGGTCACGAACATCTTGGCCGTCAAGACCTGCGGGCGCGAGGACTTTGAACGCGATCTGTTCGACGCCGCCGATCGTGCCGCGCGCGACGCCGAGACGGTCTCGATGCACGCCATGATGCAGCGCAACTTTACGACCTCGGGCCTTATCGTCATCACCATGGCCGTGGTGAGTGTGTTCGTGGCGGGCGGCAACGCGTGGTTTGGCATCTCGGCCGGCTCGCTCGTCATGATCTTTACCTACACCTATAACCTCACCATGCGTCTGAACTACGTGAGTTCCATGATGCAGCGCATCAACCGTGCTTTGGGCGATGCGGCCGAGATGACGCGCGTGCTGGACGAGCCACGTTTGGTGGCAGACGACCCGGACGCCCCTGAGCTCAAAGTGACCGAGGGCGCGATTGATTTTGAACACTTGAGCTTTGCGTACCGTGACGCTGCGGCGGGCGAGAACGTGTTCGATGACCTGACACTTCATGTGGCGGCGGGCCAGCGCGTGGGCCTGGTGGGCAAATCGGGCTCGGGCAAGTCGACGCTCACCAAGCTGCTGTTGCGCTTGGACGATGTGCAGGGCGGCCGCGTGCTCGTGGACGGCCAGGACGTCTCGCGCTGTACGCAGCAGAGCCTTCGCCGTCAGGTGGCCTACGTGCCGCAGGAGGCGCTGCTGTTCCACCGCTCCATTCGCGAAAACATTGCCTACGGTCGTCCCAACGCCACTGATGAGCAGATTCGCGAGGCCGCGCGCCTGGCCAACGCCCTGGAGTTTATCGACCGCCTGCCCCATGGCTTTGACACCATGGTGGGCGAGCGCGGCGTCAAGCTCTCGGGCGGCCAGCGTCAGCGCGTGGCTATCGCCCGCGCGATTCTCACCGACGCGCCGATTCTGGTGCTCGACGAGGCGACCTCTGCCCTGGACAGCGAGTCCGAGGCGCTGGTGCAGGAGGCGCTCGAAAACCTGATGCGTGGACGTACCTCCATTGTGGTGGCGCACCGCCTGTCCACCGTGGCGGCGCTCGACCGTATTGTGGTGCTGGCCGATGGCGAGATCGTCGAGGACGGCACGCATGCGCAGCTTGTCGAGGCAGGTGGCGAGTACGCGAGCCTGTGGAGCCGTCAGACCGGCGCATTCTTGGAGGCGTAAGCGTCTCGGACGTGGGACAATTGTGTCCATAAGTTTATTGTGCCGTTGAGCCGAGGAGTCGTTATGCCACGCGAGACCAATGCCGCCAAGCGCGAGCGCGCCATCGAGGTGTGTGAGCGCCTCAACCGTCGCTATGGCACGGTCGAGTGCTTTTTGGACCACGAGAATCCCTTCCGCCTGCTGATCGCGGTGCTACTCTCGGCGCAAACGACCGACGCGCAGGTCAACAAGGTGACGCCGCGGCTGTTTGCCCAGTGGCCCACGCCCGAGGCCATGGCCGGGGCGAGCGTGGCTGACGTGGCGGACACCATTAAGTCACTCGGCTTTTATAAGAGTAAGGCCAAGCATGCCGTGGAGGCCGCCCAGATGATCGTTGCTGACTACGGCGGCGAGGTACCGGCCGACATGAAGGAGCTTGTAAAGCTGCCGGGCGTGGGGCGCAAGACGGCGAACATCGTACTCAACGTGGGGTACGGCATCGTGGAAGGCATCGCAGTGGATACGCACGTCAACCGCATTGCGCACCGCCTGATGCTGAGTCCCAAGACGCATGCCAAGGAGCCGCTCAAGACCGAGCAGGATCTGCTCAAGATTTTGCCGCACGAGTATTGGGAGTCGGTCAACCATCAGTGGATCACCTTCGGTCGCGAGATCTGCGATGCCCGCAAACCCAAGTGCGACGAGTGTCCGCTGGCAGATTTGTGCCCCAGCGTGCGCGTAGCGGGGTAAGGCGGAATGCATCTTCGTCTGGCGTTTTTTGCAGGGCCGGGTTTGCCCTTGAGCAGGAGTCCTCTCCATGCGCTACCATGACAAACAATGATCTTTGACGTACGACCCGCCGAGCTTGCCCCGGCGGGCTTTTGGCGTTGCGATGCCGGAGGAACAGCATGCTCATTCACCGTATAGCCGCGCAGCTCTACACTGCCGAGGCCTTGCAGACCGTCGAGGCCGGACTCGATGCCGGCGAGGACGTGACGCTGGCCGTGTCGCAGTCGGGCCGTACGCTTATGGCGGCCGCCCAGTTTGCGCGCCGTCCGCGCCCGACGGTCTACATCGTGAGCGGCGAGGATGCGGCCGATCGCGCTGCGCGCAGCCTTGCCGCCTATGTGGGGCTGGCGCGCGTGTGCCGTTTTCCCGAGCGCAAGGACTATCCGTGGCGCGAGCAGGCACCCAACGATGCCGTGGTGGCGCAGCGCTGCGAGGCTCTGGGGCGCATCGTGCGCGGGGACAACTGCATCATGGTTGCCTCGGCCCGCGCGCTGCTGCGCTGCGTGCCGCCGGTCGAGAGCCACTACTGGGAGTCCACGACCTTTGCGGTGGGCGAGGAGATTCCTTTTGACGAGGTGCCGCAGCGCCTGGTGGGCATGGGCTACACCAATGCCGGCGCCGCCGACGCGCCCGGTCTGTTCCGCGTTCACGGCGACAACGTCGAGGTGTTTCCCGCGCAGGAGAAAGCGCCCGTGCGCATTGAGTTCTTTGGCGACGAGATTGACCGCATCCGCCGCATGGTGAGCTCAACGGGGCAGACCATCGGCAACGAGGACAGTATCGAGATCTTCCCGTGCCGCGAGCTGGCGCTTACCGACGAGGCGGTCCACAACATGCATGTGGCGCTCTATCGCGCCAGCCAGGACGACAGCAAACTGGCGGCGCTGCTCGAGATGGTGGATGCGCGTATCGTCACGCCCGAGCTCGACTGCTTTTTGCCGGTGATGTACGGCCAGACCGTAAGCCCGTTGGCGCACGTGAGCGGCAAGGCACTCGTGGTTCTGTCCGAGCCGCGCTCGCTGTTCGACGACTGCCTGCGCGCCTACGAGGATATTGAGACCAGTGCCGGCGAGGCAGGGATTGACCGCCTGGATGGTCTGTACGTGCGTGCCCAACAGCTCGATTTTGGTGCCCAGCAGCGCCTGAACTACGTGAGCTTGATTCGTGCCGGCGGTGCGGTGACGGCAGAGCTCAAGATTGAGCAGCCGGCCATCGCAGGCTCGGACAACCGTTTTATGACGCGCATTCAGGAGGTCGTGGGCAAGCGCTACGCCTGCGTGTTTGCCATTCCCGACCGCGGTGCGCGCGAGTCGATGGAGCTCACCTTTGGCGACGAGGGCATTACCTTTGAGGAGTCGCTGACGGCCGCGCCCGAAAATGCCGGTGTCATTGGTGAGCGCGTGCGCGTGGCGGCGGCGGATTCTGCCGACCGTGCTGCCCGCCAGGATGCCCATGCTGCAATTCGCGAGCGCAAGGCCGATGCGCTCAACGCCCGCTCGCTCGAGGCGGGTGCCGCCCAGGCTGCCGCCGGTGCCGCCGTGCCCACCATCTCGCGCGGGCGCGTGACCTTTGTCGATGCCGCTCTGCCGCAGGGCGTGGTGGTACCCGACGCCAATTTGGCAGTGTTCTCGATCGCCGACCTCAACGCCCGCATGGATGCCAACCGCGCGCGCAGCCGCCGCAAGGTTGACATTACGCAGATTACCTTCCCGTTTAAGCCGGGCGATTACGTGGTGCACGCAACGCATGGCATCGCGCTCTTTAGCGAGATCGCGCGCCAGGAAGTGGGCGGCAAGGAACGCGACTACTTTTTGCTGGAATATGCCGACGGCGACAAGCTCTACGTGCCGCTCGAGCAGGTCGACCGCATCACGCGCTATGTTGGCCCCGACGGCGACAAGCCGCGCCTGACCAGGCTCAATACCGCCGACTGGACGCGTGCCACCAACAAGGCACGCAAGAACGCCAAAAAGCTGGCGTTTGACCTGGTCGACCTGTATACGCGCCGCTCGTCGATTACCGGTATCGCCTGTCCGCCCGATACGCCCGAGCAGATCGAGATGGAGGAGAGCTTCCCCTACAACGAGACGCGCGACCAGCTGGAGGCCATTGCCGACATCAAGGCCGACATGGAGGCGCCCAAGCCCATGGACCGCCTGCTGTGCGGCGATGTGGGCTTTGGCAAGACCGAGGTCGCACTGCGCGCGGCGTTTAAGTGCGTGGACTCCGGCCGCCAAGTCATGGTGCTCTGCCCCACGACCATTCTGGCCCAGCAGCACTACGAGACGTTCTTTGAGCGCTTTGCCCCGTTTGGCCTCGAGGTCGAAGTGCTCAGCCGCTTCCGCACCCCGGCGCAGCAAAAGCGCGCGCTTAAGGCGTTTGCCGAGGGCACGATTGATGTGCTCATCGGCACGCACCGCTTGCTTTCTGCCGACGTGAACCCCAAGAACCTGGGCATGGTGATCATCGACGAAGAGCAGCGCTTTGGTGTGCAGCACAAGGAGCAGCTCAAGAACCTGCGTGAGCAGATTGACGTGCTCACGCTTTCGGCAACGCCGATTCCGCGAACCATGCAGATGGCCACGAGCGGCGTGCGCGACATGAGCCTGATTACCACGCCACCGACCGGGCGTCGTCCCGTGATCGTGCACGTGGGGGAGTACGACCCCGATGTGGTGAGCGCGGCGATTCGCCTGGAGGTGGGTCGCGGCGGCCAGGTGTACTACGTGTCCAACCGCGTCAAGACCATCGACGACGCCGTGGCGCGCGTGCACGAGGCCGCGCCCGAGGCGCGCGTGGGCGTGGCGCACGGCAAGATGAGCCCGCGCGAGGTCGAGGACGTGATGATCGAGTTTGCGACCAAAAAGATCGACGTGCTCATCGCCACGACCATCGTGGAGAGCGGCATCGACAACGCGTGCGCCAACACGCTCATCATCGAGGACTCGCAGCGCCTGGGCCTGGCACAGCTCTACCAGCTCAAGGGCCGTGTGGGCCGTTCTGCCACACAGGCCTACGCATACTTTATGTTCCCGGGCGAGCTGCCGCTCACCGAGGAGGCGACGGCGCGCCTGACCGCACTTTCCGAGTTTCAGGATCTGGGCAGCGGCATGTGCATCGCCATGCGCGACCTGGAGATCCGTGGTGCCGGCTCGCTTATGGGCGCCGAGCAGCACGGCAACCTGTCGAGCGTGGGCTTTGACCTGTTTACGCAGATGTTGGGCCAGGCAGTGGCCGAGGCACGCGGCGATGACGACGCCGGCGTGGAGGCGGCGAGCGTGGGCATTAACCTGCCGGCCGATTACTTCTTGTCCGAGGAGTACCTGCCGGCGGTGGACCAGCGCGTGCTCGTGTACCGCAAGCTCGCGGCGGCCGAGGACCTGGAGAGCATCGACGAGGTACAGGAAGAGACCGAGGCCGCGCACGGTGAGCTGCCGTTGGCGGGGCTCAACCTGTTCAACCGCGCGCGCATCCGCATTCGCGGCGAGCGCCTGGGGCTCGAGAGCGTCACGCTCAGCGGCGGACGCATCACTTTTTTGGGTGTCGACGTGCCCAAGAAGGCGGCCTTTGAGCTCAAGACCCGTTACGGTGCGGTGAACTTCCCCAAGAGCCGCAAGCTGTCGGTGCCCTACAAGGCGGGCGCCGGTGCGGGCAGCGGCCTGGGTCGCGGTCTCGACGCCAACGACGGCACCGGCCCCGTGGCCGCGGCGCTCATGCTGCTGCAGCAGCTGGGTGCGTCCGACGATGATTAACGGGTCGACGCCGTAAACGCTCCATTTGGGCGCTCTGGTTTCATCGAAAGAAAAGCATGTTCGGATATATCTATAAGAAAGATGTCGCCATTATCGCGGTTGCCCTGTGCCTTTGTCTGGGCGTGGGCAGCTTCTTCGATTATCAGATCTCGAGCGCGCTGTTCAACATCGGCAGCATGTACGGCCGCTTTATCGAGGCCGCCGGCGAGCTGCCGTTCGAGCTGACGGCGAGCGTCGCGGGCGTTATGCTCGTGCGCTCGGCACGTCCCGACTCCAGGGGGAGCAAATGGCTCGCCGTGCTTGGCATCCTCGTCAACATCGGCCTGGCCGGCTACGAGATCGTTTCGTCCCTGCGGGTTGGCGGCAAACTCATCGCGGTTCAGCTGGTTCTGACGTTTGCATTGGTCATTGCGGCCAACCTCATCGTCTATCGCCTCACGCGCGACACCGACCCCGATGAGCTCACGCGCTGGGCGTTGATGGTACTTGCCGTGTGGGTCGCTCAGGCCATTATCCTCAACGTGATCGTCAAGCCGCTGTGGTCGCGCCCGCGCATGCGCGTGATCGAGGTGACGCAGGGACTCGATTTTCAGCCGTGGTGGGTGATCGGCAATCCCGACAAATGGACTTATATCGCCGCCGGCGTGATCAAGGACGGCTTCAAGTCGTTTGCGAGCGGACACACGGCGCATGCGGCGATCGGCCTTATGCTCGCCGGGCTTCCCGCGGCAGCCTTTACGGAAAAACCTTCGCGTCGCCGTGTAATCTTTTGGGCGGCGGTTGTTGTTGCAGCGTTCGTCGCCTTTGGCCGCATCGTGATCGGAGCGCATTTTTTGAGCGATGTGAGCTGCGGCTTTGCCCTGGTGCTGGCGCTTGAGTGCCTTGCCGCGCGCATTGCCTATCCCAACGGCGTACAATAGCTCCGTTTGAATCATCTGGCCGATACCCGGTAAGAGAGGATTGCCATGCTCGCGTTTAACAACGATTATTCCCACGGCGCACATCCGGCAGTGCTGCAGGCGCTCGTCGACACCAATATGGAGCCGCAGCCCGGCTACGGTACCGATGCGCACACCGAGCGTGCCAAGCAGCTTATCCGCGAGGCCTGTCAGGCCCCCGATGCCGACGTGTTTTTTCTGGTGGGCGGCACGCAGGCCAACGCGACGGTGATTGACATGCTGCTTGCGCCCTACGAGGGCGTTGTTGCCGCCGAGACCGGCCACGTCGCCTGTCACGAGGCGGGCGCCATCGAGTTTGGCGGCCACAAGGTGCTCACCATCCCCGGCTACGAGGGCAAGATGCACGCCGAGGACCTCGAGAACTATATCCAGGTGTTCTACGAAAACGAGAGCTACGAGCACACGGTGTTCCCGGGTGCCGTGTACGTGAGCCTATCGACCGAGTACGGCACGCTGTACTCCAAGGCCGAGCTCGCGGCGATTCACGCGGTGTGCCAGAAGCGCGAGATTCCGCTGTTTGTGGATGGCGCCCGCCTGGCCTATGCGCTGGCGGCCGATGAGTGCGACATTACCCTGCCCGAGCTGGCGCAGCTGTGCGACGTGTTCTACATCGGCGGCACCAAGTGCGGCGCGCTTTGCGGCGAGGCCGTGGTGTTTTGCGGCATGCACGCTCCGGCGCATCCCATTCCGCGCATTAAGCAGCACGGCGCGCTGTTGGCCAAGGGTCGCCTGACGGGCGTGCAGTTTGAGGCGCTCTTTACCGACGGCCTGTATTTTGAGATTGGTCGCCAGGCGATCGAGACGGCTCAGGCGCTTCGTCGAGTGCTGCACGAGCGCGGCTACCAGTTCTTTTTGGAGACGCCCACAAACCAGCAGTTCGTGATTCTGCCCAACGAGGACATGGCCCGCATTCGCGAGCATGCGGCGATCGAGTACTGGGAAAAGTACGACGATACCCACACGGTGGTGCGCTTTTGCACCAGCTGGGCCACGACGCAGGAGGACATCGACGCGCTGGCGGCTGTCCTGTAGCCTGATGTAATGACGAGGGGCCGCCTTGCGCTGGGTTTGGCGCAAGGCGGCCTTTGTTTTTGAGAGAGAAGGGTTGTATGACCGAGATGTCCGAGCCGGCGATTCGCCTGGCGACGCCCGAAGACGCGCCGGCGTTGCTTGCCATCTATGAGCCGTATGTGCGCCAGACGGCGATTACCTGCGAATACGAGGTGCCGAGCGTTGAGGAGTTCGCCGGGCGCATCGAGCGTACGCTCAAGCGCTATCCGTATCTGGTGATGGAGCTGGACGGGCGTCCGGTAGGCTATGCCTATGCGAGTCCGCTCAACAGCCGCGAGGCATACGACTGGTCGGTCGAGACGTCGATTTACCTGGCACGCGACGTGCGCCACGGCGGGCTGGGCCGCAAGCTGCACGATGCGCTCAAGCAGTGCCTGATCGCGATGGGCATCACCAACATGTGCGCGCTCATCGCCGTGCCGCACGACAAGGACGACGAGTATCTAACGCACAACAGCCAGGACTTCCATGCCCATATGGGATATCGCTTGGTGGGTGCTTTCGACCGCTGTGCCCAAAAGTTCGGCCGCTGGTACGACATGTGCTGGATGGAGCTGGTCCTGGCCGAGCGCACCCCCAACCAGCCCAAACCAACCTGGTTCCCCGACCTTCCTAAACCTACCATTTAGGGACAGGTTTATTTTGGCAGGTTTTTGGCTGTCTTGTGGTATCAAATCGCCGCAAGTAGCGTGGCGTTTGTACGCTATTTTGACCTGGATTGTCCCCTCGGGACGCCTTGCGGGCTAAGTGAGTAGGCTTTTTTGGCGCAGGCCGAGCACAAAGCGTATCTGCCTTAGTAAAACCGCAGGTCACGGAGGTGGCTGTTTTGAATGTGCTCGACAGGTCGCGAAAAGTCTACTCACTTAGATTTACGGTGCTGGATATTTTGGGCAGGAACAGTTGAGCTTGGGCGGCGAGTGTTGCCAGGCGATGTTGGCATTTGCGCCATGCCGGCTTGAGATTTAATAAAAACCGCAGGTAAAACGTTTATTAGGTACATTTTGCCTCGTTTGGTGCGCTAGCCGATGGGCTCGGTGTATTTGGCGCGGTCGGTGCGCTGGATACGCTTGGAGATATGGAGCGGGCGGCCGTCGGTGTCGTAGACGTAGTCGGTGATCAAGATCAGCGCCTGCCCACGCTCAACGTTGAGCAAAAACGCCTCGTTTTGCGAGGCATAGCACACCTCAAAGGTCTTATGTCCCTGTGCCGGCGCGCGATGGAATTCTTGGCGCAGCATGGCGTAGAGCGAACCGTTGATATCGCGATCGATGAGTGCCTCAAAGCTCGGTGGTAGATAGGTGGTTTCCAGGCACAGTGGCGCGTCGTCCAGGTAGCGCAGGCGGACAAGTTTGACGAGCTTGCTGCCCATGGCGGCGTCAAAGAACTTAGCTATGCTGCCGGCCGCCTTGGCAAAGCCCGAGTCCACGGTGCGCGTGGTGGGCTTCATGCCCTGACCCTGGACTTGTGCCGTATAGCTCGAAAACACCAGGTTGTTCTCGTGGAGCGCGGGCGTGTCGGCCACAAAGGCGCCGCGCCCGCGCTCGGTTCGAATCAGGCCCTCGTCAACAAGCACCTTAAGGGCATGGCGCACGGTGCTGCGCGACAGGCCCGATTCGTCCATGAGTTCCATCTCGGACGGCAGTTTATCTCCGCGGGCGTAGGTGCCGGCGGCAATGCGGTCGCGAAGCGTTGCCGCCAGACGCTCGTATTGGGTCAAGTTCTTTTTCGACGAAGTGCTCATGCGAACAACCTGTATCTAACTTGTATGCTTACAGAACCAAGCATGTATCCAACATGACAACAAAACCGCTGGTAATGGCTTGCCGAAAACTTTACCAGCAAAATTTCTAAGACAAATATAGCATACAACTAGTCGACATAACCAAAACATGTATGTAACTTGTATGCCATCGAGAGCATCAAACGAGAAGAAAGGCTGATGCACGATGACTACTCAGGAACAGGTTAAGGACGTCGTCTCCCAGGTTTTGGCTGACAAGGCAGACAAGGGCGGCATCAAGCGCGTCGTGTGGATTGGCGCCGGTGGATCCAACGGCGGCAACTATCCTGCCCAGTACTTTATGGAGCACGAGGCCACGCAGGTCGTGAGCTCCAGCTACACCAGCAACGAGTTCGTGCACGCCACGCCTGCCTACGTCAACGAGAACACCCTGGCCGTCGTCGTGTCCATGCGCGGCACCAAAGAGACCATCGTCGCCGCCCAGGTCGCCAAGGATCACGGCGCCAGCACCATCGCCATCTATGTCGACGAGTCTGGCCTCACCGAAGTCTGCGACTACAAGATCCAGTATGACAGCCTGGCCGTCGATGAGTCCTGCATGGGCCGCACCAACTCCGCCGTCGTGACCATGATCGCCATGGAGCTTACGCAGCAGACCGAGGGCTATGCCGAGTACGAGACCGCTATGGCCGCCTTCGACCTGGTCGATCCCATCTATCGCAAGGCCGTCGAGTACACCCGTCCGCTCGCTGCCAAGTGGGCCGAGCAGAACGCCGACAAGCCCTGCATCAACGTCATGGCTCAGGGTCCGCTCTTTGGCGCCGCCTATGTCTTTAGCATCTGCAACGTGCAGGAGATGCTGCAGATCGACTCCTGCACCATCAACACCTGCGACTTCTTTCACGGCCCCTTCGAGATCCTGGACAAGCGCACCTCGCTGTTCCAGCTCATCAGCGTCGGCCGCAGCCGCTGCAACGACGAGCGCGGCATCCGCTTTGTCAACCAGTACGGTGGCGAGCGCGTCTATCAGCTCGACGCCAAGGAGCTCGGCCTCAACGACATCAAGGACAGCGTGAGCGAGTACTTCAACCACCTGATCTTTGCCCCGATCCTCAACAACGTGTACATGCGTGCACTCTCTGCCGTTACCCACAAGGACTACATGACGCGCCGCTACATGTGGAAGCTGGACTACTAGTTACGCCGTTCTACCGAACGGCGTAACGGCTCGACGCTGCGCGCCCGGCATTTGGCCAATCTGCCGTTCAATTTCAAAGGCGCGACCAGAAGGTCAGCGCCTTTTCATTTCACGGCACCTTGGCTCAAATGACGGGCGCTCGCTGACGTTGCCAAAACGTCGGCGTCGTCGTGTTTGTTAAGGGGTTGGTGCATTGGGGCCAGGTTCATATGCACCAAGTTGGTGCATATGAACCTGGCCTCTTTGCACTAATGGGTTGTAGCGGAAAAGCAGATTTTCCCGTCTGCCGATTTGTGCCTTGAAAAATGTATATAACGACTATAACGTAGTGTGAAACATATTGGAAACAATACCGAGGAGGCTGCGTTGAAGAAAAGCAATCTGGGCTATGTGCTGGTGCTGATCGCCGCGCTTATGTGGGGCAGCATCGGAATCTTTGTAAACGGCATCTCGGCCATGGGCGTTACGTCCCAGAGTATGGCTGCCTTTCGCTTGTTGTCGGGTGCCGTCTTAATGGCTCCGGTCTTGGCATTCATGGGTTGCCAGGGAGGTGCTCGTGAGGGAAAGGCATCGGGTCCCCTGGCACTGTTCAAGGCAAGCCCTAAAGAGCTTGTTCCCTGCGCGCTTGTCGGTATCGTCGGTTTGGCCGCCGCCAACACCTGCTATTACGAGTGCATGGGCGAGGTGGGCATGTCCACGGCCTCGGTGCTGCTCTACACCTCGCCGGTGTTTGGCGTCATGCTCGGCCGCGTGCTTTATCGCGAGGACGTGACCCCCAACAAGCTCGTTGCCATTGTCTTTAACATCGTTGGCTGCGTGCTTGCAGTGACCAATGGCGACCTTTCCGGTTTTCATTTTTCGGTTTGGGGCGTCACGTCGGGCGTGATTGCAGGCCTTTGTGGTGCGTCGCTCGCGGTGTTTAGCCGAATAGCAACCAAGACGGTCCACCCGCTGGCTGTCACGTTTTGGGGCTTTGTTTTTGGCGGTGCGGTTATGGCGGCTATCGCGGCTCCGTGGCCGGATGTCGCCGCGGCAATGTCGCCACAGCTGCTGCTGCTGTTCCTTGGCTTTGGACTCATCCCCACAGCCGTGGCTTACATCTTATATATGCAGGGCCTGTCCATGGGGCTCGAGACGTCGAAAGTTCCCGTCGTAATGTCATTCGAGACAGTCGTCACCGTACTGCTGGGCATTGGTGTCTACGCCGAGCCCGCCGGTGCGATCAAAGTCCTGGGCATCGTGCTGGTGCTCGCGTCTATCCTGATTATGAACACCGACTTCTCCAAGCTGCGCAACAGCGTCATTGCCAAACGTATTGTCGAGAGCATGACCTTTAAGCCCAACGCGTGGTGGACCGAAAAATCTCAGGACATGGATCTGTTTAAGGAACGCACCGGCATCGCGCTGGAGCCCACCGTGCAGGAAAGCCCCTGGTACTTCGTGCGATAAGGGATTGCGCACGGCGTCCGACCTGGGATTATCCAGCCAGCGCCGGCCTACCCAGCCCCAACGTTTCAAGTACGTTAAACCCGTCAACGGTCGATTTTCACCCGCGAACGGTCTTTATACTAATTAGCAATATAAGCAACGTATAAGACGTTATAATGACCATAACGAAAAGGAGGAGGCAAGATGAATCAGATCATTCTCGCATCTCATGGCGGCCTGGCCGCAGGCGCCAAAGACACGCTCGAGATGGTTCTCGGCGACGTGTCGAACGTCCACGTCGTGTCGCTTGCTCGTGACGACAAGGAGCCCATCACCAATAAGGTGGACGCCATGATCGCCACGTTCAACGCGGACGACACCGTCTATGTGCTGACCGATATGCTCGGCAGCTCGGTCAACAACAGCATGGTCGAGCTTTCCAAGAACGGCACGAAGTTCACGGTTGTCAGCGGTTTCAACATCCCGCTGGCGCTCACGCTCGCTATGAGCCCCGTCCCCGTCAAGGGCGCCGAGCTCGCGGCCCTCATCAACGAGGCCCGCACCGGTCTGACCAACCCCAACGCACCGGTCGAGGTCGTCGCGGCTCCCGCCAAGAAAGCCAAGGCGTCCCGTCACAGCTCCGGTCCCGCCAAGATCGTCCTCGCACGTCTTGACTACCGTCTGCTGCACGGCCAGGTCGTCTTTACCTGGACCACCAAGGTTCAGGCCGAGCGCATCATCGTCGTCGACAACGCTGCCGCCAACGATGACATCAAGAAGGGCGCTCTTAAGCTGGCCAAGCCCCAGGGCGTGCGCCTGAACGTCTTCACCGTTGAGCGTGCCCTTGCCAAGATGGACAAGCTCAACACCCTCGGCGAGCGCGTCATGTTCGTCTTTGGCAACACTGCCGAGATGCTGCAGTTCTGCCAGGGCTACAAGCTCGACGCCATCAACCTGGGCGCCACCGCCAACCACGACGGTGCCGAGCAGGTCGGCGGCAAGGACAGCTCCGTCTTCTTCGACGCCACCCAGAAGGCCGACGTCAACCAGCTGCTCGACATGGGCATTAAGCTCTACGTCCAGCAGACCCCTACGTATCAGAGCGTCGACATCGACGCCAAGCTGTAATCAACCAGGCGTTTGCCTGACTGAAAGGAGAAGGGTATGAATACGTTCATCAGTGCGGTGCTCGTCGGCCTCGTCGGCGTGTTCTGCATGTGGGACTCCCGCCTGCTCGGTCGTCTTAACTTCGAGCAGCCCCTCGTTGGCGCTACGCTCGTCGGTCTGCTGCTGGGCGATGTGCCCACCGGCCTTGCCGTCGGTGCCGCCGTCGAGCTCGTGTCCATGGGCCTGGTGCAGGTCGGCGCCGCCGTTCCGCCCGATATGGTCCTGGGCGGCATCGTGGCCGCTGCCTTTGCGTGCCTGACCGATGCTTCCGCCGAGACCGCCATGACGATCGCCATCCCGGTCGCCGTCCTGGGTCAGCTCCTCGGCATCGTGTTCCGTTCCATCATCGCCGCCCTCACCCATGTGGCAGATAGCGCGATCGATAACGGAAAGTTCAAGACCGCTTACCGTATGCACATCTGCGCCGGCTCCGGTCTGTACGCCGTCATGTACTTCCTGCCGATCTTCCTCGCCGTCTTTGTTGGCACCGACCTGGTTCAGGCCATCGTCAACATGGTTCCCGAGTGGCTGTCCACTGGTCTTAACGTTTCGACCAAGATCATGACCGCCTACGGCTTGGCCCTGCTGCTCACCATGATGATCAAGAAGGGTATGACTCCGTTCCTGTTCATCGGTTTCCTGCTCGCCGCTTACCTCAACCTGTCCGTCATCGCGGTCGCTCTGATCGGTGTGTGCCTGGCTGTCGTCTTCATGGGCTTCAAGTTCAACGGTTCCCATGCAGCCGCCGGTGCCGATTCCGACTACGATCCGCTCGAAGACGACGAAGACTAAGGAGGAACACACTATGGCAACCGCAACCAAGGACGTGTCCCTGAACAAGAAGGTCAGCCAGTTCTTCTGGCGCTCCTGGGCCATCCAGGCCTCTTGGAACTACGAGCGTCAGATGAACATGGGCTTCCTCTACGGCATGGTTCCCACGCTCGATCGCCTCTATCCGGACGAGTCCGACCCCAAGCAGCTCGCCGCTAAGAAAGAGGCTTACCACCGTCACATGGCGTTCTACAACTGCACCCCGCAGACGAGCGCTTTCATCCTGGGCCTCGCCGCCTCCATGGAGGAGGAGTACGCCAAGGATCCCGAGAACTTCGATCCCGATTCGATCAACGCGGTCAAGACCTCCCTCATGGGTCCGCTTTCCGGCATCGGTGACTCCTTCTTCCAGGGCACCATCCGCGTTATCGCCTTTGGCCTGGGTGTTCAGCTGGCTCAGCAGGGCTCCATCATGGGCCCGATCCTGGCCATGCTCATCTCCATCGTGCCCTCCGTGCTGATCACTTGGTTCGCAGCCAAGATCGGCTACCAGGGTGGCCACGAGTGCCTGAGCAAGCTCCAGGGCGGCGACCTCATGGAGAAGCTCATGTATGTCTGCGGTATCGTGGGTCTTATGTCCGTGGGCGGCATGATCGCCACGCTGATCGGCGCCACCACCCCGCTGCAGTTCGCTGACGGCACCGTCGTGATCCAGGACATCCTGGACGGCATGATGCCCCAGATGATCTCCCTCGGCCTCACCGGCCTTATGTACTGGCTCATCAAGAAGAACGTCAACACCGGTTGGCTTCTCGTGATCGCCATCGTGGGCGGCATCGCCCTCTCCGCGGCCGGCATCCTGGCCTAGTCGCGACCAAGCGCCTAACCGCTTTCCCCCGGGGGCCTGCCTGGCATCCCATACCCCAGGCAGGCTTCCATCCCTTGATGTGTCAAAGGGACAGTTCCTTTGACACATCCTCAACGGGCCGGCGACTCGGTCCAAACCACGGTAACCCTGCGAGCGCCCGGCAATGTGGCGCCGCAAAAAATCGAAAGGAATGTGTCAGATGTACGAGATCGACCTTAACCTCCCTAAGCAGATCGTCGCTGACGTCCTGTCCAACCACGAGATCCACAGCGTCGCCTTCGTCGGCTGCGGTGCTTCCATGTCCGACCTTTACCCTGCCAAGTACTTCCTGGCCAACAACACGGACAAGCTGAACGTTCAGATCTTCACCGCTAACGAGTTCAACTACGACACGCCTTCCTGGGTCAACGAGCACACCTTCGTGATCACCTGCTCCCTCGGTGGCTCCACGCCCGAGACCGTCGAGGCCAACAAGACCGCCAAGAAGCACAACTGCCCGGTCGTCTCCCTCACCAACAAGGCTGGCTCCGCTCTGACCGTCGACGCGGACCACGTCATCGTCCACGGCTTCCACGCCAACTACGCTGCCAAGTGCGAGAAGCCCGGCTATGCCATCGCTCTTGCTCTCGAGATCCTTCAGCAGACCGAGGGCTATGACCACTACGAGGACATGATCACCGGCCTCACCAACGTTTTCGATCTCTGCGAGAACGCCGCTCAGCACTGCAAGAAGCTCGCCAAGAAGTTCGCCGAGGACTTCAAGGACGACAAGATGATCTACTTCATGGCCTCCGGTGCCTCCGAGAAGATGGCTTATTCTCACGCCGCCTTCCTGTTCACCGAGATGCAGTGGATCGACGCCGCCGCCTACAACACCGGCGAGTACTTCCACGGCCCGTTCGAGGTTTCCACCGAGGGTAAGCCCTACGTCTTCTTCATGTCCGATGGTGCTACCCGTCCGATGGACGCTCGCGCCCTCACCTTCCTTGAGCGCATGGGCGCCAAGGTCGCTCTGATCGACTCCAAGGACTACGGCCTGGCTGACGCCGTGCCCGCGAGCGTCGTCACCTACTTCAACCCGCTGCTGCACCTCGCCGTTATGCGCGAGTACGGCAACCAGATCGCCGAGGCCCGTCAGCACCCGCTGACCATGCGTCGCTACATGTGGAAGCTTTCCTACTAATCACAAGTAAGTAGACCTTACGGGTTGATTGAGAGGGGATGGGGTTTGCGCCCCGTCCCCTTTTTTGCTTTGGGGGGCGTGTTCGTCGCGCCGCAAAACCCCAGATAATACCTACCAAAATGAACCTGTCCCTTTTTGGCAGGTGGGAGGAGATGCGTATGATCAAGGCAGTGCTGTTTGACATGGACGGCGTGCTGGTCGATACCGAGTGGTTCTACAACCGTCGCCGCGTGGCATTTATGGAAGAGAAGGGCTTCCACTTTGACGAGATCCCCGATCTTTCGGGGTCTAACGAGCCTGCCATTTGGGAGGCGCTGGTGCCTGACGATATTGAGCTGCGCGAGCGCCTGCGCGTGGAGTACAAGCAGGTCTACAGCCCGGACCACCCCGTTCCGTATGCCGAGCTGCTCAACGAGCAGACGGAGCCGGTGATGCGTGAGCTGCACGAGCGCGGCGTGAAGTGCGCCATCGCAAGCTCATCCTATCGCGAGCTCATTGACGAGCTGGTGGAGATTGCCGGTATCGCCGACGTGCTGGACTACACCATCAGCGGGCACGAGTGCAGTGCGTTTAAGCCCGACCCCGAGATCTACCTGCGTGCCATGGAGGCGCTGGGGGTGGAGCCTGCCGAGTGCCTGGTTATCGAGGACTCGCCTTTGGGCATCGAGGCCGGCAAGCGCTCCGGCGCGCGCGTCCTGGCACTGCGTCCGCACGAGGGCGTTAACCTGGACCAAACGGGAGCCGACGCCGTCATCGACAACCTCGCCGACATTCTGACCGCTTTGTAGCGTCAATTCGCCGCAAGAAGTGCGGATTCACACGTCTCTTGCGGTGGATTGGCTCATTTTGGCTTCAATTTAGATCCGTTTGGCTTCGACTCGGACTAAGTGAGTAGACTTTTTGGCACATGCCGAGCACAAAGTGGATTTGCTTTAGCAAAACCGCAGGTCACAGGTGTGGCGGTTTTGGGTGTGCTCTGCAGGTCGCGTAAAGTCTACTCACTTGTAATTTGGGCCTTTGGTCGTGGGGGTTGCTGGTCCCGTTTTGGTCGTCGAGAGAGGGTGAATTAAAGCGCCTCATCTCGCTCCATGCTACAATCGCGGGCATGCCCCACAACCACATCTGCCTTCGAAGGGAGCCTACGTGGCGAATGCCATCGATCAGCTCACGGACCGCGTGCTCGTGCTCGGCCGCCTTACCATCGTCCGCCGCGCCATTACCGCCGTGGCGGTCACCATTTCCGCCGTTCTCCAGACATTTCTGATCCAGGCGTTCATTCAGCCCGCTGATCTGCTTCCGAGCGGTCTCACCGGCGTCGCGGTCCTGCTCGATCGCGTTACCTCGCTTGGCGGCGTTCACATCGACATCTCGCTCGGTATGCTCGCGCTCAACATCCCTGTGGCGCTCCTATGCTGGAGCGGCATTAGCAAGCGCTTCGTCATCTTCTCGATGATGCAGGTTGTGCTCTCATCGCTGTTTCTCAACATCTTTCACTTCGCTCCGTTTTTGGGCGACAAGATCATGCTCATCATTTTTGGCGGCGTGGTCTCGGGCCTGGGCGCTGCCATCGCGCTTAAGTCTGGCGCATCCACCGGCGGCACCGACTTTATCGCGCTGTGGGTCTCCAACCACACGGGCAAGACCATCTGGGGCGTCATCTTTGGTTTCAACTGCTTTATCCTGGCGATCTTTGGTTTTATGTTTGGCTGGGATAACGCAGCGTACTCCATCGTGTTCCAGTTTATTTCGACCAAGACCATCGACAGTTTCTATCATCGCTACGACCGCGTGACGCTGCAGATCACGACGCGCAAGGCAGACGAGGTCATGACCGCCTATGTTGACCATTTTCAGCATGGTATTAGCTGCGCCGAGGTCATCGGCGGATATAGCCGCGAAAAGATGTACCTGCTGAACACCGTTGTCTCGACCTACGAGAGCCAGGATATTATCAAGCTGGTGTGCGACATTGATCCCGGCGCCGTGATCAACGTGTTCCACACGCTCAACTTTGTGGGCGGCTGGTGGGGCGGTCATGTCGACGAGCCCATGCCCACGGCCGTACCCGATCCCGACAAGCCCGCGCGCATGGCCAGCAGGCAGGCGCGCCTCAGCGAGCAGGACAGTTTGCAGCAGGACGACGGCAGGTAAGGATTTGCTGTATGCGGTGTATCGTTTTATCAAACTGAGGTATCATAAAACTAGACGTTATATACGTATTAGTACTTTCGATATTTCGATAAGAGTGATTAGATATGCCTGCGCCCAAAAATGCACCGCTTTACCAGCAGATTTACGACGAAATCAAGGATGCGATCGAGAAAGGTGTTTATGCACCCAAGGAGCGTATTCCTTCCGAGCTTGAGCTAGCCGAGCAGTACGAGGTGAGCCGCATTACGGTGCGCCGCGCCGTCGAGGAGTTGTGCTCCGATGGCTACCTGGTTAAGCAGCAGGGCCGCGGCACCT
Source organism: Collinsella aerofaciens (assembly GCF_902364355.1). Classification (GTDB taxonomy): domain Bacteria; phylum Actinomycetota; class Coriobacteriia; order Coriobacteriales; family Coriobacteriaceae; genus Collinsella; species Collinsella aerofaciens_AF. Next base: position 114,968 of record NZ_CABJDK010000002.1, read on the forward strand.
TTGTTTCCACGCCGCACATCAATCGCCAGTTTCACGCCTCGACGCTGCAGACGTTTACCGCGCTGTGTGCCGACAACGGCATGAAGGCGGGCGCACATGTGGTCGATCGCCAGATCGTTCCGGCGCGCCAAAACGAGATGGAGTTCTTTGGCCTGCAGAAGGATGCGTTGCTGCTGCATATCAAGCGCGTGCGTACGGCCGACGGTGAGCCCATCTTTGAGGAGAACATCTTTGTGCCGTTTGACGCCTACCGTGAGCTGTTGACGGCCGATCTTGAGGACAAGTCGATTTTTGCCGAGGTCGAGCGTGTTGGCGGAACGCCGATTGTCTCGGTTGGCTACCGCACGGTCGAGGCCGTTCGCGCCAATGCCGAGCAGGCAGCAGAGCTGGGCATCGCCCCGCACGATCCGCTGCTCAATCTGCGCGCCGGCTTTACCGGCCCCAATGGCGAGCCGGTCCTGATGGGTAAGCAGTACTACGTGGGCAGCCGCTACGTCATGGTGATGTAAGTTACGCGGTTTTACCAAACCGCGTAACGGGCCGACGCTGCGCCCTTGGTTCCGCCGTTCTAACGAACGGCGGACCGGTCGACGCTGCAAACGCCCCTAAGCGGCAATCTGACGTTCAATCGTCGGTCGCGTACCGAAGTACGCTTCCCTCCTCTTTCACGTCACCTTGCTCGCTTAGGGGCGTTTTCGCTGACTCATGCTCAACCAGCGACGTTTCCACGCTCATCCGGAAAGTGTCCAAAAATCCACGCTCGTCCCTTCGGACCGCGTAGCCCGTGGCTGGCGGCAGCTCGGCGCTGGTCCGCGTGGCGGCGTATAATCGGCGGCAGATGATTCTGACGTTAGGAAACCATGACCGATAGCATGCAGCAGATGGCGCTCGACACGCTCGGCGCCTATTTTGGCTACACCTCGTTTCGCCCGGGGCAGGACCGCATGGTCGATGCGATCCTTGCCGGCCGCGATGCACTCGGCGTTATGCCCACAGGTGCCGGCAAGTCCATTTGCTACCAGGTGCCTGCGCTCATGCTGCCCGGCATCACCTTTGTGGTGAGTCCGCTGCTGTCGCTTATGGAGGACCAGACCCGTGCGTTGCTCGCGGCGGGTGCGCGACCCAGTTATCTCAACTCCAGCCTTACGCCGGCTCAGCAAAATACCGTGCTCAAGCGGGCGCGCGAGGGTCGCTACCAGCTTATGTATGTGGCACCTGAGCGCCTGCTCGAGCCGCGTTTTCTGGCCTTTGCGCAGGAAGCTGCGGCCGAAGGCGGCATCGGCGTTCCGCTCGTGGCCATTGACGAGGCCCACTGCGTGAGCCAATGGGGTCAGGATTTCCGCCCCGCCTACCTGCAGATTCGCGAGTTTATCGATTCCCTGCCGCAGCGCCCCATCGTGGCGGCCTTTACCGCTACAGCGACTGAGCGCGTGCGTGCGGACATTCAGCAGATGCTCGGCCTCCAAAACCCGGCGACGGTGGTGACGGGCTTCGATCGCAAGAACCTCTACTTTGGCTGCGAGGAGATGGGCGACAAGGCTAAGATCGCGTGGGTGCGCGACTATGTGATTGCGCATTCGAGCGAGAGCGGCATCGTGTATTGCTCGACCCGCAAGACCGTCGATGCGCTGGCAGGAGAGCTTACCGAGGCTCTGGGCCCCAGCGGCATTCGCGTTGGCCGCTACCATGCCGGCATGGGTAATGACGCCCGCCGCCAAAGCCAGCGCGCCTTTATCGACGACGATATTCAGGTGATGGTTGCCACCAACGCCTTTGGCATGGGTATCGACAAGCCCAACGTGCGCTACGTCATCCATAACAACGTGCCCGAGAGCATCGAGGCCTACTATCAGGAGGCGGGCCGCGCCGGCCGCGATGGCGATCCGGCCAGCTGCCACCTGCTGTGGAACGGCAACGATTTTCGCATGCGCCGCTTTTTGATTGACCGCGGCGATGCGGCCGACGAGACGCTCGACGACGAGCAGCGCGCGTGGGCGCTCCAGAACCGATATCGTCTGCTCAGCCAGATGGAGGGCTACTGCAATACCACCGGCTGCCTGCGCGAATACATGCTGCGCTACTTTGGCGACGAGGCCGCGGCCGAGCATGCGGCAGCGGCTGGTGCGGGCAGCACCGCCACGGACGAGGCCGAGGGCTGCGGCAACTGCAGCAACTGCCTTACGCAGTTCGAGGTCGAGGACGTCACCGATATGGCCCGCGCCACCGTGCGCTATGTGGCCACGCGCCCCATGCGCTTTGGCAAGTCGCTCATCGCCGACGTGCTCCACGGCGGCAACACCGAGCGCATTCGCCAGATGCATCTGGACGAGGATCGCGGCTATGGCGAGCTTTCGAGCGAATCGGTTGGGCGCATCAAGGATATCATCGGCCAGCTGTGCGGCCGCGGTTATTTGGCCACCTCGCAGGGGCAGTACCCGGTTGTGGGCCTGGGTCCGCGTGCCGGCGAGGTCGAGGACGAGGCGTTCGCCTTTACCGTTAAGCGCCGCGCGTCCAAGCGCAAGACCTCGGCCCGCGCTCGCCGTGCGGTGGACCTGCTGCGCGAGGAGGCCGAGCTGGACCAGCGCCCGCGCGTGGGCGACGATGCCGAGCTGTTCGAGCGTCTGCGCGTCCTGCGCAAGGAAATCTCGACCGAGCTGGAGATGGCGCCGTACATGGTCTTCTCCGACAAGGCCCTGCGCGGTCTGTGCCGCCTGCGTCCACAGACGCGCGACGAGCTGATCCAGGTCAACGGCATCGGCGAGAAAAAGGCCGACGCCTTTGGCGAGCAGTTTATGGCGGCGATTGAAGAATTTGAGTCCGAGCATGCGCGGGATGGAGCGTAACGATGGCAACCGATAACAAGACCGAACGTTCTGAGCGCGCCGAGGTTTCCGCCGTGCCTCTGTACCAGCAGGTTATGGACGACCTAAAGGGCGAGATCGCGCGCGGCGTGTACACAGCCGGCTCGTGCATTCCTTCCGAGATGGAGCTCGCGAAGTCCTACGGCGTGGGTCGCGTCACCGTGCGCCGCGCCATCGAGGAGCTGTCGCGTGCGGGCTATCTCAACCGCCAGCAGGGGAGGGGCACCTTTGTGTGCGCTCCCAAGCTCAAGCGCAAGATTCGCCAGAAGGGCGACGTTCAGAGCTTTTCCGAGGGTTGCGCCGCCAACGACATGGTGGCCGGAGCGCGCCTGGTGTCGCGCACGGTGGTTGCGGCGACGCGTGAGGATGCGGCGTTTTTTGGGGTGGAACCCGGCTGCGAGCTCATCGTGGTCGAGCGCGTGCGCACGGCAGATGGCGTGCCCGTCATGCTCGAGAACAACGCCTTTGTGCTGGCCGACCACCCGTATCTGCAAACGATGCGCGACGAGGACCTCACGGACAATTCCATCTTTGCGCTCGTTGCAGAGCATTCGGGCCGCGCGCCGCTCAAGTCCGATCCCTGCACCGTGGAGATTGCGCTTGCCGACGCTCAGGCAGCCCCGCTGCTGGAGGTACCGGTTGGTGAGCCGCTCTTCTATATGGAGGCGTACTTTACCGATGCGGACGAGCGGCCCTTGCTGCTCGGACGCCAAAAGATCGTGGGCTCGCGCTACGTCTTCGACATCTAACGTCCACAGATAGAACAACATAGAACAAGTTTGGCGAAATGGCTTCACGAGCGTCGTTGTGCGTGCTATAAATAGAACAATATAGAACGACCGCAGGTACGAGCCATCGTCGTTCAAAACCGCCACAAAAGGAGGGGCATCACCATGAACGCACACGATCTGATTCAGGAAATTATCGAGCGCAAGGGTAAGATCGAGAACGTCTTTTGGATCGCCTGCGGTGGTTCGATGATCGACCTGATGCCGGCTAACGAGCTGCTCAAGCGCGAGGCCACCACGTTTGCCTCGACGGTCTACACGGCACGCGAGTTTTGCCTGATGGCGCCCAAGAGCCTGGGGCCGAAGTCGCTCGTCGTCGCCTGCAGCCACAGCGGCAATACGCAGGAGGTTGTCGATGCCTGCGAGATGGCGCTGGCTGCCGGCGCCGAGGTCGTGACTATGACCGACTACGCGGGCTCCAAGATCGACAACGGCAAGTGGACCACCTGGGTCTATCCGTGGGGCAAGGGCGAGTCGCAGGCCGAGGTCCCGCAGGGCATTGGCGTGCTAATGGCTGCCGAGCTGCTCGACCAGCAGGAGGGCTACGAGGCGCTCGCCGACATCTACGCCGGCCTTAAGCAGATGGACGCGCTGCTGCCCGCCGCCCGCGAGAAGGTCAACGCCGAGCTGGGCGATCACTTTGCCGAGCTCTGCCAGCAGCACAAGTTCTTCTATATCCTGGGATCCGGCCCCAACTTTAGCCAGACCTATGCCATGGCCATCTGCTCGCTCATGGAGATGCAGTGGCAGCACTGCTGCTACATCCACTCCGGCGAGTACTTCCACGGCCCGTTCGAGGCTACCGAGCCCGGCGTGTTCTACTTTGTGCAGCTCGGATCGGGCGAGTGTCGCCCCATGGAGGAGCGCGCGCTGGCGTTCCTCAACACGCACACCGACACGATCATGGTGCTCGACGCACTCGAGTACGGCGTGGGCGACGTGCCTGCCAGCGTGCGTTCGTACCTGGAGCCAATCTTCTTCTACGCGATGAGCTGCGAGCTGCGCGCAGCCCGCGGTAAGGCGTTCGACCACAGCCCCGAGATTCGTCGCTACATGGGCATCGAGCAGTACTAAGTAACGGGAAAACCATTCACCTTCGATTCGCAAGGGCGCAGCGCGAGTCAAAAAAGCGGGCCGCGCCGGGGATTTCCGGCGCGGCCCGCTTGGTATCGCGCTTAGATTCGCGAGGTGTCGCGGCAACCGACGCTTACTTGGCGTCGTAGGCCTCGGCATCCCACCAGTCGAGCTGGGCGATGTTGTCGCGGATGTGCTGGCAGCTCTTGTGGAAGCCCTCGAGCTCGTGCTCGGAAAGGTCGAGCGTGTAGACCTCCTCGACGCCCTCGGCGCCGATCACGCACGGCAGGGAGGTGAAGATGCCCTCCTCGCCATACTGGCCGGTCATAAGCGTAGAGGCCGAAAGCACGGCGTGCTCGTTGTGCAGCACGGCGGCACAGACGCGCGCGGCGGAGTTGGCGACGGCGTACTCGGTGCACTGCTTGCCCTGGTAGGTTACGTAGCCGCCCTTGCGTGCGAGCTCCTCGACCTCCATGTGGTCGAAGGCGTACTTGTCGGGATTCTCGGCCTGAAGCTCGTTAAGGCTCTTGCCGGCGATGGTCGCGGCCTTAAAGGCGGCAAGCTGGCTAAAGCCGTGCTCGCCAATCATGTAGGCGTCGATGGACTTGGGGCTCACGCCGACCTTCTTGGAGATCTCGGTGCGCAGGCGGGCCGAATCTAGGCCGCAGCCCGAGCCGATGATCTTCTTGGGATCGTAGCCGGTCAGGTGCCACAGCTCGGTGCACACGACGTCGCAGGGGTTGGAGATGCTCACGAAGATGCCGTCGAAGCCGGCGTCGACAATGCGCTTGGCAAAGGTGCGCGCGGCGTCGGTGGTAAAGAACAGCTCGCCGTCGCGGTTACCGGCGGCCAGCGCGACCTTGCCGGCGGCGTTGACGATGACGTCGCAGCAGGCCAGCTCCTCGTAGTGGTCGTAGCAGTTGACGATCTTGGTGTTGTACGGGACAAACGAAAGGGAGTCGCGCAGGTCCTGGACCTCGGACGTCACCTTGGCCTCGTTGATATCGCACAGGTACAGCTCATCGGCAATGCCCTGCATGAGCAGGCTGTTGGCGACATGTGCTCCTACGTGGCCCTGGCCGACCACACCGATCTTACGCGTCTGGTACATATATGTATCCTTTCGGCCGAGTTTTTCGCGTCGAACCATTGTAGCCTCCTGCTATCACTTTGCCAGACTAAAGCGCCATAGATTTTTGGGACATGCCGTAATCTCTACTTTTGGAGTGATTTGGGCCGCTGGCGGTGTCTCGGAGCGATGTACTCGCGCGGATGGGGCCGCTCGTTGTACCATAACTGCAACTGACTCGTAAGGAGCATCCATGCCCATTCGCATTCCCGACGCCCTCCCTGCCGCCGCGCAGCTCGAGAGCGAGAACATCTTTGTCATGACCGAGTACCGCGCGCTGCACCAGGACATCCGTCCGCTGCGCGTGCTCATCCTCAACCTCATGCCCACCAAGATCGCCACCGAGACGCAGATCATGCGCAAGCTCTCCAACACGCCGCTGCAGGTGGAGGTGGACCTGCTGCGCACCAAAACGCACGAGGCAACCCACGTGAGCGCCGGCCACCTGGAGACGTTTTACCGCACGTTCGACGACATCCGCGACATCCACTACGACGGCCTGATCATCACGGGCGCGCCGGTGGAGCAGATGCCGTTCGAGGAGGTCGACTACTGGCCCGAGCTCTGCCAGATCATGGATTGGTCCACCACACACGTGCACTCTACGCTGCACATTTGTTGGGGCGCGCAGGCGGGGCTCTACCATCATTACGGTATCCAGAAGTACGACCTGCCGGCAAAGGCGAGCGGCGTGTTCGAGCATTATCTAGTGAAGCCGCAAAGCCCGCTGGTCCGCGGCTTCGACGACCGTTTCTATGCCGTGCATTCACGCAACACCGATGTGCGCCGCGAGGACGTGGAGGCCGAGCCGCAGCTTGAGGTCGTGGCCGTGTCCGACGAGGTGGGCCTGTACATCGTCAAGTCGACCGACAGCCGTCGCTTCTTTGTCTTTGGCCACCCCGAGTACGATGCCGACACGCTGCGCCTGGAGTACGAGCGCGACGTGAAGCGCGGGCTCAACCCTCAGGTGCCGGCGCATTACTTCCCAAACGACGACCCCTCGGCCGAGCCGCTCAACGTCTGGCGCAGCCAGGCTCAGCTGCTCTACACCAACTGGCTCAACTACTACGTCTACCAGACCACACCCTACGACCTGGCCCGCGCCGGCGAGGAGCACTAGGTCGCGGCCGTGGCCGTGACTGCCGCCGTGGCCGCCGCGTGACGAGCGTGGAAATCCGGACACACGAGCGTGGATAATCGGACGTTTGCAACGTGAGCGTGGATAATCTCCCGTTTTTGGCTCACAAGGGGTCTCAAAGCGGGAGATTTTCCACGCTCATTTTTTCTGCAGCTGCCGTACCGTCGGCATCATCACACGTTGAGTACATGCGGACTACATCGCAAACTAGGTAGTTTCGAGCCACAGCATATTTTCTTTCAATGAAGTCGGTGGCTTTTGAGGCTCAAAATGTGGAGACAGGGACCTCTCGACAACCGTTCTACCTGCAGATATAAGCCATTGGCCTAAAACATCCAAAACCGTCAGGCATTTGGTCAGCATCTGGACAGCATTTGGTCAGACTTCGCATGAAACCGTCTGGTACGTTTGCGCCGTTCCAAGAGTTTGGGGGCGACATGGCAAACATGACGGCGAATCAAAGACTCACAAGTCACATTGAAGCATGCGAGCAGCAGATGAGCTGCGTGTACGCGCGCACGACGGCGGAGGCAAAGCAGATTGAACGGCGGGTGGCGGCGGGAAGTCTCAAGGTGGTCATGCCGGGACTGTATGCGCGTCCGGAATACTGGTCCGAGCTCAAGTTTCGGCAGCGTTATCTGCATCGGGTGCGGGCGCTTGCGCAAAAGCACCCCGACTGGACGTTTTGCTCCTATACGGCGGCCGTTGTCTATGGCCTTTCGGTTTCGCATGCCAATTTGACGCACATCCATATCGCCGCGATGCCGGCGCAATCGACGACGCCAGGCTCTCAAGTCGTTCGCCATCGGTATGCTTATCGGACACGGGCCAGCGAGATGGATATTGCCGTGACCGATATCGATCAAACGATTGCGGATTGCCTGGTCGATGCATCGTTTGTCGAAGGGCTGATCATTGCGGACTCGGCGCTCCATGAGCAGCTTTTGTCGAAGGAGCACCTTGTTGAGGCAGTCAACAAGCTTGGCTTAAATCGTCGCGGTGTTGTGACGGCGCGCAGGGTTGCACGGTATGCCGATGGCCTGTCGGAAAGCGGTGGCGAGTCCAAGGCGCGCGCCCTGATGATCGAGCGCGGCTGGCAGACGCCGGAGCTGCAAATTGAGCTGTTCGACCCGGTTGAGCCGGAACGGCCGTATCGCGTCGACTACTTGTGGCGCGTGGAAGATCGGCTGATCATCGGGGAATTTGACGGATTCGTTAAAAGCGAGAAGGCAGCGGAGGAGGGCAAGCTCGCAAAGGCGCAGTTTGATGAGCGCCAGCGCGAGTCGAGGCTTTCGCTGCTTGATAACTGCAGGATCGTGCGCTTGTGCTGGGATGATCTGAGGGATCCGGCAAAGCTCGATCGCAAGCTCAAAGTTGCCGGCGTGCCGCGTGCATGTTGAGGCGGTTGCGGGGCGTTAAGCTGCACGAGCGTGGATAATCGGACACACGAGCGCGGAAATCTGGACGCGCGTTGATTGAGCGTGGATTTTCAGACATACGAGCGTGGATTATCGGACGTTTGAATAATGAGCGTGGATAATCTCCCGTTTTTTGCCCCCGAACAGTCCCAAAGTGGGAGATTTTCCACGCTTATCTTGCGGGTGCGATACAACGACATTTAGGCGCTGATGGTGTTGGGCAGCGGCAGGTCGTGTGCATCGGTGGGGACGTGGTCGATGCGCTGTTCGTCAAAGGCGATGCCGACGATTTGACATGCGGGCGAGAGCATGGACAGGTAACGGTCGTAGCAGCCGCCGCCGTAGCCCAGGCGCGCGCCGGTTTGGTCGAAGGCCACGAGCGGCACAACAATCATGTCGAGTGCTTCGGCAGGCACGATGGGGAAGCGGTTGCTGCCGATGTCCGCGGCAGCGAAGGTTCGCGTGGGATGAGTGATAAACGGAGCCGCGGACGCATCGTCGGCGGCAACTGCCCGCATGCACATACGCTGGCCACAAGCTGCGGCTTCGGCTGCCGAGAGCATGCACGGATAGGCTGCGCGCCAGCCGCGCGCGGCGGCCGCAGCGGCAAACGCGGCAGGGTCTGCCTCGGAACCCATCGCGGCATAGACGGCAACGGTGCGCGGCGCCGCGGCATCCAAGCGGCCCAGCAGCTCAGCCAGCCGCGTGCAAATGACAGCAGACTTTGCCTTCCGAACATCCAAATCAATCGCATCGCGCCGAGCAATTACCGCCCGCCGCAACTCAGCCTTATCCATCCTAGCCCCCTCCCCCAAACCTACCAAAAAGGGACAGGTTTATTTTTGGCAGGTTTTATCTGGGCAAATGTCGAAACCACCACAAAGGTGCCTGTCCCCTTTGTGGTGGTTTTGCTTGCTGTGGCTAGCCCAGCAGGTCGATGACGTTAAAGCCGGCGTTGCTCTTTGCGATGACGTCGCGGCCGCCAAAGACGCAGGTTGGCGACTCGGCTGCGATGCGCGTCACGTCGGCGCCGAGCGAGCGCAGCTCACCGGGCGTGGTGGCGAGCATCTGGGCGCGGCGCTCCTCGCGTGCATGCGGATCGAGTCCGGCCAGGTAGGTCGTGTTGCGGCGTTTGGTGAGCGCGTACGGCTTCACGGGCGCGTCCATGCCGCTCACACAGCTTACGATAAAGCCCTCGAAGGCGGCCTCGTCGGGCTCAAAGCTGCCGAGCCATTCGCCTGCGCGCGCCACGCGCTCAATCGAGGGATCGATTGCCGGGTCACGGTAGGTGTAGAACGCCGCCTGACGCTCGCCGGCTGCGCGGAATCCGCAGCCGTACGCACCGCCCTTCACGCGAATCTCGTTCCACAGGTAGTCGTAGGAGAGCGCGTTGGCAGCAACCGCCCAAGCACCCGTCACGTCAATGCCCAGGCGGCGCGGGTCGCACGCGCGCGCCGCAAAGCAGATGTCGCTGGGGATGACGAAAGCCTCGTGGCGGTCGCGCGGCTCCGGCACCACGAGCGTGCCGCTGGCAGCGCCGTCGCCAGCGCCCAGCCCCAGGTCGCCCGCAGCATCCCAGTACGCGTTAAAGTCCTCGTCGCTGCCGGTAAAGCTCGCCATGCAGCCATCGGCCACAAAGATGCGCTCCGCCAGCTCGGCAAGCTTGGCGCGCAGGCCGTCCAGGCGCTCGTCAAAGTGCTCGAGCAGATCGCGCAGGAACAGGTAGAAGTTCACGCCCGAAAGCTGCTCGCGCACCACGGCCGAAGGCGAGCTGTAGCTCATCGCGCGACCGAGCGCCGCCGAGTGTCCGTTGTTGATAAAGCCCTGCTCAAGCCCAATGCGAATCTGCGTGAGCACGTCGCGCACGCGGTCAGCGTCGGCATTGAGCAAAAGCGTGCTCGACCACACCTCGCGCGGCAGGCTCGCCAGCGCATCGATCTTCTCGGACAGGGCGCCGGCGCTCACCAGCAGGTAGGGGCGCACACCGTCCACGTCGGGCTGCGTCATGACCTCGGTCGTAAAGCTCAAAAAGCCCAGCTCGCCGGCAAGTAAGTTGTCGAGCTCCTCGGCCGAGTGCTCGCTCGTGGGCAGCTGTTTGAGCAGGCGGCAGAGCAGCGTCACATAGGGCAGGTCCTCAAACACGACGCAGCTCAGGTCGAAATACTGCATGGCGTAGGCCAGGCGGTTGGTGGGGATGCCGTGGCGCAGGCAGGGGATGGGCGCAGTCGTGTCCACGACCAGTGACGGTTCGGGGCGCGCCTCGCCAATGTCGGACACGCGCAGGCGCGGCAGCGTGGCCTTGTCCTCGGGCGTGTCCTCGGCTTCCTGCGCGGCACGCAGCGCGGCCGTGCGCTCGACCACGTCGGCCAGCTCGACATCGGTCATGGCATCGCGCCTGGCTGCCAGCTCTGCGGCCTCGGCGCTCTCCGAACCCTCGGCGGCGTCCACCGGCACCAGCTCGACCAGCGCCATATGGTCGTTTTCCAGCACCAGCTCGCGCAGCAGGTCCTCAAAATAGCTGCCGTCCAGCTCGCCTCGCAGCTCCTCGTACACCGGGCCGTACTTGAGTGCCAGCGTCGCGGCGTCGTCATCGTAGAGCCAGGTGCTCAGCGCGTCGCACGCAATGGCCACGCCGTCGGCGATGCCGTAGTCGCGCTGGCGCAGATCGTATTCGTTGCTGCTGATGATGGCTTCCAGGCGCTCGCGCGGAACGCCGTGCTCGCACAGGTCGCGGCAGGCGTTCTGGAACATGCGACGCAGCTCGCGCGCCACGCCGGGCTGCGCGTTTTGCAGCATGATGAACTCGTAGGGCTGCAGGCTCTCGGCCGCGGTGTAGCTCACCACGTTGCCGCCCAGGCCGGCGGCCAGAATGGCCTTCTTAACCGGTGCTTCGTTGGAGCCCAGCAGTGCCTCAAACAGGATATCCGCCGCGATCGTGCGCTTGCGGTCGAGCGCGCTGCCCAACACAAGGCCCAGGCCCACCAGGGCGTTCTCGGGTGTAGTGGCCATCTCGACGTGCTTGTACTCGCAGGTCACGGGCGCCTGCACGCCCAGCGGATTGGGCGCCAGCGCGGACGGGTCCTCGCCGGCGGCAACGGCTGCGTCCATGCGGCGGCTTGCGGCACTCGGCTGCGACAGATAGCGCTCGTCCAAAAAGGCCAGTGCGCGGTCCACGTCCAGGTCGCCGTAGAGTGTGATGTAGGAGTTGGAAGGATTGTAGTGGCGCGCATGCGTGTCCAGGAACTGCTCGTAGGTGAGCGCGGGAATCGCGCGCGGGTCGCCGCCGCTTTCGTGCGCATAGGCGGTGTCGGGATAGAGCGCGGCGTTGACGGCGTCGTCCAGCACGCTCATGGGGTCGGACAGCGCGCCCTTCATCTCGTTGAACACCACGCCGTTATAGCGCAGCGTGCCCTCGCGCAGGCTCGCGGAGCTGCTGTCGCCTTCGCCCTCGGCGCTCTCCGGCAGGTCCAGCTCGTAGTGCCAGCCCTCCTGCTCAAAAATGGTGGGCTTGGTATAGATGGCCGGGTTGAACACCGCGTCCAGGTACACGTCCATCAGGTTGTACAGGTCCTGCTCGTTGGTGGTGGCAACGGGGTAGATGGTCTTGTCGGGGTAGGTCATGGCGTTGAGGAACGTCTGCATGGAGCTCTTGATCAGGTCGACAAACGGCTCCTTGACGGGGAACTTGGCCGACCCGCACAGCACCGAGTGCTCAAGAATATGGAACACGCCGGTGGAATCGGCCGGCGGCGTCTTAAAGCCAATGGCAAAGGCCTTGTTCTCGTCATCGCATGCCAGGTACAGCAGGCGAGCGCCCGAGGCGGTGTGGCGCAGCACATAGGCGTCCGAGTCGAGCTCGGGCACGGTCTCGCAGCGCTCGACGGCAAAGCCGTGGCAGGTAGTGCCGGGCACTAGCAGCGCGGCGGCAGCGGCGCGCGGGTCGGTTGAGGTGGTGGGCATATGCAGTCTCCTTTGACGCCCCAGCGGGGGCGAATCGAGTCGAATCCCCGAGAGTATACCCATATGGGGCCTTCGACCAATCTGCCGCACGAGCGTGGATTTTCGGACACACGAGCGTGGATTTCCGGACGCATGCCGAATGAGCGTGGATTTTCGGACGAAATCGGCCGCCAAAAGCCCAAAAACCGTCCAAATATCCACTCTCGATATCCGACCGTTCATAATCCACGCTCATCCGCCGCCCGCACAACTCTCATATCTCATTCGTCTCTAATACGAGAGATAACAGATAGATGAGAGATAAATATGAGAGATAACAATGCTGCAAAGAGACGGGCAACCATGGTATTGTCTCAATATAGATTGTTTTACCAGCAACAACATGTTTAAATGAAACAGATGACAGACATCTTATCTTTCATCTCTCACTCATCTCTAATATGAGAGATAACAGAAAGATGAGAGATAATTACGAGAGATAACTGAGAGACGAGGGAAATCTATCCGCGGCATTCTTCGCAGAACCGAGCGAAAGGACGTGCAGATGAACGAAAACGAACTGACCGGTCTGCTCGAGTCTTTAAGGCGCATGGGCTCGGACGATCTTAACGTCGAGGTCAAGGAGAGCGCCACGACACTTTCCCGCGACGTATGGGAAACGGTCAGCGCTTTCGCAAACACCGCCGGCGGCATCATCGTACTCGGAGTGAGCGAGCACGCGGGTTTTGTCCCAGTTACAAACTTTGAGACCGAGAAAGTGCTCAACCAATTCGTGGCGGGCATGGGCGATGCCGGCGGTCGTGGAAAGCTGGCCAATCCGCCCAAATACACCATTGAGCGCGTGGAGCTCCAGGGCACCGTGGTTCTGGTCATCACGATTGAGGAGCTCGACCCGTCGAGCAAGCCTTGCTATGTCATAGAGCGGGGCGCTCAAGGTGGCAGCTACAAACGCATCGATGACAAAGATGTCCCGCTTTCGTCGACCGAGGTTTTGGCACTGTCGTCATATGAACGGACGAGTCCTAGCGATCGCGATGCGGTGCCCGGTACGAGTGTGGGCGATCTCGACGAGTCGATGGTCGACCGCACGATAGAGCGTGCCTATTCGCTGACGCCTCGAGCGATGCGCGGTGCGGCGGACAAGAAGACAAAGATGGAGCGTCTGAATTTCCTCGACTTCCAGGGCAATGTTACCAAGGCCGGCCTCCTTGCCGCGGGCGTTTACCCTCAGCAGTTCTATCCCAAGCTCTTCATTGATGTGGCTGTCCACGTGGGAACTCAAAAGGGAGCTGCGGGGCCACTAAGGTTTATGGACCGCACAGTCTGCGAGGGCACCCTAGGCGAGATGATTTCGGATGCCGTCGCAGCTGTCGCCAAAAACCTGCGCCGCATCTCGACCGTCCAAGGCGTCTCGCGTATCGACTCGCTGGAGATCCCCGAGGAGGTCCTGCGCGAGGCAGTCGCCAACGCGGTTATCCACAGGGAATACGGGGATCGGTTCTGTGGGCAATCGATCGCCGTCGACGTCTTTGACGATCGTGTCGAGGTGACGAATCCTGGCGGCCTTTACGGGGGAAAGACTCGAGAGAACTTGTTTGACGGCAGCTCCCGATGCCGTAACGCGACGCTCGTGAAACTCATGTCGATTGTCCCGCTTCCGGATGGCGCAGGTTCGCCGGCTGAGGGCAATGGCTCGGGCATCCCGATGATGATCGATGCCATGCGCGCGCATGGTCTGGCCGAGCCCCTGTTCTGCCCGGGGTTCGATCGGTTCAAGGTCGTACTTTACCGTTCAAAGATCGAGCCGGTCGATCATGGCGGAGGCTTAATTGTGACGGCACTCAAACACTACGGCGAGCTGGGGACGCGTGAGCTGGCAAAACGCACGGGGCTTACAATTTCCCAGGTTAGGTCGCGCGTCAACGCGCTCATTGCTCAAGGCGAGCTTGAGCCCACGGCGCCGTCGACAAGCCGCAACCGCAAATATCGACTGTCAGAGCGCGTGGAATAAATGCGTTAGTGGACGAGGCGACCCAATAATCGACCCTCGATTGGCGCCCACTAAGGTAAAGCGGTTGTTGCCCAGTCGACGGTGATGCTAAAGACTCGGCTTACGCCGGCATGGCCCCGAACCCGTCCATCAAGAACAGCCTAAGAACCAGCTTGATGACATATCCCGGTTTGATTTCTGCCGTGCCAAAGACGCTGCGCTCGGCGAGCTCGCTGCAGTATGCGTAGATGTCGCGGATAAGGTCCGCGCCCGAAAGCGTAAACATGTAGCCTGCGTCCGAAAGCGCATTGGGCGCGGCGGGCAACTTGGCCATGTGGCAGAACGTTTGCAGGTCGGGCGCCATGGCGTTCTGGTAGTCAAGGTGGCTGCCGTCTTCTTGTGCGGCGAGTTCCAGCTGGCGTACTCGATCCAGCGCCGCTGCCAGCACAAAGCTCGGTGTGGGCGCATTGACGTCTTCCGTGTTCGCCACGAGTTTGCCCGCCGCCTGTGTGACAAGCCAGGCGACCTCGCGCTGGCAACGCACGGCCTTGCGCGTAACCGGCTTGATGGACGAAGAAGAAACGCTCCCCTTAGGCGGATTCGAAGCAGCCATAAGACCCTCCCATGAACAATCCGGCCCAACAAGCCCGGATGAAACACGTGCTACATCAGTATACAGGGGAGTGGGGTAGCGGGGTACAAGCGCGCCAGCGGCAAACCGAGAGCATCAACAATGTGCCTCCGCTCTATTTGGACGATGGTACGTGGGTCATTAAGTACTCGGTTCAAGCGCCGGGTACCGTTGGTTTTCGAGACCAGAATTACAACCGTAAAATGCTCAACTGCATGGAATGTGACGTCCCAGTCGGAGTCATATTTGCAACCGAGGTGGGCTATAAGGTGCTCGGCCTTGCGTTTGTTGAGCGGTTCGAGCCCGAAAACGGATGGTTTGTTCTGCACGGTCCTGTTCATAAAGGCGGACCGGACCCTCGTTTTGCGCCCGACATGAGTTATCTGAAGCACATACCCGTCGATATTGAGTTTGCCGGACAGGGTGCGACCGACGATGAAATTTGGCTTTGGCGGTCTTTTACGATCGTGCTGTTTGATCGGATCGCGTGGCGATGCAATCTCGCACACGCCTGCCGGTGCATGCTCTTCCTGATTTGTATAGCGAGAGGGGAGCGAACGTGAGCTGGCGAGGCGATATTGCGATGGGGAAGTACGGAAAACTGCCGTGCGCCCTTATAGACAACAAAATGTTTCCGAGCGTAGAAGTTGATTGCGGGTCGTTTGTCGTCGCCTGTCCTTGCTGCGGCTCGCAAATACCGTGCCTCGACATTCGGTTCATCGATGCGTGCGACAGACTTAGCGACGAAGTGAGAAAACGGACAGGCGTTCATATGCCGGTGTATCAGGAGAAATGCCCTGTTTGTGGCCTCGATATCGTGTACGACGCCGGCGACGAGGGATAGGTGATGCGGAGGAGCTGGCTGTGAAGGCATCTCTGTCCCTATAAATAAATCCCCTCACCGAGCTGCTTGTGGAACTTGGCGTGATGGTCGCGTGCCCAGGTAAAGAGCGCCTGGTCAAAGTCGGTGCGCGTGGCCGGGACGCCAAAGACGCCGGCAACTTCGACACGCACAAACTCCAGTGCCGGCAGCTTGTTGATGGCGGTGAGGGCAAACGGGGACGTGGGTTCTTCGAACAGATAGTGGCTGCCTTGCAGCGCGTCGCAACTGGTGCACGTGTTGCCGAGCGACGGGGCTTTGGAGGCTCGTGCGCCTACGGGTTTGTAGCCACAGCGCTTAGAAAGATAGTCGCGGATCTCGCCCGGGACGCAGCCAAGAGCGGGAACAATGGCGAGCGCGTTGGCGTTGGCCGTGTCGATGGTAATGTGCCCGGCTTCGTTGGGCGCGTGCGCGATGGCGATGCCCTTGTCGTCATCGGTTCGATAGGGAATGCCGAAGGCCGCGACCGAGGTCTCTTTGTGACACTTCCAGCACTCGCGCTTGCCCAGTACTAGATATATATACGGCGCTGAGGGGTCGGATCGGTCAACACCGGGCAGCCACTCGGCAAAGGGCTCGGGGTTGACGCCGCTGGGTACATACCAGATCTTCTTGGTCCGGTCCCATTTGGCGCCCAGCGCCTTGGCTTCTTCTTTGTGCGAAAAGGGGACATCGAGCTCGGTGCGCATGGCGGCTCCTTGGTGCTGCAGGTGCGAGTGGCTCAAGGATACCGCAGGGCGCAGACATCGCGGCGTTTTGTTGAGAAGTTGCGGCGCGGACTGCTTGGTTACGCCGTTAGATAAATTGGCAAGTAGATGGTCGGCTTTTGACCAGTTGGGCGGTTGGAGCAGCTTGCGGCGCAGTTTTGTGCCTGGCTATTGTTGATGTTGGGGTATTGAATATATTTGGCTGCCATTCGTCAGGTGAATTGATGTTACGTTGCGATGACGGTTGGAACTGCCAGCGGATTTAGCGACATAAAACAAAACAGCCCAGAGGACATAGCCTCTGAGCTGCGAACATTTGGTGGGCGTTAGAAGATTTGAACTTCTGACCTCTTCCGTGTCAGGGAAGCGCTCTCCCCCTGAGCTAAACGCCCGATCAAGGGTGCGCAAGCGCGCAAGGGATAATATAACGGAGCCTGAACTCGGTGGCAAGAACATTTTTAAAAATCGCTTACATTGTGGAATTCGGGGGCTTTGTCATATCCATTTCAAAAGAGCCTGCTGCCGCGATTTGACTGTCGCATAATGCAAGGCCATTGCGGTATCGAGCTATGGAAAGACGTCTGCGGAATTGTCCTACCGATAAGCGGACAAGCCTTCGGCTGGTGCCTTCGCCGTGGTAAGGTAAGCCGAATTGTTTCCAGGCTGCTTCGAGGGAATGGAATGAGCAAAGAGCGTGTCGAGCAGGTCGAAGGCGCAGGGGCTTCGGTGCCGATGACCGATATATCGAACATTGATGTGCCCGAGGGCACCGATGAGCTCAGCCGTAGCACCCGCCGCGCTTGGCGCGAGCGCCTGAACAGCGCTTCGACGCGCAAGATGATCACGGGCGTCTTGGCTACGTTGGTGGGCGGTTCGTTTTGGGGCTTCTCGGGCACCAGCGCGAGCTTTCTGTTCGATACCTACCACGTCGACACCTTGTGGCTTATGAGCGTGCGTCAGATTCTCGCCGGTCTACTCTTTATGGCCGTGGTTGTTACGCGCGACCGCGAGCGCCTGATTAAGCTCTGGACCACACCCGCCGATCGCAAGCAGCTGCTGCTCTTTACCGCCTTTGGTCTGCTGTTCAACCAGTTTTGCTATCTTTCGGCCGTGCGCCTGACGAACGCCGGAACCGCGACGGTGCTCCAATGCCTGCAGCTCGTTATCATCATGGGCTACACCTGCGTGACCGATCGCCGCATGCCGCGTACTCGCGAAGTTATCGGCATTGGCCTGGCTCTGGGTGGAACCTTTTTAATCGCCACCGGCGGCGACCCCACCAGCCTGAATATCTCGCCGCTTGGCCTGGCAGCAGGTCTTATGTGTGCGGTCAGCGCCACGTGTATGGCGGTGATTCCCGCCAAGATCCTGCCCGAATACGGCAGCCCCATCGTCACGGGCTCGGCAATGCTCACGGCGGGCGTGGTCTCGTGCGTCTTCGTGCAGCCCTGGGCGCATATACCGGCGCTCGACGCTGCCGGCGTCGAGGCGCTCGCGGTGTTCGTGGTTATCGGCTCGTTTTTTGCTTACATGCTCTATATGCAGGGCGTTAAGGACATCGGCTCGGTGCGTGCGAGCCTCATCGGAACTGTGGAGCCGGTTTCGGCGACCATCACCAGCGCCGTTATGCTGGGCACGGTGTTTTTGCCGACCGACCTTATCGGCTTTGCCATGATCATCGTGATGATGTTCCTCACGGTGTAGCTGGCGCCACTGCCAAGACAGAAAAGGTGTTGTGCCACATTTTCGCCAATTGATGTCCGTGTCTGGAGTTTAGCTGTCGATGCCCAAAATGCCATAAATTAGTAATGTTATGGACTTTTTCATTGCGACTCAATTGCGAGGATTTCTTTATGGCTGGTAATCACTTTAAGGGCAGCGATAGCGGCCGTCCTGCAGTTCCGCCGCGTCCGAACGGGGCTGGTAAGGCCGGCACGCCGGGCGGCGCTGGACAGGGCGGTTCCGGTAAGCGCGTGTCCCCGGGCGAGACGGCGATGTTTACCGCTCTGTACGAGCAGTCTCAAAAGGCAAAAAAGACCGGCCGTGCAAGAGGGAATGTCTTTGCGGGCGGTGCAACCTCCACGTCGCAGCCGAGCGGGGCTCCTTCGGCACCTGCGAACAACGCAGGTGTTGCCAACGCCGCGAATACCGCCGGCAACGTTAATGCCGGCAAGGCCGCCAACAATACTCCCTCTGCCGGTGGCGCGGGGCTTACGGGTAACCTTGGCACGATTTACACCGGCGCCTCCGAGACTGGCACGTTCGCCCGCCTGGATGATGGCGGTGCCCAGTTTGCGGGCTCGGGTTCCAAGGAAGATTATTACGATTTTGGCTTGAACTACGGTAGCGACGCTTCGTCGAGTTCGACCTCTGACGGTCTGGTCCGTCATCGCCATCGCAAAGGCGAGCGCAAAAAGCGTCACACTGGCGCCATTATTGCCGCTGTAGTCGCGGTGCTTCTCGTTGCGCTTGGCGCAAGCGGCTTTATGCTGCTTAACTCGGCAAAGACCGTAAAGAGCGAAGCGAAGGAGGCTGTCGAGATCGTCGGTGGCCTTAAGGACAAGGTCACGTCGGGCGATTTTTCGACGCTGCCTGACGACGCGAAGAAGATTGATGAGCTTTGCGACAGCATGAAGGCGGAGACCTCGAGCCCGCTGTGGACGGCGGCTTCGTTTATCCCGGTGTATGGCAGCGACATCAATGCGGCCCGCACCATGATCGACGCCCTGTCCGATGTCTCGAGCAATGCGCTGGTTCCCATGGCCGATAACCTTTCGCAGGCCACGCCCGGCAAGCTGTTTCAGGACGGCATGATTAACGTGTCCGCGCTGCAGGCGGTCGCCGATTCGCTTTCCAGCAGCTCGAAGGTGTTCAAGAGCGCCAACGAGAAGATCCAGGGCATTGGCGATACTCATATTTCCCAGGTGACCGAGCTGGTCGATAAGGCCAAGGACGGCTTTGCCACCCTCAACGGCGCGGTTGACGCGGCGGAGAAGGTCGCCCCCGTCCTTCCCCAGATGCTCGGCGCCAACGGCCAGACGCGCAACTACCTTATGTACGCCATGAACAACGTCGAGATTCGTGCCTGCGGCGGCTTTGGCGGTTCGCAGGGCCTGATTTCGGTCACCGACGGCCAGATGTCGATTGGCGAGTTTGTTCCCCGCATTGGACTCAGCGAGGATGAGGCAGTCGAGAGCGTCGACGAAGAGGATGAGGCGCTGTTCGGCAACCACAGTAACCTGTACAACTCGGGCAATACCTATTCGCCTGATTGGCCCCGCAACTCGCAGCGTGTCGCAGCCCTGTGGAAATCTCAATATGGCCAGGACGTTGACGGCGTCGTGGGTATCGACCCGGTGTTCCTGCAGTATCTGCTGGGCCTGGTCGGTAACGTGTCGCTGCCCGACGGAACGGTTGTCGACGGCACCAACGCCGCAAAGGTCCTCATGCACGATGTGTACTGGAACTATCCGGTCGAGGAGTCGGACGGCATCTTTGCATCCGTCGCCAGCGCTGCCTTCGACAAGATTCTCGGTGGCATCGGTGACGTCGACGTTACAAAGCTTGTCAGCGCCGTTGAGCGCGGTGCCGAAGAGGGTCGTCTGATTGCTTGGATGAAAAACGATGACGAGCAGAATGCCATCAAAGAGACGGGCATTGACGCTTCGCTGCCCGATCCGGATGATCCGAGTGCCGATCCCGTTGCCGGCGTTTACTTTAACAACCTGAGCTTTTCCAAGCTCGACTGGTATCTGAACGCCGACACGCAGATTGGCCAGGGCGTCAAGAACGGCGACGGCACGTGCTCGTATCGCATCACCGTTACCCTGACGAACATCATGACGCAGGAGGAGACAGGCAAGCTGCCCGACTACGTCGCGGCGAGCGCGCCCGATGCCGCGCGCGACGACGAGCGTCTGAATGTCTCGTTGTTTGCCCCGACGGGCGGCAACATTACTGATTTGACCGTCGAGGGCACCCAGTTTGGTCTTGGTGCCGCTACGTGGCATGGAATCCCCTTCTATTCGGGCACCGTTGACTTGCATGCTGGCGAGACGACGACGATCACGTATACGCTGACCACGTCGGCCGAGGCGGGGGACAAGCCGCTTACGCTGCGTCAGACTCCTACATGCCAGGCGGCTCGCGACAGCGCGTCGGCGTAGGGTTTTTCTGGTAGCGCAGATAATCGAGTACCATTTTGGGGCGGACAGGCAATCTGTCCGCCCCTATTTTGTAAGGAGAGCGCATGAAGTACTTTGGCACCGACGGCTTTCGCGGTGAGGCCAACGTTGGGCTGACGGTAGAGCACGCTTATAAGATTGGCCGTTTTGTGGGCTGGTATTACGGCGCCAACCGCGAGCGCAAGGCGCGCGTGATCGTGGGCAAGGACACTCGTCGCTCGAGCTATATGTTCGAGGCGGCGCTGGTGAGCGGCCTGGTCGCGAGCGGTGCGGACGCCTATATGCTGCACGTGATCCCCACGCCGGGCGTGGCACATCAGACCGTGGAGGGCTGCTTCGATTGCGGCATCATGATCAGCGCGAGCCACAACCCGTTTTGCGATAACGGCATTAAGCTCGTCAACAGCGACGGCTTTAAGATGGACGAGGACGTGCTGGAGCTCATCGAGGACTACATCGATGGCAAGAGCGAGGTGCCGCTGGCAACGGGCAACCACATCGGCGCCACGGTGGACTACATGCAGGGCCGCAACCGCTACATTGCTTCGCTCATTGCAAGTGCGAACTTTTCGCTGCAGGGCGTCAAGATCGGCATCGACTGCGCCAACGGCTCGGCTTCCTCGGTGGCCAAGCCGGTGTTTGACGCGCTCGGTGCCGACGTGCGCGTGATCAACGCCGCGCCCGATGGCTTTAACATCAACGTCGACTGCGGCTCCACGCATATGGAGCGCCTGCAGCGCCACGTGGTGGAGCAGGGCCTGGACGTGGGCTTTGCCTATGACGGCGATGCCGACCGCTGCCTGGCCGTGGACGAGCGCGGCCGCGTGGTCGATGGCGACCAGATCCTGTACGTGTGCGGCGTGTACCTGAACAAGCACGGTCGCCTTTCGGGCGGTACCGTGGTTCCGACGATCGCCAGCAACTTTGGCCTGATCAAGTCGTTGGAGCTTGCCGGACTGAGCGCCGTGACCAGCGGCGTGGGCGACCGTCACGTGTATGCCAAGATGCGCGAGGGTGGCTACAGCCTGGGCGGCGAGCAGACGGGCCATACGATCTTTGGCGATATCGAGCGCACGGGCGACGGCATTATGACCTCGCTGCGCGTGATGGAAGTGATTCGCGCCGAGCGCGAGACGCTCTCGCAGCTCACGGCACCGTGCAAGCTGCTGCCGCAGGCGCAGGTTGCCGTGCGCGTAGCGGATAAGGACGCCGCGCTCGAGAACATGGGCGTGCAGAACGCCATCGCCGAGGCCGAGACTGCGCTGGCAGGCGAGGGCCGCGTGCTCGTGCGCAAAAGTGGAACCGAGTCGGTGATTCGCGTTTTGGCCGAAGCGCCCGACCAAGCATCCGCCGATGCTGCCATGAAGCGCATCGCCAACGCGCTCGAGGCTTTATAGCTACGCGGTTTTACCAAACCGCGTAGCTGCTCGACGCTGCAAACGCCCCTAAGCGGCAATCTGGCGTTCAATTTCAAGGGCGCGACCAGAAGGCCAGCGCCCTTTCATTTCACGTTATCTTGCTCGCTTGGGGTCGTTTTCTCTGACGTTGCCAAGACATTAGCGTCAACGAGCTACTCATTGGGGACAGTCTTTACCGATTGGCCGGTTTGCTGGCCGGATGGGCAAGGACTGTCCCCAACTGCCGGCAGAAAAGGAACGTCCCTAACTGCCGGCCTTCAAGGCCTTACAGCTGGTAGAGCGTGGTGAACTTGTCCTGCAGGTAGCTGCAGTAGTAGCGGGCGTCAAAGGCCATGCCGCACGCGCCCTTGATGAGCTCCGGCGCGTCCTTGGCGCGGCCCCACTGCCAAATGTGCCCGCCGAGCCAGGCGCGGACGGGTGCCAAGTCGCCGCTCGCGCAGGCGCCGTTGAGGTCGACACCGTCGCGGCACATGGCCGGCACAAACATGGCATCGTAGGCGCTGCCCAGCGCATAGGTGGGGAAGTAGCCAAACGAGCCGCCGCTCCAGTGCGTATCCTGCAGGCAGCCGTGCGTGTCGTCGGGAACGGGAATGCCCAGGTACTCGTTCATAAAGCGGTTCCAAAGCGCGGGGATGTCCTTGGCCGTGGCCTCGCCGGCAAACAGCATGCGCTCGATCTGGTAGCGCACCATAATATGCAGCGGGTAGGTGAGCTCGTCGGCCTCGGTGCGGATCAGCGACGGCTGAGCGATGTTCACGGCGTGGTAGAGCGTGTCCTCGTCGACGTCGCCGTAGACCTCGGGTGCGTGGCGGCGCAGCACCTCGAGCAGCGGTCCCATAAAGGCGCGGCTGCGACCCACGGTGTTCTCGAAGAAGCGGCTCTGGCTCTCGTGGATGCCCATGGAGGTGCCACCCTCAAGACAGGTGCGCGCATAGGCAGGATTGACGCCCAGCTCATACATGGCGTGTCCCGCCTCGTGGATGATGCTGTAGACGTTGGAGATGCAGTCGTCCTCGTAGATGTGCGTGGCGATGCGCGCGTCGCCCACCGAGAAGCCCTCGCTAAACGGGTGCTCGGTAAAGGCAAGCGTGGTGTCGTCCAGGTTCAGGCCGACAAGCTTCATCAAGTCGAAGCTCATGGCGCGCTGGGCAGCCTCGGGCACGTGGGCGTGCAAAAAGTCGGCAGCCGGCTGCTGGCCGCGCTCGCCGATGGCGTGCACGAGCGGCACGACCGTGGCCTTGACCTCATCGCAAAACGCATCGAAGCTCTTGGCGGAAAGCCCGCGCTCGTGCTGGTCGAGCCAAACATCGTACGGATCGCGCTTGGGATCCATGAGCTCGGCCTGATGCTTAAGTTGGGCGACGATTCTATCCACATAGGGCTCAAAGCTCGCCCAGTCATTGGCCGTCTTGGCCTTGTGCCACACGGCATCGGCCTCGCAGGTGAGCCTGGTCCAAGCCTCGGCCTCCTCGGTGGGAATGACGCTCGCCTCGCGCTGGTCGCGGCCGAGCACGCGGATCTCGTTGAGCAGTTGCGGGTCGTCGATCTTGCCGCCGGCGACCGTCTCGCGTGCCAGCGAGTGCACAAGCTCGACAGACTTTTTGCTGGTCAGGAGCTTGTGATGCTCGCCGGCAAGGGTGCCCATAGCATCGGCGCGGGCCGCGGCGCCGTTGGCGGGAGCAATGGTCGCGCCGTCAAACTCGGCAATCTTGAGCAGGTACTCGCGAGTCCACAGCTTGCCCTCGAGCTTACGGAATTTTTTGACAGCCTTATCGACCTTCATGCCTTTGGGCGTCTTATCCGCTGCGGGCTTGGCCATCTTATCCTTGTTCTTTCCCATACCTATATCCTTGATCTCGCAGACCGGACGCCACGGGTGGGCGTACGGCCAGTTTGCACAGCTACCTGCCTTGTACCCAGTGCGAACAAAACGGAACGCGGCGATATGCTCGCAGAATGTGTTATCCTATAGCCCAATGCGTTGACGGAGAGGGTTTTGCCCGCCGCGTCGCCGGCAAGAGAGGGAAGGTCATGGGCTGCAAGCCTTCCTGCGGTGGCAAGGGCCAAGCGTTCACTCCCGAGCAGCGACCTCAACGGGCGCGCGGCCACGCGGCGGCGATGTCTCCAGTAGGGAAGCCGTGAGCCTCGCGAAAAGGGGCAAAGAGTGGGCGCGGCGGGTCAGACATCCGCCGGGTCAAACAAGGTGGTACCGCGGAATTCAACCGTCCTTGGGCAATGCACATGCCCGAGGACGGTTTTTTGTTACCGAACCGGGCCGCACATCCGTAAGCGTCGGGCGGTGCCAGCCGCCCCGGCAAGCGGATGCGCGAGAGACGAAAGGGAAGACATGAGTCTGATTGATGATCTGGTCAAACTCGAGGAAGAGGCCAAGGAGCTCGTCGCAGGCGCCGACGACGCCGAGAAGCTCGAGGCCGCGCGCGTCGCGCTGCTCGGCCGCAAGGGCCGCATCACCGGCCTGATGCGCATGATGGGCAAGCTCGCCCCCGAGGATCGTCCCGTCATGGGCAAGCGCGCCAACGAGATGCGCCAGCTGATCGAGGGCATGCTCGACGAGCGCTCCACCGAGATGAAGGCCGCCGCCCTCAAGCATGCGCTCGAGCACGATGCCGTCGACATCACGTTGCCGGGCATCCGTCCGCAGATCGGCCATCAGCACCTGATCAAGCAGATCATCGAGGAGGCCGAGGACATCTTCTGCGGCATCGGCTACACCGTCGAGTCCGGCCCCATGGTCGACACCTCCTACTACAACTTCACCGCGCTCAATGCGCCCATGGATCACCCGAGCCGCTCGGCCCGCGACACGTTCTACGTGGTCGACAACAACCCCGGCAGCGTCACGCACCCCGAGGCTCACGCCCACGGCGAGTCCGACGTGCTGCTGCGCACCCAGACCTCGGGCGTGCAGATCCACACCATGGAGTCGCAGAAGCCGCCCATCTACATGATCTGCCCGGGCACCGTCTACCGTCCCGACACGGCCGACGCCTGCCACCTGCCGCAGTTCAACCAGATCGAGGGCCTGGTCGTCGACGAGGGCATCACCTTTGGCGATCTTAAGGGCACGCTCGACTACTTTGTTAAGTGCATGTTTGGCGAGGACCGCAAGACGCGCTACCGCCCGCACTTCTTCCCCTTCACCGAGCCCAGCTGCGAGGTGGACGTGAGCTGCCACGTGTGCGGCGGCAAGGGTTGCAACTTCTGCAAGCACAGCGGCTGGATCGAAATCCTGGGCTGCGGCATGGTCGACCCCAACGTCCTCATCAACTGCGGCATCGACCCCGAGAAGTACACCGGCTTCGCCTTTGGCATTGGCGCCGAGCGCGTCGCGGCCCTGCGCTACGACCTGCCCGACCTGCGAACGCTCATGACGGGCGATATGCGCTTCTTAAATCAGTTCTAGGCCCGGCGGCTTTCCCAAGCACCGCACCTTGCCTTTCAATCGTCGGTTGCGTACCTAAGTACGCGGCCCTCCTCTTTCAAGGCAATCTGCGGCACTTGGAAAACCCGTCTCCGTTGCAGTTTTTGGCTCAAAGCCGCATTTATGAAAGGAGACCAGTTAGATGCGCGTTTCTTACGACTGGCTCAAGACCATGATCGATATTCCGGAGGATCCCAAGACTCTTTCGGACGAATATGTCCGTACCGGCACCGAGGTCGAGGCGATCGATACCGTGGGCGAGTCCTTCGACCACGTGGTGACCGCCCAGGTGCTCACCAAGACCCCGCACCCCGATAGCGACCACATGTATGTGTGCTCGGTCGACGTGGGCGACAAGAACCTCGACGCTGACGGCAACCCCGCTCCGCTGCAGATCGTCTGCGGCGCGCAGAACTTCGAGGCCGGCGATCACATCGTCACGGCCATGATCGGCGCTGTCCTGCCCGGCGACGTCAAGATCAAGAAGAGCAAGCTTCGCGGCGTCGTGTCCATGGGCATGAACTGCTCCGCGCGCGAGCTCGGCCTGGGCGGCGACCACTCCGGCATCATGATCCTGCCCGAGGACACGCCCTGCGGCATGCCGTTTGCCGAGTATGTGGGCTCGAGCGATACCGTGCTCGACTGCGAGATCACGCCCAACCGCCCCGACTGCCTGTCCATGATCGGCATGGCCCGCGAGACCGGTGCCATCTTCGACCGCGATTTCCACGTTGAGCTGCCCGCCATCAAGGTCGAGACCGGCCGCGCGACCGACGACGAGCTTTCGGTCGAGATCGCCGACGAGGGCCTGTGCGACCGCTACGTTGCCCGCATCGTGCGCAACGTCAAGGTCGGCCCGTCGCCCGACTGGATGGTCAAGCGCCTCAACGCCCTGGGCGTGCGCCCGCACAACAACATCGTCGACATCACCAACTACGTGATGATGCTCACCGGCCAGCCGCTGCACGCCTTTGACCTCGACACCTTTGCCGAGCGCGATGGCCACCGTCGCGTGGTGGTTCGCGCCGCCCAGCAGGACGAGAAGTTCACGACGCTCGATGGCGAGGAGCGTGTGCTCGACGCCGGCATGGGCCTCATCACCGACGGCGAGCGTCCCGTGGCGCTGGCCGGTGTCATGGGCGGCATGGATTCCGAGATCGAGGACGATACCGTCGACGTGATGGTCGAGAGCGCTTGCTTCAACGCCGGTCGCACCTCGCACACCAGCCGTGACCTGTCGCTGATCTCCGACGCCTCCATCCGCTTTGAGCGCCAGGTTGACGAGACTGGCTGCGTGGATGTCGCCAACGTTACCTGCGCGCTCATCGAGGAGATCGCCGGCGGCGAGGTCGCCCCCGGCCATGTCGATGTTTTCCCCGCGCCCAAGACCATCGACAGCATTAAGCTGCGCCTGGCCCGCGTGCACGCCATCTGCGGTGCCGACATCGAGCCCGACTTTATCGAGCGTTCGCTCACCCGCCTGGGCTGCACCGTCGAGCGTGACGGCGAGGACTTTATGGTCACTCCGCCGAGCTTCCGCCCCGACCTGCCGCGCGAGATCGATCTGATCGAGGAGGTCCTGCGCCTGTGGGGCATGGGCCGCGTGACGGCGACCATCCCGGCTGCCAAGAACCACATCGGCGGCCTGACCCGCGAGCAGAAGCTCACCCGTAAGGTCGGTGAGATCCTGCGCGCCTGCGGCCTCAACGAGACCACGACTTTTGGCTTTGCCGCCCCGGGCGACCTGGAGAAGATCGGTATGTCCACCGAGGGCCGCGGTTGCCCCGTGGTGCTCATGAACCCGCTGGTGGCCGAGCAGACCGAGATGCGTCGTTCGCTGCTGCCGGGCCTGCTGCAGTCCGTGGCCTACAACGAGGCGCACGGTACGCCCAACGTGCACCTGTACGAGGTCGGCAGCCTGTTCCACGGTCGCGAGAACGCCAGCCTGCCCAAGGAGACCAAGTCCGTGGCGGGTGTGCTCTCGGGCCAGTGGAGCGAGCAGTCCTGGAACATGAAGTACCGTAAGCTGCGCTTCTTCTTTGGCAAGGGCATTGTCGAGGAGCTGCTCGCCCAGCTGCGCATCGAGAAGGTTCGCTTCCGTCCCGTCGAGGGCGAGGGCTACGCTTTCTTGCAGCCGGGTCGTGCGGCCGAGGTTCTGTCCGGCGGAACCGTGCTGGGCTGGGTCGGCGAGATTCACCCCGAGGCGCGCGAAGCGATGGGCATCGATGAGGTCGTCGTTGCCTTTGAGCTCGACTTGGACAAGCTGATCAAGGGCGCCCGCAACCAGGAGAACTATCGCGAGTTCTCGCAGTACCCGGCTGTTGAGCATGACCTTGCCATTGTGGTCGACAACTCCGTGACCTGTGAGGATCTTGAGCGCCGCATTACGAGCGCCGGCGGTAAGTTGCTCGAGGGCGTGCGCCTGTTCGACGTCTACCGCGATCCCATCCGCATCGGAGCGGGCAAAAAGTCCATGGCCTTTGCGCTTACGTATCGCTCCGACGACCACACGCTCACCAGCGAAGAGGTCGAGAAAGCGCACCAGAAGATTGTCACCAAGGTATGCAAAGGCGTAAACGGCGAGGTCCGCGG
This sequence comes from Collinsella aerofaciens, assembly GCF_902364355.1. Lineage (GTDB taxonomy): Bacteria > Actinomycetota > Coriobacteriia > Coriobacteriales > Coriobacteriaceae > Collinsella > Collinsella aerofaciens_AF. The sequence goes on from NZ_CABJDK010000002.1 coordinate 143,180, forward strand.
CTAGGGCTTGCGATGGGTATAGGTCAGCGGTGGCTGCTGCCGATCCTGCGTGACTGCTATGCTCGGTATAACGCATCGCTGAGCCTGCATATATGACACGCGCATTACATAACGGCGTGCTGCTTTTGTGGCGGCGCGCCGTTTTGCTATCATAGCCTGCGGCGTGTTACGAATCATCTAGCTCGTAACACTGATGAAATGGTTCAAGCGGCGCTGCAATCCCATGTGCCGGCAACCGGGAGGCGTATATGCACATTCCAGATAACTACCTGTCCCCGCAGACCGATGCCGTTATGGCGGTGGCGATGGTGCCCGTATGGGTTCACTGCATCAAGAAAGTGCGCGCCACGCTCGATCGCGAGCATATGGCCTTTCTGGGTATTTGCGCTGCGTTCTCCTTTTTGCTCATGATGTTCAACGTGCCGCTGCCCGGCGGCACCACTGGTCACGCCGTCGGCGGCGCACTCATCGCGCTGCTGCTGGGCCCCGAGGCCGCGGCTATCGCTGTCTCGGTCGCGCTGGCGCTGCAGGCGCTGCTGTTTGGCGACGGCGGCGTTCTGTCGTTTGGCGCCAACTGCTTTAACATGGCCTTTGTGCTGCCGTTTGTCGCTGCTATCGTGTTCCGTGCGCTCAACAGCCGTCTGCACGACAAGAGCTGGGGCACCTCGGTTTCTGCCATCGTGAGCGGTTGGGTCGGCCTGTGCCTGGCGGCCCTGTGCGCGGCAATCGAGTTTGGTATTCAGCCGATGCTCTTCACCAACGCTTCGGGCGCCCCTCTGTACTGCCCCTTCCCGCTGTCCGTGGCTATTCCGGCCATGTTGATCCCGCATATGCTGGTTGCCGGCGTGATCGAGGGCGTGGCGACGGCCGCCATCTACGGCTTCATTAAGAAGACGGCGCCGAGCATTATCGTCGGCCCCGAGGCTGTCGATGGCCAGCTTGCTGCCGAGGACGCTGCTGCCAAGAAGACCTCGCTGGTCCCCACGCTCATCTTGGTTGCCGTGCTTGTCGTAGCCACGCCGCTGGGCCTGCTGGCCACGGGTGACGCTTGGGGCGAGTGGGACGCTGAAGGCGCCGCGACCGCCGTTCAGGAGGCTGGTGACGACAGCCTGCAGGCTTCGGTCGGTCTCGATACCCCGACCTTTGCCGATGCCCTGCCCACGGGCGATTATCTGCAGGCCTATTCCGAGGAGCAAGGCCTTGGCTTTGCCGGCCAGGCCGCGATGTATATTCTTTCGGGCGTGATTGGCGTGGCGGTGCTCACCATCGCATTCCGCCTGGTCTCGCTGACGGTCAAGGAAAGCGGTGCTCATGGCAATAGCCGAGCTGCCTAGCTGGCTTACGGTCGAGCAGCGATACGAGCCCGCGGGGGCTCGGCATCGTGTGATGCAAAAGAATGTCCTACACCTGGCGAGCCTGCTTGAGCGGGTTCGCCTGGGTGGAGGCGCGCACGAGGGCGGGTCGATGGTCGACCGCGCCCTTTCTTGCGTTTCGGCTCCGGTGCGCCTGGTGGGGATGTTCGTCTGCGTTCTGTGCGTGTGCCTGACGCAAAGCCCGCTGTATCTGATGTTGATGGCGGCTATCGCGCTGGTGCTCGTTGCCGTGCGCCCCGTACGCGGGCTGCGGGCAACCTTTGTGCCGGCACTTGGCGCTGCGGGGCTCGCGGTGGTTTTGGCGCTGCCTGCCCTGCTGCTGGGCGCTTCTGCCGCGGGCGCCATGCTCAAGATCGCGCTCAAGACGTTCATTAATGTGTCGCTTGTGCTGGGCGTTTCATGGACGCTTACCTGGAGCCGCATGTCGGCGGCGCTCAAGACGTTGCATCTGCCCGACGAGGTCATCTTTACGTTTGATATGACGCTCAAGCATATCGAAGTGCTGGGACGCACGGCGCACGATCTGTGCGAATCGGTCATGCTGCGCAGTGTGGGTCGTGCGCCTGCGGGTTTTTCGCGCACCGACTCGCTGGCGGGTATCATGGGCATGACGTTTATCAAGGCGATGGAATGTAGCCACGCGATGGACGAGGCTATGCTTTGCCGCGGCTTTGCCGGTGCGTATCCGGCGCCCGCGCGCGCCGGGTTTGGCTGGCGCGATGCGGTCTATGCGGCCGTCGTGGTGCTGCTCGCCGTGTTGTGCGCGGTGCTGTAGCGCGGGCGGCCGAGCCGTCGATGTGGATAGGGAAGGGCGACGTTTTGGCAAACGATACGAATGGCGTGATGGGCGCGAGCGGTGCTACTGGCGCCAAGAGCGTGCCGCTCATCGAGTTTCGCGACGTGGTGTTCTCCTATGCGGGGCATACGGTTGTCGATGGTGTGTCGCTGCAGGTCGATCGTGGTGAACTCGTTGCCCTACTCGGTCCCAACGGCTGCGGTAAGACGACGATTATGCGCCTTATCAACGGTCTTGAACTAGCGGACGCGGGTGCGTACCTGTTCGATGGGCGCGTGGTCGATGCGGCATATCTCAAGGATTCCGCAGCCGCTCAGCGTTTTCATCAGCGCGTGGGCTTTGTGTTCCAGAATGCCGACGCCCAGCTGTTCTGTGCCACGGTGGGCGAGGAAGTTGCTTTTGGTCCCGCGCAGATGGGGCTGCCGACAGACGAGCTCGAGCGCCGCGTCCGCGATGCCATGGGGCTGTTCCAGGTTGCCGACCTTGCCGACGCCTCTCCCTATCAGCTCTCGGGCGGTCAAAAGAAGCGCGTGGCGTTGGCTGCCGTCGTGTCGATGAACCCCGATATCCTAGTGCTCGATGAGCCCACCAACGGGCTCGATGAGGACTCGTGCGACATCGTAGTCAACTTTTTGCTGGCCTACGTTGCTGCCGGTAAGACGGTTTTGATGAGTACGCACCATCAAGATTTGGTGCGCCGCCTGGAGGCCCGTGCCATCTATATCGATCGATATCACCATGTGGTCGAGGCGCCCGTGCCGTCGTATGGAACCGAAAGCGGTGCTGCGGAATAGTTGCTGCGTAGGGTATGTATGGCCGCCTGTGCGACTCTGCCGTGATGGTATAGTTATCCAGGTTTTTTATGGGGGTGGCTATGCCAAGCTGGAACATTCATATCGCTCAGACGGAGCGTTTGCTGGGGCGCACCAGTGCGCTTGCCGATAGCGTGCGTGACCGCAATGCCTTTTTGTTTGGTTGCGTGGTTCCGGACATTTTTGTGGGCTATATGGTTCCCGGCATTGCCGATCCCATCCCGTACCGCATTACGCACTTTGCCAAGCCCGAGCCTATCCCTAAGCCTCGTGAGCATGAGTTCTGGGATACCTATGTGGCACCGTTGCTTAAAAGTTCGCCCACCGGTGCGCCGGCCGCGGCGACCTCGATTATCGAGGAACGCGAGCGACTGAATCGCGTGCACTATCCCCAGCGCTACAGGGATGCCGAGCCGGTTGTCGGTCCCGGCGCCTGTGAGTTCTCGCTTGCGTCCGAAGATGTGGCGCAGTCGTTGCTCGATTTAACGCTGGGCGTCTGGTCGCATCTGGTGGCCGATACCGTATGGAATACGCGCGTGAATCAGTACCTGGAGGCGCACGGCGGCAAGCCGTGCGAGGAATTCCGCATTAAAAAGCAAGGTGACTTTGACTGGTTTGGTAAGACGCTCGGCATTGTTTCCATCCCGCGTGCGACCAATCGTCTGTATACTGCGGCGACGCGTTTTGGGCAGTATCCCATCCATAAGGAGTATGTGCTCAAGACCATCGGCGTTATGCACGAGATTGTGCGCGAAAACCCCGGTGAGCCCGATCATCCGCCATACCGCCTGCTAACTGAGGAGTTTTTCGATGCAACGTTTACCGAGGTCATCGAGCTGACCGAGGTGGGCTTTGCGACTCGCGTTGCCGCTTCTGACGTCCCCGCAGTCCCTCTGATCACTAGCTGCTAGCTGGCCGGCTTGACGGCGAACAGCTCATCCCAATCGACCAATAGCTCCCGCCGCAGGGCATCTTCGGTGGTGCGTTCCTGATCGGTCTTTGGGATGTAGGGGAGCCCTGCCTTTTTATGGATGAGTTCGGCGATGTTGTTAAAGCTCTTCGTGTCTTTGATTTGCTCATAGGTTATCTGGATAACGTCATAGCCCATGCTTGTGAGGGCGGTGGTGCGCTCGGCATCGGAGAGACTTGCGGCTTCGCCATCGTGGGCGGAGCGGCCTTGGCATTCCAAGATGACGCCCATGCTGTCGTTGTTGCTCTCGATGAGGATATCGGCGTAGCAGCAGGTTTTGTCATACAGTGAGCGCGCGGCGTCGCTGAGTGGGATGCGCACGTTGTTTGCGATGTTGATGCCCATGCCGCCCTCGTTGCGGGGGAGCGAGACAAGCATAGAGGCCTGTACTTCGAAGGGCGAGGCGGTCTGCCCCGTCATGTGCTCGGCCGCCCAGCGCAGTTGTTTAACGCCGCGCAGGCCTGCAGCCTGCTTGGCGAACGCGGCGATATCCGCCGCGCTGAGGAGCGGCGGGCGCTTCCACAAATTGGTGTCATTGCCCTTGGTGTCGACAACACGCTCCCAGCAGCAGTTGGGTGGAATGAGCTTAAGCGAAATAGCTTCATCAAGTTGTTGTTGCGTTCGCTCGCAGGGCTTAAACACTGCAAAGGAGCCGCACATCTCGTAGCAAGCCATGAGTAGCTGGTTGCGTGAGACCTGCGTAGCAAGGCTGAGCAGCGTAAACTCGGGCGACGTGACATCAAATCCATGTTCAGTTTGCCTAAACGACCCGGGAGGCGGCTCTTGGGTCAGGAGGTGCGATTTAAACAGGCTTCGCGACCCGGATTGTGCTCGAGTGAATACAAACCTGTGAAGCGGTGCGTGAAGTAGGTCTTTTACAACTGCATGACTTCCGAGGCCGCAACATCTGCGATCCATATTGCCAAGGCTAATGGCGGGGTAAAGCCCTAATACCTGCGGCGGGATACGGTGATAGTAAAAAGCGGATTGACCGCATAGCGTCAGGTCCATGATATCCTCCTGGTCGAAATGTGCTTTTGGACCGTGCGATGCCAGCGTCAATTCGGAAGTATGCGGCAAAATCTGAACCCTGTGAGCAGACCTGGCTTTTGAGGCCAGTTTATCAGGCATTTTGTTGCGAAAAAACGGGGTGTGCTCGGAGGTCTCAGAATTTGCCGCATACTTCCGAAAACGCGGTCGATCTGGCTTTTGCTAAAACGATTTAGCAGCGTCGGGTAAGGTGTGGTTTCGCCATCGGGCGAACACTTTTAGCGCTTGGGACTTTATTTTTGGGCCTCGAAAGGTGGATTTCGCGCTTTTGGTAAAGAAATGGGTGTGTGTTTTGCCGTGTGCCGGCATTGACACAGAAAAAGGGCCCGGAAGGCGAAGCCTTCCGGGCCCTTTGCAATGCAAACATGCTTGCAAGTACGACTTAACGCACCTGAGCGACGTAAGCGACGTTGGTCGAGGAGACCTTGTCCTCGAGCTGGACGCTCATGCGGGGATCGCCGGCGGTAGCGACGGTCAAATCGCCAGCCTCGACGTAGCCGAGCTCCTTAGCGGTCTCGATCGCCTTGACGATCGTGCCGTTGACGGTGCCCTGGGTAATCTCGGCCTGGTGCGGGATAACGCCCCAGTACATGATCATCTGCTGGACGGCCCACTCGTGGCGGGAGAACGCGCAGATCGGCATGTTGGGGCGGAAGTGCGAGATCAGGCGAGCGGTACGACCGGTGGTCGTCGGCACGGTGATGCACTTGGCGCCAACGGTGGTGGCCATGTTCACAGCGGACATACCCACAACGTTGTTGACGACGCGGGTGCCGTGAGCGTCGGCCGGAACCTCGAGCGGAGCGTGGGCCGGGAGGTACTTCTCGGTCTCGAGAGCAATGCTGGCCTGCATCTTAACGGCCTCGACCGGGTACTTACCGGCAGCGGACTCGCCGGACAGCATAACGGCGTCGGTGCCGTCGTAGATGGCGTTAGCAACGTCGGCAACCTCGGCGCGCGTCGGGCGCGGGTTCTGCTGCATGGAGTCGAGCATCTGCGTAGCGGTGATAACGGGCTTGTAGGCCGCGTTGCACTTGGCGATGATCTCCTTCTGGATGTGCGGAACGAGCTCGGGCTTGATCTCGATACCCAGGTCGCCACGGGCGACCATGATGCCGTCGGAAGCCTCGAGGATCTCGTCGAAGTTCTCGACGCCCAGGGCGCACTCGATCTTCGGGAAGATCGTCACGTGCTCGCCACCGTTCTCGCGGCAAAGCTTGCGGATGCCGCGGACGGACTCGCCGTCACGGATGAAGGAAGCGGCGATGTAGTCGATGTTCTCGGTCAGGCCAAAGAGGATGTCCTGACGATCGCGCTCGGTGATGGCGGGCAGCGAAATGTTGACGTTGGGCATGTTGACGCCCTTGCGCTCGCCAATCAGGCCGTCGTTCTTAACGACGCAGGTCATGTCCTGGCCGCTGACGGACTCGACCTCGAGGGCAACCAGGCCGTCATCGATCAGGATGAGGGAGCCCTTCTCGACCTCGGAGGGCAGAGCCAGGTAGTCGAGGGAGATGTGCTCAGCGGTGCCGTGGAAATCCTCGGACGTGGGCTGAGCGGTGACGACAATCTTGTCGCCGGTCTTGACGGCAACCTTCTTGCCATCGACCAGAAGGCCGGTGCGGACCTCGGGGCCCTTGGTGTCGAGCAGGATGCCGACGGGCAGACCGAGCTCCTTGGAAATACGACGGACGCGCTCGATGCGACCGTGGTGCTCGTCGTAGGATCCGTGCGAGAAGTTAAAACGGGCGACGTTCATGCCCGCCTTGATCATCTCGCGGATGGTCTCGTCGCTATCGCAGGCGGGACCCATGGTGCATACAATCTTGGTGCGCTTGTACATTCAGACCTCCATCTGACATCGTCTTGCGCTGATAGATAAACCATAAGAAATAAAACCGAAATGATTATAACGAAATGCCGACCGAATACCCCAAAAAATCGACCGTATGCCGAAATGGAAGTTCATTTTTTGCGAGAAAAACGGTATATGAAAAATCTTTACCAACCACTCCAACCGCTGCTATCTGGGAGATATGTCAGTTTGGCGATGTGCCGAAGAAAAAACGTTTTACCAATGTTGAGCATCACACGGTCTGCACCGTTGCGTGCGGACCATATTTCCAAACCGATTGTTTTGGCTAGACGCGTCGCTTTGGGGTACCATAGCTCCACTATCAACTGCCGCTCAGCACGGCAGCCTTGATGAGCCCTTGCCCTTCTCCTGGGAATTATGATCGGGCATCAATCTGCTGAGTGGCCCGAATCCCAGGAGGGGACTCTATATGCAAAAGGAATACCTGTCCGCCGCGGCGGAGGTGCTCAGCGACCAAGGTGTCGATGAGAACCTCGGCCTGAGCAACGACGAGGCGTCTTCGCGCCTCGCCAAGACAGGCCCTAACAAGCTCGAGGAAGCCGAGAAGACACCGCTGTGGAAGCGTTTCTTTGAGCAGATGGCCGACCCCATGGTCATCATGCTGATCGTTGCCGCCGTCATCAGTGCGCTCACGGGCATGGTCAAGGGCGAGCCCGACTTTGCCGATGTTGCCATCATCATGTTCGTCGTTATCGTCAACTCGGTGCTGGGCGTGGTCCAGGAAGCCAAGAGCGAGGAGGCCCTCGAGGCCCTGCAGGAGATGAGTGCGGCGCAGTCCAAGGTGCTGCGCGACGGCAAGCTCGTGCACCTGCCGAGCGCCGAGCTCGTGCCCGGCGACGTGATCATGCTCGAGGCGGGCGACTCCGTCCCGGCCGACTGCCGCGTGCTCGAGAGCGCCACGATGAAGATCGAAGAGGCCGCGCTCACCGGCGAGTCCGTGCCCGTAGAGAAGCACGCCAACGTGATCGAGCTCGCTGCGGGCACCGATGACGTGCCGCTCGGCGACCGTAAGAACATGTGCTATATGGGCTCCACCGTCGTGTACGGCCGTGGTCGCGCCGTCGTGGTCGGCACCGGCATGAACACCGAGATGGGCAAGATCGCCGGCGCCCTAGCCGAGGCCAAGGAAGAGCTCACGCCGTTGCAAGTGAAGCTCGCCGAGCTCAGCCGCATCCTTACCATTATGGTTATCGTCATCTGCGTCGTCATCTTTGGCGTTGATATCATCCGCCACGGCGTGGGCAACGTTCTTACCGACCCGACCGCCCTGCTCGACACCTTTATGGTTGCCGTCTCGCTCGCCGTCGCCGCCATCCCCGAGGGCCTTGTTGCCGTCGTGACCATCGTCCTTTCGCTTGGCGTGACCAAGATGGCCAAGCGCCAGGCGATTATCCGCAAGCTCTCTGCTGTCGAGACCCTTGGCTGCACACAGACCATCTGCTCCGACAAGACCGGTACCCTTACCCAGAACAAGATGACCGTCGTCAAGCACGAGCTCGCTGCGCCCAAGGAGAAGTTCCTGGCCGGCATGGCGCTGTGCTCCGATGCTCAGTGGGACGAGGAGCTGGGCGAGGCCGTGGGCGAGCCGACCGAGTGCGCGCTCGTCAACGACGCCGGCAAGGCTGGCCTCACCGGCCTGACTGCCGAGCATCCGCGCGTGGGCGAGGCCCCGTTCGACTCGGGCCGCAAGATGATGTCCGTGATCGTCGAGACCTTGGATGGCGAGTACGAGCAGTACACCAAGGGCGCGCCCGACGTGGTGATCGGCCTGTGCACCCATATCTACGAGGGCGAAAAGGTCGTCCCGCTGACCGAGGAGCGTCGCGCCGAGCTCGTGGCCGCCAACAAGGCCATGGCCGACGAGGCTCTGCGCGTGCTGGCGCTGGCAAGCCGCACCTACACCGAGGTCCCGAGCGACTGCAGCCCCGCTGCGCTCGAGCGCGACTTGGTCTTCTGCGGCCTGTCCGGCATGATCGACCCGGTCCGCCCCGAGGTCGCCGAAGCCATCCGCGAGGCCCACGACGCTGGCATTCGCACCGTCATGATCACGGGCGACCACATCGACACCGCCGTGGCCATCGCCAAGCAGCTGGGCATCGTCACCGATCGCAGCCATGCCATCACCGGTGCCGACCTCGATCGCATGAGTGACGAGGAGCTCGACGCGCACATCGAGGACTACGGCGTGTACGCCCGCGTCCAACCCGAGCACAAGACACGCATCGTCGAGGCTTGGAAGTCGCGCGACCAGATCGTGGCCATGACGGGCGACGGCGTCAACGACGCCCCGTCCATCAAGCGCGCCGACATCGGCGTGGGCATGGGCATTACTGGTACCGACGTCACCAAGAACGTCGCCGACATGGTGCTCGCCGACGATAACTTTGCCACCATCATCGGTGCCTGCGAAGAGGGCCGTCGCATCTACGACAACATCCGCAAGGTCATCCAGTTCCTGCTTTCGGCCAACCTTGCCGAGGTGTTCTCGGTGTTTATCGCCACGCTCATCGGCTTTACCATCTTCCAGCCGGTGCAGCTGCTGTGGGTGAACCTGGTCACCGACTGCTTCCCCGCGCTCGCGCTGGGCATGGAGGATGCCGAGGGCGACATCATGAAGCGCAAGCCGCGCAACGCCAAGGACGGTGTCTTTGCCGGACATATGGGTCTGGACTGTGTGGTCCAGGGCCTAATCATCACCGTGCTGGTGCTGGCGAGCTTCTTTGTGGGCGTGTACTTTGACATGGGCTACATCCATATCGCCGATATGATCGCCGGCAATGCCGACGAGGAAGGCGTGATGATGGCGTTCATCACGCTCAACATGGTTGAGATTTTCCACTGCTTCAATATGCGCAGCCGTCGTGCGTCGCTGTTCACCATGAAGAAGCAGAACAAGTGGCTGTGGGCTTCCGCCGCGCTGGCGCTGGTGCTGACGGTGATCGTAACCGTGCAGCCGACGCTTGCCGAGATGTTCTTTGGCCCCGTGACGCTTGAGCTCAAGGGCGTTCTTGCCGCGCTGGGCCTGGCCTTCCTGATCATCCCGCTGATGGAGATCTACAAGGCGATCATGCGCGCGGTCGAGAAGGAGTAACGCTCTCGTCCGGGCCCGCCCCACGCCCTTTCTCCCTCACTGGTCCTCGCGCTTCGCGCTGCGGGATCGTTCGGGAGAAAGGGCTTCCGGGGCGGGCCCTGCGCTATCCTTGCTGGCTTCTCTCCCGTGCGGATGAAAAAGGGCTGAGGGAAAGAAGGCGAGCGGCCGAGCAATTGCTCGGCCGCTCGTTTTGAAATAAAGGATGTGCCCTTAGGAAACCCCTCCCGGCGGTCGGGCCTTCGGATAACCTCTCGGGACCATAAGCTGAGGGAAAGTGTGTGAGTCGGGCGAGCAATTGCTCGACCGACTCTTTTTTGTGGGTAAAATACCTGCTCAGTTGTGTGGTTTTGTGCTGGGAGGCATCTGTGGGCAAGGCTAAGGCTAAAGCGAAGAAAAAGACGACGGGGGCGCGGGCTAAGCGCGATCGTCGTCGGAAGCTTGCGACCGAAGCTCCCGCGTCTGCCGAGGAACTGCTGGCAAGCGTGCCGGGGCTTGACGCGCTGCAGGATGTTCCGGCGTTTGATGACCTGCCGGTCGATGAAGCTCAGCAGGCTGCCTTTGATGATTTCTGCGCACATGCCGAGGAGCCCGAGCAGATGCAGCTTGGCGCCGTGGTGCGCTTGGATCGTGGGTTTCCGCTGGTGGCGACTGCCGACGATACCTTCCGCGCCGAGCATGCCGTGGGATTTGCCAAGTCGCGCGGTGGGGACGAGGTCCTGCTGCCTGCCGTGGGCGATCGTGTGGCGGTGCGCCGCGCTCCCGGGCACGATATGGGCGTGATTGAATGCGTGCTGCCGCGCCGTACGAGCTTTGAGCGTTGGCGCGGCCGTGCCCGCGGAGAGCGCCAGGTGCTCTGCTCCAACGTGGATAGCGTGCTAATCGTGCAGGCGCTCGGTGCCGGCGAGGTGCTGCTCGACCGTGTGGCGCGTTCGCTGGTATTGGCGCTCGACTGCGATGCCGAGCCGGTGGTGGTACTCACCAAAGCTGACCGCTGCGATGCCGAGGAACTCGAGCGCGATCTGGACCGCGTGCGCCGCCTGGTGGGTCCGGACGTGCGCGTGATCGTGACGTCCTCTGCCGAGGGCCGCGGCCTGGACGAGGTCCGTGCCTGCGTGCCTGCCGGGAGCTGCGCCATGATTCTGGGCGAGTCGGGTGCCGGCAAGTCGACGCTGCTCAATGCGCTGCTGGGCCACGATACGTTGGCGACCGGCGGTGTGCGCGAACGCGACGACCAGGGCCGTCACACTACCGTCGCGCGCGTGATGGTGACGCTGCCGGGCGACGCCGGCGTGATCGCCGATGCCCCGGGCCTGCGCAGCCTACCGCTCGTGGGTCACGAGCGGGGACTGGCCCGCGCCTTCCCCGAGATTGTCGAGGCATCGCGCGCGTGCCGGTTTGGCGATTGCACGCATACCCATGAGCCGGGTTGCGCCGTTCGCGAGGCCGAGGACGCCGGGCAGATCGATAGCCTGCGTCTGGAAACGTTCCAAAACCTGGCGTTATCCATGCGCGTGAGTGCTCAAATGCTCGATCCCGATGTCCATCTGTAATTGATTTTTCCTATGACAGCCGTTTCCCAACTGTTCGGGAGACGGCTTTTTGCTGCGGAAAAGCCTCGAAACATGCAGTTTGCTGACGTGCTGACCAAAACCTTGCCACGAGCTTGACGGGCTGGTCAGCTTTTGGTCAGCGATTGGTTTGACATCGAAAACCAAGATTGCGATTGCGCCGCTTTGCACTCTGACCGCCCAGACAATGGTGGTACGGGCATTCGCCCGGCACTGCCATGAGAGGAGCGGCCGTGAACAAGAGCAAGCGCATCGCCATCAGTCTGGTCGCGGGCGTGCTCGCTGCTCTGCTCTGCATGGTTTACGGCTCATCGATCCGCTCACAAGCCGAACAGGTCCAGGCTGAGACCTTGGCCAAGTACGGTGGCGATCGCGTCGAGGTATGCGTCGCGGCGCGCGATATCGATGTGGGCGAGACCCTCGATGAGACCAATGTCATAACCCAGGAGTGGCTGACGAGTCTGCTGCCGCGTGACGCGGCGACCGAGCTGCGCCAGGTGCGCGGCGACGTGACGACTTCGCGTATTCCCAAAAACGCCGTGATCTGCAATGTCTACACCAAGGTCGAGAGCCGCAAGCTCGAGGTGCCTAAGGGCAAGGTCGCCGTTTCGGTGGCGGTCGATGCCGAGCACTCGGTCGGCGGTGCTACGGGCGTGGGCAGCTACGTGGATGTGTATGTGCAAAAAGACGGCGTGACCGATCGGCTGTGCGGCGCGTACGTGATCGATACCAGTGAGGATTCCGGTGCCACGCGCGAGGGCAAGATCGAATGGGTGACGCTGGCGGCTGACCCCGAAGACGTCAAGGAACTGCTGGGAGCCTCGGGCAAGGGAACGGTCAGCTTGACGATTCCCGCCACGGCGCGCGGCAAAAAGAGCGGAGGCGACGAGTGATGAAGGCGATCTGGCTTGCGTGCTGCGCGTGCGGCGATTACGGGCTGTTGCAGCGGGAAGTCGAGGGCCGTGATGCGGGTGCACAGGTGCTTCGCGTGGGTGACCTGGACGGGCTGGTTTCCATGGCGCGGGCGTTTCCGTCGCGCCGCGGGGCTGCCATCATCGCGGCGTCTCTGTTTGATACCGAAGATGTGCGCAAGACTGTTGCGCGCCTGACGGCCGAAGGCCGCGTGAGTCGCGTGGTCGTGTTGATAGAAGCGCTCGATCCGTCGGATATCGAGGGGCTGTTTCGCGCGGGGGCGACCGAGGTCATCGCTGCGCACAGTATATGCGGCAACGGGCGTGCGGGCGAGGGAGCGGTTGATTCCGATCGGCGCATGACGATTGAGCCCGATGCTTTTGTTGATAGGGAACCCGGGGCGCCTCGCGCTACAAGAGGCCCGCGTGTTGATGATTATGGAAAAGCGGAAGCCGAGCATGGTCGGCGCCCCCGGAACCCCCTTGTATGCGATGACGCTGGAGGGCCGGCGCAGCATGCTGGCGACTCCCCGGCTGTAGATATGGGATACGTGCACGGCGTGAATCTGGTGGATGAACTCGACGAAGTTGAGGGCTTTGCCGGGTGCGGCGAGTTGTCGCTAATGCAGCATGAGCAGATTGCGCAGAACGAGCCTGCCTCGCAGACCGAACAAGCTGCCATGCCGGCTTGGACGCAGCGTGTGGTTGCGGCGGGGGAGACGGGGGCGCTGCCACCGACGCCCGCCCCGCCGCCTCCGATGCCGCCGGCAGACGCTGCCGCTCCGCCGCATCGAGCTCCGGTCATCTGCGCTATTTCGGGTTCGGGCGGTTGCGGCAAGTCGACGATCGTTGCCACCATGGCACACACATCGTCGCTGTTGGGCTTGCGTGCCGCCGTGCTCGACCTGGACCTGATGTTTGGAAACCTTTACGACTTGTTAGGCGTCGATGCTCCGCGCGATATGGCGGCACTTATCGAGCCGTCGGCGGCGGGCACGCTCACCGAGCCGGATATCGTAGCCACATCGATGCGCGTGGCGCCGGGCGTTACGCTCTGGGGTCCCGTCGCGGCGCCCGAGCAAGCTGAGCTCATGGCGCGTCCGGTGGAGCTACTGCTTGATGTTCTGCGTCGTGAATCCGACGTGGTCTTTATCGATACCTCGGTCTTTTGGGGCGACGCCGTGGCGGCTGCGGTGGCGGCGAGCGACCGTTGCCTGGTCGTTGGCGATGCGGCGGTGTCGTCCGCGACATCGGCGTCGCGCGTCATCGAACTGGCAAGTCGAGTAGGTGTGCCGCGCACGCGCATGAGCGCCGTGTTCAACCGGTTCGGTGCGCGCGGGGCAGACGAGGACGTCGCCATGCGCTTTGAGATTGCCTGTGCGTTGAGCTCCAAGATTCGTATCGCCGATGGCGGGCAGGATCTCGCCGCGCTCATGGCGTTTGGGCGCGCTGACGAGGCGGTGGGGCAGACCAGTGCTTTTGCGACTAGCATGCGCGAGGCCACGCGCGAGATGCTCGTGGAACTGGGGTGCGCCGTCGGCCCTTGGGGCGATATGGTCGCCGACCGTGCAACGCGTACCGAACGCCCGCGTATCCGCCTTCCCTGGTTGCGCGAGGGTGATCAGCGATGAGCCTGCAAACGAGGATTAAGGCTGCCGGCGCTGCAGCGGCGGCAGCGCCTGTAGATGCGGGGCGTCGCCGCGCGGTGAAACGACGCACCAAGCGCGCCGTGATGGACCGCATGGGTTACGACGAAGTGGCGCGTATCAGCGCCTATATCGACCCGGCACTTGCCCGCTCGGAATTGCGTCCTGCGGTGGAGGCGGCGCTCAATGTTGAGGAGCCGACCGATCTCGCGACGCCCGAGCGCGAAACCATCATCGACGAGATTTTGGATGACGTGGTGGGCTTGGGGCCGTTGCAGCCGCTCATCGAGGACGACACCGTTACCGAGATCATGATCAACGGCTGCCGCTCGGCTTTCTTTGAACGCGGCGGCGTCTTGTACCCCATCGAGCATGCGTTTGAGGATGATGAGCAGATCCGTGTGCTTATCGACCGCATCATCTCGCCACTTGGCCGCCGTATCGACGAGCGCAGCCCCATCGTCAACGCCCGCCTCAAAACGGGCTATCGCGTCAACGCGGTGATTCCGCCTGTGGCGATTGACGGACCGATTCTCACCATCCGAAAGTTCTCGGACCGTATCTGCTCGCTGGACGAGCTTGTGGGGCTGGGGTCGCTGCCGCTTTGGTATGCGCAGCTGCTGTCGTGCGCGGTGTCGCTGCGACAGGACCTGGCGGTTGCGGGAGGCACGGGATCTGGTAAGACCACCCTGCTCAACGCGTTGTCATGTGAGATTTCCACCGGCGAGCGCATCGTGACGATCGAGGACTCTGCCGAGCTCAAGTTTGCGCATCATCCGCACGTGGTGCGCCTAGAGGCGCGCGAGGCTTCAATTGAGGGTGAAGGCGCGGTGACGATCCGCGACCTGGTAACTAATGCCCTGCGCATGCGCCCCGACCGCATCGTGGTGGGCGAGGTGCGCGGTGCCGAGTGCTGCGACATGTTGCAGGCCATGAACACGGGCCACGACGGGTCGCTCACCACACTTCATGCGGGTTCAGAACAGGAGACCGTGGTGCGTCTGACGTTGCTTGCACGTTATGGCATCGACCTGCCGAGTGAGCTCATCGAGGAGCAGATTGCCATGGCGCTCGACGGTATCGTGATGTCCGAGCGCCACGCCGATGGCAGGCGCTTCGTCTCCTCGTATTCGGGGGTGCGACGCGCCGCCTCGGGCGGCGTAGAGCTCGAGCGCTATGTGACGTTCGATGCCGCCGAGCGCACCTGGACGCTTGACCGCGAGCCGCCGTTTATCGCAGAAGGCCTGCGGTCGGGGATGCTCACACAAGAGGAGGTGGACGAATGGAGATCACTGTGCCCCTCGTCGTAGGGGGCTTGGCAGGGCTTTCTGTCGCGACGGCGTGCGGGGCGGAACCTCGTGTGCCGCAGGTACCGCCGGCGGAGCTGGCACGTCAGGCGCTCGAGACGGTGGCAGAGAAGCTGCCGCGTGAGCTGGTGGAAAACGATCTGCTGAAAAAGATCGCCCGTTCGTGGGCATCGCTGGCTCCGGCGCATCGCCTTGGCCTCGTGATCGAAGATGCTTCGGGACGTTTGGCGTTTCTGCTGCTATCGAGCGGTGTCTGCTGCGTTTTACTAACGATGGTGTCGTTATCGCCCCTCGGATTTGCCTTGGGACTTGTTGCTCCGTTTGCCGTTGGTGCCGCTCGGGATGGCTTTGAGAGCCGGCGCGAGCAACACGATGCAGAAGAGGCAATGCCCGAGGCGTTTACCGCACTTTCCATGTCGCTTGCCTCGGGACATTCGCTGGCCCAGGGCATGCGCTTTGTGGGCGCTCATGCGCAAGAGCCAGTGCATAACGAGTTTTTGCGGGTGGCGGCGGCGATCGATTGCGGCATCTCGGCGACCGACGCGCTCGATGACTTGCTCGTGCGTATCGACGCCCCCGGTCTTTCGCTTGTGACCTTGGCGCTTAAGGTGTCTCAGCGCACCGGCGCTCCGCTTGCCGACTTACTGTCCGAGGCATCGAGCATGGTGGGGGAGCGCATTGAGCTCAAGCGCCGCCTGGATGTTAAGACGTCGCAGGCTCGCATGTCTGCGCATATGGTCGCGGCGATGCCGGCGGGCATGTGCGCGGTGTTGGCGCTGCTTTCGGCAGATTTTCGTCGCGGTCTTGCGACGCCTGCCGGCGCGGGCGCTGTGGTGCTGGGTCTTGCCCTCAACGCCGTTGCCCTGGTGGTTATCCGGCGCATTATGAGGGTGGAGCTATGAGCGCCCTGGTTGCAGTTGCGGCTTGCCTGTGCGCCCTGAGTGTATTTGTCGCGACGGGTTTGGATCGGGTGGATGCGCGCAAGATCGCAGGGGCCTGCAAGCGCGAGGCGGTGCTGGTCGCTGCTGCGGGTTGCTCGGTGGTCGATGCTCTGACCGCGCGAGTGAAGGGCGCGGTTGGAGCGGGCGGCCCGGCGCGAGTGTCGCTCGGCGAAGTGTCCGAGATGATCGATGTTGTGCGCTTGGGTCTTTCGGCCGGTCTTTCGTTTGATGCGGCGCTTGAGATTTTCTGCGCCAACCGCCGGTCAGTGCTGGCTCTTCGCCTTGAGCGCGCCTGCATGGCGTGGCAGGTGGGCGTGGGCACGCGTGAGGACGAGTTGTTGGCCGCCGCGCGCGACCTGGACGTGCGAGCGCTCGAGACCTTTGCCATCACGGTGGGGCAGGCGCTCGCCCTGGGTGCCCCACTTGCCGAGACGCTGGCCGCTCAAAGTCGCGAGATCCGTGCGGCTCATCGCGCTGCGGTCGAGCGCGAGATCGAACGTGCGCCCGTCAAGCTGCTGATTCCCACCGGCACGCTCATCTTGCCGGCGTTGCTTCTGTCCATATTGGGCCCGCTGCTGGGAGCAGGCGGGATGATGTAGGGAGGAATACATGAACACGATGACTGACGCTGCTGGCAAGGTCCAGGGCTGGGCGTTTTGCCGGGCGGCACATGTTCGTCAGCGCGCCAAGGAACTATTGCAGGAGGAGAGTGCACAGGGTACCACTGAGTATGCCATCTTGGTCGGCGTGCTCGTGGTGATCGCGATTATCGCCATCGTCGCATTTAAGGGCAAGGTCCAAGATCTATGGAACGCTATCAGCGAGGGCATCAACAGCCTGTAGAGGGCGAGCGCCCCATCGGGGTGCTGCTGGTGTTTGCTTGCCTGACCGTGGCGATAGCGGTGGTGCTTTGGGGGCTTAACGCCGCGCGGCAGCAGCGTCCTGGGACCGCCTCCGATTTGGGCTCAGATTCGGCGGTAGCGTCTCAAAAAGATGAGATGCGAGATACGGACGATTCGGATGTCGCTGTCACGGCGCAAACCTTTCTGCGGGCGCTCGACAAGCGGTCTGGCACTGCGACGGATTCGCCTGAGGGCAACGCGATTGCGGTCCGGCTTGCATGGTCCGAGGACCGACCGATGACCGAAGCGGCAGCGGATATGCTGCGTGCCTATCACGAGGTACCCACGGCACAACTTGCTCTGAGCGGCTATCTCGATATCAAGGGCAACGTGTGGGGCGCTATCGTGCGCGACGGACGCGGCTGGGTCGATATGGTGACGGTTGCCGCGGATACTGGCGATGCTTCGTGTCGTCTGCGCGCCGTGCGCCTGGTCCCGCAAACAATAAACTCAAAGGAGGGATCGTGAAATGCATGGCGTTCTGCGTGAAGAGGTTGCCCAAGCGACTGTGGAATACGCCATCGTCACGGTGGCGCTGTTATCGATCGTGCTGGCGATTGCGGGACTTTGGCGTGCTGGCACCGATGGGCGCTTGGCGGCGCTGGTCGAGCGGGCGGCATCCCATGGCGTTGCCTCGATGTCGGTTATCGACGCCGCTGCGGGCGCTAAGGACATCGCGTTGTATTGATATCGCGTGCGAGGACCGGGCGCAGTCTACGGTCGAGGCCGCTTTTTTGCTGCCGACGTTTCTGACGCTCATCCTTCTCGCACTGCAACCGGTGTGCCTGCTCTATACGCGCGCGGTCATGGAGTCTGCCGCCGCCGAGACCGCGCGGCTCATGACCACGACGACGGCGGAGGACGACGATCTTAAGGAGTTCACCCGCCGCCGGCTTGCCGCAGTGCCCAACGTTTCGATCTTTCATGCCGGCGGGCCGCTGTCGTGGGATATCGAGCTTGGCCGGGCCGGTGCGGGTGGCGTCTCGTCCGTGTCCGTTTCCGGCGAGGTCAAGCCGTTGCCCGTGATCGGTGCGTTTGCGCAGGCTATGGGTGGTGCCGCCGAGGGCGGCTACGTTGAGCTCAAGGTCGATGTCTCGTATCAATCGCGTCCCGAATGGCTGGAGGGAGATTATGATTCGTGGATTGCTACATGGGATTAAGCGTTTCTGGTCTAGACGCGTTTTGACGCGCCGTCCGAGCTGCCATTGCAAGCGAGGCGGCTTTATGGGTCGAGCCGGTGTCGATCTGTTTATCGAAGACGGCGCCTATACCACGCTTTCTTCTGCCGTGGTCATCCTAGTGGTGCTCACATTGTTGTTTTCGTCGACCGCGGCGATATGGAGCATGTCGCGTGCCGGGGACACCCAGGTGGCGGCCGATAGCGGCGCGCTGGCGGGTGCCAACGTAGTGTCGTCCTATCACACGGCTGCCACGGTGGTTGATGCGAGTATCTTGAGTCTGGGGCTGGCGGGGTTTGCCACGATCGGGACGGGCCTGGTCGCCATCCTCATCCCGGGTGCCGAGCCGGTTGCCGGCAATATGGTCGACACCGGGATCGAGATCATTAAAACGCGCAACAAGTTTGCCAAAAGCGCATCGGAAGGCTTACAGAAAATCGAGACGGCTCTGCCGTATCTGATCGCCGCGCGTGCCACGCAGGCGGTGTCGGCGCAGGATACCGATAGTGTGACCTATACCGGTACGGCGCTTGCCGTACCCAGGACATCCGAGTCGGACTTTGCTGCGCTCAAAGGGTCAGAGATCTCGACCGATACCATTAAAGACACATCAGATGATTTAGAGCGTGCGGCCGAGGAGCTGCGGAAGGCCTCGGAGGAGACGGCGAAGGCAAAGGAGCGCGCTTGGCTGGCGGATTGTGGTGGGTCTGACAAGGGCTCGGTCGGCAGCTGTTCTTGTATGTGGGAGCGCGCAAAAAGCCTAACGGATCTTTCCGGTGTTCAAAATCCGCATTACTCATCGAGCGTTACGTGGGAGCCTCAAGTTGCCCTTGATCGCGCGAAGGACTACTACCATTGGCGTCTGACAAATGAGAAGCCCCAGGGCTCGAGTGTCGAGATGAAGGCAGAGTCTGCGGCGCGTAAGGCGTTTTATACCTATGCGAACGCGGAGGTCGATCGGGCATATATAACCGAGAACGGAGACAGGGTTTCCTCCTATATTCCGCTGCTGCCGCGCAACTCTGATGAGGTTCGGGCGACGGAACTCTATACCGATGCGGTGTGGCCGACGAGCGTAAACGATGACAAGGCGTATCTGCATTACGGGACGACCTGCCCCAACTATAAGAAAGGGACGCCGAGCGGATTTGCTTCGGTTGCCGATTACGATGGACAGGATAAATGCAGCAAATGCCATTTTGGCGTTTTGTCGCTTGGTGCTGTTGCGGCGCCTTCAACCTCTATCGAAAACGGCTTCGAGTATCACTTTGACAAGTTTAAAGACGCCCTGGAGGACTACGTCGACTGTCGCAACAAGGAGCTCGAGCTCGAGCGTCAGACCGAGGACGAAGCCGACCGTGCGGGCAATGCGTTCGATACCGCCATCAAAGAACTTTCCGGTGAGCGTCCGCGTATCGCTCCGCCCGGTCGCAACGGCGTGGTTGCCTTTGCGGTTTCGGGTGCCATCTCGAGCTCCGATGAACTCAACTCTTCGTTTAACACGGCAGTCAGACTTGGCGATCGCGGTGCCATCTCTGCCGCGGTGCTGGCGCCCGATGGGGCGACGGCGCAAAACAACGTGCTTTCGCGATTTTTCTCGACATTGAAGGAACGCTCGGGCGGCGTTGCCGGCGTGCTCGACGGCGTCATGGATGTCTGGGGACGGCTGCTTGTGGGATACGGTGATATCCAAGGTTCGGCCGACGAACTTATGGGCGAGATGATTAAAGGCCTAGGAGGGGGCAGCGGCGCGTTGGGCTCCATCGCATCGTGGCTCGGCGATACCGTTTCGGCGTCCGTGGCGGCGTTGGGTCTGGAACCGTGCGACTTGCGCCTGCGAAAGCCGGTGCTGACCGATTCCGCCAACGTCATTAAGAGTCCGGGGTCTGACATTGCCGGTCTCTCTCAAGCGCAAGACAAGCTGCGAAGTATTCCGTTGGGCGTGACCGATCCCAAGGCGCTTTGCGAGGCGTTGGAATATCAAGTCGAACGCACCATTAGCGGTACGGTGTTCACGCTTGCGGAGATTCCTCTGCCCGGCGGCGGCTCCATCCCGCTCACCGTCGATGTCGCCACGCTGGTTGGCGCTTTGGGCGGTGGGTCGTAATGAGTATCCGCATGCGTCTGCGCGAGGAGCGCGCCCAAGCGACGGTGGAGATGGCAGTGGTTACGCCCGTTTTGCTGGTGCTGGCACTCATCGTGTACAACGTCATGATCTTTGCCAGCGCTGTCGCGCGCTTCGACCGCGTGGTGCCCGACATCGTGTTGGCGCACGCCGTGGCGTCGGAGGGGGAGGGCGACGAAAGCTCTGCCGATGCCTCGGCGACGGTTCAGACTCAAATTCTGAATGCCATGGAAGGCTATGGCTTGCAGATCGAAGTGTCGAGCGAGCAAGGCGCGGAGGCATCGGATGGTGGCCTGCTCTCCCTATCCGGTACGTTTAGGACCTACACCTGCACCATGCACTATGAGCCGTGGCCGACTTCTCTCAGCATCGCTGGCGTTCCGCTGGGGGCGCCGACAACGTTGTCGCACGAGCGCGCGGTGACGGTCGATCCATGGCGTCCGGGGGTGGTCATGTGACCGCGGTCTCGTCCTACATCGCGTACGCGCGGGCGCTCAACAGGCTGGGTTGGACGCCGGCCGAGTTTGTGGTGGCGGAGTCGTTTGCCGTGCGCCTGCGCGGCATGCTGGGACGGTGTCCGGTTGCCGCCAACGGTCTGCCGCTCGTCATGGCGTTTCCACGCTGCTCTTCGGTCCATACGTGTTTTATGGCCTATCCCATCGACATCGCCTTCATCGATCGCGACGGCAATATCCTCGCGCGCTACGAAAGCGTTCGTCCTTGGCGCACGTGCTCCTGCCCCGGCGCCTGGGCCGTACTAGAGCGTCCTTCAATCATTGTTTCGATCCCTGCTCTCCAACGCGTGCCGGCTTAAGAATTGGCGACAGCGGACTTTCGTCATACGAAATTGGGTAAGATGGAGGAGAAGATGCATGGATGTTGAGATCCATCCCAACGCTAAAAAGCACCTGACGGAAAAGCAGGTGCTTAGCGCTTGGCTTGCGGTTACTGGGTGCATTCGTCGCGAGTCGAAGGACGAGCCGCCGAGATGGCTTGCGATTGGATGGCTCCCAGACGGACGAAGCGTGGAGCTTGTCGCGGTCGAGCTTGTCCGTGGGTGGCTTATCATTCATGCCTTGTCTCCAGTCCAGAAGAAATTTTGGCAGGAGATTGAACAGGCTCGGCAAAGGGGTCGATGATGGGCAAGACGTATACGGCCGCTAATGGTCAGGTTGTAACGGATGAAACGATTGACGCGTGGTGCGAGTCGTACGAGCGCGGAGAGTTTCCGGATGGCGAACACACCGTTGGTGGGATCGTGCATGGACGGCCCCCACTCTCAGGTGAGGGGACGGCAACGCTGTCGGTCAAGATTCCTCTGGGAATGAAGGAGGCCATTCGTCGACGGGCGGCTGCCGAGGGGATGACGCCAAGTGAGTTTGCCCGTGCGGCTCTGAGCGAAAAACTTCTTGCTGCCGGCTGATGCCTCTGACGTGCCGATTTATAGAACCGAGGCTGTGCTCAAAAACTTTTTTAAAATTCTCGGTTGACCGGAACGCGTCCTTGGTTATACTAATCAAGCCTTGAAACAAGGCACACCTCAAATGGCTGGGTAGCTCAGTTGGTAGAGCAGAGGACTGAAAATCCTCGTGTCAGGGGTTCGATTCCCTTCCCCGCCACCTTGAATTGACTAGGACCTCTGCAAAGGGGTCCTTTTCTTTTATGTAGCCCTCGCACGGAATCGAACCCCGTGAGGGCGCGGAGCTGAGTAAACGCGTAAGCGTTTGCCAGCGCAGCTCGCAAGGCGCGTAAGCGCCGCAGCGGTCCGTCCGCGCAGCGCGCGGACGCGATTCCCTTCCCCGCCACCTTGAATTGACTAGGACCTCTGCAAAGGGGTCCTTTTCTTTTATGTAGGGTTCTGCGGAAACTGCGTCCCAGAATAAGGGCTCAGAACGGGACACACTTTCCGGTGCCTGCCTCCGGCGCGCGTACACACCTCATCGCACCATTCCGAGCCCGCCCGCCCCAGACATTCCTCCCACTTTCGCGTCACTTTGCAGACCGTTCGGTCGCCTGTCCGCACACGCGGGTATACTCAAAACGATACTTATCCTATGCAATACGATGCGGGTTCGACCTGCATGATCCGAAGGGGGCAGTGATGGAGAGGATACTCGGCGTTAATCTCTCTGGCTGGTTTATTCCCGAGCCTTGGGTGACCCCGTCGCTGTACGCGGCGACCGGTGCATCCAACGCGGCCGAGCTACAGGAGGCCATGGGTACCGCCGCCTATAACGAGCGCATGCGCCGCCATTACGAGACGTTTGTGAGCGAGGACGATTTTCGTCGCATGGCGCAGATCGGTCTCAATGCCGTGCGTCTGCCGGTGCCCTGGTATGCCTTTGGCTCACAGGAGTCCGATGCCTCCTACATATCGGTTGTCGATTACATCGACCGCGCAATTGAGTGGGCTGCCAAGTACGACATCCGCGTGCTGCTCGATCTGGCAACCGTGCCCGGTGGCCAGGGCGATTCCAACGATTCGCCCACCACGCCGGAGGCTGTTGCCGAGTGGCATTCGTCCACCAACGGCCGTCATGTCGCACTCGACGTGCTCGAGCGCTTGGCCGATCGCTATGGCGAGGCCGAGAGCCTGCTGGGCATTGAGCTGCTGGACACGCCGCAGATGAGCGTTCGCAAGAGCCTCTTCACCATGACGGATGGCATTCCCGCTCACTACCTGCGCAATTTCTATCGCGATGCCTACGAGCTCGTCCGTTCGTATATGCCCGAGGATAAGATCGTCGTCTTCTCGTCGTCGGGGCATCCCAGCGAGTGGAAGCATTTTATGCGCGGCGCCAAGTACAAGAACGTCTACATGGACCTTCACCTGTACCATTACCGCGACGAGTATGCGCTCGACATCACGAGCCCCCGCGGGCTGACGACGGCGATTTCGCGTAACAAGCGCGAGCTTAAAGAGGCGATTTCGACTGGGTTCCCCGTGCTGGTGGGCGAATGGTCGGGCGCGGCGATCTTTGCTAACTCGTCGGTTACGCCCGAGGGCCGCAATGCCTACGAGCGCGTGTTTATCGCCAACCAGCTGGCTTCGTTTGCGCCGGCTGCCGGTTGGTTCTTCCAAACGTGGAAGACCGAGAAGCGCATTGCAGCATGGGACGCCCGCGCGGCGCTCGGTACGCTCGAGCGCGGCATGATTGAATAGGTTGATATGACGCAAAACAGCGCCCATACGGGCAAACTCTATGTGGTCGGCACGCCCATCGGCAACCTAGGCGACCTGTCCCCGCGCGTTGGCGAGGCTTTTGCCGCCGCCGATGCCATTTGCTGCGAAGACACGCGTGTGACGTCAAAGCTACTGATGCACCTGGGTATTTCCAAGCCG
Source organism: Collinsella aerofaciens (assembly GCF_902364355.1). Lineage (GTDB taxonomy): Bacteria > Actinomycetota > Coriobacteriia > Coriobacteriales > Coriobacteriaceae > Collinsella > Collinsella aerofaciens_AF. The sequence continues at coordinate 167,069 of NZ_CABJDK010000002.1, forward strand.
CTTGTCCGTTGCGACGAGAATGTGATCGCTAGCCGCGCTGCCGGCCTGGTCGACCGTCTGCTGGCGGGGGAGACCCTCGCCTTTGCCTCGGACGCCGGCATGCCGAGCGTGTCCGATCCCGGCCAGGCGCTGGTCGAGGCGGCGCGTGAGGCCGATGTGCCTGTCGAAGTTATTCCCGGACCCTCTGCTTGCGTCACGGCACTCGTTTCGTCCGGCATTCCCTGCGAGCATTTTTTCTTCGAGGGCTTTTTGGGCCGAAAGCACGGCGACCGTGTGCGCCGTTTGCAGCGCCTTGCCGTGGTGCCCGGCGCACTCATCTTCTACGAGTCTCCACATCGCATCGTGGCGACGCTCGAGGCCGTGGCGGAGGTCTTTCCCCAGCGTGAGCTTGCCGTCTGCCGCGAACTCACCAAGCTGCACGAGGAGGTCTTGCGCGGGCCCGCTGACCAGCTTGCCGAGGAGCTGCGTGCTCGCGGCGAGGTAAAGGGCGAGATTGCGCTGGTCATCGCGCCGCCGAGCGAGGACGAGGAGGCCGGCATCGCGCCGGTTGGCGCTGCGGTAGCGGATCCCGACGATGCCCTGCGCGAGGATATCCGCACCGCGCTCGAGGAGGGGGAGCCCGCCTCTGCGGTGGCCAAGCGCCTGTCTCAGAAGTATTCGCGCCGCAAGCGCGATGTCTATGCCATGGTGCTCGATATGCAATAGATGGAGGATATCCAGCCCTTGCGCTAGAATCATCCCCTGTATGCAACGTTTTTCTGGAGGACAAACCCCATGGATCAAAGCAAGCCTTCGTTCTTTATCACGACGCCCATCTACTACGTCAACGCCGATCCGCACCTGGGCACGGCTTATTCCACCATCATCGCCGACGTTCAGGCTCGCTATCGCCGCTCCGCCGGCTATAACGTCAAGTTCCTGACCGGCATGGACGAGCACGGCGAGAAGGTCGCCGAGGCCGCAGCCAAGCATGGCATGACGCCGCAGGAGTGGACCGACAGCCAGGCTCCGCACTTCAAGGAGCTTTGGAGCAAGCTCGAGATCTCCAACGACGACTTCATCCGCACCACCGAGCCGCGCCAGCATCATGCCGTGCAGTACCTGTGGGAGCGCATGAAGGAGTCCGGCTATCTGTATAAGGGCAGCTACGACGGTTGGTATTGCGTGCCTGACGAGACCTACTTCACCGATACGCAGGTCCAGAAGGGCGACGAGGAGTACGGCAGCGTCGGCCAGCATCTATGCCCCGACTGCCACCGTCCGCTTGAGCGCGTCCAGGAGGAGTCCTACTTCTTTAAGCTTTCCGCCTTCCAGGACAAGCTTCTCAAGCTCTATGACGAGCACCCCGACTTTGTCGAGCCTGCGTTCCGCATGAACGAGGTTCGCAGCTTTGTCGAGGGCGGCCTCAACGACCTTTCTGTGAGTCGCACGAGCTTTGACTGGGGCATCCAGGTTCCGTTTGACGAGGGCCATGTGACCTATGTATGGTTTGACGCGCTGCTCAACTATATGACGGCCGTCGGCTACGGTGTCGACACCGACGAGGCGCGTGCCGAGCTGGCCTATCGCTGGCCCGCGCAGTTCCACATCGTGGGTAAGGACATCATCCGCTTCCACTGCGTCATTTGGCCCGCCATGCTCATGGCCATCGGCGAGGCCCTGCCCGAGCACGTCTTTGCCCACGGCTTCCTGACCGTGCGCAATGCCGAGACCGGCAAGGCCGAGAAGATGTCCAAGAGCCGCGGTAACGCCATCGCTCCGCAGGACGTTATCGACATGCTGGGCGTCGAGGGCTATCGCTACTACTTTATGACCGATGTCGTTCCCGGTACCGACGGCGCCATCAGCTTCGATCGCATGGAGCAGGTCTACAACGCCGACCTGGCCAACAGCTGGGGCAACCTTATCTCGCGTTCGCTCAACATGAGCGGCAAGTACTTTGACGGTTGCGCGCCCGCCAAGCCCGCATCGTTCGATGCGTTCGACAACCCGCTGGCAAAGATCGCCGATGGCCTGGTCGACCGCTACATGGCCAAGATGGACGTGCTCGATTACGGCGGAGCCAAGGATGAGGTCATGGAGCTCATCCACGCCGCCAACCACTACATCGAGGACTCCGAGCCCTGGGCACTTGCCAAGGACGAGGCCAAGGCTGACGAGCTGGCGTTTGTGATCTACAACCTGCTCGAGGCCATCCGCATTGCCGCTCACCTGCTGATGCCGCTCATGCCTCAGACCTCTGCCGAGGCCCTGCGCCGCCTGTCCTGCGAGAACGAGGCCGCGACCGACGACCTCAAGGGCATTTGCGCTTGGGGCCTGCTTGCTGGTGGTCAGCCCGTCGAGAAGGGCGATCCGCTGTTCCCGCGTCTGGCGTAGAGACCGCACGAGCGCCATATCGGCAATTTGCTGTTTAGATGTAAGGGCATGGCCGCAACGGTCCATGCCCTTTCGTTTCAAGACGCCGCCATCATGCTAAGGAGGCAACTATGACAACTTCGCCTTTGGCAAACCCCACGGCAACAAGGGAGCTGCTGGAGGAGTTTGGCCTTGCGACCAAGCATCGCCTGGGCCAGAACTTTCTAATCGACAATCATGTGATCGAACGTATCTGCGAGCTTGCCGAGCTTGCAGGTGACGAGCGCGTACTCGAGGTGGGTCCAGGTTGCGGTACGTTGACACTTGCGTTGCTGCAGGAAGCGGCGTGCGTTACGTCCATTGAGGCCGATCCCGAGCTTGAGCCGGTGCTCGATGCCCACGCCGCCGACTATGCCAACTTCCGCTTTATCATGGGCGACGCGCTTAAGGTGGGCCCGGAGCAGATTGAGCAGGCTGCGGGCGGTGAGCCGACGGTATTTGTCGCGAACTTGCCCTATAACGTGGCGGCGACGATCATCCTGCAGTTCTTCCAGACGATGCCCGCGCTCAAGCGTGCTGTGGTCATGGTTCAAAAGGAGGTTGCCGATCGCATTGCCGCGGTGCCGGGTAACAAGACCTATGGCGGCTACACGGCAAAGCTCGGCCTGTATGCGCAGGTTACGGGTCGCTTTGAGGTGCCGCCACGTTGCTTTATGCCGGCACCGCACGTGGACTCGGCCGTCGTGCGTATCGATCGCGTTGACGGCGTGGTACCCGAGGGCCTCGACCGCGAGTTTGTGACTCGTGTGATCGACGCCGCGTTTGCTCAGCGTCGCAAGACCATCCGCAATTCCATGAGCGCCAACGGCTTTGCCAAGGACGTGCTCGATGCCGCCTTTGAGGCTTGCGGTATCGCATCCACCACGCGCGCCGAGACGCTCGGCGTCGCCGACTTTGTGTGCCTGGCTCGGGAGCTTTCCCATGACGCTTAATGCCGAACGCGTGACGTTTACCAAGAAAAAGAAGACGGTTGCTTGTCCCGTACCCTTGGCACCGCTTGCCGACACGCATGCGCATCTGCTTTCGTTCTGGGGCAAGGATGTGCCCGAGACACTCGTGCGTGCCAAGGCGGCAGGCATCGACCTGTTGGTGACGGTCTTCGACCCTATCGCCGACAAGCGCAGCGTGACGGACTATAGCGACTGGCTCGTGCGCGAAATTCTGCCGATGCAGGATATCCCGCAGATCAAGTATCTTGCCGGCGTGCATCCGTATGGCGCGCCGGACTATACCGACGACATTCACGCGCAGGTTGTTGCTGCGCTTGATGACCCTTTGTGTGCCGGTATTGGCGAAATCGGTCTGGACTACCACATGGATTACGACGATGACATCACGCCGGCGCCCCACAGCGTGCAGATTGATTGCATGGCGCGCCAGCTCGAGCTTGCCGTGTGTCGTAACGTGCCGGTGGAGCTGCATCTGCGTCACGAGGACATGGACCAGGAGCGTACCTCGCACGTGGACGCCTACAACGTGCTTCGTGAGGTGGGCGTGCCCCAGGCCGGTTGTGTGCTGCACTGTTTTGGCGAGGACCGCGCCACGATGGAGCGCTTTGTGGAGCTGGGCTGCTATATCGCCTATGGTGGTGCGGCCACCTTTAAGCGCAACGAAGACGTGCGCGAGGCATTTGCGGCAACCCCACTCGATCGAATTTTGTTCGAGACGGATTGCCCGTATATGGCTCCGGAGCCCATCCGCGGTCTTGAATGCGAGCCCGCAATGATCTCCATTACGGCAAACGCGCTGGTTAACGACCGTGTCGATCGCACTGGTGAGGACGCCGAAACAATCGCGCATGCCGCTTGGGAAAATGCCTGCAAACTTTTTCAAAAATAGTTCTTGCGTTCGCGGTGGCGCTCCGTTATTCTAATTCCTGCACGCGGGCGTGGCGGAATTGGCAGACGCGTACGGTTCAGGTCCGTATGGGGGCAACCCCATGAAGGTTCAAGTCCTTTCGCCCGCACCATTAAATGAAAGAGCTCCCAGCAATGGGGGCTTTTTTTGTTATGGGCCCATCGCGGGGACTTGAACCTGCGAAGGAGCGAGCGTCAAGAAAACGCGGAGCGTTTTTAGCGAGCTGGCGAGGACGCCGGCAGGCGGCCGATGCCGGTGCGGATCCGCGAAGCGGATACGCGGACGTCCTTTCGCCCGCACCATTAAATGAAAGAGCTCCCAGCAATGGGAGCTTTTTTGTTATGCACGATCTCCTTGGACGGGTATCCTAGTGCCAATGTGTGCCTATCAGAGGAGAGACCATGCTGTTTTCCGGTATCATCGCCGCCCTTACCAGCCTTTTGATTCCCATCATCATCCTGTTGTTGCTGCTCCCCAACGCCTGCTACGTCGTTGAGCAGCAGCACGCTGTGATCATCGAGCGCTTGGGTAAGTTCAATCGTATCGTCAACGCGGGCTTCCACGTGAAGGTGCCCGTGATTGACCGCAAGGCCGCCACGGTGAGTCTGCGCACCATGAAAAATGGTTTTGGCATCGACGTTAAGACCCAGGACAACGTGACCATTGGCCTTGAGGTCTCCGCTCAGTACCACGTGAGCTATGACATGGGCGCCGGCCCGGCAGATTCGGGCATCTACAAGAGCTACTATATGCTGCAGGAGCCCGTCGACCAGATGCGCGACTTCATCACCGACGCCCTGCGCTCTTCGATTCCTGTCTACACACTCGATGAGGTCTTTGCCAAGAAGGATGACATCGCCAAGGATGTCAACGCTACCGTTTCCGAGCAGATGGCCGCCTACGGCTTCACCCTCGTGTCGACGCTCATCACCAAAATCGCACTGCCGACCGAGGTTGAGAACTCCATGAACGACATCAACGCCGCCCAGCGCAAGCGCGCTGCGGCACAGGAGCTCGCCGAGGCAGACCGCATCAAGCGCGTCACCGAGGCGACCGCCGAGGCTGAGGCGATGGAAAAGGCAGGCGAAGGCATCGCCAACCAGCGCAAAGCTATCGCGTTGGGCATCAAGGATTCGCTCGAGATTATCCAGGAGACAGGCGTTGGCAACGATGAGGCCAACCAGCTGTTCATGTTTACGCAGTGGACCGAGATGATGACGGAGTTCGCACGTACGGGCAAAAACTCGACGGTCGTGTTGCCGAGCGACTTCTCGCAGTCGGCCTCTATGTTCGAGCAGATGCTGGCTGCCGGCAAAGTTCAAAACGATTCGAAGGAGTAGGCGCGCGTGAAATACACCGTCGTTTGTGTTGGTAAGCTCAAGGAGCGCTTTTGGAAGGACGCGTGCGCTGAGTACACCAAGCGTCTGGGTGCCTATGCCAAGGTGGATATCCGCGAGGTGGCCGATATCGACCCGGCTAAGGCGGGCGGTGTGGATGCTGCGCGTGACAAGGAGGGGGCGGCGATTCTTGCTGCCTTGCCGTCTCGAGCGCATGTGATCTTGCTGGCCATTGAGGGCAAGGAGCGTTCGAGTGAGGAGCTCTCGGCGAGGCTCGACGATCTTATGCTGCGAGGTAGTAGCGACATTGCCTTTGTAATCGGCGGTTCGGACGGCGTGAGTGATGAGGTGCGCGCCCGCGCCGACGAGATGCTCAGCTTTGGGCGCATTACCTTGCCGCACAACCTGGCGCGCGTGGTGCTGCTGGAGCAGATCTACCGCGCCTGCAAGATTAGCCGTGGCGAGCCGTATCACAAGTAGGTCGGCAATACGAAACAATAGCGTGGGACAATGACTTTCGTTTTTGAGGAACGCATCTGAGAGGACTGTGTGATATGAAGATCGGATTTGTCGGTTTTGGCAATATGGCGAGTGCTATGGCCGATGGCTGGATTGCCGCCGGCGTGGCCGCGGGCGACATGTGCGCCTGCGCAGGCCGCTACGATGCTTTGGTCGAGCGTTGCGAGGTGCGCGGCATGGTCGCCTGCCACGATGCCGCCGAGGTTGTCGCCGCATCCGATATCGTGGTCGCTGCGGTCAAACCGTACATGATCGAGAAGGTATTCGCCCCGCTCAAGGATGCTCTTGCCAAAAAGGTCGTTCTGTCGGTTGCCTGGACCTGGGACAGTGCCAAGTGGGAGCAGGTCCTGCCGGGCGTCGCGCATATCTCGACGGTGCCCAACACGCCGGTTTCGGTGGGCGAGGGCGTCATCGCCTGCGAGAAGGCTTCGACGCTTAACGACGAGCAGCGTGCTGTGGTGCTCGACCTGCTCGGTAAGCTTGGCGCTGTCGTCGAGCTCGACACAAGCCTGCTGTTTGTGGGCGGCACGGTGGGTGGTTGCGCTCCGGCGTTTGTCGCCATGGCAATCGAGGCCCTGGGCGACGCGGCGGTCAAGCACGGTATCCCGCGTGCGGATGCTTATCGCATTGTGAGCCAGATGGTGCTGGGTACGGCAAAGCTGCAGCTTGCAACTGGCCAGCATCCTGCGGCGATGAAGGATGCCGTATGCTCGCCCGGCGGTGCCACCATCAAGGGCGTCGTTGCACTCGAGGACGCCGGCATGCGCAGCGCCCTGGTCAAGGCAATCGACGCAACCCTCCAGTAAAACCGACCAAAAAAGGGACAGTTTATTTTGGCAGGTTTTTCCTGCGGTTTTGTCCTTTTAGCGAAAAGTGCCCCGCAACTGGCTCAATTCCAGTTGCGGGGCACTTGCGTTTGCCCAGATAAAACCGACCAAAATAAACCTGTCCCTTTTTGGCAGGTTAGTCCCAGAAGCTGTCTTCTTCGTCCTCGGACTTGGGGCCGCGGTCGACATACATCTTATGGGTGCGCTTCTCCATTACAAAGGCAATAATCGCAAACAGCAGGATGCCGCCGGCGAAAAGGATGGCAAAACCGGTGCGGGTGCCAAACAAAAAGGAAAAAACTGCGTCCATTGGGTGCCTTCTTGCGTAGTTGAGTTGGGTCGTAAACGCTCATAAGTATATACTTGCCCATACATGTACAAGGTTGCAACCTAAATGGAATGTATATCGCCGGAGGATCTAATGCTTGATATCAAGTTTGTTCGCGAGAACCCCGATGCCATCGATGTCGCCATGGCTAACCGCCAGACGTCTTGGGATCGCGAGAAGTTCTTTGAGCTCGACGACGAGCGTCGTGCCGTCATCACCGAGGTTGAGGAACTTCAAGCCACGCGCAATGCCGAGTCCAAGAAGATCGGCGCCCTGATGAAGGAGGGCAAGAAGGACGAGGCCGAGGCCGCCAAGGAGGCCGTGCGCGCCGTCAACGAGAAGATTGACGGTCTGGCCGAGCGCCGCACCGCCCTCGAGCAGGAGCAGTACGACTTCATGGCTCACCTGCCCAACATTCCCTGCGAGGCCACGCCGTACGGCAAGGACGAGGACGAGAACATCGAGCGCCGTCGTTGGGGCATCCCGCGCGAGTTCGACTTCGACTTTAAGCCGCACTGGGATCTGGGCACCGACCTCGACATCCTTGACTTCGAGCGCGGCAACAAGCTCTCCGGCAGCCGCTTCACCGTTCTCGGTGGCGCCGGCGCCCGTCTTGAGCGCGCCCTCATCAACTTCTTCCTCGATACGCACACCAGCCGTGGTTTTAAGGAGTGGTGGCCGCCCATCGTCGTCAAGCGTCAGACCATGTTCGGCACGGGCCAGCTGCCCAAGTTCGAGGACGACGCCTATCACGTCTCGGGCGACAACTTCCTGATCCCCACCGCCGAGGTCGTGCTCACCAACCTGCACGCCGGTGAGGTCCTCGACGCCGATACCCTGCCGCGCCGCTACACCGCCTTCACCCCCTGCTTCCGCGAGGAGGCCGGCTCCGCTGGTCGCGATACCCGCGGCATCATTCGCCAGCACGAGTTCGACAAGGTCGAGATGGTAAAGTTTGCCAAGCCGGAGGAGTCCGATGAGGAGCTCGAGAGCATGACCGCCGAGGCCGAGTTCCTGCTGCAGCAGCTGGGTCTTCCGTATCGCGTGATTAGCCTGTGCACCGGCGACCTGGGCTTCTCCGCCCGTCAGACCTACGACGTCGAGGTCTGGCTGCCGAGCTACAACGCCTACAAGGAGATCAGCTCCTGCTCCAACTGCGGTGACTTCCAGGCCCGTCGCGCCAACATCAAGTATCGCGACCCCGAGAACTTCAAGGGTTCGCGCTATCTGCACACCCTCAACGGTTCCGGTCTGCCGGCTGGCCGTACCATGGCAGCCATTCTGGAGAACTACCAGAACGCTGACGGCACCATCACGATCCCCGAGGTTCTGCGTCCCTACATGGGTGGCCTCGAGAAGATCGAGCCGGTCGCGTAGATTGGCTGCATAAGCGATTTGCTAGGGCACTCCTTTTTGGGGTGCCCTTTTTGTGTGCGGCCATACCATGCTGTGCGGACAGCTCAATAGAAAACACACGAACAACTGTTCTGTATACAGCCATCTACCTGCTATGCTTTTGCTAAATAAGAGCGAGAGAAAGGGGACGCGATGGAGCTGTTTGATGATCGGGTGGTTTTGTTTGAGAGCGACGAGGGCGGGGAGTACCTGCTTGTGACGTGTGAGCCGTCTGGCATGGGTGGCCTGGTGGTTCGACAGACGAGCGAGGGTCCGTTGACCCAATGGTGCTACGAGGAGTCGCCGCATGTGGTTGAGACGTTTGTGGCGCACGAGGGGCTTGTGGCCCTGGAGCATTTCTATGGGGTCCGGACATCTAACCAGGTTGCTCGCATGTTGAGTATCTCGTTTGCCGATTATGATTGTGCCCAGCGGGTGAGATCGCTCCTGAGGGAACTTGATGCTAAGTTTGACGTGATCGAAAAGCCAATCGATCGTACGGGGAACGACGGTATATGCGGAGCAGCATGACAAAACTGCGTACCACAAAAAAGTTTGAGATTGTGCTTGACTCCAATAAGCTAAAGTGGTTTTATATGTCTTGCGCTGCGGCGTTACCTCAGCTGGATAGAGGGTCTGACTACGAATCAGAACGTCATAGGTTCGAATCCTATACGCCGCACCAATTGAAATTGAAAGCCTCCGGCAACGGGGGCTTTTCTTTTATGGCAACACCGCATGGATTCGAACCTCGGTCGAGGCACGAACAACTTAATTATCACTCCGTAAAATTTTTTCTAATTGTCGCTTGACCCATCGGGGGCTCGCGTGCATAATAATCCGTGCGTTGCGGCGTTACCTCAGCTGGATAGAGGGTCTGACTACGAATCAGAACGTCATAGGTTCGAATCCTATACGCCGCACCAACTGAACTTTAAAGCCTCCGGTAACGGAGGCTTTTCTTATATGTCGACATACTTGAGGAGTTGCTTTCGCCGTGTTTGAAAGTATCGAGTCGATCGACTGCATCAAATGATTAAAAATCAAATTCGATAACTTTTTTTGAAAAAATGCTTGACCATTATTCAGTCCCTGTGCATAATAATCAACAAGTCGCGGCGTTACCTCAGCTGGATAGAGGGTCTGACTACGAATCAGAACGTCATAGGTTCGAATCCTATACGCCGCACCATTTGAGATTAAAGCTCCCGGCAACGGGGGCTTTTCTTTTACGTAAACACCGCATGGATTCGAACCTCGGTCGAGGCGCGGGCGTAAAGAAAACGCGGAGCGTTTTTAGCCCGCGGGCGAGCACGCCGGCAGGCGGGCGAAGCCGGTGCGGATCCGCGCAGCGGATGCGCGGAATCCTATACGCCGCACCATTTGAGATTAAAGCTCCCGGCAACGGGGGCTTTTCTTTTACGTAAACACCGCATTGATTCGAACCTCGGTCGAGGCGCGGGCGTAAAGCGGACGATTTCCTGTCGACTCGTGTAAGATTCCGAGTAGATGTCGCGACTTATTCGCGACCACTCCTTCTCAAGCGACCGATCAGGGTGATATTTCGTGGCAGAGCGTCCGACATACAAGCTCAGGTTTCTCGATCCCAAGAAGCGCTTTCCGGCGATGTCCGAGCAGCCTGCGGGACGCTCATATGGCGTGGTCTGGAAACTCTTTGGCGAGGATCAGCATGAATCTTGTTATGTCGTCGAATTCGTTGGCAAAAGCCATGTGTCGCTTTTGGGCTACGTAAGCGTTTCGGGTGAGGTGTACAAGGTGGACCGCCCCGTTAGCGAGGCTCCGCTGCCCAACGATCCCGACATGGAACTGGTCCTTGACGAGTCGGACTCCGGTATTGGTGAGATTATGGTGAGGGGAGCAAACGGCACGATGCGCGCGTGCGCGCGAACCGTCGGCTCTCCCGAAGGCCCCATGCGCGAACAGTCCGATCACGAGACATGGAATTCGACCCGCTCCCTTCCTTACGGTGAGTTCATGGCATCGATGTTCCTGCGCTACGTGATATTCGCTGACTCCGAAAATACCATTGCGAGCACGGCGGACGCCGACGGACTCGACGAGGGTATGCAAAACGTTGTCGACAAGATCAAGCTCGTAAAGTTGCCCGAGCCGGTCGAGGTGTTTTTGGGCTTTAACACGGCACCGCTCCCTGACGCTATCGAGACGCTGCTCTACCGCGTTGACCATGCCGAGAATCCGAGCGGTATCGAGCGCTATGCCGCCGCCCTTATGAGTGAAATTGACTTGCCCCGCTTGCGCACCATCGCCGCTAAGTCCGAGATGAGCCTGGCTCGCATCGATCGCTCAAAGCTTTTCTATCTCAATTTTGATCGCAGCCTGCTGGACCAGGACGAGATTGACATGCTGCTTGCCATCGAGTGCCGTCTTAACCGTCTCTCCGGCATCCTTGAGCACATCGGGGCCGGATTGGTCCCTGCGGCATCCTCGCCGAGCCTTGAGGGCTGCGCGCTCTTTGATGCGTGGCATATCGCCAAGACGACCAACGATGTTCCTCGACTGCTCGATACGGCCTCGAGCGATAACCCGTGGGGCAAACCGGGTACGGTGGCTTGCCAGCCGGGCGGTGAGTGGGATGTGCGTACCCGCTTCGCGCGTATTGTCGAGGCACTTAACGTGGTCACGCGGCTCGACTATACCTATCGGGCAAACGTTGCCGAGGGGATCATGCTCGTTCGGTTTGGGCAGTCTGTCGTTGATGCCATGCCGCAACGTGAATACGACGCTCAAGATGACGCCTGGCGCGAGTTGGACGAGGACGCGCGTGCGATCTGGGCCGCGGAGCACGATGCGCGCGTGGCACTCACGCTTGCAGCAGCGTGTTTTGCCGCGGGCACCTGCATCACGCGCTGCTATGTGCAGATTGCTGCTCCCGGCAGTGAGCAGGGCGAGCGCGTTGTCGCAACGTATTTCTTTGGGCGCGCGGCCTATCTGGCCGATTGCGTGCCTGTCGTCAAGGATCTTGAGAGCATGGACATGGACGATATGCCGTGCAAGCGTGTACTTGAGGCGTATGAGTCAACCGCTCCGGAGACGATTGAGCCTGCGGAGGTTCATGCTCGTCCGCGTGATGACCATCGCACGCTGCCGCCGGCGCTGCGCGATCTGCTGCTTGCCGATACGGCTGACGAGTTGGAGGTCATGGAAGAGGACGACGACCCATACGTGGCCCGTGTTGTTGAATTGCGCGAGCAGGCAAAAGTCGACCGTACAGGTGCTTTTGAAGGCTTTTCCCGTCTTGTCGAGGAGTTGGAGGCTAAGTGCGCCGTCGCCGAGCTTTTGGCGACAGGTCCGGTTCAAACGCAGTTTTGCGATAACCAGCTGGTGCGCATGGTGCTACCGGTGTTGGAAGAAGACCGCTCTGTGCGAATCCTTCGTGCGCCCGATGCGCTGTACTTTGCCCAGCACGAGATCTGCAGTTTTTACGCCGAGCAAGAGGACTTTGAACGAGCACTGCCCGAGGTGCGCCATCTTTACGATCTGGCGCGCTCGTCCATGCAGTCGCACTTTGCGCTCATCAACGTGCTCGCGCGTCTGGAGCGCTTTGACGAGATTATCGAGGTGGCGCGCCACGGCCTACGTATTGCCAGCGATCGTTCTGCAATCGGCTACCTGTTCTATCGCTTGGCGTTTGCCTATTGGAATTGCGATCAGCTCGACCTGGCGCTGGCTTGTTACCGTCTGGTGCCGCGCGGCGAGGAGTCGGGCAGCAGCGCGCTGGAAGAAATGCAGGGCCTTATGAACGAGATGGGTGTCAGCGAGCCTCCGACGTTCGAGGAAGCGGTCGAGACCATCCACAAGGCTGGACTAGAGCTGCCGCCAGTGTCCGCCGTGACGAATCAGCTGGCAGATGCCGCTGTGCAACTGGTCGACAACGGTTTCTTTTTCCTGGCGCGCGGTTGTATCTTCCAAATGTGGCGCACCATGGGCAACGACGAGCTCGGCTCCCTCAACCGCTCGCTGGGGTAGGCGAAGCTTTCAAGAAGGAAAGGCTGCTAGGCAATTAGAAAATTTCCTCTTGCTCATCCTTGGCTGTTTGGTTACTATAGAACGGCTGTTACGGAGAGCTGACCGAGAGGCCGAAGGTGCTCGCCTGCTAAGCGAGTATGCCCCAAAAGGGCATCTGGGGTTCGAATCCCCAGCTCTCCGCCAGTACGAATTTGAAGAAGGGTCCCATTTGGGGCCCTTTTTATTATCAAGAATGGCGGCTGGGGATTCGAACCTCAAAAAAGGAGGCATCCTTTCGGACGCCTCCCTTCAGTGGGCTTATTATTCTTGCGCACTACACCTCGGGCGCCTTGGCGACGGTCTCGCTTTCTGCCGTGAGCGGGCGGTTGTCGATGCGGCGGCCCAAGCGATCGAGCTTCACGAGTAGCCACTCAATGGGATTCGGCCCTGCGCCTTCCTCGTCGGCAACCAGGTCCATGACGGCGATCTTGGTGCCATCCTGCTTGAGCGTAACGCTGCCCACCTTGTCGCCCACATGCACCGTGCCCGAAAGATCGTCGTAGCTAACCTTTTCGGTCACCTCGCCGGCAAGGGAAAACACGGTCGCTTGCGCCGTAGGATCGGCGAGCGTGGCGTCGATCGTCTTATCCGTCCAGTCGGCTTGGCCAATGCGCGCCATAAGCGGGTTGCCGTTGGCGGTCTTTTCCTGCGTGTTGGCGATTGCGACCGTCACCTTGTGACCGTAGTACCAATTGGCAAGGGTTGCGGTATCGGTAAAGCGCTGGTCGGTGGTGGTGGAGTTCAAAACGACGGTGTAGATCTCGTCGCCATCGCGGTTGTAGGCGCTCGTAAAGCAATAGCCTGCATCATCGGTGGTGCCGGTCTTGCCACCGATGTTGCCATCTTGGCCTAGCAAATAGTTATGCGTGTCCATGGAATGCGAATGGTCGGTGCCGTCGGCGCCCGTGACCTCGATCCAGGAATCTTCGCTCGCTACGACCTCGCGGATCGTGTCGTTTTTCATGGCCTCCTGCATCATCAGCGCTACGTCGTGTGCGGTTGAGTGCATATCGCCAGCCCACTCATCAAAGTCCAGACCATGCGGGTTTTCAAAAAGCGTGCCGGTGCAACCGAGCTTCTTAGCGCGCTCGTTCATGGCTTTCACAAATGTTGCCTCGGCGTCTTTGGTCTTAGGGTCGATCTTCTTGCCCACATATTCGGCGAGCACGATGGCGGCATCGTTGCCCGAGGGAATCATCAGGCCGCGCAGTGCCTGCTTCACGGTGAGCTCGTCGCCTTCGAGTAGGCCGGCTGTTGAATTGCCCACGGTGGCTGCGGCGTTGCTCACCGTGACCTTCTCGTCCATCTTGCAATTCTCGACGGTTAGGATTGCGGTCATGACCTTGGTGATCGAGGCAATCTTGACCTGCTCATCGGCGCCGCGGGCATAGTAGACGGTGCCGTCTTTGCCCATGACGAGGGCATTGGTCGCATCGATATCGGGCAGGTTTTCGGCCGTGATGCCGCGCGCATCGGCGGTTTTGCCGCAAACATTGTCGGTCGTGAGTACTTGGGCGCCGGCGACGGTGGGCACGCCAGCGGCAAGGGCGATAGCGCAGACAAAGCCGGCGGCAAGCTGGGCTGAGCGCTTTGCAAAAGAGGTGAGGGACTTCACGGATTTCGCTTTCGACGGGATGGTCTCTTCTGGAACTAGAGTATATCGTTTGCCGGCGTCGGCGATCATCGCGTGCGTGCGTGGCCCACATCCGCGCCCGAACGGGCACAAGGGTGCTTAAGGCCGACTTAATCACCCACGCTTGTTGTGTGTGGCGTGCGTCGCCTCGGGCATAATGGAGCGCGAGAGGAGCACGCATGAACGAGCGCATTTTGGTAGTTGATGACGAGAAGGCCATCGCCGACTTGGTTGGTATCTACCTTACAAAAGAGGGCTTTGATGTCCAGATTGCCTATAGCGGGGCCGATGCTGCCAAGGCAATCCTGGAGCAGGAGTTCGATCTGGCACTGTTGGATGTCATGCTGCCCGATATCGATGGCTTTGAGCTACTGCGTACGATCCGTTCCAGCCATACCTATCCCGTGATCATGCTGACGGCGCGCGATGCCCAGCAAGACAAGATCGAGGGCCTTTCGCTTGGCGCGGACGATTACGTGGTTAAGCCGTTCCGTCCGCTGGAGCTCATCGCGCGTGTGCGCGCTCAGCTTCGCCGCTACACCAGCTACGGTAGCCGCTCGCAGGCGGCCGAGTCGCCGACCATCCAGCTCGACGGCCTGGAGATCAACCGCGATGCTCGTTCCGTAACGGTAGACGGTGCACCGGTGCGCCTCACGCCCATCGAGTATTCCATCTTGCTGTATCTGGTTGAGCATCGCGGCAGCGTGGTAGCCGTGGAGGATCTGTTCCGCGCGGTGTGGAACGAGGATTTTATGCCCGGCTCCAACAATACGGTGATGGTGCACATTCGCCACCTGCGCGAAAAGATTGGCGACGACGCTCAAAAGCCGCGCTTTATCAAAAACGTCTGGGGCGTCGGCTACATAATCGAATAGCGCCTTTGATGGTGGGGAAGTGGATATGACAAAAGACGATAGGCAGGCATTCGAGGTGCCCGATCGACTCTTTGAATACGTACGGGCAGTCGTCGACAACCGCGCGCTTGCGACGGTGCTGCTCTTTTTGCTGAGCCTGCTGCTGATTGGCATCGACAACATCGCCGGAATCTTAGCGGTGCTGCTTGTCGGCTTTTTGCTGATCGATCGATTCGAAATCGTGCGCCGTTGCGTGGTGATTGGCGGTGCCGCGTGGGCCATGACGTTGGCGATTGGCGCCATGGCGCTCGGCGGCATCGAAGGGCCGGTGCTGTTCGATGCCGGCTTTGTATTCAACATGCTTGGCTTTGTGCTGGCGCTTGCCGTGTGCGTGCTGTTCTTTTGCGGCCGTGCTCTGTACTACCAGGGCTACGAGCGGGGCGAGCAGCATGCCGATTGTGTGCTGGCCGCTCGTATTCAAGATCGCCTGATCGTTCACCCCAACACCTGGGACAACATTGACGGCGACTTCTTGGAGGTCGAGGGCGCCCTTAACCGCGTGCGTGACCGTGAGCGCAAGGTGCGGCAATCTCTGCGTGACGAGTCGCATCGCAAGGACGATCTGGTCACGTACTTGGCACATGACCTACGCACCCCGCTTGCCAGTGTGGTGGGCTATCTTTCGCTGCTGCAAGAGGCTCCTGAGCTGCCGGTTGAGCAACGTGCGCACTTTACGGGCGTGGCGCTCGACAAGGCGCACCGGCTCGATGCGCTCATCGAAGAGTTCTTCGATATCACGCGCTTTGACTTCCACGATATCGTGCTCACGCGCGGCTATGTTGATCTGGGGTTGCTGCTGGCTCAGGTAGCTGACGAGTTCTACCCCATCCTCAACGAGCAGCATAAGGAAGCCCAAGTTGATATTCGCGAGGACCTGACGGTGCTCGTGGATGGCGACAAGATGGCTCGCGTGTTCAACAACATCATGAAAAACGCCGTCGCCTATAGCTATGAGGGCTCGACTATCACGATTGAGGCCAGACGCCGGGACGACGGCGGCGTGCGCGTGCGCTTTATCAATCAGGGCGATCCTATCCCTGCGGCTAAGCTCAAGGTGATCTTTGAGAAGTTCTATCGCCTGGATGCGGCGCGTGCGACCAATCGCGGTGGTGCCGGTTTGGGCCTTGCTATTGCCAAGGAGATCATCGCGGCACACGGCGGTACCGTTGCATGCGAATCGACGCCCGAACACACGATATTCACCATCGAGCTGCCCGCCGCATAGCTAGCGTGCCCTTACAAACACTTGACAATGTGCTCACGTGCGTATGAGCCGCGATTCCTACTATCGATACTGCTGAATTGATATCGATATGGAGGTGTGCGGTATGACGGCTGCTGCGGCTGTGGAGCCCACGGAGCTTGAAGAACTCATGGAAGCGCAGGCCGAGGCCGCGCATGAGCGCGAGGTTGGGGATGCGACTCGCCCCACGGCAGAGGATCTTGCCGCCTCGCCGACGCGCATCGACGTCGAGGGCATCGACCTGTTCTATGGCGACCACCATGCGCTCAAGGACGTGAATATCAAGATCCGCGACAAGCAGATCACCTCGTTCATCGGGCCTTCGGGCTGCGGAAAGTCCACGTTGCTGCGCTGCTTTAACCGCATGAACGACGGCATCAAGGATTGCCGCATCGAGGGCAAGATTGCGCTCGATGGTCAAGATATCCTGGGCGATTGCGACATCTGCCGTTTGCGCCAGCGCGTGGGCATGGTGTTCCAACGCCCCAACCCATTTCCCATGAGCATCTACGACAACGTCGCCTACGGTCCTCGCGGTATGGGTGTGCGCGACCGCGCCGTGGTCGATGAGCTGGTCGAGGACTCCCTTCGTCGCGCTGCGCTATGGGATGAGGTCAAGGACAAGCTCAAGGAGCCGGGCCTGGGTCTTTCGGGTGGACAGCAGCAGCGCCTGTGCATCGCCCGCGCACTTGCCGTGCAGCCCGACATTCTGCTGATGGACGAGCCGACCTCGGCGCTCGACCCCGTGTCGACGCTCGTGGTGGAGCAGCTTGCCTGCGAGCTCAAGGAAACCTGCACGCTGGTGGTCGTGACGCACAACATGCAGCAGGCCGCGCGTATTTCCGATTCGGTTGCGTTCTTTTTGCTGGGTGAGCTGGTGGAGCACGCGCCTACCGCGCAACTCTTCAAAAATCCGTCCGATCCGCGCACGGCGGATTATTTGACGGGGCGTTTTGGCTGACGCTGTCTTTTACAGGTGCTTTTAGGGTTAAGATGCGGTCATATCGGCCGCAAAGGGGTTCAACATGATCTATTACGTCGAGGACGATGACAACATCAGGGATTTGACGGTCTACGCGCTGCGCAAGCAGGGAATCGAGGCCGAGGGCTTTTCGTGCGATGGCGAGTTTAAAGCTGCCGTGGCGCGACGGGTGCCCGATGCTGTGCTGCTCGATATCATGCTGCCCGACACCGATGGCTTGGCGATTATGCGCCGCCTGCGTGCCGATCGCCTGACGGCGACGGTGCCCATCATGATGCTTACCGCCAAGGACACCGAACTCGACAAGGTGATGGCGCTCGATGGCGGTGCCGACGATTACCTGACTAAGCCGTTTTCGCTCATGGAGCTTGCGAGCCGTTGCCGCGCACTGCTGCGTCGCGGCGGCATGGTCAAGCAGGCGAGCGATGTGCTCAGTGTGGGCGACATCGTGCTCTCGCCCAGCCATCGCGAGGTGACCGTTGCCGGCGAGCTGCTTAAGCTCACCCTGCGCGAGTTCGACCTGCTTGAGTATCTCATGCGCAAGCCCGGCGTGGTCTTTACCCGCGAGTCGTTGCTGCAGAGCGTGTGGGGCTGGGACTTCGACGGCGGTTCGCGCACCGTTGACGTGCACGTGCAGACGCTTCGCCAAAAACTGGGCGAGCATGCCAGCGCCATCGAGACCGTGCGTGGCGTGGGTTATCGCCTGGCCGAGCCTTCTGCCGGTGGTGGTGCCGAAGGCGACGACACCGCGGCCACCGCATCGGAGGAGTAACCCGTGGTCTTCGCCCCCCAGGGAAAACATACGCTGTCGCACCGCGTTTTTGTGACGATCTTTGTCTGCGCCATGGCGGTTATCGTGGCGTTTACGGTGCTGGGTGCGTTCTTTGTGCAAAACACTTTGGCGGATGCCACGAGTGCCAATCTGGCGCAGGAAACCGAGCTCATTGCTGCCGCCCTCGACGAGCAGCAGGAGCCCATTCCGTTCTTGCGAAGCCTCGATCGCGAGGATCTTCGTATCACGCTGATCAATAAGGACGGATCTGTTGCCTACGACAACGAGGCGTCGCCTTCCACACTGCCCAACCATGGCGATCGCCCCGAGGTCATCGAGGCCTTTGAGAGTGGTTCGGGTTCCGCGGAGCGCGCAAGCTCTACACTCGACGAGATTATGCTGTATCGCGCCGTCACCCTTGATAACGGCCAGGTCGTTCGCTTGGCGCAGGCCCAGCCTGGTGTTGCGGCGATTTTGCTGTCGATGCTGGCGCCGATGCTGCTTATCGCAGCAGCGGGTGCAGTGCTCTCGTTTTTTATGGCGCGCCGTGAGTCCCGTGCCATCATCGCGCCGTTGCAAGAGGTGGATTTGGATCACCCACGCCGTAGCTATGAGCACGCCTATGCCGAGATGGTCCCCATGCTTGAGCGTATCGAGTCGCAGCGCCAGGAACTCAAGCGCCAAATGGCGGTGCTAGCGGACAACGACCGTATGCGCCGCGAGTTCACGGCGAATATCACCCATGAGCTCAAGACGCCGCTTACGGCGATTTCGGGCTATGCCGAGCTCATCGCAAATGGCATGGTCGAGGGCGAGGACGACCTGCGCAACTTTGGCGGTCGCATCTATCGTGAGGCGGGCCGCTTGGCAGCGCTTGTCAACGACATCCTTACGCTGTCTAACTTGGACGAGGCCGAACGTGCAACTGAGGGCGAGGCGGTGCCCATTGGGTCCACGGAGCCTATTGAGCTCTCGCGTGCGATCTACGCGGTTGAACAGCGTCTTGAACAGGTTGCCCGTCAGGCGAATGTGACGATAAGTCATGAGACCAAGCCTGTGGTCATCGAAGGCGTGTCGCGCTTGGTCGACGAGCTCATCTATAATCTGGCAAGCAACGCCATCCGCTACAATCGGCCCGGAGGTACGGTTACGCTGCAGTGCGGCACCAACGACGAAGGCCATCCGTTCCTCGCTGTCGCCGACACGGGAATCGGTATCGCGCCTGAAGAACAGGGCAAGGTATTTGAGCGGTTCTATCGCGTGGACAAGAGTAGGTCCAAGGCACGCGGCGGAACCGGCCTGGGGCTTGCCATTGTCAAGCATGCGGCCCTGTATCATCACGCCACGCTTGATCTGTCGAGCGAGTTGGGTGTGGGGACCACCATTACGGTGACGTTTCCCATACAGCAGGACGAGCCATTCGCATAGCGATACAACATAGATATTGATATAGACGCCGCATTTGACTTTCGGGTGCGGCGTTGTTGTGCAATTTTACGATTGCTTCCGACATTTTTACAGGAGAGCCTGTTTCTTATGTATAGAGTTTGGTCTCGGTAAAAAGATGCGATAACATACGGACAGTTTTGTCAATCCGAACTGGGGAAATGAAAGGCAAGCTGCATGACCCTTCTCGAACTGTTCCAGCTGCTCAAAAAGCACCTCAAGCTGGTCATCACCCTTCCGGTGGTCTGCGCGATCGCCATGGGCATCGTGTCCTTCGTTGCGATGGACAACACCTACACCGCGACGACGAGCATGTACATTCTCGCCAAGACCGACGATAGCGGTCAGATGAGCTACAACGATCTCTCGGCGAGCCAGATGCTTTCCAACGATATCGCCACGCTGCTGGATAGCGATAGCGTTAAGAGCGGTGCAGCCAATGAACTGGGCCTCACCGATCTGGATGACTACAAGGTGTCTGTTTCCTCCGAGACCACCACGCGTGTCATTACGCTTTCGGTTACCGGCACCGATGCCAAGGAGACGGCTAAGGTCGCAAAGGCCATGGCCAGCTCGGTGAGTACGGTCGCTCAGAACGTCGGCGCTGCCCAGAGCATCAACGTTATCGACGAGGCTAAGACCCCCGAAGCCCCCAGCGGCCCCAAGCGCACGCTGTATATTGCCGTCGCGTTCCTCGCCGGTATCTTTATCGCAGTTGCCTATGTCGTTTTGGCAGACATGCTCAATACCCGCATCCGCGGTGCTGAAGAGGCAGAAGAGCTCCTGGGTATTCCCGTTGTTGGCCGAATTCCGGCTATGAAAGGTGGTAAATAGGCATGGCTAAGGCAAAGAACACCGATAAGCTCGTTGTACAGAATGCCGCCAAGACCCTTCTGGCCAACATCCGCTTTGCGAGCGTGGATGACCCCATTCGCACCATCACCGTTACCTCCTCGATTCCCAACGAGGGCAAGTCTACGGTTTCCATTAACCTTGCTCAGGCAATCGCCACGAGCGGCAAGAGTGTCCTGCTGGTCGAGGCTGATATGCGTCGCAGGTCCCTTGCCGATATGCTCGGCGTCCGCTCCCGCGGCGGACTCTATGCAGTCCTGTCCGAGCAGGTTTCTATCGACCAGGCGATTGTCGAGACAGGTCAGAAGAATTTCTACTTCCTCGATGCCGAGCCGCATATTCCCAATCCTGCCGACATCATCGTCTCCCATCGCTTTGCCAAGCTGGTCAAGGCACTGTCTGCTAAGTTCCAGTACGTCATCTTCGATGCTCCTCCGGTCGGCACCTTCATCGATGCTGCCGAGATTGCCAGCCTGACCGACGGCGCGCTGTTCGTGGTGCGCGAGGACTTTACCAAGCGCGAAGAGGCGCTCAACGCTATCGCCCAGCTTAAGAAGTCCGAGAAGGTCAAGCTCATCGGTACCGTCATGAATTACTGTGAGACCGAGACCAGCGAGTACTACTATTCTTACTACACCAAGGACGGTAAGAAGGTTAAGAAGGGCTCCGACGATCAGGGCACTTCCAAAAAGGGCATCTTCACCAACCGAGCAAACGTTTAGTTGATTAAGGCTGACCTATGCGTGACATTCATTGCCATATCTTGCCGGGTGTAGACGACGGCGCCGCCGATCTCGAAGAGAGCTTGGCGATGCTCGAGGCTGCCAAGCGGGCCGGTGTAACCAGAATCGTTTGCACTCCTCACTGCCGTGATCCCTATTTTGATTACGACAAGATGTGGGATGCCTTTGAGCTGCTGCGCGATAACGCTGACGGTTTTCCGCTCCAGATGGGCTTCGAGGTCAACCATCGAAAGCTCGTTGAGCTTGGTATCGATGCCGCGGATCACTTGCATTTCGATGGGACCAACGAGTTTCTGCTCGAGCTTTCGACGCATGCCGATGCGTATGCGTTTAGAGAGTACGAGAACACGATTTACGATTTGCAGTGCCGTGGCTACCAGGTGATCATCGCTCATCCTGAGCGCTATCGTGCGGTTCAAAAGGATGTAAGCGTGGCGGAGCGCCTGGTCGATATGGGCTGCAAGCTGCAGGCTTCGGCGGACTTTATTGCCGGCGGTCGCTTTGGTCGCGAGAAAAAGCCGGCACAGCGCCTGTTCGATCAGAACCTGTACAGCTTCATCGCGAGCGATGCCCATAACGTGGGTCATTACGACTGCCTGGCGAAGGCTCGCGCGAAGTTTAGCGTGCGCGGAGCTCATTTTCGCTAAAATCTGTCCCTAACGTTCGCATTGAATGAAAGGGCAGCCATGGATATCCAACTTAAGACGGGATGCTTTGATGACGCGGCGTTGGTGCGCCGCGTCGTTTTTATGGACGAGCAGGGCTACGAGAACGAGTTTGACGCTATCGACGAGGATCCGAACTGCATTCATGTGACGCTCTATGTAGACGGCGAGCTTGCCGGTTGCTCGCGCGTGTTTCCCGAAGAGCTTGAGCGTGCGGCTGACGCGGAGGCTCCGGTGTCGCCGGCGTGCGACTTGGACGAAGGCGTCGCGGCGGGGGAGACCTACATTATGGGGCGCGTGGCTGTGCTGCCGAGCATGCGCCGTCGCGGTCTGGCGAGCAAGATTGTCGAGGCCAGTGATACGTGCGCGCGTGATGCCGGCGCCAAGCTCATTAAGCTGCATGCGCAGGAATACGTGCTGCCGCTCTATGCCAAGGCGGGCTACACGCAGATTGCCCCGGTGGACTACGAAGACGAGGGCCAGCCCCATGCTTGGATGGCCAAGCGCGTAGATGGCAGATAGGGACGTTCATTTCCTGCCGGCAGTCGGGGACACTCCTTGGCAATTGGCGTATCAGAGCGTTTGGACATACAGTTTTTCGATTCCGTATGTATATATGCGCGCTAATGGGTTATAAAATCTAAGTCTGGACATAGCAGGTCTGCGATGCGGCTCGGGCAACCGGGCCGTTTTTGCGGACGGGGGTAGCGCGAAAGGACTGCACATGCGTCAATTTAAGACCGAGAGCAAAAAACTGCTCGACCTCATGATCAACTCCATCTACACCAATAAGGAAATCTTCCTGCGCGAGCTTATCTCCAACGCGAGCGACGCCGTCGACAAGCTCAACTTTAAGAGCCTGCAGGATCCGAGCGTTAAGCTCGACCAGGGCGACCTGGCCATTCGCGTCTCCTTCGATAAGGATGCCCGCACCATCACGATTTCGGATAACGGCATCGGCATGACCGCTGAGGAGCTCGAGCGCAACCTGGGCACCATCGCCCACTCCGGCTCCGAGGAGTTTAAGACCGAGAACGCCGAGCAGCAGGGCTCCGATGTCGACATCATCGGTCAGTTTGGCGTGGGCTTCTACTCGGCTTTTATGGTCGCCAGCCATGTGAAGGTCGTCAGCCGCGCTTATGGCGAGGATACCGCCCACGTTTGGGAGTCCGACGGTCTTGAGGGCTACACCATCGAGGATGGCGAGCGTGCCGAGCACGGTACCGATGTCATTCTGACGCTGCGCGAGAACGAGAAACTCGACGCCGACGGCGAGGCCGAGACCTACGATCGCTTCCTGACCGAGTGGGGCCTCAAGAGCCTGATTCAGCAGTACAGCAACTATGTGCGCTACCCGATCCAGATGATGGTGTCCAAGAGCCGTCAGAAACCCAAGCCCGAGGATGCTGGCGACGATTACAAGCCCGAGTACGAGGACTACCAGGAGCTCGAAACCGTCAACTCCATGACGCCGATCTGGAAAAAGCGCAGCTCCGACGTTGAGCAGAAGGATTACAACGAGTTCTACAAGTCCACATTCCACGACTTTGACGATCCCGCGCGCACTATCAGCTTCCA
Source organism: Collinsella aerofaciens (assembly GCF_902364355.1). Lineage (GTDB taxonomy): Bacteria > Actinomycetota > Coriobacteriia > Coriobacteriales > Coriobacteriaceae > Collinsella > Collinsella aerofaciens_AF. Next base: position 190,622 of record NZ_CABJDK010000002.1, read on the forward strand.
TGCCGAGGGTACGCTTGAGTACGATGCGCTGCTGTTTGTGCCGGGTCGCGCCCCGTTCGATCTGTACAGCAAGGACTACGAGAAGGGCCTGGCGCTCTACAGTTCCAACGTGCTGATTATGGAGAAGTGCGACGACCTGCTGCCCGACTACTACAACTTTGTGCGCGGTGTCGTGGACTCTGCCGACGTGACGCTCAACATCTCGCGTGAGACGCTGCAACAGAACCGTCAGCTCAAGGCCATTGCCAAGCGTGTCGAGAAGAAGATCACTGCCGATCTTGAGGACATGCGCGACAACGACCGCGAGGCATACGAGAAGTTCTTTGAGAACTTTGGTCGCGGTCTGAAGTACGGCATCTACTCGAGCTACGGCATGAAGGCCGACGAGCTCGCCGACCTGCTGCTGTTCTGGTCTGCCAAGGAGCAGAAGATGATCACCCTTGCCGAGTATGCCAAGGGCATGCCCGAGGGCCAGAAGGCAATCTACTATGCCGCCGGCGATTCGCGCGAGCGTCTGGCCAAGATGCCCGTCGTGAAGGGCGTGCTCGACCGCGGTTACGATGTACTGCTGCTGACGCAGGACGTGGATGAGTTCACCTTCCAGGCCATGCGTGAGTACGTGGCTGCCGATATGCCCAAGGTCTACGAGGATGACGCTGCTCGCGAGGCTGCTGAGAAGGCAGTTGCCGATGGCGCTGAGCCTGAGGTCGAGGATCGTCACCTGGAGCTTAAGAACGTCGCGACCGGCGATCTTGACTTGGCGACCGATGACGAGAAGAAGGAGGCCGAGGACGCCACCAAGGAGAACGAGGACCTCTTTAACGCCATGAAGGAGGCGCTCGGCGACAAGGTCGAGAAGGTTGCCGTCTCTGCGCGTCTGACTGACGCTCCCGTCTGCATCACCACCGAGGGTCCGCTTTCGCTCGAGATGGAGAAAGTGCTTCAGAAGGGCCCCGAGGGCGCGCCCGACGGTATGCCTAAGAGCCAGCGCGTGCTCGAGCTCAACGCCAAGCACCCGGTCTTCGCCAAGCTCGTCGCTGCCCAGAAGGCGGGCGACGCCGACAAGATCAAGCAGTACTCCGGCTTGCTTTACGACCAGGCCCTGCTCGTCGAGGGCATCCTCCCCGAGGACCCCGTAGCCTTCGCGGCAGCTGTTTGTAACTTGATGTAGTTCGGGGATACGGCACCGTAACCAGATTAGAACGAGAGTGGATAATTTCCCACTTTTGGCTCGAACGCGGGCTTGAAGTGGGGGATTTTCCACTCTCGTTTGCTTTTGTACGGAGTAGTCATTGGGGACGTTCTTAAATGACTGGTCGTTGGGGACGTTCTTGTTTGACTGGTCGTTTAAGAACGTCCCCAACGACTAGTCGAACTGCTAGTTTGTGCGGGTTGTGGTTTTGGGAGCTGCGGGAATTTGAGATACTGTACATCTGTACGTTAACTTATCTTCGTAGTATATTGCTACCCGCAAAACTCAGCACCATTGTGCCGCGACACGCTAAAGTGCCTCCGTACAATGGTTGTTAATAGCATGATTCGGCTAAACGATAGGATGGATGGTCCAAGCGTGAGTCTCGGCAGCAAACTATCCGATGCAAAGGTTTCCTTTGCAATCTTTAAACGCGACATCAAGCGATTGATCGTGAACCCCGTCGCCCTGGTGGTTACCCTGGGCGTGTGCGTGATTCCCTCGCTGTATGCCTGGTACAACATCGTGGCCAACTGGGATCCGTATGGAAACACCCAGGGCATCAAGATCGCCATCGCCAACAACGATCAGGGCACCCAGAACGACCTAGTGGGCGAGCTCAACGCAGGCGATAAGGTGGTCGACCAGCTCAAGAAGAACGACCAGCTTGGCTGGACCTTCGTCGACTCGGCGGCAGATGCCAAAGAGGGCGTCGAAAGTGGCGAATACTATGCTGCCATCGTGATTCCCAAGAACTTCTCTGACAATCTCGTCTCGATGCTCGACGGCAATTACCATCAGCCGAAGCTCACCTATTACGTCAACGAGAAAAAGAGCGCCATTGCGCCCAAGGTTACCGATACCGGTGCCAACACCATCGAGGAGCAGATAAACTCGGAATTTGTCTCTACGGTGGGCGAGACCGTTGCCGGCATTGCCAAAGATGCCGGAGTCGATCTAAAGGACAAGGCAACCCAGACGCAGGATTCGCTGGCAAGCTCGGTGTCCGAGGCATCCGATACCTTGGGCGAGGTACGTGATTCCATCGGCGACATGAACACCGCCATCGACAAGACGAGCAGCTCGATTGCTTCGGCCGATGCTGCGTTGGCGGGCCTGCAGGGACAGGCGCCTTCGCTAACGCAGGCAATCGCTCAGGGTAATGATCTGCTGGTCGAAGCTCGTACCACGGCTGGCAAGTCCATCACCTCGCTCTCCAAGGCACTTTCGGAGGGCAGCCTTGCGCTAACCAAGACGTCGGCTTCCGCGAATGCTGCCATCGGCAAGTTGACGGGCACGGTCACATCTACGACCACCCGCATCGACAACTCGCTCGAGTCTCTCCAGGCAACGATCGATCACAACACCGCAGTTATCGGCCACCTGCAGATTCTTGCCGGCGATACCTCGACGGGATCGGATCAGATCGACGCACTGATCGCCTCGACGATCGATACGCTCAAGAAGCAGAACGACCAGCTGCAGAGTATCAAGAACAGTCTGTCCGCGCAGTCGAGCGCCATGGCAAATGATGCCGCGGCTGTCTCGGGTGCCAGCGACGCTATCAATAACGCAATTCAGACCGGGGCGACCAACCTTGGCCAGGCCCAGGCAGATCTGGGTCAAAACGCGCTGCCGAAGGCTTCGAGCGCGCTTGACTCCTTTGCCGCCGTTTCGGGCGATTTGACCGGCATTGTGTCGGGCATGACCCCCACGATAGCGAGCGCGCGCGGCACGCTGGCGCAGCTCGACGCCACGCTCAAGCAGGCAAAGACCACGCTGTCCCAAACCGACGCCTCCCTTGCCAAGGTTCAGGACAAGCTCGCGACCGCCGCCAATGACATTGCGGCGCTGCAGACCTCTGAGTCTATGGGCGAGTTAGCCGACCTCATGGACGTCGACGTCAATGACGTGGCAGATTTCATGGCATCTCCGGTTGAGCTGACATCCAAGTCAATCTATCCGGTCAAGAGCTTTGGCTCGGGCATCGCGCCCTTCTACACCAATCTGGCGCTGTGGGTAGGCGGCTACGTGCTCATCGCCATCTACAAGCTCGAGGTCGACCGCGAGGGCATCGGTAGCTTTACGGCGCGTCAGGGCTACTTTGGCCGCTGGCTGCTGCTGGTGATCCTGGGCGCGTTCCAGGCCATTATCGTTACGGTGGGCGACCTGGTCATTGGCGTTCAGTGCGTCAATCCGCTGCTCTTTGTGCTGGGCGGCATCGCTATCTCGTTCACCTACGTCAACATCATCTATGCGCTGTCCACCACCTTTAAGCATATCGGTAAAGCCATTGGCGTCATCCTCGTCATTGTGCAGATCCCCGGCTCGTCGGGCATGTATCCCATCGAGATGATGCCAGGTTTCTTCCAATGGCTGCATCCGCTGCTGCCCTTCACCTATGGCATCAACCTGCTGCGCGAGACCGTCGGTGGCATGTATTCGTTCAACTACCTGTTCAACCTGTGCATCCTGGGCGTGTTCCTTGCCATCGCGCTCTTTATCGGTCTGCAGCTGCGCCCGTTGCTGCTCAACCTCAATCTGCTCTTTGATAAGCAGCTTTCCACGACGGGCCTAATGATCTGCGAGTCCAACGACCTACCGCGCCAGCGCTATTCGCTGCGCACGGCCATGCGCGTCATGCTCGATTCGGATTCGTACCGTCGCGAGCTGCTCGATCATGCCGTGGCGTTTGAGCATCGCTACCCGTACTACATCAAGGGCGGTTTTGCCGCCGTGGTAGGCGTGCAGGTTCTGCTCTTTGTGCTTTCGACGGTGCTCGATATCGACAATAACGGCAAGATCATCCTGCTCGTTATCTGGATCATTTCGGTTATCGCCATCTGCGGCTGGCTCATCAACATCGAATACATCCGTGCGAGCCTCAATACCCAGATGCGTATCTCGGCGCTTTCGGACGAGGACCTTCGCCGCGAGATGCGCGAGCACACGGCTGCCATCCCTGCCGCCCGTCGCATGTTTGGTCTCAACGCCAGCGAGCGTGGCGCCAAGGGAGACGAACAGCCTACGAGCCGTCTGTCGCATATCGGTGCGCATCGTAAGGCTCAAGATGCCGACGGCGCTGACAACGTAAACGGAAACGACGGGGACACCACCTCGCTTGGCAAGCACTCTAAAGGAGGTGAGGCATAAATGAAAAACATCCTGCACCTGTTTAAGCGCGATGTCCAAAACGTGTCTCGCTCCGTGATCGGCATGGTCGTCGTGATGGGCCTGATCATCGTGCCATGTCTCTATGCATGGTTTAACATCGCCGGAAGCTGGGATCCGTACGGCAACACCGGCAACCTTAAGATCGCCGTGGTCAACACTGATGAGGGTTACGAGAGCGATCTGATTCCCGTCGAGGTCAACGTGGGCGAAAACGTAACCGCCACTCTGCGCGGCAACGAGAACTTCGACTGGGTTGTGCTCAACGATCGCGATAAGGCCATCGATGGCGTCAAGTCGGGCGCGTACTACGCTGCCGTCGTTATCCCTAAAACGTTTAGCGCCGACATGATGACGCTTTTCTCGACCGAGGTGAAGCACGCCGATATCGAGTTCTACGAGAACCAGAAGGCTAACGCCATCGCACAGATCGTGACTGAAAAGGGCTCGAGCGCCGTCCAGAGTCAGGTCAACGAGACCTTTACCAAGACCATCACGACCATCGGCCTTAAGACCGTGTCCAGCCTGCTCGACTATATGAGTACCGACCAGGTGAGCAACTTTATCGCCAATCTGTCCTCGACGCTGGGCGATTCGGTCGAGGACCTGCAGGACGTTCAGGCGAGTGCGACGTCGCTCGCGGGCATTTTGAGCTCCACGTCCGATTCACTGACATCGGCGGGCGGCATGCTCAAGCAGACGGGCACCGTTGATGAGTCGACGAAGCAGCTGATGGAGCACGCCAAGAGTGGCATCAATGATTCCAAGGAAGCGCTCAAGGCCGCCAACGATGCCGTTGACGCGGCGATTGACGGAAGCGCGGGCTCGTTCGACAACGTGTCCGCCGAGCTTGCGAAGGCATTCGATGCCGCGAACCAGCATGTCGACGTTACGGTGACCCAGCTCAACAAAGCCGCGTCGGCACTCGAATCGCGTGCCAACGATATCGATGACGTGGCTAACCAGCTCCGCAGTTTTGCCGAGCAGGTGAGTGACGAAAAGCTCCAGGACAGTCTTAAGTCTGTGGCGACATCGCTGGGCAGGATCGCGACGGAGTATCGTAACAATGCGAAGGACCTGACGGCGACCGCAAAGTCCCTTTCGGACGGCATGGCGGAGGTCAACAACTCGCGTGCCGAGGTCGACCAGGCCATCGCCGATGCCAAGGCGGGTATCTCGGGAGCCAAGTCCGACTACGATTCCACGTTCTCGGTTAAGGCCAAGGAGCTCAAGAAGACCATTTCGGGCGTTCTGGATTCCCTGAACGGTATCTCGGGTGACTTGGATAGCGCCGTGAGCGGTCTGACCGACGCCTCTGGCTCGCTCGCAAAGGGCCTCTCCAAGGCTGCGACGCTGGTCAACAAGGCTTCCGATCAGCTGGGTGAGGCATCGGACAAGATCAGCGCCTTTAAGGACGAGCTCGATGGCGCCCTGATGTCGGACGACCTTGCCACGATCAAGACGATGATCGGCAACGATCCCGAGGGTTTGGCCGTGTCGCTTTCCGGCCCCGTCGCGCTCGACCGCAAGCCGGTCTATCCGATCCGCAATTACGGTTCGGCCATGGCGCCGTTCTATACGATCCTGTCGCTGTGGGTCGGCTCGATCGTGCTGGCGGCCATGATGAAGGTATCGGTTGACGATGAGCTCATCAACGAGCTGATCCCCGTGCGCCTGCACGAGATCTACCTGGGCCGCTACCTGTTCTTTGGAGGTCTGGCCCTGCTGCAGGCGACACTCGTGTGCGCGGGCGACATCCTGTTCTTTGGCATCCAATGCGACAACCCGCTGCAGTTTGTGCTGGCGGGCTGGGTCGCGAGTCTCGTGTTCTCCAATATCGTCTACACGCTCACGGTTTCGTTTGGCGATATCGGCAAGGCGCTCGCTGTCGTGCTGTTGGTCATGCAGGTCGGCGGTTCAGGCGGTACGTTCCCCATCGAGATGACCGGCCCTGTGTTCCAGGCGATCTACCCGTTCCTGCCGTTTACCCACGGCATCAACGCCATGCACGCCGCCATGGCTGGCGCCTACCATATGGAGTACTGGGTTGAGCTGGGTATCTTGGCGAGCTATCTGATTCCGTCGCTGGGCCTGGGCGTCGTCTTCCGCCGCCCGGTCATCAAGGCCAACGACTGGATCATCGAAAAGCTTGAAAGCACGAAGCTTATTTAGTTACGCGGTTTTACCAAACCGCGTAACGGCTCGACGCTGCAAACGGCCCCAAGCGGCAATCTGACGTTCAATTTCAAGGGCGCGACCAGAAGGTCAGCGCCCTTTCATTTCACGTCACCTTGCTCGCTTGGGGTCGTTTTCGCTGATATTGCCGGAGCATCGAGGTTTACTCTGCCGGTACTTTAGTGGGCTGGATTGCGGTGTGACGTTGGTTGTTGCTACAGTAGCGGGGCGTGCCGGGGGTCCGGCGCGTCCCGTTTTTATTTGACCATGAGGCGGCACGCAGCCATACGCGTGCGGACACCACGCCCAGATTGAGTGTGAGGATGTTCCATGGCCCAATACGCTGCCAACGAAATCGAAAACTTGCCCGATAGCCCAGTAGCCCGTGAGGATTTGGGCGCGGGCGGTATTCCCCGGGGCGCCGGCGCACGCTCTCCGCTGTTCTGGAAGGTTCTGCTCCTTTCGGTGGCGGTCATCTGGGGCTACTCCTTTACCACTATGAAGGACGCACTCGGCACCATTCCGGTGTTCGCGCTGCTCTATGTACGTTTTCTGCCCGCAGCGTTGGTCATGTTTGCCGTCTTCCACAAGCGCATCATCGCGCACCTCAACGCTCGCAACCTGATCGTTGGCCTGAGTATGGGCGTGCTCATGTGGGCGGCCTATGCGTTGCAGACGGTCGGTCTGGCACATACTACGGCGGGCAAGAATGCTTTTTTGACGGGCACGTATTGCATCCTTGTGCCGTTCGCGAGCTATTTCCTGAGCGGCGAAAAGCTCACGCGCTACAACTTGGGTGCCGCGCTGCTGTGCCTAGCGGGCATTGGCCTCGTCGCACTCGATAGCGTTGAATTCAACATTGGTGACGTCATTACGCTGGCGGGTGCGGCCTTTTTCGCCATCCAGATGGCGGTGACTGCCAAGTACGGTCGCAAAATGGACATCAACGTCATCACGTTTTGGATGTTTGTGGGCAACGGCGTGCTGAGCCTGGCAACGTCGCTGCTATTCGAGACCCAAGCGCCTCTGTCCGTGTGGACGCCGAGCTTTATCAGTGCGATGGCGTTTCTCTCGGTGGGCTGCACATGCGCGGCTCTGCTCATCCAAAACGTCGGCCTGGCGCATGTCCCGGCCTCGACGGGCTCGCTGCTCCTTTCGATGGAGTCGCCTTCGGGTGTGCTGTTCTCGGTGCTGCTGATGGGGGAGGCGCTCACCTCGCGCCTGCTCGCCGGCTTCGCGCTCATCTTCCTGTCGATTATCTTGAGCGAGACTCACTTCGATTTTTTGCGTCGAAAGCCGCGCCCGCAATTGTAAACAACTTGTTGCGCCGCCCTCCCGGGGCGGCATTTTTTATGCCTCGCCCTTAAAGTAGTACCTTGCACTTTACGCTATCAAAGTGCTTGCTGCAAAAACGATACTGGAGGGCATCTATGGCACCAGCTTTGTCCGATCTTCAACCGCAATCAGCGCCCAAGGCCACCGCAGCGGCGCAGACCGCTATCGGTGACGGTCTCGTTGCAGAAGCTCAGGCTTTTGCAGACGAGCTCGCTGCGTGGCGACACGATCTCCACCAGATGCCCGAGCTGGGTAATAGCCTCCCACAGACCTCTGCGTATATCCAAGCGCGCCTGACTGAGATGGACATCCCATTTGCCACGCTCGTTGATGGTTCCTGCGTTGTGGGCCTTGTCGGCGCCGGTGCCGCCGCGGCCCAAGGCAATGGCGTCTGCACGAATGAGCAGGCTGGTACGGTCATCATGCTTCGTGGCGACATGGACGCCCTGCCCGTTGCCGAGGAATCCGGCGAGCCCTTTGCATCCACCAACGGCTGCATGCACGCTTGCGGTCACGATATGCACGCGACGGCGCTGCTTGGCGCGGCTCGTATGCTCAAAGCGCGCGAGACTGAGCTTGTTGATGCCAACGCCACGGTTAAGCTGCTGTTCCAGCCGGGCGAGGAAACCTTTGAGGGTGCCCGCGCCGCCATCGCCGACGGTCTGCTGCAGAACCCGCGCCCTCAGGTCGCCTTTGCCATGCATGTCAATAGCCAGTCGCCGCTTGGCCTGGTGCTTTACGGCAGTCCGGCGCTCTCGGGCGTGTACGGTTTCCGCATCACGCTGCAGGGCAAGGGCGGTCATGGCTCGAGCCCCGAGATCTGCATCGACCCCATTACGGCCGGCGTCCATGTGCATCTGGCGCTTCAGGAGCTTATCTCCCGCGAGGTGCCAGCGGCCAAGGAAGTCGCACTTACCGTTGGTAAGTTCGCTGGCGGCTTGGCGGCCAACGTCATCCCCGACACCTGTGTGCTCGAGGGAACGCTGCGCGGCTTCGATGTCGAGCTCATGACTCATCTCAAGGAGCGTATCGCGGAGGTCGTCAACGGCGTTGCCGCAACATATCGTACGCCGGCAGCCATCGAGACGCTTTCGGACGTTCCGCCGCTCGTGCTCGACAGCGATATGACCCAGGCCTCGCTTGGCTACGTGGGCGCGGTGCTGCCCAAGTCCGCCTTCCTGCCGCTGTTCCACGCCATGGCGAGCGAGGACTTCGCGTTGATCTCGAGCGAGATCCCGAGTGCGTACTTTACCGTGGGCGCTGCCGTGACTGATACGGACGAGCATTTTGCTCAGCATCATCCCAAGGCGCGCTTTAACGATGCCGAACTGCCGCTCGGTGCCGCGGCCTATACCGCCGTCGCTTTGGGCTATATCGCCGACCACCGGTAGCACCCAACCTTGCCTTTCAAGCCTGCGGGCATGGCCGTAAGGCCTATGCCCTTGTCTTTCAAGGCAATCTTGGGCACTACCGGCGCCCGGCGCCGGCTATTCGTTTGTTAAATAAGGAGCAGTATGTCCCAGCAGCGTAAGTTCTTCCCCGGCTGGCTCGTGGTGGCCTCTGGCTTCGTGATCATGGCCACGTGCTACACGATTTTCGTCAACTGCATGAGCCTGTTCCAGCCGTTGATCGTCAGCGACCTGGGCATTTCCCTTGCGCAGTACAACATCTCCAACGCCCACGATCGCCGCGTCCAAGCAGTTTGGCATGGCCGACCTGGGCAAGGTAACGGGCACCATCACCTCGCTCGAGATGGTTGGCGGCACGGTGGGCGCCATCGTCTCGGGAATACTGTTCGATGCCACGGGCTCCTTTACGAGCACATGGATCGTGTGCCTGGCGTGCTCGGTGGCAATGCTGGTGTTCCTGCTGGCGTCTGAGCTCATCGCGGCTAAGCTGCGCGCGAGCGTGGCGGGGGAGTAGGGACGACGTCGCTCGTAGCTCTTTGCCCCGTTTTGTCCGTGGCTGCCTTGGAAGCCGAATGGATGCTCGTACCGTCATTCGGTTTCCCATGCAGCCACGGGCTCAAGAGATGACCCGAAGTCTTTCCGTCCAACGGATTTTGTGATCCGAAGAGGCGGAAGGATTGCAGATTGCACACCGCGGCGGTGCATCTGGCCGAACGAGTCCCCATACCCTCGTTCGGTCAGATGCACCGCCGCTGTTTGTGTTTGTGCCGTATAATGACCACTATCTATGACGCGATACAAAAGAAAGGTGTTTGCCCATGCAGGCACAGAAGGCGGAGGGAACCCGCGACCTTATCGGCGCCGAGATGCGCGCTTGGCAAAAGATGCAGCAGATTGCGGCCGGCGTATTCGAGCCGTTTGGCTTTAAGCCCATCGAGACGCCCGCGATCGAGCAGGTGGACGTCTTTGTCCACGGCATCGGCCAGTCGACCGACGTCGTGCGCAAGGAGATGTTCCGCGTCTTTAGCGGCGCCAACCTGGAGCGCGTCTTTGCTGAGGGCACCGATAGCAAGCTCAAGCCCAAGCAGCGCCTGGCGCTTCGTCCCGAGGGCACGGCCGGTGTGGTGCGCGCCGTCGTGGAGAACAACCTGGTGCCCCAGGGCTCCACGCCGTTTAAGGCTTATTATGCCGAGGCCATGTTCCGTGGCGAGCGTCCCCAGAAGGGTCGCCTGCGCCAGTTCCACCAGGTGGGCATCGAGTGGCTCGGCGCTCCCGATCCGGCAGCAGACGCCGAGTGCATCATCATGCTCATGGAGTTCTACAAGCGCCTTGGTTTCGATCTTTCCAAGCTCCGTCTGCTCATTAACTCGATGGGCGATGCCCAATGCCGTCCGGCCTATCGCGAGCAGGTCAAGCAGTTTATCCTCGATCACGCCGACGAGATGTGCGACGAGTGCCGCGAGCGCGCCGAGCTCAATCCGCTGCGTGCCTTCGACTGCAAGAACGACCACTGCCGCGAGATCATGGCCGACGCACCGCTGATGGGCGACAACCTGTGCGATGAGTGCCGCGAGCACTACGAGCAGGTCAAGCGCTATTTGGATGCGGCGGGTATCGAGTATGTCGAGGATCCCACCTTGGTGCGTGGCTTGGACTACTACACCCGTACCGTCTTTGAGGTCGAGGCTCCCGGCGCCGGCGTCGGCTCCATCGGTGGCGGCGGTCGCTATGACGGCTTGGTCGAGCTCGAGGGTGGCAAGCCCACGGCAGGCGTCGGCTTTGCCGTCGGTTTTGAGCGTGCGCTGCTGGCCCTGCAGGCCTTTGGCAGCGACCTGGGTGCCGAGGAGGCCCCGTGCGTCTACGTCGCCAATGCCGGCAAGGAGCTGCGCCAGAACGTCTTTGCCATCACGCAGGAGCTTCGCGCCGCTGGCATCGTGACCGAGGCCGACTACCAGGGTCGTTCGCTCAAAGCTCAGTTTAAGCAGGCCGACAAGGTTGGCGCCAAGCTCATTTTGGTCCTGGGTGGCGACGAGCTTGCCGCCGGCAAGGTCAAGGTGCGCGACATGGAGAGCCATGACGAGGCCCTCGTCGATCTGGCCAACGTGGTCGAGGCGGTTCGCGAGCGCCTGTAGCGCATGATTTTTGAGCTGTAGTGCCGCTGAGGTGCCCAGCTCATTGCGAGCGATTGTTACGGGGGTGTTTCGCTTTTATGCGGAATGCCCCCATTTACGTATGCCGCCCACCGAGAAATACGACCATTTAGGGCAAAAACCCTTGCAATGCAGAAAATACTTTTGTGTGGTAAAGCGCAATCAGCGCCGAAAGTTTTTGCCGAGTGCCTATAATGAATACCGCATGTTACGTGCATAGAAGGAGGAATGGGAGGAAACGTGGCTGAGAACCTAAGCAACCAGTCTGTACCCGAAGCCGCGGCGCGCGTCGCTGCCGTGGTCAACCGCCTCGTTAACCGAATCGGCTCGAATGCCGAGTCCAGGGAGCGTCTCGCCGAGATCGAGATCCCCGAGGAGCTGCGCGACAACTTGGCGCTGTTCCTGCGCCTAGAGCGCCGTGTGCTTAGCGAGTATGATCCCGAGATCGCGGACCTGTTCGACAAGATCCTGACGGCCGAGATTGTGGCCAATGCCGGAAACCCCGGCGCCCGTGCTGCCGACGAGGCCGTCGACGAGCAGGGCGTGCCCACCGCCGACGAGCCCACCGCCGTGGCATTCCGTGAGGTCGTCGATCTGATCGACAGTCTGCCGCTCGATAAGCAGCAGGTCATCGTTCGCGCCTTTACGAGCTTCTTCCACCTGGCAAACCTGTCGGAGGAGAACTACCGTGTGGCGCAGCTGCGCGAGTGCGAGGCCGGCGCATCGACCGATACCGAGGTCGATCCCGCCAACGAGCTCACCGTCGCCTATCACCAGTTGGTAAACGAGATGGGTGTCGAGGGCGCCAACGAGCTGCTCGGCAAGCTCGAGTTCCACCCTGTCTTTACCGCACATCCCACCGAGGCCCGTCGCAAGGCCGTCGAGGGCAAGATTCGCCGTATCTCCAATCTGCTGGAGGAGCGTCCGCGTCTGGGCGGCTCCGACCTGGTGGAGAACGAGCGCCATATGCTGCAGGAGATCGACGCCCTGGTGCGTACGAGCCCCATCGCGCTCAAGAAGCCCACGCCGGTCGAGGAAGCCGATACCATCATCGACATCTTCGATAACACGCTGTTCGACGTCATCCCCGTCATCTATCGTCGCTTTGACGACTGGGTGCTGGGCGACAAGGCCGGTACCGTGCCGCCGCTGTGCCCGGCGTTCTTCCATCCCGGCAGCTGGATCGGTTCCGACCGCGACGGTAACCCCAACGTCACCGCCAAGGTGAGCCGTGAGGTCGCCGCCAAGTACTTCACTCACATGGTGCTCAAGCTCGAGGACAAGTGCCGCCGCATCGGCCGCAACCTCACGCTCGAGGCCACCTACAGCAAGCCTTCTGCTGAACTCATCAACCTGTGGAACCATCAGGTCGAGATGAGCCCTCGGTACACGGCCCGCGCCGAGCTGATCTCCGAGCACGAGCCGCATCGCGCCGTCATGCTCGTCATGGCAGACCGACTCAACGCCACCGTGCGCCGTATCACCGATACCATGTATCACAGCGCCGATGAGTTCCTGGATGACCTGCGTGTCGTTCAGCGCTCCCTGGCCGCCTGCGGTGCCGTCCGTGCTGCCTACGGCCCGGTCCAGACCATCATCTGGCAGGTCGAGTCCTTCGGCTTCCATATGGTCGAGATGGAGTTCCGTCAGCACTCCGTGGTGCATGCCCGCGCCCTCAAGGATATCCACGAGAACGGTATCCATGGCGACCTGCAGCCCATGACGCGCGAGGTCATCGATACCTTCCGTGCCATCGGTTCCATCCAAAAGCGCTACGGCAAGAAGATGGCGCACCGCTACATCATCTCGTTCACCAAGAGCGCCCAGCATGTGGCCGACGTCTTTGAGCTTGCCCACCTGTCCTTTGCACACGAGGAGGATGTCCCCGAGCTCGACGTGATCCCGCTGTTTGAGCAGCTCGAGGACCTCGAGGGCTGCGTCGACGTGCTCGACCAGATGCTTACGCTGCCCGTGGTGCAAAAGCGCCTTGCCCAGACCAACCGCCGCATGGAGGTCATGCTGGGCTACTCCGACTCCTCCAAGGATGCCGGTCCTACCACGGCCATGCTCGCGCTGCACTCCGCGCAGGAGCGCATTGCCAAGTGGGCCGAGAAAAACGATATCGATCTGGTGCTCATGCACGGTCGCGGCGGTGCCGTGGGCCGTGGCGGCGGTCCGGCCAACAAGGCCGTGCTGGCGCAGCCCAAGGGTTCGGTCAACTGCTTCTTTAAGCTCACCGAGCAGGGCGAGGTCATCTTTGCCCGTTACGGCAACCGCACGCTGGCTCAGCGCCATGTTGAGTCCGTTGCCGCCGCAACGCTTTTGCAGTCGGCTCCGAGCGTCGAGAAGACCAACACCGAGACCACGCAGAAGTTCTGGGATATGGCCGAGAAGCTCAACGCAGTAAGCCATGAGCGCTATCTGGACCTGCTGAACACTGAGGACTTTACACCGTGGTTCTCGACCGTGACGCCGCTGACCGAGGTCGGTCTGCTGCCGATTGGCTCGCGCCCGGCCAAGCGCGGTCTGGGTGCCAAGTCGCTCGACGACCTGCGTACCATTCCGTGGATCTTCAGCTGGAGCCAGGCGCGCATTAACCTGGCCGCTTGGTACGGCCTGGGCACCGCCTGCGAGCAGTTTGGCGACCTTGACCAGCTCAAGGCTGCCTACCAGGAGTGGCCGTTCTTCCGCACCTTTATCGACAACATCGAGATGTCGATCGCTAAGACCGATCAGCGCATCGCCAAGATGTACCTGCACCTGGGCGATCGCCAGGATCTGTCCGAGAAGGTCTTCACCGAGATGCAGCTCACCCGTAAGTGGGTCCTTGCCATCGTCGGTGACGAGTGGCCGCTGCAGCGTCGCCGCGTGCTCGGCTGCGCCGTTCGTGTGCGTAACCCCTACGTCGACGCCCTGTCCATCGCTCAGGTCCGCGCCCTTCGCGAGGTGCGTATGAACCAGGACGAGATGGCCGAGGAGAAGAAGGCCGAGTACATGAGCCTGATTCTTTCGACTGTGACCGGCGTCTCGGCAGGATTGCAGAACACGGGGTAATCGATAGCCCTGTAGTCGTCCGGGCCCGCCATCAGCTTACTTTTAGGCACGTCCTCGGACATGCAAGAAGCCCTCGCTGCGCACTTCGTGCGGCGAGGGCTTCTTGCGTCCTGCGGAGTGTGCCTAAAAGTAAGCTGATGGCGGGCCCTACGATGTCCGGTCTTCGGTGGATTACTGGCTGGGGGAATAATGGCGCGCTTCTCGACTTACGACTGTAGCGGCCGCGGCTCCGTTTGGGATCGTGGCCGTTTTGTTGTGGGTCAAATATGAACGTTGTGTTAATGAGTCGGTGGACGGTGGTGTTTTTCGGTGAGCGGCGTATCCTTCCAACGGTTTATCTAGTGTGTCAGTTGAAAGGAAGAGGGCGCTCATCATTGTTTGAATGTGAACTGCCGTTTGACCACAAAACGTTGCATCTGGAGCTCGAGGATAAGAACTTCGCGGGTGTGATGGAAGGTCATCAAAACGAGTTTAAGACTACAAAATCTCAGGAAGAGCTGGTAGAGGAGTCACTTGCCAACCCTTATGGCTCACCTTCGCTCGAGGAGCTTTGTGCTGGCAAGAAGGATATCGTCATCATTAGCTCCGACCATACGCGTCCCGTTCCCTCGCGTGTGACGATGCCTATTCTGCTGCATCACATCCACGCTGCCGCTCCTGAGGCACGTGTGCGCATCCTGGTCGCGACCGGCATGCATCGCCCCTCGACGCACGAGGAACTCGTTAACAAGTACGGCGAGGAGATCGTCGCTAACGAGGAGATCGTCATGCATGTCGCGACCGACGACAGCATGATGAAAAAGATCGGCACCCTGCCTTCTGGTGGCGAGTGCATCATCAACAAGATTGCCGCCGATTGCGATCTGCTGCTTGCCGAGGGCTTTATTGAGCCGCACTTCTTTGCCGGTTTCTCTGGTAGCCGCAAGTCCGTCCTGCCTGGCATCGCCAGCTACAAGACCATCATGTACAACCACAACGGTCAGTTTGTGAACGATTCCCACTCGCGTGCCGGAAACCTGTGCCACAACCACGTGAGCGAGGACATGTTCGCCGCCGCCGAGATGGCTCACCTTGCCTTTGTGCTCAACGTTGTGCTCAACGGCAAGCACGAGGTCATTGGCTCCTTTGCCGGCGACATCCACAAGGCGCACGAGGCTGGCTGCGAGTTCGTGAAGAGCCTTGCCGGCGTTGAGCCCGTCGAGTGCGAGATTGCCATCACCACCAACGGTGGCTACCCGCTCGATCAGAACATCTATCAGGCCGTGAAGGGCATGTGCGCTGCCGAGGCCACGCTTCCCGAGGGCGGCGTGATCATCGATGTCGCCGGTTGTGCCGACGGCCACGGTGGCGAGGGCTTCTATCATAACATCGCCGACAACGATCCGGCAGAGTTTGAGCGTGCCTGCATCGATCGTCCCAAGGACGAGACCCTGCCCGATCAGTGGACGAGCCAGATCTTTGCCCGCATCTTGGCGCATCACCCCGTGATCATGGTCACCGACCTGTGCGATCACCAGATGCTCAAGGATATGCACATGACGCCGGTCAACACTATCGAGGAGGCGCTCAAGCTCGCCTTTGAGATGAAGGGTGCCGATGCCAAGGTTGCCGTTATTCCCGATGGCCTGGGCGTTGTCGTCGCGCAGCACTAGCACGCGGCCTAAACGAATCGTTTTTAACCGACAAGAAAGATAAGGTTTTATGCTTACCAAACTCCTCTGCGAATTCGGCGCAACGGCCCTCATGATCATCTTTGGCGTGGGCGTGCACTGCGATACGGTGCTCAAGGGCACCAAGTATCAGGGCTCTGGCCACATGTTTGCCATCACCACCTGGTCTTTTGGCATCTCGGTCTGCCTGTTTGTCTTTGGCGGCGCCGTGTGCATGAACCCGGCCATGGTGCTTGCCCAGTGCATCGTAGGCCTGGTGCCGTGGGGCAACTGCATCCCCTTCATGATTGCCGATATGCTCGGCGGCTTTGTGGGTGCCGTAATCGCTTGGTTGATGTATGCCGATGAGTTCAAGGCTTCCGAGGGCGTCGTCGACCCCATTGCCCAGCGCAACATCTTCTCGACCAACCCCACCACCGAGGGCACGAACTATGCTCGTAACTTCTTCTGCGAGGCTATCTGCACCTTCGTGTTCATCAGCGCCATCCTTGCTGCTGCTAGCCGCGCCGGCGAGAACGTTCTGATGCTCGCCATCTGCGTCGGCCTGATCGTTTGGGCTGTTGGCATGGGCATGGGCGGCATCACCGGCTTCGCTATGAACCAGGCACGTGACCTTGGTCCTCGCATGGCCTATCAGGTGCTGCCGATTAAGAACAAGGCCGACAACAATTGGAAGTACGGCCTGCTTGTTCCTGGCATCGCTCCGTTTGTCGGTGCCATCGTGGCTGCGTTGTTTGTGCATGGTTTCTTGGGCATGTTCTAGTCGAAGGACGGCTCTATAAGGTCCGGGCTCGGTAAGGGTTAACTTTCCAACGCGTCCTCGGACATGCAAAAAGGCTCGCTGCGCACTTTGTGCGGCGAGCCTTTTTGCGTCCTGCGGAATGCGTTGGAAAGTAAACCCTTGCCGAGCCCTGGGCATTCTTGGCTGTGTTCGAACAAGCAACCCAACATATATATCTGAATTTGGATGTGAGGGGCGCTTTGTTTTTGGGTGCCCTTACAAGAAAGCGTGACTTGGGGATGGGATGGGCACTTTGCTTTTTGGTGCCCTGAGATGGGGGTGAGACTTTGGAATGAGAGGCTAACTTAGGTGAAGAGGGGCTGTATGGCTGATAGGTAGTCTTTGGCTACTTCGGCCTTATCTGCTTGGAAGTTGTGCCAGGCCCACCATTGGACCATTCCTACGAAGCTTGAGGCTATGTGGTGTAATAGGAAGCTGCGGTCCATGGTGCCGGCGGGCCCTTGGGGGCCGTTGGGGACGGTTTCGGCTGCTCGTGACATGATGGTCTTGCGTAAGCAGTCGGCGAAGACGCGTGAGCCGGCGCCGGCTACGAGGGCTCTCACGCCCTGACGGCGTTCCCAGAGGTTGTTGAGGATATGCTCGACCTGCACGAGTGGGTCGTCGAGCGGTGTGCCATCGTCGTCGAGAGCGTGGGTGCAGATGTCGCTCACGAGCTCGGACAGTAGGTCGTCTTTGCTCTTAAAGAGACCGTAGAATGTCGCGCGGCCTACGTGAGCGCGCGCGATGATGTCGCCGACGGTGATCTTGCTGTAGTCCTCCTCGCGCAGGAGCTCGGAGAATGCTGCGACGATGGCGGCGCGGCTTTTTTCCTTGCGGGCATCCATGGCTATGCGTCCGCGTGAACGAGCAGACAGCGGAGCGTGCCGGAGCAGCCCTCGTAGGGGCGCTTACCAGCGCCGTAGCCGACGGCCTCGATGCGGTAGCGGGCTGGCAGGTGCTCGGACGTGCGCAGTGCGGCGACGATGGCGGCACCCGTGGGCGTGACGAGCTCGCTGGCGACCGGTGCAGGCGTGAGGGCGATATTGCCCGCCTGGCACAGGTTGACGACAGCGGGGACGGGAATGGGCATGAGGCCGTGGGCACAACGGATGGTACCGTGACCCTCGGAGAGCGACTCGACCACGATGTCCTCAATGCCCAGGGCATCGAGGCAGATGGCGACAGAGCAGACGTCGACGATGGAATCGACGGCGCCCACCTCGTGGAACATGACGGTCTCGGGCGTTTTGCCGTGGGCCTTGGCCTCGGCGGCGGCGAGCGCGGTAAAGATGGCGAGCGCGCGACGCTTGGCGCCATCGCTTAGCTGCGAGCCATCTATGATGGCGGTGACGTCCGCCAAAGAACGGTGATGGTGGTGGTGGGCGTGATGGTGACCCTCGTGGCCATGACCGTGGCCCTCATGGTCATGCTCGTGGCAGTGCTCGTGTTCGTGCTCGCCATGATCATGATGGTGGTGCTCATGCTCGTGCGTGTGCTCGGCAGCTGCTTCGTTGCCGTAGAGCCAGGCCATATCGTGATCGTGGTTCTCGAGCTCCTCTGCAAGCTGGACGTCGAAATCGCAGGCGTTGATGCCATGCTTGCTTACGCGTGTGACGGCGATCGTAAAGCCGTCGACCGGCAGCGTGGCGAGCTGCTCGCGCAGGTGCTCCTCGCTGGCGCCTAGGTCGAGCAGGGCCGCGACGGTCATATCGCCGCTGATGCCCGAGGTGCCGTCGATGATAAGCGTGTGCTGATGATTGGACATGGAATGCTCCTTAACGGGCGCAGGGCGTGCCGGCGCTCAGATGATTGATAAGACTTGCCTGGTAGGCGGCACCAAAGCCGTTGTCGATGTTGACGACCGAAACGCCGCTGGCGCAGGAGTTGAGCATGGCGAGCAGCGCGGCTACGCCACCAAAGCTCGCGCCGTAACCCACGCTGGTGGGAACGGCGATGACCGGACAGCTCACCAGGCCGCCGATAACGCTCGCCAGTGCGCCCTCCATGCCGGCGATGGCGATGACCACCTGCGCCTGAGCAAGCTCCTCGGCATGCGCGAGTAGGCGGTGCAGGCCGGCGACACCTACGTCGTAGAGGCGGTCGACCTCGTTGCCATAGAACTCGGCCGTCAACGCGGCTTCTTCGGCGACGGGCAGGTCGCTCGTGCCGGCGCAGGCGACGACGATGCGTCCGTTGCCGGTGGGGGAGGGCTTGCCGCCCACGAGGGCGAGCTGGGCGTCCGGGACATATCCCAGGTCGATGCCGTTGCCGAGAAGCTCAGCGGTGCGCGCGGCTTTTTCGGCATCCAAGCGCGTGACCAGGATGCGCTCCTGGCCGGCATCGCGCAGTGCTTCGATAATGGCGGCAATCTGATCGGCGGTTTTACCGGCCCCGTAGACAACCTCGCCGGCTCCCTGGCGCACCCCGCGCGAAAGATCGAGCTGCGCAAAGCCCAAATCGGCGGTCGGAGCCGTCTGGATGCGCGTGAGGGCGTCGGCAGGGGTGACTGCTCCGCCGGCAACATCGCTCAGCAATTGCTCAAGATCTCGCTTATCCATATATGTTCCCTTCGACGGCGCAAAGTCTAGCACTCAAAGGGTATGTTTCCGAACACTAAGACAAAATTGTTCGGAAACTATAGGACAGACTGATTCACTTGTTAGATGGATTGACTAGTCGCGCAGGATGATGTCCATGGCGAGCATCAGGTTGCGTTCGTCGATGGCAAACGGGGCCGCCTCGCGCGTCTTGGGCTTGGCGCAAAACGCGATGCCCGTGCCCGCGGCCTGAATCATGGGGATGTCGTTGGCGCCGTCGCCGATCGCGACCGTGTGGGTCATATCGACGCCGCACTCAACTGCCCAATCTAGCAGCTGGATGAGCTTGGACTCCTTGGTCACGATGTCGGCCGCCAGCTTGCCGGTGAGCTTGCCGTCCACGACTTCCAGGCGGTTGGCCAGGCAAAAATCGATGCCCGCGGCGGCCACGATCTTGTCGGCGACCTCGTGAAAGCCGCCGCTTACCACGCCGACCTTCCAGCCCTTGCTGTGCGCTGAGCGCACAAGCTCCAACGCGCCGGGGGTAAATGTCACGCGCTCAAAGGTGCGCTCGAACACGCTCTCGTCCAGGCCGGCGAGCAGCCCCACGCGCTCCTCGAGCGCCTGCTTAAAGTCAAGCTCGCCGCGCATGGCGCGTTCGGTGATCTGTGCCACCTGCTCGCCCACGCCGGCCTCTTCGCCCAACAGGTCGATGACCTCCTGGTTGATGAGCGTGGAGTCGATATCCATAACGATGAGGCGTGCAGTCATGGCGGGCCTTTCCGAGTGCTGTTTTATTGGGGCATATTGTCGCACGTGACGAGTGCGGGCGGGTGCCGCGGCGTGTCAATTGTTTCGTCTCCGTCAAGTCTTTGGGCAAGAGCTACTTTTTCGCGGCACATCGACAATGGTGCGATAAGATAGAACGCCATGTCTGGCTGCGCGGTTTACGCAGGCCGGGCAAATCTGTACGACGCCGCCCGGAACGACACGGGGCGGCACAGATCCATAAAGGAGGATCACTGGTATGAGCCAGACCCGTCCCATCGACGAGCATTCCATGCACACCCGTACCTGCGGCGAGCTTCGCCGCGAGAACGTGGGCGAAGAGGTCACCCTCACCGGTTGGGTGAGCCGTCGCCGCGACCACGGCGGCCTTATCTTCTGCGACCTTCGCGACCGCGAGGGCATCACGCAGCTCACCTTCGACCCCGAGCACTCCGACGGCGACGCCTTTAAGATCGCCGAGACCATGCGTCCCGAGTGGCCCATCAAGATTCACGGCGTCGTGCGCGCCCGTGGCGAGGAGACCACCAACACCAAGCTCGCGACCGGCGAGATCGAGGTCCTGACCGACCACGCCGAGGTGCTCAACACATCCGTCACCCCGCCGTTCCAGATTGAGGACGGCATCGAAACCAGCGAGGACACCCGTCTGCGCTATCGCTATCTGGACCTCCGTCGTCCCGAGATGATGGCCAACCTCAAGCTGCGCTCCGACTTTACCTTTGCCATTCGCGAGGCGCTGCACAACCGTGAGTTCATGGAGGTCGAGACGCCCTCCCTGTTCAAGTCTACGCCCGAGGGCGCCCGCGACTTCATCGTCCCCAGCCGCATCCAGCCGGGCAACTTCTACGCTCTGCCGCAGTCCCCGCAGCTCCTGAAGCAGCTGCTCATGGTCGGTGGCGTCGAGCGCTACTACCAGGTCGCCAAGTGCTTCCGCGACGAGGACCTGCGCGCCGACCGTCAGCCCGAGTTCACCCAGGTCGATATCGAGATGTCCTTCGTGGACCAGAACGACGTTATGAGCGCGCTTGAGGAGGTCCTGGCCGATGCCTTCGGCCGCATGGGTGTCGAGATGCCCACGCCGCTGCGTCGCATGGACTACTGGGAGGCCATGGACACCTATGGCTCCGACAAGCCCGATACCCGCTATGGCATGCACCTGGTCGACCTGACCGACATCTTCGCCAACTCCAAGTTCAAGGTCTTTGCGACTGCCGCGAACGAGGAGGGCTCTGTCGTCAAGGCCATCAACGCCAAGGGCGCCGGTGCCTGGGCTCGCGCCAAGATCGATAAGCTTGCCGGCGTGGCTTCCACGTTTGGCGCCAAGGGCCTGGCCTGGATCGCATTCCGCGAGGACGGCTCCATCAACAGCCCCATCGTCAAGTTCTTCTCGGACGAGGAGATGGCCGCCCTGCGCGAGCGCATGGACGTCGAGCCCGGCGACCTTGTGATGTTCGCCGCCGGCCCGCGCCTGCTCTCCGACGAGATCCTGGGCGGCATGCGTTCCCACATGGCTAACGCGCTCGAGATCAAGCGCGAGGGCCACGACTTCCTGTGGGTCGTCAACTTCCCGCTGTTCCACTGGGACGAGGATCGCAAGGCCTATGCAGCCGAGCATCAGCCCTTCACCCTGCCGACCGAGACCGACATCGCCAAGATCGAGGCAGATCCGCTGGCAGCCGGCTCTTGCACCTACGACTTTGTCATGGACGGCTTTGAGGCCGGTGGCGGCGGTATGCGTATCCACAACGCCGAGATGCAGATGTCCATGCTCAAGCTTCTGGGCTTTACCGAGGAGCGCGCCGAGTCTCAGTTCGGCTTCCTCATGGAGGCGCTCAAGTTTGGTGCGCCCCCGATGGGCGGTTTCGCTCTGGGCCTGGACCGCGTGTGCATGCTGCTCACCGGCTCCGACTCCATTCGCGACGTCATGGCGTTCCCCAAGACGGCCAGCGGCTCCGACCTCATGTCGGGCGCCCCGAGTGCCGTTTCCGGCGCCCAGCTCAAGGATGTCAGCCTGCGCCTGATGTAAGCGAGCGGCTACATATTGCCCGCAACGAGGGAAGGACGCGTGCCTTCCCTCGTTTTTTATGCGCCGAGATTGTGAGGGCATGGGATGACCGGGCGTCGCGGAAAGTGCGTCCCGGAATCTGCGTCCAGAACGGGTCGCGCTTTCCCAAAGGGGGTCCTCTGGGAAAGCGCGACCCAGAATTCGGCAAAATAATGGGACACAGTTTCCGGTTGAGCTGTCTAACGGAAACTGTGCCCCAGAATGAGCGCTCAAAACGGGCCGGGCTTTCCACAGCAACTGTCTGGCGGAAAGCCCGGCCCAGTTTCCTACAGCGAGTCTCTCTGAACGAGCTGCATGTGCATGACGGTGGTGGCGGGCTCGGCACCCTTGATCATGTCGAGCGCAATGTTGGCGGCCATGTGGCCTTCTTCGCGCAGGGGCTGGCGGACGGTCGTGAGTGCGGGGACGCAGCGCGTCGCAATCTCGTGATCGTCGAAGCCGACGACAGAAACTTCCGCCGGAACAGATAGGCCTGCCTCGTTGAGTGCGGTGATGACGCCAGCCGCGATACGGTCCGATCCGCAGAGCACGCCATCGAAAGCAATCTTGCGCGCGAGGATCTGGCGCATGGCCTGATAGCCGTCTCCGCTGTTCCAGCCGGTATAGATAACGTTTGCGTCTGGGAGGTCTTCGCCCAAGACGGCGCGGTAGCCGCGCAGGCGGTCGACAACAGCGGGGTTGTCTTGCGGTCCCAACACGGCGACGATATCTTTGCGCCCGCGCTCCTTCATGGCGTGTGCCGCAAAGCGTCCGCCCTCTTCGTCGTCAGAGTAGACCGTCGAGAACACATCGCGATAGGGGTGGCCCTCGAGCTGGCCGCACAACACGGTGGGTACGCCCAGCTCGCGCAGCACCTCGAGCAGCTCGCTGCCCTTGTAGGGGGAGACGTCGATCACGGCGTCGAACGAGCGGCGCTCAAAGTGCTCGCGTGCGCGGTTGCGCTCATGCGTAGAAGACGCCTGCAAGATAACGGGCAGATAGGACGACTCCGACAGTTCCTCGGTAATACCGCTCAAAAACTCGCTATAGGTGGGGTCGCTGAAGAGTTCACTCAGGGGCTCGGTCACGAGCACGGCGATGATTTCCGTGCGCCCGACAGCGAGCGCTCGGCCACGGGCATTGGGGACAAAATTGACTTTCTTGGCCGCCGCACGGACGCGCTTTTTGGTTTCCTCGCTAATGCGGGGCGAATCGTTGAGGGCGCGCGATGCCGTGGAGCGCGACACGCCGGCAGCTGCGGCAACCTCGGCAAGCGTAGGTGCGGTGCGAACTGGTTGGGTCATGGCGTCTCCTGGAAAATGCGGTCGATGTTGTCACTGATACGGGCTGGTGCGGATACAGCTTACTATAGTGCACCTGAACAGCGTTCATGATATCCGGTGACAGGTGTCGTTTTGCAACCAAGCCGCAATCGAATACGTCTCGTGTGGGTGAGATATCAGCGGGCGTGGCGGTTGCCTACGAGCTTAAGAACGATGTTTTGCGCTGAGTTTCGATACTCAGGGTGACATAAGTGTCGCAGCTGTACAACCGGTTGCACCGTTAATCCGACCAAATCGACCGTTCAGCGGACAACCGGTTGCACAATTTTTTGCATCGCCCGTAAGATAAGGACAACCGGTTGCACAAGAATCACTACGATGACGAAGGAGCATCACCATGGACGCCATTAACGATTGGGAAAACCAAGCGCTCACCCACAGGAACCGCCTGGCACCCCATGCGTACTTTATGGGTTACGAGACCGCCGATCTCGCCGCTACGTACAGCCGCGAGCTGTCGCGCGGGTTTGTCCAGCTGTCCGGCTCGTGGCAGTTCCGCCTCTTTGAGGGGCCTGCTGCCGTTTCCAACGAGGAGCTCTCCACGTACGAGCCCGAGTGGGATCACGTGGAGGTTCCGCACCTGTGGCAGGTGGATGGCTATGGCAACCTTGCCTACACCGACGAGGGTTTCCCGTTCCCGGTGGATCAGCCGTTCGTTCCCTCCGACGACCCCACGGGCGTCTACCAGCGCATCGTCAACCTTCCCGCCGTGCCTGCCGGCGCTCGCGAGATCATTCGCTTTGACGGCATCGAGAGCTATGGTGAGCTGTACGTCAACGGTCAGTTTATCGGCATGACCAAGGGTTCGCGCCTGTCTGCCGAGTTTGACGTGACCGACGCGCTCGTCGAGGGCGACAACCTGTTTGCGGTCAAGGCTCTGCAGTACAGTGATGGCAGCTATATCGAGGATCAGGACATGTGGTGGGCCTCGGGCATCTTCCGCGATGTGTACCTTATGCAGCGTCCCGCCGCGCACCTGGTCGACTTTAGGTTCCGCACGCACCGCGAGGGCGATGCCGCTCTGATCACGCTCGATACGGTGGCCGAGGGCGCTACCCGCGTTGTGTATACGCTCAGCGATGGCGGAAACGTGGTGGCTACGGGTGAGTGCGTCGACGGCCATGCCGAGTGCAGCGTTGCCGATGCCCACTTCTGGAATCCCGAGGACCCCTTCCTCTATGACCTTACGTTTGAGGTCTACGATGGCGACGAGGCCAGCGAGTACGTTCCGCATCGCCAGGGTCTTGCCGAGGTGACGGTCGAGGGCAATCATATCTACCTCAACGGCACCTACTTTAAGATGCATGGCGTCAACCGCCACGATCACGACGATCACAAGGGCCGCGCCGTGGGCCTCGATCGCATGCGCCGCGACCTGGAGCTCATGAAGCGGCACAACATCAACGCGGTGCGCACCTCTCACTATGCCAATGACCCGCGCTTCTACGAGCTGTGTGATGAGTATGGCATCATGCTGGTCGCCGAGACCGATATGGAGAGCCACGGCTTCGAGAATATCGGCAACATCGCCCTGGTCACCGACGATCCGGCATGGGAGCCGGCCTACGTCGACCGCATTGAGCGCCTGGTGATGCAGGAGCGCAACCACGCCTGCATCATTATGTGGTCGATGGGCAACGAGAGCGGCTATGGCTGCAACATCCGCGCGATGTACGCCAAGGCTCACGAGCTCGATGATCGTCCGGTCCATTATGAGGAGGACCGCAACGCCGATACCGTCGACGTTATCTCCACGATGTACTCCCGTGTTTCGCAGATGAACGACTTTGGCGAGCACCCATTCCCCAAGCCGCGCATCAACTGTGAGTACGGTCACTCCATGGGCAATGGTCCCGGAGGCCTGTCCGAGTACCAGGAGGTCTTCGATCGTTGGGATTGCATCCAGGGCCAGTTCATTTGGGAATGG
The DNA here is from genome assembly GCF_902364355.1 of Collinsella aerofaciens. GTDB lineage: Bacteria > Actinomycetota > Coriobacteriia > Coriobacteriales > Coriobacteriaceae > Collinsella > Collinsella aerofaciens_AF. Next base: position 216,199 of record NZ_CABJDK010000002.1, read on the forward strand.
TGCGACCACGGTTTGGCTGCTGTGACCGAGGACGGCGTTGCCTACGATATGTATGGTGGCGACAACGGCGATTACCCCAACAACAGCAACTTCTGCATCGATGGCATGGTGTTCCCCTGGCAGCAGCCGAGTCCGGGCCTTACCGAGTACGGCCAGGTTATCTGCCCGGTCCGCATGGCTTATGACGCCGAGGCAGGCGAGCTGACCGTCACCAACAAGCGTTGGTTCACCACCCTCGAGGATGTCTGCCTGTCGGCCGAGACCCTGGTGGACGGCGACGTGGTCTGCCGCAAGACGCTCATGCCCGGCGCGGTTGCCCCCGGCGAGTCCGTCCAGCTGCCACTGGTGATTCGCGAGGCCGCAGTGGGCGAGACCCTGCTGACCGTGCGCGCCTACACCATGGCCGCTCACGTCTGGTGCGAGCCGATGTTCCAGCTGGGCGCTAGCCAGTTTGCCATCGCAAACCATCCGGCGCCGGCCATCGTGGCCCCCGCTCGTCCTGAGCTTACGGTTGAGGAGACCGAGCAGGAGATCCGCATCCACTCCCTCAACGGCGAGCTGACCTTCAGCAAAGTCAACGGTACCGTGAGCGAGTGGAAGGCATCCGGCCGCGACGTCATGGCCTCTGGTCCCCAGGTTGGTTTTTGGCATCCGCTCGTCGATAACCATGCCCAGGAGTATGACTCACTGTGGAAGGACAACTTCATCGATGTGATGCAGACGTCTACCCGCAAGGTTTCTTGGAAGCAGGATGGCAATGCGGTCGTCGTTACCGTGAGCCAGCGTATCGCTCCTCCCGTCCGCGCGTTCGGCATGCGCGTCGAGCTCGTCTACACCGTGCTTCCGAGCGGTCGCGTCGACCTCAAGGTTTCCGGCGAGCCCTACGGCGATTACTCGGATATCATCCCGCGCATCGGCATCTCCTTCGAGGTCCCCGGTTGCGATCGTGCCGTCGAGTGGTATGGCCACGGCCCGGGCGAGAACTATCCGGACTCGCTGCGCGCCAACCCGGTCGGTCATTACCGCACTACGGTCGACGACATGTTCACGCCCTACGTTATGCCTCAGGATTGTGCTAACCGCGAGGGCACCCGTTGGGTCGCCCTGCGCTCTAGCCACGGTGACGGTCTGGTCGTGACGCGTCCGAGCGACGCCGCCTCCAACCCGTTCTCGTTCTCGGCATGGCCCTATAGCTGCGAGGCTATAGATAACGCCAAGCACGTCTACGACCTTGTCAAGGGCGACACGGTTACGGTCAATATCAACGACCAGCTGCTCGGCCTTGGTTCGAACTCTTGGGGTTCCGAGGTGCTCGATTCCTACCGCACCCGTTTTGAGAGCTTCAGCTTTGAGGTGTCCCTGCGACCGCTGACGTCTGCCGATCTGGCTCAGGCGCTGGCACCCATTAAGGAGGCATAAGTCATGCATGTCTTTAACTCGCGCGCCGATTTCGACGCTCAGATGAAGTCCGTCAAGAAGTGGATGCGCACCGGTCAGGCGCTCGATGGCGTTGCCGACCTGCAGCACGACGTGGCTTACTCCATCGGCGACTCGTTGGTGTACTGGTGGGTCTATGCCCGCGAGGCCGCTACCGCCGATCTGGTCGGTCACCGTCGCTACCATGCCGTGCTCGCTCCGCTCGACGGCGACCTGACCGTCGAGGTTGCCCCCAAGGCAGACCTCACCTGCATCCGTGCTTACAGCGATATCGATGATCGCGAGCGCTTTGAGGGTGCGGGGGAGACCGTGACGATTCCCGCCGGCGGCGTTGCCGTCGTTGAAATTGACGAGGCCTACCGTGTCGTGGCCGATGCCGCGGATTCCCGCGTCGTGGTACTGCACGTGACGGTTGAAGGTTATTCCTTCCCCAACAAGTAGTATTCGTCCGTTTGGACGTTTGCTTCGCGCCGTTAAGGGGGATGGCTTTGTTGACTCCCTTTTCCCCATTCCCCTTAGCAGGTGCGCCGTCCACGATTGCGCTTGCAGTCCGGACGGTTTTAGATGAGATATAACGGATGATTGGGAGGGCTTATGAGCTCTGAAAAACGAGGAACGATTGGTTCGTTCGCTCTGCTGGGCATGACGGTCGCCGCCGTGTTCGGTATCAAGAACATCATCAACAACAACGCGGCCATCGGCTTGGCAGCTGCGCCGTCGTTCTTTTTCGCTACGCTTTTGTACTTTGTCCCCTATACCCTGGTTACCGCCGAATTCGTCGGCCTTAACAAGGACTCCGAGTCGGGCGTGTACGCCTGGGTCAAGACCTCGATGGGCGGTCGCTGGGCATTCCTGACGGCATTTAGCTACTGGTTCGTTAACCTGTTCTACTTTGCGTCCGTCCTGCCTAACGTCATCATCTACGCGAGCTACGTGTTCTTTGGTGCCAATGCCGAGCTCTCGCAGCTGTGGATCACCATTATCGAGATCGTCGTCTTTGCTATCGCCACGTGGGTTTCGACCAAGGGTGCTAAGTGGATCGGCTCCATTTCCTCCTTCGGCTCGACCGCGGCTCTCGGCCTGACTGCCGTGTTCATCTTGCTGTCCCTGGCTGCTGCCTTTGGCGGCGTCGAGTTCGCTACGGCTCCTACCCCCGCTAACATGGCTCCCGACACGAGCAACTTCGCAACTATGTGGGGCTTCTTCGGTACGCTTGCCTGGATCATCCAGGGCGTTGGCGGCGCTGAGTCTGTCGGCGTGTTCCCTAACGACCTTAAGGGTGGCGTCAAGGCCTTCGTGCGCACCGTCGTTATCGCCGGCCTGACCATCGGCCTTCTGTACGCAGGCGCTTCGCTGCTGGTCAACCTGTTCATTCCCGAGGGCGGCGTTGCCATCTCCACCGGTATCTTCGACGTATTCGGCGCTGTCTTTGCCCACTTTGGCATTCCCATGGAAGTGTCCACGCGCGTCATTGGCCTGATCCTTCTCGCTGCCACGCTGGGCTCCCTCATGATGTGGACCTCTGCTCCCATCAAGGTCTTCTTCACCGAGATCCCCAAGGGCGTCTTTGGTAGCAAGATCGTCGAGCTCAACGAGCACGGCATTCCCGCCCGCGCCGCTTGGCTGCAGTTCGCCATCGTCGTCCCCATCCTGATCATCCCGGCCTTGGGCTCTGGTAACCTCGACGACCTGCTCATGATCGTCACCAACATGACGGCTGCCACTGCTCTGCTCCCGCCGCTGCTGATCCTGCTTGCCTACTTTATGCTGCGCAAGAACTTCGACGCCGCTCCCCGTGGCTTCCGCATGGGCTCGCGCAGCTTTGGTCTGGTCGTTGCCGCATTCCTGCTTGTGGTCTTCTGCTTTGTGCTTGTCTGCGGCACCATCCCGCTCGATCAGCCGCTGTGGCTGACGCTGGTCTACAACGTTGGCGGTGTGGTTGTCTTCCTGGGCCTTGCCGTGATGTGGTACAACCGCTATATCAACCGCCTGCGCGAGACCGATCCCGAGGCCGCCGAGAGCGAGCTGCGCCCCTCCGTCCTCGACATGATGGAGTAGCGGCTAGGATTAATCTACGGCTGTGGAATAAATCGATTCCCTTTCCTAAGGAGGGGCCTTACGAGGCCCCTCCTTTTGTGTTTTGGGGCATGGTTTTGGACCCCGTGGTCAAAAAATGCCAAATATGAGTATTGTTGCAAAAGAGGTGTCATATTTTTCGGCCTGTTCTGAGCAAAACGGGCTCAAAATCAATTTATATAACCCCCTTTAAAGGGCGTTTGACGGCTTTCAACCTCTTCGAATCGCTCAAAGGAGGCAATTTGCTCTCGATTTTGCTGCTACTAAATTGGTGACAGTACTCATATTTGCCACTTTTTGCCCACGAGGTGTTCAGAGGAGCTCTCGACAAGCATCTAACGCTACAATAACTACCACGTGGCTGGGTTTGCCGGCCGAATGTGCGATGCCGTGGGAGGGGACATGGTCGAGTTTACAAAGACGATTAAAGATCCGTTGGGACTGCATGCCCGCCCGGTTGCGCTGCTCTATGACATTATTGCCAAGCATCGTAGCAACGTATCGGTCAGCATCGGCGATCGCCATACCGACGGCCGCGATGTAATGGGGCTCATGGCGCTTTACGGCGAATGTGGCGAGAGTGTCGTCTTTCGCGTTTCGGGCGTGGATGAGGCCTCCTGCGTCACATCGATCAGAAACCTCTCGCTCTAACCTCAACAATGTGACAAAGGGGCAGTCCCCTCTGTTACATAAATTGGTATCAATAGGCACTGCAAAGAGACGGTCTTTGCGGTGCCTTTGTTTCGTATGGGAAACTTTTCCGAAAACTGAATAGGAACCCTTTCCAAAAAGTTAACCACGTGCTAGTTTACTGTAGCGAACATAGACGTGGTTAACTTTTGCTGCGTCGATGTTGAGGACGAACTGACGTTAGGAGCACACTCATGTCTTGCGGACCGCAGATGCCGGCCATGCCGCTTTCGATGGTGAAAGCGGGCGAAACCGTGCACGTGTCTCGTGTAAAGGGCAATGAGGACATGAAGCACCACCTCAAGGACCTCGGCTTTGTCGAGGGCAGTGAGGTTCACGTGGTGAGCTCGAGTGGCGCCAATATCATCGTCACCGTGCTGGGCGCACGCTTTGGTATCGATACCAAGGTCGCCATGCACATCATGACCGTCGGTTAGTTCGCAGCATTTCATAAAAGCTGAAAGGGGGAAAAGAATATGAAGACGTTGGGTGACGTTAAGGTGGGCGAGAGCTCTACCATCGTCAAGCTTCACGGCGAGGGCGCGCTTCGCCGTCACCTTATGGACCTGGGCCTCATCAAGGGCACTTCGTTCAAGGTCGTTAAGGTTGCACCGCTCGGAGATCCGGTCGAGATCAACGTGCGCGGCTACGAGCTTTCCATCCGCAAGGAGGAGGCTGCCGTCGTCGAGGTCCAGTAAGGGCCGACGGCGAATATTTCTGCAGATAAAGTTAGGATTTTCTAACTTAAACTTGCAACGTTGAAGCACATTATCCAGCCCGCGCGGAGAAAGCAGCGCAGGCACACAAGGAAGAAGGATTGAATGGCGGATTCTCAGATCCATGTCGCGCTGGCGGGTAACCCCAACTGCGGCAAGACCACGCTTTTCAACCTGATCACCGGCGCCAACGGCTACGTTGGCAACTGGCCCGGCGTCACGGTTGAGAAAAAGGAAGCCAAGCTCCTGAGTGACAAGAACGTCACGATTACGGACCTCCCCGGCATCTACTCGCTTTCCCCCTACAGCCCCGAGGAGCAGTGCTCGCGCGATTACCTCATGAGCGGCGAGCCCGATGTCGTCGTCCAGGTGGTCGATGCCACCAACCTCGAGCGCAACCTGTACCTGGCGCTTCAGGTTATCGAGACCGGCCTGCCCGTGGTCGTCGCCCTCAACATGGCCGACTTGGTCGAGAAGAACGGCGACAAGATCGACACCGACAAGCTGTCCAAGAAGCTCGGTTGCCCGGTCATGATGATCTCGGCCCTTAAGAACAAGGGCATCAAGGAGCTTTTCGAGCAGGTTAAGAAGTCCGCTGCTTCCAAGGGCCAGGTGCCGGAGCACAAGTTCGATTCCTCTATCGAGGACGTTCTGGACCACATCGAGAACAACCTGCCGGCGAGCGTTCCCGCCAACAAGCGTCGCTACTACGCTGTCAAGCTGTTTGAGCGCGACGCGGACGCCTGCAAGCTCATCAACCTCACCAAGGAGAAGGCCGCTCGCGTTGAGCAGCTGGTTGCCCAGTGCGAGCAGGATTGCGACGACGACGCCGAGTCCATCATCACCGGCGAGCGCTATGGCGTGATTGCCCACATTATCGACGAGTGCATGACCAAGGCTCCTGCCAAGATGAGCACCTCCGAGAAGATCGACCGCGTGGTTACCAACCGTATCCTGGGCCTGCCGATCTTTGTGGTCATCATGTTCTGCGTGTACTACATCGCCGTTTCTACCCTGGGCGGCACGGTGACCGACTTCACCAACGACCAGCTCTTCGGCACCGACGGTTGGTACGTACTCGGTCAGGGCCGCGACGCCTACGATGAGGCTGTCGAGGCCGCGGGCGACGACGCCGATTCGATTGACCCGGCGGAGTACGGCCCCTATGTCCCGGGTATCACCACCGTGGTGCACGACGCCCTTGTGGCGGGTGGCACCGAGGATGGTGGCCTGGTCGATTCGCTGGTCTGCGACGGCATCGTCGGCGGCCTGGGCGCCATCTTTGGTTTTGTGCCCCAGATGTTCCTGCTCTTTGTGATGCTGTCGTTCCTGGAGGACTGCGGCTACATGGCCCGCGTCGCCTTTATCATGGACCGCGTGTTCCGCCGCTTTGGCCTGTCCGGTAAGTCGTTCATCCCGATGCTCGTCTCTTCTGGCTGCGGCGTCCCCGGCGTCATGGCCACCAAGACCATCGAGAACGAGAAGGACCGCCGTATGACGGTCATGACCACCACGTTTATTCCCTGTGGCGCTAAGCTGCCGATCATTGCCCTGCTCATGGGTTCCATCATCGGCGATTCTTCCACCACCGCCGCGTGGATCAGCCCGCTTTTCTACTTCCTGGGCGTCTTTGCCGTCATTGCTTCGGGCCTCATGCTCAAGAAGACCAAGCTCTTCGCCGGTCGCCCGACGCCGTTTGTTATGGAGCTTCCTGCCTACCACTTCCCGGCGATCCGTTCTTGGGCGCTGCACGTGTGGGAGCGCTGCTGGGCCTTTATCAAGAAGGCCGGTACGGTCATCTTCGCGTCCACCGTCGTCGTTTGGTTCCTCTCCAACTTTGGCAGCTATAACGGTTCCTTTGGCTTCCTGCCTGCGATGGACGGCATCCCCGAGGAGTTCATGGATTACTCCGTGCTCGCCATGCTCGGCAACCTGGTCGCTTGGATCTTCGCCCCGCTCGGCTTTAGCACCTGGCAGGCCACCGCGCTGACCGTCTCCGGCCTCGTGGCTAAGGAGAATGTCGTCGCTACCGCCGGCTCGCTGCTCTCCGTCGCCGATGCTGGCGAGACCGACCCGAGCCTGTGGACCGCGTTTGCGGGCATGTTCCCCACCATGGGTGCTTGCGTGGCCTTTGGTGCCTTCAACCTGCTGTGCGCTCCGTGCTTTGCCGCCATGGGCACTATCCGCAACCAGATGGACTCCGGCAAGTGGACCGCGATTGCCATCGGCTATGAGTGCGCCTTCGCTTGGGTGATCGGCCTGTTCATCAACCAGTTCTACAACCTGTTTGTGTTGGGCCAGTTTGGTATTTGGACGATTGTAGCCATCGTGCTGCTGGTTGCGATGCTCTTCCAGATCTTCCGTCCCATGCCCAAGCATGCATGGACCGACGAGGACGAGACCAACACTGCTTCCGCCGCAGTTTCCGCTTAAGTCCGAATAAGGATTAGCCCCTTTCCACGAGCCCGGGTGTCCCAGCGACACTCGGGCTTTTTGGTGAGGGAGATGTGGCGTTTCCGCAGATAAAACCGACCAAAATATACCTGTCCCTTTTTGGCAGGTGGAGAATGGGGTAAAGTAAGTGGTGGTTAACTAGAGGAGGCTTGCTATGGCACCTATCGATATTGTTGTACTGGCTGTTATCGGCATTGCGTTTGTCGCCGTGTGCGTGCGCATTTATCGCAAGGGCACCTGCGCCGACTGCGCTCAAGGTGGCGTTTGCACAGGACATTGCTCCAACAAAAAGACCTGCGCCGCACTTAAGGGCGTAGACAAAATCGCCGAAGACTTGGGCCGCGGTATCAAATAAAGGTCCAGGCACCCAAGCGCCCCGCGAGCATCCGTTCGCGGGGCGCTTTGCACATTTGGGGGAGAGCGCGGCGAGTTGAAGAGTGATTTTGGGGTATCGTTACCTGTACTGTTAATTGGCAACTTATCTATAACGGAGTAACCCCATGAGCGCTCGCGTAACCATGAAGGACATAGCCGCCGAGCTTGGCGTTTCCATCAATACCGTGCATAAGGCCTTGACGGGCAAGGCCGGCGTGAGCGAATCCGTGCGTGCCAAGGTGAATGCCAAGGCCGAGGCCATGGGCTACCATCGCAACACAAGTGCCTCAAGCCTGCGGCGCAAGGATATCAACCTGGTGTTTTGCCTGCCCCGCGCATCGCGCGAGGGGGCGTACTTTTTCCGTTACCTTTGGGAAGGCTGCAACCGCTTTGAGCAGGAGGTCATCGATCAGGGCATTACGGTTGAGCGCGTAGAATTTGGCGTGGGCGGCTACGCCGATGCGCTCGAGCAGATTGATGAGCGTCTGCAGGTAGGCGAGAAGATTGACGGTCTGCTTGCCTATGTTCCGGGCGATGACCGCGCAACCGAACTCTTGAGGCAGATTGCCGAGGCGGGTGTGGCGATCGAGCTCGTCGACGGCGACCGACCGCACCTCGATCGCCTGGGTGCCAGTCTGGCGGACTATTCCGCGGCGGGCAGTCTTATGGCAGAGCAGGCGGCTAACCTGGTCCACGCTTCTGGGGCTGACGCCCGCGTGCTCCTGTTGGCGGGCGACCCTTATACCGACTCGCACTATCTGACCGCCCGCGCCTTTCATAATTACCTGCGCGAGCACGATATTCCATGGCGGGTTGAGGACCTTGCCGGTGCCCATGCGCAAGTCAAACAGCTCGAGCGCGAGCTTGAGCAGCGCTTGAGTGCGCCGGATGCTCCCGAGCTCATCTGTAGCGTTTTTGCCGTTGGTTCCGAGGTGGTCGCTGACGCGCTTGTTTCGAGCGGCAAGGCCGGCAAGGTCATGGTGATCGGCAACGACCTGTTCCCCGAGAGCGCCCTGGCCTTACGCCGTGGCATTTTTACCAATATCGTCTATAAGGACCCGGTGAGCTTGGCCTACCGTGGTGCCAAGACCTTGGGCGAGTATTTGCTGTGGGGTAAAACTCCGGCGGAGCCCGTGCAGAAGGGTGCTGTGGAGATGGTGTTTGCCAGCAACGTCGACCGCTACTGCGAGCTTGCGGGAATTTAGCCGTTTGGTCAGGTACCCCCTCTTGCGACGTGCATTTTTTGGAGTATTCAGCAATGGCGTGTTCCGAAAGAGGCTCAGAACGACTGTTTTAAGTGCCTCCGATGGCGTAAATCGCCATCGGAGGCACTTTTTTATGCCGATCGGGCGCGATATGCGCATCAAATAGGGCGTCGAGGACGGTGCGCAGTACGCCCCGATGCTGAATATTCCCAAAAATGTACGCCGAGACATGACCCACCTGAGCAAAAACGCCCAGGTTCGGTGTTCGGGGACGTTAGTCCATCCGCAATGCATGCGTGTCACGGCTCCAACAACCGTTGAACGGACAAAATCGACCGTTCACCCCATGGTGGTTAGGTGAACGTTCACCTTTTAAGTCGCAATGAATTAGTATAGTGAACGTTCACCTAGAGGATAACGAGCGCATCGTGCGCCCGCTCCGCCAACAAAGGGGTTGTTTGATGAAAAACTTCATGGACGATCAGGATTTCCTGCTGAGCACCAAAACCGGTGAGGAGCTGTTCCACAACTTTGCCGAGGGCATGCCCATCGTTGACTACCACTGCCACATTTCTCCCAAGGAGATCTGGGACGACAAGCGTTTTGAGAACATCACCGAGGTTTGGCTGGGCGGTGACCACTACAAGTGGCGCCTGATGCGTGCCAACGGCGTCGACGAGCGCTTCATTACCGGCGATGCCCCTGCTCGCGAGAAGTTCCAGAAGTGGGCCGAGACCCTGGGCCGTTGTGTGGGCAACCCCGTCTTTGAGTGGAGCCACCTGGAGCTTAAGCGTTACTTTGGCTACGAGGGCGTCCTGAACGGCAAAACCGCTCAGGAGGTCTGGGACCTTGCCAACGCCAAGCTCGCTGAGGCCAGCTTTACCTGCCGCAACCTGATCAAGCAGTCCAACGTCCGCATGATCTGCACTACCGACGACCCCGCCGACAGCTTTGAGTGGCACAAGAAGATTGCCGCCGACGACAGTTTTGACGTTCAGGTCGTTCCCGCCATGCGCCCCGATGCCGCCCTGCGCATCGAGCGTGGCCAGGAGTTCGCCGACTACTGCAAGCATCTCTCCGAGGTTGCTGGCGTTGAGATCAGCGACTTCGAGGGCATGAAGGCTGCCATCTCCAAGCGCTACGACGTTGCCCACGAGCTGGGCTGCCGCGCTTCCGACCACGCGCTCGACTACGTTATGTACGTTCCGGCTACCGCCGACGAGATCGAGACTATCTTTGCCAAGGGCCTTGCCGCCGAGCCGCTTACCGAGGACGAGGTCCTCAAGTACAAGACGGCCTTTATGCAGTTCGTCGCCGGCGAGTATGTCCGCCTTGGCTGGGCCATGCAGCTGCACTTTGGCTGCAAGCGTGACAACAACCGCGCTATGTTCGCCAAGCTCGGTCCCGATACCGGCTACGACTGCATCTCCAACTACACGCCGTCCGACCAGCTGGCCGATTTCCTCAACTCCATCCAGGAGTCCACGGGTCTGCCCAAGACCATCCTGTACAGCCTGAACCCCATCGACAACACCATGATCGATACCGTGATGGGCTGCTTCCAGGAGGCTCCGACCGCCGGCAAGATCCAGAACGGCTCTGCCTGGTGGTTCAACGACAACGAGATCGGTATGCGCGAGCAGCTTACGGCTCTGGCTAACGAGGGCGTGCTGGGCAACTTTGTGGGCATGCTTACCGATTCCCGCTCCTTCCTGTCCTACCCGCGTCACGAGTACTTCCGTCGCGTGCTGTGCGGCGTGATCGGCGAGTGGGTCGAGCAGGGCAAGTATCCGGCCGACATGGAGCTGCTGGGAGCCATCGTGCGCGACATCAGCTACAACAACGCGGTCCGCTACTTTGGCTTTGACCTGGATACCGTCGAGGCCTAAACCCGCATCGAATCACACCGAACTCGGGAGCGCCGTTGCCACACGCGGCGCCCCCGTTTTGCCTGCACGCTAACGGCTATCTAAGGAGAGACATCGATGGAGAACATCAGCTACGAGACGCTCGAGAAGATCGGCTACAAGGGCTACCTGCTGCCCAAGGACGCGCCCGAGAAGGTTCTGCAGTTTGGCGAGGGCAATTTCCTGCGCGCCTTTGTCGACCGCTTCTTTGACATGGGCAACGAGGCAAGCGGCTGGAACGGCAAGGTTGTCATGGTGCAGCCCATCAGCGGCGCCTTTGGCTTTGCCGACGGCATCAATGCCCAGGACGACCTGTACACCGTGCTGGTGCGCGGCAAGGAGAGCGGCAACACGGTCGACGAGTCCCGTGTGATCAGCGCCTGCAGCCGCTGCCTCAATCCGTATCGTGAGGACGACTACCGCGCCATGATGGAGGTCGCCGTCTCCGACGATTTGGAGATTATCGTCTCCAACACCACCGAGGCCGGCATTGCCTACGATCCGTCTTGCAAGGCCGACGACATGCCGCCCGCGAGCTTCCCCGCTAAGCTTGCCCAGGTGCTCCACACCCGCTGGGCCGCCGGCAAGCCGGGCGTCATCGTGCTCGCCTGTGAGCTCATCGATCACAACGGCGAGGAGCTGCTGCGCATCATGAACCAGTACGTGAGCGACTGGGGCTGGGAGGACGAGTTCTCGCAGTGGATGGCCAACGACTGCACCGTCTGCACCACGCTCGTCGACACTATCGTCCCCGGCCGCATCCGCGACCCCAAGGAGGCCGCTGCCGTGGCCGAGCGCCTGGGCTACGAGGATCCCTTCCTGGCCGTGCGCGAGCCCTTCCAGATGTGGGGTATCCAGGGCGACGAGTCGCTTGCCGAGAAGCTTCCCTTCGTGAAGGCCGGCCTGCCGGGCGTCTTTGTGACCCCCGATGTCACCCCGTACAAGAAGCGCAAGGTCCGCATCCTCAACGGCGCCCACACTGCCTTTGTTCCGGGCTCCTGGGTTGCCGGCTTTGACATCGTGCGCGATTGCATGCACGACGAGACCGTCCGTGGCTTCATGAACACCATGCTCTACGACGAGGTCATCCCGACGCTTGCCGCCGATCTGGATGTCGAGGACTGCAAGGCCTTTGCCGCCGCCGTCGAGAACCGCTTCGACAACCCGTTTATCGACCACGCGCTGCTCTCCATTTGCCTCAACTCAACCGCCAAATGGCGTGCTCGCGACCTGCCCACGCTCAAGGACTATGTTGCCGAGACCGGCAGCCTGCCCAAGTGCCTGGCGACGAGCCTCGCTACGCTCATTGCCTTCTATACGCAGGAGCTCGTTGCTCGCGAGGGTGACGGCCTGCACCTGCGCCGCGCCGACGGCACCGAGTACACCGCTCAGGACGATGCCTTCGTGCTCGATTTCTACGCCGCCCACGCCGGTGCAGACGATGCCGAGCTGGTGCACGACGTGCTCAGCAACGAGCAGATGTGGGGCGAGGACCTTACGCAGATCGCCGGCCTTGAGGAGTTTGTCGTCAACGCGCTTGCCGTTGTGCGCGCCGAGGGCGCCAAGCAGGCATTTGCCAACGCCCAGGCCTAAATCCTTCTGTGCGCCCGCCGGGCAACTGGTGGGCGCCCGCTGACTTCTGCTCAACCTGTAGGGTTAGGACTCTTTGTAATGAATACTATCCAGATCAATCCGGCCGACAACGTGATCGTCGCGCTGTCGCCGCTTGCCAAGGGCACCGCCGTCGCGGTTCCCGGGGTGGGCGAGGTCGTTGCCGCGGAGGATATTCCGCAGGGCCACAAGATGGCCGTGCGTGCCATTGCGGCGGGGGAGGACGTCGTCAAGTACGGTCTTCCTATCGGTCACGTGACGGGCGACATCCAGCCTGGTCAGTGGCTTCATACGCATAACGTCAAGACCAACCTTTCGGGCGAGGTCGAGTACGCTTACAACCCGACGCATCCGGTCGTTGAGCCGGTTGAGCCCGAGACCTTTATGGGTTTCCGCCGCGCTGACGGCCGCGCCGCCACGCGCAACGAGCTGTGGATCATCCCCACGGTCGGCTGCGTCAACGAGGTCGCACGTGCCATGTGCGAGCAGGCTCAGGATCTGGTCGAGGGCTCGCTGGAGGGCGTTTACTACTTCCCGCATCCCTTTGGCTGCTCGCAGACCGGTGCCGACCATGCCCAGACGCGCCGTCTGCTGGTGGCGCTCTCGCGTCACGCAAACGCTGCGGGTGTGCTGTTCCTGTCCCTCGGTTGCGAAAACTGCACGCACCAGCAGGTACTCGACGAGCTCGGTGACTTCGATCGCGAGCGCGTTCGATTCCTCGCCTGCCAGGATGTAGCCGACGAGCAGGTCGAGGGTCACAAGATCCTGTCCGAGCTTGCCGACCTGGCCAAGCAGGCCAAGCGTGAGCCCATTCCTGCCTCCGAGCTGGTCATTGGCCTTAAGTGCGGCGGCTCTGACGGTCTTTCGGGCATTACCGCCAACCCCACGATCGGTCGCGTGAGCGATATGGTCGTCGCCCGCGGCGGCACGTCGGTGCTCACCGAGGTTCCCGAGATGTTTGGCGCGGAGAGCATTCTGCTCGATCGCTGTGAGAGCCAGGACGTCTTTAACGCAGCTGCCGACATGCTCAACGGCTTTAAGGACTACTTTATCAGCCACGGGGAGGTCGTCTATGAGAACCCGAGCCCCGGCAACAAGGACGGCGGCATTACCACGCTCGAGGACAAGAGCTGCGGCTGCGTGCAAAAGGGCGGATCTGCCCCCATCGTCGACGTGCTGCCGTATGCCGGTCAGGCTACCAAGCATGGCCTGAACATGCTGTGCGGCCCGGGTAACGACATGGTATCCACCACGGCCCTGACGGCTGCCGGCTGCCACGTAATCCTGTTCTCGACCGGCCGCGGCACGCCGTTTGGCGCACCGGCGCCTACACTCAAGGTGTTCACCAACCAGCGTCTGTGCGACCACAAGGCCAACTGGATGGACTTTAACGCCGGCGTGGTCGCCACGGGCGAGCGTACGCTCGACGAGGCTGCCCACGACCTGTACCAGCTGGTGCTAGAGACGGCGAGCGGCAAGCTTACGAGTGCCGAGCGCCGCGGCTGTCACGAGATCAGCATCTGGAAGGACGGCGTCTGCCTGTAGCGGTAAATGGGTTCGCATAGGGCGCTATTGACCATGGCCCCGTCGGGAGTGTTCCCGGCGGGGCCATGTTTGTTCTGTCTGTTCGGGCGTGTCTTTCTGAGGGTACGGGAGCGGCGAAAACAATAAACGTTCACCTAATCGACCTCAAATTTAAACCCACTCAATACCCATGTAATCGTGATTTTTTTCAAGTCAGATGTCCGTTTAACGGCAAAAAACGACCGTTCAAGGATAATATACAAGTGAACGTTCACCTATCATATGCAATCGCGCATAATCTAGCTAAACGTTCACCCTACGAGTGGGCGATATGCAGACAGACATCGGTATGGACTCCAATGTCTTGTTACAAGACAATCGAGAAAAGAGAGGGAGCTCGATGACTAACAAGATCGGTAAAAAGCGCAAGATCACATTTTGGACGCGCTTGGGCTTTGGTATGGGCGGCATGCTCAACTCCGGTGCCCTGAGCTTTACGCACAGCTACATGGTGCTGTTCCTGTCCACGGAGTGCGGTCTGTCCGCAGGCGAGGCTGCGCTGATCAGCTCGTTCGCCATCTATCTCAACGCCATTCTGTGCCCGCTCATGGGCTTTGTGGCCGATAACTTCTACGCTACCAAGATCGGCCGCATCTTTGGCCGCCGCCGTTTCTGGATCTTGCTGGCTATCCCGATGATGGTCGCCGAGCCGCTCATCTTTGTGGCTACGCCGTTTGGTTTCCCGTACTACTTTGTGTTGTACCTGATCTACAACGTCGCGTACACGTTCTGCACCGCCAACCTGTCGCCGCTTACCATCGAGATGACCGATGACTTCAAGGAGCGTACGTACCTCACCGGCTACAAGCACCTCTTTGGTAACGCCGCCGGCTTCCTGATGGCAGCACTCGTCGGCTTTGGCTTTGGCACCTTCGGCGAGACCAACCCGTTCAGCTACTTCATTATTGCTACGATTAACGCTTCGGTCATGGCAATCTCGCTGCTCTGCGTGTACCTGTCCACGTGGGAGCACACCCCCGAGGAGGTCGCTCAGGAGAAGATCGAGAGCGTCGGCGAGGGTATCAAGAAGTTTTTCATCGACGTTATCTCTACCTTCCGCAACAAGTCCTTCCGCAAGGTCCTGTATGCGCAGGTCTCCACGAAGCTCGCCGCTGCCTGCTGGTCTGCGTGCCTGTCCTTCTTCATCGTCTACTGTCTGCAGATTCCTAAGTCCTACGAGTCCGTGATGGAGATGCCCGGCAAGGTCGTCGCTATCGTCTGCACCGCCATCTGGGTCGCCCTCATGGCCAAGAAGGGCTTCCACAAGTCTTGGTACCTGGCAAACGTCGGTTGCGCCGCGTGCATCATCGCCTACAACTACTTCGCCTTTGGTCAGATCAACGGCACCTCCACGGTCGCCATCGCCATGATCGCCTACCCCATCATCTTCGCCATCTGGAAGTTCTTCTACGTTGGCTTCCAGTATCTGCCCGATGTTCTGCTCAACTACATCCCCGATGTCGATGAGCTCATCACCCTGCGTCGTCGCGAGGGCATCTACAGCTCCGCACAGCAGCTCTGCCAGCAGATCGCCCAGGCTGTTGCCGTCAACGTATGGGCTATCGTCCTTGCTGCCTCCGGCTTCATTCAGACCGCCGGCAACAGCGACGCCGTGACCCAGCCCGCCACCGTGCCTCTGTACATTTGCGGCTACATGCTCATCGGCTGCGCTGGCTTCTTCCTGCTCGCGGCCGTCCTTGCCCGCGGCATCAAGATTGACAAGGAGCAGTGCGACATCCTTTGCGACGAGATCCACCGTGTCAAGGAGGGTGGCAAGATGGCCGACGTCAAGCCCGAGGTCAAGGCGCTTTGCGAGGAGCTCTCCGGCTTTAAGTACGAGGACTGCTTCGCCCACAACAATGTTGGCTTCCAGGACGGCAGCGTAATTCCCGCCGAGTAGGGCAGGCGCATCGTCCAAACCACAGGGCCGTGCCACCGGAGATCCACCGGCGGGTACGGCCCTTTTTTAAAAACGACTAGTATGAACTTCTGATTACATTTGAGGGAGAGACCCATGGAGACGAACGTTATCTGGCGCAATGCCCGCGCGGCCGTTATCGAGCTCGACGATGGCGGCTACTTTACCCGTGCCGATACGTGGGAGATCTTTGTCAACGATGAGCCCGCCGGTACCACGAATACGGTCGAGACCTATGTCGATGGCCTGACTCCCGGCAAGCGCAACCTGATCCGCTTTGTCTGCGGCGAGCGCGAGTTGAGCGTAGGCGTCACCACGCCGGCGGAGCCCTTTACCATCAACGTTCGCGACTGCGGAGCCAAGGGCGATGCCGAGCACGATGACACCACCAACATTCAGGCTGCCATCATGGCCTGCCCCAAGGGCGGGCGCGTGCTGATCCCCGCCGGCAACTACCGCATC
Source organism: Collinsella aerofaciens (assembly GCF_902364355.1). Classification (GTDB taxonomy): domain Bacteria; phylum Actinomycetota; class Coriobacteriia; order Coriobacteriales; family Coriobacteriaceae; genus Collinsella; species Collinsella aerofaciens_AF. Next base: position 232,634 of record NZ_CABJDK010000002.1, read on the forward strand.
AAGTCCCTCTTCCTTAAGAGCAATATCAACATCGAGCTTGCCGAGGGCGCGGTGCTGCTGGCCCGCCACGACCGCGCCGCGCTTGCCTACATTCCGGGCACGGTCACGGGTGACGAGGGGGCTGGGTACGCCGGCACCGACATGCTGCCCCTGGGCCGTTGGGAGGGCGAGAGCTTCTCGACCTACTGTTCGACCTTTACGGGCCTGAGCGTGCACGACGTGTGCATCTATGGCCGCGGCGCCATCGACGGCCAGACCGATTTTGCCGAGGACAACTGGTGGAACAAGGACTTTAAGAACATCTTCCGTCCCGAGGAGGGCCGCGAGATCGCCCGCCCGCGCATGATCTTCCTGTCCGAGTGCGAAAACGTGAGTCTTGCCGGCTTTACCGTGCGCAACAGCCCGGCGTGGAATATCCATCCCATTCTGTGCGAGCACGTCGATGCCCTGTGCCTGTCCATCGAGGGTCCCAAGAACTCCCACAACACCGACGGTTTCGATCCCGAGAGCTGCGGTTTTGTCCGCATCCTTGGCTGTCAGTTCTCGGTGGGCGACGACTGCATCGCCATCAAGAGCGGCAAACTGGGCATTGAACCCGAGCTCCGTCCCGCCACGCACGACGTGCTGATCTCGCACTGCTACATGCACGACGGCCACGGCGCCGTGGTGCTGGGATCCGAGGCCGCCGGCGGCATCAAGGACCTCACCGTGAGCAAGTGCCTCTTTGAGCGCACCGACCGCGGCCTGCGCGTCAAGACACGCCGCGGACGCGGCAAGGACGCCGTCAACGAGGGCATCACCTTCGAGCACATTCGCATGGATAAGGTGCTCACGCCCTTCGTGGTCAACTCGTTCTACTTCTGCGACAAGGACGGCAAGACCGACTACGTGCAGTCTCGCGAGGCGCTGCCCGTCGACGACCGTACGCCCGGCTTTGGCGCCACGACGTTTTGCGATATCGAGGCCACCAACTGCCATGCGGCCGCGGCCTATACCACGGGCCTTCCCGAGAGCAAGGTGACGCGCCTGACGTTCCAGGATGTCCATGTGACCTTTGCCGCCGATGCCGAGCCCTTTGTGCCGGCCATGGCCTGCGGCGTGGAGCCCATGGTGCGCCAGGGCATCATCGCGCAGAACGTGAAAGTCCTCGACCTGCAGAACGTGCGCATCGAGGGTCAGGATGGCGACGAGCTGCAGCTGCAAAACGTCGACAAGGTTATCCGCGCGTAGGGTAGTGCTCCTGCACAAGTGAATACGGCATGTTGAGGCGTGCGACGGTCGGGTCTGCCCGGCTGTCGCACGCAATCTATAGGTGCCGGTATTGCATGGTGGGTGTTCTGTGACAGAAAGCGTAATGACAGATGAGTGGTAAAGAACAGCTCTTTGAGGTATCGCTCGAACGCGAAGGCGCGTATCGCAGCATTTCGGCGGCGCTCGAGGCGGCGGAGCGGTGTGTGCCCGATGCGACCGTGCCGGTGCGCGTGCTGGTGGCGCCGGGTGAGTACCGCGAACGGGTCGAAATTCGTCGTCCGCATGTGACGCTCGAGGGCGAGACGGCCGACAGCGTGCGTATCGTGGGAGGCCTGGGTGCCAAGATGCCTTCGGAAGACGGTAGCGGCCAGGATGGAAGACTCGGCACCTTCCGTACGTACACGGTGCTGGTCGATGCCGACGACGTGACGCTTGCGGGTCTAACAATCGAAAACAACGCCGGTGATGGGCGCGAGGTCGGTCAGGCGATTGCCCTGTATGTCGATGGTGACCGCCTGGTTGTCGATGCCTGCTGCATTAAGGGACACCAGGACACGCTCTTTTTGGGGCCGCTGCCGCCGCGCGAGGCCAAGCCGGGCGGCTTTATAGGCCCCAAGCAGTTTGCCCCGCGCCGGGTGGGGCGGCAGTATTTTCGACGTTGCCGGATCGAGGGCGATGTCGACTTTATCTTTGGCGGCGCGCGTGCCTACTTTGAGGGGTGTGAGATTCGCTCGCTCAACCGCGATATGGATGTCAACGGGTATGTAACGGCAGCCTCCACGCCTCAGGGCGAGCCATACGGATTTGTGTTTCATGGCTGTTCGTTTACAGCCGATGAGGGCATTGCCCCCGGATCGGTCTATCTGGGTCGTCCATGGCGCGAGTGGGCCCAGACCGTTTTGCTCGAATGCTGGCTGGGCTCCCATATTTCACTCGAGGGTTGGTGGGATTGGAATAAGCCAGCGGCACATGACGGCACCCTGTATGCCGGCGGTACCCTGTTTGGCCCGGCGGGTGATACTGCCGCTTGGGTGCCGTGGGCGCATTGCCTGACCGGTCAGGATTCCGAACGCTATACGCGTGACCGAGTGCTTGCCGGCACGGATGGTTGGGATCCCGAGGGCGGCGACGGTGATGCGGTAGAGACGGCCGGGCTATCTGCCAATGGCCGCACCGTGCACATCGAGACGTACTACGAGGACGAGCCTGCGCTGCGCGCCCGACTGAAGCGCGAAGGGCGCTCGGCCGCATTTACGGGCAAGACTCCCACAGACTTTGAGGCATGGAAGGCTGCGACCAGGACTCGTCTGTACGATATTTTGGGTCTTTCGCTTATGGACCGCGCCCCGATTGAGATTCGTGAGCTCAATCGCGTGCGGGTTGCCGGCGGCATCGTGCGTACTCATGCGGTGTTGCAGGTTGAGCACGATGTGTGGATGCCGTTTTACCTGTTGGAGCCGTCCCGCCCCAAGCTTGACGAGCGGGGACTCAAGCGCTGCTATATCTGCCCGCATGGTCACCAGGGGGCGGGTGCTGCAAGCATAGCCGGCGTTGCGGGCGTGCCGGCGGTCGACGATGCCGTGCGTAAGTTCAATTACGACTACGGTCTGCGTTTGGCGCGCATGGGTTATGTGACCGTCTGCCCCGATGCGCGTGGTTGGGGATACCGTCGTGACTGGAAGGGTCAGGGCGACGACGAGAACAGCTATCTGCGCGGTACGTGTCTGAACCAAGCACGTATGGCCGAGCCGCTGGGTCTTACGGTCGCGGGCCTCAACGCCTGGGACAACATGCGCTTGATTGATTACTTGGAGACACGCGGTGACATTGCCATGGACGACCTGGGCTGCTTTGGTTTTTCGGGCGGCGGTTACATGACGTTGTACCTGTCCGCGCTCGACCCGCGCGTGCGCAAGGCGTTCGTCTCGGGCTATCTGTACGGCGTTGATGATTCGCTACTGCACCTCAACGGCAATTGCAGCTGCAATTACACGTCTGGACTCTGGCGTCTGCTCGACATGGGCGACATTGCATCGCTTGTCGCGCCACGGCCGCTCTTGGTTCAGAGCTGCGAGAAAGACCATCTCAACGGCGCCCGCGGGCTTGCGAACGTAGACGAGCAGCTCGATATCGTTCGCGACGCCTACGCGCTGCTGGGCAAGGACGAAAACCTTCTGCACGAGGTCTGCCCGGGTGGACACCACCTGGGCGTGGCGCATCTTGCCGAGGATATCGAATGGCTCGATTCGCAAGTTGCGGAATGCGCCCACGCATAGCCCCTCGGATGTTGCGAATGAACGGTATGTACCTGTATGACCGCCGGTGTGCGGGTGAGGAGAAGAATATGGAAACGAAAAACTTGAGCGAATCGACCATCTGCTGCTTTGGCGATTCGACCACCTGGGGCGATAACGGATGCGGCGGGGGAGGCAACGATATCTCCTGGACTTCGCACCTGGGTGCGCTGCTGGGCGGCGCTACGATCGAGAACTTTGGTATTAAGGGTTCGCGTATTGCCGTCAAGGCCGACCGTAGCGATTCGTTTGTCGAGCGCTTGGACGGCATCGATCACACGGCAGATATCTGCATCGTCTTTGGCGGCGTTAACGACTTTAGCCGTAACGTGCCGCTGGGAGAGCTGGGCAGCACGGACGTGCACGAGTTCTACGGTGCGCTCGACTACCTGATCCGCACCATCACGGCGCGCTCGCCTCAGGCAAAGCTGGTGTTTATGACGCCGTGCAAGACGAGCGGCAAACACGAGAAGGATATTCCGGCAAGTAACGAGGCCAACCATCTGGGCCTGACGCAAGACGCCTATGTGCGCGCGATGCTGGAGGTCTGCGATCGCTACTCGGTGCCGGTGATCGACCTGTATGCGCAAAGCGGCGTCAGCCCGTTTTTGCCGGAGCACCGCGAGCTCTACATGCCGGACGGTCTGCATTACAGCCCTGCCGGCTATGAGCGCCTGGCGCATCGCATCGCTGCGGGCCTCACCGCCGTTTGCCGTTAAAAGTTTGCCGTTCACGGGGATTATAGGGTTAACGTTCACCCTATAATCCCCGTTCGCGTTACACTAGGGGAAACGTTCACCCATCAATAACGTCAGAGGGGACAGCAATGGGTTGCAATCAGATTCTGGACCGTTATATCGAGCAGTTGATCGAGACCTCTACGCCTCAGGCGCCGGCCTGGAACATCGAAAAGCTTCGCGCCGGCAAGGAGAACACCTGGAATTACATTGACGGCTGCATGATCAAGGCGCTCATCGAGCTGTACGAGATCACCGGTGAGCAGCGTTATCTGACCTTCGCCGACGACTATATCGACTTCTTTGTCCAGGATGACGGCACCATCAAGCATTACGATCCCCAGGAGTACAACCTCGACAACGTCAACGCGGGCAAAACCCTCTACAAACTCTATGACCTGGTGGGCAAGCCCAAGTACCGTGCCGCCATGGACACGATCTATCGCCAGCTCGAGACCCAGCCGCGTACCAAAGAGGGTGTGTTTTGGCACAAGGCCGTCTATCCCAACCAGATCTGGCTCGACGGCATGTACATGGCGCAGCCGTTCTACATGCAGTACGAGCTGAGCTTCCACAACCGCCGTGCCTGCTCGGATAGCTTCCATATGTTCCAGGTCGTGCATGACCTGATGCGCAACCCCCTCAACGGTCTGTACTATCACGCCTACGACGCGAGCCGCAAGCAGTTCTGGTGCGATCCCGTCACCGGCCTTTCGGCCAACTTCTGGCTGCGCGCCGAGGGCTGGTTCGCCATGGCGCTCATCGATACCTGGGAACTCATGCCGCCCTCGATGTCGGCCGAGAAGGACGAGATCCGCAAGATGTTCCACGACCTGATTGATGCCATGCTGCCGTATCAGGACGAGAAGACCGGCATGTGGCACCAGGTCATCAACCTGCCCAATATCGCCCCCAACTATCTGGAGGAGTCGGGCAGCGCCATCTTCGCCAACGCCATCATGAAGGGCGTGCGCCTGGGCGTGCTGGGCGAGCGCTACTACCAGTACGGTCGCCGTGCGTTTGATGGTATCTGCGACACGTGCCTGTCCGAGCGCGACGGACAGCTGGCGCTCGACAACATCTGCCTGGTGGCGGGTCTTGGCAACACCGCGCACCGCGAGGGCACGTTTGGCTACTACATGAGCGAGCCCGTCGTCAAAAACGACGCAAAGGGCGTGGCGCCGCTGGTGCTCGCCTACATCGAGACCATGCACCACGACAAACTGGCCGGCAAGCGCGACCCGCTCGCCCCCTCGGGCGTGTGTTCCATCGACGACCCGTTTGGTGGCTACACGCCGGGCATCAATGCTCATAAGGGGCGTGAATAGCGTGGGGGCCATTACTCCGGGCGTGCGTTTACACGACCTTCCGCAGGGGACCGTCGAGGAACGCATTCGCATGGCAGGAGAGCTGGGCTTTTCGTGCATTCAGCTGCCGAGCAAGGTGCTCTATGCATCAATGGGAATCGATCGATGCGGTCTGACCCGCGAGCTCGCCGACCATTTGCGTGCGGTGCTCGATGAGGCGGGCGTTTCGGTCGCCGTGCTCGGCTGTTATAAGAATCTGGCGACGCCCGATCGACAACAGCTCACGGATAACTTTGCCGAGTACGAGGCGTGCTTGAACTTTGCTCAGATGCTCGGCGGCTGTCCGGTTGGCACCGAGACCGGTCGTCCCAATGCGCAGAACCGCGTTGCTGACGACCGTATGACCGACGAGGCACTCGATGCGTTTATGGATGGACTCGCGCGCGTCTGCGAGTGCGCCGAGGCCGTGGGTGGGCAAATACTGATCGAGCCCGGCTGGAACGAGACGGTCAACACGCCAGATCGCTGCCGTGAGGTGCTGGAGCGCGTCCCGAGTCCGGCGCTCGGCGTGATCTACGACCCGGTGTCGCTGCTGCATCCCAGCGTCGTTGGCGAGGCGCAGGAAATCACCGCGCGTATGCTCTACTTATGCGGCAGTAAGATTCGCGTGCTGCACGCCAAGGATTTTGAGGTCGTCGACAACGAGGACGAAGCCGGCTGGTGCGACGGTACGGGTTCTCGCCTGGTGTGCCACGGCGTGGGCGAGACGGGCCGCTATGACTTTGAGCCCGTGGTGGCCTGGGCGGCTGCCGCCTGTTCGGGGATTCCTTGCGTGGTCGAGAACAGCGTGCCGGCGACGGCGGCTAGCTGCCTGGCGACACTCGAGCGCATGTCCGCTCGCTGCGGGGCTCCGCATCGCGAGATATAGCATTGGCTTTTGCCGTGGCGGCATATTGAGTTTGCTTGACTGGGGGCGGCGGTGAAGGGTTTTTATCGTCGCCTCATTGGATTACATCAAAAAGGGGAGTTGCGTGGCTATCCACATTATCGAAGAGGCGAATCGTTGCCTAGGTTGCAAAAGGGCGTTCTGCCAGCTTAAAGGCTGTCCGGTTCAGACGCCTATTCCGCAGGTCATTGACTTGTTCAAGCAGCGTCGTCTGGAAGAGGCAGGTGAGCTGCTGTTCCAGAACAACCCCATGAGCGCGGTCTGCTCCATGGTCTGTAACCATTCGGGCCAGTGCGAGGGCGCATGCATTCAGGGCCGCAAGGGCGCACCGGTGCATTTTTCGAGTATCGAGAACTATATCTCGACGGCATATTTGGATCGTAAGGAGTGGAAGCCTGCGCCGTCGTGCGGCAAGCAGGTTGCCGTGGTCGGTTCCGGTCCTGCCGGCATTACCGTGGCCATTAAGATGGCCCAGCTGGGCTGTGCCGTCACGGTGTTTGAACAGCGCCCCGAGATCGGCGGCGTGCTGGAGTACGGCATCCCCGAGTTTCGCCTGCCCCGTGCTCTCGTGCAAAAGTACCGTCACGTGATGTGCTCGCTTGGCGTACGCGTCCGTCCCTCGACCACCATTGGCGGCGCGCTGCATATCGACGACCTGTTGCGCGACGGCTACGATGCGGTCTTTGTCGGTACCGGTACCTGGCGCGCCCGCAAGCTGGGTATTCCCGGCGAGTCGCGTGGTAACGTACTGTTTGGTATCGATTACCTGGTCGATCCCACGAGCGTGGCGATCGGTCAGAACGTGGCGGTTATCGGCGCCGGCAACGTGGCCATGGATGTTGCCCGCACGGCCCTGCGCTCGGGCGCTCGCAAGGTTACCGTGTATGCCCGATCGCGCCATATCTCGGCCATCGATGACGAGGTGGAGCTGACCGAGCTTGACGGTGCCGAGATCGTGCGCGGCAAGGCGATCTGCGCCATCGACGATAACGGTCCGGTGTTCGAGACGGCTATCTTTGACGAGGACGACAACGTGGTGGGCTACGAGGAAGAACTTGACCATGTGCCCGCCGACACGGTTGTGATTGCGGCCTCGCAAGTGCCTAAGGACAAGCTGGTGCTTACGACGGGCGGTCTGGAGACCGACCATCGCGGTCTGCTTTCGGTCGATGAGTGCGGCATGACCACCGTGCCTGGCGTCTTTGCCGCCGGCGACGTGGTCAACGGCCCGCTCACCGTGGTCCATGCCGTAGCCGGCGCCAAGCTCGCCGTCGAAGGCATGACGAGCTACCTGGGCCTCTAACCCACCCCGCCCATCAGTTGCGGTGGAATACGGACTGTTTTGGCTGTCAAAGGCCTTATCTACTCCGTATTCCACCGCAACTTTTTGTGGGCTGAGTAAAAGCCGGGGGAGCGTGTACGGTCGGGTACAGCGCGGTTACTGATACGATAAGTACGTTAGCAACTGCCGCCGAGCGGCTCAAACGAAAGGAACCCTGTATGGAGTCTTCCGCCTACCCGATGCTCTTTAGCCCGATCAAGGTCGGTACGACCGAGGTCAAGAACCGCGTCTTTATGCCGCCGGTGTCCACGAACCTGGCCGATCATGGCTATGTGACCGACGACTTGGTTGATCATTACCGTGCCCGTGCCAAGGGCGGCGTGGGCCTCATCATTACCGAGGTCGTGACGGTCGAGCCCACCTATACCTATCTGCCGGGTGACATGTGCTGCTACGACGACACGTTTATCCCCGGCTGGGAAAAGCTCGCCGCAGCCGTCCACGAGTATGGCTGCAAGATCATGCCGCAGCTCTTCCACCCCGCCTACATGGCCTTTAACATTCCGGGCACGCCGCGCCTGATCGCTCCGTCCTTTGTGGGCCCGTCCTATGCCCGCGAGGCGCCGCGCCCCATCACGGTCGATGAGATCCACGAGCTCACGCATCAGTTTGGTGACGCTGCTGTTCGCATGCAGAAGGCCGGTGTCGACGGCGTCGAGGTCCATGCGGCACACGCCCACGGCATGCTCGGCGGCTTTTTGACCCCGCTCTATAACAAGCGCACCGACGAGTACGGTGGCTCGCTCGACGCCCGCATGCGCTTCCTGCTCGAGGTCATCGCCGAGATTCGCGAGCGCTGCGGCAAGGACTTTATCATCGACGTCCGTATCTCGGGCGACGAGTACACCGATGGCGGCCTGACCCTCAACGACATGATCTATGTCTCGCGTCGCTTGGAGAAGGCCGGCGTCGACATGATCCACGTGTCGGGCGGCACTACCATCAAGCGCGGCTCCGCCATTCCCGCCGCCGGCACGCAGCAGGCCTCGCACGCCGCCTGCTCGCGCGAGATCAAAAAGCACGTCAACATTCCCGTTGCCACGGTCGGCCGCATTAACGAGGCATGGATTGCCGAGGAACTGATCGAGGACGGCGCCGCCGACATCTGCATGATGGGCCGTGCCAATCTGTGCGATGCCGAGTTCTGCAACAAGGCGGCTGCCGGCAACGCCGACGAGATCCGTCCCTGCATCGGCTGCCTGCGCTGCCTGAACGGCATCATGTTTGGCAAGCGCATCTCCTGCACCGTCAACCCGGACGTGGAGCGCGACGAGGCCGGCTATGAGCCTGCCGCCGAGGCCAAGAACGTGCTCGTTGTGGGCGCCGGTCCTGCGGGCATGGAGGCAGCCTACATTGCCGCCAAGCGCGGCCACAACGTGGTGCTCGTGGATAAGCAGGACGAGCCGGGCGGCGAGATGCGCATCGCGGCCGTTCCGCCGGCAAAGCAGGAGCTCACGCGCGTGATCAAGTATCAGTACCGTCGCCTGGCCGAGGCCGGCGTCACATGCGTCTTTGGTACCGAGCTGACCGCCGAGGACATCCAGCGCGACTACGCGGGTTACGAGGTTGTCCTGGCCTATGGCGCCGAACCCATCGCCCCGGCCTTTATGCAGGGCTTTAAGCAGGTCATGACGGCTGATGACCTGCTGGGCGGCAAGGCTTTCCCGGGCAAGAAGATTGTCATTGTGGGCGGCGGCACCGTTGGCTGCGAGACGGCCGATTACCTGGCCCCGTTGGTCAACGATCTGTCGCCGGCAAACCGCGACGTCACCGTTATCGAGATGACCAAGACGCTCGCCGCCAACGAGGGCGGCGCCGGTCGCGCGGTCCTCATCACGCGTATGCTTTCCAAGGGCGTTCACGTGCTGACCGAGGCCAAGGTGACCGAGATTACCGAGGACACCATCAGTTACGAAAAGGACGGCGAGGTCCACACCATCGCCGACGCCGACACGCTGGTGCTTGCCATGGGTTACCGCCCCAACACCAAGCTGGCCGATGACCTTGCCGTTGCCGGCGTTGCCACCCACGTGCTGGGCGATGCCCAGAAGTGCGGCAACATCCGCGACGCCATCGGCGACGGCTACAAGGTCGCCTGCGAGCTGTAGGCTCTTGGCAAATAGGGGAGCGGCCGCCTTGCGGTGACTTAAGCGATAGCCAATCTAAAAAGGCGCCGCGACACATGGATCGTCGCGGCGCCTTTTGTCTGGCGGTTTGTTGGGGGTCGGTGCGCCCCGTGGGCCTTATTACAGGCCCAAGATCTCCTTGACCTTGGCGATGATGGCCTCGTCGGTGGCGTTGGCAAAGAAGTACTCCTGGAAGTGCTCACCAGCGAGGGCGCCCTTCACCAGATCCTGATCGATCTCGCCCAGGACGTCGACGAGCGGACGCATGGTCGCAGCGCGCACGCCGTCGAGGATCTTCTTGTTGCGCTGCTCGGGCTCAACGCGCTCGGCGGGGTAGCCGTTGCCCGAGCCAAAGCCAAAGAGCTTCTCGAAGGTGTACTCGAGGTTGAGCTCCTGGCCCCAGCCGTTCTTGAGGGCGAAGGGCATGGCGACGGCATTGCCATCGTTGACCTGGGCAAAGGTGTAGGCATCCAGCGGGTCGGCAACATGGCCGCACAGCACGCCGGGGAAGGAGTTGCAGGCGAGCATGGCGCCCTCGCCGGTGCCGCAACCGGTCACGACGTAGTCGGCAGCGCCGGAGTTGAGCAGCACGGCGGCAAGAATGCCGTTCTGCACGTAGGTGAGGGGCTTGGAGTCGGCGTCGGCATACATGCCATAGTTAAAGACGGTGTGCCCCATGGGCTCGACAACCTTCTTAAGGGCAGCCTCGATCATAGGGTTCTTGGAGTTCTGAGAATTCTCGTTGATTAGAGCGATCTTCATTTGAGTTAACCTTTCAACTAAATCTTCCAGTTTTTTGTTTCTGTGCGCGGGCGGCGGCAAAGCCAACCCGCGATGAGCTATGCGGGCGGTCGGCAGTTAAGTCTGTCGCGAGTTCCGCACAAACCGAAGCGCCTGTGTTGGCTGGTGCGTGACGGTGGCGAGGGCGCGCGGAGTGCGGCAGATTGGCGTGAAAGAGGAGCGAAGCGTACTTCGGTACGCGAGCGACGGTTTGAGCGCCAAGGTGCCGTGCTCCGCGCGGCCGCAGCCTATTGCGGCTGTTTGCCGATGTAGGCGAGTATGCCGCCGTCCACGTACAGAATGTGCCCGTTGACGAAGTTCGAAGCATCGGAAGCCAGGAACACGGCGGGACCCTTCAGGTCCTCGGGCGTGCCCCAACGGGCTGCGGGCGTCTTGGCAATGATGAACTGGTCAAACGGATGACGGCTGCCGTCAGGCTGCGTCTCGCGCAGCGGCGCGGTTTGCGGCGTGGCGATGTAGCCGGGCCCGATGCCATTGCACTGGATATTGGCCTCGCCAAACTCGGAGCAGATGTTCTTGGTGAGCATCTTGAGTCCGCCCTTGGCGGCGGCATAGCCGACGATGGTCTCGCGGCCGAGCTCGCTCATCATGGAGCAGATGTTGATGATCTTGCCGTGACCCTTGGCGATCATGCCCGGCAGGCAGGCCTTGGACACGATAAACGGGGCATTGAGGTCGATGTCGACGACGCGACGAAAGTCCTCGGCGCTCATGTCGAGCATCGGGGTGCGCTGGATGACGCCGGCGTTGTTGACCAGGATGTCGGGCGTGGTGCCAAAATCGGCTTCGATCTTGGCAACGAGCTCGGCGACGACAGCCTCGTCGGTGACGTCGGCAACATAGCCGTGAGCATAAAAGCCCAGCTCGCGGTAGTGCTTCTCGGCTTCGGCAACTTTGTCGGCGTGACGGGCGTTAAAGGCAATCTTGGCGCCTGCCTCTCCGAGCGCCTCGGCAATGGCCATGCCGATGCCATAGGTGGCGCCGGTCACGAGCGCGACCTTGCCGTCCAGGCGGAAGCTGTCCATAAGGTTAGACATTACAATCCTTCCAAAAGAAACGTTCATCTATATAAGTCTTGCTTCTATTACAAGTTCAGTATAGGAGAAGCGGAGGAATTAAAAGTCAGGTTTTCCTAGAATCAGGTGAACGTTCACTTTTAAAAGGTGAACGGTTGCAGCCGCTCGTCGCGATATCTGCTACATGGAGTAGCGCCCGTGCGCATCGCATTTCTCCTCTCATAGATGCGCGGCGCAAGAGGTCCCGAGTTCAACACGAGCTCGGGGCCTTTTTGTTTGGATTACGGACGCATTGCCGGACGAAAACACTATGCGTTTGGTAAATAGTCGTATGAACGTGAAATTTGTATCTAGTTTCCGTACGCAAATAAGACGAAAACAGTTTGCGTCTGGTTCTAAGCCGTACGCAAATGTTTTTCGTCTTATAATACGGTTCAGATGAGCATGAAAAGGAGAAGGACCGTACGTATGGTTGTCAGAGAGAGTCCTACCGTCGAATACAAGGAAAGCGTAACGCCGACGTTTCTTAAAACGGTGAGCGCCTATGCAAACTACGGGACGGGCAAGATAGAGTTTGGCGTTGACGACGGTGGTGTTGCAGTCGGTCTTTCTGACCCGGTTGCGGAGTGTCTGCGCATCGAGAACATGATTAATGACAGTCTGGATCCTGCGCCTCGTTACACGCTCGAGCTCGACGAGAACCGCGGAACTGTAACGCTTACGGTTTACGAGGGGCAGGACAAGCCCTATCGAAGCAAGGGGAAGGCCTACAGGCGAAATGATTCGGCGACGGTAGAGGTCGACCGTTTTGAGTACGGCAGGCTGACGCTCGAAGGCAGCAATCTGACGTTCGATGCGCTCACCTCGGCTCGCCAGGACCTGAGTTTTCACACGCTCGAACACAAGTGCATCGAGCATCTAGGCATTTCTGAGCTCACGTCGGATATTATGCGAACGCTTCGCCTGCTCGGCAAGGATGGCTATACCAATGCCGCGGCGATATTGGCGGATAACAACGAATTTCCGGGCATCGACTGCGTTCGTTTTGGCGACACCGAGGACGTGCTTTTAGATCGTGAGACGACGACGGGCCTGTCTGCAATTGAGCAGGTTGATAGAGCAGTTGCCATGTTCGCGCGCTACTATCGTTATGAGCGCATCGAAGGTGTCGAGCGTGTTCAGACCGACCGGATTCCCCTCGAGGCATTCCGCGAGGCAGTTGCAAACGCTCTAGTGCATCGGACGTGGGACGTGCAAGCGAATGTTCAGGTTGCTCTGTATGATGATCGCGTCGTTGTGACTTCACCCGGGTCGTTGCCCGCTGGCTTGACGACGGAGCAATACCTGTATGGACAGATATCCGTGCTCAGAAATCCCATCGTTGCCGAGGTCTTCTTAAAGTTGGACTATATCGAGAAGTTTGGAACGGGAATTGCGCGCATTAGGCGTGCCTATCGCGATTCGATTAATCAGCCGGTCTTTGATATTCGTGGCGGCGTGGTAGCTGTCGCGTTGCCCGTTACCGATGCCTTTGAAGGGTCTGGAGAAGAGGCTCAGGTTCTTAAGGCCTTGTCGGGCGGACGAATTATGTCGCGAAGTGAGATTGAGAAACAGACGGGGCTGAGCCGTGCGCGAACACTGTCCGCGCTCGAATCTCTGCTCAGCCGAAACGCGATCATGAAACAGGGGACAGGCCGCGCCACGAAATACGAGCGAGCGTAGTCCGAAAGACCTGTGTTACCAGGCAGGCCCCAAGCCGCGAATGGCTTGGGGCCTTTTGCATGCCGGCTGGCAATGGATCAATTTATGTCAAGTTATAGCAACATATAGCTCCGCTTGCGGGGTTTGCGACGGGCTATTCCTCATCGTCCGTATAGCGCGTGCGTCGTTATTTGCGACATCGATATGCCGGGCACTCGAGCCTCGTTTGCTCCGCGGCTGTTCGCTATTTGGCGCCAAACGCCATGCGGACGAATCGCTGGGCAAACAGCTTGTTGGCGAAGTTGATGATGTGGCCCAAGAACAGTGCCGAGATGGCGGTGGTTACGCCAAAGCCGCCTAAGTTGTGCATGCATACCAGCGACAGCGTGAGCGAGGCGGCGACATGCGAGCAATCGAACATGACCTTTACGTCTCCAAAACGGCGCTTGAGCTTTTCCGCAATGACCTGCACCAAGCCGTCGGGTGCGTTGGGGACAACGCCCATGTTGACGACGAGACTGACGCCAAATGCGGTGATAGCGAGGGAGAGCAGCATGGTCGCAACCTGCGCGGGGAGCGCCGTGGGATGCAGCGGGTTGAACGCCATGAACAGATCGGTGAAGCCGCCCATTAGCGTTGAAAAGCAAAGCTCGAGCAAAATGCGCGGTTGAAATTCGCGTCGCAAGATGGCGAGCTGCTCCGCGATGTAAGCGACATAGGTAGTTGTAATCCAAAAGCCGAGCGTCTTGCCCGTGAGCATGGATAGGGTCGTGGCAAAGCACGTGAGCGCGGCGACGCCCAGGCCAGATGCCGTCTGGAGGCTCATACCGAGTGCCAGCACGGCAACGCCCGCCAGATACATCAGCATTCTTATGACGGTATGACGCCAGTCGATCTTCTCGCCATGCATGATGATGAGCGGTCGCATGCTGCTGCATCCTTTCGATTGAAGGATATTTAAAGAGAAATGTCTGACCTGGGCCGGCAAAAAGAGGGTTATCGGAGGCACTGCCTCAACGGCAGAAAAGCCGGCCCCATGGTCAGTCGTCTAGGAATGTCTCGTTGTGCCGGAATGGGACTGAAGGGCTCAACGAGACGGGAAGAAAGCAAATGGCATGGCATGGGCAATAGGATGCCAAGATGGTAGGGTGCGTCTTAGCATCCTATTGCCCAGGCTTGACGAAATCGGTTTCGTTGAGATTTAGTATACGTATGGGAATCCATTTGCAAAGCGAAATAGAAGAAATTAGGTGAACGTTCACCTAATTGCAACAACTTATCGGTCAAAAGCCGAATCCCGGCCCTACCCCTCAAACATCGCCGTGGGATGGGGGATGCGATAGTATTACGTGGAGTTATTCGACAAACCGTGGGCTTCATTCGAGGGCTTTATGGAACAGCACCAGCATTATCAGAGCCTGCAAGATCAGGCATACAACGCATTGCGCTCCAAGATCATCTATGCCGAGCTCAAGCCTGGCACGCGCCTTTCGGCGATTGGTCTGGAAAAGGAGACGGGAATCGGGCGCACGCCCATTCGCGAGTCCTTTGTGCGTCTGCGTGAACAGGAGCTGGTGGAAACGCGTCCCAAAAGCGGCACCTATGTCTCAAAAATCAGCATGGAGCGCGCTGAGAACGCCTGTTTCTTGCGCGAGAAACTCGAGAGAAGCGTGCTCATTAAATGCTGCTCTGCCGCCACGCCCGAGCAAAAGTATCGGCTCGAGCAGATTCTTGCCGAGTCCGAGTCGCTCGATCATCGTGAAACGCGTCGCTTTTTCGATCTGGACAACCTGTTCCATGAGACATGTTTTGAGATTGCCGGCCGCCACATGTTGTGGGATTGGATGAAGAGCGTCAACACGCATTTTGAGCGATACAACTGGTTGCGTATGGTGTCGCAGGATCTGGATTGGGAGCCGATTCGTCGGCAGCATCGCCGGATTCTCGAGGCCATTAAAAAGGGCGATACCGACACGGCGAGCTACCTGGCAGAGACGCACCTGCATCTGATGCCCGAGGAGCAGGGCCCGGTTATCGTCTTGCATCCCGACTATTTCGAGCTGTCCAAAGACTCGGCCATCTAACTCGTTCCCTACATTAGTTGCGGTGAAATAGGGACTGTTTTGCGGCTTTGACGACGTAGGCAGTCCGTATTTCACCGCAAGTGCGGGGGTGCAATCGGGGCATGAAAAGGCTGCGGCGCCGCTTGGAGGAAAAGACCGGAAGCAAGGGTCCATTCCTCCAGACGGCGCCGCAGCTGTTTTGGTGGACTGGATTATGTTGAGTCGGTTGATTGACCGGGAAAGCAAAGCGGCTTGGGGGCGTGTCGCTTCCGTCACGTTCTATCAGCATACAAGACGGTTTCGGTTCTTGTTCGTGACGGAAACGGCGCGCTTCCGAGCCGCTTTAAAAGAAAGGGGGCGAGGTCTAGGACACGCCTCCTTTCACGATAGAGAGCTAAACCTAGCCGCGGACCTTCTTGACGACGTCCATGGCCTCGCGGGCAATCTGCTCGACCTTGGAGAGGTCGCCGTCGGCGAACAGGGCGGGCTTGACCATCCAGGTGCCACCGCAGGCGATGATGGCGGAGGAGCTCAGGTACTCCTCGACGTTGGCAGTGTTCACGCCGCCGGTGGGCATAAAGCGATGGCCGACAAACGGAGCAGCGAGGGCCTTGATGGTGTTGAGGCCGCCATACTGAGCCGCGGGGAAGAATTTGGTGACCTTGAGGCCCAGATTCTCGGCAGCAGTGACCTCGGAGGGGGTCACGGTGCCGGGAAGGACGGGCAGGTCGATGTCGATGCAGTGCTTCACGACGTCCTCGTTGTAACCCGGCGAGACGATGAACTTGGCACCGGCGGTGCGGGCCTGCTCAACCTGCTCGACGGTCAGGACAGTGCCGGCGCCGACGCACATCTCGGGTTCGGCCTCGGCCATAGCGGCGATGCACTCGGCGGCGCAGGCAGTGCGGAAGGTGACCTCGGCGGACTTCATGCCGGCTGCCATAAGGGCATGGGCGAGCGGTGCGGCGTCCTCGACCTTGTCGAGCACGACGACCGGCACGATGCCCAGGGATTCAAGCGTGGTGTAGAACTGATCGAACATAGTGTTCCTTTCGATGTGAGGCGCGCACGGGCGCGTGATTGCCAAAGAAGATTGGCCATGAGCCGGTTCCGGATTGGTTATCGGAGGCACTGCTTGGGTCACAAGCAATTTCGGAACCGGCTACGAGGCCAGTCGTGAAGGAATGCCAGACAAAACCGGAATGGGACTAAGTGGTTCTACCTGGCCGGAGGAATCGGGGAGCGGGCTGCAGAGGTATGGGTATAAAAAGCTGCGGCCCGCGGAATGGGGACGGCTTAGCGCGCGACGCGGGTGCCACCGTCGGCGGCGGATGCCACGGCTGCGATCTCGTCTGCGGTCACCAGGTTGGAATCGCCCTTGATGGTGAGCTTGAGGATCGAGGCGGCGATGGCGAAGTTGACGGCGTCCTGCGGGGCAAAGTCGTTGATGAGGGCATGGACGAGGCCGGCATTGAAAGCGTCGCCGGCGGCAACGCCCTCGAGCACGTGCACGTCGTGAGCAGGGGAGAACCAGTGCTCGCCGCTCTCGGCGTCAAAGAGCATGCCCATCCAAATGGAGCGCTCGACGCAGGAGATGTTGCGGACGACCGAGGCGACCTTCTTGCAACCGTACTCGGCGCAGATCTGACGGGCCATCTCGACGTAGGTGTCGCGCTCCTCGATGCCGTGGGCAAGGGAGCCGGAGACGCAGGTCATACCGAGGCCGGCAGGAGCGTCCTCGTCGTTGGCAATGCAGATGTCAACGAGCGGCAGGAGTTCCTTCATGGTGGCCTGCGACTTCTCGGGCGACCACATCTTGCCGCGATAGTTCACGTCGCAAACGGTGGTGATGCCCTTGGCGCGGCAGGCGGTGAGGGCATCCTTGCAGGCGGCGGCCATCTCGTCGGAGACGGCGGGCGTCACGCCGGAGAAGTAGAAGACATCGACACCCTTGAGGATCTCGTCCCAGTCAAAGACGTCGCGCTTGGCCATGTTGATGGCAGAGTACTTGCGGTCGTAGACGCAGCCGTTGCCGCGCTGCGAGGCGCCGACCTCAAACACATAGGAACCAAGACGGTCGCCCTGGCGCACGACGCGCGAGGTATCGACGTCGTAGACCTTCAGCGAACGCAGGGCGCACTCGCCCAGACGGTTGGCCGGGACAACGGAGACGTAAGCTGCCTTGTCACCCTGGTAGGCCAGGGAAAGCGCGGTGTTGGCTTCGGCGCCGCCGTAGCGGACATCAAACTCGGTCGCCTGCTCAATGCGCAGATGGTCTTTGGGCGAGAGCCTCATCATGATCTCGCCGAAGGTAAGAACCGTTTTACCCATGGTCGCGCAGCTCCTTCTTACTCGTGCGTACACCTTTGATATGGCGTTGGCACGGAGGTGCCAAGACGGTAGGGTACATCTTTGCACCTCCGTGCCAACGCTTGCCGAAATCGGTTTACGAAATCGGTTTCGTTTCGAGTTGTAGTATACTCACCTACAGCGTTTTGCAAGCGAGATTTTTAAAAAAATGCCTAAAATGGCTCAGACTGCCGACAATTGGGAAACGGGGTGCGCTATGGCGCAGATGAGAATCAAGGACATTGCCGCCGAGGCGGGCGTGAGCCCGGCCACGGTCTCGCGCTATCTCAACAACCGTCCCGGGCAGATGACCGAGGAAACCCGCGCTCGCATCGCGGCGGTTATCGAGCGCACCGGCTATCGTCCACGTGCCGCCGCGCGCAATCTGCGCAGCTCGCGCACCAACCTCATCGGCGTGATCTTGGCCGACATTGCTAACCCGTTCTCCAGCGCCATGCTCGAAGGGCTTTCCGCTAGTGCCGCCGCGCGCGGCTGCTCGCTTATGACTGCCATTAGCGGCAATGATTCCGCCAAGGAAGCAGAGTCGCTCACCAGACTTATCGATGCCGGTGTGGACGGCCTGGTCGTCAACACCTGTGGCGGCAACGACAAGGCGATTGCCGCGGCTGCGGGACGCCTGCCCGTCGTGCTGCTCGACCGCGATGTTGCCGACGGTGGCATCGATCTGGTGACCTCCAACAACCGTGAGCTGGTCGCCGGCCTGGTAGACGCCTTGGCCTCTGCGGGCAGCGAGCGCCTGTGCCTGCTCACCGAGGCAAGCGACGACAGCCCTGTGCGTCGCGAGCGTGCCGAGGCCTTTGCCGACGAGCTTTCGCGCCGCGGTCTTGCGGGCGAGGTCGTCACCTTGGCCGACGGTGGTGTCGAGGGCGTCAGTCACCTGGACGAGACCATCCGCGAGTATGCGGGAAAAAAGCTCGGCCTCATTGCCGTCAACGGTCTGGTCTTTCTGCGTCTGACCGAGGCACTGGCACAGTTGGGACCCTCGTTGCCGGCTGGCCTCAAGATTGCGACGTTTGACGACTATCCCTGGAACCACGTGCTCTTTGGCGGTGTGACCACGGCCGCGCAAGACACCCTTACCATTGCCGAGCGCGTAGTCGAGCGCCTGTCCGAGCGCATCGACATCGTTACCACTACGGTGGGCGATGCCGCAAAGCTCGCCCCCAAGCGCATCGAGATCCCCGGCCACATCGAACACCGCGCTTCGACCTCGCGCTAGTCTCTTGGCCTCACGGCCTGTTCGCACACGTTTTTTGGGCGCTTGATACGCTTTAACCCTGCGGAAACATTTTTCTGCGATAGTATCTGCGATATAGATCAGTCGAAACCCGCCCGAAAGAAAGGGGAGCGACATGAACCAGCAGAACATCGATTACGTACTCCGCTCTGTAGAGCAGCGTGACATCCGCTTTGTGCGTCTGTGGTTTGTCGACATTCTCGGCCGCCTCAAGAACTTTGCCATTAGCCCCGAGGACCTCGAGGTCGCTTTTGAGGAGGGTATTGGCTTTGACGGCTCCGCCATCGAGGGCTTTGCCACGCCCGAGGAAGCCGACATGCTGGCGTTCCCCGATGCTTCGACCTTCCAGATACTGCCGTGGCGCCCGAGCCACAACGGCGTCGCCCGCGTGTTCTGCGATGTGTGCACTCCCGATCGCAAGCCGTTTGCCGGCGACCCGCGCGATGCCCTGCGCCGCATGTTCCGCAAGGCCGAGAAGGCTGGCTATCTGCTCAACGTGGGTGCCGAGCTGGAGTATTACTACTTCCCCGACGAGCACACCCCCGAGCCGCTCGACAACGTGGGCTACTTCGATCTTTCGGTGAGCGATGCCGCCCGCGACCTGCGTCGCAACACGGTCCTCACGCTCGAGAAGATGTCCGTGCCCGTGGAGTACACCTTCCACGCCGCCGGCCGCTCGCAGCACGGCATGAGCTTGCGCCATGCCGAGGCCCTGAGTATGTCCGACGCCATCACTACGGCCAAACTCATCATTAAGCAGCAGGCCTACGAGAGCGGTTGCCACGCCTCCTTTATGCCCAAGCCGTTGGCGGGCGAGGACGGCAGTGCCATGTTCCTGTGCCAGTCGCTATTCGACCACGACGGCAACAACGTGTTTTGGGGCGAGGACGACGAGAAGTACCATCTCTCCGACGTCGCCAAGCACTATATGGCTGGCATCCTGGCGCATGCCCGCGAGATCAGCGCCATCACCAACCCCACGGTCAACTCGTACAAGCGCATCACGACGGGCGGCGACTCCGTGCCACAGTACGCCACGTGGGGCCTGCGCAACCGCGCGAGTATGGTCCGCATTCCGGTCTACAAGCCCGGCAAGCAGCTGTCCACGCGCATCGAGCTTCGCAGCCCCGACCCCATGGCCAATCCGTACCTGGTCAACGCCGTCACGCTGGCGGCTGGTCTGGACGGCATCGAGCGCAAGCTGGAGCTCCCGCCCGAGGCAACGGCCGAGACGCTCAAGCTTACCGACCGTCAGATGGTCGAGGCCGGCTACGCGCCGCTGCCGCGCTCGCTCAAAGAGGCGCTCGACGTGTTTGAGGACTCGCAGTTTATGAAGGATGCCCTCGGCGAGCACATCCACAGCTTCTTCCTCAAAAAGAAGCGCGACGAGTGGCATAAGTTTGAGTCTACGATCACCGAGTGGGAGATCAAGCACTACCTGGCGAACTCCTAATCGCGCTGGCTTGTTCCAGTACGATTGAGCTCATTTCTTTGGAGGCCGATATGTCCGAAAAGAGTGCCCTGTTCATGGCGCGCACGACGCGCTTCCACGAGTTTGCCCGCAGCTTGACGACTACCCTGGGTGTCGAGGTGAGCCTGGCAACCCCCGATTCGCCAACTGCGGCGCACGACTTTGACCTGCTGATTCTCGATTCAGATGGCATCCGCAGCGACCGCATCGATCAGATTGCCAAGTGGCTTGACGATCGTGGTGGCGTCCCCATGTTGGTGATCGTTGACGACGAGGCACTCGGTACCTTGCGCCTGCCCAATCACGCGCATACCGACTTTGTATGCCCCACGGCGACACCCAACGAGCTCAAGGCTCGCGCGCAGCGCCTGATGGGCGAGGAGGAGACCGTTACCGCCGACGATGTACTCAATATCGATAACCTCGAGATTAACCTGGCTACCTACCAGGTGACACTCGATAACGAGCCCATCGACCTGACGCTGATGGAGTACTCGCTGCTGAGCTTTTTGGCGACGCACCCCAACCGCGCCTACAGCCGCGAGGTGCTGCTGCACCGCGTGTGGGGCTTTGAGTACTGCGGCGGCACGCGCACCGTCGACGTGCACATTCGACGCATCCGCTCCAAGGTGGGCCCGCAGATCGCGGCGCACATCACCACCGTCCGCGGCGTGGGCTATCTGTTTAAGGACTAGATTTCCACCACAAAGGGGACAGGCACCTTTGTGGTGGTTTTGACGCAGGTGCGGGTCCCTCTCGAATCTGCAACAGAACTTAAGCCTTCCTAAAAGATTGCGTTCTCGTACACGCACGCCCGCATATTGGGGTACAACTCAACGTGAACAATGATGGCCCGCCACATGTTTGGCGGGCCTTTGGTTATTTGACGAAAGGATCGCAGCTATGAGCGAGAACGATTCCCAGCGTCCCCAGGATGCGGGCAACGCCGGCGAGACCCAGCAGCAGCCGCGTGTGCAGGTGGAGTCGACGCCTGCCGACAGCAACATTCCCTACGTGCAGGCCTACGACACGCAGACCGGAAAGCCGCTGGGCAGCCAGCAGGTTGTAAACAAGCACACAGTGGTCAAGACCAAGACCAAAAAGCTGCCGATCTTTATTACGGCGCTCGCCGGTTGTGCCTGCGGCGCCCTGCTAGTCATTGCGCTCATCATGAGTGGCACGCTCAACATTGGCGGCGGCAAGAACGCCGTGACGGCGGGTGCTTCGGGTTCGTCGACGCAAAAGATTACGATTGATTCCGAGGACACCACGCTGGCCGAGGCCGTTTCTGCCAAGGCCCTGCCCTCCGTGGTTTCCATCACCGCCACTTCGAGCGGCAGCCAGAATGGCTCGCTTTCGCAGTCTGCCGACGAGTCGGACAACTCGGGCAGCGTCGGTTCGGGCGTGGTGCTCGATACCGAGGGTCACATCCTTACCAACAACCACGTGGTCGATGGCTATGACCAGTACGTGGTGACCATGGACGACGGCACTACCTACGAGGCCGAGTTCGTGGGCAACGACGCCTCGAGCGACCTGGCCGTCATCAAGCTCAAGGACGCCGACGCCTCCAAGCTCACGCCGATCGAGATCGGTGACTCCTCCAAGCTCAACGTGGGCGAGTGGGTCATGGCGATCGGCTCGCCGTTCGGCAACGAGCAGTCTGTCTCCACGGGTATCGTGTCGGCGCTGTATCGCTCCACGGCCATGAGCTCTACCAACGGTAACACCATCTATGCCAACATGATCCAGACCGATGCCGCCATCAACCCGGGCAACTCCGGTGGCGCGCTCGTTAACGACAACGGCGAGCTGGTGGGTATCAACTCGCTCATCGAGAGCTACTCGGGCTCCAGCTCGGGCGTGGGCTTTGCTATTCCCGTTAACTACGCCAAGAACATTGCCGACCAGATCATCGACGGCAAGACGCCGGTGCATCCGTACATGGGCGCTACGCTTTCGAGCGTCAATGCGCTCAACGCCCGCACCAACAAGCTGAGCACCGATAGCGGCGCGTACGTGGCGAGCGTCGTTGAGGATGGTCCTGCTGCCAAGGCCGGCATTCAGGAGGGCGACGTCATCACCAAGCTGGGCGACGACGAGATCACGAGCGCCGATGGCCTGATCATCGCACTGCGCAGCCACGAGGTGGGCGAGAAGGTCGAGATCACGCTCATGCGCGGCAAGGAAGAGAAGAAGGTCACCGTCGAGCTGGGCTCCGACGAGGAGCTGCAGAACCAGCAGCAGGACGACAGCGCGACCGACACCGGCAACGGCGGTATTACCGACGAGCAGCTGCGCCAGTATCTGGAGGAGCTGCTGGGCCAACAGGGCCAAGGCCAAGGCTATGGCCAGGGTTTCTAACGAACCGTATTGCACATATCGAAGCCAGAGGGGACTGTCCCGCCAACGCGGGACAGTCCCTCTTTTCTTATTGATCCGTTGGGGACGGGGAAACGGATCATTTAGAAATGGCAAGGGCATGAGTTGATCGCGCGATCCGCCCCGGTCCGGCCGCTGCCGATTCGGTGCGGTTCGAAAGGGTTATTCGGCGCCATGGTGACCGGTGGTACTCTAGTATCCGTTTGAAATCGAGCGAAGGAGTGCCGCTATGGAGCAATCGAGCCTGTTTGGTGACGGTGTGGACATCGATACCGAAACGCCCGCGAGCGCGGATGCCGCTGCACCGGCCGACGCCCGTGCCCAGGCGGCAGCGCGCGCGGCCGAGCTGCGCCATGAGCTCGATTACCACGCCTATCGCTACTACATGCTCGACGCGCCCGAGATCACGGACGCCGCCTTCGACAAAATGCTCGTTGAGCTCCAGCAGATCGAGGCGGCCTATCCCGACCTGGTGACGCCCGACAGCTATACCCAGCGTGTGGGCGGATACGTGAGCGAGCAATTTACGCCGGTCACGCATATGGCGCGCATGTATTCCATGGACGATGCCATGGACCTGGACGAACTTGACGCGTGGCTCCAGCGCACCGAGGATGCGCTCGGCGCCGGTAGCGTCACCTATACCTGCGAGCTCAAGATCGACGGCTTGGGCGTCGCGCTTACCTACCAAAACGGCACCTTCGTACGCGCCGCCACGCGCGGCGATGGCACCACGGGCGAGGACGTGTCGCTCAACGTCCGTACCATCAAGGACGTGCCCATGCACCTGTCCGAGCCGGCGCTCGCCCACATGGGCGCCGATCGCGAGCGTACCATCGAAGTGCGTGGTGAGGTCTACATGCCCAAGGGCAGCTTTGTCCGTCTAAACGAAGAGGCCGATGCCGAGGGCCGCGACCCCTTTGCCAACCCGCGCAACGCTGCTGCAGGATCCCTGCGCCAAAAGGACCCCAAGGTCACGGCGCGCCGCGACCTGGCCACCTTTATCTATGCCATCGCCGATACCGATCCGCTGCACGTCCACAGCCAGCGCGAGTTTCTCGACTGGCTGCGTAGCGCCGGCTTCAGCGTCAACCCCAACGTGGCTCGTTGCGCCACGCCGTCCGAGGTCCACGAGTTCTGTGCCCAGGCGCTCGAGCACCGCGGCGACCTGGATTACGACATCGACGGCGTGGTCGTAAAGGTCGACAGCTTCCAGCAGCAGCTCGACCTGGGCTTTACCGCTCGTGCACCGCGCTGGGCCATCGCCTTTAAGTTCCCGCCCGAGGAAAAGCAGACCGTCCTGCGCGAAATTCGCATTCAGGTGGGCCGCACCGGTGTGCTCACGCCGGTCGCCGAGTTCGACCCGGTGACGGTCGCCGGCTCCACCATCGCGCGCGCCACGCTGCACAACATCGATGAGATCCGCCGCAAAAACGTGCGCGAGGGCGACACCATCATCGTGCACAAGGCGGGCGACGTGATCCCCGAGGTCGTGGGTCCCGTGCTCGACAAGCGCCCGGTCGACAGCGTTGACTGGCAGATGCCCGAGGTCTGCCCCGTGTGCGGTAGCCCCGTGGTCCACGAGGACGGTGAGGTGGCCTACCGCTGCGTGTCCATCGACTGCCCCGCACAGCTCAAGGAGCGCCTGCTCCACTGGGTGAGCCGCGGCTGCATGGACGTCGACGGCCTGGGCGACGAGATCGTCGACAAGATGATCGCCGCTGGTCTTATCCACGATGTCGCGGACTTCTACCAGCTCACGGTCGACGATATCGCCGGCCTGGACACAGGGCGCACCTATGCCAGCTCCAACAGCAAAAAGGGCGTCAAGAAGGGCGACCCCATTCCGGTGGGCCTCAAGACGGCCGAGAAAATCATCGCCGAGCTCAACAAGTCCAAGAGCCAGCCACTCGGTCGCGTGCTGTTTGCCCTGGGTATCCGCCATGTGGGCAAGAGTGTGGGCGAGGTCATCGCCGAGCGATTCCTGTCGATCGACAAGCTCATCTTGGCGAGCGAAGAGGATATCGCCGAGTGCGAGGGCATCGGTCCCAAGATTGCGGCGAGCGTCAAGCAGTTCCTGGCCGTGCCCGAGAACCTCGCCGTGCTGGAACGTCTGCGCCAAGCGGGCCTTTCGCTCGAGGTCGACTTGGGCGCCGCTCATGCGCAAGCCGCGGCCGAAGCTGACGTGGCGGGCGAGCTCGCCGACGCACAGCCGCTTGCGGGTCTGACCTTCGTGCTCACGGGCACGCTCGTCAACCGCACACGCGACGAGGCGGGCGCGGCGCTCAAGGTGCTCGGCGCCAAGGTCTCGGGCAGTGTTTCAAAGAAGACGAGCTATCTGGTCGCCGGCCCCAAAGCGGGCTCCAAGCTCACCAAGGCCGAGCAGCTGGGCGTGCCTGTATTGGATGAGGACGCACTCGAGCAGATTTTGGCTACTGGCGAGGTGCCTGAGGCGTAAGGCATCGATAGCCAAATTGAAGAACCGCCCGGAAGCACGATGCCTTCCGGGCGGTTCTTACTTTGCTGGGGCAACCGGCACCGTGATCTGCGTTACGTAGGTTGCCGGGTCGTCGCTGATGATGTCATCGATAAGGGCGATCTCGCGCGAAGGCCCGGTGGGCGCCAGGTTGTGCTCGCGCATATAGCCGAGCAGCTGCTTATAGCGCGGGGCTGCTTGCCCGTGCGTGCCGCGGAAGCTTATGGTCAGGCAGCGCGCGGCAGGTCGCGTCTCAACGTCGCCCAAGTAATCATCGGTGTCATCGAGCAGCAGGAAGACCTCGTCGTAGCCATCAAAGTCGCCGGCGGCGAGGCGTTCGGGCGCGATGCCCACACCCAGATTGCCCAGATAGGCAAAGGTTTCGTGCTGCCCCTGCTGAAGCTGGCGGATATGCCATCCCAGCGAATAGGCGTCGGTGGGATTGACGCGCTCGTGCAGCGTGGCGCAGCGAAGTTCGGGTTCCTCGATTTCGCTAATGGTGTCGAGATCAGCATTCAAAGCGCCATGAAGCAAGGCAAGCCGCTGGTCAATCTTGCGCGACATGCGCTCCAACTCACGCCGCCTGTGCTCAATTAACTCCTGTTGCTTGGTCAGTTGCCGTTGTATCAAATCCATATCGCGCGTAGTGACAAACTCGCGAATCTGCGCCAGCGGCAAGTCGAGAACGCGCAGGTTGCCGATGGTGTTGAGGGTGGAGAGCTGCCGCGATCCGTAGTAGCGGTACCCACTTGCCGGATCGACATATGCCGGCTCCAACAGCCCCATCTGCTCGTAATGACGCAGTGTGCCCACGCTTAAATTGAGCAGGCGCGCCACCTCGCCAATGCGGAGCAGGCCCTCGGTGTGTTCACTTGGCATGTCGGTCACAGGACCGCTCCTTTCGGTAAAAACAGGGGAGAGGCGCTAGGCCTGCGTCGCCCCGCTACGCCACCAGCTTGTCAAAAGCCCCGCGCCGGTTGAGCACGGTAAATGCAATCACGCAGATGCCCGCCGACAGAATCGACCCGCACGGCGAGGCGATGCCCATGGGGAACAGCGTGTCGGAATAGGCGTTCGACAGCAGCCATGCGCCGGGCACGCGAATGAGCACCACGGCCAGCACGTTGTGCGCAAAGCCAATGTAGCTCTTGCCATACGCAGCGAAAAAGCCGCTAAAGCAAATGTGGATGCCGGCAAAGATCGCGTCGAAAATATAGCTGCGCATATAGCCGGTACCGGCGGCGACTACTGCAGCGTCCTTGGCAAAAAAGCCGATAAACGCCGGCGCCACCAGCCACATCAGCACCGTGATCAGGCAGCCGTACACCACCGAGATGGTCATGGCGTCCTTGAGTACCTGACGCGCGCGATCGCCCTTGCCCGCGCCGGCATTTTGCGCCGTGAGCGCGCTGACGGTAGCGCCCATGGAACTCGGCACAATGAACAAAAAGCTGATCATCTTTTCGACCAGGCCCACGGCGGCGGCGTCGACCAGACCGCGGTGGTTGGCGATGACGGTGATGAACATAAACGCCACCTGGATGCAGCCGTCCTGCACGGCCACGGGCACGCCGATCTTAAGAATGCTACCGAGCACCTCGGGCTGGGGGCGCAGGTCGCTGCGCTTAACGTGGATGTTCGTGCGGCGGCTCTTGAGCCACACGAGCGCGAGGGCAACGCTGGCCGTCTGCGCGGTCACCGTGCCGAGCGCCGCGCCCACGGGGCCGAGCCCCATGTGGCCGATAAACAGAAAATCGAGCGCGATGTTGATGATGCATGCCACGCCAATCACGTACATGGGCGAGCGCGAATCGCCCAGCCCGCGAAAGATGGCCGAAAGAATGTTGTATGCGGCGATAAACGGAATGCCCATAAAGCAAATGCGCAGGTAGGCGGCGGTGCCTTCGACCGCCTCGGCCGGCGTGCCAATGAGCGCCACGATCTGCGGGCACAGTGCGAGCAAGATAGCGGCCAGCACCACCGAGACACCCATAAAGAGCGTGATGGTGTTGCCGATGGCGGTCTCGGCGCGGTCGAAGCGGCGCGAACCCACGGCGTGGCCGACGATGACCGTCGTTCCCATGGCCAGGCCCACGAGCGTCACGGTAATGATATAGAGCGTCTGCGCGCCGTTGCCCACGGCGGTGATGCCGGCGGCGCCGCTAAACTGCCCCATCATGTACAGGTCGGCCATGCCGTAGAGCATCTGCAAAAAGTACGAGAGCATATAAGGCAGGGCAAAGACCGCGATGGTCTTGAGGACATTGCCGCGTGTGAGGTCGTGTTCCATGGGCGGGGCACTTTCTGGCTTAGATCGTTTACGTACCAGTGTAGTGAAAACCCTACAACGATTGTAGAGTCAAGGTTTGTGTTGGCGGTGGGGCGAAAAAGTCACGCACGCGTTCATTTCCAATTGAATACAGGGGCGCGTCCTGCGAGCTTGGTGCCTGCACTAGCCTTGCAGAAATCGATTTCGGAACACTTGACACCGCCGCACGGCGCGCCATAATACGTGGGTTTGCGAACAACGTTTGATGGGGGATGAACCTGCGTGCGCAATCTCAAGATTCTGTTTTCCTATCTGGGGGCATACCGCCGCGATGCCATGCTCGGCGTGCTCTTTGTGACGGCCGAGACGGCGCTCGAGCTGTTTATCCCGGTCATCATGGCAAATATCATCGACGTGGGCGTGCCCGCGGGCGACATCAACTATATGCTGTTGCAGGGCACGTATATGTTGATATGCGCTGCATTTTCGCTGGTACTTGGCTTGGGCTATGCGCGCACGTCTGCCCGCGTTGCCTCGGGGCTGGGCGCTAACCTGCGCGAGGCGGAGTATCGCAAGATTCAGACGCTCGCCTTTGGCAATCTGGACAACTACGATGCCAGCTCGCTCGTCACGCGCATGACCACCGATATCACCGTCATCCAAAACGCCATCGGCAACGGCTTTCGCCCCATGGTGCGCGGCCCCGTGACGCTCATCGTCGGCTTGGTCTATGCGCTGGTGCTGTCGCGTCCGCTCGCCACCGTTTTCGCGATCATCCTGCCGGTGCTGGCGATCGTGCTGGGCGTTATCACCTATCGCGTCAGTCCGCTCTACCGCCAGCTGCAGACCTCGATGGACCATCTCAACGGTGTGGTGCAGGAGGACCTCACCGCCGTGCGCGCCGTCAAGGCGTACGTGCGTGCCGAGCACGAGGAGGCCAAGTTCGACGCCGTCAATACCGAGCTCGCGCATACGGCGACCAAGACCTTCGGCAACGCCGTGCTCAACCTGCCGGTGTTTCAGCTGTCGATGTACGTGGCGGCGCTTTCCATTCTGTGGATCGGCGGTCGCATGATCCTTGCCGGCGAGCTCGGCGTGGGCTCGCTCACGGGCTTTATGAGCTATGTGCTGTTGATCATGAACTCGCTCATGATGATCTCCAACGTGTTTTTGCTGCTCACCCGCGCACTTGCCAGCGTGGAGCGCATCTCGCGGGTGCTCGACGAGCGTTCGCTTATCCAGGCACCCGACGCTGCCACTGCCGTGCACGGGGTGGCCGACGGAAGCATCGAGTTTCGCGACGTGTCGTTTAAGTACCGCGCGGATGCTGCTGAGGATGTGCTCGAGCATATTGACCTTTGCATTGAGGCGGGCTCCACGGTGGGCGTGCTCGGCGGCACGGGCTCGGGCAAGAGTTCGCTTGTGCAGCTAATCGCGCGCCTGTACGACGCCACCGAAGGCGCCGTGCTCGTGGGCGGGCGCGATGTGCGCGATTACGACCTGGCCGCCCTGCGCGACGCCGTGGGTATCGTGCTGCAAAAGAACGTACTGTTTACGGGTACCGTGCGCGAGAACCTGCAGTGGGGCAATCCACAGGCGTCGGACAATGAGCTCCTCGCGGCTTGCCGCGCGGCGTGCGTGGATGAGTTCCTCGATCGCATCGGCGGGCTGGACGGCTATCTGGGCCAGGGCGGTGCCGGTGTCTCGGGCGGGCAGAAGCAGCGCCTGTGCATCGCGCGTACATTGCTCAAGCATCCGCGTGTGCTCATCTTTGACGATTCGACCAGCGCGGTCGATATGGCGACCGACGCCAAGATCCGCGAGCATATCGCTCAGATTCCCAACACGACGGTGATTGTCATTGCGCAGCGCATTGCGAGCGTCATGGATGCCGATCGCATTATTGTGTTGGACGACGGTCGTGTCCACGGCGTGGGCACGCACGAGGAACTGCTGGCGGGCGATAGCATCTACCAGGAGATTTACGCCTCGCAGATGGAATTTGCAGGGAACGCGGACACCGGCGACGGCTGCGACGATGGCTGCGCGAATGATCCGTTTTCCTGCGTTCCCAGCGGATCGCCCTTGGAAGGGGGTGAGCGCCATGCCTAAGACATCCGCTCAGGCCCGTCCCGCCAATCTGGCGCAGACGCTCCGCCGCTTGCTCTCCTACATGGGACACGCCAAGTTCTCGCTGCTCGCAGTGGGTGTGCTTGCCTCTGTTGCGGCCATCGCGAGCCTTGCCGGTACCTACATGGTGCGCCCCATCGTCAACGGTTTGGCAACGGGCGGCGAGGAACTGCTCGCTAAGCAGGTTATCTTTACCGCTGCCATCTACGCCGCGGGCGTGCTCTCGGCTCTGGGCTACTCGCAGATTATGGTGCGCGCGGCCCAGCGCGTGGTCTCCGATATCCGCCGCGACCTGTTTGCGCACATCCAGATGCTGCCGCTGAGCTACTTCGACAGCACGCGCTCGGGCGACATCATGAGCTTTTTCACCAACGATGTCGACACTGTCTCCGAGGCGCTCAACAACAGCTTTGCCAACGTGATTCAGGCGAGCATCCAGGTGGTCGGCACCACGGCCATGCTCATCATCCTCAACTGGCAGCTCACGATTATCACGCTCGTGTGCGACGCGGCCATTGTGCTGTACGCGCGCTACTCGGGCGCGCGCTCTAAGCGCTTCTTTGCCGCCCAGCAGGCATCGCTTGGCGACCTGGACGGATATATCGAAGAGATGGTCTCGGGCCAAAAGGTCATCAAGGTCTTTAATCACGAACAGGCCAATGTGGCTGGTTTTGACGCACGCAACCAAGAGCTGCGCCGCACCGGTGGTGCCGCGCAGGCCTACGCCAACTCCATGGTGCCCATGACCGTGGTGATCGGCTATGCCAACTACGCCATCGTCGCCGTGGCGGGCGGCATGCTCTGCATCAAGGGGCTCGCCGACGTAGGCGCGCTTGCAAGCTACCTGGTCTTTGTACGCCAGGCGGCCATGCCCATCAACCAGTTTACGCAGCTGGGCAACTTTTTGCTCAACGCGCTGGCCGGTGCCGAGCGCCTGTTTGCCGCCATGGACCTTAAGCCCGAGGTGGACGAGGGCTGCGTGGAGCTGGTGCAGACGGGGGACGCCGCGTGGGCATGGAAGATTCCCGAGGGCCAGGGCGTGGGCGCGTACGGGCACCTGCATGATATGGCTGCCGTTGATGAGTCGGGCCGTGCGGTGGCTGCCGACGGCACCGAGCTCACGTGCGGCTTGGTCCCACTTGCCGGCGACGTGCGCTTCCATGCCGTGGACTTTTCCTACGTGCCAGGCACCCGTGTGCTCACGGATCTCAACCTGTTTGCCAAGCCGGGCCAAAAGATCGCCTTTGTGGGCTCCACAGGCGCAGGTAAGACGACCATCACCAACCTCATCAACCGCTTCTACGAGGTCGATGACGGCGAGATCACGTACGACGGCATCGACGTCAAGCACATTGCCAAGGCCAGCCTGCGCGGGTCGCTCGGCATTGTGCTGCAGGACACGCACCTGTTTAGCGGCACCATTGCGCAGAACATCCGCTTTGGCAAGCTCGACGCGACCGACGAGGAAGTGCGCGCCGCCGCCGAGGCTGCCTGCGCGGATTCGTTTATCCGCCGCCTGCCTAGAGGCTACGACACGCCGGTCACGGCCGACGGCGCCAACCTGTCGCAGGGCCAGCGCCAGCTGCTCGCCATTGCGCGCGTGGCCGTCGCCGACCCACCGGTGCTCATCCTGGACGAGGCCACTTCGAGCATCGACACGCGCACCGAAAAGCTTATCGAGCGCGGTATGGACCGCATCATGCGCGGACGCACCACGTTTATGATCGCGCACCGCCTGTCCACCGTCCGCGACGCCGACGCCATCATGGTCCTTGAACACGGCCGCATCATCGAGCGCGGCACCCACGAGGAGCTGCTCGCCCAGCACGGCGAGTACTGGCAACTGGCGCATGGCTTAAAAGAGCTGGATTAACCTGTTCGAGCACGATGCTTTGACCCCTCCATGCTCCTCACCTCGCCTCAAACCATCACAACATTCGACGTTTTTTGCCAAAATTGGGAAAAGCATCGAATGTTGTGATGGTTTTTCTACCACTCGATCGGGTGGAATCGCTTTCTTGCGCACGAAGGTGTGCGGACCCGTGGGCAGGGGAATAAGGTTGGTTATCCGACTCCATTGGAGGGCTCATGGACCTGCCGATCGTCCTGTCCCATAAGACTGCCTGGCTGTACCACAACGTGGCGCGCCCGTTCGAGCCGCTCTCGCGAGCAAGCAGCCTATACGATGAGGACTCGCTTGCTGGCGAGGCGGAGCCGACCGCGAGCCTGCCCAAATTGGGGCTCGATGCCAAGGGGCTGAGGGCTTCAACGGCAGTTGGGATCGTTACCGACTATCTGGTTTCGCTTGGTATTCCACGAGAAGAGCTCGATCATATCGACACGCTCGTCAACTTCGATTTTGAGCGCTCGACGCCGGCTGGATTTAGGTGCCATGTGTTTGGAGCACCGGTACCTCCAGGCCATCTTATCGAGGTGGCAGAGGGCCTTCTGGTGGTTGATGAGGCCATGTGCTTTGTCCAGGCGGGTTCGTGGATGAGTGAGCCCGAGCAGTTGGAATATGGCTACGAAATCTGCGCCCGATACCATTTGAATCATCTGTCGACAGACGATTATATCGAGATGGGGCAGAGGCACACCGTTGCCGACTTGATTGCTTATTGTAATGAGAACCGATCTCGTCAGGGGGCTGTACGCGCGGCCGCCGTGCTCAAGCGCGTGCACGATGGCGCACGGTCGCCCATGGAGACGGCCACCGCAATCATGGTCGTAGCAAAACGTTCTCAGGGCGGGCTAGGATACGTCAAGGTTGAGCTCAACCATCGGGTCGATGTTCCCAACGAGTTCAAGTATCTCGCAAAGGCCGGGTATTTCGAGATCGACGTATATGCGCCTGCGAGCGGTACGGGAATTGAATACAACGGCTCGGACCATCTTGATAAACAGCGCAGCGCATCTGATGCGGAGCGTATGACCGTGCTGAGCGCGCTGGGCTTTAAGATGATCGTCCTCACCGGGACTCAGTTTGCCCACCAGCTGCAATTGCACCGGGCTATGAACGCCATCGCACTCGCGATGGGCCTTAAGTGCGACCGAAGCGAAGCGTTCCAAAAGCGGCAGAACGACCTGCGAGAATTCGTGATTCGACACTGGGACGGCGGCCTTTAGGGACGTTCCGGTCCTTCTGCGGGGTGCCGTGGGCAGGCAGACCATCACAACATTCGACGTTTTTTGCCAAAAACGGGAAAAGCATCGAATGTTGTGATGGTTTGTATGCTGAGGATGGGCTTGGAAAGTCCGTTTTGCTCGAAGCGACCTGTCCTGTCGTACGGGTGTCGGCATGATTCTCCCGTGGGGTATTATGTTTTCCGAAGAATAAAACGCCGCGTGAGGGGAGGGCTGCGTGGACGGGCACGTGCAACATGACGGCTTTGGCCGCGATATCAACTACCTGCGCATTGCCGTTACCGACAAGTGCAATTTTCGCTGCATTTACTGCATGCCGGCCGATGGCGTGGCGCCCCGCGCGCACGACGAGCTACTCAGTGCCGAGGAAATCGCCCGCTTTGTGCGCTTGGTGGCGGGAGAGGGCATTCGCCGCGTGCGCCTGACGGGCGGCGAGCCGCTGGTCAGCCGCCGTATCATTCCGCTCATTCGCGACATCCGCGCGATCCCGCAGATCGAGGACATCTCGCTCACCACCAACGGCGCCCTGCTGCCCAAGCTGGCGCCACAGCTCAAAGATGCCGGGCTTAACCGCGTCAACATCTCGCTCGACACACTCGACCCTACGCTCTTTGGAAAGATCACGCGCCTGGGTCGGCTCGAGCAGACCGTGGCAGGCATCGACGCGGCGCTGGCTTGGGGCTTTGAGCCCGTTAAGGTCAACTGCGTTGTGGTGCGCCGGCTCAACCAAGATGTGGCGGCCCTTGCGCGGCTGACCGTCGACCGCCCCATCCACCTGCGCTTTATCGAATACATGCCCATTGGCGACGAACATACGAGCTCGCATTGCGCTGTGGATCCGCATGCGCCCGCGCTCAATCCCGAGCTGTGGGACGCGAGTGACACCGTGCCGAGCGACGAGCTGCGGGCGCGCATCAATGCCGGGGCCGCGGCGGCGGGACTGGGCGAGCTCGAGCCGCTCGACATCAACGACGCTCCTGCCGGCGCGGGCCCTGCGCGCTATTGGCACTTTCCGGGTGCGACGGGAACGGTTGGCTTTATTAGCGCCATGTCCAACCATTTTTGCGCGAACTGCAACCGTCTGCGCCTGACGGCCGATGGCAACGTGCGCCCGTGCCTGTTCAGCGATGCCGAGTATTCGGTGCGCGACGCCCTGCGCCGTGGTGATGATATGCAGGTACTTTCGATTTGGCGCGATGCCGTCGCCCACAAACCGCAGGAACACGCGATAATTGAGGGCACGCAACGATTTATGTCCCAAATCGGAGGATGATCATATGGCCAAGAGCAGGTACGCCGATGCCACCAAGGCCGCTCGCAGGGCCGCGATGTCTGCCCACAAAGTCACGGCTGCGGCGAATGCTGGCAACGCCGACGCGTCCGCGCAGCCGACTGCCGGTGCTGCCACCGAGCCCGCCCGTGACGCCCGTCGCGACGAGCTGACGCACGTGGACGCCAAGGGCGAGGTGCGTATGGTGGACGTGTCCGACAAGGCCGAGACCCATCGCATTGCCATCGCCGAGGGCACCATCCTCATGCACCCCGAGACGCAGGCCATGGTGCTGCAGGACCGCGCTAAAAAGGGCGATGTGCTTGCTTGTGCGCGCGTGGCGGGCATCATGGCCATCAAGCGCACGAGCGACATCATCCCCATGTGCCATCCGCTGCTCATTACCAAGAGCAAGTGCGACATTGCGCCCATCGCTCCGGCGGGGACGCCGGCCGAGGACGTGCCCGAGGGCTGGGCGCCGGCGCGCGTGGACGGGCAGGTTGGCTTTCACGTACTGGTTACAGCTGGTGTGACGGGCAAGACCGGTATTGAGATGGAGGCTCTGACCGGCGCGAGTGCCGCGTGTCTGACCATCTACGACATGTGCAAGGCGGTCGATCGCGGCATGGAGATCGTCGACGTGCGCCTGCTGCACAAGGAGGGCGGCCGCTCGGGCGTGTGGGATCGCGCAGAGCGTCAGGCCGCTGCTGTTGAGTCCGTGGCCGCCGACGGTAACGCACCCACAAGCGCGCCCGTCGCCGTCACGCCCGCAGCTCCCACCCCAGCCGTCCCCGCGATCGCGTTTATCGGCTACCAAAACTCGGGCAAGACCACGCTCGTCGAGAAGGTCATTGCCGAGCTCACCCGCCGCGGCCTGCGCGTGGGCTCGCTCAAGCATCACGGGCATCACGGCTTTGATATCGACGTGCCCGCTAAGGATACGTGGCGCCATCACCAGGCCGGATCCAAGCACGTGGGGCTCATCTGCGCTACGCGCTGGGCGGAGTACGCCGACACGCGCGAGGAAGACGAGATGCCCGCGCGCGAGCTGCTGTCGCGCTACAACGATGTCGACGTGGTGATCATCGAGGGCTACAAGACCGAGGGCTTCGACAACATCGTGGTCGCGCGCTCGGGTGTCGACCGTCTGCGCGGCAAGAGCTCGCTCGACCTGGTCGACGGCCACACGCTGGCCCTTGCCTGCAACGAGGCCCTGGCACGTCAGGGCTTCGACGCCGGCCTCGCGACCCGAGCCATCAACATCAACGACGCCCGAGCCATCTGCGATCTTATCCAAGATCACCTTTAAGGGCCGGCTCGCTGCGCTGCCATAACCTGCCAAAAAGGGACAGGTTTGTTTTGGCAGGTTTTATCTGGGCAAACGTCATTTCCACCACAAAGGGGGCCAGGCACCTTTGTGGTGGTTTTGCTTTGGTAGATGGTTGGGACATGCCTTACAATCTACCAAGTAGTTCATACTGAGCGAAAAACGGAGAGAAGGGTCCTGATGCGTCCTTAATGTTTCATGCGGATAGATTGATTTGACAGACGGTGGCGAATACCCACCGCCCGTATTCGTATGAAACAAGGAGTCTCCATGCTCGCATCTCTTCTCTCAAAACCTCAACCTTCGCTGTCCATGCAGGCCAAGCGCCTGGTAGCGATGCGCTTTCTCATCTACACCGGGTTTCAGACCAGCTACTTTATCGGCGTCATCGGAACGCTTACCTATGCGGACGATGCCTCGGTCGTCGCGACATCGCTGGCCGTCCTGTTCATGAATGTTTTCGTGATCCTGGGGTCCTTTGCGGGAGGCGCGGCGCTCGACGCCTGGGGCCCGCGTCGTCATTTCTTGCTGAGCATCGTCGGCACGCTTGTAACCGGCACGGCAATCATTGCCTTTGGTGATGCGACCGGCATTGTCCTGCTCGGCGCGGTGCTCCTAGGCTTTACGATGGGATTTGCCCAACCCATCGCCACGTCCTATCCGGCTTACCTCACCGACGACCCCGCCGAACTCAAAGACATCAATTCCGCCATCGCCATGTTCTCAAACGTGAGCATTATCGTCGGACCCACGCTGGGCGGCTTTGTCGCGGCGGCTGCGTCGTCGCGTGCGGTGTTCGTGCTCATGATGCTCTTTACCGTGTTGGCGTTCGTCGTCAGTTGGGGCTTTAGGCCGCAGGCCAGCCATGTCGCCGGACATGTGGATGCCGATTCGGCAGAGGAAGGGGAGCGTGCGGGACAAAGCTCCAACCCCAGCATATCCTCCCGCGTCACCTTCGCGACCAGCATCAAGACGGTCTTTACCAACAGCGTTCTTGCCCTGCTGTTTTGTATCATTTTTCTTTCGAACTTTGGCTACGGGGCCTTCGATCCGCTCGAGTCGTTTTTCTATCGCGATGTCCTGCACGTCGGCGTTGAGTGGATGGGCTGGCTTTCGTCGGCCTGCGGTGTGGGCGCGGTGCTGGGCGCCGTGGTTGCGCTTCGGATGCCGCCGCACCTAGTCAACCTTAAAACACTGCTCGTGGCGCTTATGTCCGTGGGCCTGGGAAGCCTGCTCTATGTGGGGACGCCGTACGTGGGCGTGGCCCTTGTCGGCCAGATTGTCCTTGGCGTGGCCTGGGGCATCGTCAACCCGCTCCACAACACGATCGTGCAAACGACGGCCCCGCTCGAGCAACTCGGTCGCGTGAACTCGGTCATGGGCTTTGGCAACATGTTCGCCGGCGTGGCGCCGCTGGCGATTGCCCCGTGGCTGGCGGCGACATTTGGCGTGCAGCAGACACTCGTAGGGGCGGGCATGGTCGTGACGGCAGTTCCCGCGGCGCTGCTGTTGTTTGGACGCCGGCATTTGGATCGTGCCGCAAAGCAGTAAAAACCATCACAACATTCGATGAAAACCTCGATTTTGCCGAAAAACGTCGAATGTTGTGATGGTTTGCGCCCCGGGCCAGGCCACCACAAAGGGGCCAGACACCTTTGTGGTGGTTTTGCTTTGACGGGCCGCGGCTGCACCTTGGTATACCATGTACGCCGCTTACGAATTCATCCAGCGCCGCCGCGCAACCCAGAAAGGCCCCCATGGACACCACCTTCAGCCACATCAAAGCCGTGTTCTGCGATATCGACGGTACGCTGCTCACGAGCCAGCACACGGTGTCCCCGCGCACCGTGGCGGCGATCCGCGCCCTGCGCGAGCGCGGCGTGCTCTTTGGCCTGTGCACCGGGCGCGACGCCCACGCGACCGAGGCCATGTACGAGCTCTGGGGCATCGAAGGCCTGGTGGACGTGCTCGTGGGCTGCGGTGGTGCCGAGGTCATCGACCGCGCGCACAACATCAACGAGCTGAGCTATCCGCTGCCGGGCGAGACCATCGCGCGCATCTGCAAGCACATGGCGGACCTTCCGGCAACGCCCGTCTGTCCCCGAGACGGCGTGTTCTACGTGCCCGAGAGCAACGCGTGCGTCGAGCACCTGTCGCGCGTCGACGGCGTGCCCTACCAGGTGGTCGATTTTGCCGAGTTTTTGCGCGATCCGCAGCCCAAGGTGATGTTCACCATGGCGCCCGAGGTGATGCCGCAGGTCATCGAGCGAGCATCGACGTTTGCCGACGACACCGTTAAGGCGGCGGCTCTGCAAACCACGCAGCGGCTCTACGAGTTCATGGATCCGCGCGTGTCCAAGACGCGCGGCCTTGTGCGTGTGGCGGAGCTCAACGACATGGAGCTCCAGAACATCTGCGTGTTTGGCGATGCGGACAACGACACCTGCATGGTGGCTGACGCCGGCGTGGGCGTGGCCATGGCAAACGGCAGCGACGCCACCCGTGCCGCCGCCGATTTTGTAACCGCCAGCAACGACGAGGACGGCATCGCGATCTTTATCGAGGAGCATCTGCTGTGGCGCCGGGGGAGAACCACCGCAAAGGGGACAGGCGCCTTTGCGGTGGCCTCAGGCGATTTGGGCGAATTGATGCCTAAAATCTTCGCGTAAATTCAAATAACGTCGTTTAAACATCACGCTTCTAACCACCGATGGGTTAAAGATATTCTCATCAGTTTGGTAGGATATTCATCCCGGTTGATGACCTACCGCTCACGGTCGATTTTTGACCGTTCACAGGATGTTTGCTCTTGAGCAAAATGTTGTGCAAATAAATCTAATGCCATTAAAAAATAATACGCAACTAAATTACCAGCAGAAACAAAAAATAGATAGCGAATAAACGAAGGTAAATCTGAGCAAATGTCAAGAGAATTGAGAACTCGCTACAAAAATGTCGGTTTTGTTGCTCAGATGTTTAAACAATCGTTATAATTGCATTACTAAACGAGCGCAATTACAGATTGCGCAGATACGTTTGATGGTGAAAGAGCAAGATCGCGGTCTCTTGGGGAGGAGACATCGATGAAAGCGAATTCGGACAAATCTAAGCAGAGTAATAAAGCGACGCGCCGTGTACTGGCAGGCGTTTTGTGCGGAGCCTCCGTTTTGAGCCTGGTACTGTCGCTCGTCATGCCCCCGATCTCGCAGGCTATTGCCAACGATGCCCAGACGGTTTCTACCGAGGAAACTGTGATGGGGGGGGGGTTCCTCAACTGAGTCTACTGATGTAGACAACACTACTAACGAGGATGCCGAGAACCAGGATAATGACGATGCTGCGGGCGACGACGAAATCCAGCAGGAGGAGCAGCCCAAGGACGAGTCGCAGGCAGAAGAAAATGAAGCGATTGACGATGCCGCTGGTTCGTCAGCCGAGGAGGCTGTGGCGAGCGAAGAGGTAGCCACGGACATCAAAAATGCCGATGATTTGCAGACAAAGCTTCTAGGCGTTGAGGAAAATCAAACCGCCAGCTTTACGCTT
Organism: Collinsella aerofaciens; assembly: GCF_902364355.1. Classification (GTDB taxonomy): domain Bacteria; phylum Actinomycetota; class Coriobacteriia; order Coriobacteriales; family Coriobacteriaceae; genus Collinsella; species Collinsella aerofaciens_AF. The sequence continues at coordinate 271,837 of NZ_CABJDK010000002.1, forward strand.
GCGGCTGATATTGACTTTCCTGGTGAAATCACACTTAACAAAGGCGGCAGCAATATCACCCTTGACCTAAGTGGTCATAAGATTAAGCACTCCAGCGCCGACAAGCCGTTATTCAATGTTGCCGGTGGTGCGACACTTACAATTAGGGATTCTGCACAGGTGGGTGAGACGGTCAGCGAGGGCCAGCAGCTAGCTGATCAGGGGCAGAGCCTGAATGCCGCCAATTATGGCAAGAATGCCGAACTGATTTACGATAACGATAACATTCCATCTAATTTTACCTACTACGTGACCGAATCGTCCCCGAACGGAACAGGTACAACCGAGACACTTGTCAGACATAACGTCGATATTAAGGGCGCCATCGTGGCGTGCGACGGCAACGCAAATCTAAAGCTCATCAATCTGTATAACAACAACGGCAAGGGTGGCACGTTTAACCTTGTGAGCGGCGTGATCACGCAAAAACAAGGCAGCAGCGTTAGCAGCTTGGTCTTTGCCGAGAACGGCTCTACCGTCAACATGAGCGGCGGCTACGTTTGTGGCGCTTCTAGCTCGGGCGCGGGCGCGGGCATTAAGGTATCCAACGCGAAAGGCGACGCTTCGACCCTTAATTTGACCGGTGGTGTAATTGCCGGCAACAGTGCTCCTAATGGCGGCGGTGTGTATGCTGAAGGTTCCACGGTCACCATAGCTGGTGGCGTAATCTCCGGCAACAGCACGCTTCCTTCTGGTGCTGGTTTCGGCGGCGGCATCATGGCTTCGGGCGGCAGCGCTACTGTTTCCGGCGGCTACATCACTAACAATAAATATGCCAAGTTCTGTGGCCAAGATGGTTATGGCGATCATGGCGGTGCTGGACTTGCCGCTAAAAACGGTACTCATGTCACCATTTCGGGCGGCCAGATTACGGGCAACTATTCTGAGGAAGCTGGCGGTGGCGTTTACATTACCGATGTCGATCGACACGGGGCGAGTTCTCGCGAGACAATGGCATGGCTCAACATTACGGGGGGAACTATTGCCGCAAATGTGAGCAACCGTTCCGAGGGTGCTGGCATTCGCGTGGGCCAGATGGTTGACGCGATGATAGAAGGTGCGTCAAAATCTACTCCAGTCTATATCACTAATAACTCCTGCATGTCTCGCTTTGACTGGGGCGGAGGCGGTATCTTTGTCCAGGGCGATTCGGATACCGCATCTAATGCGGGCAGGCTATTTGTCTATAACTCCTATATAAGCAGCAATGAGGCCGGTGGCTACGGTGGCGGCGTTGCGGTTTGCCCGACGGGCAAGACCTTGGTGACGAACACCTACGGCACAGCGATCTTTGGAAATACGTCTGCCAAAGATCAGCATGACGCAAAAGATGATTATAAATCTGAGAATAATAGCGGCAACGAAGGCACCCCTCACCTATCCGCTGGTGGCTACAAAGACCTTGTCCACAAAAAGAACCAGGATACTGACGCCTACAATAGTCCTGACTTTCGCGAAAACGGTCACGCCGATTTCTTCCTTGCAGCGGAGGGTCACCGCGAGCCAATCGCGGCGGTGATTGGCAAAATGCTCGGCGGCGGTGACGCCGAATACTCGGGAAGTAAAGAGCTTACGCAAGCCATTACTATCCCTGCTAACGGTGGCGTGCAGGTATATAACAGCATCGGTCTGAGCTCGGGTGTTCAAGCTGGAGACGCCGCGGCAACTGCTGCGCAGACAGCCGCGACAACCTTCATCACGGGCAATTATTCCTGGAACCATGGCGGCGGCATCATGTCGAACGGCGACCTGTACTTGGGCGTGCCTGCGGATACGTATGTCTATCCGAGCCTTAAGCTGAAGGCAACCAAGGCGCTGAAAATGAAAAATAAGCAGACCGAGGAAAGCATAGCGCTCGCCAAAGACCAGTTCTCCTTCTCGGTCTACCGTAAGGATTCGGATGGCGCGACGGAGCCCTCTTGGAATGACAAGACATTCAACAGTGGCGGCTGCACCTTGGTCGGAACCGCCAAGAATGATGCGGACGGTAACATCACCTTTGACCTTGGCGAACAGTTCATTGATAAGACTGTTGAGGCTAACAAGATTACATACTACTTGGTCGAAAATGCTGGCAATGATCTCGACATCACGTACGACCCAGCCGTGTACAAGATTGTGGTGACGGTTCAGGACAACCAAACGCTACTCATGAAGGTGCCGAGCAGGGAAAATCCAAACTCGGACGTTCCTCTTTACGTTCACAACTACACGATCACAAGCGTGAGTCCGAGAGATTCAACTAACTCGCTGGAAAAGGACGACCAAGGCTATTATTCGATTAACGGTCCCGACGGGGAAAAGACCTTCACCAACAAGTACACTCCGTACACCTCTACCGGCACCTGGACTCCTAAGGTGACCAAGGTCGTAAAGGGCGGCGAGATGAAGGAGTTTACGCTCGAGTTTGCGGATAACGCGGACTTCAAAAATGCCAAGACGGTTGTGACCAACCCCAAGGGCGAGATTATCACCACTGCCGACGGCGGCAAGTCCCAGACCCTGAGCTTCGACAAGATCGAGTACAAACTCGATCAACTCAACAAACTTCCGACTGACTCCACTGGCCGCGGTGCAAGCAAGACCTTTACTTATTACGTTCGCGAGCAGCAGCCAGCCACGCCGTTTACGAACTATACGTACGACAAGTCGATTTATAAGATTACGGTCAACGCGACTGACGACTCTGACCACCATATCAACGTCAATGCGACCTACAAGCAGATTCAGGATCGTGATGGCAATCCAGTGACCACCGACAAGCCCCACGACCTCACCGAGTCCACTCCCACCTTCACCAACACCTACTCCACCTCTTTGCCCCTTTCTGGTATGTCGGGCGTCACTCTGACGTACCTTGCCGGCGCGGCGGTGCTTTGCGCTGCTGCGGCCTGGATGCACATTCGTCGCAAGGCGAATGCGAAGGGAGGCGAGCGTCGTGAATAAGAAAGTTTGCTCCTTCCCGATCTTGTTTGCGCTGCTTGCCCTCCTGATCGGCACCTGCGCGGTTGTGTTCCCCGCATCCGCGCAGGCCGCGCCGACCTCGACCGGTTCCATCACGGTGAGCGGCACCGTGGCGAGCAGCTACGACGCCTACCAGATCTTTAGCGCCAACGTCGTCGACGGCGACAGCGACGCCAAGATCGCCACCGACCTCGCCTGGGCAAGCGACGCCGCGCGCGATGCCGTGTTGCCTGTGCTGCACAGCGCCGGTATGCCCAATTCCCAGACCACCGCGCAGGAAGCTGCCGAGTGGCTCAACACCGATTCCCACCTCACGAGCGCGCTGAGCGCACAGCTCGCTCGTTCCCTCCAGAGCTCTGGCGCCGTGTCTGTGCCCCTTAACGCGGGCACGGCGGCCGATCTGCCCTGTGGCTACTGGCTCATCGTCGCCAAAGACGACGCCATCTCCCAGAACGAGGCCGGCACCGCGCCGATCATGGCCCTGGTCGGCGGCAGCGCCGTCACCGTCAAGCCCAAGGCGGCGACCCCCAAGGTCGCCAAGCACGTGCTGGAGGACAGCGCCGCCGCCTGGGGCAAGGCCGCCGACGCCACGGTCGCCGACGACCTGTACTGGCGCCTCTCTGCCACGGTCCCGGCGGGGCTCACGGCCTACGACACCTATACGGTGCGGTTCGTCGACACCATGAGCGCGGGACTCGAACCCTCCAAGGTTGCCGCGAGCATGCGCGTGTACGTGGCGGCGGGCACGGACGGCGGCTTCGACGCCGTCTCGGCCGGCAAGGACGGCCGCGCCGGCACCGAGTCCGCGAAGGGCTGGACCGACATCACGGCCCAGTGCGCCACCAAGGTAGCGACCGACGGCAAGACCTTCACCGTGCGCACCGGCGACCTGATCGCCGCGCTCGGCGGGGCCGACGCCTTCACCGCGGGCGCCCGCGTGGTCGCCGTGTACAATGCGCCGCTCAACAGCGCGTGCAACCACGGCATCGCGAAGGGCAACCCCAACGAGGTCTACCTGCGCTACCCGCGCTCTCCCTTTGCCGACCAGTCCGGCGATGCCGGCTTCACCCGCACGCCGAGCGACGACGCGTGCGCCTACACCTGGGATCTCGCGCTCACCAAGCGCGGCAGCGACGGCGACAAGCCGCTTGCCGGGGCGGTCCTGAGCATCGCCGACGACCGCGGCCGCACGCTGTCGGCCGACGGCACGTGGGATGCGGAGGGCAAGGCCACCGTCACCACGGGCGAGGACGGCCGCGTGACCGTCTCGGGCGTGGACTCGGGCAAGCTGGAGGTCCGCGAGCTCAAGGCGCCCAAGGGCTACACCGCCTTTGAGGGTACGCGCTCCGTGACGGTCAAGGCCGAGGGCCTGGACGTCGACCAGGTGGCCGCCGCCAAGCCCAAACTCACCATCACGGCCGAGTCGCCCCTGCGTGCCGACAGCGCGGACGGGTCGACGGGCAGCCTGGAGGCGTCGCTCATCAACACGCCCACCGGCACACCCCCTAGCATTACCACCGGAGGCTTTATGCCCTCGACTGGCGATATGGCAATGTACGCCGCGGCCGCCGCAGCGGTCGCCGGAGCCGCGCTCATCGTGGTCGCGCTCCTGGTCAAGCGGGGAGGTGGCAGCCATAAAGAATAGCTGGCAGCCCCACAGAGAGCGGGGCGAGACGTAGCGAAGTAGATGCTAAGACGCAGACAGATGATGACCGATCGAATGAGAACCAACCGGAAAACGGAGGAAAAGAAGATGAGCATGAGCAAGAACATCGCACGCCTGGCAGTAACCGCCGGCCTCACAGCAGCCCTGAGCTTCGGCGGCGTTATGGCCCCGGTGACCATGGCGTTTGCTGATGATGGCGACAACAGCATCACCATTACGCAGTCGGAGGGTAACGCATCCACTACGTTCAAGGCATATCAGATCTTTAAGGCCGATGTCGTAGATCCTACTGAGGAGGGGACGGCTGATAAGATCGTCTCCAACGTCAAGTGGGCAGACGACGTGGAGCCGAGTGTTCAGAATGCCATTATCGCGGCTATTGAAGCGGATTCGAAGTATGAGACTTCTAATCCTAAGCTGCCCAATAAGGCTACCGCCCAGGACGTGGCCGATTGGTTGACTAAGAACGTTACCGGTACTAATGCTGAGACTGCTGTTAATAAGGATCACCTTCTCAACAAGATTGCCGGTATTGTGAAAAGTGGCGTTACCGCTACGGGCAGTTCGTTCTTGGCAGGCAATAGTTTCACTGTGCCTAACGATGAGAATAATTCCCCCAAGACGGGTTACTACCTGTTCCTGACCGATGAATCTTCACTGAGCACTTCCGAAGCGGCAAAGAAGAACACGGGCACCTCGCCCATCTTCGCCGTTGTCGGCGGTAGCAGCGTGACCGTTACCGAGAAGACCAGCATTCCTACCGTTGAGAAGGAGGTCCTCGAGGGCGGTAACTGGGGAAAGGTAAGCGACTCGTATATTGGCGAGGAGGTCGAATATAAACTGACTGGCCACGTTGCTAGTAACATCGACACCTTCACCAAGTACGAATATACGTTCCAGGATCATCTTTCTGTTGGACTGGAGGCTATCAAGAGCTCCGTTGAGGTGAAAATTAACGGTCAAGTTATCCAGCCTGCAAATGGCTACACGGTAGACCTTGTGGACACTAAGAACGCTTCTGGGAACCTTACTGGCGGTCAAGACCTGACGATTTCCTTCTCCAATCTTAAGGATGCTGCAGCAGCTGCAGGCGTGACGCTTAGGGGCGACTCTAAGGTCGTTGTGACCTATAAAGCAAAACTGACCGATAAGGCTGAATACACTGCCACCGGCAACACCAATGATGTCAAACTCGTCTATTCGAATAACCCCATGGTTGAAGGTACTGGCACCTCCACGCCGGAGCGAGTTACTGACCATGTCTTCCGCCTGGATGTGACCAAGGTCGAAAAGGACAACCAGAATCAAAAACTTGAAGCTACCTTCCAAGTCAAAATGACCAAAGAGGGAGATACTTCGCTTAAGACTAATAGGTGGCTGACCCAAACTGGCGGCATTACCGAAAATGAGAAAGATGCCGGAAAATTCAAGACCGACAAGGAAACTGGCAAGATTTATATCCCTGGTCTTGTTGAGGGAACGTATGAGATTACCGAATGCAATACTCCTGCTGGTTACAACACCCTTGCTCCGTTTACCATTACGGTGAAGCCGAAGTACAACGCAGACGGTAGCCTGCAGAGTCTCGATGTAACGTCCAGCAATACCGAAATGGTTACTTCCAGTGCTACAAATGACGCGACCATTCCTGTCACCATCCAGAACAAGAAGGGCTCCGGCCTCCCGCTGACCGGTCTCAATGGCGTGACCTTCACTTGGATTGCTGGTGGCGCGGTGCTGTGCATCGGCGTGGCGCACCTCATCCGCAGCCGTAAGCAGGCTGAGGAGTCCGAGCAGGGGTAACGCTCGCTCACCCATCCCTTTGGCAGGTGGGATGTGATGGCCTTGAGACTTGCGGACACTTTTCTCGTCCATCCACGTTCTTGCTTTGCCATTCTCTTTTCGGGGCAGACTCCGCACTGGAGTCTGCCCCGTTTTTTTGGGACAACGCAGCCAGCCTCCACCGTCCGATGCGGGTACGTTCGTCATCGCGTTTCTTGACTCGTATGAGGTTCGGATTAAGGTCCGTAGGCGCACGCGCGGTGCGGACGGTAGAAGGCATTTGCGCCGCGCGTGCAAATTAAAATGCCCGTGGTTCGGAGTCCGGACATTTAACAACACCGGAAACTGCTCACTCGCGCTTTCGAACACTTACGCGGGGCGTGTCGTTTCCTGTAACGATTGTATCCCGAATCGCCCCGCCGATTCGGGACATTTGAAAACGCAAACACGTCGGGCAAACCCGGACAATGCGGCCAGGCTCCGCTGGACGAGGAACCGTGTGTGTAACTATCGAACAAATGTTTGCAATTATTGCGTTTAGCAGCTGCGGGTGCATGCACTCGCAGTAAAATACCCTTGCGACGCATCCCGTGCGCGGGCGGCCGACGACTCGATCGGAGGTCCCCAAATGCTGAAATTCCTTAACGCGCTCGCCGCCCTCGCGGCGGTGGGCTCGTTCGTCATCGCGTTTCTTGACTCGTATGAAGTTCGGTTTAAGGTCCGTAGGCGCACGCGCGGTGCGGACGGTAGAAGGCATTTGCGCCGCAACAAGCGCAAATAAGAATGCCCGGGGTTAGAGGCCCGGGCATTTAACAACACCGGAAACTGGTCGCCCGCGCTTTCGATCACTTACGCGGGGTGCGTCGTTTCCTGTAGCTATTGTATCCCGAATCTCCCCGCCGATTCGGGACATTTTGAAAACTCAAATGCTGGCTTATCCTCGACTGGACGGTGCGGTCTAGCTGTGTTGTCGGGCGGGGGAGCCTGCTAATCGGCTATTATTTGTTTAGACAACTTGAGCTGTAGAGGAGTGAACGGCGATGGTGCAGGGCGCCAAACATATGAAGAACAATAACGCCGCGGCCAACGGCGGCTCAAGCCCCCAGCCCAAACCTCAACCAAAGCCCAAGCGCCGTCGCAAGCGGCTGCCGCGCTGGGCCGACCGCCTCATCACCATCGTTATCATCCTTATTGGCGTGGGCCTAATGACCTGGCCGTGGATCTTGGACCGGCTCGAGGCCTCGGGCGTGTTCAACCAGATCAGCACCGTGTCCAGCACCGTGGACGCGCTGTCTGCCGAGGAGCGCGAGCGCATCCTGCTCCAGGCGCGCTCCTTTAACGAGCAGCTTGCCGGCGAGGCCACCGAGCTTCCCGCCGACCAGATCGAGCCCTACGCTCAGCAGCTCATCTTTGACCGCGACCCCATGATGAGCTGGGTCGAGATCCCCTCCATCGATGTGAGCATGCCCATCTACCACGGCACGAGCGAAGAAGTCCTTATGGCGGGCGTCGGCCACCTGGAAGGCACGAGCCTGCCGGTGGGCGGCACCTCGACGCACTGCGTGCTCACCGCGCACTCGGGCATGCGCAACCTGAGCATGTTCGACGACATCCATTCGCTGGAGCCCGGCGACCTGGTGCTGCTGCATACCATGAACAAGACGCTCGCCTACAAGATGGTGGACTCCGAGGTGGTGCTGCCCGAGGAGATGGAGTCACTGACCATCGAGCCCGGCGCCGACAAGGTGACGCTCGTCACCTGTACGCCCTACGGTGTGAACGACCATCGCCTGCTGGTGCATTGCGTGCGCACCAAGTACAACAAGAAGGACGTCGACAAGCAAAAGTCGCTGGCCGGCCGCCACTGGGGCAAGCGTGAGTTTGCCGTGCTTATCGTGGTCGTAGCCATTGTGCTGTTGCTGCTGGACATCGTGATCCACGCGGTCCGCAAGCGCCGCAAGGCCAAGGCCTCGGCATAAGACATTCTCCAGAACCACCACAATGGGGACAGGCATCTTTGTGGTGGTCGGGACTTCCAAACCATCACAACATTCGATGAAAATCGCGATTTTGGCGAAAAGCGTCGAATGTTGTGATGGTCTTCGTTGCGGACGGCGCGGTTTTCGCTATGGACGGTGCGGTTTTGCCGCAGAGCTGCCAGCCCGTCGCCCGCCAATCCGCCGCCCTCGTTACGTTTTCGCTGCATTTGGGTAAAGCACCTGCTCCAAGCGGCGTTGCCTTGTATACTAGAGCGGTTTATCTGTTATGCGGAAGGGAGCGCCTATGGCACTCAGCGAGAAAGACGTGCGCGGCATCGCCGAGTACGCAAAGATCGCACTGACCGATGACGAGCTCACCCAGATGACGTCCTACATGAACGACGCCGTCCAGATGCTCGAGCCCGTCCTGCAATATGACTTACCCGACGTGGAGCCCACATTCCATCCTATCGGAAGCCTGTCCAACGTGATGGGCGACGACCTACGCGAGCCCGAGCGCGACCTGCCGCTCGACGTTGCGCTGGAAAACGCCGGCAGCGCGCGCGACCGCTACTTCCGCGTGCCGTCCATTTTGGGAGAGGGGGAGAGCGAGTAATGGCTCAGAGCTTCGATTCCCTTACCGCCGCCCAGATCGCCGCAGGCGTTGCCGCCGGCGAATTTACCGCTACCGAGGTGGCCCAGGCCTCCCTTGCTGCCATTGAGGCGCGCGAGGGCGGGGTCCAGGCATTCCTGCAGGTGTCGCCCGAGCTTGCGCTCGAGGCCGCCGCGCGCGTGGACGCCGACCGTGCCGCAGGCAAGCCGCTGCCCCCGCTTGTGGGCGTGCCGCTGGCCATCAAGGACAACATGAATCTCGTGGGTACGCGCACTACCTGCGCTTCTCGCATGCTCGGGGACTACCAGAGCGTCTACACCGCTACCTGCGTCCAGCGCATGCTCGATGCCGGCTGCCTGCCCATGGGCAAGGCCAACATGGACGAGTTTGCCTTTGGCAGCTCCACCGAGAGCTCGGCGTTCCACCGCACCAACAACCCTTGGGATACCGAGCGCGTGCCCGGCGGCTCCTCGGGCGGCTCCGCTGCCGCCGTCGCCGCGGGCGAGGTCGCGCTCTCGCTGGGCTCGGATACCGGCGGCTCCATTCGCCAGCCGGCGTCGCTGTGCGGCGTGGTGGGCTTTAAGCCCACGTATGGTGCCGTGAGTCGTTACGGCGTGGTTGCCTTTGGCTCGTCGCTCGACCAGGTGGGCCCCTTTGGCCGCACGGTCGAGGACGTCGCGCTGGCCATGAACGCGCTTACCGGCGCGGGCCACGATCCGTACGACTGCACCAGCCAGGATTGCGCCGTCGACTTTACCGAGCATCTCAACGACAGCATCGAGGGCAAGCGCGTGGGCATCATCCCCGCATTTATGGAGGCCGAGGGCCTGACGCCCGAGGTCAAGGCCGCCGTTCAGCGCGCCGCCCAGGAGCTGCAGAACCAGGGCGCCGAGCTGGTCGAGGTCGACCTGCCGCACCTGGATGCCGCCATCGCCGCCTACTACGTCATCGGCCCGGCCGAGGCGTTCTCCAACCTGGCCCGCTTCGATGGCATTCGCTACGGCTACCAGGAGGAGGGCTGCGCCAACCTGTCCGACCAGAGCTCGCTGTCGCGCGCCCACGGCTTTGGCGCCGAGGCCAAGCGCCGTCAGATGCTCGGCGCCTACCTGCTGAGCTCGGGCGTGTACGACAAGTACTACTACGCCGCGCAAAAGGCCCGCACGCTCATCACGCAGGACTACGACGCCGCGTATGCCAAGGTGGACACCATCCTCATGCCCGCCTCGCCGCGCACGGCCTTTAAGTTTGGCGAGATCAGCGACCCCACGCAGATGTACCTCTCCGACCTGTACACCATTTCGCTCAACATTTGCGGCAACGGCGGTATCTCGGTGCCGCTGGGCCTGGGCGAGGATACTCATCTGCCCGTTTCTGCCCAGCTGGTGGGTCCGGCCTTTAAGGACCGTCAGCTGCTCACGTTTGCCCGCGCCTTGGAGCGCGGCTTTGCCGATGCCGCCACGGGTGCGCCCGCGCTTTCCGTCGCGCCCGATTTTGCCGGGAAGGGAGGCGAGCTGTAATGAAGGAGCTTTCCGAGGTCCTGCAGGATTGGGAGGCCGTGATCGGCCTGGAGATCCATACCGAGCTCACCGCACTCGATACCAAGATGTTCTGCAACTGCAAGCTTAGCCACGATGACGAGCCCAACGCCAACGTGTGCCCGGTGTGCCTGGGCCTGCCCGGTGCGCTGCCGGTGCCCAACAAGCGCGCCATCGAGAGCATCGTCAAGGCCGGTCTCGCCACCAACTGCGAGATCCAGCGCCACTCGATGTTCTACCGCAAGCACTACTTCTATCCCGATATGGCCAAGAACTTCCAGACTACGCAGGGTCCGGTCGCCTTTGCCATGTACGGTCACCTCGATCTGGATGTGACCGGTCGCGGTGCCGCCGAGCGCCCCGATTGCGCGTTTGGCGAGGCCGAGGCCCAGAGTCTGGCGAGCGCTTCGGCCAACGCCGAGGGCTTGTCCACGTCCATGACGTCGACCATGCGCGAGGGCAACCAGCGATCCGGTCACCTGGCCAGCTATGACGCGTCCAACCTGCAGATGCCCGAGCGCCGCGAGGACGGTTCCTACACGGTGCCCATTCGCATCCTGCGCATCCACATGGAGGAGGACGCCGCCAAGATGGTGCACGTGGGCGGCGCCGAGGGCCGCATTACCGCCGCGGCCGAGTCGCTCGTCGACTACAACCGCTGCGGCACGCCGCTGATTGAGCTCGTCACCGAGCCCGATCTGCGCACGCCCGAGGAAGCGCGCCTGTTTATGGAGAAGCTCCGTCGCATCTTTGTGACGCTGGGCATTTCGGACTGCTCCATGGAGAAGGGTTCCATGCGCTGCGACGGCAACGTGTCGCTGCGCCGCCGCGGCGAGACCAAGCTGGGCACCAAGACCGAGCTCAAGAACCTCAACTCGTTTAAGAGCCTGCACGACGGCCTTGCCTACGAGATTTGCCGTCAGGCCGAGGTGCTCGAGGAGGGCGGCATCATCTATCAGGAGACCCGCCACTGGGAGCCCAGCCGCAAGCGCACCGTGGTCATGCGTGTGAAGGAAACGGCCGACGACTATCGTCTGTTCCCCGATCCCGACTTGGCGCCGTTCGACCTGGACGACGAGTTTATCGATCGTTGCCGTGGCGAGATCCCCGAGCTGCCCGATGCCAAGCGCGCTCGTTTTGAGGCCGACTTTGGCATTAAGACGGCCGACGCCGAGCAGATTGCCGGCGACCCGGAGTTTGCCGAGTTCTTTGAGGCCGCCGCTGCCGGTATGGCTGGCAAGGAGGCCCAGACGGTCGCAAACCTGCTGGTCAACGAGATGATCGCCTACCTTAAGGGAGCGGGTGTGTCGCTCGCCGAGTCCGGCATCGCGCCGGCTCAGGTGGCAGCGCTGGCTAAGCTGCTGGCGACCGACGCCATCAGCTCCAACCAGGCGCACGAGGTCTTTGAGGCCATGGCCCAGACCGGCGACGACCCCAATAAGATCGTCGACGAGCGCGGTATGCGTCAGGTGAGCGATGCCGGCGCGCTGCAGCCGATCGTGGACGAGGTGCTGGCAAACTGTGCCGATCAGGCACAGCAGTATCGTGACGGCAACCAGAAGGTCATCGGCTTTTTGGTGGGCCAGTGCATGAAGGCGAGCCGCGGCAAGGGCAACCCGAAGCTCTTCAACGAGTTGCTGAGAACGTCGCTCTCGTAGCTGCGAGGCCGGGGAAGCCCCGAGTCGCCGGGGTATTTCCTCCAAATTTCAAACAGTCCTATGCAAGACGAAGGCCACATTTAGTGGCCTTCTTTGCATGCGGAACTCATTTGGAGGAAATACCCCGGCGACTCGGGGCTTCCCCGGCCAGACGACTCGGCCGTTCGGGTCAGGTGGGCTGGATTGAATTTGGTGAATGAGGGCGCCGATGGCGCCCTCATTCTTTATATATGTTGGGAGCGCCAAGCGGTGGGGGTGGTGCCGGTGTGTTGCTTGAAGGCTTGGGCGAAGGCGGCCTGCTGAGGGTAGCCTAGACGCTCTGCCACCTGCGCTATCGTCAGCGAGCTGTCGGCCAAAAGGTCCTGTGCTCGCTTCATACGGCGTCTGCGGATGTAGGCGCCCAGGGACTCGCCAGTTTGGGCCTTAAAGGTGGCGCATAGCTTGGAGCGGCTTGTGTAGAGCCTCTCGGCCACTTCGTTGACACCCACACGCCTGCCTTTGTCGAGCGCGCACTCAATCATCGCCGTCGCTTCCTCGGCAATGGTCACGCTGGCGCGTGTGTCTGCCGCCTGCTGCGCCTGCTTGTGGGCCGCGCGCGAACAGGCGAGCTCCGCGACCATGGTCTCCACGATGCCTTGCATATAGACGTGTCCGCCTACGGCGCGAGCGCGGTCCTCGTTGATTCGACGTAGTGTGTGGCAGATGGCAGATGCTGCCTCCTCGTGCCACGACTCGGCAAACGCCTCAAAGACCCCCGCGAACTCGGCGGGATAGCGATGCTCCAACTCGTCAAAATAACCGGGCAAAAAGAGGACCGAGCGCGAGTGGTAGAGCTGCCCTGCAAACAGCGGGCTTAGCTCCTCGCCGCAGCTGTCTTGGATAAAGCTGCAGACTGCGCTGCTCGGCCACGGCCCACGCAGCGGCTTGAGGTTCGCAGGCGTTATGCCGGCTTCGGGCATGCACATGAGCGTGGGCGCGCTGACCTCGCTCACGCACGCGTACGGTTCGGGCGTGTATTCGGCTAGGTGCATGTTGTGCATCGGGGTAATGAAATGCTCCATGACGATGCAAGTGGGGGAGAGGGGCATGATCCATGCGCGTCCGTGCGCCCGATCGTTTGCCACCTCACCGGTAAAGACGGCGCCCTTGCCGGAAAGTTGCAGGCCAAACTGCTCAAACTGCGGTGCGTAGAGCTCGGTTATATCGGTTGCTGCCCGCCGCATTTTCAAAAGCGTCCCCTTCCTTTGCGGAAACGTCCATGCCTGGCTCAATTGTGTGCCTCGGCTAACACGCCAATGATAAGTTTCTTACGGTTAACTCTCAAGCCGTTAGAAAGGAATCTCATGGCAAAGGGATCAAAAAAGGAAGGTGGCGGCATCGGCGAGCTGCTTGCATATGCCGGTGACCGTAAATTCCTAACGTATTTGGGCATGGCCCTCTCGGCGTTCTCGCAGCTGCTGGGCTTTGGCCCGTACGTCTGCATCTGGTTTGTTGCGCGAGATCTTATCGCCGTGGCGCCCAACTGGAGCGAGGCCACCGACATCGCGATGTATGGTTGGTGGGCTGTGGGCTTTGCCCTGGCGAGCATTGTGGTTTATTTCGTGGGACTCATGTGCACGCACCTGTCCGCGTTTCGCTGCGCGTCCAATATCCGCAAGGCTACGAGCGAGCATCTGCTTAAGCTGCCGCTCGGCTACTTTGACACGCACGCCACCGGTGAGCTGCGCCGTATCGTCGACGGCTGCGCCGCCTCCACCGAGACGCTGCTCGCGCACATGCTGCCCGATATCGCCGGTGCCACCGCCATGGTCGTGGGCCTGCTTGTGCTGCTATTTGCCCTCGATTGGCGTTTGGGTGCGGCATGCTTAATCTCGGTCGTCGTTTCGTTTTGTGCCATGGCCACCATGATGAGCGGCAAGGGCGCCGAGTTTATGAAGGCTTACATGGGCGCGCTGGTCAAGATGAACAAGACCGGCACCGAATACGTACGCGGCATCCCCGTGGTCAAGGTATTCCAGCAGACGGTCTACTCCTTTAAGGCTTTCCACGATGCAATCGCCGAATACGCCGATATGGCGCAAAACTATGCGGGTACGTTTTGCCGGGGTCCGCAGGTGCTCAACCTTACCGCGCTCAACGGCCTTGTGGCATTTCTTTTGCCTGTGGCGCTGCTGCTGGCGCCGGGCGAGACGGCCTTCGCGCACTTTATGGTCAATTTTACGTTTTACGCGATCTTTTCGGCCGTGGTGCCGACGGCCATGACCAAGCTCATGTTTGTGGGCGAGGCCTCTCAGATGAGTGCCGATTCGCTGGCTCGTATTCGAAGCGTCATGGGTTCCAAACAGCTCTCCGTGCCTGCCCAGCCCAAGCACTCCGCCGGTAGCGATGTGCGCTTTGAGGACGTGAGCTTTACCTACGAAGGTGCCGAAGCACCTGCCGTTAGCCATGTGAGCTTTAACGTTTCCGCGGGTAGCACCCTCGCCCTGGTGGGTCCCTCGGGCGGCGGTAAGTCAACCTGCGCCAGCCTGATCCCGCGTTTTTGGGATGTTTCTTCGGGTCGAGTGCTCGTAGGCGGTGTGGACGTTCGCGACATGGACCCGCACGAGCTTATGGACCAGGTTGCCTTCGTGTTCCAGACCAACCAGCTGTTCCGGCAAACACTTGCCGATAACGTGCGTGCCTCCAAGCCCACGGCCACTGACGACGAAGTGCGTGCGGCCCTCTCCGCAGCTCAGTGCGACGACATTGTGGCCAAGCTCCCGCAGGGTATTAACACCATGCTCGGTGCTGGAGGGGCATATCTTTCGGGCGGCGAGGTGCAGCGCGTAGCACTCGCCCGCGCGATCCTTAAAGACGCGCCTATCGTGGTGCTCGATGAGGCCACGGCGTTTGCCGACCCCGAGAACGAGGCGCTCATCCAGCGTGCCTTTAGCAAGCTGGCGGCGGGTCGCACAGTCATTATGATCGCGCACCGGCTTTCGACCGTGGTGGGGGCCGACAAGATCGTGGTGCTCAACCAAGGTAGCGTGCAGGAGACTGGCACCCATGCCAAGCTGCTGTCCCAAAACGGTCTATACGCCAAGATGTGGGCCGAATACGAACAGACCGCGAGCTGGAAGATCACTGCTGCCGCGGATGCCGCCGTCACGAAGGGAGGCGAGGCCTAAATGTTCGCCTCATTCCAAAAGAAGTATTTCCTATCCGATAAAGGCGTCGCCGGCGTAAAACGCGGCATTTTCTGGACCGCGCTCACCAATCTCATTACCATGGCCGGCATGGGCTTATTGTTCCTGGTCATGGCCGGTTTTGTCGAACATCTCGCCACCGGTGCCGACCTGCCGGATGCCCTGCCGATTGTGGGCGGCCTCCTGGTCTTTTTCGTGTTGCTCTTTGCCTCTAACTGGCAGCAGTATTACTACACCTACTGCATCTTTTACGAGGAGTGCGGCAAGCAGCGTATGGAGATCGCCGAGCGCTTGCGCAAGCTGCCGCTGTCGTTTTTTGGCCGTCGTGATCTGGCCGATTTAACCGAGACCATCATGGGCGACGTCCAGGCCATGGAGCACGCCTACAGCCACGTGCTGGGAGAGCTTTGGGGTGCCATCATCGCAAGTGCCATCGTGTTCGTGGCGTCACTGTTCTTTTGCTGGCAGCTGGCGATTGCGGCGTTTTGGAGCGTGCCCGTGGCCTTTGTCGTGCTGTATCTGACACGCGGGCCCATGACCCCGGTGTTCGACCATGTGCGCGCCGAGAAGGTCAAGGTCACCGAGGCGATCCAGGAGACGCTCGACTGCGTGCGCGAGATCCGCGCCACCAACCAGGAGGCCCATTATCTTGAGGGGCTCAACGCCGTGATCGATGCCGAGGAGCGCGAGACCACCAAAGGCGAGCTCGCCAACGGGCTTTTGGTCAACTCCGCCTTTGCCATCCTGCGCCTGGGGATTGCCACCACGTTGGTCACGGGCGCTGCGATGGTCGCCTCCGGCCGGGTCGACTTTTTGGTGATGTTTGCCTTCCTGCTCATGGTGAGCCGCATCTATGCGCCCTTCGATCAGGCACTGATGCTGATGTCCGAGCTGTTTGCCGCCGAGTCGTCGGCCAAGCGCATGCGCTCCATCATGGAAGAGCCCGTGGCGCGGGGCAGCGAGCAGTTTGAGCCCGTAGGTCATGACGTGGTGTTCGATCACGTGGCATTTGGTTATGGTGCGGGCGAGGACGGCCGCTCCGGCGAGAAAGTTCTTACCGATGTGAGCTTTGCCGCCAAAGAAGGGGAGGTCACGGCACTGGTCGGTCCTTCGGGTTCCGGTAAGTCCACGGTGAGCCGCCTGGCCGCGCGCTTTTGGGACGCCACCGAAGGCACGGTCACCGTGGGCGGCGTGGATGTTGCGAGCGTGGATCCCGAGGTGTTGCTGCGCGACTACGCCATTGTGTTCCAAGACGTGCTGCTCTTTGACGACACGGTGATGGGAAACATCCGTCTTGGTCGTCGCGATGCCACCGATGAGGAAGTGCTTGCTGCCGCGCGTGCCGCCAACTGCGACGAGTTTGTGAGCCGCATGCCGCAGGGCTATGACACCATGATCGGCGAGAACGGCTCCAAGCTGTCCAGCGGTGAGCGCCAGCGCATCTCTATCGCCCGCGCGCTGCTCAAAGACGCGCCGATCGTGTTGCTGGACGAGGCGACGGCGAGTTTAGATGTGGAGAACGAGACCGTGGTGCAGCAGGCGCTCTCCCGCCTGCTCGCAGGCAAGACGGTTATCGTTATTGCCCACCGTATGCGTACGGTGGAAAATGCCGACAAAATCGTTGTACTCAAGGATGGTGTGGTTGCCGAGCAGGGCACTCCGGCGCAGCTCAAGGCGGCAGGTGGAGAATTCGCCCGCATGGTGGCGCTGCAAAAGGAAGCAGCTACCTGGCAGTTGTAAGAAGGGGCAAAGGGACAGTCCCTTTCTCACATTGACAATCGGTTACTCCGCATCGTTAATTTTCAAAAGGTTAGCCATGGCTGACCTAGATAGTTAGATAAAATTGAGATATTTCAAAAGCGTGCTCGAGCAAACTTGTTTACTCGGGTGCTGAAGCACCATGCCGCGTCCAATGCGGCAAAAGGGAGAAGCAACATGAAGAAGTCGACGTTCAATACCCTGCTTGTCGGTGGCGGTTTTCTGCTTGGCACGGCCGGCATCAAGCTGCTTACCAGCGCTCCGGTCAAGAATGCCTGCGTTCAGGGCATTGCGTGCGGCATGCGCATCAAGAACGGCTACCAGGACATGGTCGAGCAGGCCAAGGCTAATGTTGACGACATGGTTGCCGAGGCTGCTTACATCACCCAGAGCGAGGCCGCTGCTGACGAGGCAGCCGAGTAACGCTCCCAGGCACAAACTATGAGATTCTCGATTATTAGCGAGATCCCCGGCAGGACCCGTCTTCAATTGGCGGGTCCTGTGCCAGAGAGCGATCTCGATGCACTTCTTAAGCTCAGCGGCGATATCGACGGCGTGCACAAGGTGCGCGTGTATGGCCGCATTGGCCAGATGGCGCTGGAGTACGACGAGCCGCGCCGCGCGAGCGTGCTCGACGCCTTGGGCGCACTCGATGCTCAAGCTATCGCCGATGCCAAGTCGGGCTACGTGATGCAACTCGAGCCGCGCAAGCACAAACTCGTTATGGACCTGGCGACACTCGTCGGCGCCCATTACGCACGTCGCTGGTTCCTGCCGACGCCTCTACGTGCGGTGTTTGTCGTGGCCGGTTACATGGCATTTTTGCGCGCTGCCCTTCATGAGCTGGCGCAGCCACGCCTGACCGTTCCTGTGCTCGACGCTTCGGCCATCGGCATTTCGTTCGTCAAGCGTGATGTTGACACCGCGGGCCAGACAATGTTCCTGCTCAACGTGGGCGAGCTGCTCGAGGACTACACCCGCGCCATGAGCGAAAACGAGCTCATCAACTCGCTGCTCGATGTGCCCGACAAGGCGCAAAAGATCGTCGGCGACACCGAGGTAAGCGTTGCCGCGACCGAGCTCGAGCCCGGCGATCTGGTCGCCGTGCGCACCGGCATGTCCATTTGCATCGACGGTGTTGTCGAGCAGGGGAGCGCCATGGTCAACCAGGCGACCCTGACCGGCGAGCCGCTTGCCGTCGAGCGCAGCGTGGGCGACGACGTGTTCGCCGGCACCGTCGTGGAGGACGGCAGTATCCTGGTGCGCGTGCGCGCCAACACGGCACAGACCAAGCTGCGCTCGATTGTCTCACTCGTGCAGACGGCCGACTCGCTCAAGTCCGAGGGCCAGTCGCACATGGAAGACCTCGCCAACAAGATCGTCCCGTGGAACTTCCTGCTCGCGGGCCTTGTCGCTCTCACCACGCGTAGCCTCATTAAGACCTCGGCGGCGCTGATGGTCGACTACTCGTGCGCACTCAAGCTCACGGGTTCCGTCGCCGTCATGACTGCCATGAGCGATGCTGCCAAGATGGGCGTCATGGTCAAGGGCGCGAAGTACTTTGAGTCGTTTGCCAAGGCCGACACCATTGTGTTTGATAAGACCGGCACGCTCACCGAGGCGCAGCCGCGTCTTGCCTGCGTGCTCACCACCGACGGCTGGAGCGAGGACGAGGTCCTGCGCCTTTCTGCTTGCTTGGAGGAGCATTTCCCGCATCCGGTGGCGCGCGCCGTCGTCAACGCTGCTCGCGAGCGTGGGCTCGAGCACCGCGAGCGCCATGCCGCCGTCGAGTACATCGTGGCGCACGGCATCGCTTCCTCCATCGAAGGGCGTCGCGCGATTATCGGTTCGGCACACTTTGTGTTTGAGGATGAGGGCGCGCAGCTCGATTCCGACATTAAGGAGCGCATTGAGTCCCAGATGCAGGGCCTGTCGCCGCTGTATCTGGCGGTCGACGGCAAGGTCGTCGGCGTGCTCGGCATCGAGGATCCGCTCAAGCCCGGCGTCCGTGAGGCCATCGCCGACCTACATGCGCTGGGCGTCAAGCATGTCGTTATGCTCACGGGCGATTCGGAGCGCACGGCCGAGCGCATTGCGCGCGAGGCGGGTGTCGACGAGTTTAAGGCCGAGCTGCTGCCCGAGGACAAGTACGCCTATGTGGAGCGCATTAAGGGTGAGGGGCGCCACGTTGCCATGGTGGGCGACGGCGTCAACGATTCGCCGGCACTCGGTTTGGCCGACGTGGGGCTGGCAATGGGTGGCGGAAGCGACATCGCCAAGGAGGTCGCCGATATCATCCTGACCGACACGGATCTGGCCGCGATCGTGCGTTTGCGCCGCATGAGCCAGGGCCTCATTGATCGTCTGACGAGCTCCTACTCTAAGGTGATGCTTACCAACTCAGCGCTCCTGGCGCTGGGCATTACCGGCGCGATTACCCCGCAGACGTCGTCGCTGCTGCACAACGGCTCGACGATTGCCTACAGTCTGAGCAACGCGAAGGCTTACCTGCGTTAGCAGACGTGTTCGCCCACGTTATCTGGCCTGCGCCCAGACGGCATTTGTGTCGTCTGGGCGCAGGCCTTTTGCGTTTGACCAAGTGCTAGCTTCTCTATATAGTGGTGCTAGCATGGCTAGCAATTGAAGGGAGCGGGTCAACGTGGGTGCTGTTAGCGGCATGGCGCAGGTGAACGTTCGCGTGGATCGCCAGGTCAAGGACCATGCGGAGGAAGCGTTGCGGCTTTCGGGCGGGTCACTGCCCGAGCTCATCAAAAAGGTGGTGGCCAAGGTCGCGCAGGGCGGCGGGCAGTGCGAGGAAGTGCTTGCGGCCATCGGCGACCGGCGGCAGACCGTCGCGTCCGATACTCCGTTCGCCGCATCATGGGCGGTGGCAGACCGGCTTTATGCAGATCTGGGCATCGCTACGTCGCCCGTATCCGACGATCGCGATTGGGACACAATCTATTCCGAAGCCATGGACGAGCGCTATCGCCAAAAGGGGATGATCCTGTGAGCGGAGCCCCTCTTAAGATCATGGTGGATGCCAACGTTTGGGTCGATTCGTTTTGCGCCGACCATGCCGAGTCGCTCGCTGCTCGTGCCTTTATTGGGCAGGCGGCGGAGGCAGGGGCATTGATGTTCTTTCCGGTGCATATCGCCAAGGACGTGCTGTACGTTGTCCAACACGAGCTGAAGCGTAGCGTTCTTGCCAGTGGGGGAGCGCTCGACGAGGCATCTGCCCGTGCAATTGGCGATGCGGCGCTGGCGTTTGTTCGGAACATGACCGAAAACGCCACGGCCGTGGGTGCAGATGCGTCGGACCTTTGGCTGGCCGACAAATACTTAGCGCTCCATCGCGATTACGAGGACAACTTGGTACTCGCCGCATGCAAACGCGCGCAGGTCGATTACTTGGTGACCAACGATCGCAAGCTGCTCGAACATGCCGATCTTGCAGCAAAGACCCCGCGCCAAATGATGCCGATTCTTGCTTTGGCCAAACGCGGCAGCGCGGTTATCGGTTGACGCGAACTGTTTGCGGGCCCCTTGGACGACGATGCGCCAAGGGGCCCGCGTCTGCTATTTACAAAAGCTCGGCCTTGATGGCGGGACTTTCTGCGAGCTGCTCGGCTGCCTTTTCGTCGGAGCTGTCGAGTGCTGCCAGACTGCGGTAGACCCACTCGTTGACCTGGGTGTTCTTGACGCCTGCGGTCTGCATAAGGGCGCCTACCCCGCGGATTGCTGCGAGCAGATCGGCTTTGGGACCCGCGAGCTCGACCTCGATGCCGTGGTAGGCGGCCACGCCGCGGTTCTCACTCACGTGGTCGATAAAGCCCTCGACGGTCTCAAGCTGCTGGGCGAGTGCTGCATCATCGTCAGCGTCCAGCGCAACAAGGGCGTTCGAAACCGTGAGGGCGGGATGTCCGCAGGGGACAAAGCCTTCGATGACATCCATAGCTTCGGTAATGGTTGAGCCCAGGCCTGCGAGGGCATTGACGAGTTGCTGCTTGGTATCCATAACGGTCCTTTCGACGGGTCAATTTTGCTTGGCGAAAATATACGTGACGCGATCGGTAACAAAAGTGCGAAGTATGGTGCACATTAGGGTCTTCACAGCTCGTGCATAGAACAGCTGTCCGCTTTCAGAACGTGGTAAGATAACACTCCACAAGCGGGGCTTGCCCTGCATGTTCCTTGAAAAGTCGACGGGTGTTGGGTACTCGTGCCCAATGCCATCCAGACTTTCCCAACATTCGGGGGCGACTGGTTTCGACACGATAGCTCTGAGAGAGGAAGCAAGCCGAGGTCTCCTCGCCTCGTTAAACAGGGGTACCGTCAAATTGAATTGACAACAACTCTTCTTTTGAGCCTATGGCTCTCGCTGCTTAATTTATAGCGGCGCGTCAACCCGGTGATTTCCCCGACACCGGCGCGACGTCATGTTAGGGGAATGCCCCTGCGCACGTAATCGGTATGGCGCGGGCTAAGACCGAACCGGTTAGGACGCCGCGAGCGTGTCGCTGCGCGCAAAGCGTCCGAGACTAAACCAGCGACTGAGCTTGGAGATGCCAATCAGGGGGCTTTCGTGGACCGGAGTTCGATTCTCCGCGCCTCCACCATAAGTAACAGGCAGGTAGATACTCATATCTACCTGCCTTTTTATTTCTTGTCCGCACCGCGGAGAATCGAACTCTGTGCAGGGCGCGGGCGTAAAGAAAACGCGTAAGCGTTTTTAGCCCGCGGGCGAGGACGCCGGCAGGCGGCCGAAGCCGGTGCGGATTTGCGAAGCAAATACGCGGATTCTCCGCGCAAAGCCCCAGCCAAAACAGATGTGCTGCCGACGGCATTTCTGCTGGCTGTGCCCCGCGCCGACAGATCCCCTTCATCCGCGGAGAATCGAACTCTGTTTAGGGCGCGGACGTTAAGCAAACGCTACGGCAACGCAGGGTGGGACACGCTTTCCTAACGGCGGCCCAGGCGGAAAATCCATCCCGGAATTCCGGCTCAGACTGGGGTGCAGTTTCCGGATGACGCCTCAAGCGGAAACTGCATCCCGGAATCTTCATTCGGAATGGGATGCAATTTCCAAATGAATGGCTAGCGGAAAGTATATCCCGGAATCCGCGCTCAGAACGGGTCGCGCTTTCCCAACGGCGGTCCAAGCGGAAAGCGCATCCCGTAATCCCGCCTCAAACTGGGACGCACTTTCCGCTGCACCTGCCGCCTCGAAAAACCTGCGCGCCCTCCATCCCAAAACTGGGTAGAAGAAAGCCAAAACGCAATCGCAGGAGGTCAATATGACTGCAGAAGATAAGGCAAAGAACGCCGGCAAGGTCGCGCTCGTCTTGGAGGGTGGCAGTTTTCGTGGGCAGTTTACCGCCGGCGTGCTCGACGTTCTCATGGAGGCCGGTGTCGAAATTCCGGCGGTATATGGCGTATCGGCCGGTGCGCTCAACGGCGTCAACTACAAGTCACACCAGATCGGTCGCGTCAATCGCATCAACCTGACCTTCTGCAATGACAACCGCTACATGGGTGCCGCATCCTTCGCATCCACGGGCTCCATCGTGGGTTACGACTTTATCTTCAACGATATCCAGGACCGCCTGGATCCCTTTGACAACGAGGCGTTCGACGCGAGCCCCATCGAGATGTACGCCGTCGCGACGGACATGCTGTTTGGAACCGCTGCCTACCTGCCGGTCAAAAGCGCCGTGCTCGACCTCGATGCTGTGCGCGCCTCCACCTCGCTGCCGCTGGTGACGCCGCCGGTCGAGATCGACGGGCACAAATACGTCGACGGCGGCGTGGCCGATTCGGTTCCTATCGAGCATGTGCTCGAGGAGGCGGGCTTCGACCGTGCGGTCGTCATCGTCACCCAGGACCGCTCGTACGAGAAAAAGCCCTACGAGTTTATGCCTGCCGCGCGCGCCCGCTATGCCGACTACCCCTACCTGCTCGAGGCTATCGAGACGCGCCACGACCGCTATAACCTCCAGCGCATGCACCTGTGGAAGTATGAGCGCGAGGGCCGCGCGCTGGTCATCGCTCCGCAAAAGCCGGTCGAGGTCGGCCATGTCGAGCATGATCCGGCCAAGCTTCTCGACCTGTATATCCAGGGCCGCCAGGAGGCAAAGCGCTTGCTGGGAGATATCGAGGCATTTGTCGAGCGCTAGCGCTGCAACGTCACGGCTCGTGGATGACATGTGCAGAAACTCTGGTCGGAGCCAAAATACCTGTTGACTCGGGCGGCGAGCGGGGTAATATGGACGGGTTACTTGCAGAGCCCCGTGAATCTCTGTAACAACACGTACTGTACATGGAGGAGTCTAAGTGATTTCGAAATCGACTCACTACGCCAAGCAGGGCGAGGTCCAGCGCAACTGGGTTCTCGTCGACGCCGATGGTGCTGTCCTGGGCCGTCTTGCCACCCAGATCGCAATGATCCTGCGCGGTAAGAACAAGCCCCAGTTCACGCCCAACAGCGACTGCGGCGACTTCGTTGTCGTCATCAACGCCGATAAGGTCCAGCTTACCGGTAACAAGGCCGACACGAAGACCTATTATCGCCACAGCGGCTACAACGGCGGCCTCAAGGCTGAGAGCTTCCGCCAGGCTATGGAGAAGCACCCGGAGAAGGTCATCGAGCGCGCCGTTCGCGGTATGCTGCCCAAGACCACCCTCGGCCGTGCCCAGATGACCAAGCTTAAGGTCTACGCTGGTGCCGAGCATCCGCATGCTGCCCAGAACCCCACGAAGATTGAGCTGGAGGCTTAAAGATGGCTGAGAACACCGTTGTCTACCAGGGTACCGGCCGTCGTAAGAACGCCGTCGCCCGCGTCCGTCTCGTCCCCGGCACCGGCAAGGTGACCATCAACAAGCGTGACGCCGAGCAGTATTTCGGCCGTCATCAGCTCGTTGAGAACGCCCTTGCTCCCTTCAAGGTGACCGACACCGCCGGTCAGTTCGACGTTATCGCTCTGTGCGATGGCGGCGGCATCTCCGGTCAGTCCGGCGCTCTGCGTCTGGGCATCGCTCGCGCTCTTCTGAACGCTGGCGACTACCGTGCTGACCTCAAGAAGGCCGGTTTCCTTACGCGCGATGCTCGCGTGGTCGAGCGCAAGAAGTACGGCCTCAAGAAGGCCCGCCGCGCTCCCCAGTTCTCCAAGCGCTAAGGTTTTATCTCCTTTCGAGATACAATGTACAAGCGGGGCCTGCCGATTCCTCGGCGGGTCCCGCTTTTCTTTTTCGACTAGGGTGGGCGGTTGTATATCGCCTGCTAGGGAAGGAGCGATCCTATGCCCCAGAACATCTTCGGTACCGACGGCGTCCGTGGCGTCGCCAATGCCGACCTCTCGTGCGACCTCGCGTTTCGCCTGGGCCGCGCGGCGACCAAGTTCCTTGGCCCGGACATCTGCATCGGCCGCGACACGCGTCTTTCGGGTACCATGCTCGAGAGTGCTCTGACCGCTGGCATTATGGCAGAGGGCGGCCGTCCGCATTGCTGCGGCGTTATCCCTACGCCGGCCGTGGCGCTGCTCACTGTCCAAAATGAGCTCGACGGCGGCATCGTCATCTCTGCTTCGCACAATCCTCCGGAGTTCAACGGCATCAAGTTCTTTAGCCGCAAGGGCATGAAGCTTCCCGATGCTGTCGAGGAAGAGATCAGCGCTTGGGTCATGTCCGAGGAGGCCATGGCTGCCGATACGCTGCCGACCGGTGCCGGCGTGGGCCACATCATCAAGATGAAGGACGCTCGCAAGGCGTACGTCGACCACGCCATCGATACGCTTGATGGCCTGAGGCTCGACGGCCTGGTCGTTGCCGTCGACTGCGGCCATGGTGCTTCTTGCCAGACTACGCCCGCCGCGCTGCAGCGCCTGGGTGCCACGGTCCATGCCATCAACACCGATTACTGCGGCACTGACATTAACGTTGAGTGCGGCTCCACTCACCTTGAGCCCCTGCGCGAGCTCGTGCTGCGCACCCACGCCGATATCGGCCTGGCCCACGACGGCGACGCCGACCGCGTGCTGTTCGTGGACAGCGAGGGCAACGAGATCGACGGCGACTACATCCTGGCTATCTGCGGCTCCGATCTGGCCGCTCGCGGCAAGCTCGCCAACTCCGAGATCGTCTCGACCGTCATGTGCAACCTGGGCTTCTCCATCGCTATGAAGGAGCAGGGCTTCGAGATGGTTCAGACCGCCGTGGGCGACCGCTACGTTCTGGAGCGTATGCTCGCGGATGGCGCCGTCATCGGCGGCGAGCAGTCCGGCCACATCATCTTCCTGGAGCACAACACCACCGGCGACGGTCTGGTGACGGCACTGCAGCTATTGGCCGTGCTCAAGCGCACCGGTCGTACCCTCACCGATCTTGCCGGCATCATGAAGAAGTACCCGCAGGTACTCGTCAACGTGCATTCCGACAACAAGGCTGGTCTGGACGATTGCCAGCCTATCTGGGATGCCGTCGCTGCCGCCGAGAAGGAGCTCAATGGTCGCGGCCGCATTCTGGTGCGTCCGAGCGGTACCGAGCCGCTGGTCCGCGTTATGGCCGAGGCCGAGACGCACGAGCTGACCCAGCGCGTTGTCGACGACATCGTCGAGGTTGTCAAGCGCGAACTTCCCTAATGGTCAAAAACGAGTGCCAAGTGGTAAACTGTTAAGGCTATTTTGGTCGATTGGTATGTCCGAGGGGGAGCATGTTCACTAAAGTCCTAAGGTCTTTTGGTATGCGTGGTCGAGTCCTTACGCTGGATGCTCCCATCTCGGGCGACGTCATTTCGTTGTCCGAGGTCAATGACCAGACATTTGCCACCGGCCTGTTGGGCCAGGGCGTGGCGATTCAGCCTACGGGTACGCGCGTGATTGCGCCAGCAGACGCCAAGGTCGAGGCTATTTTTCCCACGGGACACGCCGTTGCGCTTAACACGGTCGATGGCTTGGACGTGCTCATCCACGTTGGCTTGGACACTGTTCAGCTCGAGGGCAAGCACTTTACCGTACATGCGCAAGTGGGTGACATCGTCCACAAGGGCGATGTACTCATTGAGTTCGATCGTGAGGCAATTGCTGCCGAGGGCTACGATGTGACGGTCCCCATCTTGGTGTGCAACTCCGTTGAGTTCTCGAGTATCAAGGGCTCCGTTGGTGCGCATGTCGAAGAGATGGACCAGCTCATCGTTGCTCGCGAGCGCTAGCAAGTGCACGTGGCCATTAGCCTACAATTCAAACACGTTTATGGAGGGCGCCCTTGAAAGAGGGCGCCCTCCGTGGCAAGATGGGATTTGTCCGAAGCTAAACGGCTTTGGGTCACCGTGGACGGGCAGGGGCCTCGACGCGGCTAGACACGAGACACATACATTACGCGACCTCGCCCTGGTGGCCGCACACGTTGGTTGCGGCCGACGCGGGCCGCGGGCAAGTGCTTGTAAGGGGAGCCTTGCCTCTCTTGTACGAGAAAGGACGCGTAATGAAGATCATTAAAGCTAAAGACTACGAGGATATGAGCCGCAAGGCCGCCAATATCATCTCGGCGCAGGTTATCCTCAAGCCCGATTGCGTGCTGGGTCTTGCCACCGGCTCCACCCCGATCGGTGCCTACAAGCAGCTCGCTGCTTGGTACGAGAAGGGCGACGTCGACTTTGCCGAGGTCAGCACCTACAACCTGGACGAGTATCGCGGCCTTTCGCACGACGATCCCCAGAGCTATCACTACTTCATGCGTGAGAACTTCTTCGATCACATCAACATCGACCTGAACAACACGCATGTGCCCGACGGTTCCAACCCCGACGCCGCCGCTGCCTGCTCTGAGTACGACAAGATCGTCGCCGCCGCCGGTTACCCGGATCTGCAGCTGCTCGGCATTGGCAACAACGGCCACATCGGTTTCAACGAGCCCGATGACCACTTTTCCAAGGGCACGCACTGCGTCGACCTCACCGAGAGCACCATTCAGGCCAACAGCCGCCTGTTCGACAGCATCGACGATGTTCCCCGTCAGGCCTACACCATGGGTACCCAGACCATCATGTATGCCCGCATGATCCTAGTCGTCGCCAACGGCGAGGCCAAGGCTCAGGCCGTGCATGACATGTGCTATGGTCCGGTTACGCCCGCGTGCCCGGCTTCGATCCTGCAGCTGCACACCAACTGCGTTGTCGTTGCCGACGAGGCCGCCCTTTCGCTCTGCGAGTAGCGCGAATCCTGCATCTCGACATAGCCTTGCCTAAGGCCTCCGCTTTGCGGGGGCCTTTTTGTTATCCCTCTCCGCCCGCTTGACCAAAATCTTGCCGCAAGCTTGACGAATGCCGGATGCCCAACAGTTTGATTCATTCCATACCAGATTCTATGCAAAAATGCCACCAAAAGGTCGTAGACGGTAGCGGGTGCTAGGCGAGTTGAATGACATAGCTGAACCTTGTTCATTTGCGTTACACTGCCGCTTAGATGGGACAAGCTGACAAGCTCATTTACCTGCTTAAAGACCGATTAGTCGGGGGATTAATAACAATCGGCCCTCGCTGTACAAAAACTTGCCGCTTGCGTACCAAAAGACAACCTAAAACGCAAGGTCGCTCTATTCATAGCGCGGCTTGTATGGTCTTGCGGTTACAGTGTCCATACGGTCGAGTTGAGGAGCGGGCATGGTAAACGATTTGAGCGGTATAGACGACCTCGAGCTGATGCCGCTGGGCGGAGGCTATATGGTGCGACGCGAACGCTTGATGAATGAGCTTATCGCCAAGGGCCGAAAAGCCGGCATCGTGGTTCTTTATGCGCCCGACGGGTTTGGGAAGACCTCGGTGCTGCTGCAGTACACCCATGAGGTTAAATGCGACCCGACGCGAGGCCCCGTGCGGATTATCGAGGCCGATCGCGCCATTGGGCGCGAGGTGTTTATGCAGCTCGAGGTGGTTACCGAAGAACTCAAAGACAAACCGCACTCCCTTATCGCGATTGATAATGTGCCAAACCTCGATCAGCACGATACCGAAGACCTCATCGACAGGATTCGCGGCCTGCGCGCTATGGGGATAGGGGTCTTTATCTCCTGCCGTCCTTCAAATCGTCAGCTGATTCATGGGCTGGGCGATTCGGTTAAGATCAATGCGCAGATGCTCAAGGTGCATGCCTATGAGTATTCGGCGTGGGCATCGGCGTTTTCGATCAGCACATCGCTCGACTTTTATCAGCTTACGCAGGGCGTGCCCGAGCTCGTCTCGGCATTGCAGACGGGTCTGTATGGCCAAGGCGACGTAGCCGGTCTGCTCGAAAACGAGATTGTCAACGTATATGGCGCGGCACTTGTCGATCTGGCTTCGCTCGACAATAATGCGCTGTTTTGCGTGGCATGTCTCATGGTTTTGATGGGCGAGGGCAATATCGCAGAACTCGAGGCTTGTGGGGTGAGGTTGTCGATGGTCGACCAGTCCTACTTTGTACGCGACTACCCGATCTTTGGCTTGGATCCCGCCGAGCGGAGTTTTACGTGTCTGGGCACGGAGGATAACGGACGCTTGCGCTTGCGCAAGTTGGTGGCCGAGGTTCGCCCCGAGCTTGTTCCGAGGGCGGCCCGGATTTTGCTTAAGGCGGGTAGATGCGATGCGGCGATGGGCCTGGCGGACGCCTTTTTGGACCGTGAAGCGGTCCTTGAACTTGCTGGGCAGTATGGGGTCGATCTGGCTCTGACGGGGCACGGGGCCGATATCTGCCGGGCAGCGCTGGGCACGATCGATGCCGACGATCCGGCTCCAGAGCCAACGCCTGCTGAGGCGCTCGGCGTATATCTGGCGGCGGTCAGCGTGTCCAATACAAAGCTCGCTCGCTATATGGCATCGGTCATCGAGCGCGGGGGCGAACGGGCGGCCTGCGAAATAGACCCTGTTTCATGGAGGGTGGCCCAGACACTGACGGCTGTTTGCTATGGGGACAACGGGCTTGGGCTTCCTACGAACCTGGCCGTGCCAGAAATAGAGACGTCCCACACCGCACTCGACATGCTGTCCGCGCATATCGAGGTCAAGCGATGCCTGACCGAACGGGGAGATGACGGCGGCGTTCTACAGCAGCTCAAAACGAGCAAGGCCTACGACTGTGAGCTCGACATCGCGGGGATTGTTATACGGGCCGATAGCATGCTGGTGGAGCTCTTTGACGGGTCGTTTACGGGAACCGACGAGCGCGACGACGAGATGACGGTGGTGCGGGAGGCGCTCGACGTGCGTGGGCTTAAGGCGATGGCTATCTGGGTGCGCATGGTGTTGGCGGCACGGCGGCTCCTTTCCGGCCTGCCGGTAACCGACGACGCGGCGTTCAACGAGCTCGATCGTTTTGCCGTGCGCATGCGCGACAACCAGATTCAGCTGTTTGGCCTGTTGCTAGAAGGCTGGCAGTCGCTGGCAGAGGGACGGCCGGTTAATGCAAAGTTCCGTGCGGTCCAAGTGCTCAAACTTGCCGAGGAGTCGATTGCGTACATGCGCGATAACGCATTGCTGCTGGAGCGCGCGGCGTATCTGCGTAACACCTCGATGGTTTCGGTACGCGAGGAAGCGGAGTTGCTCGATATAAGCCAGACGCAGGTTGGTGGTGCAGAAGCCTGGATGGTGGCGCTGCATTTGGCTTGCGCGGGGCGAGATAGCGATCTTGCGGCCTGGATGTCCATGAATCGCGCGGGGATTCTGGAACCATCGTATCGGCTCTTTGCGCGCCTTGCCATGCATTGTCTGGGCGAGCCGGCGACCAGGATTCGCAAGAAGCTTCCCGTGCGCGAGCTGTCGCGGTACTCGCTGCGCGACGATTTGGAAGGGGAGGGCGAGCGCCTGTTCCAGGCTGGCGAGGTTGAAGCCGTTGATACCATCGACCATATCGAGATTCGCATGTTTGGTGCGTTCCGCGCCGAGCGCGACGGGTTTCCCATCACGGACAAAATGTGGCGCCGCAAGAAGGCGGCGACGCTTGCCGAGCGGCTTGCACTGGGCATGGATGCGCTCGTCGACCGCGAGACGCTGGCAATGGAGTTGTGGCCCCATGCCGAGTTCAATAGCGCCCGCAACAACCTGTACTCGACGATATCGCGCTTGCGGTCGGCTTTGGGACCGACGCCGGATGGCAAGTCGTGTGTGCTCATCCAAAATGAATGCATCGGACTCAACGGCGACTACGTCAAGACCGATGTACGGCTGTTTGACCAGATAAGCCGCGAGGTTTTGGGAAATCGCACGGGTGCGCGCGGGCCCCATTTAGTTGAGCTGTGCCTTAAGATTGAGCAGCTTTATGCCGGACCGCTGTATGTTCCCAATGGCTGTAATCCAACCTACTTTTTGCGCATGCGGCGCATTATGCAGTCAAAGTACATCGATTGCATGATTAAGGGGGCAAATGCCGCTCTAGAAGAAAACGACCTGCAGTCGGCGATTTGGCTGGCGGAGTCGGGGCTTCGGCAGGAAACGGCGCGTGAGGATATGGTGCGCTGCGCCATGCGCGTCTACAGTGCGGCGGGGCGGCGGCGCGATATCGTCGAGCTGTACAGCGGGCATATGCACCATCTGAGGGAGCAGGTCAATGGCGTGCCCGAGCCCGAGACGCGGCGTCTATACGAGCGCTTGGTGGAGGGACGGCTCAATCGCGTGCTGGTCGAGCGATAAAAAACGGGCGCCCGAAGTACTTGGGCACCCGTAAGCTTGCTATGTGTTGGCTCGCCGGATCATTGGCTCTTAGACGAGCTTGATCTTCTCGATGTCCTTGCGCGAGGACTCGCGATACAGCGAGAACTTGCGGCCGATGACCTGGACGACCTCGGCGTGGCAGCGCTCAGCGAGCTCTTCGGCGGCCTCGCGGGCGGAAAGACTGGAGCCATCGAGCACGGAGCACTTAACGAGCTCGTGCTTCTCCAGGTAGGCGACCGTCTGCTCGACGGTGCCCTCGTTGACATCGGACTTACCGATGATGATGGCGGGGTTGAGGTGATGGGCCATGCTGCGAAGCTGCTTGACCTGGGCTCCTGTCAGTGCCATGGGTTCTCGCTTTCTATGTATGGGGCGCCCCGCGACGGGGCCTTAATCTACGTGAGCTGTCCTACGATAGCGCAGGAACGGCGCGGTGTGGGGCGCGTTTGCCCAGTTCGCAAAGAATGCGGATGCCGAGGTGATGGGCAGCTCGGGCTGTGAACGGGCTACGAGCGGGATTCAGAGACCGGTTCCCATGCAATAAACGCCCAGCGAACCTTACGGATATGGTCGAGCATATAGCACCCCTGCGGCACGCCCTTGGAGCCCGGCTCACCGGCATGGGGATTCTCGATCATGTGTTGGGCGATGTAGTCGCGCAGACGGTCGACCTTATCCTCGTTGCCATGCTCAAGCATGCGGGAAAAGTCCGCCACGCCTGCCTCAAGGCTATCGAAGGTATCGCGACGAGGCGATTCAAAGTACGTGACCTGCGGCAGGGCACCCATCTGAATGAGAATGTTAAAGGCGTACACAAAGCCATTGCTGCAGGTAACCGAGGCGCCGATGGCGTTCATCAAGTGCAGATCATAGCGCGGGCTGGAGTTGGCGACCATCGTGACAGCACAACGCCGACGAGCCGTTCGATTAAGCTTGGCAAGCGCATCTTTTAGATTGGTCGTCGTAACCGACCGACTGGCAAAGGCAACATCCACCGCTTTCGCGACCGGTCCAACCAAATCCCAATCATCATCCCAAGCAAGCTCAAGCGGCGTTATGCGCCCCTCGAGCCCGTAATACTCAATGCCGGCATCAAGGGTGCCCAACATAGCGGGGGAGAAGTCGGCTGCAATCACAGGATGCCCAGCCTGAGCAAGCGGAATAGCAATCGACCCAGCCCCACACCCCATATCAAGCACCGATTCACCAGGCTTTAACGCCAACAGCTTCATAAAGTCCCGGGCATACGGGGCAGTCTCCAACGGCCGAAAATGCCGAGCCCGCTTATCCCATTCAAAAGAATCATCAGCCCGCCGCCGATCAGCTTGCAGACGCATCCATTCGCCATTCCAATCCGCAGAAAGCAGATCAGAACGAATCTCCCCATCAACCACGGGCCAACCTCCTAGCAACAAAAAAGCGACTCCTCCCAAAAGAAGAGCCGCAACCAGCATATATCAGAAAGAACCGATCCAACGCCAAACCGCCATACCAGCAAAGTAGGGCAGAAGCGAAGCGACTGCCAAAGGGATAGAACCCAACCGAGGGCCCGTTGTGCGGGAGCCCCGGGGAGGGCAAATATATAAGGTCGATCGCGAGTTCCGCACGAGCCGGAGAGCACTTAATGTGCTCTCCGTGCGAGCCAGGACTGTCCGAGCAGGCGACCTTATATATTTGCCCTCCCCGGGGCTCCTCGCCCGAACCCCTCAGCTAGTTCTTCAGCGAGTTCAGTGGTGCCGGGAAGCGTCCACCGCGGTGGGCAAGCACAGTGCCGGCGTTGGGGTTCACCGGCATGATGGGTGCACGGCCAAACAGGCCGCCGTACTCGACGCAGTCGCCCACGCCCTTGCCGATGGCAGGAATCACGCGGACGGCCGTGGTCTTGTTGTTGATGACGCCGATGGCCATCTCGTCGGCGATGATGCCGGCGATGGTCTCGACCGGGGTGTCGCCGGGGATGGCGATCATGTCCAGGCCAACGGAGCAC
The DNA here is from genome assembly GCF_902364355.1 of Collinsella aerofaciens. Lineage (GTDB taxonomy): Bacteria > Actinomycetota > Coriobacteriia > Coriobacteriales > Coriobacteriaceae > Collinsella > Collinsella aerofaciens_AF. The sequence continues at coordinate 304,678 of NZ_CABJDK010000002.1, forward strand.
ACGCAGGTCATGGCCTCGAGCTTCTCGAGCGAAAGCGCACCGGCTTCGACGGCGGCGATCATGCCGGCGTCCTCGGACACGGGGATAAAGGCGCCGGAAAGACCGCCCACGCTGGAGCTGGCCATGACGCCGCCCTTCTTGACGGCATCGTTGAGCATGGCGAGCGCGCAGGTCGTGCCCGGGCCACCGCAGGTGCCCACGCCGATGATCTCGAGGATGCGCGCGACGGAGTCGCCGATGGCAGGCGTGGGAGCCAGCGACAGGTCGACAATGCCCTTCTCGACACCCAGACGATGGGCGGCCTCGCGGCTCATGAGCTCGCCGGCACGGGTGATCTTAAAGGCGGTCTGCTTAATCTTTTCGGCGACTTCCATCATCGAGGCGGAATCGGGCAGCGTCTCCAGGGCTGCGGCCATAACGCCGGGACCCGAGACGCCTACGTTGATGACGGCGTCGGCCTCGCCACCGCCGTGGACGGCGCCCGCCATAAACGGGGAGTCCTCGACCATGTTGGCAAAGCAGACAAACTTGGAAGCGCCGACGGAATCCTGGTCGGCCGTGAGTTTAGCGGCATCGATGATGGTCTGGGCGGCCATCAGCACGGCGTCCATGTTGATGCCGGCGCGCAGGCTGGCGACGTTGACGCTGGAGCAGACGCGGCTCGTGGTGGCGAGCGCCTGCGGAATGGACTGTATAACGCGACGATCGGCGTCGCCGATGCCCTTCTGGACGAGTGCGGAGAAGCCGCCCAGGTAATCGATGCCGAGCGTTTCGGCCGCGCGGTCGAGGGCATGCGCGATGGGGGTGAGGTCCTCATCCTTGCAGCATGCGGCGATCTGGGCCACCGGGGTGACGGAAACGCGCTTGTTGACGATGGGGATACCGTACTCGCGCTCGAGGTTCTCGGCGGTCTCGACCAGATGCTCAGCCGTGTGCGTCACGTGGTCGTAGATCTTCGTGCACATGCGGTCGAGGTTCTCGTCACCGCAACCCATGAGCGAAACACCCATGGTGATGGTCCTGATGTCGAGGTTCTGCTCCTCAACCATGCCGCGGGTTTCCGCGATTTCTGCGGGCGTGATCGCCATCCTTGCGCTCCTATCTGCCAAAACGAGCATAGTCTTATCTATTCTAACGTGCCGCACGTGCCAAGTGGCGCATGCGGCACGTTTTGGTGCTCGGTTGTTTCCGTTGTGTTACTGCCCAAAGACCTCTTCGGCGATGCGCGCGCTTTCGGCGGCATCCTTGGCGTAGTAGTCCGCGCCGATCTGCTTGGCGTATTCGGGGGTGAGCACGGCGCCGCCCACGATGATCTTGACGCCCGGAACCTCGGCATGGAGCAGCTTGATGGTCTCCTCCATGGCGACGACGGTGGTGGTCATAAGCGCCGAGAGGCCGACGAGTTTGATATCGCGCTCCTTGACGGTCTTGAGTACCTCCTGCGGATCGACGTCGCGGCCCAGGTCAAAGACGGTATAGCCGTAGTTATCGAGCAGCATCTTGACGATGTTCTTACCGATGTCGTGGATGTCGCCCTTGACGGTGGCCACGCAGATCTTACCCTTGTCGGCAATCTCGCCGGCGGGCATCAGGCGTTTGATGGTATCGAAGCCCACGCGCGCGGCCTCGGCCGAGGCCATGAGCTGCGGCAAGAAGAACTTGCCCTGGTCAAAGAGGACTCCGACCTCATCGAGGGCGGGGATAAAGTGGTCGTTGATGAGGTCCATGGCGTCGTGGTCGGCCAGCAGGCGTTCGGTCTCGGCCGCGATTTCGCCCTTGCGTCCCGAGACGACCATGTGGCGGATGGGGTCGTCATCGGCGCTTGCGGTGGTGCTTGCGGTAGGCGCGGCATCGATCGATGCTGACTGGGCGGCCGCCGGGTTGGCGGCAATCTTATACGGATCGGTCCAGCCGGCGTAGCGCTCGATGTATCCGGTCGAGCCCTCGTCCTCAACGCTCAGGACGCGATAGCTGTAGACGGTGTCCATAAAGCGCTTGGAGCCCGGGTTCATGATGGGGGCATCGAGGCCCGCGCCAAAGGCGGCGGCCAAAAAGACCGAGCCCAGCAGCGGGCGGGCAGGCAGACCAAAGCTGATGTTCGACACGCCGAGCGCGCATTTGACGCCCAGGCGCTCCTTGCACAGGGACATGGCGCGCAGGATCTGCTCGGCCTGGCGTTGATTGGTCGAGGCGGTCATGACCAGGCAGTCGATGAGGATACGGTCCGGGCCGATGCCGTAGCGGGCAGCCTCGGCCACGATGCGCTCGGCGATGGCAAAGCGGGCCTCGGCGGTATCGGGGATGCCGCCTTCGTCGAGCGTAAGGCCGACAACGTTGGTGCCGTAGTGGGCGACCAGCGGGAAGATCTCGTCCATGATCTGCTGCTTGCCGTTGACCGAGTTGATGATGGGCTTGCCGGCGTAGCGACGTACGGCGGCCTCGACGGCGGCGGGGTCGGTGGAGTCGATCTGCAGCGGCAGCAGCGTGGAGCCTTGGAGCTGCTCGGTGGCCTGTTGGATAATCTTGACCTCGTCGATCTCGGGCAGGCCCACGTTGACGTCCAGGATGTCGGCGCCCTGCTCCTGCTGGCTGATGCCCTGGCTCACCACGTAGTCCAGGTCGCCGTCGCGCAGGGCCTGCTGCAGGCGCTTTTTGCCGGTGGGGTTGATGCGCTCGCCGATGACGGCGATCTTGTGGCCGTCGCAGGGGAGGTCCACCACGGTCTGGGCGCTTGTGACCGACATGCTGGGCTTGCGGTGGCGCGGACTGGGCGTGTGGTTATCGATAAGCGTGCGCAGCGCTGCCATGTGCGCCGGCGTGGTGCCGCAGCAGCCGCCCACGACGCTTACGCCGTCCTCAATCATACCGGCGACGGCCACGGCGTACTCGGGCGCCTGGATATCAAAGACGGTGTTGCCGTCGTCGTCCACGTGGGGCAGTCCTGCGTTGGCCTGCACCATAACGGGCTTGTCCGTAACGGTGAGCATGCGAGCGGCGAGTCCTCGGAGCTCGGCCGGTCCCTGGCTGCAGTTGATGCCCAGGACGTCGGCGCCGATCGCGTCGAGCGTGATGGCAGCGACCTCGGGACTCGTGCCCAGGAAGGTGCGGCCGTCTTCCTCAAAGGTCATGGTGGCAAAAACGGGCAGGTCGGAGTTCTCGCGGCAGGCGAGGACGGCAGCCTTGATCTCGGCTAGGTCGGTCATGGTTTCGATAATAAAGAGGTCCACGCCCGCGGCGACGCCGGCGCGCACCTCCTCGGCAAAGAGGTCGTAGGCCTCGTCAAAGCTCAGGGTGCCCAGGGGACGAAGCAGCGCGCCGATGGGGCCGATGTCACCGGCGACATAGCCCGCGCCGGCCGCGCGGGCGCGGGCGACGGCGGCGGCAAAGACATCGGCCACGGTGGCGGCGCCGTCGAGTTTGTGGGCGTTCGCGCCAAAGGTGTTGGCGGTGATCACGTCGCATCCGGCCTCGACGTATTGGCGCTGGATGTCGGTGATGACTCGGGGCTCCTCAAAGTTGAGCAGCTCGGGCAGGGCGCCGGCCTTCATGCCGGCCGCCTGCAGCATGGTACCCATGCCGCCGTCGAACAGCAGGTGTCCGGTGCCCTTGATGGCGGCGCGCAGACGATCGTCCTTAATGCGAAGGTCGTCGATCGTGCGCGTCTTGTATACAGCGCCATTACGGCGTGCGGCATCAACGGGTGCCGCCAGCGCGGCACCGTCCAGATCATGAGTGATAAGCGGAGTAAACATCGATGGCTCCTAATGGCTGGAATAGCAGGTGGTGTGGGCGGCGCGGAAGCGGCAGTGCTCACGCATGCGGCAGATATTGCAGGTGGGGCGGCTCTGGGCGTCGTGGACTTCGCCGTCAAACAGACCAATCACCGCGGTCACGCTCTTGGTGGGCATGAGCAGGCTGGTCGGCGTGACGGTAAGCCCGATGAGCCGCGTGGCGTTGAGCGCATTCACGATTGAGCGCTGGGCCGTAAGCGGGCAGTCGCCATAGCCGGGACTGAAGCGCCAGTTACCGGCGAGTCCGTGTGCGGCGGCCGCAGCCTTGACCTGCTGGTCCATCTGCTCGACGGCGGCTTCTACATAGGCAGAGCATGCGGCGTCGAGCACGGCTCCCTCCAGGGGCTGCTGGGCTCCCGTGGTGCGCAGACGACGCTCGGCGTCCATGCCGAGTGTGCATGCTATGAGCGCGGCAAAGCGGGCGTCTTTGAGATGGCGATAGATATCGCGACCACGCAGCTCAACGTTGGTGCCGACCAAGCGAATGCAAGGCTCTCCCTGCTCGTCCACGCCCATGGCATCGATGGCAAATGCGCGGCGCACGCCACGGGGCTCAATGTCCAGTTCCAGACGCTCAACGACAAGCTCAATACGCTGCGACAGCTCGGGCTCAATCTGCTGACCGCCGTAGCCCAGATAGCGCAGCATCTCGGCACGATCGACGCGGGGATGGTGGGCATCATCGATACGATAAAGCGCCGGCGACGCAAGGTCGGCCGGCACTTCGACAGCGGTTGTATCGATGTGCGGTTTTTCCATTACCCCAAGCGCTCCATAATGGTTGCGGCGATTGCAGGACGGTTCATAGTGTACAGGTGCAGACCGGCGGCACCGTGCTCCTTAAGGTCGCAAAGCTGACGGGCGGCATAATCTACACCGGCTGCCTGCAGACTCTCGGGGTCGTTCTCGTACTTGGCGAGAATCTTGATGACGGGGGAGGGCAGTGACGCGCCGCACATAAAGACCATGCGGCTGATCTGCGACTTGCCCATAAACGGCATGATACCTGCGGTAATGGGCACGGTGATGCCGGCCTTGTCGGCAAGCTCGCGAAAACGATAGAAGCACTCGTTATCAAAGAAGAGCTGCGTCACAAAGAAGCTCGCGCCGGCGTCCTGTTTTTGCTTGAGGTGTTCGACCGAGAGGTTGAGATCCTCGCAGGCAATGTGGCCCTCGGGGTAGGCTGCGGCACCCACGCAAAAGCCGGCGTCGACGAGCTCGGGGATGAGGTCGCGGGCGTAGGCGTAGTCGGAGGCGGGCTTGTCGTCCTCGGTCGCGCCGGCAGGGAGATCGCCACGCAGGGCCAGGATGTTTTCCACGCCGGCGGTGCGGTACTCATCGATCTTGGCGGCGATATCGGCGTGGGTACGGCCCACACAGGTGAGGTGCGCCACCGAGGGCGTATCGAATTCGCTCGTAATCATATGCGCGATGGGGGCGGTGGTGGCGCCGTTGCCCGAGCCGCCAGCCGAGCAGGTGACCGAGACAAAGCTCGGCGAAAGCTTGCACAGATTGCCTGCCACTTCGCGAGCCGTGTCGAGGGTAAGCTCGCCCTTGGGCGGGAACATCTCAAACGAAACGGGTGCAGTGCCCTGGGATGCTGCCTGCTTAAAAACCTCGTCGACGCGCATATCGTGCTCCTTTAGATATTTAGTGCGATGTATTGTAAGGATTCTACAGCACCACTGTGTCACGGTGGAGTTTTACTCGCTATCTAGGGATACCAATCAAAGATGCCTTGCTATCGGCATTCCCTATAACAACGCAGCTCATTGGGTGCGGGGTTATAAAGACTGGTATCTGATGCGAAATACCAGTCAATTTAGCCCCGTCCTAAATTGACTACCCTTAAACCATGCGGGGAGGTCTGCAATTTATACAGTTCATTGGCTGTTAAGGGTGGCAATACTGCCGCGATGCGGTAACCTCATTGATTGGTTTCGCGACAGCAACACAACGGTAATGTCGCGGAAACACGGCGAGCCTAAGCTATGACTCGTTCGTTAGTAATCAACACCGCTTCTCACGCGGTGCCGATACGAAGGGAGTTCCGTATGGCCGATCTTACTGACCGCTTCGGGACCATGGTGTTCTCTGAGGAAGTCATGAAGGACTACCTCCCCAAGGACATTTGGAAGCGCCTTGCCGCAACCCTCGAGGAGGGTGAGCCGCTCGACCTGGATGTGGCCAACGCCGTCGCTCACGCCATGAAGGTTTGGGCCATCTCCAAGGGTGCTACGCACTACGCGCACTGGTTCCAGCCGCTTTCGGGCATTACTTCCGAGAAGCACGACAGCTTCCTCGAGCCCAACCACGACGGCACCGCCATTACCAAGTTTACGGGCAAGAACCTCATTCAGGGCGAGCCGGACGCCTCCAGCTTCCCCAACGGCGGCCTGCGCGCCACCTTCGAGGCCCGTGGCTACACCGCTTGGGATCCCACCAGCCCCGCCTTTATCAAGGACGATGTCCTGTGCATCCCCACGGCTTTCTGCTCCTACACGGGCGAGGCCCTGGACAAGAAGACCCCGCTGCTGCGTTCCATGACTGCGCTCTCGCGTGAGTCCAAGCGCGTTTTGGCGCTGTTTGGCAAGACCCCCAAGAAGGTCGTTCCTTCCGTGGGCGATGAGCAGGAGTACTTCCTGATCAAGAAGGACGCTTACCGCAAGCGCAGGGACCTGGTCATCACCGGTCGCACCCTCTTTGGCGCTGCCCCCTGCAAGGGCCAGGAGCTCGAGGAGCACTACTTTGGCGCTATCCGCCCCACCGTCTCGGCCTATATGAAGGACCTGGACGATGAACTGTGGGCGCTTGGCATTCCTGCCAAGACCAAGCACAACGAGGTCGCTCCCTGCCAGCATGAGCTCGCTCCTGTCTATGGCGAGGTGAACGAGGCCATCGACCAGAACCTGGTCATGATGGAGAAGATGAAGCTCATCGCCTCCCGTCACGACTTGGTCTGCCTGCTGCACGAGAAGCCCTTTGAGGGCATCAACGGTTCGGGCAAGCACAACAACTGGTCGCTTGGCACCGAGTCCGAGAACCTGCTCGACCCGGGCGACACCCCGCTCGACAACCTGCAGTTCATCGTCTTCCTCACCGCGGTGATCGAGGCCGTCGATAACTATCAGGAGCTCCTGCGTGCCTCCGTTGCCTCGGCCGGCAACGATCATCGTCTGGGCGCCAACGAGGCTCCTCCGGCGATTATGTCCATCTTCCTGGGCGACCAGCTTACCGAGGTCGTCGAGAAGATCATCGATGGCAAGGCTTCCGTCCATGCCACGCGCGGCGTGCTCGACCTGGGCGCCGATACCCTGCCCAAGCTGATGCAGGACAACACCGACCGCAACCGCACCTCCCCGTTTGCCTTCACCGGCAACAAGTTCGAGTTCCGTGCCTGCGGCTCCGAGCAGAACGTCTCCGACTCCAACCTGGTGCTCGATGCCGCCGTGGCCAAGTCGCTCAAGTCCTTCGCCGACGCACTCGAGGGTACGCCCGAGGATAAGTTCCAGGACGCCGCGCTCGAGTACTGCAAGAAGGTGCTGACCGATCACCAGCGCATCCTGTTCTCCGGCGACGGTTACTCCGACGAGTGGCCCATCGAGGCCGAGAAGCGCGGCCTTGCCAACAACAAGACCACGGCCGACGCTCTTCCCGCCTTTGTTTCCGATAAGGCTATCGCGCTCTTTGAGGAGACGGGCGTTCTGACCCGCGCCGAGGCCCAGTGCCGCTATGACTGCAAGCTCGAGAAGTACAACAAGCTCATGAACATCGAGGCCACCACGATGGTTCGCGAGGCGCGTCGTACCTATCGTCCGGTCATTACCGCCTATGCCACCAAGGTCGCTAAGGGCCTTGAGACTATTCGTGCCGCCGGTGCTGAGGCCGCCATGCAGTGCGAGCAGAACACGCTCAACAAGCTCTGCAACGGCATCACCGCCATCAACGACTCCATCAAGGCGCTCGACGCCGTACATCAGAAGGCCGAGGCTCTCGATGGCCAGGAGCAGGCCAACGTGTACGCGCACGAGGTCGTTCCTGCTATGGATACGCTGCGCGCCGCCGTGGATGCCATGGAGGAGATCGTGGCAGCCGACTACTGGCCGGTTCCGACCTACGACGACATCCTGTTCTACGTGTAGGGCGTAACTGACATATCGTCACGGTATTGAGCCGGGGTCCGCATCGCGCGGGCCCCGGCTATTTGTTTGCGAAGGACGCTTTGGAGTCCGTTTTGCCGCCGATTTGCCGGGATCCGCACCCTGTCGGGTTCGAATCCCGGCATATCGGTAGCAAAAAGCCCGCTACCGAATTGGTAACGGGCTTCTCAGATTTTGTGGTGCCCCCAGCGGGATTCGAACCCGCGATATCCACCTTGAAAGGGTGGCGTCCTTGGCCGCTAGACGATGGGGACAGCGGGGAAGAGTATAGCAGACTTTTTTGCCGGCGCGTATATCGTTGGCAAACTGGAAAACCACCACAAAGGTGCCTGTCCCCTTTGTGGTGGTGAGGTGCTAGGAGAGGAGCTTCATGGCGGCGTCGTGGGCGGCGTGCTCGTAGGTGTCGTCGAGGGGTTTGAGCGGCAGCAGGGCGGCGGCCTGTGTGTCGCCACGGCGCTCGAGGGCGTGCGCGATGAGCCAGTCGGCGAGTTCGGGGTTCTTGGGCAGCGCCGGGCCATGCAGGTACGTGCCGATGACACCCTTGTAGATGAGACCCTCAAAGCCATCGTCGCCGTTGTTGCCGGTGCCCGTGACGACGGACGTTCCGAGCGGCGTGGCATCGGCGTCCAAAAGCGTGCGGCCACCGTGGTTCTCGAATCCCACAAAGGGCTCGGGTGCCAGGTCGGTCTTGACGGCGACGTTGCCGATCAGGCGGTCGGAGCCGCGTACGGTCTCGGCGGCAATGACGCCCAGGCCCTCGATGCGATTTTCGCCCATATAGTACGAACGGCCGAGCAGCTGATAGCTGCCGCAGATGGCGAGCAGCGAACCGCCGTCCTCAACATAGGCTGCGACCTTGTCTTTTTGGGCGAGCAGCTCGTGTGCCACGGCTAGCTGGTCGCGATCGGATCCGCCGCCCATCATGACGATATCGGCATCATGCAGATCGAGCACCTCGCCCATGCGGACCTCATCCACGCGAACGGGGATGCCGCGCCAGGCGCAGCGGCGCTCGAGGGCGATGACGTTGCCGCCGTCGCCATAGAGGTTGAGGGCATCGGGATACAGGTAGACGATGCGCAGCGGGCGCGAGAGCTCGACTGGCGCGATATCGGTGGGGACAGCGCTACCATCGGCGCGCGTTACGGCGTGGGAGGCGACCGAACTTGCATCGGTGCCTTTGAGCCCGTCGAGTTCTTTGACCAGCGGCGGGAAGGCCGTGTAGTTGGCGACGGCGTAGAAGGTGTCATCGGCGGCCTCGTCTGCCATGGCGCCAATTGCCTGCGCGACGTCCGAGATAATGGCGGCGTCGATGCCGGCGTACTTGAGGCGCACCTGCATATCGTGTGCACGCGTGCCGCCGGCAAAGGCGACAAGCCCCGAGGTATCGGCGATGCGCTCGAAGTCGACGTCGTAGATCCACGAGACATCGTGGCCGTCGGCGTCGTTGTCATTGAGGAAGAAAGCGCAGAGTCTGCCGTCTGCCGTCTTGATGGACTGGATTTGTCGATCGAAGCCTACGGGATTCTTGGCCAGGTTGGCCTCGACGGTGCGGCCGGCGATATCCCAGCGCCCCATACGACCGCCGGCAGGCACATAGGCATCGAGCGTAGGCTGTAGAAGCGCCGTGTTCACGCCCAACTCGTGTGTGGCAAAGAAGGCGGCGGCAACGTTATAGACCATGTACAGACCGTTGTAGCGCGTGGCGATGTGCGTTGCGGGTGCGTCGGTATCGGGTCCAAAGACAAGGTCAAAGCCGTAGCCGTCGCAGCCGAGTTCCACGCCCGTCACGCGACGGACAAGCGCAGGGCGGGCCCAGCCGCACGAGGGGCAATGGTAGGCGCCGAGTTGACCATACTGTACGTAGTCGTACTCCAACGGGGCGTTGCACTGCGAGCAAAAGCGCGAGTCGCTAATGCGGTCGGACTCGGTGCCCGTGGCGCCGTCGATGCCAAAGGCAATACTCGCGTTGGGAACGCGCGCGGCAATCGAGGCGCACAGCGGGTCGTCGGCGTTGTAGATGAGCGTCGTTGCCGGCGAAAGCTCCAACGCGTGGGCGATGACCTCCTGGGTGTGATCGATCTCGCCATAGCGATCTAGCTGGTCACGGAACAGGTTGAGCAGCACGAAGTACGTCGGCTTGAGCTTGGGCAGGACGCGCACAGTGTAGAGCTCATCGCATTCAAAAACGCCTACGCGCTTGCCACTGCTGGTGTGCTTAAGGCCGCCGCGGGCCTCGAGCAGAGCACCCACCACACCAGGCTCCATATTGTTGCCGGCACGGTTGCACACCACGGTAGCACCGCTGGCAGCAACGGCGTCGGCGATGAGGTTGGAGGTGGTGGTCTTGCCGTTGGTGCCGGTGATCACCACGCTGCGGTCGACCAGGCTCGCGAGGTCGCTTAGCAGCTCGGGGTCGATCTTCATGGCGATGCGGCCGGGGAGTACGCCGCCCTGGCGCTTAAGGACGGAGCGCAGCCCCCAGCGGGCGATATCGCTCGAGGCACAGGCGAGAGATGAGCGGAAGTTCATGAAGCCGTTCCTAACGTGAATGACATGGTCGTGGCGTTTGCGCCGTTAAAAGCCGTAACGGCGCGCAAATTCCTGGGCAAGCTGCGATACATCTTCGCAGGCGTTGGCCCAGGGGGCAAAGTCGGGGGTGTCCGAGATGATGCCGTCGGCTTCCCAAACTGCCTGATGCGAAAGGTCCCAGGGGTCGTGCGGTTCGGGCCGGCAGGGAAGGTACGGTGTCTGATACATGGGGTTCAGCAAAAAGAACGCGCCGCCCTCGCAACGGTTAGCGAACTCACGCAGCGCGCGCGTCGCCGGGCGCATCTTGTTTGTTTTGAACAGCAGAATCGTGCGGGCGAGCAGGTACCAAGGAGAGTTTTCGAGTGCGTCTGCCCCCATCTGTTCCTCGAGCTGGTGGGCTAGGGCAAAAAAGCCGTCCTGGTCTTCCAGGCGAGCGAGAGCGAGCAACACGGTGCCGGCAGCTCGGGTGGGATAGCCTTCTGCCTTAAGGACGCGGCGGGCGTAGTTGGCAGCAGCGCGGTAGCGGGCGCTTGCCATGCACAGCTGCGAGATGGCCTCGAGTGTGTGGAGCCACCCGATAAGGGCCGGCTCGCTCACGGTAAGGTCCGCTGCGGTGACACCGTCGGCCAAAACATTATTGGCCCAGTAGTGTGGGGCCTCCATGTCGAACCCGGGCACGCTCTGTTGCAGGTAGTCGGCCGCGCTCGCCTCGAGCTTCATCAGGTCGCCCAGGCAGGCGTCAACGGGTGTGTCGGCCAGGATGATGGCGAGCAGCTGCGCGTCGACGGCCAGTGCATCGACGCGGACGATCTTGAGCAGCTCATCGCGCATATCGTCGAACAGGCGATTGCGCGTCTGCTCGAACTCCTCGTCGCTGCCCATGTCCTCGATGCGATGGAGCTCGTCGAGCAGGTGGCGATGAACACCGGCATAGGACAGCAGCGCCTGGGCATGCTCGGACTGCGCATACTTTTGGGGATTCGCGCTCATGTCGTTATGGACAAGCTCGCGTGCTGCATCGGTGAGCTCGGGGTGCGACGCCAGATAGGTGCGCTCCAAGTAGGCGGGGATGTAGACGCTCGGATCCATTAGAGGTCCCCTCCCTTAAATGGAAGCCCCTGCTCGGCTGCGCGCAGGATGCGCTCGTCGATCTGGGAACGCACGATGTCGTTGGTGGCGACCCAGGCGGCAAAGCTGGCGTTGTCGGGAGCGCCCAGGCCCTCCTGCAGTACCGGCGTCGCCTCGGACAGCGCAAGGACAAGCTCGTCGGTGGAGCCCACGCCCACGTTGACGCGGGCATAGACGCCATCGGGAAACTCGGTTTGGAAGTAGAGCGCCTCGGCCGCGTGCGGACACGAGCGCGCAAGGATACGCAGGTAGTGCTCGGCGCCCTCGTAGTCCAGCTCGCGCCAGGCTGCGCTCATCAGTGCGATGAGCGTCCACGGGTCCAAGTCGCGCTCCGGATCTTTGGGGCGGCGGCGCAGCGGGGTATTCGCGAGATAGGGTACGGAGTGGGCGGAGCGAAATCTTTTGAGCTCCTCGGCGGGGTATTCGAGCTTTGCCATGGCGAGCATCGCGGTGTGGCGGACGCCGGCCGGATCGTTGGGGGCAAAGTCGAGGCTGCGGTTTGCGGCTTCGAGCGACATGCGATAGCGGCCGCTAATGAGGGCGCGCGACGCAAGGGCGGCAAGCCAGCGCAGGTAGGGGCGGCGCATAAGGTCGCCAGCGGCCTCGCGCTCGTAGGGGTCCTGCGCCGAGGCGATTTTGAGTGCCAGGTCGTGCTCGACTTCATCGCGCTTAGATACCAAGTACTGTACGTACTCCTCGTTGGAGTTGGCGGTGAGGGCGGTCAGCATGCGCTGGGCGTCCCAGTTGGTGGGGTCGAGCGCGGCTGCCTCGCGAAGCATGTTCTCGGCAGCGCCCTCTTCTTGCTCTGCCTGGGTATCGTCAGGGATAAAGGGAATGCGGTAGTCGACAGCCTCGACCACCTTGGCAATGAGATGCCCGGCGCGGTCACGGTCGTGCACGATGAGCGGCGCGGGGTTGCGGGTGAATTGTTCCATCAGACGTTCTACGGCGGTGCCGTCGGTGAGCGGGATATTGTCGCGGCGCAAGGCCTCAAGAACGAGGCGATGGCAATCCTCTTGAATGGGATCGAATGCCATGGGGCCTCCTTTGCTGCGGTTAGGGTTCAAATGTCTCTATATAAGCTTCTAGTTTACCCGCATGTGGCACACCGGGGGTGCCGCACTTGGACTTGCACCTTTGCACCACGAAGACGGATGTCGCACAAATGTCGGCACCTCGGTTGCGCGGGTGGTATCACAGTGCCGTAAACGGTCGATTTTTGGCGGCGAACGGGGCACATTTTGGAGGGGCACAGCCCTGCCCGGGATATGTGGTTAACTCTGATAAAACGTTTGCCCAGCTTGGGAGTATGAATGCCCCACAAGGGTCTTCAGGGATAGAAAAAACGTTTCATCATTGTTGGCTTTAGGTGAATAACTGACCAACCAGAACGGTAAAATAGTGTTTGTCTGAGCGTTGAGACGTTTAGACATTGCGTCGCTATCGCCGGCGACGCACAAAATGGTCCTAACGGAGCCAATCGGGTGCTCCGTTATATACGCAAGTCTAAGAGGGGCTTGTTTAGGAGGCACAGTATGGGACGTTTTACCAATCCTCGCGATCTGTACTTTGGTGAGGGCGCTCGCCACGAGGTGAAGAACCTCAAGGGTAAGAAGGCCATCATCGTTTCTGGCGGCAGCTCTATGCGCCGCGGCGGGTTCCTGCAGGACGTCGAGAACGACCTTAAGGAAGGCGGTTTCGAGGTCAAGCTGTTCGAGGGCGTCGAGTCCGACCCGTCCATCGAGACGGTCATGAAGGGCGCCGAGGCCATGCGCGAGTTCGAGCCCGACTGGATTATCGCCATCGGCGGCGGCTCGCCCATCGATGCCGCTAAGGCCATGTGGGTCTTCTACGAGTATCCCGAGGAGTCCTTCGATAACATCATCCAGCCGTTCAGCTTCCCCGAGCTGCGTCAGAAGGCTCATTTCTGCGCCATCTCCTCTACCTCCGGCACCGCTACCGAGGTCACTGCCTTCTCCGTCATCACCGACTACGCCAAGGGCATCAAGTACCCGCTGGCCGACTTCAACATCACCCCTGATGTCGCCATCGTCGACCCCGAGCTCACCTACACCATGCCCGCCAAGCTGTGCGCTCACACCGGCATGGACGCTCTGACCCACTGCATGGAGGCTTACGTTTCTACCTTCGCCTCTATGTTCACCGACGCCAACGCTCTGCACGGCATCCGCGAGATCGTCGAGTGGCTGCCCAAGTCCTATGCTGGCGACCATGAGGCCCGTCAGCACATGCACGAGGCTCAGTGCATCGCCGGTATCGCCTTCTCCTCGGGCCTGCTCGGCATCGTTCACTCCATGGCTCACAAGACCGGTGCTGCCTTCGAGAACGGCCACATCATCCACGGTGCTGCTAACGCCATGTACCTGGGCAAGGTCATCCAGTGGAACTCCAAGGACCCGCGTGCTGCCGAGCGTTACGCTTACGTGGCCAAGGAGATCCTGCACCTTCCCGGCGAGACCAACGAGGAACTCATCGCTGCGCTCGTCCAGAAGATTCGCGACCTCAACGACCAGCTCAACATTCCGCAGTCCATCAAGGATTACGCGAATGGCGGCGTGAAGGTCGACGCCGAGAACCCGCAGATGGTTTCCGAGGAGGAGTTCCTCGCCAAGCTGCCCGAGATTGCCGCGAACGCTGAGCAGGACGCCTGCACGCCCGAGAACCCGCGTGAGACCAAGGCTGCCGACTTCGAGAAGATTCTCAAGGCCTGCTACTACGACACCGACATCGATTTCTAATCGACTCTTGTTATCGTAACGAGGGGCTCCGCACGTATCCGTACGGAGCCCCTTTCTTTTTTCTTTTAGAGAATGGGATAGTTATGGCTGCAATTTTCAATAGCCCCAGCAAGTACATTCAGGGTCCGGACGAGCTCGCCAAGCTCGGCTCCTATGTCGAGCCGCTCGGCGCTAAGGCCCTCGTCATCGTGACGCCTTCGGGCAAGAAGCGCGTCGGTGCCAAGATCGAGGGCGGCTTTGCCGAGGCTAAGGCCGAGCTGCTGTTTGAGGACTTTAATGGCGAGTGCTCCAAGGGCGAGGTCGACCGTTTGGTGGCGCTCGCGCGCGACAACGGTTGCGATATCATCGTCGGCGTCGGTGGCGGTAAGATCCTCGACACCGCCAAGGCCGTTGCCTACTACCTGGAGTCCCCGGTTATCATTTGCCCCACCATCGCCTCGACCGATGCACCGTGCTCGGCACTTTCGGTGCTCTACACCGATGACGGCCAGTTCGATAAGTATCTGTTCCTTAAGGCAAACCCCAACATTGTCCTGATGGATACGACGGTTATCGCGGCGAGCCCGGTGCGCCTGACGGTTTCCGGTATGGGCGATGCGCTCGCAACCTACTTTGAGGCCCAGGCGACGCACGATGCCGACGGTGGCACTTGCGCCGGCGGCAAGGGCGGTATGGCTGGTCTGGCGCTCGCCAAGCTCTGCTACGAGACGCTTATGGCCGATGGCGTCAAGGCCAAGGTCGCGCTGGAGAAGGGTGCGCTCACGCCTGCCGTTGAGCATATCATCGAGGCCAATACGCTGCTTTCCGGCATTGGCTTTGAGAGCTCGGGCCTTGCTGCTGCTCATGCCATCCACAATGGCCTGACGATGCTGCCTGAGTGCCATGGAATGTATCACGGCGAGAAGGTCGCCTTTGGCACCATCGTCCAGCTGGTACTCGAGGATGCCCCGACCGAGAAGCTCGAGGAAGTCTTGGGCTTCTGCATTGAGCTGGGCCTGCCGGTTACGATGAAGGAACTTGGCGTTGCCGAGCTTACGCGCGAGCAGGCCATGATTGTTGCCGAGGCCGCCTGCGCGCCCGATGACACCATGTGCAACATGCCGTTTGAGGTGACGCCCGAGATGGTCGCAAACGCCATCCTGGGTGCCGACGCGCTGGGCCACTACTATCTTATGGATGAGTAAATCAAGCTAAGGAAGGGGCAAAGCCAGCAGATGGCTTTGCCCCTTTTTGCTATGGTGCAAAGGGGTCAGGTTACTTTGTACCAAAGAGGGCGGGGTAGGCCTGCGATGAGGTTTTGCCCCGCCCTCGTTTGCCTACAGCTCGCAAACGTTCTGCGCGCGGCCTTCAACGTAGGCGACGACGTTGTCGAACTCGATCCTGGCGCGGCGCTGCATGGCCTCGTGCGTAAGGAAGCCCACATGCGGCGTGAAGATGCAGTTCTTGGCGTTGATGAGCACGTAGTCGGCGGGGATGGGCGGCTCCATATCAAAGACGTCGATGCCGGCACCGGCGAGCTTATCGTCGCTGAGTGCCTGGGCAAGGGCGTTATTGTCCACGATGGCGCCACGGGCGCAGTTGATAAACACGGCGCCGTCCTTCATCTGAGCGAACTGCTCGGCGCCAAAGCTCTTGCGCGTGGTGTCGTTGTTGGGCAGGTGCAGGCTCACGATGTCGGACTCGGCAAGCAGCTGCTCGAGTGAGACTTGCTCAATGCCCGCCTCGGCAGCCTCGGGATGTTCGTGACGGGCATAGCCTAGCACACGGGCACCAAAGGCCTTAAAGAGTCGAGCCGTGGCGCAGCCGATCTTGCCGCAACCCACAATACCCACGGTCTTGCCGCAGATCTCGGTGCCCATAAGGCCGGCGCTCGTCTTGCCGGTGCGGACGACGGCATCGGCGGCGCTCACCTTGCGCAACACGTCGATGGCCAGGCCGAGGGTGAGCTCGGCGACCGAAACGTCGGAGTAGCCGGCGCAGTTGCGAACTTCAACACCGCGTTCACGGCAGGCGGAAAGCCCCACGTGGTCGATGCCCGTAAAGGCGACGGCGATCATCTTGAGCGCGTCGGCGCCGGCGACGACCTCGGCGGGGTAGGGGTTGTTGGCGATCATGACGACCTCGGCGCCCTCGCTGCGTCGAGCGAGCTCGGCCGGATCGGTGGTTTTGGTATCGAAATAGACAAACTCGTGTCCGGCGTCCTTAAGGGGTGCAGAGAGCTCGTCGATGGTCTGCTCGGGAACTCCCAGCGGCTCGATCAGGACAATCTTCATCTTGTGACTCCTCAATAAACCTAGGCGATTAGGCTGGCAATAAATTGTAGGTCTATTTCCCTCAAGGTGCACCGCGTGTAATTTGCCCGAGGTGTGGGCCGATAGCGTATCATTATCTCTTGCTTGTTTGCACTGCTCAGGGAGGGGCCGCGCATGGCGCAGGAACACGATCTGTTTGATGACATTATCGAGATCAGCAAGGGTTTCGACTTTCTTAAAAACCCGCTTGGCGGCGTGACCGATGCACTCGATCCGTCGGCGCCGCAGTGGAATCCTGCCGACTACAAGGAGCGCCCGCGCGGCAACACCATTCCGTGCCTGACCTGCAAAAACGAAAAGAGCGGCTGCACCGTGTGCATGGACGTGTGTCCGGTCAACGCCATCGAGGTCGAAGAAGACGCCATCGAGATCCTCGACTCCTGTCGCAAGTGCGGCCTGTGCGCCGCTGCCTGCCCGACTGAGGCGATCATCTCTCCGCGCCTTGCGCCCAAAAACGTCTACGACGACATTGTCTCGGCGGCTACGAGTCACGAAACCGCCTACGTTACCTGCACGCGCGCCCTTAAGCGCATGCCGCGCGAGAACGAGGTTGTCGTTGCCTGCGTGGGCGATATTACTGCCGAGACCTGGTTCTCGGTGCTGGCCGACTATCCCAACGTGAGCGTCTACCTGCCACTGGGCGTGTGCGATAAGTGCCGCAACACCGGTGGCGAGGATATTCTTGGCGAGGCCATCGCCACTGCCGAGGAGTGGGCCGGTACGGGCATGGGCCTGGAGGTCGACCCCAAGAGCCTCAAATGCCATAAGCGACGCGAGTACGAGCGCAAGGAGTATATGGAAAAGATCGCCCGCACCACGGGCCTAACCGTGACTAAGCTCAACCCGGCGACTGCGGCACTGGCCTCGGTGACGCAGAAGTTGAAGGCCCACCGTCACCAGATCACGCAGCTCGAGCGCACACTCAACACCATGTGCGGCACCACGACGACTAAGCGTCGCCGTTCGCTTACGCACGGGCGGCAGCTGGTGCTCTCGACGCTGCAGAACCACCCCGAGCTTGCCCAGAACATGCAGGTGAGCACGCCGGAATGCGATTTTGACAAGTGCACGTCGTGCGGCGAATGCGTCAACGTGTGCCCCACGTTTGCCTGCGATTTGGTGGGAAGCGGTCGCTTTGCACTGGAGTCCACGTATTGCCTAGGTTGCGGGGCCTGCGTCAAGGTGTGCCCCGAGCATGCGCTCAAGTTGGTTGAGCATGACGCGTCCAATCTGGTCGTCGTCGACCCCGAGGCCGAGGAAAAGGCCGCCCAGAAGGCGAAGGCTCACGAAGAGGCCGAGAAGGTCAAGGCCGAGGCAAAGGAAAAGCTCAACAAGATGCTCGACCAAGTGGAAAAGCTCGCGGACTAGCTAAAAGAGCGTAAATGATGGCCGGCGGGACAGGTATTGCCCCGCCGGCCAAAAAAGTTGCGGTGGAATAGTTCCCGTTTTGGCCTTAAGCTGGCCATTCTAGGAACTATCCCACCGCAACTAATAGATGGTTAGCTCATACTGCTCTGATGGGTCTCGCTGCCGTTATTGCGGCGGGTGACCGTTTCGTGGAGTAAAAAGAAGCTGGGGACCTGCTTTGTCTCGGTGTATTCCATAAGGATGCCGTCGGCGTTGTAGGTCTGTCCGCGTACAACGGCGAGTGCGTTAAAGTCGTCGAGATCGAGCACGCGTGCATCCTCGGGCGTGGGATGCTCAATCGTTACATCGCGTTTGCCCGTGGCAATCTTAATGCCAAGATCTTCTTCGAGGTAACGATAGATCGAGTCGTTGACAATCTCGGGTGTCAGCCCCGGTACCTGTGAGCTTAGGTAATAGGAGTCGTCGGAGCACACGGCCCGTCCGTCTGCATAACGGATGCGTTTGGCACGCGTGAGCTCACAGCCTTCAGGAAACCCGGTAATCTTGGAGAGCGCCTTGTTACAGACGAGGAGCTCAAAGACAGTGGTAACCGTTTTGAGCTCAAAGCCTCGACTGGCTGCGATTTCCTTAAAGGTCTCGAGTCCGCCGCCGCCACGACTCGTCTCGTCATTGATGTTGCGAATGACGCGCATGCCTTTGCCTTGCTGGGGGAGCACGTAGCCATCTGCCGCAAGCATCGAGATGGCGCGACGGACCGTCATGCGCGAACAGTCAAACAGCTGCGTGAGCTCAGTCTCTGAAGGCAGATAGCTCTGATAAGCGTATGTGCCGTCGTCAATCGACTGCTTCACGTTGTCATAAATAGTTTGGAAGATGGCTCGCGCCATGACGGTCTCCTAGAGCTGGGTGCGTGAACGACGGATGAGGGCCGCCCACGCAGGTGTCAATCGATTTACTTGCTGGGGTCGATTATATATTTGCCCATGGCACGCAGGGCTGGGTCTGACAGGATGGCACCGAGCTCGTCGAGGGAAGCCACCTTGGCGACCATCGAGGATACGTCGAGCCTGCCAGAGTCGATGAGCTCGAGCGCGCGACGCTGTGTGTAAGGGTTGATGTAGGACGAGGTGAGCACGAGCTCCTTCTGGAAGACCTCGAAGGGCTTGACGGTGATTGTCTCATCGGGCTTGGTGAGGCCGAACATCATGACCGTAGCCTTGTGGCCGGCGATCTGGATGGCCTGCTCGATGGTGACGGGCTTGCCGACGCATTCGATTACAACGTCGACGTTGCCGACGCCCTCCTGCTTCAGGCGGGCCGGGACGTCCTCGTGGATGGAATCAATTGCCAGGTCGGCGCCGAGTTTGAGCGCAACCTCGCGCTTGCCTTCGACAGGCTCGAGCAAGACAACCTTGGTGGCGCCGGCGTTTTTGGCGAGCTGCATCATGAGCAGACCGATCATGCCACCGCCGATAACGACAACTGTGCTGCCGGGCTTGATGTTGCACATATCGATGCCGTGCAGACAGCAGGCGACGGGCTCGGTCATAGCACCCTGCTCAAAGCTGGTGTGATCGCCCAACTTGTAGACTTGCTGCATATCGACGGAGCAGTACTCGGCAAAGCCGCCGTTAACGGTGGTGCCGTAACCGGTCATATGCTCGCAGTAGTGGTTGATTCCGTCGCGGCAGGGTTCACAGCAGCCGCAGGGATGGTTTGGGTCGATGCACACGCGATCGCCCGGTTTAAAGCCGGCGACGTCGCTGCCCACGGCCTCGACAACGCCGGCAAACTCATGACCAAGGATCGTGGGCGGGGTAACGTCGGCCGCACCCTTGTCGCCTTCATAGATATGAACGTCGGTACCGCAGACGCCGCAAGCTTTGACGTTGATCAGAACGTCGCGCCTGCCCACGGCCGGCTTTGCCGATTCCTCGACTCTGAGGTCGTGCTTTCCATAGAAGACCGCGCTTTTCATGGTGACTCCTTAACGTGGCGGTGAATGTTGTAATGAAGTATAGGCATGTATATAGATATAGACAAGCACATCTAGACAAGTAGAAAAGAAATTTAAAATGCAGCCATCAGTTATGTCAGATTTAGCAGGTGAAATACTGGACATATACCGTTTACGGCCAATAATCAACCGTTTACCGACCGTAGTCTTTATGCTAACTTGTCTAGATAAGTGATGTGATAAAACGTAAGTGCAAGAAGTCAGGGACACGGGCCCACCCGTCCTATTGCACGAGGTACACGCAAACGGCGCGTCTGCGGTCTCGAGTGAAGCCAAAACCGCAGCGCTCCGAATGAAGAGAGGGGGATTCCCCGTCATGATGCAAAAGATACAACGTTTCGGCGGTGCAATGTACACGCCTGCAATTCTTTTCGCATTTTCCGGAATCGTCGTCGGCCTGGGTACGTTGTTTACCACCGAGGCGATCTTTGGCGAGATGGCCACAGCGGGTCATCTTTGGTTTGATTGCTGGAATGTGCTGCTCCAGGGTGGTTGGACGCTCTTTAACCAGATGCCGTTGCTGTTTTGCGTAGCGTTGCCAATCTCGCTCGCGAACAAGCAGAACGCTCGCTGCTGCATGGAGGCTTTGGCCATCTACCTTACCTTCAACTACTTTGTAAGCACAATCTTGGGGCAGTGGGGCCCTGTCTTTGGGGTCGACTACTCTGTCGAGGCGGGCAGCGGTACTGGTCTTGCCACTATCGCAAGCATCAAAACGCTTGATATGGGCATCATGGGCGCGCTTATCATTTCTGGTATCGCCACGATGCTTCACAACAAGTACTTCGACACCGAACTTCCTGAGTGGCTGGGCGTGTTCTCGGGCTCCGTGTTCATTTATATGATCGGTTTCTTCGTTATGGTTCCGGTCGCTATTATCGCCTGCCTGGTGTGGCCGCATGTTCAGGCTGCTATCTCCGCCTTCCAGGGATTCATCCTTTCCGCCGGTACGTTTGGCGTGGGCGTCTTTGCTTTCTTCGAGCGCGTGCTGATTCCTACAGGCCTGCACCACTTTATCTATACGCCGTTCTATTACGACAACGCGGCGGTCAACGGCGGCATCTTTGCTGCTTGGGCCAACATCCTGCCCCAACTGGCTGCCGATCCGAGCATTGCTCTTAAGGATGCCGCACCCTGGGCTGCCTATACCTGCCCTGGTTGGACTAAAGTCTTCGGCTCGCTTGGCGTCGCCATTGCGTTCTATATGACCGCCAAACCCGAGCGCAAGCAGCGCGTCAAGGCTCTGCTCATTCCCGTCACCCTTACCGCTATGCTTTGCGGTATTACCGAGCCGCTTGACTTCACCTTCCTGTTCATCGCGCCCGGCCTGTTCGTCGTCCACTGCGTGCTCGGAGCGCTTGGCTGCATGGCTCAAAACCTCCTTGGCGTCGTGGGCATCTTCGACGGCGGCATCATCTCGATGCTCTCGTGGGACTGGCTGCCCCTTTGGGCCGCACACGGTCTGCAGTACGCCATCTCCATCCTTGTCGGTCTGTGCTTTACCGCCCTTTGGGTCGTGGTCTTCCGTTTCCTGATCGTCAAGTTCGACTTTAAGACCCCCGGTCGCGAGGATGACGATGTTGAGGTCGAGCTCAAGTCCAAGGCCGACTACAAGCAAAAGCAGGGCGGTGCTGCTGCTGGCAAATCGGTCGCCCAGAGTAAAGATGATGAGCGCTTGGTGCTTGCCGAGAAAATCCTCGATCTGCTCGGTGGCGCGGATAACATCATCGATGTAACTAACTGCGCTACCCGTCTGCGCGTTAACGTCAAGGACAAGGGCGTCGTTGCACCCGAGGCTTCCTTCAAGGCGATCGGTACGCATGGCTTGGTGGTCCAAGGTCAGTCAATCCAGGTCATCATCGGCCTTACCGTCCCGCAGGTTCGCGAGAAGTTCGAGAGTCTCCTGAAGTTCGAGAGTCTTCTGTAAACCATCGTCCATCGAAACAATCGGCCTTGCAGAGCCGGTATGCACCGCAGGGCCGATTCTAGAGATAAAAACTTCACTTCTAGGTAACAATTCCAAACCGTACAGGCCGCGTGCGGGGATGGATTGAGCAAGCGGCCAGAATGAGGAGGACATCATGTCCAAGAAAAACTATGCCGTGACCATTGCCGGCGGTGGCTCTACCTTCACTCCGGGCATTGCCCTGATGCTGCTTGAGGAGCGCGACCGCTTCCCGGTCAACAAGGTGACCTTCTACGACAACAACGCCGAGCGCCAGGAGACCGTGGCCAAGGCCTGCGAGATCTACTTCCACGAGAACGCTCCCGAGGTTGAGTTCAACTACACCACCGATCCCGAGACCGCATTCACCGGGACCGACTTCGTCCTTGCTCACATCCGCGTGGGTCTCTACGCTATGCGCGAGCTCGACGAGAAGATCCCCCTCAAGTACGGCTGCGTTGGTCAGGAGACCTGCGGCGCTGGCGGCATCGCCTACGGTATGCGCTCCATCGGCGGTGTCATCGAGATCCTGGACTACATGGAGAAGTACAGCCCCAACGCCTGGATGCTCAACTACTCCAACCCCGCGGCCATCGTCGCCGAGGCCTGCCGCGTGCTGCGCCCCAACAGCCGCATCATCAACATCTGCGACATGCCGATTGACCTCATGGATAAGATGAGCCGTATGTGCGGCATCAAGGATCGTCGCGAGCTGCAGTACAGCTACTACGGCCTCAACCACTTTGGTTGGTGGAGCAAGATCTACGACAAGGAGGGCAACGACCTCATGCCGCAGATCAAGGAGCACATGGCAAAGAACGGCTACTTGGACGGCATTGAGCACGAGGCCGGTAAGGAGCAGCACGTCGAGGAGAGCTGGATTCACACCTTCGGCAAGGCCAAGGATGTCTATGCTGTCGATCCCGAGACGATTCCCAACACCTACCTCAAGTACTACCTGTACCCGGACTATGTTGTCGAGACGTCTGACCCCAACTACACTCGCGCCAATGAGGTTATGGACGGCCGCGAGAAGAAGGTCTTTGGTGCTTGCCGCGACATCATCGCCAAGGGTACTGCCAAGGACGGCGGCTTTGAGCCCGACGTACACGCCAACTACATCGTCGACCTTGCCTGCGCGCTGGCCGAGAACACGCTCGAGCGCTTCCTGCTGATTGTCCCCAACGATGGCGCTGTGCCCAACTTCGACCCGACGGCCATGGTCGAGGTGCCTTGCATCGTTGGCTCCAACGGCTTTGAGAAGATCTGCCAGGGCCCGATCCCGCAGTTCCAGAAGGGCCTGATGGAGCAGCAGGTTTCCGTCGAGAAGCTCGTTGTCCAGGCTTGGGTCGAGGGCAGCTACCAGAAGCTCTGGCAGGCACTCACGCTCTCCAAGACCATTCCTTCGGCGAGCGTTGCCAAGCAGATCCTGGACGAGCTCATCGAGGCCAACAAGGATTTCTGGCCCGAGCTTAAGTAAGGACTGCTGTCTCGAACTCTCACGCATCTCTGCTTCATTTGCGCCGCCGCGGTGTCCGGATTCGCCCGGATGCTGCGGCGGCGCTATACTTATGCAGTTTGAAGTACCTGTATCAAAAGGAGCTGTCGTGTCCCTTTCCATCGGTATCGTGGGCCTGCCCAACGTGGGCAAGTCGACGCTGTTCACCGCGCTTACCAAAAAGACCGGCCTTGCCGCCAACTACCCGTTTGCCACGATCGACCCCAACGTGGGTATCGTCGACGTGCCCGATAGCCGCCTGCAAAAGCTCGCCGACATCGTCAACCCGGGTCGCATTGTGCCGGCTACGGTCGAGTTCGTCGACATCGCAGGTCTGGTGAAGGGCGCTAACGAGGGCGAGGGTCTGGGCAACCAGTTCCTGGCAAACATCCGCGAGACCGATGCCATCTGCGAGGTCGTGCGCTACTTTAAGGACCCCAACGTCATGCGTGAGGTGGGCCGCACGGGCGAGTTCGTCGATCCCGCCGGCGATGCCGACACCATCATGACCGAGCTCATCCTGGCCGACATGGGCACGCTCGAGAAGCAGCTGCCTAAGCTCGAGAAGGAGGCCAAGCGCGACAAGGAGCTCATGCCCAAGTTTGAGGTCGCCAAGCGCCTGCTCGCTTGGCTCAACGAGGGCAAGCGCGCCGCGTCCATGGAGATGACCGACGAGGAGCGTGCCGCTGCCAAGGGCCTGTTCCTGCTCACCATGAAGCCCATCCTGTATGTGGCCAACGTGGACGAGGATATGCTCAACGACGACCTGGCGCCCATCGATGGCGTCAAGCCGCTGCCCATCTGCGCCAAGATTGAGGCCGAGCTTTCCGAGCTCGATCCCGAGGACGCCGCCGACTACCTGGAGAGCCTAGGCCTGGAGCAGCCCGGTCTGGACGTGCTCGCGCAGGCAGCCTACAAGCTGCTCGGCCTGCAGTCGTTCTTTACGGCTGGCGAGATGGAGGTCAAGGCCTGGACGGTTCGCCAGGGCGCGACTGCCCCGCAGGCTGCCGGCGTCATCCACACCGACTTTGAGCGCGGCTTTATTAAGGCCGAGGTCATTGGCTATGACGACTACATCGAGCTCGGCGGCGAGCAGGGCGCCAAGGCCGCCGGCAAGCTGCGTATTGAGGGCAAGGACTATGTCATGGCCGATGGCGACGTCGTGCACTTCCGCTTTAACGTGTAAGGACGACGCATATGTTTAAATATGGCAAAAAAGCTGGCTACATGGGTATTGCGCTGCTCGTACTTGCGGTGATTCCGCTGGTGGTTGCAGCGTGTGTTATCCCCAACATTGGTCCCGAGGTGGCAACAAAGTTTAATGCCGCCGGCGAAGTGACGCGCTGGGGCAAGAGCTACGAGTTGCTGGCGCTGCCGGTGCTCAACCTGCTGCTGAGCGTGGCGACGTATTTTACTGCCGGTCGTCAAGCAAAGAACAACGAAGACTCCGCTGTGATGGCACGTCTTACGTGCGAGCGCTACCTGCGCAACGGTTGCATCGCGGGTGTGTTCCTCAACGTGATCAACGTTTACTTTATGTACTCGGCGATTACCGGAACGGGTTTTGGCTTGGGCTTTTAGCTTGTCCTTTTAGGCAACGAGCCTGCACGCATATTCAATGGCTGCTGCGAGGCCGCCGCTCGATCGTGGTTTAAATACCATGTCGGCGGCGGCCTCGTTTTCGTATCCGGCGCCGCGAAGGGCGAGTGCGATACCGGCTTCTAAAAGGAGCGGCAGGCCGCGTTGGCTGGTTGCGATTACGGCAGCCTGATTGAGCGAGCAACTGTGCGCCTGGCATTGGATGGCAAGTTCACCTTGCGCCGGGCAAGGGACCAGAACGGCGGAGACGCGACTTGATAGCAATGCAAATGCTGTGCGCTCATCGGGCGAAAGACATTCAGCTTCAACGACGACGAGCTTGGGCGGCGCGCTGTTTGTGCGAAGCGTGGCTCGGTACATGCGGACCGAAGAACCCGACATAGAAAACTCCTGTGTATTCGGCAAAACGTAAACTATAGTTTACGTTTATGTTCGGCTCCATTTCAAACTCGGCTGCATGGACGAACGTGCGAAACAGATTCTTGGCAGGCGGGTCGAAGAGACACGCAGAGACCTTGGTATCTCCAAGGTTGATTTTTGTGTGGCGACAGGAATCAGCCGACCTTACCTCGACCGAATCGAAGATGGGACGGCAAATTTCACGCTCAAGGTTCTATTTAAGATCGCGCCCGCACTCGGCATGACGGTGTCAGAACTTCTCGAAGGTATCGAATAGGGGATACCCGTCGACAACCGGATTACGCCATCGGGATGCGGTCGTGGTTGACTTGGCTGTAGAACAGGCGCTGGATCTCGGCGGCATCGCGTGACTGGCCGAGTGCCCACATGGTCTTGGCCACGAGCGTCTCGGTGGTCATGTCGTCGCCGCGCAGAATGCCCGGATGATCGGCGTAAGCACGGCCGACCTCATAAACGCCCAGATCGAGGCCCTCTTCGGGGACCTGCGTGGTCATAACGACGGTGCGGCCCGAATCGACCCAGCGGAAAATCGCCTCTTGGAACGACTCGCCCGACTCACCAAACTCGGGGATACCGCCAATGCCAAAGGTCTCCAGGATTACAGCATCGTAGCTATCGGCAAGGGCGCCGAGGATGCCCGGGTTTACGCCGGGCGTAAGCTTGAGTACAAATACGCGCGGGTCGATGCTGTCGTAGAAACGCACCGGGTTTTCGCCCTGACGAGTGCCGTGGAGCCCGTTGCGCACGATGCGGTCGTTGCGGATGTAGGCAATGGGCGGATAGTTGACGCTAATGAACGCATTAAAGCTCATGGTGCGCTGCTTGCGGGCACGCGTGCCGGCAATGGCGACGCCGCCAAACACAATCGACACATCGTGCGAGTGTTCGTCGAGCGCATAGAGCAGGCTCTGGTACAGGTTGAGCTTGGCGTCGGTAAAGGGATTGCCCATGGGCTTTTGCGAGCCGGTGAGTACGATGGGCTTGGGGCTGTCCTGAATCAGATAGGAAAGCGCCGCCGCGGTGTAGCTCATGGTGTCGGTGCCGTGCAGAATTACGAAGCCGTCGTGGTCGGTATAGCCTCTGACGATGACGTCGCGGATACGCATCCAGTCACTGGGGCGCATGTTGGTGCTGTCGATGTTCATGGGCTGTACCACGTCGAGCTCGCAGAGGCCCGAGATCTCGGGGACGCTCTGGGCGAGCTCCTCACCGGTCAGGGCGGGGGAGAGGCCGTTGCCGTCCTCGGTCGATGCGATGGTGCCGCCCGTGGCGATGAGAAGGATGCGCTTCATGCTGGAATTCCTATCGTATTTGCCGCCGCAGAGGCGGAGTCGTTCGTCAGTATTGTGGCACAGGGCGTCCAATGTTCAAATGTATTACATCATCTGTAACGTTTGGTAACACTTCAATTGTTGTCAAATAGGGGCCCAGGTCGTGCGTTTGCCGTGCGCTGATGGCTGCGAGGGACGAGAAGCCCCATATAACGTGTACACTATGTAAGCTGTTTTCGTTTATTCGCGCGGGTGGGCACCGGCTCCCCGCCAACAAGAGGGGGAAACCATGGATCAAAAGGCTTCCGCAAAGGTCCTCGTACTCGACTTTGGTGCGCAGTACGGTCAGCTCATTGCCCGTCGCGTCCGCGACCTCAACGTGTATTCCGAGATCGTCCCCTGCGACATCTCGGCCGATGAGATTCGCGAGATGAACGCCTCTGCGCTCATCCTTTCTGGCGGCCCGGCCTCCGTGTACGCCGAGGACGCTCCGTCCATCGACCCCACCATCTTTGACCTGGGCCTTCCCGTCCTGGGCTTCTGCTACGGCCATCAGATCACGGCCGTGACGCTCGGCGGCAAGGTCGGCCACTCCGAGGTGGGCGAGTACGGCCGCGCCACCATCACGCGCACGGCCGGTGCCAAGCTCTTTAACTCCACGCCCATGGAGCAGACCGTGTGGATGAGCCATCGCGACGCCGTTTCCGAGGTGCCCGAGGGCTTTACCGTTACCGCCAGCACCGACGTGTGCCCGGTTGCCGCCATGGAGTGCGTCGAGCGCAAGATTTTCACCACGCAGTTCCACCCCGAGGTCAAGCACTCCGAGTACGGTCAGCAGCTGCTGAGCAACTTCCTGTTTGAGATCTGCGGCCTGGAGCCCAACTGGAGCATGGACAACCTGGTCGAGACCATGACGGCCGAGTTCCGCGAGAAGGTCGGTGACGACCGCGTGATTCTGGCCCTGTCCGGTGGCGTCGACTCCTCCGTCGTGGCTGCGCTGGGCGCTCGCGCCGTGGGCAAGCAGATGACCTGCGTGTTCATCAACCACGGCCTGCTGCGTAAGGGCGAGCCCGAGCAGGTGGAGGAGGTCTTCACCAAGCAGTTCGATGTCGACTTTATCCACGTCCACGCCGAGGACCGTTATGCCGAGCTTCTGGCCGGCGTGACCGAGCCCGAGGAGAAGCGCCGCATCATCGGCACGCAGTTCTGGAAAGAGTTCTTCGCGGTTGCTCAGCAGCTCGAGACCGACGGCAAGCCGGTCAAGTATCTGGCTCAGGGCACCATCTACCCCGACATCATCGAGTCTGGCGCTCGCAAGACGGGCGGCAAGACGGCCACCATCAAGAGCCATCACAACCTGATCCCGTTCCCCGAGGGCGTGCACTTCGACCTCATTGAGCCGCTCGACCACTTCTTTAAGGACGAGGTCCGCGCACTTGGTCTGGCGCTGGGCCTGCCGGGTCATATCGTGTTCCGTCAGCCTTTCCCGGGCCCGGGTCTGGCCATCCGCATCATCGGTGCGGTCGATAAGGAGAAGCTCGAGATTCTCAAGAACGCCGACGCCATCGTGCGCGAGGAGCTCGACGCCTACAACCAGCGTCTGTTTGAGCAGACCGGCGAGCGCAACTCCGAGCACAGCTGTTGGCAGTATTTCGCGGTTCTGCCCGACATCAAGTCTGTCGGCGTTATGGGTGACGAGCGCACTTATCAGCGCCCGATCATCCTGCGCGCTGTCGAGTCCAGCGATGCCATGACCGCCGACTGGGCCAAGCTGCCCTACGACGTGCTGGCCCGCATCTCCGGCCGCATCGTTGCCGAGGTTCCCGGCGCCAACCGCGTCTGCTACGACATCACGTCCAAGCCGCCCGCGACCATCGAGTGGGAATAGTAAATTCCTAAGTTATGGGGGTAGAATTTTGATTTCCTATAGGATATGCTCCCATTAATAAATGAATTGATCTGCTGCCTCAAATAGTAGGGCAGACGTTCGATATAGATTTGATAATGCAAGATAGCGGGCACGGTTTCAATAGAATCTGTGCCGCTGCTGTATATGTGGTGGTGCTTGTGATCGGTGCCTGCAATATTCTTGCCTGCGCTTCGGCCCTCGCCGCTCGAAATGCATCGCAAGGGGTTCCTCGCCGGCAATCTGTCTTCTCGCTGGAGGAGGGGTGGCCGTTCTTTTGGAGTCTCGAAACCAGCTAAAGTTGCTTACTGCGGGCTTGCTTGAGCCAGTTCCTTTTGAAAGGGCCGACACCGCCGAAGAACTTGCCGTACGTCTCGCCGCCCTCCCCGCCATCGAACTTGACCAGGGCGAGTTCGATGGCGGGGGAGATATCGCGCCCATGCGTTCTATTAGCCTTACCAGGTCGTTGAGCTGGCTACGGCGGTAGACGAGTGCGAGCAGATAGTAACGAGCCTTGCCGCCGCGGTCACTGCTCTCATCGACAAAGATGCTGAGCTCCTTGGCCAATGGAGACGCCTAAAGGAATAAAAAAGCCGGGGGACTCCCCCGGCACTTGGAGGTAGCTTAATGTGCCACCAATAACCTTATAGCCTGCGCTGGCGCTGAATACAAGAGGGAAGTGGAGAAAGACGCCCATACGAGCACCTGACTAGTAGCTGGCGGGCGTTGTCGAGGGCGGGTGCCCTCCAGCGTCTGGGCGTGAGCCTGTCGGTAGTTTCAGGCGGCGTCGCCTGCACGTCGTGCACCGCGGGATAGCCCTCCTGCGCCTCATTGGGACAATTATGAAATCGCCCTCGATCACACTGTTCTCGATGACGGTGCGCTCGAGTTTGGGCACCTTTTTGAATAGACTGTTTCTTATGGAAGCGCGTCCTTCGCGCGCTCATTTTCTTAGTCGGAAGATGGTGATGCGGAGGCGTGCCGCTGCTGCTAGGCGGGTGCTTTCGACGGGCGCGCACCCGCGCAAATCCCATAGTGCCTTATTGACCGCTCCTTTCGGCATATCTTCACTCAAGTCCCTACACTGCTTTTGCTTTCGTCGTCTCTATCCGCACACGATGAGGGTGACCAGTTCATCGAGTCGTTGTTCATCGGCAGCTGTTGGCTCGATGCCGCTGTTAAAGCGTTTTCCCATCTCGCTGAGTTCAGCCATTTGTTTATCGTTGGCGTCGAATTTTGGAACAGTGAGATAATCGACTACGCTCGTTCCGAGACTTAACGCCGATGCATACGCCCCGATTGCTCCCGATACCAAAGAGGAGTTAAGGAATGCTGTGAGATAAGCAGCCTCTGGTTCGGTTTGCACAGGGATGAAATAAACCTTGTGATCCGGAACAACCGTCTTCATCGTTCCACCGGGCATCGTCTCGGAGCCAATATAAGCCGCAACGAAGCTGGAGCCTGACATCTCCTTCCAAACCACCTTGTACGGAGCAAATGTGTACTTACCAACGGTCCATATGGACCAGAACGGCTTGCCTTTTTGGAAGCGGCGGTAGCTGGATCTGGTTTCAAGAACATTTTTGAAGCGGGCGAGATATTGAAAAAGCTGAGGTGACGTTGCGGGAAGCTTATCGTCACCAAACATGCCCGTCTGAGGTACGATGACGCAGCTTCCAGGGGATGGTGTTGCGTTAAAACGCGATATTTCACGACCCCGAAGGAGTGGATAGATATAGGAACTCTCAACATCGGCGGTTATGCGGGGCAGGCTGCGCCTCCCGTTTCTCGGATCGTTCGATATCCTCACAACATCAGGCACATTGGTCGCATGTGTGCTTACGAAGTAGATGCCATTTGCATCTGTTGTGACACCTTTTCGTGCGGAATAGCTCTTGTCGGATGAGGTGGCGTCCATTATCTGCGACCAAGCAGAGAGTTGGCCGTTCGACCCGACGAGCCACGGGCCATCGATGGTTCCGGGGATGGGAATGGCTTGTTTCTGTATGGGCATAGATAGAAGCTCGCCATCTACTGGCTTCCCTTGAGGCTTGCGATATTCGCGATATGTGACTGGATAAGCTGTATTTTCGCCATTACGTTTAATTATGAGAAGTGAGGGCCAATTTGCTACGCCTTCGAACGGGCGAATCGCTTTGTAGTCTTCAACGAGTTCGACGCTCATATTCTCTGAAGTTCCATTTTCATGGTGAAGAGTCCAGCGTCTGAAACCCTGGCTCGATTCATTTTTGAAAACCGTTCCTGTAATGAGGAATGCAAGCAATCCCCCTGGACGGACAAACCTATCCAAGGCGTGGTATGTGACAACGGTGGAGATGTCTGACTGAATGCCGCCAACCCAGTTATCCTCGCTAAAAATATCCATTCGTTCGCAGAGAGGTTTGATGAATTCAGCATACGGACGAGGAAGGTCGCTCCATTTGACCCAAGGAGGGTTGCCCACGACGTAGTCAACGTCATGCACGCAGCCTGCTTTAATTTTTCAAGACTTTAGTCTGCTGGCCGCGCAGCGGCCAGC
>NZ_CABJDK010000003.1 GCF_902364355.1 Collinsella aerofaciens
GGCCGCGGCGGCCCGCGCTGCATGAGCATGCCCTTCTGGCGCGAGGACCTCTAAGTCTTTAACGTTCCGGTGCGGTCCCCCTACAACCGCACCGGTTTCGCCCGTCAAACGGGCAACACTGATACTTACGTAATTTATTTCTTCGAAAGGAATCGAACCATGGGTGTTAACCTCTCCGGCCGTAGCTTCCTCAAGCTTCTCGACCTCACCACCGAGGAGATCGAGTACCTGCTCAAGCTCTCCAAGAACTTCAAGGATATGAAGCGCGCTGGCGTTCCGCACCGCTATCTCGAGGGCAAGAACATCGTTCTGCTCTTCCAGAAGACCTCCACTCGTACCCGCTGCGCCTTCGAAGTCGGCGGCATGGATCTGGGCATGGGCGTCACCTACCTCGATCCGGGTTCGTCGCAGATGGGCAAGAAGGAGTCCATCGAGGACACCGCTCGCGTTCTCGGCCGCATGTATGACGGCATCGAGTTCCGTGGCTTTGCCCAGGACGACGTCGAGGAGCTCGCTGCTAAGTCCGGCGTGCCCGTGTGGAACGGCCTGACCACTGAGTGGCATCCCACCCAGATGCTCGCCGACATCCTGACCGTCCAGGAGAACTTCAACTACGACATCAAGGGCAAGACCCTCGTCTTCATGGGCGACTGCAAGAACAATGTCGCTCGCTCCCTCATGGTCGTCTGCTCCAAGCTCGGCATGAACTTCGTGGCCTGCGGCCCCGAGGAGTGCATGCCCGCTGACGACGTCATCGAGGCCTGCAAGCCCATCGCCGAGGCCAACGGCTGCACCATCAAGCTGACCACCGACGTCAAGGACGGCGTCACCGGTGCTGACGTCATCTATACCGACGTGTGGGTCTCCATGGGCGAGCCCGACGAGGTCTGGGCCGAGCGCATCGCTCAGCTCACCCCGTATCGTGTCACCTCCGAGGTCATGGCTATGGCCAACCCGGGTGCCATCTTCCTGCACTGCCTGCCCAGCTTCCACGACACCAACACTACCATTGGCGCCGAGAAGTGCGAGCAGTTCGGCATCACCGAGCAGGAGGTCACCGACGAGGTCTTCGAGAGCCCCGCTTCCAAGGTCTTCGACGAGGCCGAGAACCGCATGCACACCATCAAGGCTGTCATGTACGCTACGCTCAAGTAAGAGCTTCTAGCATCTCGCTCGGGGTGCATCGCTGCGCACCCCGAGCGCTTTTGTCTGGTAAAAATCTCGCACTGAGCGACATGCACGGCACGGAAGAGCCGCTTCGGGCGAGATCAGTAAATGATTTATGAAGGGGGGATGAGAACTATGACTGAGACCGCTAAGAAAAAGCGCGGTATGCCTTCATCGTTCACCATTCTTCTTGCTCTGCTGGCAATCGTCGCGGTTGTTACCGTTATCGTCTCCGGTACGTCCGGTGGCGAGGTTACCGCTGCCCGCCTGAGCGATTTCTGCACCGCCCCGGTCAAGGGCTTCGCTGACGCTCTGCCCGTCTGCCTCTTCGTTATGATCCTCGGCGGCTTCCTCGGCATGATGACCGAGACCGGCGCCCTGGACAACGGCATTGCCGTTCTGGTGCAGAAGCTTAAGGGCAATGAGATTATGCTCATTCCCGTGCTGATGCTCATCTTCTCCCTCGGTGGTACCACCTATGGTATGTGCGAGGAGACCGTTCCCTTCTACGCCCTGCTTGCCGCTACCATGATGGCCGCTGGCTTCGACCCTATGGTCGGTGCTGCCACCGTCCTGCTCGGCGCTGGCTGCGGCTGCCTGGGCTCCACGGTTAACCCGTTCGCCGTCGGCGCTGCCGTCGACGCTCTGACCGGCGTTGGCATTGAGGTCAACCAGTCCATCATCATCGGCCTCGGTGCCGTCCTGTGGATTGTTACCACTGCCATGTCCATCTTCTTCGTCATGAGCTATGCCAAGAAGGTCAAGGCTGACAAGGGTTCCACCATCCTTTCGATGCAGGAGCTCAAGGACGCCGAAGAGGCTCACGGCAAGGCTGCTTCCGAGGTTAACAAGGAGGTCAAGCTCACCGGTCGTCAGAAGGGTGTTCTGATCGCCTTTGCCTTCACCTTCGTCGTCATGATCGTCGGCTTCATCCCGCTGGCCGACCTCAACGAGGGCGTCGCCAACTTCTTCGATGCTGGCGCCGTCTATGACGCCGATGGTAACGCCATCGTTCAGGGCTGGTCTGCCCTGATCACCGGCCTGCCCATTGGCCAGTGGTACTTCGACGAGGCTTCCACTTGGTTCTTCCTCATGGCTATCCTGATCGGTATCATCGGTGGCCTCTCCGAGAAGCAGATCGTCAACACCTTCATCACCGGCGCTGCCGACATGATGTCCGTTGTCCTCGTCATCGCTCTTGCCCGTGGTATCTCCGTCCTCATGGCTAGCACTGGCCTCGACGTCTACGTCCTCGACGCTGCCGCCAATGCTCTGGCTGGCCTGTCCGGCGTGATCTTCGCTCCCATGAGCTTCCTGGTCTACTTCGGCCTGTCCTTCCTGATCCCCTCGACCTCCGGTATGGCTACTGTCTCCATGCCCATCATGGGACCGCTGGCTGTTAAGCTCGGCTTCTCGCCTGAGGTCATGGTCATGATCTTCTCCGCCGCCATCGGCGTCGTGAACCTGTTCACCCCGACCTCCGGTGCCATCATGGGCGGTCTTGCCCTGGCCAAGATCGAGTGGACGACCTGGCTCAAGTTTGCTCTCAAGCTCATCGTCGCTCTCTCCGTCGTCTGCGCCGTCATCCTGACCATCGCTTGCGTGATGCTCTAAGTACCCCTTGGGTACCCCACGGAAACCATGACGATCCTGTAAAGGATCACCTGGTCATCGTCTGTCCGGTGGGGTAACCCCACCGGTAGACTCCTACCTTTAGCCTCCTCCCGTTCCGTGCGCGGGAGGGGGCGCACTTATGTTCCGCGGTTTTACCAAACCGCGGAACCACTCGACGCTGCGCGCCGCCCAGAACTACAATTTGTCATTCAAAAGGCAAGGCATGACCAAAAGGTCTATGCCTTGCCTTTTTCATGCCAACTTGTACGTTCTGGACGGCGCTCGCTGACTTATGCTCAACCTGCGACGCTGTTATTGTTGGTGCAGGGGAACAGCTTGCCCGCTCTGGTGCCCGTTCGTTGACTTTGGCTCTGCCTGTGACGTTTCCATTGTTGGTGCGGAGTGACTTGGTTCCTGCTTCAAATTAGCTATCCCGGGTCCCCGGTGGTTGCGGTGGCGTGTTTGGTTGGTGCCTGTTGGTGGCCAGGCCCTTGCGAGGGGCAGGCTCCGTTATAATCGCCTAGAACATTAAATGGAAACGGGACGGGAGCCATACATGCGCCAGGGTTTCGACAACGCGAAGTATATCGAGCTGCAGGCCGCTCATATTAAGGAGCGCATCTCGCAGTTTGGCGGCAAGCTCTATTTGGAGTTTGGCGGCAAGCTGTTTGACGACTATCACGCGAGTCGCGTGCTGCCGGGTTTTGAACCGGACAGCAAGTTCCGCATGCTCAAGAGCATTGCCGATGACGTTGAGGTCATCATCGCAATCAACGCGAACCATATCGAGAAGAACAAGGCCCGTGGCGACCTGGGCATTACCTATGACGAGGACGTTTTGCGCCTGGTCGACCTGTTCCGCGGCAACGGTTTTGCTGTCGCGGCCGTGGTTATCACGCAGTATGCCGGTCAGCCCGCTGCCGACGTCTTCCGCAATCGTCTGAATGCACTCGGCATTCCCGCCAAGCTGCACTATCCCATTGAGGGCTATCCGCACGACGTCGATCTGATCGTTTCTGACGAAGGCTACGGCAAGAACGAGTTCGTCGAGACCACGCGTCCGCTCGTTGTCGTGACGGCGCCCGGCCCTGGCTCGGGCAAGCTCGCCACTTGCCTCTCGCAGCTGTATCACGAGCATAAGCACGGCACTGCCGCCGGCTATGCCAAGTTTGAGACCTTCCCGGTCTGGAATCTTCCTCTGACGCATCCGGTCAATATTGCCTACGAGGCCGCCACGGCGGACCTCGACGATGCCAACATCATCGATTCCTTCCACCTTGAGGCCTACAACAAGACCACGGTCAACTACAACCGCGACGTCGAGGCCTTCCCGGTGGTCCGTGCCCTGATGGAAAAGATCCTGGGCAAGAGCCCCTACCAGAGCCCCACGGACATGGGCGTCAATATGGTCGGCTTTGCCATCACCGATGACGATGCCTGCCGCGACGCTTCCAAGATGGAGATCGTCCGCCGCTACTTTACCGCGGTCGAAAATGTGCGCCGTACCGGCGTGGGCGATGAGCAAGTCGACCGTCTCAAGATTATTATGAAGAAAGCCGGCATCGATAAGAACTACTCACCGGCGCGCTCGGCGGCCCTCACCAGGGAGCAGCTGACGGGTGGTCCCGTGGGTGCCATGGTCATGCCCGATGGCTCCGTGGTGACCGGTAAGACCTCCACGCGCCTGGGCGCCGCAAGTTCGCTCATTATGAACGCCCTAAAGCATGTCTCGGGCGTCGACCTTGAGCTCGAGGTCATTAGCGATGAGGCGATCGAGCCCATCAGCAAGCTCAAGACGCATTTCCTGGGCAGCAAAAACCCGCGCCTCCACACCGACGAGACGCTTATGGCGCTGTCGATCACCTCGGCCACGAGTGAGACGGCCGCTCGCGTCCTTTCGGGCCTGGAGCAGCTGCGCGGTTGCGATGCCTTCTTTAGCGTGATTATCTCGCCGACGGACGAGACGGTACTGCGCAAACTGGGTATCAACGTGTGCTGCGAGCCCAAGTTTGAGCGTCGCGGTTTCTTCCATCGCTAAGTTTGAAGCACCGCGGTAATTGCATTGCATTTTGGCCGTATCGGGTTAGCGCCCGGTACGGCTTTTTGATCAATAAAGCGCCTATTTCGGCGAAAAATAGCCGTTTACCTGCCTAGAAACAATTTGAGCGGTATACAATAACCGTAACTGTTTCATCCTTAGCGGGATGCCGCATGATGGATATTACCTGCCATCGTGAGGTGTGTCGGTCGCGCACGGCGCGTTAGATGCTCGTGCTCGGTTTGAGGAGGCTGCTATGGCGGGCAAGGGTCGTGCGAGTGTCAACGATATGAAGCGTGTCGAGGTGCTGGTGTTGATGGAGATCGACCAGCAAACCGAAGACAATGGCGGGCCGTATGGTTTCTCGCGCAAAACGCTTGCCGAGCGCGTGGGGGTTTCGCCGTATCGTGCCCGCGCCGCAATCGATCGCTTGGATTCCGAAGGCATGATTGATGTCGTCTCGCGTTATAGCGACGACGGCGGTCAGCTTGCAAATGGCATTTGCCTCACCGAACGTGGCGAGTGGTATCTTGAGGGCGTCCGTACCGGCATGCTCGTTCAGGAAATGCTTGAGGATGAGGCTGCTGATCGATAGCAGCATGTAACCCTTGCCATAGCGACGCCACCCGGGAAACCGGGCGGCGTTTTGTTTCAAGATTGAGAAATGCAACCGCACGCGAGAAAAATTGCGAACGGTCCGCGGCGCGAGTATTACAATGAAGACCCGTAAGATGTGTATGGACAACTTCTACGGGAAGCGCAGGTAACTCAATATGACCAAGCATGTGTTCGTGACCGGTGGCGTGGTTTCGTCTCTGGGCAAGGGTATTACCGCGGCCTCGCTGGGCCGTCTGCTCAAGTCGCGTGGCTACAAAGTAACGATGCAAAAGGCCGACCCGTATCTGAACGTCGACCCTGGTACCATGAGCCCGTTCCAGCATGGTGAGGTCTTCGTTACCGAGGATGGTTACGAGTCCGACCTGGACCTGGGTCATTACGAGCGCTTTATTGATGAGAACCTGACCCGCGATTCCAACTTTACGACCGGTGCCATCTACAAAAGCCTAATCGCCCGTGAGCGTCGCGGCGACTTTTTGGGCGGTACCGTGCAGGTGATTCCCCACGTCACCAATGCCATTAAGGACAAGTTCCGCCGCATCGAGGAGCAGACCGGCTCCGATGTAGTCATCACCGAGCTGGGCGGCACGATCGGCGACATCGAGTCCCAACCGTTTGTCGAGGCCATCCGTCAGTACCGCAAGGAGGCCGGCCCCGAGAACGTCTGCTACATCCACGTGTCGCTCGTTCCCTATATCGCCGCCGCCCACGAGGTCAAGACCAAGCCCACGCAGCATTCCGTCAAGGAGCTCCGCAGCTTTGGCATCCAGCCCGATATCATCGTGCTGCGCTCCGACCACCATATCGATGACGCTATCCGCGGAAAGATCGCAAGCTTCTGCGACGTCGACACCGATTGCGTCTTTACCAACGAGGACTGCGCGAGCATTTACGATGTTCCGCAGCTGCTTGCCGAGCAGGACTTTGACCTGCGCATTTGCGAGCGCCTGGGTCTGGATCCGCGTGAGCGCGACATGAGCGAGTGGAACGAGTTCCTGCGCAAACAGAATCACGCCAACCATCACGCCGACAAGGTGAAGATCGCCGTCGTGGGTAAGTACACGCAGCTGCCCGATGCGTACCTGTCGGTTATCGAGGCCCTGCACCATGCGGGCGTCTTCTACGATCGCCATGTGGACGTCCAGCTGGTCGACGGCGAGAGCCTTGACGAGCAGAATGTCTCCGAGGTTCTGGGCGACGCCTCGGGCATCCTGGTCCCCGGCGGCTTTGGCAAGCGCGCCCTGGAGGGCAAGATTCTCGCGGCCGAGTTTGCCCGTGAGCACAAGATTCCGTATCTGGGCATTTGCCTGGGTATGCAGGTCGCCGTGTGCGAGTTCGCCCGCAATGTCGTTGGCCTTGCCGGTGCCAGCTCCTCCGAGTTTGATCCGGACGGTCCGTATAGCGTCATCGATCTGATGAGCTCGCAGGAGGACGTGACCGAGAAGGGCGGCACCATGCGCCTGGGCGCCTATCCGTGCAAGCTCGCCGCCGATACTCTTGCTCGTGAGGCATATGGTGAGGAACTCGTCTACGAGCGTCACCGTCACCGCTTTGAGTTCAACAACGCCTTCCGCGACCAGCTCGAGGACGCCGGTTTGGTTATCTCGGGTCTGTCGCCTGACGAGCGCTTGGTCGAGATGGTCGAGCTGCCGCGCGACGTGCATCCGTGGTATGTGGCAACCCAGGCTCATCCCGAGTTCAAGAGCCGCCCGACCAACCCGCAGCCGCTGTTCCGCGAGTTCGTGCGCGCCTCGATCGGCCAGCACGAGGGTGTCGACCGTCTGCAGGTGACGCCCATGAACCTCGCTACGGACTAAGGGTGCCGGCGAATAAGGAACATACCGAAGCTACTCCCTCGTCGCTCGCCGTGGCGGCGGGGGAGTATCTCGATTACCTCGCGGTCGAGCGGGGCTTGGCGCGCAACACGATTGCGGCCTATCGTCGTGACCTGACGACGTACTGCGCCTATCTGGAGCGGGCGGGTATTGTGTCTTTTGAAGAGGTGACCCGTCAGGTCGTGGAGGGCTTTGTCGCCGATCGCCGCGACGGAGGCTATTCCGACGCCTCGGTGGAGCGCGCGCTTGCTGCCGTGAAGGGCCTGCATGCCTTTTTGGTGCGCGATGGGGCCGTGGCCCAAAACCCGACGGCGGCGTTGCGCCTGCCTAAAAAGGCTGAGCGTTTGCCGGAGTATCTATCGGTGGAGGATGTCTCGGCGCTGCTCGATCAAGACTTTCCCGAGGGCGAGATGGGACTGCGCGACCATGCCATCTTGGAAGTGCTCTACGGATGCGGTTTGCGTGTGAGTGAGCTGGTTGGGCTCGATGTGGGCGATATCCATATTGACGATGGCTTTGTGCTCGTTCGCGGTAAGGGCTCAAAGGAACGCCTGTCCCCGCTGGTGGGAAGCGCGGCGCGAGCTCTGACGCTCTATTTAACTGAGGGGCGTTCTCGCTTGGCGGCCCATGCCCACGGAACCGAGACCTCGGCGGTCTTTTTAAATAAGAACGGCCGCCGTCTGTCGCGCCAGGGCATCCATGCCATCTGTGAGCGCTACGGGCGCCAGGTGGGGCTGGTGGGACTCCATCCCCATACCTTGCGACACTCCTTTGCCACCCACATGCTCGCGGGCGGTGCCGACCTGCGTGTGCTGCAGGAGATTTTGGGCCATGCCGATATTTCGACCACGCAGGTCTACACGCATGTCGACCGAACGCAACTGACCGAGGTCTATCTGGCGGCGCATCCGCTAGCACATCGCTAGCACCTCGCTGACCTGCATATTTATAAATACTAAAGGGGACGGGCCCCAGATTGCCGAGACGCACTTTTGCGCGCATGGGCAATCTGGGGCCCGTCCCATTTTTCGCCAGACACCGACGCGGTGGTGGGCCGTGTGTACCGTGGGTGGGGGAGTTTGGGGGCGATGTGAACGGCGTGTAAAGGGACGTAAAAATCGCCTCAAGGTCAACTTGAAGGTTGAGGTTCGCGGGCGTGGTTCTACAGGTGGCATCCCGCCTTTGCTGCAGACACAACATATTGTGTTTTCGAACATATGCTCGGGGGTGTTTTACAACATATTGGGGGTGGAATAGTGGGGCGGGGGGGGGGAAGGGGTGGGGAAAGGTGTTGAAAAATGGGGCGGTTCCCCATATTATTGATGACGTCGACAGGCGGGGTGGTTCCCCGCGTACGTGCCATCTGAGTAACCGAGGGGAGGGCGCACATGGGAATGACTGGTGCATACGAGCGCAATCTCGATGCAAAAGGTCGTCTATCCCTGCCTGCACCCCTTCGCGAGGAGCTTGGAGAGCACGTTCGCGTGTTCAAAGCCCTGGATGTCGATGCTCTGTACGTGTTCTCTGCCGAGGCCTTCGATAAGTGGGTCGAAGGACTCTTCGCGGGTCGTGAGGGCCACGAGGGTTTTAACCCGCGTGACATTAATGACCAGAAGCTCATGAGGGCGATCAACAAGCGCACCACGTCGATGGATGTGGACAGCGCCGGTCGTATCGGTCTTTCCGAGTCTCTCCGCAAGCAGGCGAACCTCGACCGCGAGGTCACGGTTGTGGGCAACTACGACCACCTTGAGGTTTGGGATCGCGCCGCGGCCGATGAGGACGATGACGATGAGGCCCTGCTGGACCTCTTCTTCTCGTAAGGGCAAGGCACGGGTAACGGATGGAGCGTGGGATCTTGACACAAGAATATCGGCATGAACCTGTCATGCTCGGCGAAGTGCTTGAGTCGCTGCAGCTAAAGAGCGGCTCCGTCGTCTGCGATTGCACCCTTGGCGGTGCCGGCCATTCGGTAAAGATGGCCGCGCAGGTGGGGGAGACGGGTCTTTTGCTCGGCGTCGATCAGGACGACATGGCCCTCGAGGCCGCTGGCGCCCGTCTGGACCGCGAGGTTCCCGGCGTTCCGCACCAGCTGCTGAAGGGCAACTTCGGCGACTTGGACGAGCTGCTTTGCTCGGCCGAGGTGCCCGGGGTCGATGGCTTCCTGTTCGATTTGGGCGTTTCGTCACCGCAACTCGATATCCCTGGCAGGGGCTTTTCGTATAACGAGGACGCCCCATTGGACATGCGGATGGATCCGGGCAATAACACCTTAAACGCAGCTGAGGTCATCAACACCTATAACGAACACGACCTCGCCCGGATTCTACGCGTCTACGGCGAAGAGAAGTTCGCCTCGCAGATCGCGCGCGAGATCGTGCGCCGCCGCGAGCAAGAACCGATCGAAACCACCGGCCAATTTGTCGAGATCATCAAGGCGGGTATCCCGGCTGCCGCTCGTCGGCATGGCGGACACCCGGCCAAGAAAAGTTTCCAGGCCATTCGCATCGAGGTCAATCACGAGCTCGATGTGCTCGAACGAGGGCTTGATGCCGCCACCAGGTGGCTCAACCCGGGCGGACGTATCTGCGTCATCTCGTATCACTCGCTCGAGGACCGTATCGTAAAGAACCACTTTAAGGAGATGAGCCAGGGGTGCACGTGTCCGCCGGAGATTCCGGTGTGCGTGTGCGGCAACGTGCCGATACTCAAGGTCATCACCCGCAAACCCTTGGTTGCCCAGCCTGATGAGGTTGAGCGCAACCCTCGGGCGAGATCAGCCAAAATCCGCGTGGCGCAGCGTCTGTAGGCACGACCGCGCGATATTGGACCTCCCGCTCGCACCATAAACGAAGCTTAAACACACTACCAACGTACTCGGGATGGGAGGCGGCATATCATGGGCTACAACACTTCAAGCGCAGCACTCGCCTATGATATGAACGCCATGCCCGCCTATCGTGAGACGCCGCAGGCCCCCGTTGCTCCCCGTGAGCAGCGCACGCCGCGCTTTGATGTCTACACGGGCGCGGGCCGTCAGGCAAACCAGGCGGTAAGCCCGGTTTTCATGAGCGTTCTTAAAACGTTTTGCATCATTGCGGCTATCTTCATGACGATCGGCGTCGCCCGCGTGGCGCTCGCCGGCGTTACGGCCCAGGTGCTCAACAGCAACGCCGAGCTTACCAACACGCTCGAAAAGGCGACCGATGAGAGCTCCGACCTGGAGGTCATGCATTCGGTCTATGGCGCCGACACGCGCATTCGCGACCTTGCGGGTGCTTATGGCATGGTGGAGCCCAGCGAGAGCGTTACACTTGACTTTTCGCAGGATGCAGCCGCGGGCGCCAACGCGACCGCGACCGCTCAGTAGCAAGACGGTAGCTGAGTATGACAAATGACTATCGCCGCGGTTCCGATGGGGGCCGCGGTTCTGGACGTCCCTCGTCGCGGGGACGTTCTGGTTATCAAGGAACGGGTCGGCAATCTTACAACGCCGGGCAGTCCCGTGGCAACGACCCGGCGTCGCGACTTCGCGGCTCGGGCGGCCCTCAAGTGCATAACACCAGGTCGCGCGAGAGTTCGTCGACCGAATGGCTCACAGGCACGCCTCTGCCTCGCCGCAAAGCCGTCATGGGCTTCATTGGGCTTGGCTTGGGCTTGGGCGTCTTTCGCCTTGCCGACTATCAAATTGTCGAAGCCGATAAACTGCGCGAGCGCGCCGATGCGCGCCGCCTGCTTGCGCAGACCCTCTATGCCAAACGTGGCACCATCTACGACCGCAACGGTAACGTGCTGGCGTCGTCGGTCGAATGTCGCAACATCGCCGTGAACCCCCAGCTTGTCGAGGATGTTGACAAGACGGTGTCGGCGCTGGTCAAGGCAACTGGAATCGATAAAAAGACCTGCCGCAAGCTCGTTGA
Source organism: Collinsella aerofaciens (assembly GCF_902364355.1). Classification (GTDB taxonomy): domain Bacteria; phylum Actinomycetota; class Coriobacteriia; order Coriobacteriales; family Coriobacteriaceae; genus Collinsella; species Collinsella aerofaciens_AF. The sequence goes on from NZ_CABJDK010000003.1 coordinate 11,193, forward strand.
GTCCGATGGAACCTGGGTGTATATCAAGCGCCAGGTGGACGAAGACGACGCTGCGGCGCTGGAGAAGAAGAACCTGCCCGGCGTGCTTTTTGAGCAGGCCATGAAGCGCGTATATCCATACGGCAATCTGGCATCGCAGGTGCTGGGTGTAGTGAATGTAGACAACGACGGCTTGACGGGTCTCGAAAAGCAATACAACAAGCTTCTGACCGGCACGAACGGTTCTCTCGTACGCGAGCGCGCGAGGGACGGCAGCTATATCGCGGGCGGTGCCTATAAAAAGGTGGCTGCGGTCGACGGCGTTGATATCGTGACGACGCTCGACGTCAATATCCAGCGTGCGGCCGAGGATGCCCTGGCAGAGGCTGTCGAGAAGACAAAGGCCAAGAACGGCTCGGCGCTGGTCACCGATCCTACGACAGGCGAGATCTTGGCAGCCTGCTCGTATCCGACCTACGACCAGACCAATTTGGAAAACGCCAAGACCGAGGATATGAACCTGCGCCTGGTCACCGACGCCTACGAGCCCGGCTCGGTCTTTAAGACGCTCGTGGCGGGCGCCGGCTTCGACTTGGGTGTCGTGCGGTCGAGTACGTCGTTTGAGGTGCCGGCGAGCATCAAGGTGGGCGACGATACCGTCACCGATGCCGACAAGCGCGACTACGCCATGACCATGGATGTACGCGAGATGATGCGCCGTTCGTCCAACGTGGGTTTTGTCCTGGTGGGGCGCAAGATCGGTGCCGACGACTTTGCCGCCTATGTGGACAAGTGGGGCATCGGTCACAGCTCGGGTGTCGATTTTCCGGGCGAGAGCCTGGGCATCGTCAAGGAGCGTGACCAGTATGACGGCGCCACGCTGGGCTCGATGAGCTTTGGACAGGCGCTGTCTGTATCGCCGATTGAGATCGCACGTGCCGTGGGCGGCATCGCCAACGGCGGCGTGATGATGACCCCGCACTTCTATAAGTCCAGCAAGGGCGACGAGAAGGACTGGGGCGAGGGCGAGCGCGCGATTTCGGAGGACGCCGCATCCCAGGTGACATCGTGCATGCAGACGGTCGTGTCGGAGGGAACGGGCGTTGGCGGCGCTGTTGACGGCTATGACGTGGCGGGTAAGACCGGTACGGCCGAACGTGCCGACGAGAACGGCGGCTACCTCAAGGAGAACTACATGTCGTCCTTTATGGGCTTTGCACCGGCACAATCGCCCAAGGTGCTGTGCTATATCACGCTCGACGGAACGCCGAGCGGCTCAGATGCCGCTGCGGTGCCGTTCCAGTCCATTATGGCCAACGCGCTCGACGTGCTGGGTATCCCGCACACGAAGTAGGGGGTTACAATCTTTGGGGCGTGGTTTGTTGTCCCATATGAGGGGTGTTCACATGCCCTGCACCACGCATGCGCGGCGCTGGGATACAATACGCCGATAGCATTATTTAGGTTTACAGGGGAGCTGCAATGATAGAGATCGCCGTCAACAACCTCGCGGCCGCAACAGGGGCCCGAACCGTGACGGGAGAAGTCGATCGGGTATGCCGCGGGTGCGTTATCGACTCGCGCCAGGTCGAGGAAGGGACGATTTTCGTCGCCTTTCCCGGTGAAAACGTCGACGGCAATGATTTTGCTTCCCGTGCCGTCCAGTCGGGTGCCGGCGCCGTCGTGATGACGCGTGAGCCCGAGGCCGAGCTGGTCTCGCTGGCGCAGGACAAGGGCTGTGCCATCTTGCTGACCGATGATCCCGAGGAGTTTCTGCTGCGTTTGGCGCATGCGTATCGCCTGGAGCTTGGCTGCCTGGTCGTTGGCATTACCGGTTCCATCGGCAAGACGACGACCAAGGACGTGCTCGCCGCTGTGCTCGCCAAGCGCTATCGTGTCTGGGCCACCAAGGGCAATTTCAATAACCTGATCGGCATGCCGCTCACGGTGCTTTCCGCTCCGGCCGATACCGAGATCCTGGTGCTCGAGATGGGCATGAACCATTTCCACGAGATCGAGCGCCTGTCCCAGTCCGCCAATCCCAACCTTGCCATCGTGAGCAAGATCGGCACCTCTCATATCGGCATTTTGGGCAGCCGCGAGAACATCGCCCGCGCTAAGGCCGAGATTGTACAGGGCATGTGCGCCGCCGGCGACTATTTGCCGCTGCTGGTTTTGGGCGGCGAGGACGATTTTACGCCGTTCATTCGCGATACGTTCGCCCAGCCTGCTGGTATCGACGTGATGCTGGCCGGTGTCTCTGACGATGATGAGGTCCGCGCCCGCGACGTTCGCGTTGATGACGAGGGCCGTCCGGTCTTTACGCTCGATTTTGGTCAGGGCGAGACAATCGATACCATGCTTGCCATCCCCGGCGTGCAGTCCGTTCCTAATGCCGTTAAGGCCGCCGCGGTTGCCTATCGCCTGGGCGTGACGCCCGAGCAGATCGATGCTGCCTTTAGGGGCCTCACGATCACCGGTCACCGCCAGGAGATCAAGCGCGCCAAGAGCGGTGCCCGCGTCATCGATGACTCCTATAACGCCAGCGCCGAATCGATGGCAGCCGGTCTCGACCTGCTGTGCTCGCTTTCGTGCACGGGGTCTCGCATGGCGATCCTGGGCGAGATGGGCGAGATGGGCGATGAGGCTCCTCGCATGCATGAGCTCGTGGGCGCTTATGCCGCCGCCAAGAAGCTCGACATGCTGGCGTGCGTGGGTGGTGAGCTGGCCCAGCTTATGGCCGATGCCGCACGCATGATGGGCATGGACGAGGACCGCATCCAGGTGTTCTCCGATTATCAGCAGGTGCTCGACCGCATGGGCGGCGCGCTTGAAAAACATGATGTTGTACTGGTCAAGGGTTCCCGCTTTGTTGAGCTCGACCGCTTTGTGGAAGGTGTGTGCTAGCCCATGTTCGGCAATCCCTCGTATCCAACGTATCAGGCTTTTTTGGGGCTTGGCATCGCCGCAGCCATTGCGCTGCTGCTCATGCCGTGGTGGATCAAGCTGCTCAAGGTCGAGGGTATCGGCCAACAGGTTCGTGCCGACGGCCCCAAGCGTCATTTGGTTAAGCAGGGAACGCCCACCATGGGTGGCGTTGTCATCCTCGTCGCGATCTCGCTGACCTGCCTGCTGATGGGCAAGCTCACCACCGAGCTCGTACTCGTGCTGCTCGCCACGCTGGCGACCGGCGTGCTGGGCCTGATCGACGACCTGACCTCCGTTACGCATGGGCGCTCGCTCGGTCTGACGCCTCATGCCAAGATGATCGGCCTAACCATTATCTGTGTCACCTTTACGGTACTTGCCGTCAACTGGTGCGGCGTCGCCCCCGAGATTCGTTTTCCCGGTGGGTTGACGATCGACCTTGGCGTGCTTTCGACCACCATCTGCGGCTATTCGTTCCCGTGGCTCTATATTGTCTTTTGCTGGCTGATGATTGCCGGTCTTTCTAATGCCGTGAACCTGACCGATGGCCTTGACGGTCTTGCTGGCGGCACCTCCATGATCGCCATGCTCGCCATGGCTGCCATGGCGTTTTTGCACGGAGACGTGAACCTGTCCATCTTCTGTACCGCGTGTGCCGGTGCCTGCTTGGGCTTTCTGTGGTTCAACTGCTATCCGGCGAGCATCTTTATGGGCGATACCGGCTCGCTTGCTCTGGGCGCCGCGTTTGCCTGCACGTCCATCATGACCAACACCGAGGTCGTCTCCCTCATCATCGGCGGCCTGTTTATCGTTGAGACTCTGTCGGTCATGATTCAGGTTGTCTACTTCCATTTTACGCACAAGCGCGTCTTCCTTATGGCGCCCATCCATCATCATTTCGAAAAGAAGGGCTGGGCCGAGACCAAGGTCGTCATCCGTTTTTGGATTATCGCTGCGGCCTTTGGTGCCGTTGGCCTTGCTCTGTTCTTCCAGTTGGGATAGTGGTCTTTCATGCCTCTTGCTGATGTCTTTAGCCTGCTCGTTTTGGGTCAGGGCAAATCCGGTCTCGATGTCGCCCGCTGGGCGCTGGCACATCCCGAGCGCGTAAGCGCCGTTACCGTGTATGGCGGCGGCACCTCTGAGCCCAATGACGCCACGCGTGCGCTCGAGGCTGCTGGTGCGTCGTTTGTCTATGGGACCGAACAGGTCGAGGGCGCCTATGACGTATGCGTGACGTGCCCGGGCATCTCGGAGTTCTCGGGCTTCTTTAAGGCCGGGCGCGAGCATGCCGCCCAGATTATGGGTGAGCCCGAGTTTGCCTATCGCCTGTCGCCCGATAACTGGATTGCCATCACGGGCACCAACGGCAAGACGACCACCACGTCGCTGACCGATTATCTGCTCAAGGCTTCCGGTGAGGCCAGTGTAGCTGTCGGCAACATCGGCGAGCCGCCTATCAACGAGATTGACGGCCGAGCCCACAACGAGTGGTTTGTGGCTGAGCTCTCGAGCTATCAGATTGCTACGACCACCGAGCTCCACCCTCGCGTGGCGGTGCTGCTCAACATCACTCCCGACCACTTGGGCTGGCATAAGAGCCATAAGAACTATGCGCTTGCCAAGATCAAACTGTTTGACAATATGGTCGATGACGATCTGGTGGTCGTCGACGTCGAAGACGCCGGCATTCACGAGTTCGATGAGTACATCTACACGCCGGGTCGTCGCATCTGCAAGGTTGCCTTTGACGAGCCAGAGGGTGAGGATGTCGCCTTTGTGCGCGATGGCAAGATGATCGTGCGCCTGAAGGGCGTCGAGACCCCGCTCATCGCTGCATCCGAGCTCAAGATCTCGGGCCATCACAATGTTATCAATGCCCTGTGCGCTGCCACGGCTGCCTTGGCAGTCGGTGCCGATGTCGATGGCGTCTGCCGCGGTCTGGCCTCGTTCCAGCCGCTCGAGCACCGCGTGGAGCCGTGTGGCGAGATTGACGGCGTGCGCTACGTCAACGATTCCAAGGCGACCAACACCGATGCGGTCGAGAAGGCCCTGACGGCATTTCCCGATGACGATGTGATCTTGCTGCTCGGCGGCCACGATAAGGGCACGCCGCTCACGGACTTCGCGCGCGTCGTTATGGACAACGTGCGCTCGGTCGTCTGCTTTGGCGATGCACGCGAACGCTTCACCGCCGCTATGGACGAGGCCGATGTTGATGGCGATGTGGATATCGCCCAGGCGGATGACCTACGCGACGCCGTGGACGTTGCCCGTTCGCTGTCGAGCCGTGGCGATGTGATCTTACTTTCTCCTGCCTGCTCTTCGTTCGATGAGTTCTCGGGCTATGAGGAGCGCGGCCGCGTGTTTAAGGACTACGTGGCCCAGCTTGCCGCTACAGCGAAATCACAAATGGAATAGGGGTTGCAGTGAGAGAGGAGAGCCCCCGACAAGGTATGAGGAGGCCCGACTCGGACCGTGCTTCCTCACGTCGCATCACACCGCGTTCCAGCCGCGGCGGGCAGTCGTTTAGCGAACGCTATATTGCCGGCGTTCCCGCCCGTATCATGCGCCCCCGTTTGATATTCATGGCCTGCCTGTTTACCTTGGTGTGCTTTGGCCTGCTGATGGTGTACTCGGCATCTTCGGTCGAGGCGCTGCACGAGAATGGCTCGGCGACGTTTTTTCTGGGTCGACAGGCCGCGTTTGCCGTGGTCGGTGTTCTGGCGCTGATTGCCATCGTGCGCGTTTTGCCGGACAGTTGGTTTGGGGAAGACGTGCTCAGGATCTTCCTCATAGGCATGATAGGGCTACTGTTTCTGGTGTTCTTGGTGGGCAGCGGCAGCCGTGGCGCCACGCGCTGGCTCAACATCGCCGGCATTCAGTTCCAGCCTTCCGAGTTTTTAAAGCCATTTGCCATTGCGTATTCGGCCATCATGCTTGATCGCTTCTTTTCGCCCGGTGGCAACATCAACGAATTCCTTCGCAAGATGGGCATCTACCTGGGCATTTCGCTCTTTCTGATCTTTATCCAGCCCGATTTCGGTACTGTCCTGATCATCCTGTTGACCCTCATGTGCATGGCGTTGTTTGCGGGTCTCGACCCTAGATTTATCATCGGCGTGCTAATCTTCGGCATTCTCGTGATCGTGATTGCGCTTGTCGCAGAGCCGTACCGTATGGTGCGTATTCAGGTTGCCTTGAACCCTTGGGCCGACGAGTATGGTGACGGCTATCAGGCCACGCTTGCCATCATGGCCTTTGCCTCGGGCGGTCTGTTCGGCCGTGGCATCGGCAACTCAACCATGAAGTACTCGTATCTGCCTGAGGCGCACAATGACTACATCCTGGCCATCATTGGCGAGGAAGTCGGTTTTGTCGGAACCGTGCTGTTCTTCTTGGTGTTTGCGATGCTGATCTACTCGGCGTTTCGCATTGCCGAGCAGGCGACCGATCGTCGGGGCGCGCTTATGGCGTCTGGCTCCGCGGTCATTCTCGCGGTGCAGTTTTTGATTAACGCGTTGGGCATCCTCAACGTGTTTCCCATGACGGGCAAACCGTTGCCGTTTATTAGCTATGGCGGTTCGTCGATTATTGTGTCGCTTATGCTTGCCGGGTTGGTCCTGCGCGTTTCGTACGAGAGCGCCCGTCGCGATGAGTACGACCGTCGCCGCGAGAGCTTTGCCGTTATGGATGAGAGTACCGCCGGCGTGCCCCACGTGCGCGGCGAGCGATCTTCGCGTAACGGTTTTACCGTCCTGGATGGCTCTGCGACCGAGCCGGCAGCCCGCCCGCGTCAGCGAACGGCTCCGCAAGGTCGTCCGCAGCGCCCCAGCCCTCGCAACGCGGGCGGCGGATATAATCGAATCGATTTGAACTCGGACCCGTCGGCGCGTCTGCGCACCGACGACCAGGGACCGCGTGTACGAAGGGACTACCATGACCGATAAAATGACCGTTGCTATTGCAGCCGGCGGCACGGCAGGACACATCAACCCCGCGCTCGCCTTGGCCGAAGAACTGCGTGACCGTGGCCACCACGTTGTGTTCGTGGGCCAGTCGCGCAAGCTCGAGGGTCGTTTGGTCCCCGAGGCTGGGTTTGATTTTGTGCCCATTACGGTCACGGGCTTCGACCGCTCCCGTCCTTGGACGGCGCTGACCTCGCTGTGGCGTGTCAATAAGGCCAAGCGTGCGCTCGCCAATCATTTCTCAAAGGTCGGCAAGCCCGATGCCGCCATCGGTTTTGGTGCCTATGTCGAGGTTCCGCTGCTGGGGTGGTGCAAGGGCGCAGGCGTTCCGTATCTGCTGCATGAGCAGAACTCTGTTCCGGGCCTGGCCAACAAGATGATGAACTCCCACGCCGCCCGCGTGTGCATCTCGGTGCCGGCAGCGCGTTCGGTCTTTGAGCGCGAAGGTGACCCTGACCACGTGCTCATGACCGGCAACCCCGTACGTCGCTCGGTGATCGAGGGCGATCGCGCTCGTGGCCGCAAGGCACTTGGCGTTCCCGAGGACGCTACGCTGCTGCTCGTCTTTGGCGGTTCACTTGGCGCCCAGCACCTCAACGAGCGCGTGACTTCGCTCAAAAACGAGCTGCTTTCGCGCAAGAACCTCTATGTGTTGCATTCGACGGGTGCCGACGGCTTTGAGGAGACCGAGCGCGCTTTGGCGCTGACGCCCGAGGAGGCGAAGCGTTACCGCGTCCAGCCTTACATCGACAACATGGGCGATATGCTGGCTGCTGCCGATTTGGTGCTCTCGCGTTCGGGTGCATCGAGCGTGGCCGAGATCGCTGCGCTCGCCGTGCCCTCGGTGCTCGTGCCGTATCCGCATGCGACGGCCGACCACCAAACCACCAATGCTCGTTATCTGGTCGACGCCGGGGCCGGCGTGCTCTGCGCCGATGCCGATATCGACGGTTCTGCCTTTGCCGATGAGCTGCTGCACCTGGTCGATGACGCGGCGGCGCGCGACGCCATGCGTCAGGCGGCGCGTGGTCTGGCTCAGGATAGAGCCGCCGCTCTTCTGGCGGATGCGGTAGAGGGTTTGCGTTAGTTAGACGGGATATCTTCGGTCGCCCTCGCGCTGATGCGGTAGGTGCGGTACAGTTAACGGGTTACAGGCAGTGTTTACGCAAGGAGTACACGAGCACATGGCTGATTCCCAGACTGCAACCTCCGCGCCCGAGTTTAAGAGCGCCCACTTTATCGGTATCGGCGGCGCCGGCATGAGCGGCATCGCCCTCGTTCTGCACGAGCGCGGTTATGCCGTTACCGGCTCCGACCTTAAGACGTCACGTTATATCCGCCAGCTTACCCGCGCTGGTGTGAAGGTGCATGTGGGCCATGAGGCCGCCACGATCGACGAGGTCAAGCCCGACGTGGTTGTTGTCTCCACCGCTATTCCGGAGTCCAACCCTGAACTCGTGCGCGCTCGCGAGCTTGGTATTCCCGTGTGGCCCCGTGCCAAGATGCTCTCTGCTTTGGGCCACGGCTACACCACCGTCGCTGTTGCCGGCACGCATGGCAAGACCACCACGTCTTCGATGTGTGCCACCATGCTCGACCGCATGGGTCTGGATCCGAGCTTCCTGATCGGTGGCATCGTCGAGGGCTATGACACGAACGGCAAGAACGGCTCGGGCGACTACTTTGTCGCCGAGGCCGACGAGTCCGACAGCTCCTTCCTGTTCCTGAACCCCAACGTAGTCATTGTGACCAACGTCGAGGCCGACCACCTCGATCACTACTCGGGTATCGAGGAGATCGAGGCAACTTTCGCCAAATTCATGAGCCTGGTGGGCGAGGACGGCACCGTCATCGTCTGCGGTGAGGACCCGCATCTGGTCGAGCTCGCCAAGTCGACGGGCCGTCACGTGCTTTCCTACGGCTTTGCCGAGAGCAACGACATCGTCTGCATGCACCCGGATGTCAAGGGCATCCAGAGTGACTTTATCGTTCGCTTTGAGGACGGCACTGAGCGCGCTGTGGAGATCAAGAGCAATCCCGGTCGCCACAACATGCTCAACGCCACGGCGGTGCTCACCGTCGCCCATGTCCTGGGCCTTGACATCGACGCCGCCGCCAAGGCGCTCTCGAGCTTTGAGGGCGTCCGCCGTCGCTTTACCCACGTGGGCGATATCGATGGCATCACCGTGGTCGATGATTACGGCCATCACCCCACCGAGATCAAGGCGACGCTTGCTGCCGCTTCGTCGCTGGGTTACAAGCACGTCGACGTCGTGTTCCAGCCGCACCGCTATTCGCGCTTGCAGGCCCTGTGCGACGACTTTGCCGATGCATTTGCCAATGCCGATAAACTGCTGCTGATTGATGTGTTCTCGGCTGGCGAGATGCCCATTCCGGGTGTCACCTCTAAGATGCTCGCCGATACCGTGCGCGCCAAGCATCCTGGCAAGGAGGTCGTGTACTGCTCCAGCCGTCTTGAGCTCAATCAGGAGCTCGAGCAGATGGTGGGCGAGGGCGACCTGTTGCTCACCATGGGTGCCGGCGACGTTACGACCGTCGGTCCCGAGTTCATTGAGTATCTGACTGCCAAGAAAGACGCTTAAGTCTAATGGGTCTGTTTAACGCCGTCATGGCGCTCTCGGGCATGATCGACACGGATGTGATCGAGGACGAGCGCCTTGCGCGTCATACGAGCTATCGTATCGGCGGCAAGGCCGACCTCTTTGTGACGTGCCATAGCTATCATGCCCTCCGCCGCGCCGTGGCGGTGCTCGATCGCGAGCAGGTGCCGTGGGTCATCATCGGCAAGGGCTCCAATCTGCTGGTTGCCGATGGCGGTTATCGCGGTGCCGTCATTTCGCTCGGACGTGAGTTCCAGCGCACGGTTGTTGCCGATGACGGTTGTACGCTGACGGTCGGTGCGGGCGTGATGTTTGCGCGCCTGGTCAACGATGCCCTGTCGCGTAGCCTCTCGGGCCTTGAGTTTGCCGTTGGCATTCCTGGTTCGGTCGGCGGTGCGATATCTATGAATGCCGGCACACGGACCGAGTGGATTGGCTCGCTGGTTGAGGATGTCGTAACGTTTGACCCGGCATCCGGTATCAAGCATTATGCGGGGTCCGAGATCACTTGGGGCTACCGCGAATGTAGCCTTCCCCGCAATGAGATCATCCTCGAGTGCGTGTTCAAGCTTAAACCGGCGCCCAAGGCCGACATTCGCGAGCGCATGGAGCGGTACCTGACGAGGCGCAAGCGTACGCAGCCCATGGGTCGCGCATCCTGCGGGTCTGTCTTTCGCAACCCGCCCGATGCGAGTGTGGGCAAGCTTATCGAGGATTGTGGATTAAAGGGTTTTTCGATTGGCGGCGCGGAAGTTTCGCCCGTTCACGCTAATTTTATCGTTAATAACGGAACTGCCTCGGCCGATGACGTTGCCGCGGTTATTAGACATGTGCACGGAAAGGTGAGGGAGGCGTATGGCATCGAGCTCAGACCGGAAGTTAAATTCCTCGGCTTCTAGAGCATCGAAACCCACCTTCCGCCGCGCCGGAGGGCGTTCCGGCGCGCCTGCCAAACCTCAACGCAATACCGTCGCGCACTCTAAGTCTGTCGGGCATGCTCGACAGACCAGTCGTCCGGTCGTCGGCTCGCAGCTCGGTAATCGTCCGGCCGCAAAAAAGTCCTCGCGTCCCTCGACGACGTCAAAGCCTGTTATGGGCGCCAAGCCTGCCCGTCCCATGGCAGCTCCCAAGCCCTCGACGGGAACTAAAGCGGCGCGTCCAGGTCGCACGCTGGGCGCATCGAAACCGCGCTCGCTGACATCGGTGCCGGCTACCGCCAAGAAGCCTTCGAGTAAAAAAGGTTTCAACCCGTTATCTTCACTTGGAGCGATGGCAAATAAAACATCAGACGCCGCTTCTGTCGTTACAGGCAAAGGCAAAATCGTGGGCGGCGTTCTGGTCGTCTTGGCCGTGCTCGTCGTCGTTGCCACCGTGGTGATCAACTCTGGACTGTTTACTGCCACTGATATTCAGATTCAAGGCAGCGAGCATGTGACGAAGCACGATGCTATCCAGCTGATCGACTTGCCCGAGGGAACGTCGCTTTTTAACGTCGATCCCGACCAGATTACCGAGGATCTCAAGCAGAACCCGTGGGTTTCGGGCGTGGATGTCCAGCGCCAGTTTCCCCATACGCTTATCATCACGCCGACGGAGCGTAAAGTTATCGCCATTGCGTATATCAGCTCCGACGACCTTGCCTGGGCTATCGGAGACGATGACACCTGGATCGCCCCGCTGTCGACGTCGGTCGAAGTGGACGACCAGGGCAACGTCATCACGACAGGGCAGGGCTCAAATACCTTGACCGGAATCGATGCCGCGCTGGCGCTCGCCAAGCATTATGGCGCGGTGTTGTTGACTGATGTCTCGGCGGATGTCGCTCCGGTTTCCGGCCAGGCGGTGAACTCCAAGGCCGTTAAGGCCGGCCTGGATTATGTGCGTGGTTTTTCGAGCGAGTTCTTGGGACAAGTCAAGGATATTTCTACGCCTTCGGTCGAAGCCATCTCGGCAAACCTCAATAACGGCATTGAGGTGTCGCTGGGCGATTCGGACGATATCGCCAAGAAAGAACGCATCGTGACCAAACTACTTTCGCAGGTAGAGGGCGTAACTTATATTAATGTGCGCTCTCCGGGCAACTACACGTTTAGGAACGCACCGACCGCCTAGCATCCTAAATGGCTTTGTTGAGGGGCCATACCACGCCGTTTATCTGGTTTGTTTGGTTTTCACGGTCAATTATTTGACTGATACGTTCATAATGTGCAAACATAATACGGTTTACCTTTGCATTTACTTTCAACCTGAAGGTTAATGTGCGCAGGGGTCGACCCATGCTATGGCTATAACCTTTGTTCGGAGGACCGACATGCACGAGACAGAGATCAACAACTACCTTGCCGTCATTAAGGTGGTCGGCGTCGGCGGCGGCGGTACCAACGCGGTCAATCGAATGATCGAAGAGGGCATCCGCGGCGTCGAGTTTGTTGCCATCAACACCGATGCTCAGGCACTCGCGATCTCTGATGCCGATATCAAGGTGCACATCGGCACCGACCTTACCCGCGGCCTGGGCGCCGGCGCCAACCCCGAGGTTGGCCGCAAGGCTGCCGATGAGTCCCGTGACGACATTGCCGAGGCGCTCGCTGGCGCCGACATGGTGTTTATCACCTGCGGTGAGGGCGGTGGCACCGGTACCGGCGCTGCTCCCATCGTTGCCGATATCGCGATGAACGAGGTCGGCGCACTGACCGTCGCCGTCGTGACCAAGCCCTTCACCTTCGAGGGCCGCAAGCGCAAGAAGAGCGCCGAGGAGGGCATCAAGACCCTCTCCGATTGCGTCGACACCATGATCGTCATCCCTAACGATAAGCTGCTCGACATCGCCGAGAAGAAGACCACCATGCTCGAGGCCTTCGCGATTGCCGATGGCGTCCTTTCCCAGGGCACCCAGGGCATCACCGACCTCATCACCGTCCCCGGTATCATCAACCTGGACTTCGCCGATGTTAAGACCATCATGAAGCAGGCCGGTACCGCCATGATGGGTATCGGTACCTCTTCTGGGGATACTCGTGCCGTCGACGCTGCCCAGCAGGCCATCTCCAGCCCGCTGCTCGAGAGCTCCATCGATGGTGCCACGCGCGTTCTGCTCTCCATCGCCGGTTCCAAGGACCTGGGCATCCAGGAGATCAGCGACGCCGCCGACGTTGTCGCCAACGCCGTCGACCCCGAGGCGAACATCATCTTCGGTACCGTTGTCGACGAGTCCCTGGGCGATCAGGTGCGTATCACCGTCATCGCTACGGGCTTCTCCGATTCCAACGTCAACCGTCAGGACGAGCTCTTTGCTGCTCAGCAGTCTCAGAGCAAGGCCGCTGCCTCCGCTGAGCCGCAGCGCACCGCTCCGGCTGCCAGCCCGGCTCAGGCCGCTCCGACCCGCAACGTCGGTGGTACCGAGCTGCCCAACTTTGGCAACGACCAGTTCGAGCTTCCCGACTTCCTGAAGCGCGGCAGCTTCTAGTTCGTTTTTCTCAACGACCTGCACGGGGTGTGTCCATTTGGATGCACCCCGTTTTATTTCTCGTTTGTAAACGAAAGCCTCCAATCTCCTTACGTTCCCTTTACGTTTGGTCCCTACCGCTGCGGGTATCCTTTTAAGGAAGTATGACAGCCGTATAAACGCGGACTGCGCGGCGACGCCGCGGTACTTGTGTTATTAGGAGGCTTTAGTATGGCAGCACGTGCGGACAACGTTTCGCGTGTCGACCATGATGGAGTTACGTTGGTGGAGGGCGCGACATCCGATGTCCGCTTTGCCTTTACCGAGCGCACCGGTGGCGTTTCTGAAGATGCGTACTCCTCGCTCAACCTGGGCTCGCATGTAGGCGATGACCCCTTTGCTGTTCAAGAAAATCGTCGTCGAGCGCTCGAAGCTATGGGCGCCACTGAGTGCGAGCATAATCTGCTCGTGCCCAATCAGGTACATGGTGACCATATCGTTACGGTGGCTTCGAACGGCGCCGACGATCTTGAGGCTGTTCGCGAGCAGATTGCCGAGGGCTGCGATGCCATCGTCTGTACGGCCCATGACGTGCCCGTGCTGCTCTGCTTTGCCGACTGCGTTCCCGTGGTGCTGGTGGCCCCTGGCGGATTTGCCGTGGTGCACTCCGGTTGGAAGGGCACGATTGCACGTATTTCTGCCAAGGCGTGCCAGGCGCTTTGCGATGCTGCCGGCTGCGATGCGAGCGACGTTTCCGCCTATATCGGCCCCCATATCTTGGCTGACGAATATGAGGTATCCCAGGAACTCATGGATCGCTTTGCCGTCGAGTTCTCTTGCATCGATGCGAGTGCCTCTCGCATGCTCGATCTTTCCGCTGCCATTTGTGAGGCGCTGGTAAATGCCGGTGTGGACGCGGATAATATCGTGGATACCCAGCTTTCGACTGTGCGCCAGAACGACCGCTTTTATTCCTACCGTAACGAGGACGGCACCTGTGGGCGCCATGCTGCGATCGGCGTGATGCTATGAGAAAGATCGTATCGGTCCTGAGCGCCGCTGTGCTTACGCTTACGCTGTGCGCCTGTTCTTCGGGATCTTCTACCTCTTCCATTACCGTGGCCGGCTCCACGACCTGCCTTCCTATCGCCGAAATTGCGGCAGAGGGCTTTAAGGAGGAGACCGGCATCGACGTGCTCGTTTCCGGTTTGGGCTCTTCCGCTGGCATCGAAGCCGTCAGCGCTGGCACGGCCGATATCGCCAGCTCCTCCCGTGGACTCAATGCCGACGAACAGGATCTGGGCCTGACTCCCATCGTCATTGCCCACGACGGTATCGCGGTCATCGTGAACGACGATAACCCGGTCGATAACCTCTCGACCGAGCAGCTCCGCGATATCTATGCCGGCAAGATTACTAATTGGAAAGAGGTCGGTGGCGAGGACCTGAAGATTCAGGTCATCAACCGAGACGAGGCATCCGGCACGCGTGAAGCATTCCGCACCATCGTGATGGACGGCACCCCGTTCGATCGCCGCTCGGCCGTTCTTTCGGGCACGGGCCAGGTGCGCGACGTGGTATCTCGTTCGCACGGTGCCATTGGCTACATTTCGCTGGGCTTCGTCGATAGCCTCAACGCCAAGACCTCGGTCAAGGCCGTCTCGGTCAATCATGTTGAGGCGTCCGAGAAGACGGTCGCGAGCGGCGGCTATCCCATCTCACGCGACCTTTACTTCTTTGTGAAGGGTGCGCCTTCGCAGCGGGCACAGGACTACATTGACTATGTGACGTCCCAGAAGATGGACAAGCAGATTCGCGAGGCGGGCTTTATTCCCGTCACCAACGACGGAAAGGGGAGTGAGTAGCGTGGAAGCACAGGAAATCCCCCAGATTGAGCAGGAGGCTCAGGCGCCCAAAAAGCGTGAGTTGGCGTTGGTATCGCATAGCACCTATCTCAAGGAGAAGGCGCTACAGTGGATCTTTTTTGCCTGCGCGTTCTTGGCGGTCGTCACCGTCATCCTGATTTTTGTCTTTACCACGTACTCGTCGCTGCCCGTCTTTACCGATATCGGTCTGGCGGACTTCTTTAGCTTTACGTGGGCGCCCTCCGAGGGTCACTACGGTATCATGTCGCTGCTGGCGGGCTCCGGTCTGGTGACGGTCGGTGCGCTCGCCATGGGCGTGCCCCTGGGTGTGGGCACGGCCGTGTATCTGGTCGAGATCGCCAGTAAGCGCGTGCGCAGGCTCATCAGCCCCGCCGTCGATCTACTGGCGGGCATCCCCTCCATCATCTACGGTTTCTTTGGCATGGTCATCATTCGTCCGTTTATCGCGCAGCTGACCGGCGGTCTTGGCTTTGGCGCACTGACGGCGTGGTTCGTGCTTGCCATCATGATCGTTCCCACCATCACCACGCTCACCATCGATGCCCTCAATTCCATTCCCATGGGTATTCGCGAGGCATCCTATGCCATGGGTGCCACCAAGTGGCAGACCATCTACAAGGTCGTGCTGCCTGCAGCCAAGTTGGGCATCGTCGATGCGATTGTCTTGGGCATGGGGCGTGCCATCGGCGAGACCATGGCCGTGCTCATGGTCGTTGGCAACGCCCCGGTTATTCCCGATAGCATTGCGAGCCCCATCTCGACGCTCACGAGTCAGATCGCGCTCGACATGAGCTATTCCTCGGGCCTTCACCGCTCGGCCTTGTTTGGAATGGGCGTGGTCCTGTTTATCATTTCCGCAGCATTGGTGGGCATCGTCCGTCTGATTTCCAAGAAGAAGAGGGGGTAGGCTATGTCCGATTCCGTTGACACGACGGTCGATGCGACCTCATCGCGCGAGCGCATCAAGCGTGCCCTTTCCCATGGTAAGAAGGGCCGCATCAACAAGGATCTGTCCAACAAGATTATGCTCGGCGTGTTTCGCGCCGCGGCCTATATCACCACGCTGGTACTGGTCGCCATTATCGCCTACGTGGTCATCAACGGTCTGCCGCACATCTCGCTCGACTTTATCTTCGGCTGGCCGCAGGGCGTAAACGCCGAGGGCGGCATTTGGCCCACAATCGTCTCGACCATCTACGTGACGGCGCTCGCCATGCTCATCTGCACGCCGGTTGCCGTCTTGGCTGCGGTCTATCTGGCCGAGTACGCCAAGCAGGGCAAGGTCGTCGACATCATTCGCTATGCTGCCGATGCTTTGGCCTCGGTGCCCTCCATTGTTATGGGCCTCTTTGGCTATGCCTTGTTTGTCGAGGCCATGGGCCTGGGTCTTTCGATGGTTTCGGCCGCCCTGGCACTCGCACTTCTGATGCTGCCCATTGTCATGCGCACCACCGAGGAGGCAATCCGCGCCGTTCCACGCTATATCCGTTGGGGCGCATATGGCCTGGGCGCCACCAAGTGGCAGGTCGTCTCCAAGATCGTGCTTCCTTCGGCTTTTGGCCGCATCGCCACCGGCATCGTGCTTGCCATCGGCCGAGCCATCGGCGAGACCGCCGTGGTGCTCTACACCATGGGTCAGGCCATCAATCTGCCTATCTCGCCGCTCGATTCCGGTCGCCCCATGACCGTTCACCTTTATCTGCTTGCCAATGACGGCATCAACATGAACGCAGCCTACGGCACCGCGCTTTTGCTGATGGCGATTATTCTGGCCTTCAACCTGTTTGCGCGTTATCTGTCGCGCAAACGCCGCTAGTTAAGGAGTCCCATGTCCGTCTATCAGTCCGCTCCCACGCTGGAGCAAGCGGCCATCACGGCCAAGGATTTCAACTTCTGGTACGGTGACTTTCATGCGCTGACGGGGCTCGACCTCAATATCGCTAAGAATGCCATTACTGCTTTTATTGGCCCTTCGGGTTGCGGCAAGTCGACGTTTCTGCGCTGCATCAACCGCATGAATGACCTGATCGAGGGTACGCGCGTCGAGGGCACCATGGCGCTCGACGGCAACGATATCTATGCCGAGGGCGTCGACCCGGTCGACCTCCGTCGTCGCGTGGGCATGATCTTTCAGCAGCCCAACCCGTTCCCTAAATCCATCTACGAGAATGTCGCCTTTGGCCCTCGTCTGCAGGGCGTGACTAGCAAAAGCGACCTCGATGACATCGTGGAAGAATCGCTCAAGCGCGCCAACCTCTGGAAAGAGGTATCCAATCAGCTCAACAAGGATGGTTTGGCGCTCTCGGGTGGTCAGCAGCAGCGTCTGTGCATCGCGCGCGTGCTTGCGGTGCAGCCCGATGTCCTGCTGATGGACGAGCCCTGCTCCGCCATCGACCCTACCTCCGTCTCTAAGGTCGAGGATCTGATGGCCGAGCTGGCGCCCGAGATGACGATCATCATCGTTACGCATTCAATGCAGCAGGCTGCTCGTATTAGCGACTACACCGCATTCTTTTTGCAGGAGGTTGCCGGCGAACCTGCCACGCTCATCGAATATGGTCAAACCGACGCGATCTTTACCAGCCCGGTGGATTCGCGGACGGAAGACTATATCACCGGCCGCTTTGGCTGATCGGTGCGACTAGTCCCAAGCCGATCGGACTTGGTCCGGTGCGTATTCACTGTGCGGGCGGCATGACCGCACCCAACTGATTGGAGTGAACCATGCGCAAACTGTTTTCCCGTCAGCTCATCGAGGCCCGTCACGAGATGCTGAGCATCTACGAGGCGGTAGACCTAGCGCTTCACGACGCCGTGAAGGCCTATGTGACCGACGATCGCAAGCTCGCCACCAAGACCAAGAAGCGCACGCTTTCGATTGACGCGCGCTGCGCCAACTTGGAGGCCGTGTGCTACAACCTGATCGCTACGCAGTCGCCGGTCGCCTCCGACTTCCGTTTGCTGCAGACAATCATCTATGTCGACTTTAACCTGCAGCGTATGACCGATAAGGTTCGCCAGATCTGCCGTGCCGCCAGTCATATGGTCAAGGCCGACATCTCGCTGCCTCAGGAGCTTGTGACCTTGGTTGAAGCCGAGGCCGAGGCCGTCTATCAGGTGCTGGGCTCTTCGCTTTCTGCCCTGGTTGCCAACGACATGTCCATCATCTGCAACCTGGCCGTCGAGGACGAGCCGGTGCACGCCGCCTACGAGAAGTTCTTCCGTACCTTTAACCGCATGGATGCCGGCGAGTTTATGGATGACAACAGCAATTACGACGACCTGCGCCGTGCCATCATGGTCTCGCGCTATCTCGATCGTATCGCCTCGATTTCCATCGATGCCGCCTGCCGTCTGACCTTCTTGTTGACCGGCCAGCGCATGAACGCCGGCGATATCGCCCGTACGGATGAGGATGAGCTCGAGAGCATGCGCGTGCCTTCGGGTGAGGGTGTCATCATAAGGCCCGCCGTCGACGCGCGTTTTGTTGCCAAGGTGCCCGCTGACGAGGTGAGTGAAGGTCTTCGCTACCTGTTTGATCATCTTGAGGATGAGGATGATGCCGAGGACGACGAGGAGTAGGGTAGCCCTGTTCGTCGAAAGATTGTAAATACCTAAGGGAGCGCGGCCTTGCGGATGCGGGGCCGCGCTCTTGCGTTAGCATGGGACTACTTGTTGTGCTGTTAGCGGAGGCGATTGGCAATGGATAACTACTTGGACTTGATACGCGCTCGCCGCGAGCAGATTCTGGAGCGTTTTTATGCAGCGCTCGATCGCGCGGGTCGTCCCCACGATGCCGCGCGCCTGATTGCCGTCTCCAAGACTGTTGGCGTCGATGAGACCGTTGCCGCTATGCGGGCGGGGTATCGCCATTTTGCCGAGAACCGCCCGCAGGAGCTCCTTCGCAAGCTTGTGGGCCTTGCGGAGCATCCGGAGCTACCCGAGGTGCACTTCGATATGATCGGCAACCTGCAGACCAACAAGATCAATGCGGTTCTGGGCTCGGCCGAGCTGATTCATTCGGTCGGCTCGCTGCATTTGGCTCAGGCTATCTCGAGCCGTGCGGTTCGAAAGATGGAGGCGGGCGAGCTCTCTGGCCCCCAGCGTGTGCTGATCGAGGTCAATGTGAGCGGCGAGGAGTCCAAGGGCGGCTTTTCGCCCGATGAGGTTCGTGACGCCGCAGGTGAGCTTGCGGAGCTTGAGGGAATTTGTGTGCAGGGGCTTATGACTATGGCGCCACGGGGGAACAAAGATGTGGCGCGCCGCACCTTTGCCGGACTTCGCGAGCTAAGGGATGAGCTTGAGGCTGCGCACTCCGATCTGAGCCTGACCGAGCTTTCCTGCGGCATGAGCGAGGACTTTGAGTCTGCCCTTGAGGAAGGCTCTACGCTCGTTCGCCTGGGTAGGGTAGTATTTAGCCCGGAGTTTGCAGTAAAATAAGGCTCTGAAGTGCGCGCTGATTATCGGAGTGCCTGCACTAAACCGCGAGAGGACACAAGCATGGGCTTCCTTGACGAGATTAAAAATAAGATGCACCTGGGCGGCCAGCAGGGTTACGACCAGGGTTATGGTCAGGACGACGACTACGGCTACGATGATGGCTATGACGACGGCTACCAGAACAACGGTTACAGCGGTGCCTCGGGCGAGGGCTTCTACACCCAGGATGAGCCGAGCAACGGCCTGTTGGGTCAGACGCGCCGTGGCGAGGCCGAGTCGGTGGCCGTGTACACACGCTCCGGTCAGCTGGTCGGCGACGATTCTCGCCACGCTACGACCTACAACCCGCCATCGCGCTCGCAGGAGACGGTTGCGGGCGGTTATCGCCCCGGTGCCTACGACACGCCGTCGAGCTACGCCGAGAGTACACGTGCCCGCGCTGCTGCCCCCGCACCCGCTTCCTCACCGAGTGATGCCTCGGCGTATGCGAATAACATCATCAACGCTACGCCGCAGCTGCCGGCCTATGTCCTGCGCCCCGAGAGCTATGACGACGTGGAGACCGTTGTGCGCCGCGTGCGTACCAAGCAGCCTGTCGCGCTGATTTTTGTCGGCGTTCGTACCGAGGTCGCCAAGCGCGTCCTGGACTTCTCTTACGGCTTTGCCTGCGGCCTGGGTGCCACAGTCAAAGAGGTGGGCGATCGCGTGTTTATGGTGCTGCCCGCCGGTTGCGAGGTCAAGGATTCGGACCTCAAAAAGCTCCGTGCCGACGGCTACCTTAAGTAAAAGCAAGACGAGGAGATTCTCATCAACATCTACACCATTGTCCAGCTGATCAATACGCTGTTCAACTTCTACTCCACGCTCATCGTGGTCTACTGCCTTATGACGTGGATCCCTATGAAACAGGGCGGATTGCTACAGGATATCGCCGCTGTTCTCGATAGTGTGTGCGGCCCGTGGCTCAATTTGTTCCGCCGGTTTATCCCGCCCATGGGCGGCATCGATTTTTCACCGGTCGTTGCGATTATTGCGTTGCAGTTGGTGCAGAAGCTGGTTCTGCAACTTCTTATAGGTATACTCATATAAAACTGGCTTAGTAACTCACGTCGGGCGCACGGCGCCAAGGCGAAGATAAAGGAGAACTTGTTATGGCTATTACCCCTGCTGACATTCAGGCTCAGACCTTCTCTGAGGCCAAGCGCGGCTACGATCCCGCCGAGGTCGACGTCTTCCTGGAGACGCTGTCCTCTGAGGTCGACGCCATGCTCGCCAAGATTGTCGATCTTAAGGGTCGTCTGACTGCTACCGAGCAGCAGCTTGCCGATACGCAGGCCCAGCTTGCTCAGGCTCAGGACGCCGCCGCGCAGGCCGTTCCCGCCGCTCCTGTGGCCGCTCCTGCACCCGACTTCTCCGCTCAGGAGCGCCAGATTTCCGCGGCGCTGATCGCTGCCCAGCAGACCGCCGAGGGTATCGTTAACGACGCCAACGAGAACGCCGAGCGTATCCGCAACGAGGCCGACGCCAAGGCCCGCGAGGTCATCCGCCAGGCCCTGACCGAGAAGCAGGCCGAGCTCGAGGAGATCGACCGTCTGAAGGCTTCCCGTGAGGAGTTTAAGGCCGAGTACCTCAAGCTCATCCAGCACTTCATGGACGATGCCCAGAACTCCTTCCCGGCCGATCTCATGGCTTCCACGCCGGTCGGTTCTGCCGCTTCTTCGGCTGTGACCGTTCCTGCTGCCGAGCCGCTGCCCGTCGCCGAGCCGGTTATCCCCGTTGCCGATCCCTTCGCGCCGATCGACAACTTCGCCGCCGACGACTTGGACTAACGATCGGACTACAATCTAGCATCCTTGTGAGGAGCTCGCGCCTGTGGGCTCCTTTTTGTAGTTTTTTGGGACATGCCTTAATTTCTACCTTTTTTGATGATTTTAAATACCGTGCTACGGGGGATGCCTGTTACGAGTTCGATTTGTTTGAGCGAAAGTCCGATGTCTGCAAGTTTGATTCGCGCTTCATTTCGCGGTGGTTTTTCCAAGCTTTTGACTTGCACGCATCGCAAAGGATATAAGGCGGCTTCGGCAACTTCACGATAATCCTGCTCAGAAATTGACCTTCCGGTTTTGATGTAATACGCATTGGGAAGTCCGGACGTACTAAATCGATAGAAGCTCTCGGTGCTGCCGAGCAGGGCGTTAATCGTTGATGTGTCGGTAATCTGCGGCTCAGTCATGTATTCGTGAAAACTGCTCCATCGGTATTCCAATAGGGAGGCACGTCCCCCTTTGACTGGGTTATCGTGGATATACCTCATGGCTTGCAAGAGCTGATTGTCGTCTTCGATAGGCTTGCTGTAGAAGCGACCCTTGAACACGGGGCCCTCCAGCCCGGTTTTTTGTATAAAAAGCGATATACTAGATATAACGAAACAACGAACTGAATAAAGAATACAAAAAAAGAGCCACGACCAGTTAAAGCCTGAGAAACTTTAACTGCGAGCCTTAATTGATTACCACCAATCAATTAAAGAAGTCGAGACCCAAAATTTGGTAAAGTATTTAATTACTTTATTAATCAGATACTTAAATATCTGTAAACCCATTATATCGGGTTTTTGAGGGGATTTCAAGTCTTTAAGAAGATACCAGGCAATCAATTAAGAAAACCTTGATTCTCATTTTCATTGCAACAGCCTCAGGACTCAGCGCAACGCGTTGCGCTGAGTCCTGAGGCGCGAATCCGGGTAGGCAACCCCAGAGGGGCCGGAATCCCCCGGCCCGCGATGGAGGGAGGCCGGCATGTCCAGACCCAAGCCGTCCGGAAGGTCGTACGGGAGGCTCACGAGGCACGAGAGGAACACGGTCGAGAGGATGCTCGACCGCAACCGCAGCGCCCGCGAGATCGCCGCGGAGCTCGGCAGGTCGCCCTCGACCGTGACCAGGGAGGTGGCGGCGCACCGCCACGTCACCGCGCCGCGCTCGCGCTACGGCGAGCCCGCGCCCGCGGACCTCTCGGGGGCCTGCCCCAGGCTCTCCGCGTGGCCGAGGTGCTGCAACGGCTGCTCGCACAGGAGGGGCTACGGCTGCTCGAGGAGGCCCAGGGTGTTCTACAGCGCCAGGAGGGCGCAGGAGGCGGCCGACGCCGAGCTCTCGGCGAGCAGGTCCGGGATCGACGAGACCGAGGAGGGCGCCGCCGCCAAGCTCGCGGCCATCAGGGACGGGCTCGCGCGCGGGCTCTCCCCGCAGCAGATAGCGGCGACGACCCCCGGGCTCAGCGCCTCCACCGTCTACAGGTGGGTGGACGCCGGCTACGACGGCATGACGAACATGGAGCTCAGGCGCAAGGTCGGCTACAGGCCGAGGTCGCGCCGGGCCCCGGGGAGGGCGACGTCCCACTCGTCGCGCAGGTCGCACGCGTCGTTCCTCGCGCTCGGCGAGGACGCCTGCGCCGCGGCCTGGGAGATGGACACCGTCGAGGGCTCCAGGGGCGACTCCGCCAGGCTCCTCACGCTCCTGCACCGCCCGAGCCGCTTCCAGCTGGCCCTGCCGCTGCCGGACGGCACGTGCGCCTCGGTCCTGGCGGCGCTCTCCTCCCTGCGCGGGGTCCTCGGCGAGGACGGCGCGAGGCGCGCCTTCGGCGCCGTGCTCACCGACAACGGCAGCGAGTTCGCCGACGAGGGCGCCATCGCGGCGCTGATCGGCGAGCGGGACGGCGAGACCAGGCTCTTCTACTGCGACCCCCGGCAGAGCCAGCAGAAGGGCGCGTGCGAGAAGAACCACGTGGAGATCAGGAAGCTGCTGCCCAAGGGCGCCGGGGCCAGGTTCGACCGGCTGACGGCGGCGGACTGCGCGCTGCTCATGTCGCAGGTGAACTCCGAGCCGAGGGGGGCGCTCGGGTTCCTGACGCCGGCGCGCGTGCTGCGGATGGCCCTCGGGGAGGACGCCTCCGCCCTTATGGACGCGTTCGGGATAGAGGAGCTGGCGCCCGGCGAGCTCGACCTCACGCCCGGCTGCATCGACAGGGCCAGGGCCGCGAGGGGCGAGGGGCCGCTGGCGGGATAGGCGGCGGGCCGGGACATGGGCCGGAGGGCCCGTTGCGCTGAGTCCGGAACGGCTGCGCGGCGGGCTGGCGGAGCATGCGGCGGCGGCATGGTGGCACCGGCCTCCACAGCCTCTCCACCTGCGGAAACGAGGCGACGGCCAGGTGCCGGGAGCTATTCCCGCGTTGCGCTAGCTGCGGAAACGCGGGGCCCGTTCAGGCTGTTGCGTTGAGATTGAAAATCAACCTCAATTAAGAAAAACTTAGTTGATTGCCTTTTTTGTTGTGATTCAACTTTGATCGTAGCTTCTAACTAATTAATTTTCGTAAGAAAGGAGAACAGCTGAATGAATATCCCTTTTGTTGTAGAAACTGTGCTTCATGACGGCTTGTTAAAGTACAAATTTAAAAATAGTAAAATTCGCTCAATCACTACCAAGCCAGGTAAAAGTAAAGGGGCTATTTTTGCGTATCGCTCAAAAAAAAGCATGATTGGCGGACGTGGCGTTGTTCTGACTTCCGAAGAAGCGATTCACGAAAATCAAGATACATTTACGCATTGGACACCAAACGTTTATCGTTATGGTACGTATGCAGACGAAAACCGTTCATACACTAAAGGACATTCTGAAAACAATTTAAGACAAATCAATACCTTCTTTATTGATTTTGATATTCACACGGAAAAAGAAACTATTTCAGCAAGCGATATTTTAACAACAGCTATTGATTTATCTTAAAATTTTGTGTATAATAGGAATTGAAGTTAAATTAGATGCTAAAAATTTGTAATTAAGAAGAGGGATTCGTCATGTTGGTATTCCAAATGCGTAATGTAGATAAAACATCTACTGTTTTGAAACAGACTAAAAACAGTGATTACGCAGATAAATAAATACGTTAGATTAATTCCTACCAGTGACTAATCTTATGACTTTTTAAACAGATAACTAAAATTACAAACAAATCGTTTAACTTCTGTATTTGTTTATAGATGTAATCACTTCAGGAGAGATTACATGAACAAAAATATAAAATATTCTCAAAACTTTTTAACGAGTGAAAAAGTACTCAACCAAATAATAAAACAATTGAATTTAAAAGAAACCGATACCGTTTACGAAATTGGAACAGGTAAAGGGCATTTAACGACGAAACTGGCTAAAATAAGTAAACAGGTAACGTCTATTGAATTAGACAGTCATCTATTCAACTTATCGTCAGAAAAATTAAAACTGAATACTCGTGTCACTTTAATTCACCAAGATATTCTACAGTTTCAATTCCCTAACAAACAGAGGTATAAAATTGTTGGGAGTATTCCTTACCATTTAAGCACACAAATTATTAAAAAAGTGGTTTTTGAAAGCCGTGCGTCTGACATCTATCTGATTGTTGAAGAAGGATTCTACAAGCGTACCTTGGATATTCACCGAACACTAGGGTTGCTCTTGCACACTCAAGTCTCGATTCAGCAATTGCTTAAGCTGCCAGCGGAATGCTTTCATCCTAAACCAAAAGTAAACAGTGTCTTAATAAAACTTACCCGCCATACCACAGATGTTCCAGATAAATATTGGAAGCTATATACGTACTTTGTTTCAAAATGGGTCAATCGAGAATATCGTCAACTGTTTACTAAAAATCAGTTTCATCAAGCAATGAAACACGCCAAAGTAAACAATTTAAGTACCATTACTTATGAGCAAGTATTGTCTATTTTTAATAGTTATCTATTATTTAACGGGAGGAAATAATTCTATGAGTCGCTTTTTTAAATTTGGAAAGTTACACGTTACTAAAGGGAATGGAGATAAATTATTAGATATACTACTGACAGCTTCCAAGAAGCTAAAGAGGTCCCTAGCGCCTACGGGGAATTTGTATCGATAAGGGGTACAAATTCCCACTAAGCGCTCGGGACCCCTTGTAGGAAAATGTCCTAAGTGTGGCAACAATATTGTATTAAAAAAATCGTTTTATGGTTGTTCAAATTATCCTGAATGTAAGTTTACTTTAGCTGAACATTTTAGAAAGAAAAACACTGCATATCCGGTGCCGAGTCTCTGGAATGCCTCGCTCACGTTGGCATCTGGGTCATCGAGTAACAGGTGCGTATGGTTGTCCATGAGACACCATGCCAAGAGGCGCATGTGGTGGCGTTGAAACGACCTGTTGAGTAGATTGAGATAGTAAAGCCTATCTTCGGCGTCCTCGAAGATCTGCTGTCCGCCGGCGCCCTTTTGAACCACGTGATAGCATCCTTTTTCCGTTAGGGTTCGTGGGCCTCGTGACATAGATCCTCCAAAGCATCGGTCTGTCGACTGGACTTTAAGGATAAGCATGGGAAGGCCGAGCTCTGCTGATGTGATTGCAGAACTCGGCGAACGGGTGAGCGGTCAGAGGTAGATTTTGAGGCATGTCCCAAAAATCTACTTGAGGAGGAAGTCGGAGAGGGGAATGGTGCGGGCCTCGCGATGCTCGGGATCGGCGATATGATCGGCAGGATAGCCACAGACGAGCATATGATACGGATAGACGCCCTCGGGCAGGTTGAACTGCTCACAGGCCATCTTGGGCTTAAAATGGCACACCCAACACGTACCCAGGCCCTGCTCCTTCGCCTCCATCATCATCTGATCGCACACGATCGAGGTGTCGATCTCGCTGGAGTTCATCTGGTCATAAGGGCGCACCCAGGCGTCATCGGTAACGCTGCAGATAAGAAAGATAAGCGGCGCCCCAAAGATAGACCCATCACGAGCAAAGCGTGGCTGACAAGCAGCAGCCCTTTCCAACAACTCCGGAGTATCAAGCACCATCACACGGCTTGGATGATTATTGCAAGCAGAAGGAGCAATACGCCCCGCCTCAACAACGGCATCCACCACCGACTGCTCAACAGGACGGTCCTCAAACGAACGACAAGAATACCGAGACCGAGCCAGATCCAAATACGACATAACCAAACCCTCCAAAGTCAGCAAATCAATCCAAAGTAAACCAAAGGGTACCCAAACCCCCATCCACCCAAACGCCCATCACAGCCCCAAAGTACCCAATCGGGCATAAAAGGTCGCATCGGTCAAGTCCTCATCGCATTCTAACTATCAGCCAAGGTTCCCAATGGTGGTACCTAAGGCGAAGGCCCGACACCTATTTACTTTCGAACGACTCTGCCATGCAGCCGGAGTGAGAAAGCAAATAGGTGCCGGGCCTTCGCCGGTGGGACGGGTGCCCCCAATTAACTGTTCTTCATGACAATCGAATCCACAACATCGGCCACATTCTCACAGCAGTCAGCGCAGTACTCCAGGAAGGCATAGACGTCACGCCAGGCGATGACCTCGAGCGGATCCTTGCCGTTGACATGCAGGTTGCGCATAGCGTTGATGTAGAGCTCGTCGGCCTCGGACTCGATGGTGTTGATCTGGATGACGAGTTCGCGCAGGGTCTTGGACTTGCGGTAGTTGGGCAGCTCGACCATCAGGTCCTTCATGGCGCGGCAGGCGTCGGTCACCTTGTGGGCGATCACGATGGCATCGGGATGGATGCTCTGGATGTTGGTGAAGTAGACGCGCTGCACGACGCCCTCGATACGGTCGAGCACGGTGTCGAGCGAGCAGCTCATCAGGTTCAGGTCCTCGCGCTCAAGCGGGGTGATAAAGGCCGTGAGCAGGGCGTCCTCAAGCTCATGGTGTTTCTTGTCGGCCGCATGCTCGATCGCGTGCATCTTGTCGAGCATATCGTGAATCTTCGCGGGATCGAAGTTCTCGAAAATCTGGGTGAGCAGCTCGGCAGCCTGGACGGCAAGGTCGGCGCAGGCGACGTAGTTGTCAAAGTAGAACGAATCGGGTTTCTTTGCCATGAGTGGGTCCTTTCGAGGCGAAGACGGGTGGGCGAAGTATTACGGTCCGGATGGGCGCTCGGTGTGACTAGATGAACATCATGAACAGCTTGGCCATAACAAAGCTGATGAGTCCACAGGCGGGGAAGGTGAAGAACCAGGTGAACATCATGTCCTTGACCACGCCAAAGTTGATGGCCGAAAGGCGCTTGACGGCGCCGACGCCCATGATGGCGCAGGTCTTGATGTGGGTGGAGGACACGGGGATGCCGGTAAGGGTGGCAAGCAGCAGATTCGCGGCGCCTGCGAGGTCGGCGGAGAAACCCTGATACTTCTCGAGCTTGACCATGCTCTGGCCGACGGACTTGATGATGCGCTCGCCGCCCACGCTGGTGCCGATGCCCATGGTGGCCGAGCACAGCAGCATGATC
The DNA here is from genome assembly GCF_902364355.1 of Collinsella aerofaciens. Taxonomy (GTDB): domain Bacteria; phylum Actinomycetota; class Coriobacteriia; order Coriobacteriales; family Coriobacteriaceae; genus Collinsella; species Collinsella aerofaciens_AF. Next base: position 38,773 of record NZ_CABJDK010000003.1, read on the forward strand.
CAGATGGGGATGCCGGCGTCGCCGACGCCGGTCTGGCCGTTGGCGAAGGCGACGCCTAAAAAGAGCACGCCGATGAACTTCTGTCCATCCTGCGCGCCGTGCATAAAGCTCATGGACGCAGCGCTCGCGATCTGAGCGTATTTAAAGAAGACGTTGGCGCGTCGCCTATTGGCGGCGGCAAACAGAATCGAGACGAGTTTGCACAGGACCCAGCCCATGACAAAGCCCAGACCGATGGAGAGCGCCAAGCCGTAGATGACCTTCATCCACTCGTGGATGTTGACGCTGCCGGCACCGCCGAGGGCGATGGCGGCGCCGGTGAGGCCGGCGATGAGGCTGTGGCTCTGAGAGGTGGGAATGCCAAAGCGCGATGCCGTGGCGCCGTAGACGACGATAGAGAAGAGCGCCGCACACAGGCAGGCGAGCGCCATGGTGCTGTTTCCGCCAAAGTCGACGATATGTGAGATGGTGTTGGCGACGCTCGCGTTAAAGTGCGTCATGATGAGCACGCCCAAGAAGTTGAATGCGGCGCTCATGAGAATGGCGGCGCGGGCGGGCATGCAACGCGTGGTGACGCAGGTCGCGATGGCGTTGGGCGCGTCGGTCCATCCGTTGACGAAGATGGCGCCGAGTGCGAGGATCACGGTGACGGCAAGGACTGGGTTTGACACAAGTTGGCCGAGGAAGGTTGAGAACGTTACGTCCATATATGGGCTTTCTCGAAGTTTGCAGACACGTTACAAAAACATGATAAATCGTATCACCTCCTGCGGGTTTCTTTGCCGAGTTCTGATGGGAGAAGTAATTTTTTGGCACTAAAATTGAATATTAGCCCTGTTGACCGTGGGTGTTCTTTTTGCTATCACGCCATGCGGACACGCGCGTTCGCTCCGACATTCCAAAACCACAGTCTGTTCGCTTTACAATATGCAAACATGCGTTCGATAATGGGAAGCATGGAATATCGACAGACAGATGGCAAAACTCGACGCGTGCACAAACAGTATGTGGACGTTGTGGCTCGCATCCTCGCGGGCGGACAAGTTGTGCCGGTCACCGTCTGCTGGGTCGACGGTCGTTGCTTTACAATTGACGAGATTGTCTCGTCCACGGGCTTTGGCTTAACGGTTCACGGTGTTCGTACGGCAACGTATAAGGTTCGTTTTGGCGGGCATGCGACCGAGTTGTATCTGGAGGACCAGGCGTGCGGACGGCCGGACGGCTCGCAGGCCCACGTGATGCGTTGGTGGGTCTGGGCGTTTGACCGTACGCTTGAGGGCGAGCGCCGTAGGTAAGGACGCACGGCGTTCGGGTACAATGACAGGAATCTTGTCAGCTACTGCGCCGTTATTTGTGGCGCTTTTTGAAAGGACGAACCTATGAACGATATCCAGGGCTATCAGAACGGCCCCGTCGAGAGCGGCGCAAGCCGCGCCAAGGAGATGTCGCCGCGCGCGTACAACCTTGTCATGTCTGCCCTGATCTTTTTGGGCTTTTGCGCCATGGGCGCCGGTGCTTACTTTACGAGCACCATGTCGTTTGCCCGCATGATGATGAGCGGCGCCGCTTTGCCGCTGGTCTTTGGCTCGTTTATTTTGACCATCGTCGGCATTGTCATGATGTCGGCTGCCGCGGGCAAGCAGTCTGTGGGCCTGTCGCTCACGGGTTACGTGATCTTTGCGAGCACCTTTGGCCTGACCGCGTCGTTTGGCCTTGCCAACTACGACCTGCCCACCATCAACGCCGCCTTTATCGCCACCGCCGCCATCACCTTTGTCTTTGGCGCGCTGGGCGTGACCTTCCCCAAGTTCTTCCAGCGCGTGTACGGCATCGGTTTTGGCGTTCTGCTTGCCACGATCCTGGTCGAGATCGTGCTGATGTTTATGGGTGTTTCGCAGTCTATTACCGACCTGATCGTGATCGTGGTGTTCGCCGGTTTTATTGGCTACGACACCTATGTGGCCACGACGGTGCCGCCCACGCTGCCCAACGCCGTGCTCATGGCGTCCAACCTGTTCGTGGATATCATCAACGTGTTCCTGCGTATCCTGAATATCCTTGGTCGTCGCGACTAGCGGCGAGTTGCAGCGGTGCTTGCCGCGTGCGTAAATCAATGCGAAAGGCGGTCCTTCGGGGCCGTCTTTTTTGTACGTGGCGGGGTATCATGGATGGGAAAAACCGAAAGCGGCAGCGACAGGAAAGGTGACCACTCATGGCAGATGTCGACAACAGGAACCGTAACCGCAGGCCCAACCGCGCGGGACAGTCCAACCCCAAGCGTGAGGCTCGCGCAAAGGCCGCCGAGCGCCACGTGGCGGCTGTGTCCGAGGCGTGTGCCAAGGATATCGAGCGCTCGCTTGCCGGCGTTCGCGAATTCGACGGTATGCCTGCCGGCTTTGTCGCGGCGATGAAGGCCAAGGCCCAAGCGGCTGCGGCTGCCGAGGAGCCGGTTGCCGAGGAGTCTGAGTCCGCCGAGGTCGAGGCCGCTGAGGTTGCGTCCGTCGAGACCGAGGTCACGGACGAGTCTGCGCCTGCCGAGGAACCCGCAGAGACCGAGTCCGCGCCTGCCGAGGAGTCCGCTCCGACCCTGCCCGAGGTCACCGTGCTTGATGCCTCCGCCACGCAGGCCATTCTGGACAACGGCCGTGGCTATGCGCAGTTCTGCGACATGGCAGTGCTCGCCTTTGCCTCGTTCACCAACCCGGGTGGCGGCTACATCCAGGGCTATCTGGGCCAGGAGGCTACGCTCTGCGCCGATTCGTATCTGTACAACGTGCTCGACAAGCAGCGCAAGTGGTATGGCGAGAACCGTCGCCGCAATATCAACTGCGAGCTCTACCGCAACCGTGCGCTGGTAGTGCCTGCGGTGCGTTTTGACCGCAACCACGTGCATGCGTATGCCGATGTGATCGTGGCCGCCGCGCCCAATGCCAAGCGCGCACGCCAGGAGTACCGCGTGAGCGACGATGCACTGCTGGACGCGCTGCGCGAGCGTATCCGCTTTGTGCTCGCCATCTGCGACGAGCTGGATCGCGAGAAGCTCGTACTGGGCGCTTGGGGCTGCGACAACAACGGTTTTGATGCCGAGGCCGTGGCCGAGATTTTCCGCAAGGAGCTCGCATCGGGCGACTTCAAGGTCAAGCAGGTCTTCTTTGCTGTGCCCTCTACGCGCTGGGATGAGGACTTCGCCAAGTTCGAGCATGTGTTGGCAAGCTTCCCCGAGCGCAACGAGGAGTCCTATGCCCAGGTTGCCGCCCGCGCTGCGGCCGCCCGTGCCGCCGAGCAGGCTCAGGCCGCTGCCGAGGACGATGAGGACGAGGACGATTGGCGCAAGTACCTGTAATCGGTACGTGCTGACAGATAGGTCGAGCCGACGGGAGAGGCTGCTTCCGTCGGCTTTTTATTGAGTGGGGAGCTTACGATGAAAAACGTTATGTGCTTTGGCGACAGCAACACCTATGGCTATGATCCGGCTGGTATGCGCGATGGCACCGCGGTACGCTATGCACAGGATGTACGCTGGTGCGGCGTGGCGCAGCGTGACCTGAGCGAGGGCTGGCATGTGATTGAGGAGGGGCTCAACGGCCGCACGACGGTGCGCGACGATATGTGCCACCTGGACACTAACCTCAACGGCATTCGCGCGCTTCCGATGCTGCTCGAGGCCCATAAGCCGCTGGACGCCATTGTGATCATGCTGGGCACCAACGACTGTAAGACGGTCTTTAACGTGACGGCTTCCGATATCGCCCGTGGCGCCATGGCGCTGATTCGCGCCGTCCGTGCGTTTGCCTGGACCGATGCCGCGCCCTGCCCACGGATTCTGCTGATGGCACCTATCAAGATTAAGCCGCAGATCGCCGACGTATATATGACCGACTTTGACGAGCATTCCGTAGAAGCCTCGGAACATTTTGGTGAGTACTACGCGCATGTGGCTGAGCAGTTTGGCTGCGACTTTTTGAATGCCGCCGACTTTGCCGAGCCGGGCGATATCGACTATCTGCATATGATGCCCGAAAGCCACGAGAGCCTGGGTCACGCCGTGGCAGCCAAGCTCCAAGAGATGCTCGGTGAGTAGTGCGATCCCAAGCCACCGCAAAGGTGTCTGTCCCCTTTGCGGTGGCTTGGGCTGCGAATCTTAATACTGCCACATGTGGTTGACGGGGCCGGAACCTTTGCCCATGTCAAAGCCGGCGGCCAGAGCGCCTGTCAGGTATGCCTTGCCGGCGTTGACGGCATCGGCAAGATCCATGCCCTGGGCCAGCGCGCAGGCGATGGCGGACGAGAGCGTGCAGCCGGTGCCATGCGTGTTGCCGGTCTCGATGCGCTTGTGGCGGAACCACGTGGTGAGTGGATCTCCCAGATGGTTGCCCTCGTCATCGAGTGGCGCGGGCTCTGCTAGCACATCGTTGGCCTCGTTGACGAAATGCCCGCCCTTAACGAGGGACGCGCATCCAAAGCGGCGGGTGAGAAGCATGGCGGCATTTTGCTGCGTGCGCTCGGAATCGACTTCGTAATCGAGCAGGGCCATGGCCTCGGGAATATTGGGCGTGATGACCGTTGCCAACGGGAACAGGCGGCGGGTGAGCGCCTCGGCGGCATCTTCGGCAATCAGCCGTGCGCCCGAGGTGGCTACCATGACGGGGTCGACTACCACGTTTGTCGCGTTCCAAGCGCTCAGGCGGTCGGCGATAACATCGATAATTTCGGCAGAGGAAACCATGCCAATCTTGACGGCGTTGGGGCGGATATCGTCAAAAACGGCATCGATCTGCGCCGCGACAATATTCGGGGAGATGTTCTGCACGGCGGTGACGCCCAGGGTGTTCTGTGCGGTGATGGCGGTGATGGCCGTCTCGGCATACAGGCGGTGCGCCGTGATGGTCTTGATGTCGGCCTGAATGCCGGCGCCGCCGCTGGAATCGGATCCCGCGATGGACAGGACGGCAGGTACCTTACTACGATCCATGTTCGCTCCCTTGTTCGGTCGGAATCAAATGGGTCTATAAGCCAGCATTATAAAGATGCCCGGGCCGGCTGTATGCCGATCCCGGGCGGGCGGTGCAATCTTTACGCAAATGCAAGCAAATGTTCACACGTCAACAATTGACAGGCACCAACTCGCCGCCAGAAGCGGCCGCGGCGACAGGGCTAGTCCTCCATGCCGAGGTCGATCGTGGTGCCCTCGAAGATCTTGTTGACGGTGCGGACGGCGCACATCTTGCCACACATGGTGCAAGTGCCCTCGGTGGCGGCGGGGGACTCCTCGTAGCGCTTCTTACCCGTAACCGGGTCGAGCGCGCACTTCCACATGGCGTCCCAGTCGAGCTTGCGGCGTGCCTGGCCCATCTTGTCGTCCATGTCGCGGGCGTGGGGCACCTTTTTGGCGATGTCGGCGGCGTGTGCGGCGATCTTGGTGGCCATGAGGCCGTCGAGCACATCCTGGGCGTTAGGCAGGCATAGGTGCTCTGCCGGTGTCACGTAGCACAGGAAGTCGGCACCGGAGCTGGCGGAGATGGCGCCGCCGATGGCAGCGGTGATGTGGTCGTAACCTACGCCGATATCGGTCACCAGCGGCCCGAGCACATAGAACGGGGCGTTGTGGCACAGGCGCTTCTGTAGCTTCATGTTGGCGGCGATCTCGTCGAGCGCCATGTGACCCGGGCCCTCGACCATGACCTGGACGCCGGCGGCCCAAGCGCGCTTGCACAGCTTGCCCAGCTCGATCATCTCAGCGGTCTCGGTGGCGTCGTTGGAATCGTAGAGGCAGCCCGGGCGGCAGGAGTCGCCGAGCGAAATCGTCACGTCGTACTCGTGGCAAATCTCGAGCAACTCGTCGTAGAACTCATAGAACGGGTTCTCGTTACCGGTGACCTCCATCCAGCCAAACAGCAGTGAGCCGCCGCGGCTCACGATGTTCATCAGGCGGCCGGTCTCCTTAAAGGTCTTGGTGACCGACTTGTTGATGCCGCAGTGGATGGTCATAAAGTCCACGCCGTCCTCGGCATGCGCGCGCACGACCTCGAACAGGTCGTCCTTGGTCAGCTTGACCAGTGGCTTTTCCATGTAGCCGATGGCGTCGTACATGGGGACGGTGCCCACCATGAGCGGCGTCTCGTCGATGAGCTGCTGGCGGAACTGGCGTGTCTTGCCCGAGTTGGAGAGGTCCATGATGGCGTCGGCGCCAAAGTCCTCGGCAATCTTGACCTTCTTCCATTCCTCGGCGGCATCGGCCTTGTCGCCCGAGATGCCCAAGTTCACATTGACCTTGGTGGACAGGCCCTCACCGACGCCAAAGGCGCGCATGCCCTTTTTGATGTGCACGATGTTGGCGGGAATGGCGATGCGGCCGTCTGCCACGCGCTCGCGGATGTACTCGGGGTCGCGATGCTCGCGCTCGGCAACCTCCTTCATCTGCGGCGTGATCTGCCCGGCGCGGGCGAAGTCGATTTGCGTGACGAGCTTGGGCTCGGTCTGTGTGCTCATTGGCACGGCTCCCTTCGTTGGCATTACCCATATCAGGTTTGCGGGTCAGGGCGGGCGCGCCCAGTCTCAGCCTGCCGTCTTGTCCTGCAAGCTCCCCGTTTATGTGGTGGGCTCAAGTATAGCCTGAATGGGTACGATTGACGCGATGAGCATGCCCATGGGGAGGCGAACATGGAAGACAAGCATCTATATCGAGAGACGCAATGGGATGTATCGGCCGAGGAGGGCCGTGCCCATCATGGACTGGTCGCAATTGGTTTTGCGATCCTTGTCGTGATGGTGGTTGCCTGTTGTATCTGGACGTTTGGTGGTCGCGGCGGCGCTTCCTGGGAGTTTGAGGCCGACGATGCCCTGCCGATCATGACGGTGAAGGTCACTGGCGGTAATACGGTGGTCGCGCCGGGCGACTATTGGTATCCGTGCGATGGATTTGTCCAGCTGCAGCTGAGTGGTGGGTCCATTCCAGGTGAAGAAATCGAACGCGTGACGTTTGACGCGGCGCTCAAAACGCTCACGGTGAAGCTCAAAGATCAAGGAGATGTGCCCACGACCATGGATATCGCCCTGACGGAATGGCGTCTGGAACCTCCGTCGGGCGTTACGGTATCCGACGTAGAGCACATTAGGATTACCTACCAAGATGGCTCGACGAGCGAGATTGCAAAGGCCGATGGCTTGGCGGAGTAATGGGGTGTTTGGAAACGGCGGGCCTATTGTGCCTGCGCGTTCATGAAAACCAGGGTGTTTTTGTCTGAAAGCTCGGGGATGTGCCGATAGCCGATGTTGAATGCGGTAAGTTCACTTTCATCCTCGAGCTTGTTTTCCGCCATCCACCGCACCATGGAGCCGCGCGCCTTTTTGCTGGCGGTCGACCGTTGGATGGGCTTGCCGTTGCGGATACCCTCGCCAAAGAGGCATGTGACGGCCGTGGCGTCGCCCGCGAGGTGGGGCAGAACGGCTTTGGCATACTCTACGCTGGCGAGGTTGACGATTGTGGTGTTTGAACCTGCCGGGGCGATAGCCCGCGCGAGCTTGTCGCCCCAAAACGCGTAGAGGTCTCGGGTATCGTCGACGGCAAGCTTTGCGCCCATCTCCAGCCGATACGGTTCAACGGCATGAAAGGGGCGTACGCATCCGTAAAGGCCCGAGAGGATCCATAGATGGTCTTGCAGCCATGCGAGCTGCGCGGAATCCATCACCTCGGGCGACATGCTCTGGTACTGAATGCCGTGATAGGACATGATGGCAGGGGAGATGCGGCGCGCGATACCGGAATCGGCAAGATCGTCGTTTCCCAAGATGGGCTCGAACTCATGCAAAATGTCGAGACAAAGGGCCAGCAGCTTGTCGCTGACGTTCCACAGAGCTCGTAGGCCGCTGTCGCCTTCGGTTCGTTCGATGTCCAAGAGCGCATGGTGCAGCTGGGCGGTCTCGCGCGCAAAGGGCGGAATCCCCTGAACTTCAAAAGCATCTTGGGCCGCGCGCATCTGCTTGGCGGGCGAAATGATGATCTGCAGCATGGACTCTCCTCTGCTAAAAAGGAAGTTGCGGTGGAATACGGTCTGTTTTGGCCGTTTATGGGCCAGTTTAGTCCGTATTTCACCGCAAGTTATGAAGGGCTGGCTGGGCTCGTTTTACGAGGGTTGGTTAGGCGCGCTCGATGAAGGCCTTGTAGCCGCGGTAGGCCTCGTAGATATCGGCCTTGTTGGCGACCTCCCACAGGGCGTGCATGGACAGGACGGCAACGCCGGAGTCGATGACGTTCATGCCGTACTTGGCCATGATGTAGGCGATGGTGCCGCCGCCACCTGCGTTGACGCGGCCGAGCTCGCAGGTCTGGAAGTCAACGCCCGCCTCGTCCATGATGTCGCGGATGAGGGCCACATACTCGGCATCTGCGTCGTTGGAACCGCCCTTGCCGCGGCTGCCCGTGTACTTGTTGAAGCACAGGCCGCGACCCATGAAGGCTGCGTTCTTGGTTTCGAACTTGCCGGCGTAGCCCGGGTCGAAGCCGGCGGACACGTCGGAGGAGAGCATGCGGCTGTGGGCGAGTGCACGGCGCAGGGCCAGCGGGCTATCCTCGCCGGCGAGCGTCATGATCTCGGCGACGGTGTTCTCGAAGAAGCGGCTCGTCATGCCGGTGGCACCCACGGAGCCGATCTCCTCCTTGTCGACGATGAGCGTGATGCTCGTGCGCTCGACGTCTGCCACATTGATCTGGGCGAGCATGGACGGATAGGCGCAGACGCGGTCGTCGTGGCCATAGCCCAGAATCATGGAGCGGTCGAGGCCCATGTCGCGGGCCGGGCCGGCGGGCACGACCTCGATCTCGGCGGAGAGGAAGTCCTCCTCCTCGACATCGTACTGCTCCTTGAGGATATCCAGGAACATCTGCTTGACGGGCTCCTTGGGAGCGTCTTTGTCGTCCTCGTCAAACTTGACGGGGCGGCCGCCCACGATCACGTCGAGGATCTCGGCGTCGACGGCGTCCTTGGCGGGCTTGGCCATCTGCTCGCTCGAGAGGTGGATCAGCAGGTCGGAGATGGTAAAGACCGGATCGTCGGCCTTGTCGCCGATGTTGATGTCGACGGTGGTGCCGTCCTTTTTGCAGATGACGCCTACGAGCGCGAGCGGGGAAGCGACCCAGTGGTAGCTCTTGACGCCGCCGTAGTAGTGCGTGTCGAGGTAGGCCATGTCGCCGGCCTCGAAGGCGGGATTCTGCTTAAGGTCCAGGCGCGGCGAGTCCACGTGGGCGCCCAGGATGTTAAAGCCCTGCTCGAGCGGGGCGGTGCCCAGGTTGACGAGCATAAGGTCCTTGCCGTGGTTGGCGGCGTACACCTTGTCGCCTGCCTTGAGCTCGCGGCCTTCGGCGATCACGGTCTCCAGGTCGACGTATCCCGCCTCCTCGGCCATCTTGATGCCGGTCTTGACGCACAGGCGCTCGGTCTTGTTCTCGCTCAAAAACTGCTTATAGCCGCGGCAAAGCTCCTCGAGCTCCTCGACTTGCTGTGGCGTGTACTTTTTCCATGCGCAGGGACGCTCCATGACGCAGGCTCCTTTCGGATCGATCGTGCTGGTTGATGTACCGTGAGCCATCGTATCACGCGCGGGCTCACGGTGGCGGGGGAGCTTGATGTGCGGTGGCCGCGGGGCAGGGAGCGTGTAAACTGGTGTGAGCAAACCGTGCCCAGCCTAAAGCGAGGTATTCAATATGTCTGACAAGCGCCGCACTTTTGCCGTTATCGACGGCAACTCGCTCATGCACCGCGCCTTCCACGCCGTGCCGCCGACCATGAACGCGCCGGACGGTCGCCCCACCAACGCGATCTTTGGCTTTCTGAACATGTTTCTTAAGATGATCGATGCCTTTAACCCCGACGGTGTGGTCGTGGCGTTTGACAAGGGCAAACCGCGCGTGCGCATGGAGATGCTGCCGCAGTATAAGGCGCAACGCCCGCCCATGGACCCCGACTTGCACGCGCAGTTCCCCATGATTAAGGAGCTGCTCGCCGCGCTCAACGTGCCGATTTTGCAGTCCGAGGGCTGGGAAGGCGACGATATCCTGGGCACCATGGCGCGCCTGGGCGAGGAGGCCGGCTGCGACATGCTGCTGGTGACCGGCGACCGCGACATGTATCAGCTCGTGACCGAGCACGTCAACGTGGTCTCGACCCGCAAAGGCCTGTCCGACGTGGCGATTATGACGCCCGAGAGCGTGGACGACCTGTATCACGGCATTACACCGGCGCTCGTGCCCGATTTTTACGGCCTGAAGGGCGATACGTCCGACAACATTCCCGGCGTGCCGGGCATCGGCCCCAAAAAGGCGAGCGCGCTCATCGCGCAGTACGGCAGCCTGGACGAGGTTATCGCGCATGCCGACGAGGTCAAGGGCAAGATGGGCGAGAACCTGCGTGCACATATCGACGATGCGCTGCTGAGCCGCAAGGTTGCAACCATTCGCACCGATGCGCCTGTCGAGCTTGACTTTGACGCAACGTCCTTCCCGGCGTTTTCTGCCGACGAGGTGTCCGCGGCGCTGGGCACGCTCGGCATCACGGCCATGCAGAACCGTTTCCTCTCGCTGATTGGCGGCGAGGGTGGGGCTGCGGCCGCTGCCAGCGCGTTTGAGATGCCTGCCGTTTCGCGTGCCGCCGCCGGCGATGCCGAGGCGCTTGCCGCCGCTGCCGCCGAGATCGCTCGCGCGATTGATGCCGGCGAGTGGGTCGCCGCCGTGGTGGACGACGACAAGGAGGAGGGCGCGCTTTTTGGCCTAACGCGTACGCTGTGGCTGGCGACGTCCAAGGGGCTGTTTGCGCTCGAGGAGGGCGACGGCGCATCGCCTGCCGTGGTCGATGGCTTCAACGTTGCTCACGGCGTGATCGCTGGCGTGCTCGCGCGCCTGTTTATGGAGGGCCGTGTGGCGAGCCCGGATATGAAGGCGCTGCTGCATGAGCTTTCGCCCATTGATTCTTCTGAGCCCGAGCTCATGGATCCGCTGGCCGTCGATTCCACGCGCATCTTCGATACCGTGGTCGCCGCCTACCTGCTGGATTCCGACCGCTCCGAGTTTGATGAGGCGTATCTGGCTGATACCTATCTGCAGATGGCGCTGCCTGCGGCGCGCGGCGCGGAGGGTGCCGGCGAGCACGCTCCTGTTCCCGCTGCCCGCACTGCGGCCCTGACGCTGACGCTCGTGGCGCCGCTGCGCGACCGCATGGCCCGTGAGAACGCTGCCAACGTGTTCGATGGCATCGAGATGCCGCTCGTGCCGGTGCTTGCCAAGATGGAGCGCGCGGGCATGCTCGTGGATCCCGACCGCCTGCGTAATCTGTCCGAGGGCCTGGCGACCCAGATCACCGAGGTCGAGCGCAGCATTCGCGACCTAGCGGGTGACGAGACCTTTAATATTGGCAGTCCCATGCAGCTGTCGCATGTGCTCTTTGATGTGATGGGGCTTCCGACCAAGGGCCTCAAGAAGACTAAGCGCGGCTACTATTCGACCAACGCCAAGGTGTTGAGCGACCTTGCCCGCGACCACGAAATCGTGCGTCTGATCTTGGACTGGCGTGAGAAGTCTAAGATCAAGTCCACCTATCTGGATACGCTGGGCCCGCTGCGCCGTGGTGACGGTCGCGTGCACACCACGTACAACCAGACCATCACGGCAACGGGGCGTCTGTCCTCGAGCGACCCGAACCTGCAGAACATCCCGACGCGCTCGGAGCTGGGCCGTACCGTCAAGACGGCGTTTTCGGCAGGCGAGGGAAGCGTCTTTTTGGCGGTGGACTACTCGCAGATAGAGCTGCGTCTGCTGGCACATCTCTCGGGTGACGAGCACTTGGTGCGCGCCTTTAACGAGGGCGAGGACTTCCATGCCGAGACGGCGGCGCGCGTATTTGGTGTGCCGGTGTCCGAGGTAACGCCCGACCTGCGCAGTCGCGCCAAGGCCGTGAACTTTGGCATCGTGTACGGTCAGCAGGCCTACGGCCTGTCGCAGTCGCTGCATATCTCGATGGCCGAGGCGCGCGACATGATTGACCGCTACTACGAGGCCTACCCGGGCGTGCGTACGTTCCTCGACAACGTGGTGGCGCGCGCCAAGCAGACGGGCTACGCCGAGACCATGTATGGCCGCCGTCGCCATATTCCGGAGCTCAAGGCCAAAAACCCGCAACTCCGTGGCTTTGGTGAGCGCACGGCCATGAACCACCCCATGCAGGGAACCGCCGCCGACATCATCAAGATCGCCATGGCCCGCGTAAGCCGTCGCCTGGAAGAAGAGGGTTTTGCCGCTCACATGATCTTGCAGGTGCACGACGAACTGGACTTTGAGTGCCCAGTGGATGAGGTCGAGGCGCTCACCGCGATGGTCCGCGACGTCATGGAACACGTAGTAGACCTCCGCGTACCGTTGATCGCCGAAGCCAGCACCGGCATAACCTGGGCCGACGCGAAATAGGAAAGCACTCGGTAAGGCAAGCTCGCCCAAGACGCAAGCCCCCACATACTTAAGATTTGGGACAAACACTACTGATTAATTTGTCCCACAGTAACCAAAACAGAGGGGAGCCCCTTCCAACAAGGAGCTCCCCTCTGCTCAAATCATTTCAGCTAAGTATCTAGACACTCAAGACGCCATCCTGGCGGCAGGAAAGTAAACCTAGGGCCTGGCCGGGCGGCACGGGTTAACTTTTCGTAGATTCCGCACGCAAAGAAAGCCACTTAATGTGGCTTTCGTCTTGCGCAGGACCTGACCGAGCGAAAAGTTATCCCGTGCCGCCCGGCCAGGCCCGATGGGACGGCTACCGAGCCGCCAAGATGGCGTCGATGAGCGTCAGTACGCCCCCGTCGTTGTTGCTCGGAATGCGCCACTTGGCGTGCGCGTTCATGTGCTCCTCGGCATTGTCCACGATAAAGCTGTGCCCGACGCGCTCGAGCATGGGGATGTCGTTGTAGGTGTCGCCCACGGCGGCAGCATCGGCAATATCGATGCCCAGGTGCTCGCACAGGTGAGCGACGCCGGCGCCCTTGTCGACGCCCAGGTTCATAAAGTCGATCCACTCGCGCCCGGCGTTGGTGACGTAGAGCTTGTCCGAGAACTCGGGGCTATAGGTCTCGCGGAAAGCGGGCTCGGCGTCGTAGCCGGGGAAGAAGACCGATATCTTGTTGGACTCGAAATCAATGCCCTCAAAGCTGTCGACGTAGTTGATTGTGTTGTAGTAGACGCTGATCTCGTCGTGGTATTGATGGTCGCGGGCAAGCACGTAGAACTCGTCGAAGCAGCACAGGACGGGGACAGCGCGAGGATCCTCCGAGGCACGGCTCAAGACCTGCTGATACAGCTCCACGTCAATATTGCTCTTATAGATATAGCTGCCGCGATAGATCACGCACGCTCCGTTGTCGGGACAAAAGGCGAGGCGGTTCTTAATGCCCTCGAACATTTCCTCGAGCTTGGGGGCGGGACGTCCGCTGGCGGGGCAGAATACGATGCCTGCGTCGGCGAGCTTGTCCAGGCGCTCATCAAGACCCTGGGGCAGCACACGCTCGTCGGTCAGCAGCGTCTTGTCCATATCGACGGCGAGAAGCTTAATGTTGCCGATGTTGGCGTCCGATTCGTAAGTTTGCATAAAAATGCGCCTTTCGTTTCGAAATTGTTTCAGACGTTATAATCATCAACCAGTAACCGAGCGTATTGTCGCAGGAACGGGGCGTATTTGCACCACGCTTCACAAAGTAATGAAAAAAAATTTCAGAAATTTGAATTTGTCGCTTGCGCAGCGTGCACTTTATCGTAATATAGCGAACATCGAAAACGGAGACGGCAAAAGAGCCGTTTACCGAGGAAAAGGTACCGTTTGCGATATTTGAATTGCGCCCGGCGATACGTGAAAGGAGAGGCAGATGCAGTTCGTAAAGATCATCACCACTGCAGACAATGCCATCCGACGTCAGCGCGCAATTTCCCGACGACGATAACAATCGTCTCTGTCCGCATGGGGCGCAATGCCTCAACAGAGTCATTTTGAGGTCGTTGGGTTTAAGCACGACATAGCCGCATGTTTCTAGGGCATGCCTGTGATGCATTCTGCTGAATAACCTGATATTGCACGGTTTTTGACCTCAAGGTGACTTGCAACTGACCGATGTTCTAACTAGCTACCAAGGGCGAAAGGAAACAGCCATGAGCAAGGAAAAAGTCGTTCTCGCATATTCCGGTGGTCTTGATACATCCGTATGTGTTAAGTGGCTCCAGGACGAGAAGAATCTCGATGTCGTTTGTGTCTGCGGCAACGTGGGCCAGGAAGAGACCGGACTGGATGCCAAGAAGCAGAAGGCGCTCGACCTGGGCGTTCTCGATTGCCAGGTGCTCGACCTGCGCGACGAGTTCTCCGATGAGTTCCTGACCAAAGCCATCGCAGCAAACTCCATGTACGAGAACAAGTACCCGCTGCTCTCCGCCCTGTCTCGCCCGCTGCTTGCCAAGAAGCTTGTTGAGGTCGCCCACGAGTTTGGCGCGACCTACGTCGCCCACGGCTGCACCGGCAAGGGTAACGACCAGGTTCGTTTTGAGGCCGCCGTCAAGGCCCTCGACCCTGAGCTCAAGGTTATCGCCCCGGTTCGCGAGTGGGACCTGAAGTGCCGTCCCGACGAGGTCGCCTATGCCCACGCCCACAACGTGCCGGTTCCCGAGGGCGCCAACGACAACCCCTACTCCATCGACGACAACCTGTGGGGTCGTGCCATTGAGTGCGGTCACCTGGAGGATCCCTGGAACGAGCCGCTCGACGACGCTTGGGTTATGACCAAGAACCCCGAGGACACGCCGGACACCCCGACCTACACCGAGATTGAGTTTGAGGCCGGCAAGCCCGTCGCCGTCGACGGCAAGAAGATGAAGCTCTCCGAGATCGTCATCGCCCTCAACAAGATCTCCGGCGACAATGGCTTTGGCCGCCTCGATCTGGTCGAGGATCGCCTGGTGGGCCTTAAGAGCCGCGAGTGCTACGAGGTTCCCGGAGCCCTGACGCTTATCACCGCCCACAAGGCGCTCGAGGACATCTGCGTCGAGGGCGACCTGCTCAAGACCAAGATCAAGCTCGAGCAGGATTGGGCCACCGCCGTGTACAACGGCCAGTGGTACAGCCCGCTCAAAAACGCTCTCGATGCCTTTATGGCCGATACCCAGAAGTTCGTGACCGGCACTGTCCGTCTGAAGTTCTTTAAGGGCAACTGCCATGTCGTCGGCCGCAAGAGCCCCTTCAGCCTCTACGACTACGGTCTGGCTACCTACGACCGCGACACCACGTTTGACGAGAAGGCCAGCGCCGGCTTTATCGAGATCGATACGCTGTCGCTCAAGACGTGGGCAAAGGTCCAGGGCCCCAGCTCTGCTGCCGCCCAGGCCTAGCGCCTCCTTCCCTCGGTATCCGCGCGGCCCATCCGCGTGATACATAACGGGCGCACGGGGTCCCTACCTTTCGTTATGCTTGCTGACACTTCTTAACATCGGTGGCCCCTACGTTCCGCCCGCATATATGATGCCGCGTCTGCGGCTGAGTCCGAGCCCCGCCGGGGTTGTCCGGCGGGGCTCCTTCTATCAATTTGGCGGCTCTGCGCCTATATATATGAGGAGTATCCATTATGTTCAATGCTATCGCGCATGCTTTACTTGCCCTCGCGCCCGAGTTCGATGCTGCAAGGGTCGAGGACGTCCCTATGAGCCTGAAGGCCTGGATCGATGGTTCGCAGGGCAACATCCGGAGGGAGACGTTGGGCGCCAAGTGCATGGCGCGTCACTTCTTCGCTATTTAGCTTGTCAGCCTCGCGTGCGGCGAGGGATGTGCAAAACTAGCAGTTGATAAATCGCTTTAGCGACAGGGCGCATTGCATTGGGCGCTTGGTTTGGTATTTGAGGAAAGGGGACGGTTCCATGGCTCTTTGGGGCGGTCGTTTTGAGGCAGGCGTGGCCGAGGTCACGCAGGAGTTTGGCGCGTCGCTGCCGGTCGACAAGCATCTCTATAAGCAGGATATCGCCGGCTCTAAGGCTCATGCCAAGATGCTGGCCGCCCAGGGCATCATCAGTGTCGAGGACGAGCGGGCGATTGCCGAGGGCCTGACCGGAATCGAGCAGGATATCGATGCCGGCAACTTCACCTTCGATATCAACGACGAGGACATCCATATGTCCATCGAGAGCGAGCTGACGCGTCGCATCGGCGAGGCGGGCAAGCGCCTGCATACCGGGCGTTCGCGCAACGACCAAGTGGCGACCGATACGCGCCTGGGCGTCAAGGCGCTGGCCAAGGAGCTCATGGAGGCCAATCTAGAACTGCGCCATGTGCTGGTGGATGCGGCTAAAAGGTACGACAAGGTGATTCTGCCGGGCTATACGCACATGCAGCATGCTCAGCCCGTGCTGCTCTCGCATCATCTGCTGGCGTATTCCTGGATGTTCGCGCGCGACTTTACGCGTCTGAAGGCCGCTTTTGATGCTGCCGACAACTGCCCGCTGGGCGCTGCCGCGCTTGCCGGTACGAGCTATCCGCTCGATCGCCAGATGACGGCTGCCGAACTTGGCTTTGCGGGTGTGATTCCCAACTCGCTCGATGCGGTTTCCGACCGTGATTTCCTGCTCGATTTGCATTACGCCGGCTCCGTCATGGCCATGCACCTGTCGCGTCTTTCCGAGGAGATCGTGCTGTGGTCGAGCTCCGAATTTGGCTTTATCACGCTTTCCGACTCGTACTCCACCGGCTCGTCCATCATGCCGCAGAAGAAGAATCCCGACTTTGCCGAGCTTATCCGCGGCAAGAGCGGCCGTGTGTATGGCAACCTGGTGCAGCTGCTCGTGACCATGAAGGGCCTGCCGCTTGCTTATAACAAGGACTTGCAGGAGGACAAGGAGGGCGCGCTCGATACCGCCCATACGCTCATGCAGTGCCTGTCGGTTATGGCCGGTATGATTTCGACTTGGACCGTCAACGAGGATACCATGGCGCGCGAGTGCGGCGTGGGGCACCTTGCCGCCACCGATGTTGCCGATTACCTGGCTAAGCGTGGTCTGCCGTTCCGCGAGGCACATGCCGTGGTGGGCCATCTGGTCCTGATGTGTGAGAAGCGTAGCTGCAATCTTGAGGACCTGCCGTTTGAGGTGTTCCAGGAGGCAAGCCCGCTCTTTGAACGCGATATTACCGAGGCGCTCGACATCCCCTCAATTGTCGCCGCGCGTACGACCGAGGGCGGTACCGCCCCTGCCGCCGTTGCCGTGCAGCTTGAGCGCGCCGAGGCACAGCTCGTGACCGACGAGGGCGTGTTTGGATCGCTGACCAAGGTCGTCGAGATGGGCCACGGGGTAAAGTAAGGGTTTGGCCGAAGCCGTTTTTGCCATTTATTGAGGAATCGTTTTTTGCTTTACGGGCGTCTGCTGATGTGGGCGTCCGTATTTTGTTGCTATGGGGGAGGGGCTTGTCGAGAAGTTCTGTAGGACCTTTGGGCAGGTTGTGAAGGGGGTACGTTCGCGGGCGGCAACCGACCGTCTGCTCTGCTCGATGCGGTTGATGGGCAGTCGGATGGTACTCTAATCGAGCTTCGAAACAGAAGTGACACATATGGAGCGCTTTAATAAATTGTAGCGTTTCAAGAAACAGCTTTTTGTTTAACTGCAGCTAAAACTCTGTTACGATGCAGTCCAGGCGGGTGCCGGAATGGGACTTGGGCACGCGCGAACCTACTTGAAAGGCTACCTTATGGCTATCGAGAAGACCTTCATCATGATTAAGCCCGACGCGGTGCGCGATCGCAAAATCGGCGAGATTGTTGCTCGCATTGAGCGCAGCGGCCTTGTCATCGAGCGCATGGAGATGACCACGCTCGAGCGCGCTACCGTAGAGGAGCACTACGCCCATCTGGCCGACAAGCCCTTCTTTGGCGGTCTCTGTGACTTTATGACGAGCGGTCCGGTCGTCAAGATGGTCGTTTCCGGTCTCTCCGCTGTTGCTAAGATGCGCACCCTCATGGGCGCTACTAATCCGCTTGACGCTGCTCCTGGTACCATCCGCGGCGACTTTGCCGTCGATGTCAACGCCAATGTGATCCACGGCTCCGACTGCCTGGAGAACGCCGAGATCGAGATCAAGCGCTTCTTTGGCTAAACCAGCTTTGACTCCTTAAAGCTGTTAGCGTGTGGCTTGGGCGCCGCGGAACTCCATCCGCGGCGCCCTTTTATTCCATAATCTATGAAGGGGCCCGCTCGGTCATGAGTTCCGAGCGGGCCCCTGCTGTTAGCTTGTGGCACTGAGTGGTTTAGGCCTCGTCGACGACCTTGAGGCCGCGCGTGTGGTCGATCTCGTTGAGGAGGTTAACGCGACGCTCGTGACGACCGCCCTCAAACTCGGCGTCGAGCCACTCGTCGACAATCATCTTGGCGAGCTCGGAGCCCACGACGCGGGCGCCAAAGGCGAGCACGTTGGTGTTGTTGTGCATACGGGAGAGCTTGGCGCTGAAGGGCTCGGAGCACACGACGGCGCGCACGCCCTCTACCTTGTTAGCAGCCAGGCTGATACCGACGCCGGTGCCGCAGATCAGGATGCCCAGGTCGACGTCGCCGTTGGCAACGGCCTTACCCACCTTGTAGCCGGCGATGGGGTAGTCAAAGCTCTCGGAGGTGTCGGTGCCAAAGTTCACGACCTCGCAGCCGCGCTCCTTCAGGTGCTCGGAAATGATGTTCTTGAGCTCGACGGCGGCGTGGTCGTTACCGATACCGATCTTCATGGATGGTTCCTCTCTGGTCTGTGCGGCGCAAATGCTAAAGGTGTTTACCGCGTTCGACTGCATGATAGCGCGACTTTTGCGTAAACGCTCGAGCGTTTTTTAGTCAAACGCTTTAGCAGGCAACAGGACTGGCTTCTCGTGAATGAATGTCGTCAGTTTGCGCTTGAGCGCCGTCCGCCGGAACCATGGTTGCGGTTTTTGATGCATTGTTATCAAATAAAGGAGCTAACATTTTTTGAGAGCCTAGCCCGTTATGCAAGCAGGAGATACCTATGCCTACCGATTCCATCCGCGATGCCGCGTTTTGCGATGTTTTGAACCGCGAACTTGTCTGTGCACTCGGCTGCACCGAGCCCATTGCCGTTGCCTATGCAGCGGCGCTGGCGAGTCAGACGCTCGGTTGCGAACCCGATCATATGGATGTTGCATGCTCGGGCAATATCATCAAGAACGTTAAGAGCGTGACCGTGCCCAACTCGGGCGGTATGCACGGTATTGAAGCCGCAGCCGTGCTGGGTGCCGTGGGCGGCGACGCTAAGAGCGCTCTCGAGGTGCTCGAGAGCGTTGACGACGAAGATCGTACTCGCGTGACCGAGCTCCTCGCCGACGCCGGCTACTGCGATGTGTCGCTTGTCGAGGGTGTGCCCAACCTCTACATCAAGGTGACTGCGACGGCCGGGGGCCATACCGCGGTCGTCGAGATTACCGACCACCACACCAATGTCACGTGCCATACCCTCGACGGTATTCCGGTGTGCGGCAAGTCGGCGGGGGAGTGTGCCGCCTGCGCCGAGCGCGTTGTGGCCGAGCGCGCGGCAGATAGCGCTGACACGCCCATGTCGATTGAGTCCATCATCGACTTTATCGAGGACGGCGATATCGATGGTGCCCGCGCTGTCGTTGAGCGTCAGATTGAGCTGAACGGCGCGATCAGCGCCGAGGGCCTGGCGCACGCTTGGGGTGCCGAGGTTGGCCGCACGCTGCTGGGTGCTCGTGCCGATGACGTCGCCTGCCGTGCCCGCGCCCGTGCGGCCGCCGGGTCCGACGCCCGCATGAACGGCTGCGCGCTGCCGGTCGCCATTGTGTGCGGCTCGGGCAACCAGGGCATTACCTGCGCACTGCCCGTTATGGAGTATGCCGAGTACCTGCGCTGCGACCACGATCGCCTGGTGCGCGCCGTGATGCTGTCCGATCTTATCGCCGTGCATATCAAAAGTTATATTGGTGCACTCTCGGCGTTTTGCGGTGCTATTTGCGCCGCGTGCGGTGCCGGTGCCGCGATTACCTGGCTGTGCGGTGGCACGCGCGAGCAGATTGGCGCGACGGTCTCGAACACGCTCGGCAACGTGGGCGGCATCGTGTGCGATGGCGCCAAGGCGAGTTGCGCGGCTAAGATTTCGGCAGCCGTGGACGCTGCGATTCTGGGTCACGATATGGCTATGCAGGGCCGCGGCTTCCGTGCCGGCGAGGGCCTCATTCAGGATACCGTCGAGCAGACAATCGCCAGCATGGGCTACGTGGGCCGTGTGGGCATGAAGGACACCGACGTCGAAATCCTCAACATTATGATCGGCAAGACTCGAGTCTGTTAGGACAGTTCGTCGGCTATTTGGTGTTCGTAGAAGGCTTCTACTACGGCGTTGAAATCGCGGGCGAAGTCTTCCATGGTGCCGCGCCAGGTGGCTCGGCTTGGTTTGCCTTGGCCCACATAGGCGGTTTGGATACCGCAGGCGGGGCTGGGGAAGTCGCGCTTGGGGTCGTTGCCCACCATGAGAACCTCATGCGGCTCGAGCCCCATGACCTGCAGCTGCTCTAGATAGTATGTGGCATCGGGCTTGCAGCGCGTGGTGTTACCCATGTGCGTCACGAGCTCGAAGGGCGCGTCTGTCAGCTCGCCCCAGCCCATGCGGCACTCGATGGCGCCTTGAGGAAAGCTGGGGTTGGTGAAGAGCGCGCAGCGCAGCCCTGTGTCCTGTACCGCCTGAAGCGCGGCGTGCGCACCCGGCATGGCTTTCGCATTGATCATGTCATCGTTCTTGTGCGGCAGGACTTCGCGGTCGTAGTAGGTAAACGCCTCGTAGATAAGTGGGTCCGAGAGACAAATGCCGCACCGGCGCTCAACCTCTTCTTGGTAGAACTCCAGATTGGTGCGATTATCCGTGCCGCTTCGACGATTGGCGTTGAGATCGACCAGAATCGTGCCCAGGCGTGCCATCGTGCCACCACGGCTGCGTCGCCCGATATCCGCGAGCATCGACGAGACATCCTTAAAATAGCGAAGGATGAATGCGTTGAGGTTGATGCTAAGAAGCGTCTCGTCCATATCGAAAACGACTGCTTTGAGCACGCGGGCACCTTTCTCGAAAAATCGTTCCAGAATCGTTGGCTCCGGATACTTTACCCTAAAGGCGTATGGGCAAACTGCTTATCGTCAAGTTGTGGAGACAGCTGTCCATAAGATTACGAAAAAGTCTCCACACGAGTAAAAAAACGCAGTTCACGCTTGAAATCGAACCCATTTCCCCGTAACCTATACGAACGTGATTGCATAAGCGTCACATTAGTATCTGTCGGCTCCCGAGTGTTCCTAAACGTTGTGTGCATGTCGCACCCTTCTGTAGGTCCTAGCAATCGGGGCCCCGTAGTTCGAAAGGGGTCCACCTTTGAGTGAGATTCAGAACTCGTCCATTTTCTCTCTTGACGATGTCAATGAGGAGGAGATGAACAACCTCATCGACGGTACGATTACCGACTTTGATGAGGGCGATCTCGTTAACGGCACTGTCGTTAAGATCGAGCATGACGAGGTGCTCGTTGACATCGGATTCAAGTCCGAGGGCGTTATCCCGGTCCGCGAGCTGTCCATCCGCAAGGACGCTAACCCTGCAGACATCGTTGCACTCGGTGATCCCATCGAGGCTCTGGTTCTCCAGAAGGAGGACAAGGACGGTCGTCTGGTCCTGTCCAAGAAGCGTGCCGAGTACGAGCGTGCTTGGAACCGCATCGAGGAGAAGTTCAACTCCGGCGAGAACGTCGAGGGCGAGGTTATCGAGGTTGTCAAGGGCGGCCTGATCCTCGACATTGGCCTGCGTGGCTTCCTGCCCGCTTCCCTCGTCGACCTCCGTCGCGTCAAGGACCTCACCTCCTACATGGGCACCCGCATCGAGGCTCGCGTCATCGAGATGGACCGCAACCGCAACAACGTCGTCCTCTCCCGTCGCGTCGTGCTCGAGGAGTCCCGTAAGGCCGAGCGCTCCGAGATCCTGTCCAAGCTCAAGTCTGGCATGCGTCTCCAGGGCACCGTTTCCTCCATCGTCGACTTCGGCGCCTTCGTCGACCTCGGCGGTATCGACGGCCTCATCCACATCTCCGAGCTCTCCTGGAACCACGTCAACCATCCTTCCGAGGTTGTCAAGGTCGGCCAGGAGGTCGAGGTCGAGGTTCTCGACGTCGATCTCAATCGCGAGCGCATCTCCCTGGGTCTCAAGCAGACCACCGAGGACCCGTGGCGCGCACTGGTCAAGAAGTACCCCGTCGGCGCTATCGTCGAGGGCACTGTGACCAAGCTTGTCCCGTTCGGCGCTTTCGTCGACCTGGGCGAGGGCATCGAGGGCCTGGTTCACATTTCCGAGATGGCCAACAAGCACGTTGATCAGCCTTCTCAGGTCACCCACGTGGGCGACAAGGTTCAGGTCAAGGTCATGGAGATCGACCTCGACCGTCGTCGTATCTCCCTGTCCATGAAGTCCGCTGCTGAGACTCTGGGCGTCGAGATCGAGGTTACCCCGCTGCCTTCCGAGAAGAAGGACGAGGAGACCGACGCCGAGTAAATCGGTTTGACGATCACTTGTTTTAAGGGATCCGTCCGCAATGGACGGGTCCCTTTTTGCATTTGCTGCTGATGCACGCGATGCTACCCGGGCTGTCCACAGGCTATTGGGTTGTCGGTGCATGAAAAAACGCCGACATCCCGCCTCGGGGAGGAGGCGGGAACGCACCGAGTAGACGGAGGGGTGCGGAGCGCGGTCGCGTCTCGACTGACGACGTTGCCCATCGACGGAACTATTGTAGCGCATGGGTGGTTCTTGGTTTATCGTGTCGAGCGCTTGTGTTGTGCCGTTGCCTGCGGTGGCGGTGTGCTACACTCTTGCACTGCTGAGTGGGCCAGACGGTCGCGCGATGTGCTGCTTGCAGCACGCGTGAGGAAAGTCCGGGCTCCAGAGGGCGGGATGCCGGCTAACGGCCGGGCGGAGTGATCCGACGGAAAGCGCCGCAGAAAAGAAGACTCCCACCTGCGCCGCAAGGCGTAAAGGGAAAAGCTGAAACGGTGGTGTAAGAGACCACCAGCGTCGTGGCAACACGGCGGCTTGGCAAGCCCCATCCGGAGCAAGCGCGAATAGGAACGCTATGGGCCGGCCCGGTCCGCGTTCGGGTAGCGTGCGTGGAGCTGCATGGTAACGTGCAGACAAGATAAATGACCGTTCACGACAGAACCCGGCTTACAAGCCCACTCAGCACTTTGTTGACGCTGCGAACCCGTCAGCGCGGCAATCTGTCTTTCAAGCCTTCGGGCATGACCGTAAGGTCCATGCCCTCGGCTTTCAAGGCACCTTGCTCGCGCTGACGGGTTCTCGCTGTTGGTGACGGATTCATCGGCGGCTCCATTCTTTTCGCCGGGGTTATTGGTACGGCCTTTGCCGTATTATTGAGGCTGTTTGTTGCTTTGCTTGTTGTTGAGGGGCTTTGTTGGACAGCTATTTTACTCTGCAATCGAATATTGAGGCTTCGGGCGAGTTTGTGGACCGCAAGAGCCGGTTTATTGCCCAGCTGGTCCATATTGAGTCCGAGGATGAGGCGAATGCCTTTATCGAGATGGTTCGCAAGCGTCATTACGACGCTCGACACAATGTTCCCGCGTGGATTTTGGTCGATGGACGCGAGCGCCAGAGCGATGACGGTGAGCCGAGCCGCACGAGCGGTATGCCGACGCTCGAGGTGTTGCGCGGCGCAGAGCTCAAAAATGTTTGCTGCGTGGTGACGCGCTATTTTGGTGGCACGCTGTTGGGGCCTGGTGGCTTGGTGCGCGCCTATACCGCTGCGACGCAGGCGGCAGTGGCCGCGGCTCAGGAGGCCGGGCAGATCGTTGAGATGACAAGCGTCGTGCCGGTTGACGTGCGTGTGGCCTATCCGCAGTATGAGCAGGTGCTTCGTTTGGCGCAGGATTCGGGTGCCAAGGTTTTGGATACCGATTACGCGGATGCCGTGACACTTCATTTGGTGTTTAAGGCAGGGGAGCAGGAGCCGTTTTGCGCTAAGATGCGCGAGCTTATGGCGGGGCGCGAGGAGATTGAGGTCGACGCTCCCGAGTTTGCCGAGTTCTAACGGCGACGGCCGGCGTGCTTTTGGATGGATTCCAAGCGCGCCGGCCGTCGTTTTTCTGTTGCTGCCGTTTACTCGGCGAGCTGCTTTAGCACATCGCAGGCAATCTCGACGGCATCGTCGATGCAACCGGGGCAGCTGCGGAGCGGACCCTTATCCGATCCGATACCCTTGAGCGTGCCGCAGACGGTCGTCGTGTTCTTCTCGCCAAAACGCTTGGCAATCTCGCGCGACAGCTTGTAGGTCTGGCCCTTGGTCTTGGGGTTTTCCATGCCGTCGCTCATTACAAAGCCCATGATGGCCACGGCGCCCGAGATGGCGCCGCAGGTTTCGGTCATGCCGCCCATGCCGGCGCCAAAGCCCTCGGTGAGGGCAAAGGCGACCTGGGGGTCGAGCCCGACGGCGGGCGCGAGCGTGCAGGCGACGGCCTGCGCGCAGTTAAAGCCGCGGGCGTGGTACTCAGCAGCCTGAGCCTGACAGGCGTTGATGTCGAGCTGGGCCGTATCGATTTTCTTCATCGTTGTCTCCTTGGTCACGGTGTACCCGCCTATGGTACCCGTGACGGTGCGTGTAATCATCGAGAGCTTCATGTATGCCTCATTTTATCTATCGAGCAAATGTCTAAGGCTTGAGATAAATACCCCTGATTCATTTGTCCCATAACCTACCTTTGGGATGGGTTGAGAGGGGTGCAAGGTAGCGGTATCGTGATCCGAACAAAAATAAAACCCAAGTAAGGGAGATAGATATGAGTGAGCAGACCATCGGTACGACGTGTGTTCAGGGCGGTTATCGCCCGGGTGATGCAGAGCCGCGCCAGGTGCCTATCTACCAGTCAACCACGTGGAAGTACGACACGTCGGAGCACATGGGCAAGCTGTTCGACCTGGAGGAGTCGGGCTACTTCTACAGCCGTCTGCAGAACCCCACGTGCGATTTGGTTGCCGCCAAGATCTGCGAGATGGAGGGTGGCACCGCTGCGATGCTCACGAGCTCGGGCATGGCCGCGAACTTCCTCGCGATCTTTAACGTTGCCGGCGCCGGCGATCACGTGGTCGCGAGCTCTGCCATCTACGGCGGTACCTACAACCTGCTTGCCCATACCATGGGTCGTATGGGCTTGACCTGCACGTTCGTTGCCCCCGACTGCACCGATGAGGAGCTCGAGGCAGCCTTTGAGCCCAACACTAAACTCGTCTTTGGCGAGACGATCGCCAATCCCGCCCTCGCCGTACTCGATATTGAGCGCTTTGCCAAGGCCGCGCATGGCCACGGCGTGCCGCTGATGGTCGACAACACCTTCCCGACCCCCGTGATGTGCCGTCCCTTTGAGTGGGGCGCCGATATCGTTACGCACTCCACCACCAAGTACATGGATGGACATGCTGCCTACCTGGGCGGCGTGATCGTCGACCACGGCCAGTTTGACTGGATGGCCCATGCGGACAAGTTCCCGGGTCTCACCACGCCCGACGAGAGCTACCACGGCGTGACCTATGCCGAGAAGTTCGGTCGCGAGGGCGCCTTCATTACCAAGGCCACCGCGCAGCTCATGCGCGACCTTGGCCCCATGCAGAACCCGCAGGCGGCGTTCTTCTTGAACAGCTCGCTCGAGAGCCTGCATGTGCGCATGCCGCGTCATTGCGAGAACGGTCTGGCCGTTGCCAAGTTCCTGCAGAGCCATCCCAAGGTGCGATTCGTGAGCTATCCGGGCCTGGAGGGCGACAAGTACTATGACATGGCTCAGAAGTACATGCCCAACGGTACCTGCGGCGTTGTGAGCTTTGGCTTTAACGGTGGTCGCGCGGCGGCCGAGACCTTTATGAAGAGCCTCAAGCTCGCTCAGATCGCCACGCATGTGGCAGACGCCCGCACCTGCTGCCTGCATCCCGCTAACGCTACGCACCGCCAGATGAACGATGAAGAGCTTATCGCTTGCGGCATCTCCGCCGACATGGTGCGCCTGTCGTGCGGCCTCGAGGACACGGCCGATCTGATTGCCGACCTTGAGCAGGCGCTCGAGCAGTGCTAGGCTAGCGTTCGCACAAGGCGCCGATCCCGGCAGAAAGCTTCGGCGATCTTTCGTTCCGATTCCGTAGGCGGGACCCCAATCGCGACTGTTTGCAGGCGATTGGGGCCCCGTTTTTGCGTTGCGCCACTCGAAAGGATGGATATGGAGAAAACCGCAGAGCAGCTGCGTCGTGAGCACATTGCGCTTGAGGGCGACACCCATGGCAAGAACAAATGGGCGATTCTGTTTACGGTACTCATCATGACGTTTATGGTGTGTCTTGATTCGACCGTCGTGACCGTGGCGCTGCCCGTGATGCAAAAGGAGCTGGGCGTGGGCCTCGACCGCATCCAGCTGGTGAGCTCGGTGTACCTGCTTGCGACGTGCGTGGCTATGCTGCCGTTTGGTCGCTTGGGTGACGTGCGCGGCAAGGTGGGCGTATTCCAGCTGGGTGTCATCGTCTTTTCGGTCGGTTCGCTGCTGTGCGGTCTTTCGGCCTCGCTCGAAGTTCTTATTCTGGCACGCATTGTGCAGGGAGTCGGTTGCGCGGCGGCCATGGCCAACAACATGGGTATCATCACCGAGTCGTTTCCGGCGCGCGAGCGCGGTCGTGCCATGGGTATTCTTGCGACCTTCGTAGCCCTCGGCATGATGTGTGGCCCCGTGCTCGGCGGCATGCTGGTGGCAAGCTTTCCCTGGGAGAGCATCTTTCTCATCAATCTGCCCATTGGCGTCATCTCGTTTATCGTGGGGCTCTACACGCTGCCGCATGTTAAGCCGGAGGCCGGTGAGCGCCCCATGTCCCTGATTGAGGCTGCTCGCCGCTGCTTTGCAAATCCGGCCTTCACTATCAACCTTGCCTGCATGCTCATCGTGTTTGTTGGCATTGGCGCATCCGAGTTTATCCTGCCGTTCTATTTGCAGGACGCCCACGGCTTTGGTTCCGACATCTCCGGACTACTCTTTTTGGCGCTACCGATGGTGAATGCCTTTATCGGGCCGCTTTCGGGTGCGGTTTCGGATCGTCTTGGCTGCGAGGGCCCCACGGCGGTCGGCCTGGGCGTGTACGTGTGTGGCCTCCTTGCGGTAAGCACGCTCGACGAGCGCTCTTCTATTCCTGTGATCGTGTGCTGCGTCGCGTTTATGTCGTGCGGTACGTCGATTTTTCAGAGCCCCAATAACTCGCTGTATATGGGCTCGGCTCCGCGCGAAGCACTTGGCTTTGCGGGCAGCCTGGGTAGCCTTGCGCGCTATGCTGGCATGGCACTCGGCATTACGGTGGCGTCGAATATCCTGTATGGGCAGATGAGCGTGGCGATGGGCGAGGCCGTGACCAGCTTTGTTACAGGCCGTCCGGATGTGTTCCTGTTTGGCTTTCGCTCGGTGTTCTACGTGCTCATGGCTGTGGTCACTGTGGGCTTTGCGCTCGCCATGGTGCGTTTGGTGAAGATGCGCGCCCGCCATTAACTTGTGGGGGCAGGCTTGCCATGAATCGGGCCTATCGACTGGTCTTGCGGCTTTATGGTGCGCAGGGGCTTATGGGGCGGGCGGGGGTCGGTCCGTGGTAGACTATCGAACAACGTTTATTAATCGCGCGGTATCGTTGCCGCGAGAAGGGGTTGCGCCATGCAGGAGCTTGAGGATCGTATTCGCCGTGACGGCATCGTAAAGGCCGGTAACGTCCTTAAGGTTGATGCCTTCCTCAACCACCAGTGCGACGTTGAGCTGTTCGACCACATGGGCGCTGAGTGGGCCCGTCTGTTCAAGGATGTCGAGATCAACAAGATCCTGACGATTGAGGCTTCGGGCATTGGTATGGCCTGCATAGCGGCTCAGCATTTTGGCGGCGTGCCGGTGGTCTTTGCCAAGAAGGCGCAGTCCATCAACCTTGACGGCGAACAGTATGCCACGACCATCTACTCCTTTACCAAGCAAAAGGAGTACCCGGTCATCGTGGGCAAGCGCTTCCTGTCCGAGGGCGACAAGGTCCTGATCATCGACGACTTTTTGGCCAACGGCTGTGCACTCGAGGGTCTTATCAAGATCTGCGAGGCTGCGGGTGCTGAGGTGTCCGGTATTGGCATTGCCGTGGAGAAGGGTTTCCAGGGCGGCGGCGATAAGCTCCGCGAGCGCGGCTTTCGCGTTGAGAGCCTGGCCCGTATCGCCGATATGGACTGCGAGAACGGCGAGATCACCTTCGCCTAAGCGCGCAACACAAGCGATTGGTATGCGATGTGACAAAGGGGATCTCCCTTTGTCACATTTTTTTGTATGAGGGGAGGTGTTGATATGGATGAGAACACGATGGGATGGCGCGAGTATGCGCGCTATGCCGAGATGTCGGTCGAGGAGTTGGCGCGCGATTGCGAGGTGCAGGTGTTTCGCGCGACGGGTCCGGGCGGACAGGGCGTGAACACGACGGACTCGGCGGTACGCATAAAACATATCCCTTCGGGGATTATCGTGACGGCGCGTGAGAGCCGCAGTCAGTTCCAAAACCGTAGCAGCTGCCTGCGTAAGCTGCGCGCTGAGCTTGAGCGTCGCGGGCGTCCACCGCGCCGACGCGTAAAGACCAAGGTGCCTCGGCGCTCTCGCCAGCGCAGGCTCAATGACAAGCACTTCAATGCCATTAAAAAGGCCAACCGTCGCAGGCCGTGCAGCGACGAATAGCTTCCTCACAAGTTGCGGTGAAATAGGGACTATTTTTCGGCTTTAGCTGCATAAACAGTCCCTATTTCACCGCAACTTAGGTGGGGTTAGCGGGTTGGGTGCCAGACGTGGAGGGCGCCTGCGAGGATGTCCACCTCGATGCGCGAGGCGACAATGGGCTCGCCGTCGGCCTGAATGGGGTAGTCGGGCTCCTCAAAGGTGAGCTCGGCGTGGCGGCAGCGGCGCATGCGAACCGGCGGCAGCCTGGTATGGTGGCCGTCCTTGGCCGAAAGAAACATAGGCAAGGCAACCGCGCGAGGGACGGGGCCGCAAGCGTAGCAGACGTCGAGCATGCCGTCACAGGGGTCGGCATCGGGGCAGATGCGATAGCCCGAGCCATACGTGGGGCCAAGCTGGATGGCCATAATAATCGCGCGTACGCGCTCGGCGGGCGCGCGATCAAAGCTGATGGTCATGGGGTAGTTGCGATAGCGCAGGCCAAACTGCTCAAGTCCCGAGAGGGTGTAGAGCGGAGCGCCCGTCAAGCCCGTCTTTTCGCGCAGCTCGGTGGTGCCCAGGCCGATGGCGGCATCGATACCGACGGAGAGCGTCTGGTCGTAATACTCGACGATCGCCTCGCCGCTGCCGCTTGCGGGGTTCCATGAGCGAATGCGTCCGATATCCTGATGCTGCAGCTCGCAGGTGAGCAGCGCGCCAAAATCTTTGCCGGAGAAATCGTCGATACCGAGCGTTTGGGCAAAATCATTGCCGGAGCCTACAGGCAGGACGGCAAGCGCCGGTCGAACCGCCTCTTCTTGCGCCATCAAGCCATTGACGACCTCGTGGATCACGCCGTCGCCGCCGAGGGCGATAATCGTGCGGTAGCCCTGGGCCTGTGCGGCAAGTACCTTGGCATGTCCCATGCGCTCGGTCAGCACCAGGTCAAACTGGGATGCGCGCGCGGTCATATCCAAAAAGCGCTGCAGGCGCTCGGCAACCTCGTGCGCGGCGCCCGACTGGGCGGCAGGATTGGCGATGATGAGCGTGCGACCAAAATCAGTTGCGTGCATGGGGCGACTCCCGGCGTATGACGTGACGGTGCGGTCGCGCTCAGGTCAAATTGCCCCCGATTGTGGCTGCACGGCGAATACTAACGTCTACTCTATCAGGTCGTTGTGGCGCTCGATAGCCTCTGCCACCGTGTGGCCCTCGTCCACAATAAGCGAACGGCGTTTAGGCGAGACAATACGCTGCGCGGGATATACGCCGCGGTGGCCGCCGACGAGATAGCTAATAAACGAAACGATGACAAAGAAGCCCGCGGCCGTTCCATGGAACAGGTCGATGGCCATCATGCAGGTGGTGATGGGCACGTTGAGGCCGGCGCAGAACACACCGAGCATGCCGAGGGCCGCCACAAAGCTCGGGTCGAGCCCGGTGAGGCATCCGATCCATCCGCCGAGCGCCGCACCGATGCCGAACAGGGGCGTGACCTCGCCGCCTTGGAAGCCGGCGCCCAGGGTGAGCGCCGTCACCACGAGCTTGATGGCGGCGTCGGAAAGGGTCGTGTTACCGGCAAACCCGACGCCCGAGAGCCAGGTGGCAAGGCCGGCATACTTCCAGGCGTCGAGCATTGCGTAGGCCGCGAGCACCACGAGCGCGCCCACGAGTGCGCGAACGAGGTAATTGGTGATAAAGCGACCGTACAGGCTCTTGACGGTTCGAACCGACCAGGCAAAGAGGCGTGCGGTGAGACCAAAGATAATGGCGCTGACAACAACGATGGCAACCGTCCGCGGCGTCATGTCGGGGACGCTGGCGATAACATTCGCCTCATACTCGGTACCTAGGGCGAGTGATGTAAAGTAGCCGGTAAACGATGCGACCAGGCAGTAGATGCCCGCGGTGTAGTCGATCTTGCCGATAAAGCACATCTCCATGCCAAAGAAAGCTCCGGCAAGGGGCGAGCCGAATACGGCGCCAAAGGCCGACGAGATGCCGGCGAGCATGAGGTCGTGGTGGTCATGCTTTTTGAGGTGGGCGAGGTTCGAGATGTTGCTGGCGATAGTGCCGCCAATCTGCACCGCGGCTCCCTCGCGACCGGCCGATCCGCCCGTTAGGTGCGTGAGCGTGGAGCAGACGAAGGTGAGGACGGCCATGCGCATATGGATGAGACGTGTGCCCAGGGCGGAGTCAATGACCAGGTTGTTGCCACGCTTGGCGGCGAGACCGTGGTTCTTGTAGACCCACGCGGTGGCCATGCCCACGATGGGGAGCAGGGCGAACACCCACGCGTGGTGCTCGCGATAATCGGTCGCGATATTCAGCGAGGCCAAAAACGCCCAAGCGGCAACGCCCATGGCGAGTGAGACGATAACTACGAGCGCGAGCAGCTTGGCGCTTGCGAGCATGTTGCGGGCATTGCGGCGCGTGTCTGCAGCCAAGAGCTGCTCGGAGCGGGTTAGTTGATGCCTGCCTGCCGTGATGACGTCGTTTAGGGAGAAAAGACCGCCGTCGTCGAACGGTTGGGAATGATCCTGCGCTTCGTTTGCGCTTTCGGGTTTGTCGGTAAAAGCCATACGTTCCTCTTTTAGGTTGCAACGCAAGCATTATAGAACGTGTCAAACGTGACAAATCGGCAGGTTGGTTTTGTTTCTGTTTCGCGGCTTGCGGCCGACAGATGTATTCGAGAACGTGGGTCATGTCGCCGCCGTGCAGCGGGGGATTATACTGAGATAAACATAATGAATCGGCGCCCGTGATGTGCGCCGCGGATTAAAGAGGTACATGTGGCAGAGGAACTCATGCGGCTGGAGGACGCCCAGGCGATTGTCCTTTCACAGATGCAAATGACGGAAGTTGTCGAGATTCCCGTATGGCAGGCCGCCGGCCTTCCCTTGGCCGAGGACGCGGTGGCCGATATCGATATCTCGCCGTTTGCCAACAGCGCTATGGACGGATACGCCGTGCGCTCGGCGGACTTGGCGCAGGCATCTGGCGAGGCGCCGGTGACGCTCGACGTTATCGGACACGAGGCCGCGGGCCATGTGTTTAAGGGCGCAATCGGCGCGGGCGAGACAGTCCGCATCATGACAGGCGCGCCGGTGCCCGGGGGCGCGGATGCCGTGGTGAAGTACGAGATCGTCGATGTGCTCGACGGCGACGGCAACGAGGACTCGCATGTGAGCTTTTCGGCGCCTGCTAAAGTGGGGGAGAACGTTCGCTCTGCCGCCGAGGAGGCCCATGCCGGCGACGTCGTGATGCGTGCTGGCGAGGTTGTGGCCCCGGCCGGCGCCGGCTTGTTGGCGAGCGCCGGGTATGCGAGCGTGAAGGTGCATGCCGCCCCGCGCGTGGGCATTATCTCGCTGGGGACGGAACTGGTCGCGCCGAGTGAGCTGCCGGCGCGCGGGCAGATTCGCGATTCCAACTCCTCGGCGTTAATGGCCGAGGCGCTCGATGCCGGGGCAGATCCGGTGTTCTTTGGCATCGCTCCCGATGATGAGCAGGCGATTGCCGAGCTTGTGCATCGCGCCACGCGAGAGTGCGATTTTGTCATTACGAGTGGTGGCGCCTCGGCGGGCGATTACGACTACGTGACGGCGCTCGTCCGGCGCGAGGGCGAGGTGTTGTTCGATCGCATCTCGATGCGTCCGGGCAAGGCCATCACGTTTGGCCTGCTCGGGGGTAAGCCCTACCTGGGGCTTTCAGGCAATCCGGCCGCGGCGTATGTAGGGTTTGAGATGCTTGCCCGCCCGGCGATTCGCAAGATGCGCGGCTTTGCCGAGGGCGTGCGTCCCGTGCAGCAGGCGACGCTCACGCACGGCGTGAAAAAGCGACAGCATCGCCGTTTCTTCGATCGCGCCACGGTTTTGCGCGACCCCGAGACCGGTGAGCTGTTGGTGACCGAGGCCAAGACGCAGAATTCGGCGCTGCTCGGCACGATGCAACGGGCCAACTGCCTGCTGCGTACTGACGAAGGACCGTGCGAGCTCAAGGCGGGCGACGTCGTGGACGTTGTGCGTGTCGACTTGCCTGAGGGAACGGTGCTATAGGAGGATCGCTATGGAGTTGAAGATTTCGATCGTGACGTGCTCGGATACGCGCGATCTTGCGCAGGACGAGGCGGGTGCCGCACTCGAGGACCTTATCGAGACGCAGGGATGGACGGTCGCCTCACATGTGGTCGTGCGCGACGACGTCAGTGAGATCGGTGATGCCATTGTGGAAGCTGCCGATGAGTGCCACGCCAATGTCGTGCTCACCTGCGGCGGCACGGGGCTTTCGATGCGCGACGTGACGCCCGAGGCGACGCGTGCCGTTTGCGACCGCGATGTGCCGGGTATTGCCGAGGCAATCCGTGCGTACTCTATGACCAAGACGCGCCGCGCCATGCTCTCGCGCGCTATTTGCATGCAACGAGGTCATACACTTGTCGTAAACTTTCCCGGTTCTACGAAGGCCGCCCGCGAAAGCTGGGAGGCCATTGCGGACCAGCTGGAGCATGCGGCTCATATGACAGCGGGCGGTGGACATACCAACTAAGCGGTTTACCTGCGGCGGGGCGACCTGAACGGCTGCTCCGCTTTTGTTTTCCGCCGAAGCGACGCCGAGGTGCACGGTAACTTGAAACTATATTCTCAGACGAGAATAATTTTTCAGAATCATTATTCGCACCGAAGTATAATCTAATTACAGAATAAAGCCTGCGGCGAGGTGCCCGGGTGTATCGTTCGAAAGGGTTGAACATGTTCGATATGGTTTCTCGCCGCGGATTCGTCTCGCTCTCTGCTTTCGCCGCTGCCGGCCTTGGTCTTGCCGGCTGTTCGGGCAGCAAGACGTCCGAGCCGGCCGGATCAGATGCCGGTTCTGCTAAGGCATCTTCCAAGAAAGCTGTCGAGCTGCAGGTCTTTGCCGCCAACTCGCTCGAGAAGGCTCTGCCCGAGGTTCAGGAGCTTTACACCGAGCAGACCGGCACCACCTTTGCCGACACGCAGTTTAAGGCCTCCGGCGACCTCGTCGAGCAGATGCGTGCCGGCGCCACGGCCGATGTGCTCATCACCGCTTCCAAGGGCACCATGGATGACGCCGAAGCCGCCGAGCTCGTCGACACCGACACCCGTGAGGATATGTTCGTCAACGACCTTGTGATCATTCGCGCCGAGGGCTCCGATACCAAGGTCGAGGCCATCGCCGACGTTGCGAACCTGGACGGCAAGATCGCCATCGGCGACGCCAAGACCGTTCCCGCCGGCAAGTATGCTAACCAGGCGCTGGCTTCCGTGGGCCTCTACACCGGTACCGAGGGTGATGATGGCGAGTACGCACCCGAGATCGCCGACAAGGTCGCACTGGCAGACAAAGTTGGTACCGCCGCCGCCTATGTGTCCACAGGCGACTGCGTGGCCGGTTTTGTCTACAGCTCTGACATCTTCCGCTACGACGGCATCGAGGAGGCCTTCGTGTGCCCCGAGGATTCGCACAAGCCCATCGTGTACCCGGGTGCCGTTGCCGAGAGCTCCGAGCACGCCGACGAGGCCAAGGCGTTCATCGACTTCTGTCTGACCAACAAGAAAGCGCAGAAGATTTGGGCTAAGTACGGCTTTGAGCTTTCCGCGTAGTGCGGCTTGGCGCGATAATTCCATCGTTTTGTGTTTCACTCCGTCCTTGTATTCGCTTGGAGCTTTTCGTGCTTAAAAGATTCCGCATGCTTGTCGCCTGTGCTTTGACCCTCGCGCTTTGCTGGGTGCCGGGATTTGCGTTTGCTGGGGACGCTGAGGACGGGGCCCAGGTTGCTGCGACCGCTCATGGGCTTTCCTATGGGATCGAGGGTTTTGAGCGGTTGGCCAAGGGGACCGCTCGTGCCATGGAGGGCCAGCCTGAGGGCTACCGGTTTCCCGTTGACGAGGACGTGGACCTTGTAGTGGCGCCCGCTGCCGATCGCGTTGTGGTGTGGATATCGCCCGAGGTGGTCGAGAAGTATGGATTGGATCCGCAGGACAACGAATGCGTATCGGGTCTCAAGGCCCTCGTCTGTAAGCTCGACAGCGCAAACTGCATGGGAGGTGCGCAGCTGGGGGACGTTGATCTTCCTTGGTATGTTACGGCGGAAACAACGTTTGATGCCGGCGGGTATACCTATGGCTTTGACGAGCGCGGTGCGGATGGGGATCGCTATGTGGTGATTGCATCGGCCTCGGGTGATGCCAAGGGCGGCGCGCGTTGGCTTGATAGCGCTCAAATGATAGAGGCATCGTCTGTCGTGTTGCGGGATGAGCAGGGGCCCTTGGCCTCTCTGGCTTCCTTTTTAGGCGGCATCGACTACCGCCCGTTTTGGGTGTCCATAAAAACGAGCGGCCTTGCCCTGGTGATCTCCTTTGCACTGGGCCTGTTTGCCGCGTGGAAGACTATGGGTACCTCGAGTCGCATCAAGGGCCTGCTCGATTCGGTCTTTACGATTCCTATGGTGCTGCCGCCCACGGTCTGCGGCTTTCTGCTCCTCATGCTGTTTGGCCGCTCGACCGGGGTGGGCCAATGGCTCATCGCGCACGGCATCTCGATCGTCTTTACCTGGCCCGCGGCGGTCATCTCGGCTGTCGTTGTGTCGTTTCCGCTGGTCTACCGCACGGCGCTCGGAGCTTTCGAGAGCCTCGACACGCAGATGCTCGACGCCGCGCGAACCTTGGGGTGGTCCGAACGTCGCATCTTTGCCAAGCTCATGATGCCGCTCGGCTGGCCCTCCATCGCCGCCGGCGCGGTGCTTGCCTTTGCCCGCGCGATGGGCGAGTTTGGCTGTACCCTGTTCTTTGCGGGCAACTACGCCGGCATCACGCAGACCATCCCTATCGCCATCTACTTTGAGTGGATGGGCGGCAACACGTCGGTGGCCCTCTTTTGGGTCGCCATCGTTATCGTGTTCAGTTTCCTGGTCATCCTGTTCATCAACATGTACACGGCGCATTCGCAAAAGTATCGCGAGCGCGGCCTCTCCCGCGCGGAGCGCAAGCAGGCCATGCAGCTGGGCGGTCAGACCGATTCGCTCGACCCGGTGGGCGGCGATGCCTTGCGCATCGATCGCGAGGCGCTGGCCGAGCTTATGCGCGATGACGCGGCACCTCAGGGAGGTCGATAAGCTATGTCGCTCGTTTTGGATATCAAAAAACGCTATCCCGGTTTTATGCTCGACATGCAGCTTGAGGCCGGCGAGGAGCGTGTGGCGCTCCTGGGTGCCTCGGGTTGCGGCAAGAGCTGCACGTTGCGCTGCATTGCCGGCGTGGAGACACCCGACGAGGGGAAGATCGTCGTCAACGGCGTGACCTTTTTTGACTCGGTGGCGGGCATCAATCTGTCGCCCCAGGAGCGAAAATGCGCCCTGATGTTTCAAAACTATCAGCTGTTCCCCAATATGACGGTGGCCGATAACGTGTGCGCCGGCGTTGAGGGTGCAGGCGACGCCGCGGCGCGTAAAAAACTTGCCGAGCGTTACCTGGGCATCTTTGGCCTAGCCGATTTCGCCGACCGCTATCCCGCGCGCCTCTCGGGCGGCCAGCAGCAGCGCGTGGCGCTCGCGCGCATGGTGGCGGCGCACCCAGGCATCTTTATGTTTGACGAGCCCATGAGCGCGCTCGATGCTTACCTCAAGAGCGCGCTCGAGCAGAACATGCTCGACCTGTTCGACGTGTGCAACCGCACCGTGCTCTACGTGAGCCACGACATCGACGAAGCGTGCCGCCTGTGCCAGCGCATCTGCGTGATGCACAACGGGCACGTTGAAGAGATCGGTTCTGTCGAGGATGTGGTTCGCCGCCCGCAGACACTGGCGGCGCTGCGCCTGACGGGCTGCAAGAACACAAGCCGGGCGCGCAAGATCGGCGACGAAGAAGTTGAGGCCCTCGACTGGGGCATGACCTTTAACGTGGGACGCGAGGTTCCCGATGACGTGGCGTACCTGGGGATTCGCGCAAGTTACTTCCATGTTGACAATCGTGCCGAGCGGGGCCGCAACAGCTACGATTTGCACGTGGCCCGTGTGAGTGATTCGCGCTTTGAGCGGCTGGTGCTGTTGGACGTGCCACGTGTTGATGCACCCACGCGTCTGCAGTGGAAGGTCAACAAGGTGAGCGTGCCTGTAGAGGAGTTGCCGCAGGCGGGGGAGACCTTGCGCATGCATTTTGATGCGAGCAGGATTCATTTGGTTTGTCGATAGCGCCGGGTAATGCCGTCGGGGATATAAGCCTCGGCGGCTTTGTTTTTGCCGTTCGTCGAATGAGAGATGACAAACTCTTATCAATCAGGATAATAATTTATTAAAGGCGGCACACGACGCTGTCGTACGAATGTCAACGGTGTTCGCATGGTCGATGACCGTTGATATAGTTGACCTTAACTTGTAAAGGAGGGTGCGCACATGCCGCAGACGACATACATTTGCCGCGTTGCCGCGCGTGCCCTATATATCGCTCGGAGCCGCATATGAGCAGGTATGTTCACGGCTCCGGGAGAGACGACGCACAACTAAATAGTCAACCGCAAAGCAGGTTCCCCAAAATTCCGGGCTTGAGCACGGCAGGGCAATCGCCGCCCGTCGTGCATCGATATCGCTGTTATCCGTTTTTGGTTCGAGAGGGGAACCGTCATGGCTGAAGAATTTGATTTCCATCCGATGTGGGAGAGCCTCGGCATGAATCTTGCCGACCACGACATGCTGCTGGGCGCCGTGGGCCAGATGTACGGCGATATGTTCTTGACGCAGAACAATCGCCCCAAGTCCACGTCCTACCTGGACTTTGTGGCCACCAACATCCACAGCGGCCGTATTAAGGAGATGCTCGACAAGAAGGAGGCCGGCGAGGCCACCAAGATCGTCGGTTCGTTCTGCGTGTACGTGCCCGAGGAGATTGTGCTTGCCTGCGACGGTATTCCCGTGGGCCTGTGCTCGGGTGCCGATTGGGCAACCGATAAGGTCGAGGAGCATCTGCCGCGCAACACCTGCCCGCTTATCAAGAGCTTTGCCGGCTTTAAGCTGGGCGAGGTCTGCCCCTACATTGAGTCGAGTGACTTGGTGGTAGGCGAGAACACCTGCGATGGCAAGAAGAAAGCCTACGAGTTCTTTGCCACGCAAAAGAACATGTACGTCATGGATATTCCCAACGTACACGACGAGTCGACGCTCGTGACCTGGAAGGCCGAGGTCAAGAAGCTCGCCGCCAAGATCGAGGAAGAGTGCGGCGTCACGATTACGCCCGAGCGTCTGAAGGCCGCCATCCACGCCGTCAATGAGAAGCGTCGCGCCCTGCAGCGCCTCGCTGCCACGCGCGCTGCCGACCCTGCGCCCATCAGCGGTCTTGACAGCCTGCTGACCGTTCAGGCCGCCTTTATGGACGACACGCCACGTCTGACCGGAGCCATTAACGATATGGCGGCTGAGTGCGAGCAGCGTGTCGAGGCCGGCGAGGGCGTGGCGCCCAAGGGGACCAAGCGCATCCTGTACACCGGCACGCCCATGGCCGTGCCCAACTGGAAGCTGTTCAACCTCATCGAGAAAGCCGGCGGCGTTGTGGTAGGCGAGGAGTCCTGCACGGGCTCGCGCTACTACAAGGACCTGGTCGACGAGTCCGGTGAGACGGTGGACGAGATGCTCGATGCCATCGCCGAGCGCTACTTTAAGATCAACTGCGCCGTCTTTACGCCCAACGACCAGCGTATGAAGGACATTGTCCAGATGGCCAAGGACCTGCATGCCGACGGCATTGTCGACGTGGCCCTGCAGTTCTGCACGCTCTACGAGATGGA
Source organism: Collinsella aerofaciens (assembly GCF_902364355.1). Lineage (GTDB taxonomy): Bacteria > Actinomycetota > Coriobacteriia > Coriobacteriales > Coriobacteriaceae > Collinsella > Collinsella aerofaciens_AF. The sequence goes on from NZ_CABJDK010000003.1 coordinate 77,366, forward strand.
GTCGTTTGCCGTGGAGAAGGCCGCCGAGGAAGCCGGCATTCCGTTTATGCACATCACGACCGACTACGCCGGTGAGGATGCAGGCCAACTGCAAACCAGGATCGAGGCCTTCCTGGAAACCATTTAGGGCTATCCGTCCCGGCGGCTTTCCCAGGCATCCGATCTTGCCGTTCAAACCGTCGCTTGCGTGCGAAAGTACGCGGCGCGTCTCTTTCACGGCAACCTCGGGCACCTGGGAAAGCCGCTTCCTTGGTTGGTTAAAAGGTTTAGGAGTTATATGTCGGAAAATATTGAGCAGCCGTTGCCCAGCACGTTTGAGGAGTTCAACGAGCAGCGCAAGGCGGCGTTTATTCGCGTTAAGGATTACAAGCAGGCGGGTAATCGCCTGGTCGGCTTTTTGTGCAGCTATACGCCGCTCGAGATTATCGATGCCGCGGGCGCCTCGAGCGTGGCTCTGTGCGGTACGTCCGACGAGGTGATTCCCGAGGCCGAGAAGGTGCTGCCGGCAAACCTCTGCCCGCTCATCAAGTCGACGTATGGTTTTGCCTATTCGCAAAAGTGCCCGTTTACGTACTTTAGCGACATGATCATCGGCGAGACCACCTGCGACGGCAAGAAGAAGATGTACGAACTGCTGGGGGAGCTCAAGCGCACGCACATTCTGCACCTGCCGCAGGGTCGCGATCGCGCCTACGAGCGTGAAAGCTGGTACGAGGAGTGCCGCCTGCTCAAGGAGGAGCTCGAGAACTTCTACGGCATCACGATTACCAACGATGACCTGCGCGCTGCCGTCCGTCGTCGCAACCGCCTGCGTGCCGCCCAGCTCGAGATGTTTGCGCTGCAGGCTAACCAGCCGGCGGCCATGAGCGGCGTCGACCTGATGAGCACTATGTTTGCCGGTACGTTCAGCTTTGATATCGAGGCCTATACGCAGCAGCTGGAGCAAAAGGTTGCCAAGCTGCGCGAGGCCTACGACGCGGGCGAGCGCCCGGTTGCGGCGGATGCCAAGCGCGTTCTGATCACCGGCTGCCCGGTGGGCGGCGTGATCAACAAGATAGGCCGTACTATCGAGTCCAACGGCGGTGTGGTCGTGTGCATGGACGACTGCTCGGGCGAGCGCACGGCGGCCATGATGATCGACCCGGAGGCTCCCGATATCCTGCGCGCCATCGCCGACCGCTACTTGGACATCAACTGCTCGGTCATGACGCCCAACGACGGTCGTATGGAAAACACGCTGGCCATGTGCGAGAAGTATCATGTCGATGGCGTGGTAGAGAGCGTGCTACAGGCCTGCCACACCTTTAACGTGGAGAGTGCGCGCATGCAGGAGGCTGTCGAGGGTGCGGGTATTCCGTATATGAAGATCGAGACCGACTACAGCAACGGTGACATGGGCCAGATCGAGACCCGCATCGCCGCCTTCATCGAAACCCTGTAGGATAAATGCGGCAAAGGGACAGTCGCTTTGCCGCATAGAAGGAGGATGCCGTGGTTGGCATTGGTATCGACATAGGCTCGACGGCGGCGAAGGCCGCGGTGGTGGACACGGACGGCGCCATCGCGTGGACCTGCGTCATGCCGACGGGGTATTCGTCGGTCGATGCGGCGGAGCGCTTGCGCGGCGAGCTTGTCGCGGCTGGCTATGACGTGTGTGCCGACGATGTTCGCGTGGTCGCGACTGGCTACGGCCGTGTCGCCGTGCCCTACGCTCACAAGGTCGTGACCGAGATTACCTGCCACGGCACCGGTGCCGTGCGTCTGTTTGGCGATCACGGCACGGTGATTGACGTGGGGGGCCAGGACACCAAGGTCATCCAGCTTAAAGGCGGCCGCGTGGCCAAGTTTGCCATGAACGACAAGTGCGCTGCCGGCACGGGGCGCTTTTTGGAGATCATGGCCGACCGCCTAGGCATTTCCCAGCAGCAGATGGCCGACCTGGCGCGTTCCGGCGAGCCTACCAAGATCAGCAGCATGTGCACGGTATTTGCCGAAAGCGAGGTTATCAGCCTGATCGGTCGCGGTGAGCCGCGCGAGAACATCGCACGTGGCGTGATCGACAGCGTGGTCTCGCGCGTGGCGACCATGGCCGGGCAGGCGGTGGGCGCCCCGTACTATCTGACCGGTGGTCTGTGCGAGAACGCCTACGTTGTGGAGCGGTTGGGCGAGCTGCTGGGGTCGCCGGTGACCACCTCGCCCCAGGCCCGCTTTGCCGGTGCCATCGGCGCGGCGATTCGCGCACAGGCGCTCGATTAATGCATCGGCCGTGGGCCTGCATTCATGCGTATACTGGTAGGAAATGATTGACCGGCGAGAGGAGGTATCGATGGCTGACGATCAGATTAAGCTCACGTCTATGACTGCCGCGAGCGGTTGAGCCGCTAAGTTGGCTCCTGGAGCCCTCGCCCAGGTCTTGGGCGACTTACCCAATGTGCATAACGACAACCTGCTCGTGGGGTTCGATACCTCCGACGATGCGAGCGTCTTCCGCGTCGGCGATAACCTGGGCCTCGTGCAGTCCATCGACTTCTTCCCGCCGATGGTCGACGACCCGTTTCTGTTTGGCCAGATCGCGGCGGCAAACTCGCTGTCGGACATATACGCCATGGGTGGACGACCGAGTCATGCTATGAACCTGCTGTGCATTCCCAATTGCCTGGGCGTTGAGGTTGCCGGGCAGATTTTGGCGGGTGGCGCCGACAAGTGCGTCGAGGCTGGCTGCACCATCGCGGGCGGCCACACCATCAACGACGACGAGCCCAAGTACGGCCTGTCCGTGAGCGGTTTTGTGCCACTCGACCGCATGCTCGCCAACAGCGGTGCGCGCGTGGGCGATGTCCTACTGCTGACCAAGGCGATCGGCTCGGGCATTATCACCACGGCCATTAAGGGCGAGCTCATCGAGCAGGACGAGGCCAGCCGGATGTTTGATTCTATGCGCACCCTCAACGAGGCCCCGATCCGTTTGGCCGAGGGGCTCGAACTTCACGGCTGCACCGACATTACGGGCTTTGGCCTGATTGGGCATGCGTGCGAGATGGCCGAGGGCTCGGGCGTGCAGATTGAGCTTGCGTCGGGGGCGGTGCCGCTCTTTGACCAGGTGCTCGACATGGCGCGTCTGGGCATTATCCCCGCTGGCTCCTATCGCAACCAGGACTTCTTTGGCCCGCGCGTGGCTGCCGACGAGGACCTGGAGCCGGGCATGTTGGATGCGCTGTACGATCCGCAGACCTCGGGTGGTTTGCTCATCGCGGCGCCTGCTGCCGATGTGGATGAGCTTGCGCGTCGTTTACATGCCGAGGGGCGCGTTGCCGCCACAATCGGTCGCGTGTGCGAGCCGGTGCCGGGCGGTCCTGCTGTTCGCGTTGTGCATTAAGGAAAACCGTTTATGCGACCGCCTGCTGTTCTGGGCGGTCCCTTTTGAAAGGATGTAGCTATGTCTACCAAAATTGAAGTCAATGCCATGGGCGATGCCTGCCCGCTGCCCGTTGTCAAGACGCTTAAGGCGCTCAAACAGCTTGACGGCGAGGGTGCCGTGGTGACCTCGGTCGATAACGAGACCGCCGTCAAGAACATCTCCAAGATGGCGCAGGAGAAGGGCTGCACGGCCTCGGTCGAGAAGGTTTCTGACGCTGAGTGGCACGTGACCGTGGCGACCTCTGGCGCCATTGCCGTGGCCGATCCCGAGCAGGATGGCGCTGCCTTCTGTGGTGCCAGCACCGGCAAGGGCGAGCTCGTCATTTCCGTCTACACCGACTGCATGGGCCGCGGCGACGACGAGCTGGGCCACAAGCTCATGAAGGCCTTCATCTTTGCCGTGACGCAGCAGGAGGAGCTGCCCGCGACCATGCTGTTCTACAACGGCGGAGCCAAGCTCACCGTCGAGGGCTCTCCGGTGCTCGACGACCTGAAGGGGCTGGCTGAGCAGGGCGTCGAAATCCTCACCTGTGGCACCTGCCTCGACCACTATGGCATTAAGGACCAGCTTGCCGTGGGCGAGGTCACGAACATGTATGTGATCGTGGAGAAGATGGAGCAGGCCGTGCGCGTCGTGCGCCCGTAGCGTATTGGTTGGAGTTGCCATGAGGGAGAAGCGCCCGGCGCTTGTCATCACGTTTCCCACCACGGCGGCCGCCATGGGCTGCGAGTCCCTGTGCATCGAGCGCGGCCTTCCCGGGCGAACGATTCCCGTGCCCGGGGAGGTCGCTGCCGGCTGTGGTCTGGCGTGGAAAGCGTTGCCTGCCGATGAGGAGCTGCTGCGCGGCGAACTCGCCGCGGCGGGCGTTCCCACCGAGGGCTATACCGTGATTGATATGTGGGAGGTCGTGCGATGATCTACCTGGATAACGCGGCGACGACCATGCACAAGCCGCAGACGGTCATCGATGCCGTGACGCAGGCGATGTGCTCGCTCGGCAATGCCGGGCGCGGCGCCACGTCGGGTGCCCTCGATGCCGCTCGTACGATTCACGGTTGCCGTGCCAAGCTCGCGCGCTTGCTGGGCTGCCCGCGGGCTGATCATGTGTGCTTTACGCCCAACTCTACGGCGGCGCTCAACACCGCCATCTGTGGCGTGGTGCGCCCCGGCGACCGCGTGGTCACGACGGTGCTCGAGCACAACTCCGTGCTGCGTCCGCTCAACCGCCTGGCAGCGGAGCGGGGTGTGACCGTTGAGCATGCGGGCTGTGACGTAAGCGGCGCGCTCGACTACGACGAGCTCGAGCGGCTAGTCACGCCCGGTACGCGTGCCGTGGTGGTGACGCATGCCTCTAATGTGACCGGCAACGCGGTCGACATTGCGCGCGTGGCGGCCTTGGCACATGCCGCGGGTGCGCTTGTGATCGTCGATGCCTCGCAGTCTGCCGGTACGGCGCATATCGATATGCAGGCCATGGGGCTCGACGTGGTGTGCTTTACCGGCCACAAGGGGCTCATGGGCCCGCAGGGCACCGGCGGCCTGGCCGTGGCGGAGGGCGTCGACGTGGCGCCCTGGGCCATGGGCGGCACGGGCGTGCACAGCTTCGATGCGTTACAGCCCATGGAGTGGCCCACGCGGCTCGAGGCGGGCACGCTCAACGGCCACGGTGTCGCCGGCCTTTCTGTCGGCCTCGACTTTATCGAGGCCCAAGGTGGGGTCGAGGCGATTGCGGCGCATGAGCGAGCACTGGCGGATCGCTTTCTCGCTGGCGTGCGCGAAATCCCGGAGATCAAGCTCTACGGTGCCTTTGACCAGCCCGTGCGCTCGGCGATCGTTTCACTCAACGTGGGCGATATCGATTCGGCCGAGATTTCGGACGCGCTCATGCAAGGGTGGGGGATTGCGACGCGCCCCGGCGCCCACTGCGCTCCGCTCATGCACCGCGCGTTGGGGACCGAGCGCCAGGGTGTCGTTCGCTTCTCGTTTGGGTATTTCAACACGGACGAGGAAGTTGACGCCGCGATTGAAGCTTTGCGCGATTTAGCTTGCTAAAGCGTATATACTTGCGGGATGGGCCTTTTGCCCGTCCCGTTTTTGTTTCGACCCGAAAGGTGGTCCCATGGCCTCATCCGCGCCGCGCGGCCTGCGCTCCGACCATGTCGTTACCGTCGGTATCGCCCTGTTCTCGATGCTCTTTGGCGCCGGCAACCTTATTATTCCGCCGCTGCTGGCGCTGCAGGCAGGTTCTGCCACGCCGGTCGCCATGCTCGGCTTTCTCATTGCCGCCATCGGCCTGCCCGTCATGGGCTTTATCGCCGTGGCACTTGCCGGAACGGCGCGCGAGCTTGCCGGCCGTGTGCATCCCAAGTTCGGCGAGTTCTTTGTCGCGGCGGTGTATCTGGCTATCGGCCCGTGCCTGGCCATTCCGCGCACGAGCTCCACGGCCTTCGAGATGCTGGTGCCGCTGTTGCCCGAGGGCGTCTCGCTCGGCACGGCGCGCCTGGTGTTTGCCGTCGGCTTCTTTGTCGTCGCGTTTGCGCTCACGCTGCGCCCGGGCGTCATCACACGCGTGCTCGGCCGCATTACGGGCCCCGCGCTCATTGCGCTCATCGTGCTGGTCGTTGGTGCTGCCGTGATCTCGCCGCTGGGTCCCGCTGCCGCGCCGCAGGCCCCCTACGATGCTGGCGCTGCCGTGCAGGGCTTTCTGACTGGCTATCAGACCATGGACCTGCTCGCGTCGCTCGCCTTTGGCATCATCATCGCCGAGACCATCCACGAGTTGGGTGTTACCGATGACAAGCGCGTGGCCTTCGAGATTTCGCGTTCCGGTGTGATCGCCGGCGTACTCATGGCCATCATCTACTGCGGCTTGGGCCTTGCCGGTATGCAGCTCGGCACCGTGATGCCCGACGCTACCAACGGCGCCGCCATCCTCGCCCGTTCGGCCTCCATGCATTTTGGGCTTGCCGGCACGGTCGTGGTCTTTGCGATCTTTTTCCTCGCCTGCATGAACGTGTGCATCGGCCTCATCAGCTGCTGCTCGCGTTACTTCTGCGAGACGTATGTGGTCGAAGGGGGAGCGGAGGCCTCTGAGGAGGCCATGCGCCGCCCCTTTGCGGTTCTCGCCTTTGTGTTCGCAGCGTTTTCGTGCGTGCTCTCCAACGTGGGCCTCGACGTGATTCTTATGTTCTCGGTGCCCATGCTCAATGCCTTGTATCCCGTTGCCATTGTGCTGGTGCTTATGGGCCTGGTGCACGGTTTTTGCGACGCGCATCCGCAGGTATGGGTCTGGGTCGGCGGCGTCGTCGCGGTGCAGAGCGTGATCACCTCGGTCCGCGACGCGTTCTTTGCTGGCGCGTGGCTACCGTTCGATGCGCTGCCGCTGGCGGATATCGGTGCCGCGTGGGCGCCGGTCGCCGTGGTGGCGTTTGTGATAGGCCTGCTCCACAGCCGGTTTGTCGCACATTCGAGGAGCTAGAATATCGCCGCTTGCACAGGCGGGAAGTCTCCCCTATAATTTCCTTCGCTTTGGGACACGCAAGGTTTATGCCTTAGCTGCTCAACACCTTCGGGACGTGGCGCAGTTTGGTAGCGCGCCTGCTTTGGGAGCAGGATGTCGCAGGTTCAAATCCTGTCGTCCCGACCATATCTTGCGGGCGTAGTTCAATGGTAGAACCCCAGCCTTCCAAGCTGATGACGCGGGTTCGATTCCCGTCGCCCGCTCCATAAGAATTGTTTTAACGGCTTTGGTTTCCTTTGGGAATCAGAGCTGTTTTCGTTTACGCGCCGGGCGACGGGAATCGAACCCGTCAGGGTGCGGAGCTGAGAAAATGCGTGAGCATTTTCCAGCGCAGCACGCAAGGGCCGAAGGCCCGCAGCGAAACAAGGATTTGCGAAGCAAATCCTTGGACTTCCCGTCGCCCGCTCCAAGCTATATAATCGCAGGCCAATATGCTAATTTGGCTCGCGTTTATTTTTATACCGTCCGACCTCGCGGGGCAAATGAACCAAGAGCGTTTGTCCCACATCGTAAGAAAGTAGTGATTGCCATGGCACAGAGTAAGGCAGAATACCCCACCCCCGACTGCCTGGCGCCCGCCGCGATCGAGGCTAAGTCCGAGGCCGCCGGCGTTACCAAGGCCAACCTGCCGGTCTCGAAGGCCTTTTTGCTCGCCATGTTCGCCGGAGCGTTTATCGCCTTCGGCGGCCTGTTCTTCACGGTCTTTCTGAGCGATCCCACGCTTGGCTGGGGCGCCCAGCGCTTCGTGGGCGGTCTTGCTTTTTGCCTGGGACTGGTGCTCGTGCTCATTTGCGGCGCGGAGCTGTTTACCGGTAACTCGCTTATGGTATGCGCGCTTAAGAGCAAAAAGATTACGCTCGTCCAGATGTTCAAGGCTTGGGCTGTTGTGTGGATCGGCAACTTTGCCGGCGCCCTGTTCGTTGTCTTTTTGATTTACATGGCAGCTATTTATAAGCTCAACGGCGAGGCCGTCGCCAATACCATGGTGAGCGTCGCCGCCGGTAAGGTTGCGATCGACGCCGTTACCATCTTCTTCCGCGGCATTTTGTGCAACATCTTTGTCTGCCTGGCCGTATGGATCGGCACTGCCGGCAAGACCGTGGTCGACAAGGTCGTGGGCATTTTGCTGCCCATCGCTGCCTTTGTGGCCTGCGGTTTTGAGCACTGCGTCGCCAACATGTACTTTTTGCCCATGGGTATTTTGATGCACTCCTGCGGCTATGGAGCCGATGTCGCTGGCGCCGATGCCCTCAACGCTGCCGGGTTGGCGCTCAACCTTACGGTCGCCACGCTGGGCAATATCGTGGGTGGCGCCCTGATCGTGGCGCTGGGCTACTGGTTTATCTACGCCAACAAAGAGTCCTAAAGGACCCAACCCATAACCGACCAAAAAGGGACAGGTTTATTTTGGCAGGTTTTGAGCGAGGCGCTGCGCCGTCTTGTCACGAGCTGCCATAATGGACCTGTCCCTTTTTGCATGTGCGTTGCCGCATTTTGCTGCTGACGACAAAGGGGACCCGCTTTTTATTGAACATGTCGAAAGGCTTTCCATGAGCGACTGCGAATCCATGCCTGCCGAGGTGCGCGACCGCCTGCGCTCCATTCCCGCCGTTCACGAGCTGCTGGCCGAGTGGCCGGTCATGAAGGCTGCCGGCGATGCGGGCGACATGATTGTGCGCGAGGCGATTGATGCCGAGCTCGATGCCGAGCGCGAGGCGATTCGCTCTGGCGTCCCCGCTAGGAATAAGCGCGAGCTCGCCTTGGCCATCGAGCAGCGGTGCCACCGACTGTCGCTGCCGACCCTGCGCCCTGCCGTCAACGCGTCGGGCGTTGTGATTCACACCAATCTGGGCCGTGCTCCGCTTGCTCCCGCAGCGGTGCAGGCGGTGGCCGATGTCGCCCGCGGCTACAGCACGCTTGAGTATGACGTCGCGACCTGTGCCCGTGGGGGCCGCAAAGAGCATGCCGCGCGTCTGCTGCGCACGCTCACGGGGGCGCAGGACGCCCTGGTTGTCAACAACAACGCCGCGGCGGTGCTGCTGGTGCTTGCCGCGCATGCAAGCGGCAAAGAGGTCATCGTGAGCCGTGGCGAGCTTGTCGAGGTGGGCGGCAGCTTCCGCATTCCCGATATCATGGCGGCTTCGGGTGCCAAGCTTGTCGAGGTGGGCTCCACCAACCGCACGCATCTGGATGATTACCGAAGCGCCATTACGCCCAATACGGCGATGATCTTGAAAGTTCATCCTTCTAACTACCGTATCGAGGGTTTCCACGAGGAGGTTTCCGCGGCGGAGCTTTCTGCGCTGGCGCATGAGCACGGGCTGTTACTGTACGAGGACCAGGGCTCGGGCGCTTTGCTTACAGATGAGGTGCTCGTCGATGCTGGGGAGAAGCCCACGTCCGCCTCGCTTTGCGCCGGCGTTGACGTCGTCTCGTGCTCGGGCGACAAGCTGCTCGGCGCCTCGCAAGCGGGCATTATTCTCGGTAGCGCCCAGGTAATCGCCGCCTGTGCCTCGCATCCGCTTATGCGCGCGCTTCGCCCCGGCAAGCTCACGCTCGCGGCGCTCGAGGCCACTTTGCGCCTGTATGTGACCGGATCCGATACAGCGCATCGGGAGATCCCGGTGCTCAACATGCTTTCCGGCGCGCCGGCTCCGCTCGAGCGTCAGGCCAAGCGCCTGCATGACCGCATGCTGCGCAAGCTTCGCGAGTCTCAGTGTGAGGAGGCGGTGGAGCTGCAGGTTGTCGAGGGCGTGTCTGCTCCGGGCGGCGGTTCGCTGCCGACCGTCGAGCTCCCAACTTTTTGCGTTGCCGTCTGTCCCGTCGATGGGCGTCTATCCGCCGATGGCCTAAAGCGCGCTATGGTACAGGAGCCCGATACGCCGGTTGTGACGCGCGTGCGGCACGACCAGGTGCTTTTTGACGTTCGCACGCTTTTGCGCGACACCGACCTTGACCTGTGTGCGTCTGCGTTGGCGGATGCCGTGCGGGCAGGTTTGCGTCGATGACCGCGCGCGAGCTTGTCGAATGTCCCGTTATCGTCGGAACGGCAGGACACGTCGACCACGGAAAGTCGGCCCTTATCGAGGCGCTGACCGGCAAAAATCCCGACCGTCTGGAGGTCGAACGGCGCCGAGGCATGACCACTGAGCTCGGCTTTGGCGAGCTCGAGCTTCCCAGCGGCAAGCTTGTCGGCTTGGTCGACGTACCCGGGCATGCGCACTATCTGCGCGCCATGGTGCAGGGCGCCACCGGCGTGGACGTTGCGTTGCTGGCGGTTTCGGCCGTTGAGGGCGTGATGCCGCAGACCCGCGAGCACGTTCGGGTTCTGGAGCTGTTGGGTGTGACGCGCATGGTCGTCGCACTCACGATGCGCGATTTGGCCGACCACGAGATTGCCGCGCTGGCGGAGCTCGATGTCGAGGCGTTTCTGGACGGGACCGTGTTTGCGGGTGCCTCTATAGTGCCGGTGTCCTCCAAGACGGGCGAGGGCCTGGACGAGCTGCTTACGACGCTCGATAACACGGTTTGTTCGTGCTGGTCGGAGCATCTGGAGGCGACCGCTGGCTCGGGCGCCGCGCCCCGTCTTCCCATCGACCGTTGCTTTAGCATCCGCGGCACCGGAACCGTCGTGACGGGTACGCTGCACGACGGTCCCGTTTCGGTTGGCGATGAGCTCGTTGCGCTGCCGTCGCAAACGCGCTGTCGCGTGCGCGGGGTGCAGGTTCACGGGGATACCCAGTGCGCGGTTCCCGGCCAGCGCGTCGCCCTGAACCTGGTGGGCGATGGCGTGGCGGGCCTCAAGCGCGGCGAGATGCTCGGCGTCGAGGGTCGCGTGGGCCAGACGCTGCGCTTTTTGATGCAACTGACATATGTGGGGCGCGATGGCGTGCGAGCCGGCGTTCTTGCTTCGGGTACACGCGTGCACGTTATGGCGGGCACGGCTGAGGTGCTCGGCCGCATTATGCTTTTAGACGACGAGCCGCCTATTGCGGTCGGCGAGACGCGTGTGGTGCAGGTGCGCCTGGAACGGCCGCTGCCGTTGCGCGCCGGCGATCATGCCGTCATTCTGTCGTATTCGCCGATTTCGCTGCTTGGCGGCGGACGCGTCCTGCTATCGCGCTGTCGCCGCGCGCGGGTCCTGTCGGCGGGGGAGCGCGCGTTGTATGCGGCGCTTGAGTCCGGAGATGTCGCGGACGGCGTACACGCGTGGCTGGCGCTGCAAACGCTGCCTGTTGCTGCTGCCGGTGTTGCCGCAGCGCTCGATCTTGTTACCGGCGAGGTCGAGATCGTTTTGCGTGGGCTTGTGGACCAGGCTGCCGTGTGCGAGCTTGCTGCGGGCGGTGCGGTGCTCTACGCAGATGCCTCGGCTCTCGATGCTGCAATGGATGTGCTGGCTGCGGCCTTGTCCTCCATGCACGCGGCGGCTCCCAAGGAGATCGGCTTTACGTCCGGTGCGGTCGCGCACGCGGCTTGGCCGGGCGCCGGTAACGATGTCGCGATGGCACTTATTGCCGAGGGCTGTGCACGTGGCGTGTGCGCCGTCGACGGTGCCGAGGTGTTCGACCCGCATTCCGCCGCCGCGGCGATACGCGTGGTGCGCGAGGCTGGCCAGCGTATCGTGGCCCTGCTGGATGAGGCCGGTCTTAATGCGCCGACGCTTCCCGAGGTGAGCGAACAGTTGCAGCTCGATCGCGACACCATGACGCGTGCACTGCGCGAGCTTTCGCTCAACCACTCGATCGTTAAGGTCGAGCGCGACGTTGCCTTGTCCGCCGCTGCCGAGGCCCATGCGCGTGAGGTTGTTGCGACGGCTATCGAGGCTGCTGGCGGCGCCGCCACCACGAGTGTGCTGCGCGAAGCCCTGGGCGTGTCGCGCAAACGAACCATTAGCATCTTGGAGCACCTGGATGCCGTGCGCTTTACAGTACTCGACAAGGAGTCCGGCGGTCTGAGATCGCTGCGTTAGCGGTTTCCGCATCGCTCTTTTCGGTTGTGGTCTGTTGGGTTTGGTAAAATACCGCCACGTTTGGGAGCGGATGGGCTCCGGTGGGCCCCGCGGTCTTCAAAACCGTTGTGAGGCGTGCAAAACGTCTTGGATGTGTTCGATTCACATCCGTTCCCGCCAACGCATCTCGCCAAAACCACCACAAAGGTGCCTGTCCCCTTTGTGGTGGTTTCGAAACGTGCGGGAAACAGCTTCGAAACACGCGATTTGCTCGTCAGGCGGTCAAAAAGCTATCTACCTGCATCGTAATCAAAATGAAACATCCGCTCGTTGCCTTATTCGTAACTTTGTAGCAACAGTGCGATATTATCCATACTCGATAAAGCTCACGGCGCATGGGGCGCCGCGAACGACACCTTTCTTTTCCATCAATTGGAGGAAGCATGAGCTACACGCAGAAAGTTCTCGACGAGCTCAAGGCCCGCTATCCCGAGCAGCCTGAGTTCATCCAGGCCGCGACCGAGATCCTCGGCACCATCCAGCCGGCGCTCGACGCCCATCCCGAGTACGAGGAGGCCGCCCTACTGGAGCGCCTCGTCGAGCCCGAGCGCATCGTTATGTTCCGTGTTCCCTGGGTCGACGACCAGGGCAAGGTCCAGGTCAACCGCGGTTACCGCGTCGAGTTCAACTCTGCCATTGGGCCCTACAAGGGCGGCCTGCGCTTTAACCCGACGGTCACCCTGGGTATGCTCAAGTTCCTGGGTCTGGAGCAGATTCTTAAGAACAGCCTGACCACCCTTCCCATGGGCGGCGGCAAGGGCGGCTCCGACTTTGACCCCAAGGGCAAGTCCAACAACGAGATCATGCACTTCTGCCAGTCCTTCATGACCGAGCTCTACCGCCACATCGGCCCCAACACCGACGTTCCCGCCGGCGACCTGGGCGTTGGCGGCCGCGAGGTGGCCTACATGTTCGGTCAGTACAAGCGCCTGACCAACGAGTGGACCGGCGTCCTCACCGGCAAGGGCCTCTCCTTTGGCGGCTCGCTCGCCCGTACCGAGGCCACCGGCTACGGCCTGGTCTACTTTGTGGACGAGTACCTCAAGAGCCGCGGCGACTCCTTCGAGGGCAAGAACGTTGTCGTTCACGGTTCCGGCAATGTCGCTATCTACGCCGTCCAAAAGGTTTCCCAGCTTGGCGGCAAGGTGCTGGCCTGCTCCGATACCCACGGCTGGGTCGAGGATCCCGACGGCATCGACTACTCCGTGCTCGAGCACGTCTACAACCAGAAGCGCTCCGGCCACGACAAGGGCGTCACGCTCGCCATGTACGTTGACGAGAAGCCCGGTGCCGTGTGGCACGAGGGCGACGGCCGCGGTGTGTGGCAGCTGCCCTGCGACATCGCGCTGCCCTGCGCTCGCGAGAACACGCTGCTGCTCGAGGACGCCCAGGCGCTCGTCGCCAACGGCTGCAAGGTGGTCGGTGAGGGCGCGAACATGCCCACGACCATCGAGGCCACGACCTACTTCCAGGAGAACGGCGTCGCCTTTATGCCCGGTAAGGCTGCCAACGCCGGCGGCGTGCTCGTGTCCGGCCTGGAGATGAGCCAGAACGCCGAGCATCTGTCCTGGACCTTCGAGGAGGTCGACGGCAAGCTCGAGCAGCTCATGCGCGGCATGTTCCACAACGTGGACGACACCGCCAAGGAGTATGGCCAGGAGGGCAACTTCGTCATGGGTGCTAACATCGCCGGCTTCCTGAAGGTCGCCGACGCCATGCTTGCCCAGGGCGTCTGCTAAATCCAGCTCGACATAGCAACTGATAAGGCTCCCAGCATTTTTGCCGGGAGCCTTTTTCTATGATGGTGAGGGTCGTGCGCCCTCGTTTGGTACACTTAGAGATACTGGACAAGTGAAGAGATGGGGGAGAACGTGCTCAAGTTCGGTACCTACGTCCGTGTTGGAAACGCGGCCGAAGCCTATGAGCTCTTGCAGAAAAACCGCAACAACAAGATTGTGGGCGGCGGCATCTGGATGCGCCTGGGATCGCGTCGCGTGGCGACGGCGATTGACCTTTCGGCCTGCGGACTCGATCAGATCGAGGAGACCGAGACCGAGTTTCGCATCGGTGCCATGTGCACCCTGCGCCAGCTCGAGTGCCATGCCGAGCTCAACGCGCTCGTCAACAACGTATTTGAGTTTGCCGTTCACGACATCGTGGGCGTGCAGCTTCGCAATACCGCCACGGTGGGTGGCAGCATCTACGGCCGCTTTGGTTTTTCGGACGTGCTTTCCGCCTTCCTCGCGCTCGATTCCTATGTTGAGCTGACGGGCGCCGGCCGCGTGCCGCTCGCCGAGTTTGTGAACATGGGCTATGTGCGCGACGTGATCGAGCGCGTCGTGGTCGTTAAGCACGATTACCGCGCGAGCTACGAGGCCGTGCGCAAGGCCGCGACCGACTTCCCCTCTCTAAACGTTACCGCCGCCTGGTGGGATAACAGCTGGCATGTCACCGTGGGTGCCCGCCCGCTGCGTGCGACCCTGCTGCAGGGCGAGGCATGCGGCCTCGAGAGCGAACAGCCTTCCGAGGACGAGCTGCGCGCCCTGGCCGCGTCCGTGCGCGCGCTGAGCTATGGCACCAACATGTGGGGCTCGGCCGAGTACCGCCGCCGCATCTCGGCCCCGCTGGCGATTCAGGCCGTGCGCCGCGCCGCCGGCATCGAGCTTTCGGCCGCGCTTGCCCGCGAGCTCGAGGGTGTGCAGATTCCCAAGCACGCCACGGACGAGTATTCCTGCCGCCGCGTGCCCGGCGTCGATTCTAGCGAGGTGCGCTAATGGCTGCCAAACTCATCGATCTTTCCTTTACGCTCAACGGCCGCAAAGTCAAGGTTCAGATTGCCCCCGACACCATGCTCTTTGCGCTGCTGCGCGAGCAGGGCTGCGCGTCGGTGCGCTGTGCCTGCGAGACCACCAACTGCGGCCTGTGCACGGTGTGGCTCGATGGCGACCCGGTGCTGAGCTGCTCGGTTCCCGCCGCCCGTGTTGAGGGCCGCTCGGTCACCACGCTCGAGGGCCTCAAGGCCGAGTCTGAGGCGCTCGCCCGTGCGATGGCTGCCGAAGGCGCTGAGCAGTGCGGTTTTTGCGCCCCCGGCCTCATCATGAACGTGCTTGCGCTCGCCCGCGCCGCCAAGGAGGACCCGAGCCTCGTCGCCACGCGCGAGGAGCTCTCGCGCCAGCTCGCCGGCAACCTCTGCCGCTGCAGCGGCTACGAGAGCCAGCTGCGCGCCATCGTGCGCTTCCTTAACGAGTCTGGCGTGCAGGTGGGCTTCGAGATGCCCGAGCTGCCGGTCAATAACACCAGCTCTGACGGCGTCACCTACAAGCAGATCACCCACAAGCAGCCCAAGAAGGACTCGAAGGCCCTGCTCGAGGGTCGTCCGGTCTACACCGGCGATATGGTGCCCGCCGGTGCGCTCATCGTCAAACTCAAGCGCAGCCCCTATGCCCGCGCCAAGATCCGCTCCATCGATACGTCGCGCGCCCTGAAGGTACCGGGCGTCGTGGGCGTCTACACCTACGAGGACGTGCCCAAGCGCCGCTTTACCATCGCCGGCCAGAGCTACCCGCAGCCGAGCCCCTACGACCGCCTGATCCTCGAGAACCTGGTGCGCTACCAAAACGAGGAGGTGGCGATCGTCGCCGCCGAGACCGAGGAGGCCGCCGACAAGGCGCTCAAGCTCATCAAGGTCGACTACGAGGTGCTCGAGCCGTTGCTCGACTTTACCCAGGCACTCGATAACGACATCGTGGTCCACCCCGAGGGCGACGTGACCTTTATGTTCCCGCAGGGCGGCGACGTGCCCCGCAACCTGGTGTGCAGCGGTACCAGCGACTTTGGCGACCTGGACGAAGCCTTCGCCCAGAGCGACATCGTCTTTGAGCGCACCTACACCAGCCAGGCCACGCAGACCGCTCCCATGGAGACCTTCCGCGCCTTCGCGACGACCGACGCGTTCGGCCGCATCTCGGTGACCACCTCCACGCAGGTGCCCTTCCACGTGCGCCGCATGGTCGCGCAGTCGCTCGATATCCCGCAGTCGCAGGTGCAGGTCATTAAGCCGCGCATCGGCGGCGGCTTTGGCTCCAAGCAGACGGGCTGCTGCGAGATCTTTGTTGCGTTTGTGACCCAGCAGACCGGCCGTCCGAGTTACTGCTGCTACACCCGCGAGGAGACCATCACTGCGGGCAACTCGCGCCACCAGATGCAGATGACCGTTAAGCTGGGCGCCATGAACGACGGCACCATCACGGCCATCGATCTGCACACGCTGTCCAACGCCGGCGCGTACGGCGAGCACGCTACCACGACGATCGGCCTCTCGGGCCACAAGAGCCTGCCCATCTACAACCACGTGAAGGCGAGCCGCTTTAGCTGGGACGCCGTCTACACCAATACCAACCGCGGCGGCGCGTATCGAGGCTACGGTGCCACCCAGGGCCAGTTTGCCGTGGAGAGCGCCGTCAACGAGCTCGCCGACATGCTGCACATGGACCCCGCCGACCTGCGCCTTAAGAACATCGTGCGCGAGGGCGAGATCATGCCGCAGTATTACAACGAGAAGCTCAACGCCTGCGCGCTCGACCGCTGCCTGCTGCGCGCGATGGACATGATCGGTTGGCGCGACAAGCCGCTGGCCGTGGACCTGGGCGACCGCGTGCGCGCCCTGGGTTGCGCGCTTACCATGCAGGGCTCGGGCATCTCCAACGTGGATATCGCCGGCATTGACATGCGCCTGGAAGAGGACGGCTTCATTACCATCGGCACCGGCGCCACCGATAACGGCATGGGCGTCGACACGATCCTGGCGCAGATTGCCGCCGAGGAGCTGGGCGTGGAGAGCTCGCTCATCGTGGTACGCGGCGTGGACACCGATGTGTCGCCGTTCGACGCTGGCTCGTACGCGAGCTCGGGTACGTACGTGACGGGCCTTGCCGCCAAGAACGCCGCGACCGAGCTGCGTGAGAAGATCTGCGCCAAGGCCGCCCAGATGTGGGACGTGGACGCCGTCGACGTGGTCTTCGACGGCCAGTACGTGCGCCTGTCCGACGAGCGTGCCGCTCGCGAGCAGAACCGCTACCTCACGCTGCGCGAATTTGCCAACCTATGCGTCAAGAACATCGCGGGCGGCGACGCGCTGACCTCGCACGCCTCTGCCTGCCTGCCCGTTTCGCCCCCGCCGTTTATGGCCGGCATTGCCGAGGTCGAGGTCGACAAGGCCACCGGCAAGGTGACCGTGGTGGACTACGCGGCGGCCGTCGACTGCGGCACCGTGATCAACGAGGCGCTCGCGCGCGTCCAGGCCGAGGGCGGCATTGCCCAGGGTATCGGTCATGCGCTCTACGAGATCGTCGAGCACGACGACCGTGGCCGCCTGCGCACCGGCAACTTTATGAGCTACAAGCTGCCCACGCGCCTGGATATCGGCAGTATTCGCGTGGCCTTTGAGCCGAGCTACGAGCCTACGGGCCCGTTTGGCGCCAAGTCGATCGGCGAGGTCGTCATCAACACGCCGCTCGCCGCCGTGGCCTCGGCCGTGGCACACGCCACCGGCCACCAGGTGCGCTCGCTGCCGATCACGCCCGAGAAGGCCCTGCTGGGGGAGTAGCGGGTCGGCGAACAAGTCGTAATGGGCGGGGCGGGGCAACTCGCCCCGCCTTTCGCACTCGTGGTGAGGTCGTGAGCCTGTAAAACGTGTGCGTGCGCTTGTCGTTCGTATCTGCTATCATTCCTAGTCTGTGCGCTCATGCGGGCGTGGCGGAATTGGTAGACGCGCCAGATTTAGGTTCTGGTGGGATTCCCGTGAAGGTTCGAGTCCTTTCGCCCGCACCAACGCATCTGCGTCGGCTTCGGCCGTCGCGACTCTTTGTTGCATAAAGGTACCAGCACCTCAGATAAGCTGGGCAGTATGAGGAGGAACGTGTTGAACATCACCGCTTCTGACGTCAAGGACGCCAAGCTCACCGCTACGGTCACCATCCCGGCCGCCGACGTCGACGCCGCGATCAAGAAGGCCTACAAGGACACCGCCAAGAAGTACCGCTTCCCGGGCTTCCGTGCCGGCAAGGCTCCCCGTCCGGTCATCGATTCCGCTCTTGGCGCCGAGGCTACCCTCGCTCAGGCCACCAACGACCTGATCGCCGCCAACGAGCCCGCCGTCCTCAACGAGCTGGACATCGTCCCCACCAAGAGCGGTGACTACAAGGAGCTCGACCTCGCCAAGGATCACGAGGACTACACCTACACCGTCGAGTTCTCCCTGCGTCCTGCTGCCGAGCTCTCCTCCTTCGACGCCGTCGAGATCGAGATGCCCCCCGCGGAGGTCACCGAGTCCGAGATCAACAACCAGGTCGAGATGCTCCTCAACTACCGTGCCACCTTCGAGGACGTTGAGGGTCGCGCTGTCGAGGCTGACGACTATGTGACCGTCGACCTCAAGGCCGTCGAGAACGCCGACAACTTTGCCGCCGAGGGTCGCATGCTCATCGCCGGTAACGACAGCAACCCCAAGGAGTTCAACGAGGCCCTGATCGGTGCTAACGTTGACGACGTCAAGACCGTCACCTGGACCGACGAGGTCGAGGAGGGCGAGGAGGCCGAGACCCACACCGTCGAGGTCACCGTCAAGGGCATCAAGGTCCGCAACACCCCCGAGCTCACCGACGAGCTTGTCAAGTCCGACTTCGGCTTCGACAGCATCGACGCTATGCGCGACGCCATCAAGATCGAGATCGAGCAGGACAAGGCTTCCCGCCTTCCGGCCGAGAAGGAGAACCGTTGCGTCTCCGCTCTCGCCGAGCGCCTGCAGCTCGACGAGATGGACGCCGACTACGAGCAGTCCGTCTTTGAGGAGCTTGGCCAGAACTTCCTGTCCAACCTCGCTGCCCGTGGCATGACGCTCGACACCTGGCTGCCCGCTTCCGGCCTGACCATGGAGCAGTTCATCGGCGATCTGCACAAGCAGGCCAACGACGTTGCCCGTGAGTCCCTGGCTCTCGACGCCCTCGCCCGTGAGCTCAAGATCGAGGTCACCGTGGACGACATCAACGCCGAGTTCGAGAAGGCCGGCGTCAAGGACGTCGAGGCTTCCAAGGCCGAGTTCATCGCCGATGGCCGCATGCCTGCCGTCCGTGAGTCCATCCGTCGCTCCAAGGCCGTCGATCACCTGGTCGAGAACGCCAAGGTGACCGAGGTCGACGAGACCGCCAAGGACGCCGAGTAATTCTCGCCACCTTGCCCACGAGCGCTTGCGTGCGCCCATGATGGGGTAAAGTTATAAGCCGGTTATCCGGTTGCTTCGTACGGTGCCAGCCAATGCATAGCATGCGGGCACCGTACGTTTATCTAGAACCAATTTGGTCCGCAAGAGAGAAATGGAGATGCGTATGATCGCTAAGTTCGATTCCGCCCTCGTGCCATACGTTATCGAGCAGACGCCGCGCGGCGAGCGCAGCTACGATATCTATTCACGCCTGCTCAACGACCGCATCATCTTCTTGGGCGAGGAGATCAACTCCGTCAGCGCCAACCTGGTCGTTGCCCAGCTGCTGCATCTTGAGAGCCAGGATGCCGAGAAGGATATCTCGCTCTATATCAATTCGCCCGGTGGCGAGGTTTACTCTGGCCTGGCGATTCTTGACACCATGAACTTCATCAAGCCGCAGGTCTCCACCATCTGCGTCGGTATGGCCGCGTCTATGGCTGCCGTGCTGCTTTCGGCCGGCGCCAAGGGCAAGCGCTTCTGCCTGCCGCACTCCAAGGTCATGATTCACCAGCCCAGCGGCGGTGCCCAGGGTCAGCAGACCGAGATCGAGATCGTGGCCGAGGAGATCAAGAAGACCCGCCGCGAGCTCAACCAGATCCTGTCCGATGCCTCGGGCCAGCCGATCGAGAAGGTCCAGGCCGACACCGAGCGCGACAACTACCTGACCGCTGCCGAGGCCCTCGACTACGGCCTGATCGACCGTATCGTCACCTCGCGCGATCTTGCCGCGAAGGACGCCTAGGATGGCAGGAAACATGCAGGACAACTTTGACGAGAATGGCAACCCCATCCGCTGCTCCTTCTGCGGAAAAGAGCAGGGGCAGGTTCGCCGCCTTGTAAAGGGTCCGACCAACATCTTTATCTGCGACGAGTGCGTTGCCGCCTGCTCCGAGATCCTTGAGGAGTCGCTGGCTTCGGACTTTATGGACGCTGCCCGCAACGGCAAGCTGCCGGGCTTCCTCAACGACCACGGCCAGGCTGCTGGGCAGCCCGCCGTGGACCCCGAGGCCGAGGGCTTTGAGCTCGAGGACGACCGCCAGGTCATCACGCATGTGCCGACGCCGCACGAGATCTATGACGAGCTTTCGGCCTATGTCATGGGTCAGGAAGACGCCAAGCGCGCCATGTCGGTGGCCGTTTACAACCACTATCGCCGCGTGATCGAGGGCGGCGCCGCGGTGTCTGCCTTTGACGATGGCATGGGCTCGCAGTTCGATGACGATATGGATGAGGTAGAGCTCGCCAAGTCCAACATCCTGCTGCTCGGTCCCACCGGTACCGGTAAGACCCTGCTCGCCCAGACGCTCGCGCGCATCCTCGAGGTGCCGTTTACCATTGCCGACGCCACCGCGCTTACTGAGGCTGGCTACGTGGGCGAGGATGTGGAGAACATCCTGCTCAAGCTCATCAACGCTGCCGATGGCGATATCGAGCGCGCGCAGGTGGGCATCATCTACGTGGACGAGATCGATAAGATCGCCCGCAAGGCCGAGAACCTCTCTATTACCCGTGATGTCTCGGGCGAGGGTGTTCAGCAGGCGCTGCTTAAGATTCTTGAGGGCACGGTGGCAAGCGTTCCGCCCACCGGCGGCCGCAAGCATCCCCAGCAGGAGCTGCTGCAGATCGACACGACCAACATCCTGTTCATCTGCGGCGGTGCTTTTGTGGGTCTGGATAAGATCATTGCCGATCGCGTGGGCAACAAGGGCGTGGGCTTTAACTCCGAGATCGCCGGCCCCACCTCGGTCGACGAGAACGATCTGCTGCGTCAGGTGCTCCCGCAGGACCTCAACGCCTTTGGCATGATCCCCGAGTTTGTGGGACGTACGCCCGTCGTCACCCAGACGCAGGCGCTCGACGAGGACGACCTGGTGTCGATCCTGACCGAGCCCAAGAACGCCGTGGTGCGCCAGTACCGCAAGATGTTCCAGCTCGAGGACGTTGAGCTTGAGTTTGAGGACGCCGCCCTGCACGAGATCGCCCGCATGGCGCTCGCCCGCAAGACCGGCGCCCGCGGCCTGCGCTCCATCTGCGAGGACGTGCTGCAGCAGACGATGTTCGACCTGCCCAGCGAGGAGGGCGTCACCAAGGTCATCGTGACCGAAGCCTCCGTAAAGGGCGAAGAACAGCCCCAACGCATCTACGGCTAAACCTGCCTAAAACGTGCTTGTAAATAGCCTCCGACCACCCGCGGTCGGAGGCTATTTTATATATACGCAATAACCCCAACTACCTGTGTTATTCTGTGTGTTTGTTTAAGCCTCAGCGAAGTCATTCAGACTGAAGTAATCGATACCTAAGGGGAGGAACGCAGACCCTAACGGGCCTGCGTTCCTCCCCGGCGGGACAGGGAGAGATATATGGAAGAGATGCCCAAGAATTACGATCCGTCGACCAACGAGCCGGCGATCCTGCAGAAGTGGCTCGACGGCGGCTACTACAAGCGCCGCGAGGGCGTGGGCGACTGCACCGTCACCATTCCGCCTCCCAACGTGACCGGCAAGCTCCACATGGGTCACGCCACCGACGACTCCATTCAGGACGCCATCATCCGTATGGCCCGCATGCGCGGCAAGTCCACGCGCTGGGTGCTAGGCACCGATCACGCCGGTATCGCCACGCAGACCAAGGTCGACAAAAAGCTCAAGAGCGAGGGCATCAGCCGCCTGGAGATTGGCCGCGACAAGTTTGTCGACGCCTGCTGGGATTGGACCCACGAGTACGGCGGCATCATCGTCGAGCAGATCAAGCGCATGGGCTGCTCCGTCGACTTCGACAACGAGCGCTTCACCATGGACGAGGACTACGCGCAGGCCGTGCGCAAGGTCTTTTGCGACTGGTACCACGACGGTCTGATCTACCGCGGCAAGCGCATCGTCAACTGGTGCCCCAACTGCACCACCGCCATTTCGGACGACGAGGCCGAGTATAAGGACGAGAAGGGCCACCTGTGGCACCTGCGCTACCCGCTGACCGAGCCGGTTAACGGCCAGGACTACATCGTCGTCGCCACCACGCGCCCCGAGACCATGCTCGGCGACACGGGCGTCGCCGTCTCCCCGAAGGACCCCGAGAAGGCCGCCTTTGTGGGTAAGACCGTCAAGCTCCCCATCGTCGACCGCGAGATCCCCATCTTTGAGGATTGGCATGTCGACGCCAACTTCGGTTCCGGCTTTGTCAAGGTTACCCCGGCCCACGACCCCAACGATTACGCCATGGGTCAGGCCCACGATCTGCCGCAGATCAACATCTTCGACGAGCACGCGGTGGTCGTCGAGGGCTATGGCGAGTTCACCGGCATGAACCGCGACGAGTGCCGCGAGGCGGTCATCAAGTGGTTCGAGGAGCACGACCTGCTCGACCACGTCGAAGAGCTCGACCACTCCGTCATGCACTGCTACCGTTGCGACTCCGCGCTGGAGCCGTGGCTGTCCGAGCAGTGGTTTGTGGCCGTCGACAAGCTCAAGGGTCCGGCGCTCGACGCCGTCAACTCCGGTAAGGTCACCTTCCACCCTGCGCGCTGGACGCAGACCTACACCACCTGGATGGAGAACCTCAAGGACTGGTGCATCAGCCGCCAGCTGTGGTGGGGCCACCGCATCCCCGTGTTCTACTGCGAGGACTGCGGCTGGGAGGACGCCCTTACCGAGGACACCGACGTGTGCCCCAAGTGCGGCGGCCATCACGTGCATCAGGACGAGAACGTGCTGGACACCTGGTTCAGCTCTCAGCTGTGGACCTTCGCCACGCAGGGCTGGCCGCAAAAGCCGGAACTGCTCGAGGGCCATCACCCCACGACGGCGCTGGTCACCGCGCGCGACATCATCGCGCTGTGGGTCGCCCGCATGGTCATGAGCTCGCTGTATTTCTTGGACGAGGTGCCGTTTAAGGACGTCGTCATCTACCCGACGATACTGGCCAAGGACGGCAGCCGCATGTCCAAGTCCAAGGGTAACGGCGTTGACCCCATGGACCTCATCGGTATGTACGGCGCCGACGCCATGCGCTACAACCTGCTGACGCTGTGCACCATCAACCAGGACGTCAAGTTTGACGCGAACATCGATAAGAAGACCAAGAAGCTCATCGACAGCCCGCGTACCGACCAGGCCAAGAGCTTTGTGACCAAGATCTGGAACGCCAGCCGCTTCCTGCTCATGAACATGGAGGGCTACACGCCCGGCGAGCCCGTCGTGGAGACGCCGGCCGACGCCTGGATGTTCAGCCGTCTGGCCAAGGCCGTGAAAATGGTCACCGAGGGTATCGAGAACTACACCTTTGGCGACATGGCCCGCGGCGTGCAGCAGTTCTTCTGGAACGAGGTCTGCGACTGGTACGTCGAGGTCACCAAGGCCCGCCTGAAGGGCGAGGGCCGACTGCAGGCTCAGCGCAACCTGATCTTTGTGCTCGACACCTCCATTCGCCTGATGCACCCGCTCATGCCGTTCGTTACCGAGGAGATCTGGGACAACATGCCGGCGAGCGTGCTCGATCTGGACGCCGAGGGCAACGTGAACCGCGCCGAGGCGCTCATGATCGCCAAGTGGCCCGAGCCCGCCGACTACGCCAAGTATGTTGACGAGGACGCCGAGCGCGCGTTTGAGCTGTGCCGCGCCGTCGTTTCCGCCGCTCGCGCCACGCGTTCGCGTTATCGCTTGAGCCCCAAGGCCGAGCTCGACGTGGTCGTGCGCGCCGGTGCTGAGGACATCGAGAAGCTCGAGAGCCTGCGCTCCACGATTGAGCCGCTGGCGAACACCGCTTCGCTGGTCATGGGTACCGACGTCGAGAAGCCTGCCGCGAGCATTGCCGTGGTCGATAGCGGCGTCGAGGTCTTCGTGGTACTCGAGGGCAAGGTTGATCTTTCGGCCGAGAAGGCGCGCCTGGAGAAGGAGATCGCCGCGGCTCAGAAGGAGCTCGCCGGCTGCGAGAAGACCCTTGCCAACGAGGGCTTTGTGGCCAAGGCCGCGCCTGCGGTGGTCCAGAAGAAGAGGGACCGTGCAGCTGAGCTCAAGGAGATCCTGGTGGCGCTGACTGCTCAGGTTGCTGATTTCTCGTAGGCGGTACTGGGGGACGCGTCCCGATGCTTTGCTCTCCGCTGCGGACAGTCCTGCGCAAGACGGACAGCACATTAAGTGCTGTCCTTTGCGTGCGGAACTTGCGGCGAGCAAAGCATCGGGCCGCTCCCAGTTCGTTTACGTGGTCGTTTGCATCTGGCGTGTTAGGGCCACTTGGTCGTGGCCTTGATCTTGCTGCAAAGCGGTGTTTGGCTGTTATTTTGAATGGGAGGGGCTCGTTGTTTGTTGCGGGCCTCTTTTTATGTTGAGGGGACTTTGGGTTATGGCTAAGCGTTCTGGGTCGTATGTCGTTCCTTTCTCGTTTGAGTTGCTTTCGTTTGATGAGGCTGTTGGGCTTGCTGCTGATACGGGGCGGATTTCTGGGGATGCTGGTCCTTTGCTTGAGACGGTTGTCGATATGCTTGATGAGCTGGGACGTCCGGACGAGTATTTCGATTGCATTCAGGTTGCCGGTACTAATGGCAAGACTTCGACCACGCGTTTTTCGGCTGCCATCCTTCGTGGTGAGGGGTTAAAGACCGCGCTGTATACGTCGCCGCAGCTGGTGCGCTATCCCGAGCGCATGGAGGTTGATGGGCGCGTTGTGAGCGACGAGTCGTTTGCCCGTGGTGTTTCTGCTGCTGTTGAGGCGGGACATCGCGTGAATGCCCGTCGTGTGGCGGCGGGGGAGCGCGCCTATACCATCACGCCGTTTGATCTGCTGACGGCTGCTGCTCTTGTGGTGTTTGCCGAGGCCGCGGTGGATGTTGCCGTGCTTGAGGTCGGCATGGGCGGACGCTGGGACGCCACGAGTGCGACCGATCCCGTCGCCGTTGCCATTACGGGCATTGGGCTCGATCACACACGCATTTTGGGCGATACGCTCGAGGCCATTGCGGGGGAGAAGGCTGCGGTTATTAAGCCTGGACGCCTGGTTGTTTTGGGCGAGGGTACGCACGAGGCGAGCGTTCAGCGCGTGATGGATGCACGTTGTCGCGAGTGCGGCATAGTGCCGCTGGTGGTGAACCATGCCACGACCAAGGTGCCGGCACATGTGGGCGACACGGTTGAGTTTAGCTGCACCACGCCGCGTGCGATCTATACGTCTAGCATGGTCAAGCCGGCGTATCAGCCGCAGAATGCCGCGTGCGCGATTATGCTGTGCGAGGGGTATCTGGGTCGCGAGCTCGATCATGACAAGCTCGATGCGTCGCTTATGGGCTGCCCCACGCCGGGTCGCTTTGATGTGCTGGGAACCAATCCGCTCAAGCTGATCGACGCCTGTCATAACCCTCAGAGCTGCGAGAACTTTGTGAGCGCACTGGACGAGATCGATTCGTGCGTAGAGAATCGCCCCACGCTGCTGTGCGCCGCGCTGGCCGATAAGGACGTGGCGGGTATCGTTGACGTTCTGGTTCCGGCGTTCCCCCGCGTGGTCGTAACCCAGACCGATTCCGATCGCGCCTTGCCCGCACAGGAGCTTGCCTCCCTGGTGGACGCCGACAAGCTCGCGGGCGTATATCCGAGCGTGCCCGAGGCCCTCGCTGCCTTCGATGCCGCGGGCGAGCCTTTCGTAGCAGCCGGTACCATCACCCTAGCCGGCGAAGTAGCGGGGCTGCTCCGTTAACCCATCCCCTCATCAGTTGCGGTGAAATACGGACTGTTTTACAAGCCAGAAGCCTCAAACGGTCCGTATATCACCGCAACTCAAAAGCAGTCAATTTGGGACGGGGCTTTTTTGGCTGCCCTGCGCCTCGAGTTGACTTGCTCGCCACGAAATGGGCCTATTTACTACGTTTGACCGGTAACCCTCGACCATACCGAGAATTGCGAAATCAAAACCGCAGGTAAAGGGCTTGCCAGTTTTGCGAAAACACGGGTATGGTCGACCCACGCGGGCTAAACGTAGTAGATAGGCCGTTTTTGTGGCGGCATTCATGTGATGCGGCAAAGGGACAGCCCCTTTGCCGCATTGCCTAGTCTAAGCGGACCGGATCGTGGGGGTAGGCGTTGAGAACCTCGACGCCGTTCTCGGTCACCAGGGCTAGGTCCTCGATGCGGACGCCGGTGTGACCGGGGAGGTATATACCCGGTTCGATAGAGAACGTCATGCCCGGCTCTACGACCTGCTCGTTGGCGAGCGAGACATCGCCCGGCTCGTGGTCTTGCAGACCGATTGAGTGACCCAGGCGGTGCGTAAAGTACTGCCCATAGCCCGCATCCTCAATCACGTCGCGTGCGGCGCGGTCCAAGTCGCACATACGAACGCCCGGCGTGATGAGCGTCTCGGCGGCCTCGTTGGCGCGGCGCACGATGTCGTAGACGTGCGCGGTCTCCTCGTCCGGCTGGCCCCAAAAGAACGTGCGTGTCATGTCCGAGCAGTAGTTGCGACGGCGTCCGCCAATGTCGAACAGCACCACGTCGCCATGCTTGAGCACGGTATCGTCGGGTTCGTGATGCGGGTCGCCGGCGTTGGCGCCAAAGCTCACGATGGGCGGAAAGCTAAAGCCCTCGCAGCCGTGCTTGCGGTACAGGCCGAGCATCTGGTCGGCGATTTCGCGCTCCGTCACGCCCTCGTAGACGAGTTTGATGGCATCGGCCATCACGGCGTCGTTGGCGGCCGAGGACACGCGCATAAGCTCCTGCTCGGCGGCATCCTTGTAGGTGCGCGCGGCGGTGACGGCAAAGTCACCCAGGAAAAACTCGCTTGCGGCGTGGTGCTCTATGAGCGGCATCAAAAAGCCGGAACGCATGACAGTGTCGACGCCAAGCGGCTTGGCTGGGTCGATCTCACTCGCGATGGCGTCGGTCACGACGTCGGTGTCGGTGTGGTAGGCCACGCGGGCATTGTCGTACTCGGGCAGCTGATGCAGGGCGTTGACTAAGATCACGGGCTCGTCATCGCGCGCGAGCAGCACGCCGCAAAAACGCTCGAACATATCGGCATAAAAGCCGGTCAGATAGTAGATCGACCACGGGTCATTCACAAGCAGCTGCGCGCCGGGGTGCTGAGCCTCGAGCGCATCGAGCACGCGCGCCACACGCTGGTCATCGACATGTGCCATACATCGTCCTTTCGCTAGGTTGCCACCATGGTATCCCATGCCCGGCACATAGGGACGTTCCTTTTATGCCGGCACCTTGGGACACTCCTTGCAAAAGCAGCCAAAAGAGCCCCGTCCCAAATTAGCTGCTTAGGTTGGATCGATGTTCATGCTGGCGACTAGGTCAATGTTGGTGCCGAGAAGATCTTCCTGCACGACGTCGCCCATGCGGATGGGGGCGTCGACGACTAGGCCGCGGATGAGGTCCATCGCCTGGGCATGGAGTTCGAGCGGGATGGCTTCGGCCGTGCGCACGGGCAGCAGCGCCTCGTCGCCGCCGGATACGGCCACGGTGGTGGTAAGCACGCGCATGGGACAGGTGAGCTCCTGATGCGCGAACGTATCGCCACGTGGGCAGCTGTTGCCGGTTACGGAGTGCACCTCTGCCACGGCGCCGTCTGTGTCGCGCTCCACCTCTACGGTCAGGAGGCACTCGGATGGGCAGGTGGTGCAGTTGAACTGCAGCGTTTCAATCGCGTTTGTGCTCATGACTCTACGCCTCCTCAACGGGGTCGACGGACAGGACGATTTCGCTGGCACCCAGGTCGAGTGCGCGCTGAATCACCTTTGTCGGCAGCGGGAAGCTTTCCATGACGCTCGGTTTAAACGCGCGGACTTTGCCCGCAAACACTTCTTCGCCGTTGGCCAAGATGCGTACTCGAGCGGTATCGACCGGCCGGCGCACGCGGAAGTTAAGTTTAGTGAGCCCGACGGTCGTAATGCGGCCCGGCAGTGCGTAGCCTGCGATGCCGGCGGGGGAGACCGTGAGCTCGCAGCCCGTGCCCGCAGCGCCCACTTCGTCATCCGCGCCGTTCCCCAGCGCGTACGCCGCCGCGGCTGCACCGGCGCGTTCGGACTCGGTCGTCACGTTGTCGGCCAGGTCGTGCACGTGCAGCACGTTGCCACAGGCAAAGATGCCCGGCACGCCCGTTTGCAGACTCTGGTCCACCACGGCGCCGCGCGTGTGCGGGTCAAGCTCAACGCCCGCGGCAACCGAAAGCTCGTTCTCGGGAATCAGGCCCACCGAGAGCAGCAGTGTGTCGCACGAAACGATGCGCTCGGTTCCCGGAATGGGCGCCAGGTGCTCGTCGACCTGACTCACCTCGACGGCCTCCACGCGGTCGTGCCCGATCACGCTCGTCACCGTGGTGGACAGGTGCAGCGGAATGCCAAAATCGTCCAGGCAGTTCTTGACATTGCGGCGCAGGCCGTTGGCGTACGGCATGAGCTCGTACACGCCCTCGACCGAAATCCCCTCGAGCGTGCAGCGGCGCGCCATGATCAGCCCGATGTCACCCGAGCCCAAAATGACGGCACGCGAGCCGGGCTTGAGATTTTCGATATTGATGTATCGCTGCGCCAGGCCCGCCGTAAACACGCCGGCGGGACGGCTACCTGGAATCTTGATCTCGCTGCGGGTGCGCTCGCGGCAGCCCATAGCAAGGACGACCGCTCGCCCGGTGAGCTGTAGCATACCGGCGGGGCTCATGAGCGTGACGGTATGGACCGCGGCGGCTCCCGCACCCTCGTCCACGCTCGACGCGCCCGCGCCCTCGCTCGAATCGATCCCAAGTACCATGCTGTCCAAGAACAGCGTGATTTCGGTCTCGCGCACCTGGTTGATAAAGCGCTGCGCGTACTCGGGACCGGTGAGCTCCTGCTTAAAGTGTGAAAGGCCAAATCCGGGGTGGATGCACTGGCGCAGGATGCCACCCAGATGCTGCTCGCGCTCCACGATGGCCACGCGTGTGCCGGCCTTGTGCGCGGCAAGCGCGGCCGCCATGCCGGCGGGGCCGCCTCCGATAACGACCACGTCGAACGCCCGCGTTTGCACGGTCTCAACGGCGTCGGTATTAATCGCGCTCGACCCGAATTCCGCCATCCTAGCGCACCCCCTTCAGCAGTCCCTCAACCAACCAAGATCCGGTATCCTCCAACAGCACCTCGCTGGGGTCACACCCCAGCTCGCGGGCCAGAATCGCCACCACGCGGCTTTGACAGAAACCACTCTGGCACCGACCCATGCCGGCGCGGCAGCGGCGTTTGACACCCTCGACCGAAACCGCGCCCGGACGGCGTCGAATCGCGGCCACAATCTCGGCCTCGGGCACCGTCTCGCAGCGGCAGACGATCTGCCCCCACGCGGGGTCGGACTCAATGAGCTTTTCCTTGCGCGCAAGCGGCGCGCGGTCAAAGTCGTCCGGCGCGCGGCGAATCGGGTCCCAATCGGCACGTTCGCGCAGGGCTACGCCGGCATCGCGCATAACCTGCTCCATGCGCTCGGCAATGGCCGGCGCGCTCGCCACGCCCGGCGACTGAATGCCCGACGCCTGGAACAGCCCCGGCACCACGGCCGCCTGCCCAATAAAGAAGTCGTTCGCACCCTGAATGACCGGACGCCCGCCGGCAAACGCGCGCACCACGCGGCGCGTGTCCAGATCGGGCACCAGCTTGCGCGCGCCGGTCAGGAGCGCGTTGACGTCGTCCGCATAGGTCTGCGTGTCGCCTGGCTCGCGCACGGCAGCGGTCGCGGTGATCACGGTGTTGCCGTGTACCGTGCCCGTGACGATAACGCCCTTGGACACCGGCGTGGGCACGGGATAGAGCGGCATGAGCGTGCGCGGCTCCTTGTCCAATACCACGATGTTTCCCTGGCGCCAGACCATCTGAAACTCCTCGGCGCCGGCCATATGCGAGATGTCCGCGGCACCGTTGCCCGCAGCGTTGATCAGGTAACGGCAACGCACGTCGCCGGCGGGCGTTGCCAGCGTAAAACGTGCAGCCCCGTCGGTTGCCTCGCTGCCAGCAACCTCAATCGCCTCCACCGGTGCGGAGCGCATAAACGTCACGCCGTTGGCGACGGCGTTCTCCAGCGCGGCGATGGCCACTTCAAATGGGTCAACGTAACCGGTCGAAGGGCACCACAGCGCGCACGTCGCCTCGGCACTCGCGCGCGGCTCCAGCTCGTGGATGCGGTCGGGGCCGATAATCGACAGTTCGGGCACGCCGTTGGCAAGGCCATTCTGGCGCAGCTTCTCCAGGTGCGCGCGGTCTTCGTCGTTAAAGCCCAGCACCATCGACCCGGTGCGGCGGAACAAAAAGCCTAGCTCCTGGGCCCACATGCCATATAGCTCGCAACCACGGGCGTTGACCTGCGCCTTTACGGTGCCAGGGGCCGGATCGTAGCCGGCGTGCACCAGACCGCCGTTGGCCTTCGATGCGCCCAGTGCGATATCGTTGGCCGCCTCGACCACACAAATGGACAGGTCATAGCGCGCGAGCTGCCTCGCGATGGCGCACCCGGTGATGCCCGCGCCCACAATCGCGATATCAAACGTTTCCGTCACAGTGCCTCCCAGACAAGTTGACAGGCTGTCAATAGGACTATCCTACGGTCTGCACACCCCCAGCGCGGCGGCAATGCGGCGAACAGCCCCGCAACACCCGCCAACGGCAGGCGAGGGGAGACTCGGCAACGTCGACAATCTCGTCCGCCGACAACTACGGCAACCGTTCGTCTCGATCTGTAACAGTTAGACGAGGATTTGGGTTCCAGATGTTACAGATTGAGATGTTAGTCTGACGGCGCACCCGCTCGTCTAAATCTGTAACATCTAGGACCAGATTCCGCTCCCACCTGTTACAGATTGAGATGTTTGTGTCCGCACCAGCCCCGCCCCTAGCCGTGGTCCCATATAAACAAACCCCGTGGTAAACTTGACCGGACTGTAAATATCCCGAAAGGTACCCGTAATGTCCAAGTACATCTCCGAGCTCATGTCGCCGCAGCTTATGGGCGTCGTCTATGCCTTCGTTGGCTTTATCATCGCCCTGTATGTGCTGTCGGTCGTCTATGTGTTCATCGACGCTCGCCGCCGCGGCGCCAGCGCCTACGTGGCATGGGGCATCATCGCCCTCATCCCGTTTGTGGGCCTCATCGCCTACCTGGTCTTGCGCCCGCACTCCTACGCGGCCGACCGCGAGGAGCAGGAGCTGGACATGGCCCTGCGCGAGCGTCAGCTTGCCCAGTACGGCACCTGCCCGCAGTGCGGCGCGCCCATCGAGAAGGACTTCGTCGTCTGCCCGGTGTGCGACACCCAGGTTCGAAACGTCTGCCCCAGCTGCCATCGCCCGCTCGATGCGCACTGGAAGGTCTGCCCCTACTGCCGAACTCGCATCCAGTAACGCATCCATCGCCGGGCCGGCCGCAAGCCACGGGCAGCGCGCGTCCCGCGCAAGCCACACGCGCACCCCGCCCCACACGATGAAGCATGCGTAGAAAATCGCCCGCCGTGCCATTAAGGTGCGGCGGGCGCTTGTATACCAAGGCAACCTGCCTATAATGATGCAAGTCAAAAACGCCGAGCGCATCGCACGCACTTGCATCAGGCATCCGAGAGGAGAAAACATACCCATGAAGGCACTCTACAATGACGGTTCGGTGGCCGAGCTCCCGCAGGACGAGGTCACGCACGTCATCCGCCACTCCGCCGCGCACATCATGGCGCAGGCCATCAAGCGCCTCTATCCCGAGGCCGACTTTGCCTACGGTCCCGCGACCGACAACGGCTTCTATTACGACGTCGACCTGCCCGAGGGCGTCAAGATCAGCGAGGACGATTTCCCCGCGATCGAGGCCGAGATGAAAAAGATTGTCAAGGAGAACCTCAAGTTCTCCGTGTACGAGAAGCCCCGCGCCGAGGCCATCGCCCTTATGGAGGAGCGCGGCGAGAAGTACAAGGTCGAGCACATCGGCGACCTGGACGACGACGCCCGCATTACCTTCTACCAGCAGGGCGACTACATCGACATGTGCGTCGGCCCCCACATCTGCTACACCAAGGCCCTCAAGGCCTTTAAGCTCACCGGCGTCTCGGGCGCCTACTGGAAGGGCGACAAGGACAACAAGATGCTCACCCGCATCAACGGCGTCGCCTTTGCCACCAAGGAAGAGCTCGACGAGCACATGCACATGCTGGAGGAGGCCAGGAAGCGCGACCACCGCAAGATCGGTCGCGAGATGGACCTCTTTATGATGCGCGACGAGGCCCCCGGCTTCCCGTTCTTCCTGCCCAACGGCATGATCCTTAAGAACGCGCTGCTGGACTACTGGCGCGAGATCCACCACAAGGCCGGCTACGTGGAGATCTCCACGCCGCTCATCATGAACAAGCAGCTGTGGAAGACCTCGGGTCACTGGGACCACTACAAGGACAACATGTACTCCACCGTCATCGACGACGAAGAGTACTGCATTAAGCCCATGAACTGCCCGGGCGGCGTGCTGGTGTACGCCTCCAAGCCGCATTCCTATCGCGAGCTGCCCATTCGCGCCGGCGAGATTGGCCTGGTGCACCGCCACGAGCTGCGCGGCGCCCTGCACGGCCTGTTCCGCGTGCGCTGCTTTAACCAGGACGACGCTCACCTGTTTGTGCGTCCCGACCAGCTGACCGACGAGATCGTGGGCGTGGTCAACCTCATCGACTCCGTGTACCAAAAGTTTGGCTTTAAGTACCACGTTGAGCTTTCTACCCGCCCCGAGGACTCCATGGGTTCCGACGAGGACTGGGCGCGCGCCGAGGAGGGCCTGCGCACCGCTCTGGAGCAGCTGCATATGGACTATGAGGTCAACGAGGGCGACGGCGCCTTCTACGGCCCCAAGATCGACTTCCACCTGGAGGACTCGCTCGGCCGCACTTGGCAGTGCGGTACCGTCCAGCTCGACTTCCAGATGCCGCTCAACTTTGACCTGGAGTACGTAGACGCCGACGGCACCAAGAAGCGCCCCATCATGCTGCACCGCGTGTGCTTTGGCTCCATCGAGCGCTTCATCGGTATTCTGATTGAGCACTTTGCTGGCAAGTTCCCCACCTGGCTGGCCCCCGTGCAGGTCAAGGCGCTTCCGGTTTCCGAGAAGAGCCGCGACTATGCCCACGAGGTGTGCGCCAAGCTGGAGGAGGCCGGCATCCGCGTGGTCTGCGACGACCGTGACGAGAAGATTGGCTACAAGATCCGCGAGGCCCGCAGCATCGACCGCGTGCCCTACATGCTTATCCTGGGCGAGAAGGAGGTCGAGGCCGGCAACATCTCCGTCCGCGATCGCTCCAACGAGACCGTTCAGATGAGCGTTGACGAGTTTGTTGCCAAGGTACTCGAGGAGATTAAAACCCGCGCCTAAGGCAACCCAACAGAAACAACGAAAGGCGACCGTCCACAAAGGGCGGTCGCCTTTTTTAATGCCAAAACGAGAAAAAGCCGCTGGTAGAGCGCCTTTTTTGTTGTGCAAAAAGGTACAGGTTTTTGTAGAGGGCTATGGAGATGTGTCCTTTCGCGCCGCAATTTGTGCAATCTGGGAAAACAGTCCGAATTAACTTGTATAATGGCTCGTGTCGAAAGATACAAAAACCTGTACTTTTGCGACTGCGCCTAGCTGCGAGCGAGAAGATGTTCTAAACGCCCCGGTATTTGCGTGCGTCGCAAAGCCAGAAAAGGGGGCGAGAGATGGAGCAGACAACGCGGCGCCAAGAGCAACTGCCGGGCGCATTCAACGGCGCAACTACCAACAGCCAGCATGGCCGCGTCCGCTGGTATCTGGTCCACACCCCCAACGGTAAAGAGCGCGAGACCTGCGAAAAGGTCCGCCGTATTATCCCGCACGATCTGATGCAGGACGCTTTTGTGATGCAAAAGGAGTTCTGGTTTAAGCGGGACGGCGCCTGGTCGCTCCAAACCAAACCCATGTACAAGGAATATTTCTTCGTCGCCACGCACGATGCCGCAGCGCTCGATAGGGCTTTGGCTCAACTGAGCTTTGGCTGCCGCATTGCCGGCAGCAGGGAGCGGGCCTATGCGCCTATGCCGGACGATGCGCAGGAGTGGTACCGCAGCGTGCTGGACGACGACGGAGTGGTGCGCAACAGCGTGGCGCGCATAGAAGATGGCGTGCTGCACATAGAGCAGGGTCCACTTGTGGGGCAAGAGGCCCGCGTTAAAAAGGTCGACCGTCATAAGCGCTGGTGCCTGGTGGACGTGGGCGAAGGCGTCTCCGCTTTTAGGGAGCTGCTTCCGCTGGACGTTCCCAGCAAAACGTAAGGGATACGTTGCACCGGCAATTTATTTGGTTTTTGAATTTGTGGATTTGGGGGGGGGGGGTTCCTGGGGACAGGAACGAAAGTTTTATTGTGACTGCTAAAGAAGTAACAGAGAATAATGCGCCCGTGGGGGCGACGCTCATTGCTCGGGCCATGGACCGGCGCAAGGGCACGGCGGGTGCTGGGGTCGGCTCCGCTGCAAACACGGGTGCGGTGAGCCTCCCGGGCTCGCCCGAGTTCGCTGCAGAGTCCCGTGCGCTCGACACGCGATCGCTTGGCTACCGCTTCGTGAAGCGCACGTTCGACATCGCGTTCAGTGCGTGCGTCTGCGTCGTGGCTCTTATCCCTGGCACGGTTCTTTGCGCGTTCATTGCGGCCGACACCAAGGGTGCTCCCATCTATGCGCACGAGCGGGCTGGGCGCTTCGGTCGCCCCATCCGCGTGCTCAAGTTCCGCTCCATGGTCGCCGACGCCAACGACGTGGAGAAGTACCTCAGCCCCGAGCAGATCGAGGAGTGGCACCGCGAGCGGAAGGTCACAAACGATCCCCGCATCACCAAGCTAGGCCGCGTCCTGCGCAAGACTTCCCTGGACGAGCTGCCCCAGTTCTTCAACGTGCTCGCGGGCCAGCTCTCCGTCATCGGCCCTCGCGCCATCACCTACGAGGAGCTCGGGAACTTTACGCACGAGCAACAGGTGCAGGTGCTTGCCGTCCCGCAGGGCATTACCGGTGCCTGGCAGTCGGGCCCGCGCAACCTCGCGACCTTCGAGAACGGCCTGCGCCAGGAGTTCGAGCTTGCCTACGCGAAGGGTGCCAGCCTCAAGGCAGACTGGAAGGTCTTCTTCAAGACCTTTGGCGTCATGTTCGGCAAGAAGAAGACGGGGAGGTAGCGCATGAGTGCTGACAAACCCCTCGTCTCGATCGTGGTGCCGACCTACAAGCGCTCTGACAGGATTCGCGTGGCCCTGGACTCAATCGCCGCGCAGGACTACGGCGCGGAGAACATCGAACTGATTGTAGTGAGCGACAATCGGCCGGAGTGGCCGGAAAGCGCCGAGACCGACGCGGCGGTCGCCCCCTATGCCGCGAGCCTTCCGCACTTTAGGCTGCTGCACACCTCCGGCCAGACCGGCGGCGGGGCGGCGCGCAACTACGCCTGCCGCCAGGCGACGGGCGAGTACCTCACGTTCCTCGACGATGACGACGAGTTCCTGCCTGACAAGGTGTCCACCCAGGTCGCCTTCATGCAGGAAAACTCCCTCGACATGAGCTGGCAGGATGTCTCGTGGTATGACGAACGTGGCCGGCTTGTGGAGCACCGCAGGCTCGACCATTGCGAGGACTTCTCCACCGAGGGTCTGCTGCGCGCGCACCTCCTAACGCCGATAAGCCCAACGGCCATCTATATGCTCAGGCGCGACCTGTTCGACCGCACTGAGGGTTTCGGCGAGGTGGCGACCGGCCAAGACTGGTGGCTGATGCTGCGCTGCATAGAGGCTGGCGCCCACATGGGCTACATGCCCGAGGTGCACGTGAGGCAGTACCTCCATTCCGGCGAGAGGCTCTCGCTTGGCAAGAACAAGGTAAACGGCGAGGTCGCAAGGCACGAGGTGGTGCGCGGCTACTACCCGCGCCTCAGCAAGAAGGATGTGCGCTACATCGAATTTCGCCACAACGCCGTGCTCGCCTTCGCTATGAAGCGCAGCAACCAGCCAGGCCAGGCTGTGATTTACGCCTTAAAGGCCATTGCCTCATCGCCCGCCGCCTGCGTCTCTGAGGCGCTGAAGTTCTTCGGCAAGGCGAAATCCTAACTATTTCATATGTGTGCCTGCTCTTAACGAAAGGTTGAATGATATGTCCGAAAAAATGAAGATAGCAGTCGCCGGCACCGGCTATGTGGGGCTCTCGTTGGCCGTTCTGCTCTCGCAGCACAACGAGGTGCGCGCGCTCGACATCGTCTCCGAGAAGGTAGAGAAGATTAACGCTTTTCAGTCGCCCATCCAGGACGACGAGATTGAGCTCTTCCTGGCCGAGGCTAAGGCGGGCACGAGGAAGCTCGACCTGCATGCAACCGTGGACGTCGCCGAGGCCTATACAGGCGCGGATTTCGCCATCGTGGCCACGCCAACGAACTACGACTCGGACCGCAACTTTTTCGACACCTCGTCTGTTGAAGCCGCAATTTCGGCAATCCGCTCGGTGAACCCGACGGCCTGGATTGTCATCAAGTCGACCATCCCTGTGGGTTACACTTCGTCGCTTCGCGAGACGCTTGGCGACAGCCGCATCATCTTCAGCCCCGAGTTCCTTCGAGAGAGCAAGGCGCTCTACGATAATTTGCACCCTAGCCGCATCGTTGTGGGCGCGCCCAAGGACGACGAGGAAGCTGTGAAGGCCGCAAAGACGTTTGCTGGGCTGCTCGCCCAAGGCGTCGGCCCCGCCGAGCTTGAGCGCACCAACCCTGATGGCACGACGGGCATCCCGCAGCTCGTTCTTGGTACCACCGAGGCGGAGGCCGTGAAGCTGTTCGCCAACACCTACCTGGCACTTCGCGTGGCGTACTTCAATGAGCTGGACACTTACTGCGAGATGAGGGGACTCAACACCAAGGACGTCATCGATGGCGTGTGCCTAGAGCCCCGCATTGGCTCCCACTACAACAACCCCTCCTTCGGCTACGGCGGCTACTGCCTGCCCAAGGACACCAAGCAGTTGCTGGCCAACTATAAGGACGTGCCTCAGAACCTTATCGAGGCCATCGTCGATGCCAACCGCACTCGCAAGGACTACATTGCAGACGAGGTACTGCAACTGCTGTGGGACAAGGTATACGAAGGCAAGGAGAAGCCCGTGGCGGGCGTGTACCGCCTGACCATGAAGTCGAACTCCGACAATTTCCGCGCCAGTTCCATCCAGGGCGTTATGAAGCGCGTGAAGGCCAAGGGAGTGCCGGTCGTTGTCTACGAGCCAACGCTGGACGCGCCGGAATTCTTCGGTTCCGAGGTGACGCATGACCTTGAGAAGTTCAAGGCCGAGTGCGACGTGATCATTGCCAACCGGTGGAGCGACGATCTGGCCGATGTTGCCGGCAAGGTGTATACCCGCGACCTATTCAAGAGGGATTAGTATTTGTGGCGATTACTGCTGATAAAAAAAAGAGACGGCTGCTCCTTCTGACGAGGAGGTTCCCCTTTAACCGCGGCGAGGTCGCCGCTGAGTCCTATCTCGAGAACGAGATAGGCGTTCTTTCGACCTATTTCGACGAGGTGCTCGCCGTGGGGACCGAGGCGCAGCCGGGTGACGCGCCCACCTGCGCGCTGCCGGGCAATGTGACGCCCCTGGCCTTGGGTTGCGGTAATACCTCCAAGGACAAGGCTTTGCTTGCAGTCAAAGGGATCGCGTTTCCCCTTTTGGGCGGTGCGGACGTTCGTGAGGCCTATGCCACAGAATCCGTTCATGGAATCGGAAAGCGCGTGTTTCGGGGCTACTTTGCCGCGAGGGCGAAGGCAAAGGCGGACGTGCTTGCGGAGGAACTGGTCCGCTTTGGCTTTGAGCCCACGCACATATACAGCTTTTGGCTTTACGACACCGCTTTGGTCGCTGCTTGGCTGACCGGCACGTACCCATGTGCACGCGCCGTTGCGCGTGCACATGGGTACGATCTGTATGCAGATCGTACCGATGTGCATTATTTG
The DNA here is from genome assembly GCF_902364355.1 of Collinsella aerofaciens. Classification (GTDB taxonomy): domain Bacteria; phylum Actinomycetota; class Coriobacteriia; order Coriobacteriales; family Coriobacteriaceae; genus Collinsella; species Collinsella aerofaciens_AF. The sequence goes on from NZ_CABJDK010000003.1 coordinate 115,518, forward strand.
CCCTTCCGGGGATACCTCCTATCCAAGCTTTCCGGAGTGCTTCCCTGCTCGAAAGACGGGGAGGAATACATAAACGCGAACTGGCCGGGCCATGAGGGCAAGGTGACGACCTCCTATCTCGGAACGCGGGAGATGCCAGACAAGTCCGGCGAGCCGTTGACCTGCCCGTTGCGGGTCGTCTCGTGCTCGCGTATTGTCGACGTTAAGCGCGTGCCTCTTCTTGCTAAGGCTGTCACCCTTCTTGATGCCGAAGGGCTTCGCGTCGAATGGACCCATTACGGCGACGGCCCACAGCTCGAGGAGGCGAGGGCCGCCTGCTCGTTGCTGACGCACTCCACCGCGAAGTTCGCGGGGGCTTTGCCGAACGACGCGCTTTTGGGGGAGTACGCAGCGAAGCATTTCGACGTCTTCGTGAACGTCTCGTCAAGCGAGGGCCTGCCGCTTTCGATCATGGAGGCCTGCGGATTCGGCATTCCCGTCATCGCCACGGACGTTGGCGGAACCCACGAGATAGTAAGCGATGGCGTCAACGGCTTTCTCCTACCTAGCGACTGTGGACCGGAAGATGTCGCCGCGGCCATAAAGCGATTCGTCTTTTTGGGCAAGGCCGAAGGGTCTTCTATGAGGCGCGCTGCAAGGGCCGTTTGGGAGAGGGACTTCCGTTTGGAGGCCAACGTGGAGGGGCTTGTGCGCTCGCTCGGAGTCGATTACAGAAACGAAGGTGAATGATGGGCCAGATTGCGCAGAAGATGACCATGCTCAAAAGGTGGAGCAAAATGCTCACTGGCAAGACGGCTGTGGCCGTAGAGCAGAGCATGGGCAGGGCCTATAATGTCGGACAGTTGTCCGGGTACTACAACGATTTGACCGGCAAGGTCACTGGCAGTACTCTGCTCGACGAGGGCGGTGTCCCTGTTAGCGTCATCGCCGGTGGGGCGCGGGTGCATTTCCCCATCGCCATTTTCCAATACGGTTTGGGCTGTTACGACTTGAGCATTCTCAGGTCGGATGAAGTTGAGCGCTTTCTCGACGCACTAAGGGTATGCTCGGATTGGGCGATCGGCGCCCAGCGGGATGACGGCTCTTGGGACGCATTTGGTCCGATAGGCAGCGCTAAGTACTCCGTCTCCTCGATGGCCCAAGGCGAGGGGTGCTCGATGCTGCTGAGGGCCCATGCGGCTTTCGGGGACGAGTGCTATAGAGTTGCGGCGCTGAAAGCTGCCGAGTTCATGCTTATCGACATGGACAATGGCGGCGTGTCGTCGCATGACGGGGGAGAACTGTTCCTGGAGGAGTACCCTCAACGCCCCAGGCGCAGTGTCATGAACGGTTGGGTGTTTAGCCTTTTCGGTCTCTATGACGCATCGTTGGTCGACGCGCGCTTCGCCGGGCCATTCAAGCACTCTGCGGAGACGTTGGCTTGCCATTTGGATGACTACGACGCCGGCTTCTGGTCTTATTACGACATGGAAAAGCGTATCGCCTCTCCCGCCTACCATCATCTACATATAGCGCAGCTCCGCGCAATGGCGGATCTTTCAGGCGACGCAAGGTTCGCGGTGAAGGCCGAGGTATACGAGCGCTATCAGGAATCTCCGGCCAACCGCAGGAAGGCGATTGCTAAAAAGGCGCTGCAGAAGCTGATCGAGAAATCCGATGCGGTGATCGTCCAATGAAGAAGGCCCTCTATATCGTGACCTCGATGGACACCGGCGGGGCCGAGACGGTATTCATGAAGTATTACCGGGCTTTGGACAAGTCGCGCTATCAGCTCGACTTCTGTGTGTCGTCCGACGTGCCGGGCTTTTACGACGCCGAAATCGAGTCGATGGGCGGCAGAATTGTGCACACAGTCAAGAAGACCGAGGCCGGGCCGGTCGCTTCGTTCAAGCGGCTCATGCAGATAGCCCGGGACGGCGGTTATTGCTGTGCTGTCAGGTCGTCTCAGCACAGTCTTTCCTGTCTTGATTTGCTCGCCATGAGATTCGGAGGCGTGTCCAGAACCATATTCAGGTCAAGCAACACGGGTACAGTTTCGAACAGCAAAAAGGAGACCCTGCTGCACAATCTTTTCAAGCCCCTTGTCAGGGTTGCGGCGACCGACTTCGCCGCCCCGTCTACCGAGGCGGGCGTCTACATGTTCGGCAAGGCGGGGGTATCGGGGCCGCGTTTCCATCTCATGAAGAACGCGCTCAACCTCGAGGACTACGCCTATGACGCTTCGACACGGGACGATGTTAAGCGCGAACTGGGCGTTCCTGCCGAGTCCTATGTCGTCGGGCACGTCGGGAGGTTCAGTGAGCAGAAGAACCACCTCTTCCTTGTCGATGTTTTTGCTGAAATCGCCCGGAGAAGGCCAGACGCCGTCCTCATTCTCGTCGGCAAAGGCGAGACACGCACGGCCGTTGAGAGGCGCGTTGCCGAGCTCGGATTGACCGATAGGGTGGTGTTTGCCGGGGTTAGGAGCGATGTCCGCCGTCTCTATTCGGCTATGGACGTCTTCATCTTCCCCTCTGTCTACGAAGGCCTGCCGAACGTCGTCGTCGAGGCGCAGGCAAACGGACTCCCTTGCGTGATTAGCGACTCCATCACGCGGGAGGTTGGCATTTGCGAGAACGTCGTTTACAAAAGTCTGGGCGACGCTCTGGACGAATGGGCCGACGCCGCGCTCTCCGCGGATCGCATAGGGTCAAGCGCCAGTGCGAGGGATTTGAAAGGCTCGGGCTATGAAATCAATTCGGAGCTTCCCGGTTTCGTGAGGCTGGTATTCGGATGAACTTTATCGAAACATCGCTTTTCTACTTTCTTGTCGTTTTGCTTTCAGCGGCGCTTGCGCGCATGTCGGAAAACGGCAAAAGTAAGGCTGGGCTGGTCGCTGCCGTGGTTCTTCTTACCGCCGTCGGGGGCTTGAGGTCGTATGCGGTTGGGCAGGATACCCTGGGTTATAAAGAGGGAATCGAGTACTTCTACGCGTATGGGACCACGATGTGGAACCATACGTTCAGCGTTCCGTACGGTGTCTTCACAAGTGCGGTGCTCCATATCTGTAACAATTACTCGTTCTTGCTCGTCGTCGAGTCGCTGATCACCAACGCCTTTTTTGCTTTCAGGCTTTGGGATTTTAGACGAACGGCATCGCTCTCGTTTGCGATGTTCGTCTATACGGCAACGGTGTTCCCGCTGTCTATGTGTCTGACGTGCCAGATGATTGCAGTCTCGCTGGTTTTCTACGCAACCAGGTTTTTAGAACAGAATAAGCCGTTGCTTTTTTGCGCTTGGTGGGCTGTTGGCGCTCTTTTGCACGCGTCCGCCCTGATAGGGGTCCTATTCCTCATCTACTACCTATTTTCCAACAAAAGCAAGAGCCGATCGCAGTTCGCCGCGAAGATGCTTGCATCGGTTGCCCTGCTGTTCCTGGCAGCTTATGCGGGCTCTAAGCTCGTCGACCGGTATGCGCGTTACTCCGTGAACGAATCGAGCATCGGGTTGATGGTTTTTGCGCAGGCGACCGTCCTCGCGATCGCATATTTCGTCAGCCGCGAAACTGCGAATGTTGCCCCGGTTGAGAGCGACGGAACGTCGCGGCTCAAAGCCAACCGGATGCCGCTCGTGTTTTACGCTTTAGGCATTTTGGCTTCGGCGTCCTCTTATGTGATTGCCAACGCCGGCCGCATAGCCTATTACTTCACCGTATTAGGCCCCGTGATTTTCGGAGGCTTCGTGAAGGACGCTCGGAAAATAAAAGCCCGTTTTTGTCTTGGCTGTTTTCTAGTTGTCTGGTTCCTTTTCTACGCCTTTTATGCCTATCTGCTTCATACCGGGCTTGGTATCGAGTCTTATTCGTTCGTCTGGATGGGGTAAATAGTGCCCGAAACCGTTTCGGGCATATACGAGCAAAGTCTACGTTGGTGGTTTGCATACGCCCAGGGCTTGTTCCATGTGTAGCGCAGAGAATTAAAAAGTAAAACGCTTTGTTTAAGCTCGGACTTAAGGAAATTGTATATATGGAAAGCAAAATTAAAAAATACCTAAGTGACCCGTGGATGGCCTACTGTGCCTTTACGTCGAAGGGTCTAACGAAATGGGTTTCCGACAGGACGCACCTTCGATTGATGCATCGCGCCAAGTTGGGCATGTGGCCTAGCATAGACTCGCCGGTGACCTTCACTGAGAAGATGCAGTGGCTGAAGCTTAACGATCACAACCCTGCGTACACGACCATGGTCGACAAGTACCGCGCTAAGGACCTCATTGCCTCGCGTGTGGGCTCCGAGCACGTGGTCAAGACGTTGGGCGCCTGGAATTCCGCTGATGACATCGATGTGAGTGGGCTACCGGAGAAGTTCGTACTCAAAACGAATCACGACTGCGGCGGCGTGCTCATCTGCACTGACAAGGGACACTTCGATCTCAACAGTGCCAAGGACTTTTTTCGGGGTCATTTGAAGCAGAATTATTTTTACGGGTGCAGGGAATGGCCTTACAAGAACGTGAAGCCCGTCGTGTTCGCCGAGGAGTTCTTGGAGAGCGAGGGCGATAATGCCCGTGATGAAGACGATAACTGGGAAGGCATCGACGAGTTCGACTTCTTCTGCTTTGACGGGGAACCCCGGCTGATTTCTTATTGCCACGGGGACAAGAACGATTCTGAGAAGAGGTACAACGATTTCTACGACACTGAGTGGAATCTGCTGCCTTTGGCGATGGGATACGCGAGTTCCGAAGAGACGATCCCTGCCCCGGAGCAGCTCAGCGAGATGCTCGAGCTATCAAGGAAACTGAGTGACGGTGTACCTTTCTTGAGGGTCGACCTCTTCATCTGCAAGGGGCGCGTTCTCGTCGGCGAGCTGACTTTCTACCCGTGGGGCGGGTTTACGCCTTTCAGCCCCGCTGAGGCGGAGAGGACGTTGGGGCAAATGGTTTCTTTGCCCCAACGTGAAAACGAGGAATGATGGCAAACGAAAGCTGCATTCAGTGCGTGCGCATGGATAATCAGCCAGTAAGCGCGCTCCGGCGTTTCTTCATGGAGGTTTAGTATGTCCGACACAAAAGACCTCCGGGCGAGGTCGGCAAGCGCGGCAAAGTGGTCTCTGGCAACCGAGATTATCGCCAAAATCATCTCGCCTATCTCGCAGCTCGTCTTAGCGAGGCTGCTGGCGCCAGAGGCGTTTGGCATGGTGGCGACCGTCACCATGGTAGTGAGCTTTGCCGACATGTTCGCGGACGCCGGGTTCCAGAAGTACCTGGTGCAACACAGCTTCCGAGACAAAAAAGACCTGCATGCCAACGCTAACGTGGCCTTTTGGACGAACTTCGGCATATCGGTGGTCCTGTGGTGTCTCATTGCCATATTCAACGATCCGGTGGCCACCTTCGTGGGCAATCCGTCGCTGGGCTTTCCCTTGGCCGTGGCCTGCCTCTCTCTCCCGTTGACGTCGTTTTCGAGCATTCAGATGGCGTTGTTCCACCGTAATCTCGATTTCAAGTCGCTTATGCCGGTGAGACTGACGTCGACCTTACTTAACTTCGGCTCGACGCTTGTACTGGCGTTTATGGGATTTGGTTACTGGTCACTTATCGTTGGCACTTTGGCGGCGAATATTGTAAATGCAGTGGGGCTGACTCTGCTGTCTGAGTGGAAGCCGCGTTTTTTCTACTCCTTCAACATGCTGAAGGCTATGTTCTCATTCAGCGGATGGACGCTTTTGGAGTCGTTCACCATATGGCTTTCCTCTTGGGCGGGCACCTTTATCGTGGGGCATTTCCTGGGTGCGGCTGAGTTGGGATATTACAAGACGCCAGTCACCTTTGTGAGCGGGTGCTTCGGGATTATCACGAACGCTACGACGCCCATCTTGTTCTCGTCACTTTCGCGCCTTCAGTTTGATCGGGAAGAATACGTTGCTTATCTGCGACGCTTCCAGTTCATGGTGGCATTGTTCCTGTTGCCGTTGTCTGCGGGTATCTTCGTATTCCGCGAGCCTTTGGTGGCCCTGTTGCTCGGCGATCAGTGGGGCGAGGCGACGCTCATGTTCGGGTTGTATGGGCTGGTGCAGGGGCCGATGGTGCTGCTCTCATACTACAGCAGCGAGATGTATCGCTCTCTTGGTAAACCGCGCGTGTCTACGCTTGTGCAGGTGATGTACCTCGTGTTGATGACGCCGCTTATGACCGTGGCGGCTATGCAAGGGTTCGATGCCGTCGTGTGGGCTGATGCGGGATTGAGAATCCTTTTGATTGCTATCAACCAAGTGGTCACATATTTCGTTGTTGGCCTTTCGTTTGGGCGCACTATGTTGTCGCTCAAGGAGCCCATTTTCTGCACATCGATGATGTGCGCATTTGCATGGGTGACGTATGGACTCGCATCTAGCAACTGGCTTGGCGTCGGGTTGGACATTGTAGGGTGCGTCGTTGTCTATTTCGCGATTTGCTTTGCTTTGCCCAAGAGTAGGAGGGTGCTGCTGAAGCTGGTCAAGGGCGGCGGCTTTAAAACGTTTTGAGGTCTGTAATTAACTTGTTGGGAGTTCCATCTCAGGACTTCCTTAAAACGAAAGAGTGGGGTATATATGCAGGATAGAAAAGTCCTCGTCACTGGCGCCGCCGGCTTCATCGGGGCGTTTCTGGTGAAGCGGCTGCTCGAAACCACCGACGACGCGATCATCGGTCTGGACAACGTGAACAGCTACTACGACCCTGGCATCAAGGAGGCTCGCCTGCGAATGCTGGCGGAGGTGGACAAGGCGGGGCGTTTCGCCTTCGTGCGCGGCGACCTGTGCGATGCCGCGTTGATAGAGCGCCTGTTCGCTGAGAACGGCTTCGACGTTGTGGTGAACTTGGCCGCCCAGGCCGGTGTGCGATACTCCATCGAGAACCCCAAGGCCTACATAGACAGCAACCTGGTAGGGTTCTTCAATATATTGGAGGCTTGCAGGCGCCACCCGGTGAAGCATCTTGTCTACGCGAGCTCTTCCTCCGTCTACGGCGGCAACGAGAAAGTGCCTTTCTCGGAGGACGACCGTGTAGACTCTCCGGTGAGCCTGTACGCCGCCACAAAGAAGTCCAACGAGCTAATGGCCGCGGCCTACTCCAAGCTTTACTCCATCCCAGCCACGGGCCTGCGCTTCTTTACGGTGTATGGGCCCATGGGAAGGCCCGACATGGCATACTTCGGCTTCACCGAGAAGTTGCGTCGTGGCGATACGATTAAGATTTTCAACATGGGCGATTGTAAGCGCGACTTTACGTACGTGGACGATATTGTGGAGGGCGTGCGCAGGGTCATGGACGGCGCTCCTGAGGTCAAGATCGGTGTTGATGGTTTGCCAATGGCCGCTCATCGCGTGTATAACATCGGCAATTCGAATCCCGAGAACTTGCTGATCTTCGTTGATACGCTGCAGCGTGTGCTGGTTGAGGAGGGCGTGCTCCCCGCCGATTACGATTTCGAGGCGCATAAGCAGCTCGTTCCTATGCAGCCTGGTGACGTGCCTGTAACCTATGCGGATACTGGCGCCTTGGAGCGCGATTTTGGTTACAAACCCGCAACGCCGCTCGAGGACGGTCTTCGTGAATTCGCGAAGTGGTATCGCGAGTTCTACGGGAATTAGCTGGGTGATAGCAATGTCGAATGTATACAGCAGTGACCGTATTCGCTTTGGGGAGGGGTCTATTCTCTCAAACCATGCTTTGAGGTTTGTTTGGCTACTTCGAAAGTGCCAGAATTCGCACAATCCTTTATGGCATCTTTTTCGAAAGAGGATGGCTTGCAAATATGGTCTCGAGATCGCGCCTGCCACCTCGATTGGCGAAGGCTTGTATCTGGGTCACGCTTTTGGCATTACGGTAAACCCGAATGCCGTTATCGGTCGCAACTGCAATATGCACAAAGGTGTGACATTTGGTCGGGAAAACCGCGGCAAACGAAAAGGTGCGCCTGTTCTTGGCGATTGCGTTTGGCTTGGTGTCAACTCAACTATTGTTGGTGGCGTTCGTTTAGGCAACGACGTTCTCGTTGCACCGAACACTTATGTTAACTGCGACGTACCAAGCCATTCGATTGTGATTGGGCACCCATGCAAAATCATTTCTCGAGATGGGGCAACAGACGAATATATAAACAACAGGGTCTGAATAATAAAATCGGTTTTACATGTCTTATCCAGGATAGAGGGGGGTGTTCCTATAGTTTTGTCAACTGGGAAATGCTCTCCGTGCGACCGAATCGCGGCATGCTGACGCCAAGCCATTAGGCCGGTGGGCTTCAGTCTGCTCGGTGCGTTTCGGCTAGGCTGCGTAAGGCACCCTGTCTCGCATGACCGCGTAGATGACCTTCAGTCTCTTTCGCGCCAGCGCCTTGAGCGCCTTGCCGTGCGACATGCCCCGCTCCCGGCACCTGGTGTAGTAGTCGCCCCATCTCCCCTCTGTCCGGGTAAGGCAGTTACATGAGAATATGAGCAGGTTCTTCAGCCTCTTGTTGCCTTGGCGCGATGCCGTCACCGAGGAGATCGAGGTTCCCGACTGGCGGTTGCGCGGCGCCAGGCCGCAGTACGACGCGAGCCTGTCGTGACTGGGGAAGTCTTCGATGTCGATGGAGATCGCAAGCTCGGAAGCGGTTTTGGGCCCGATGCCCGGCACCGTCAGGAGGCATCGGTAGGTATCGTCGCCCTCGAGCAGGGCGGAGATCTCCGCCGTGATCGCCTCGATCTCCGCCGAGTTCTCGGATATCCTGCGCGCGAGCAGTTTCACCGCCCGGTCCTCGGCGGCGACGACCGACGCATCCGGCCTTGTCGAGGAGGTTGTCGAGCGGACGAGGGCCTCGATCTTACCGCGCGCCGCCCCACGCGTGAGCGCCGCCGCCCTGCGGGGCCCGGCGTCGGCTACCGACCAGGCCCCGCCGAGGGATGCCATGAGCCTCAGCTGGGGCCCGTCGGACAGGTCGACCAGTGCCTCGAAGGCGGGGCACGATTCCAGCAGGATGCTGCGCAGCCGGTTCTTATTCCTAGTGTTCTCGCAGGTCAGGAAGTTCCTCTGGGCGGCCAGCGCCCTCGCCGCCGCAATCGTCGGACCCGGGTCTCCGACCGGCAGGAGCGCGTCGGGGATGCCAAGCGCCGTCTTCGCGATGACCATCGCGTCTCGCTCGTCGGTCTTGGCGTCGCCGGCGAAGAGCCTGGCGGCCCCGTGCGCCGCGAGTCCCGGCAGGTACGCCGCCGACATCCCGGCCGCCCTGGCGCGGGCGAGCGCGAGGGCGCCTATGTTGCGCGACTGGTCGACGACCACGAGCGCATCGGGGAAGCGGCCGAACAGCGAGTCCAGGTCGTCCTCCCTGTTCGCGACGGGGGTGCTCAACAGCACCTCGCCATCTCGAGTCGCGACGCATGCCCAGTGGGACGATTTCCCGACATCGAGCCCGATGACGGCTTCCGGCATTCTAATTGGTGCCACGGTGGTATCCTCCAATCGGTAGGCCGATCGGAACCCCTCCCCGCGACACCCACATTACCTGGCCGTGGCGCTTGCGCCCGGCAGTTTCCTATCAGTCGTCCGGAGCGGCGAGCGCCCCCGGTGGCAACACCCCCCGGGCCCTCTACGGGGCAGGGGCAGACGGCCATCCGGAGGCGCCCGATCGGCGGCCCCTCGGGGCTTGCCCGTATCGTAGGCAATGCGCCGAATGCTCGCCATCGAAATTTATCGATGGCCTATTTCAGACTGTAATGGGGATCGTCTTCGCTAATTACAGCGAGTTAGCGACTCAGTGAGCTTTGGCGCGCTCTGATGCGAGCGGAAGGTGAAGCAAACTGGAACGGGTAGTAGATTCCCAGAAGCTATATGCAACGTGAGTGTCAAAGATAGCGCGTCTTAACGCATAACCCTGCATTCCTCCTTTCACCGACTGGCAAAACGATTCACACCTAATTGTCGACATTACCCACGCGATTTATCTTTGCCCCCGCATCGATCTCGCTAAACTAATAACTGCTGCTACCAGGGCATTTTCTGGTGCACATTCTATTGGCTCCTGCGAAGATCGGAGCGGGTATGTTTGCCGCCGAGTCCCACACCAGCCGTCATCACATCGCGATCGCTGCCATGGCCTGCCTATGCGTTTTGCTGGGCGGGCCTTCTTATGCCGCGGGCGCGGAGAGCCTCATCATCGCGGGCGCGACGTACTGCGAGCCGGGCGCGTCGGGCCCCGGCTGGGCCTGGACCGATGCCGACCACCTGGAGCTTGACGGCTACGCGGGTGGGGCCATCGGCGCCGAGGGCGACCTGGTGCTGACGCTTGCCGGGCAAAACTCCGTGACGGAGTCGCATGCGCCCGATGCGGACATCACGCTGTGCGGTATGGAGGTGTGGGGCAACCTGACGCTTCGCGGCACCGGGACCCTGACGGCGACGGGCTCGCAGTGCGGGATCCACGTTTCGCAGGCGCTCGTGGTGGACGGCTGCACCGTCGATGTCCGGGCGGACGGGGCCGATATTACGGACGAGGCGTTCGCCGGCGTGATCGCAGGCGACATGGCCGTGCGCGGCGGCGGGCGCATCGTTGCCGCGGGCGCCGGGTCCGGAGCGGGCGTGCGCGCCTACGGCGTGTATCTGCAGGATGCGGGCCTTGGCGCTGGCGCGGCCGGCTGTCGGCTTTCCGTCGATGCCTCGTGGCTCGATGCGACCGGTGCCGACGGCGGCGTTGCGTGCCTGGGCGGGTCGCTTGTGTCTGCGCGGTTTGTGACGCCTGCTGGTGGGGTCTTTGGTGCGGGTAGCGTGGTGGATGCCTCCGGTGCGGTGGCACCGCATGTGGTGGTTGAGCCCGATGTCGCCACGCCTCCGGCGGGGGAGACCGACGGGCGCGAGGTGCCCGGCGGCGCGGGCGAGCCGGCCGGCGGTGCCGGTCCTGCCGTTGAGCGGCCCGGTGCCGGGTCCGCGACGGATCCCGTCCTAAAGCCCGCGGCTGCGACGCCCAAGACAATCACGACAACCAAAACGACCGTGACCAAGACCATGGCGTCCACGCCATCCAAGGCCAAGACTGCTGGCGTCTCCACCGTCACGCTCCCCAAGACCGCCGACGGCAACTGGATCGCCGCCTCCCTGGCGCTATTCCTGCTGGGAACAGCGCTTGTGTTTGTTAACGTCGTGATTGCGGTTCTAGGTAGGCCAAAGCGTAACGGCGATTGACCGAAGTGCCATACACTTTCTAGGTAGGGGCAATTGCAACGTGTATGACGCATAGCAGGGGCGCGCCGGCTATTCAAAGAAGCTCGGAAGCCTCTATGCGTCTGTGCAAAAGCGCGTGAACGAGCTCATCTCTTGAGCCCCCAAGAAATTCGCGAGCGCATCAACTCGGGCGTGGTCACTCTGCTGGCCGCGCCCCTCTGCATCGCGCTGCTGCTGGTTTTACCATTTCTGATTTGGGATAGGCACCTTCGCTAGCTCCATGCAAGTGAATTGTGGTCCCACGTGGATTCTTTGGGCCCGATCGCGAGCGCGGGCCCGAAGGCTGTAGTAGCTGGCCCATGCCTGGCGCGACGGGTCGCAGACGCTTTCCTGGCTGCCGCCGTCCCAATAGGTGGGCACGTCCATGCGCGCTTTGGCCTGGGACGAGCCGTTGGCCTGGGTTACGTGGAAGGTCGTCGCGGTGCCCGCGGGGGCGTCGTTCCGCGAGACGGTGAAGGTGACGCCGTTTTGGGTTGCGGTGGCGGAGTGGGCGTAGCCGGTTTGTGCCGTGGCGGAGATGGCCTCGGGCGTGGGGGTGGCTTGGGCGCGGAGGGATGGGGCGGGGGTGCCGGTTGCGGCGGCGGTGCCGGGCGCGGCGGTGTCTGTGGCGTTGGCGGTGGGGGTGCCGCCAGCGCTTTCCGTGTTGACTGCGCTGGCGCCGGTGGATGTTGCGGTGCCGTCCTCTACGGTATCTGCTGTCGCATTTGCGTTGGTGCCGTCTTCGGCCTTGCCTGTGTCGCTGCTCGTGGCGTCGGCTTGCGCCTGCTGCTCGGCGGTTTCTTGAGGCTGAATCGCCTCCGCAATGGCTGGCATAGGCAACGTCGCGCCGACCATGGACGTGCACGCGATCGCGCAGAGCAGGTAGTAAAGGGGTCGTTTCATAGCGGAGCCTCTCGGTGAGCAGCCAATAGGGTCCGAAGGCAGCTCCAGGCCAGCACTCCGCACATATTTTGTTGGGGATTATTTTACGGGAACCCCAGTCAACATCAGCGAACTTTCTGGGGATTGTTGGGGAGGGGTGGTGGACTGGTGGGCTGGCGCCATAGGAGACGGCGCCAGCAACTAATACGGTTAGTCGGCGAATTGACATGGCGGCTGTTATTTATCGATGGCCCCGTCGTCAATAACACCCTGAATGGTCTTTGCGACATTAGAGGTCAAACGACCGACAGCAAGATCGGGGTTTTGATTGAGCCTCGTCTCTGCGACCAGTGCTGTTTCAAAATTTGAAGCAAGGTCACCAACGTGATGATTGGTTTTTAGATTCATTCCAAGTTCATCGCTAGCAAGCTTCTCAATATATCTACGTCGACTACCCGGAGCGTGACCATTTTCCACAATATCATTTTTATGGGGCAAAATAGTTGTCTCAAGTGCGCCGGGCTTATGCAGCATCAAGTAAAGCTCAAAGCTTGGATACGTCACGGCGACTTCAATTCTCTCTCTGCGGAAATCCTTTAGCAGCGTCGCGTACCCATCTGGATTGTTCTTAAAAACATCAACGTCAAAAACAACAACAACGCGATCGGAACCTTTAATGAAGTCGCTCCCATTAACCTGGCCATTCATAACGGCAATCGCGTGCTCCAACAGCTTCTTGGGTGAGGATTGGTTTTTCTCTCCTTCGGTTCTTTCGACCGGCTTTAGTTCAATTAGTTCCGGTTTACCCTCTTTGGCTAAACGTGTTGCAAGTGAGTCGAAGTGCCAATATTCGGTATTGGCTCCTTCTCCAATGAGAAAGCACTTTGATTTTGGCTTTTCGACTTTCCATTCGGTTCTACTGGACCAAGTGTCAAGAGAGTTAAGCGGTGGCATTTGGTTCCCCAATCAAACCGAGCGCATCTAGAGCCCTTCCTGTTGATAAAACCGGGACGCCGCCATAGCGACCCTCAAGGTATTGCTTATTGACGCGGGCATCGGATCTTGCCCCGTTGTCTGCAAACTTATCAAGCGGGAACAGGCTCGAATAGCCATGACGGTCACGTTCGACAAACCAGATCTCATCACGCCTGAAATAATCGAAACTCATGATCGTGTTTTCATGGGTTGTAAATATCAGCTGGCAGTCGTCTTGCGCATGGACACGGTTAAACAGTAAGACAAGTTGCTGGGTAAGCATGGGATGAAAGCTGCGATTAAGCTCGTCAACCAGGAACAACTTGTCTTTACTGCTTGTAAATAAGATGTCCATAAAATCGAACAATCGCTTGGTTCCGTCCGATTCCTCCCTAAAATCGAAGTCAAGGATGGAGCCTTCGTGCCGCAGCTTCAGCACCGTGGCACGAGGCTCGGACGCTCCCTTGCTTTCAATGCTCAGAAATGCGTCGTCGCTGCGAAACGTTACGTTCGACTCGGCCTTCGGGCCAGAGGGGATGTTGTCGGTCATGAAGCGTTTTACAGAAAGCAACACTTCCGAAGGAACATACTTTTCAAGTTCGTCCATCCCTATTTCTTGTTTACGGAGGCTGCTGATGCCCGTATCAAAGGAGGCCAGTACGTTGGCAACCTTGTCCAAATTGGCTCCGTGTCCGTAAAACTCAGAAGATGCAGGGCTTTGGTTGGCTCCGATAGCCGAAAAATTCAAATTAAACCAAGAAAAAACATCCGGTAAAGCCGCCAAGGTAGATCCCTCTAAATAGTTTCTACCATTAGCAAGCGCCGATAAAAATAGCTCAGACCCTATGCTTTCGCGGACACGATGGAGGAAATCTTCGCGATAAACATTAAGCCTGGTTTTATCAACATCGGATGCGCCTTGTTCGAGACCTCGACAGTTAACGGAATCCGAACCGATTCTTTCAAATAACAAATTTGATTTGTCGCCGAGCTCGTAAAGCCACTCCGAAACGATTGTTAGTTGAGCTAAATTGCAGCTAAAGCCATAGTCGAACGCGCGGCCATTTTTATAGAGCTGAATATCGAAAACCGACTCCTGTTCTTTAAGGCCAGAACCGCATTTGCAATACTCGACCTGGGCCCCTTGAGGAAGTGCGCCGCTTAAAACAACATGCCTCATAAAGAGGAGCGCGGTAAAAATCGTGCTCTTTCCGGAGGCATTGCCACCGTAGATAACGGCATTCCGTAAAACGCGAGCATTTTGCGGAGTTGCGCAAATATGATTTTTAAAGCGCTGAATTTTAGAGGTCGATACCATGTCCAACGTTATCGGGTCTTCGCCTACTGACCTAAAGTTCTTAAATGAAAATCTGATAAGCATGGCGTCTCCTAGGTGATCAGCTGCCTTGCATAAAAGAGGCAGTCAACAAAAGAATAGTATTTGACGATTTTTTCGTCAAATATATATGAGGTTGATGACGCTTGCCCATCATGCTTCCAATTTGCCGCATATTTCCGAAATTGGTCTTTGTTACAGGCTTCATTCCACTGTTGAATCAATTAGATAATGGACAAAATTGCAGAATCTGTCTCCGTGCATAAACGCCGACGGGGGCGAAATCGTTCATATCGGCAATTGGTAGGTCAGTTTGTGTTGTTTACGGCTTGCGCCTGCTGCTCGGCTGTTGCTCGGTTGTTGCGCGTGCTGTTGCCCGAGGCTGCATGGCTTCTGCGATGGCCGCCATGGACATCGTCGCGCCGTTCATGGACGTGCACGCGATCGCCCAGAGCGGGTAGTAAAGGGGTCGTTTCATAGCGGAGCCTCTCGGTGAGCAGCCAATAGGGTCCGAAGGCAGCTCCAGGCCAGCACTCCGCACATATTTTGTTGGGTTTATTTTCGTCTCATATCGGGTTCGTGCGTGCGGCGTGCCAGCACTCCGCACATATTTTGTTGGGTTTATTTACGGGAACACCAGTCAACATCAGCGAACTTTCTGGGAAAGGTTGGGGAGGGGAGCGCGGGGTGGGCGAGGCGTGCTTGCCCAGGCGTTCAGTTCTGTGCTTATTTGCTATGCGCGATATGTTGCTATCTCGCGCCGTCTCACGATCTCACTGAAGTTCGGCCGGCGCTGGATCCACTGTAGACGTTGAACTTTCCCATTATGTTTCGCTCCATATCCTGCTCCCCTTAGGTCGGATATCCGATCGGAGCATAGTTCCGTTTAAGAAGTTGGTGAAAGTGCGTTAACGGGATTGGCGAAAGCGCGTTGGCGCATTCGGTGAGCTGCATTTGCGAAAGTGGTTGGTTTTAGATTGGCGCAAACGGACGCGATCTACGTCGAGTGCCGCCGCGCTGGAGGCGCGTGATGGAAGGGTGCTGCCCGAGGGTGGCGGCGATCCTCGAGGAGGGTGAGCCGGACGCCCTGACATACTACGACCTCCCGCCGTTGCCCCGGAGGCACCTGCGCGCTAATAACGTCCAGGAGCGGGCGAACCGCAAGATAAAGTGCGGGTCGAGGATGATGCAGCCCTTCCCCTCGGCGGCATCGCTGGCGCGGCTGGCCGGTGCGGTCATGTGCGAGCAGGACGAGATATGGCAGGAGTCCAGATACTGCTCGGAGGCAAAGATGAGTGAGCTCTGCGACGAGGCCCGCACGCGCGGGGTCGACGGGACTGTCGACTGGGCGCGGTTGGAGGTCGAGGCCGGGAAGATGATCGAATCCGGCCTCGAGCTTGCGGACAGGATCGAAGCAGTACAGGATATCAACCGTATTCCAGTTTTTTGGGCGCCGGGCCGACTCGCTTCGGATCGGGCGCTACACCAACTTTCTCGATACTACCCGATCCTATCGTTAGGCTTTCTTTTGATGAAATCCTAACGATAGCAAATTACTCTAAGGCCAAGACTCGTGTATTTCTTCTCGATAGTTGTTGTTCTGGGTATTTGGGGGCTCCTAGCGCACTGGACGGGACTTCCTCAAAGCTCAGTGAGGGTTTATCAATTTTTGAGTGCATGCTGTCCTAGCGAATGTACGGAGGAGTTTAACGGGCGCGGGACATTCACATCGCTTCTTGTAGATGCGCTAAATGGCGGCGCGGCAGACCTGATAGAGCATGTTACTCTTGGTGGGGTCTGCACGTTTATTGATGAGTCTCTCGGGCCATGGGACCAGCTGCCTGTGTTTAGGACTAATGTGAATTCTTTTATTTCGCTGAGGAAAGACGTTCCCCAGGTTCCCGATGGCGTGTTGGGACAGCTGCCATTTTTGTTTGACGCGCCCGGTGCTAAACTGCCCTTGGATCCATCTTTTGAGCCTACCAACATTCCTGATTGGGAAGAGCATCGAATTGTGGAGCCCTATACGACTGAGGATAATTTGGGGACGTTCAAGATCCTTCAGCAGTTGGAGGGTATTCGCCTTGTCCGTTCTGTGGAGTCGGAGCATATGTATCATGCTGCTATGGAGTCCAAGTCTTGTGAACTGACGGCTCTGGGCAAGCGGTATTGGCACCTTACCACTACGGGCAAGATTTAGCTGCTTGTCGGATTCAATTGCGTTGCTTTCAGACGGGTTAAAATTGTAACGGTTGTTATTTTCAGGCGTTATAGCTTTGTCTGTATATGAGGTGTTTTGTAAATGCTGTTCAACTTAATTGTACGTGCCAATGAGACACAGCCCATGTTGACTTCTAGGATGTTCGAGGGAACTCCTGAGCAGTTGACGAGCGCCTATAGGACTGGCACTGGTTTTGACTTTAATGCCCTCGCTCAGCTTCCTACTGTTATGACGCGCGAATTTGAGTCGGATGATATGGGTGCCGTGGCCACACTTGGATATATGGATACCCCGTCTATCAACCCCGTGATCTCCAAGCCTATTCTACGGTTTCCATCGCAGGCATTGTTGAATCTTGGTCTACTTGACGAGAACTGCTGGCAAAACAAACGTACTCATTGGAGACTTTGTGAAGGCGACCCTTTTCGTCTGTTTTTAAATTTTCTTGATAACTCCCCCTTGACGGTCGGATCTGAAAGGTCTAGTGCTCATGATCCAAATTTAATTGCCGTCATGATGCCATTCACCGACGACCCTTCAATAGATCCTGTATATTCGGCGTTGATCGAAGGCTCTAAGAGGGCGGGCAAGATATGTAAACGCGCAGATGAGATATTGACGCCTACCGATATTACGGAAGACATATTTAAACTGATTGCGTCTAGCTCTTCGGTAATTGCAGACATTACTGGCCTGAATTCAAACGTTATGTTCGAAGCGGGCTATGCGATTGGAATGGGTAAGCAGACCGTTTTTATACACCAAGGTGATGTTCCTAAGCTGCCTTTTGATGTTAGTCATAGGAGGGTATTTAGGTACAACCGGAATAAGGACGGATTGACTATACTTTCAGACATGATTTTCAAAATCTTGATGAATGCTCAATGAGTGCTTTCTTGAGCACTGCCGAATGCCGCGATTCTGCTGCGTCGATATTGCGCTTGGACACCGGGGCAGACTTGGCTTCGGTGTCCATTTGTTGCTAGTTGCCGGCCTCACGGTGCTGTCGTATGTCGCTCTCGCGCATGCCGACTCAGCACGCGTTGTGCGATCCCGCTCATCTATCAAACGTCGTGACTTGTCGAATTGTTAGGCAATCTGTTCGCTCACGGTCTCATAATCAAATAAACGCAACCCCTCTTCCACGGAGACCAGATGTCTGAGCCGATCGTCGGAAAACTTGCCTGCTGCAACATCATTAACTGCGCAACTATTACGTTAAAACCCAATGTAACCACTGTTTTGCACGGAATGGACAGGGCGATGCATATGACGGGGTCGAGGCCGTAAAAGTTAGTTTTCGAAAGAATCTTGACGGCACCTTATTCGTAGGGTTTTCGCCTACGGTGAGGTCGTGAACATCAATCGCAAGCGCGGAACTATCAATCGGGGCCGAAAAGAAGGGCGAGCTGAAGTGCTGCATGTTGCTGCTTCCGAAAGCATCCAAGTGGGGGCTTGCTGGCGGTCTAGGGCGTACACTATGGGTGAAGCCATTACGGCGGGCTGGCTAATTGTTAGAAGGTGAGCATGGGATACATAATCCGTTCATCGGAAAAGACATCTTCCTCGGCTAGCGAGATGGAGACTAAGGCGCTCCTCCATCTGCTCTGTGAGGATGGAGGCAATGGAAACATCATTGGGTTTGCCATCGACTTCTTCAACGATGTTACAGGGATGGATCGGAACGCCCTTAGGCTTTATGATATACAGTCTAAGGGCACCGATTCTGGCCCATCGGCTTTAGGCCAAGAGTTGGTTACCTTATATAAGAATTACATCAGCGAATTCAAGAGGTTCTTTGTTGCTCAAATTCTTTTTGTGCGTAGCGTGACTAGGCCAGTCCTTGGGGACCAGTTGCTCACTGAGTTCAGGTACCGCGATATGACGGAAGCTGCTCAGATAAAGCTCCGTTCAAGTTTCGTGCAGATGTGCAGAGATAAGACATACATTGATAATGACTTCTTGGACGATGAAGCCATAGATGCCTTCCTTGATCAGGTCCTATTTGTTGTTGCAAAACCTGATAAGGAAGATTATATTCGTCCTCTCATCAAGACAAATAATGCTCTGGGCACGACAGACAGAGATTTGCGGGCAATATTCGCTGAAATTAGAAAAAAGCAACTCGGCATAAAAACCTCTTCAAAGGTCGAGGGACTTGAGCTTAAGAGTCCGTCTGAGGCCTACAACTCCGGTCGCATTCTTAGGAGATCTGATATTGAGCTACTTGTCATCTCGCGAGTACTTAACAGAAACCCATTAAAGGCAGGCGTGCCTAAACCCTTTGAATCAATTTACAACGGCTTCGAAGAGGATTATGCAGAAGAAATGCTGGAAGGTTGTCAAAACGATCTCGCCAAGCAAATGTTCACTACACCTGAGGCGTCTGCCTTTTGGAAACTTCTGAACGACATTGTGACAGCAATAAAAAATGATCCGGACAAAGGTGTCGAAGAAATTTATAGGGAAATCCCCTTATCTACTTTGGATAGCTGTAGGCAAATGGATGCTCTGTCGCATCAGTACTTTATATCGATTGTTAAGGAGGGGCTGAAAATTGATAAAGATTAAGGCTGTCTATATCGGAAATGGCGCAGAGTCCTATATTGAGGATAGGTTAACTGATGGCACCAACGTCATCTATAGTCTCGATAATAACCGTGGGAAAACAGTCTTGATGCAGGGTGCGATGTATGCTCTCGGTGCAATACCGACGTTTCCTGAGCGCTTCCCTTATAAGGAGTACATTTATATCGTTGACCTTGATATCGACGGCAATGAGGTGTCTGTTCTGCGAAGCCGAAATACTTTTGCTGTTAAGACATCTGATAGTCTGAGCCTTTTCGATAGCGAGGCGGATTACTCTCGATACTGGAGTGAGAATTTCAGACGTTTGCCGAGCATCGTTAAAAACGGGCGATTGACGTCAGTTGGCCTTCAGCTCTATACGCAGATGGCGTTTATCGGACAAGATGATATTTCATCCGCAAAGATAACTGCTGGTCAGTTTAATAAGGATGATTTCACTGAGATGCTTTATGCCATTGCGGGGTTTGACGGGAGGGAACTTGATTCGGCCGAGGAGATTGCGCTCAAACGCCGAAGAGATGAACTGAAGGGGCTAATTAAATCGTTGGCCAAAGAAGCATCTGCGTTAAACGCGCGAGGTACGGCGCTGTCCGCAATTAGCGCAACAACTGACGCGCGTGACATGCAAGAGTTCCTAAAAGAACTTGATTCCGCACGTGCCGAGGTTACCGATTTAAGGAAGACGCGCAGTCGTTATCTGGCTCGTTTGACCAAGAATCAAATAGTTCTCGACGAGCTTAATTCATTGAGACGCGAAGTAAAATCGGGTAAGCTCGTGTGCCTAAAATGCGGCAGCGTCTCAGTCGGATATCAGATGGCCGACTCGGATGTTATTTTCGATGTCACATCTCCTGACATGAGAACTCAAATTATCAATACACTTAAGGAGCGCATCTATGCAATCGAGGCAGACCTCGATGCCCTGGAACGCAATCTGCGGAAGTCGCAGAATCGCTTGAGCGGTCTTCTTTCCAAAAATGATGAATTTAGCCTGATGGATGTTGTTGCATGCAAAGATGAATATCTAAATGAACAGGAAATAGATCAAAAAATGCAGGAGGCTCAAAGGGAACTGGATGACGTTAAGGATAAGCTCGAATCAGACAGAGTTCTGACAAGTGAAATCGCAAAACTGAGAAAAGAGTTTATGGACGACCTTCTTGGAAAGATGAATCTGGCAAGAAGGGCAATCTCGGATAATACTGAGGAATCTTCTTACGAAAGTTTGTTCAGCACCAAAGCAAACGTTTATTCGGGGAGCGACGGCACCATCTATTTTGCCGCTAGGACCTTTGCGATTGCTTCCAAGATCGATCACGGCATGCCAATAATGATTGATTCGTTCAGGGCCGACGATCTTTCTTCCGACCGCGAAGACCGGCTTTTGGATCTCCTGGGTAAACTTGACAATCAGATTATCCTAACAACGACGATTAAACGCGAAGAAAGTGCCGGCCCCGATGCGTCAAAGTACGAGAGAGACCCGCGCGTCTATGCTATTAACTATTCGAACCATGAAATCAATAGGATAATGAGTGATGTCTATAATGATCGTTTTGCCGAAAAGGCGGCAGACTTCGGATTGGTTCTTAGATAGAAGCCCTCTATTTTATGTCTATTGTTCGTGTCACGCGAGACCTGTTGATTGCGATATTGTGTATGGCGCCGGAGCCGATATGGGCTCCGGCACCCTTTTGTCGCTGGTGGGTGATCGATTCTAGCCACCGTATCTTGTAGCTAGAAATGAATTGTTACGACGACCCAGGGCGAAGCTATAAAGCGTGGTCGTCAAATTAGTTCTAATCAGCACTCTGAGCTAATCACCCATCGTCCCGATGGCAGAATCCGCGCAAAGGATTCCCATGGGCACGATCCCTTCCCGCCGAGAGGATAGGGGCTTGACGCAATTGCGGCTGCGGGCATGGATTAGCGTGTCCGCAGCCGCAAACGCCTGCCGGAAGCATGCGGCAAATTCTGGAACCTCCGAGCACAACGGCTTTTCCGAATAAAGGATCCGCAGGTAGAAACATTGTGGCATTCCGGAGCGCTCGGCACGCCAGGGATTTGCCGCATACTTCCGAGTTTTGGGCCTCGTACCCTTTGCTCCAGATGCAGCAAACACTTGATTGATGCTATTTAAGGTCTATAATCAAATAAAAAATCTGAAATATCTTTTCAAAACAATGAAAGGAATTTTGAGGACGATGCTTTGCCAGTTTACCTTCAGGAACTATAGATCCTATCGCGACGAAACTGAGCTTTCCATGCAGGCAACATCTATGAGGGAGTTCGAGCGCTCCCTTATAGAGTGTCCTGACGGGCAGAGTTTCCTTCCGGTGGCTGCGGTTTATGGGCCTAACGCTGGCGGCAAGTCCAACCTGCTCGAGGCTCTTGACTATATTCGTTCGGCGGTGGCAAGGCCGATCAGATTGCTGTCTGCCAGCACTGATGCGCCAGAGGGTAACCGTCCTTCGATACCCCGTTGCTCTGCGTTTGAGTTCGATGACGTGTCTGCTGCCGAGCCCACCGAGTTCGAGCTCTACTATCGCGCGGGTGAGCACGAGTACCGCTATGCCCTGTCCGTGCATGCGGACGAGATCGTGTCCGAAGGCCTGTGGCGGCGAAAATTGGGAGCGTCACGCACGGCGATGCTGTTCGAGCGTGAGGGCGCAGAGGTTGAACTCGGCCCCACGCTGCGTAAGCTCGTGACGGCTGCGAGATTCAACCCGAGACTGCCGTACCTGTCGTTTCTCTGCATCAACTTTGACGCGCCGGTGGTCAAGGAAGCTGCCAGCTGGTTTCTTGACGGGGTGTTCCTGAACTATAACAGCTCCTATCTGGAGCAGATGCTCGAACAATTGCTCGACGAGGATGACTCACCCGACGTCACGCGTTTTTTGCGCGCCGTTGATGTGCGTATTGATGGCTTCAGAGTGGAGAGGGCGCCGGAGTGGCGCGGCCAGCGCGTCTTCGTGAGGCACAAGGTGAGCGGCAAGGCGTACGAGCTGCGTTTATCCGAGGAATCTGCCGGAACCCAGAAGCTCATGGGGTTGGCTGCGTATCTGATGACAGCGCTTGAGCGTGGTGGCACCGTTGTGGTAGACGAGCTCGACGCCAAACTGCACCCGAAGCTTCTTCGCTATGTGATTCTGCTGTTTAAGGATCCTGGGGTCAACAAGAGTGGCGCGCAGCTCATCTTCTCGTCCCAGGATGTTTCAACCATGCGAAACGATGTGTTCCGCCGTGACGAGATATGGTTCGCTGCGCGCGGCGAGGGGGAGGCGAGCCAACTGTGGTCTCTCGCCGACATCCACGAGGCAAACGGTAATCTGGTAAGCAAGAACGCGGCTTTCGACAAGCAATACCTGTCCGGTCGCTACGGCGCCGATCCGTATCTCACCCGCATCGAGGAGTGGGATTAGCATGGTGGCGAAGAAGTCGAAGGGCTGGCGTAGCGGCAAACGAGAGGGCCGCTCGCGCATGGTTCAGATGACGCGTCATCTTGTAGTGAGCGAGGGCAAGGAGACCGAGCCTCGCTACTTTGAGGGTGTGCGTGCGGCGTTGGGTGCGGCGAACGAGCGTAAGGTTGCCATTGTCGTTAAGGGGACCGGCAAACATACACTTGACCTACTTGACTTTGCCGTCGAACACTGCCGCTATGCGCCCGAGACATTCGACCATGTGTGGCTCGTGTATGACAAGGATGACTTTCCTGCGTCCGACTTTGACGCGATGGAGCGCAAATGCGACGAGCTCTCCGATGGTTCGAGGACCTTCCATGCGTTGTGGTCGAACCCCTGCTTCGAGCTGTGGCCTCTTCTGCACTTTCGCTACACGACCGCGCATATGTCCGCGTCCGACTGCCAGCATGCCCTCGCGCAGGAGATGTCGAGAGACCTGGGCATCGAGTACCGCAAGAACTTGGACGGGCTGTTCGAGGTGGTGGACGGCAAACGAGGCGAGGCATTGCAGCGTGTTGGGCGCCTCGTCACATACCATAGGGGGCTGGGTAACGTTAAGCCATCTGCGCAAAACCCTGCAACTAAGGTGGGCGAAATTTTCGATGTAATCGGGCCGTATCTGGCTGGCTAGTCGAGTCTGTGGATTGGCTTTCCGGTTAGGGCGATTGGCGGATTGTGATGCGCGATTGCAAATCCGGTGCGTAGGAGAAGTGCGGAGAAAAATCGAAACTCGCCGAGCATAGCCCGATTTCAGGCAACAAAACCGCAGGTCGCCGGAGCTCAAAACCGGGGCCTGGTCAGCAGGTCTCGGTTTTTCACCCCACTTCCGAATTGGTCGCTCATTTTGCACTCTCGAAGTCCCCACATCCTCTAAAAAAGTTCTTAATACAGCCTTAAAGGCGCTCCGGCTCGCGTTGACAGCGTACAATACGCGTGTTTGACTAGGCCGTAGCAATAATTAGGGGAGGGGTGCGCCATGGAGGTGCTGGTTGTTGGCAACACTGCATATGTTAACGATGACTTTTGTGCCAAGGCGTTCCCTGGGGACCACGTTAAGGTTGTAGCCGCGCAGGAAGCGAGCCGCGACGAGTCGTTGCCCTGTGCTTCGTGGAAAGAGATGCTCCAACACCTGGATCAGGCCTATGAGTTCGATCGCGTGGTCTATCTGTCTTATTACCTTACCCCTCATACCGATACCGTGGGCGATATCGAGCTGCTGCGCTCGGTCTTTCGTGCGTGCATGGGTCGTCGGGTCCAGCTGCTGTATGTAGCGGGGCCCGCGGGCGCCGAGGGCGCCCCCGATGTCGCGGGGCAAACGGGCAAGGGGATTATCGCCCGCGCGGGCAACGACCTGTGCCGCTACTACGCTAAACGCGGGGGCGTTCAGGCAAAGATTCTGCGTGCGCCGTTCCTGTATACCGCCTCCGCCGCACTGGAGGATCCGTTTTTGGTGCCGCTGTTCGATGCGTGCTCAACCGGATCGGTCGCGCTGCAGGGCGCGGAGGACTCGGCGTTTCCCCTGTTGTGTGCCGAGGAGCTCGCGGTGTTAGTGCGCCGCATCTTTGACAGCTGGGACGCCTCCTTTGAGACGCTCGACGTTGCCGATAGCTTCCATCACACGGCGCGCGAGGTGGGCGAGGCGCTCAAGGGCTTGTTCCCCGGTCTTGCCGTGGCCTATGGCGATTCTGCCGGCTATGCCCTGCCCGCCAGCGATGTCGTTCGCGTGCGCTATGGCTGGTTTCAGCGCTATGACCTGCTGCGCGATCTTTCGACTATTCAGGCGCGTTGGGCCGGCAACCAAACAAAGAAGGTCAATCCGCTGCGCGCGGCCATCGACCGCATCCAGGTGCATACGTTGCCCGTCAAATGTCTGGAGACGGTGCTTGCCTTTGCGCTCTTTGAGTGCCTGACCCGCTTGTTTGCTCAGTCCTCCCAGCTCAACGTTCTCGACTATCGTCTGCTTTATGTGGTGTTGATCGGCACGCTGTATGGCCTAGACTTTGGCCTGGTTGCTGCCTTGCTGGCTTCCGTTGGCTTGGCGATAGACTTCTTTGTGCTCTATGGCTACACCTTTGAGGGGCTGTTTTACGAGCCGTCCAACTGGCTGCCGTTTATCGCGTACTTTGTGGTTGGCGCCGTGTGCGGCTATGTTCAGCTGCGCAACAGCGAGGCCATTCGCGTTGAGCGCGATCAAAACGAGCTTGTGCGCAATCGCAATACGTTCCTGACGCAGCTGTATCACGATGCCATCGAGGACAAGCGCGCCTACAAGCGCCAGATCGTGGGACGCCACGACAGCTTTGGCAAGATCTTTGCCGTGACGCAGGAGCTCGACGTGCTCAACCCGCGCGATATTTACCGCAAGTGCTGCGAGCTTTTGGGCGAGATCCTCGAAAACGATTCGGTGGCAATCTACCATGTTTCGGGCGGGGCGTTTGCACGTCTGGTGGCGGCGAGTCCCGCGATTGCCGACGATGCCGCGCGCTCGCTTACGCTTGAGCAGCTCAAACCCATCTTGGGCGACGGGGGCTCATCGGGCCTGTGGGTGAATCGTGGGCTTACGCCGGGCCTTCCCATGTTTGGATACGCCATCGAGCGCGACGGTGCGCCCGCCGTGTTGATCTTTGTGCGTCGCGCAGCCGAGAGCCAAATGACGCTCTATTACCAAAACCTGTTCCGTATCCTGTGTGGCCTGGTCGAAAGCGCGCTGGGACGTGCCTTTGATTATGAGGCCGTTGCGCGGGATAGGCGCTGCGTTGCCGGTACATGCGTGCTCAAGCAGGCGGCCTTTGGTCAAGAGCTTGCTGCCGAGCAGGCACTGGCAGACAACAAGATGGGGAGCTTTGTGCTCCTGCGCGTGGTGCCGGGCATGGAGCCCATCGGCGAGCTGGTGGGCGCGATTGGCTCTGCGATCCGCGAGAGCGATGCCGCGGGCTTGGTCGACGGCGACACGCTCTACCTGCTCATGCGCCAGGCAAAAGCATGCGATTTGCCCATTATCCGCGAGCGCCTGAGTGCGAAGCAGATCGCGGTGGAACCCGTCGATGGCGAGGGTATCGTGGCGCTGCTGCAGCGCATTGGTAGCGTCGGCGACGGTGAGGGGGATGCCGCGTGATCTCGCTTGTCGTAGCTGCCGTCTTGTTGCTGATGCATGCGCTGGTTTGCCTGGTGCTGTGGACGCTTATGAAGTTGGGCCTGCTGCCGGTTCGCGGGCACATGCTGGCTGTAATAGTGCTCGTGCCGTTGTGGGGCCCGCTGCTGGTAGTGCTGCTTATCGCGCGCAGCGCCGTGTTTGGCGCGGATCTTAAGGACGCCACGTTGGAATCGCTGCGCATTAACGACGAGCTGCATCGCAACATCTTGGTGCACGACCGCGATGCCGATGCGGGCGTGGTTCCGCTCGAAGAGGCGCTGATTGTCAACGACCCGGCAGACCGGCGCCGTTTAATGCTCTCCATGCTCACCGAGGAGCCCGATGCGTATTTGGCGCAGCTGCAGGCGGCCAAGCTTAACGACGACGTCGAGGTGGCGCACTATGCCGCGACGGCGGTGGCGCAGATCTCCAAGGAGTCCGATCTTAAGCTGCAACAGCTGGAGCGAGCCTTTAAGACCGACCCGAGCGAGCAAAACCTCAACGCATACTGCGATTTTCTTGGTGAATACTTGGACTCGGGTTTGGCTGAGGGCCGCGTGGCTCAGATTCAGCGCCAGCAGTATGCGCGCCTGCTTGCGCGTCGCTGCGAGCGCGAGGACTCCTTTGAGCTGCGCATTCGATACGCCACGGCCCTGGCCGATGTCGGACAGATCGACGAGGCGCAGGCCGTGACCGACCAGCTGGTGCTCGACGTGCCCGAGGAGCAGGAGGTTTGGATGCTTTGCCTGCGCCTTGCGGTGATGCGCCGCGACGGTGACGAGGTCCACCGCGTGATCGATGCGATTGACAAACAGCATGTATACTTGAGCGCCGCCAACCGCGAGGAACTGGCGTTTTGGCGCAACGGAGAGGAGGCCCGATGAGCGTGATACAGCATATCCGCGACCGTGCGGGCCATTTTCGCTGGATGGGCCTGCTTGTGGTGTGGGCTGTTTTTATTGCCATGGCGGCCGTGCTGTTGATCGAGCGCGCCGGTGTGCAGTACGGCGCCAGCCAGCATAAGCTGGGGATGCTTGCCTCCAACGATGCGGTACCGGCTGGGTCGGCGATGTTTGGCCAAAAGCCCACGTGCCTGGTCATTACCGATACTAATCAGGATGGCGTCGAGGACGTAAAAGAACAGTTCGACCAGATCCTGCTCGACATGAAGATCGCGCACCGCGACGTGGACCTTGCCCTGGACGGCGCGGATGCCATACCCTCGCTGACCTCCTACGATCGCGTGATTTTGCTTATGCCGTCGCTCGATGGACTCGGTACGCATCTGACCGACATCATGAGCTGGGTGAGCGCCGGCGGTTCGCTGATGCTCGCCATGACGCCGGATAACTCGGGCTACCTGCAGGTGATTGCTCCCAAGCTTGGTATTGAGTCGGCCGGATATGATTACGTGACGGCCGAGAGCATTGTGCCGAGTAAGGACTTTATGCTGGGCGGGGGAGAGCGCTACGACCTCTCGGACCCCTTCAATTCGTCGCTTTCTGTTTCGCTGCGCGAGACGGCGCACGTGTGGGCGTCGACTGGCGATGCAGGCACTCCGCTCATTTGGTCGAACGATTGCAGCAGCGGGCGCACCGTGGTGTGCAATATCGGCATCTACGACAAGGTCATGCGTGGCTTTTACGCCGCGGCGATCAGCCTGCTGGGCGATGCCACGGCCTATCCGGTCATCAACAGCGCCGTCTTCTATCTGGACGACTTTCCCAGCCCCGTGCCCTCGGGCGACGGCACCTACATCAAACGCGACTACGGGCTTTCCATCGCCGACTTTTATGCCAAGGTCTGGTGGCCCGATCTGCAAAAGCTCGCGCAAAAATACGGCATTCGCTATACCGGCGTGATGATCGAAAACTACGAGGATGCGGTCAACCAGACCGAGCCCGCGCGCCAGGCCGATACCACACAGTTCCGCTACTTTGGCGGCATGCTGCTGCAGATGGGCGGAGAGCTGGGCTTTCACGGCTACAATCATCAGCCTCTGGCGCTCTGGGATACCGACTACGGCACGCTGTACGACTACAAGATCTGGAAGAACAAGGAGACGCTCGTCGCATCGCTCAACGAACTTATCGCCTTCCAGGACGAGGTGCTGCCCAACGCGCACGGTTCGGTCTACGTGCCGCCGTCGAATATCCTTTCGGCCCGCGCGCGCAAGCTTATCGGCGCCGACGTTCCGCGCATTAAGACCATCGCCAGTACGTATTTTGAGGACGGCACCGACCTGCCGTACGTGCAGGAGTTTGGCGTGGCGAGCGATGGCATTGTGGAGCAGCCGCGTATTGTCTCGGGCGGCATGATCGACGATTCCTATATGCGCCTGGCAGCCGTGTCCGAGCTCAACATGCACTACGTGAGTACGCACTTTATGCACCCGGACGATCTGCTGGATCCCGATCGCGGCGCCAAGGAGGGCTGGGAGGTCTACAAAGGCGGTCTGACCGACTACCTGGAGTGGCTTACCAAGTCTGCGCCAGACCTGCGTCGCCAGACCGGCTCGGAATGCTCCGGTGCTATCCAGCGCTTTTCGTCCGTGACGGTGAGCGTGGATACAAGTGCGGATGCCTGGACGCTCAGCCTGGGCAATTTCCACGACGAGGCGTGGCTCATGTTCCGCGCCAACAACGGCGAGCCGGGTGCGGTTACGGGTGGCGAGATGACGCATCTGACGGGCGACCTGTATCTGGTTAAAGCCACGGACAAGACGGTGACTATTGCGCGCAAGGAGGGTGGCGACAAATGAGGATCTGCTTGGTACTCGAGGGTTGCTACCCCTATGTGCACGGCGGCGTGTCCACCTGGATGCACGGCTACATTACGGCCATGCCCGAGCATGAGTTTGTGCTGTGGGTGATTGGCGCGCACGCCGAGGACCGCGGCAAGTTTGTCTACGAGCTGCCCGGCAACGTGGTCGAGGTGCACGAGGTGTTCCTGGACGATGCCCTGCGGCTTTCGGGCGAGCAGCACGAAGCCAGTTTTGACGACCGCGAGCGCGAGGCGCTACGCCGCCTGGTGTCGCTCTCCAATCCGGACTGGGACGTGCTGTTCGATATCTTTCAGCGCCGTCGCGTGCATCCGCTCTCGTTTTTGCAGAGCCGAACGTTTATGGACATCTTCCGCGACGTGTGCCTGGCCGAGTACCCCTACACGCCCTTTGCCGATGCATTCCACACCATGCGCTCCATGTTGCTTCCCGTGCTCTACCTGTTGGGCAGCGAGGTGCCGGCGGCCGATGTGTACCATGCCATCTCGACCGGCTACGGTGGCCTGCTCGCCTGCCTGGGCTCAAGCGTTCACCATGCGCCGGTGCTGCTGACCGAGCATGGCATCTATACCCGCGAGCGCGAGGAAGAGATCATTCGCGCTGACTGGGTGGTGCCGTCGTTTAAGGATCGCTGGATTCGCTTTTTCTACCTGCTTTCGGAGGAGATCTACCGCCGCGCCTTCCGCGTGACGAGTTTGTTCCATAACGCCCGCAAGACGCAGATCGATATGGGCTGCGATGCGGGTAAATGCCTGGTCATCCCCAACGGCATCCAGTTCGACCGCTTTAAGGACATTCCCTTAAAGCCCGATGACGGCTGGGTGGACATTGGCGCGGTGGTGCGCCTGGCGCCCATCAAGGACGTCAAGACCATGATCTATGCGTTCTTTGAGCTGCACGAGCGCCTGCCCAAGGTGCGCCTGCACATTATGGGCGGCGTGGACGACGAGGAGTACGGCGCTGAGTGCCACGCGCTGGTCGATACCCTGGGCGTGCGCGACCTGATCTTTACCGGCCGCGTCAACGTGGTCGAGTACATGGAAAAGCTCGACTTTACCATTTTGACGAGCATCTCCGAGGGCCAGCCGCTCAGCGTGCTGGAGTCGCTTGCAGCGCGCCGTCCCTGCGTGACGACCGAGGTGGGCTGCTGTCGCGAGCTGCTCGAAGGCGCCCCGGGCGACGACTTTGGCGTGGCCGGATTTGTGACGCCGCCTATGTATCGCAAGGGCTTGGCCGATGCCATGGAGCGCATGTGCGTGAGCCGGGCCCGTCGCATTGAGATGGGGGAGCGCGGCCAGCGTCGCGTTGCCACGTACTTTTTGCACGAGCAGATGCTCGCCAACTATCGCGCGCTGTACAACGAGACGGCGCGTGCGTTTGACCTGCCCAGAGAGGGGGAGTAGCCGGTGGCCGGAATCGGTTTTGAGCTCAAGCGCCTGTTTAGGCGCAAGGGTCTGTTTGCCACGATGCGCGCCTATGGCTACGCTGGCATTGTGTGCACGGGCCCCATGCTGCTGGGCGTGCTGCTCCAGGTTGGTGTCTTGGTGCTGTGTGGTCTGTGGGGTGTGGGCCGCGCCAACCAGGATCTGCTGGTGTGCATGGTGACCTATACGCTGCTGGCCTCACTTACGCTCACAAGCTTTTTCTCCATGCCGGTCACGCGCTTTTTGGCGGACATGCTGTTTGCCGAGCGCGAAGAAGAGGTCCTGCCCTCGTTTTGGGGTTCCAACGCCATCATGCTCGTTGCGGGCACGGTGCTCTGCGGCATCTTTTTGCTGTTCTCGGGCGCCACGCTGCTGCAGGGGCTGCTGTGCCTATGGCTGTTCAACATTATGATCGTCAACTGGAACGGCATGAGCTATCTCACGGCCATCAAGGATTACCGCGGCATTCTGTGCAGCTTTGCTGCGGCCATTGGCGTGGCGTGCCTGTGCGCCCTGACCGCGCTGGCGCTGGGGCTGCCGCCGGTCGAGGGCCTGCTGGCGTCAATCGCCCTGGGCTACGGCGTCATGCTCGCCTGGGACGTGGTGCTGCTGTACCGGTATTTTCCTTATAGCGATCGCAGCCCCTGGCTCTTTTTGCGCTGGCTCGACCAATTTATGCCGCTGGCGCTCACGGGCCTGTTTACCAACCTGGGGCTCTTTGCGCACCTGGTGATTATTTGGGCAGGGCCCATTGGCGTGCAGGTCAAAGGCCTGTTTTACGGCGCGCCCTATCATGATGTGCCGGCGTTGCTTTCGTTTTTGACCATTCTGGTCACGACCGTCAACTTTGTGGTGTCGGTCGAAGTCAACTTCTATCCGCGCTACCGCGACTACTACAGCCTGTTTAACGACGGCGGCGTGGTGGGCGACATCGTGGTGGCCGAGGAGGAGATGCTCTCTACGCTTAATAGCGAACTACGCTTTTGCGCGCTCAAGCAGCTGTTTGTGACTGCGGCTGTCATTTCGCTCGAGACCACGGTACTCTCGGCCCTGCCGCTGGGCTTTAACAACCTTATGCACGGGTATTTTCGCACGTTATGCGTAGGCTATGGCCTGTATGCCGTGGGCAACACGATCCTGCTTATCTTGCTGTACTTTACCGACTACAAGGGAGCCGTTCTGGCCTCGGGCCTGTTTGCCGGTGTGGCCGGGCTGGCGACCGCCGTGTCGTTGCTTTTGCCGCAGCAGTTTTACGGCTTTGGCTTTTTGTTGGGTGCGGGCGTGTTTTTTATCGTGGCCCTGCTGCGGCTCGATACCTATACTGCCAACTTACCGTATCGTATCCTGAGTCAGCAGCCCATGGTGGCGACCGACAAAACGGGTCGCTTTACGGAGTTGGGCCGCTTGCTCGACCGTGCCGAGCAGCGCTATGAGGAGTGCCGCCATAAGGGTGAGCCGCACGGCGCGTTTGAGCGCACGGTGGTCCGTGTGTATCGCAACCATTGGGGAGGTTCTGATGGCCGATAGGATGATGTCTCGCCGTCGCCTGTTTGAGGCGGCTGCCGGTGCGCTGTTGCTTTCGGGCTGCTCGGTGCAGGAAGACTCCTCGACCAAAAAGGTCAAAAAGCAGGACAAGATTAAAAAGGCCGAGTCCTCGGACGGTACCAAGCACCTACGCGATAAAGACGAGCTGTACGAGGTCTACGACGACTCGGGCATTGTGACCATGTACCTGACGGTCTCGCGCGGCAACAGCTCCGAGAACACCGACCACAGCTGGGCCGAGATCAATACGTACTCGGTGTATGACTATGCCGACATGGGCGTGACGCGCTATCAGGT
This sequence comes from Collinsella aerofaciens, assembly GCF_902364355.1. GTDB lineage: Bacteria > Actinomycetota > Coriobacteriia > Coriobacteriales > Coriobacteriaceae > Collinsella > Collinsella aerofaciens_AF. The sequence continues at coordinate 147,356 of NZ_CABJDK010000003.1, forward strand.
TATGGGCCTGCTGCAGGCGGGCGACGAAGACGGCCCGGTGGCCGGCGAGGTTGGCTATGGCGAGGAAGCGCCCAATGCTACCGTGCAGGTGCGCGGTCAGACATCGAGCATGAACTCGCAAAAGAATTACAAGGTGGAGCTCAAAAAGGGCAAGGGTACCTGGCGCCAACAGCGCGCGATTGCGCTCAACAAGCACATGGGCGAGGGTATGCGTTTTCGCAACAAGATGGCCTACGACCTTATCCGCGGGATTCCCCAGATGATGGGCCTGAGCACGCAGTTTGTGCATCTGTGGGTGTGCGACCAGACCGAAAAGTCCAACGATACCTTTGAGGACTACGGCCTGTTTACGCAGGTGGAGCAGCTCAACAAGACGGCGCTTAAGGCACATGGCATGGATAAGAGTGGGCACCTGTACAAGGTGAACAGCTTTGATTTCCATCGCTACGAGGACACCATTAAGCTTGCTGACGATCCCGACTACAACCAGGCAAGCTTTGAGGGCATGCTCGAGATCAAGGGCGATACGGACCACACCAAGCTCATCGAGATGCTCGATGCGCTCAACGACGAATCGCAAAAGATCGATGAGGTGCTCGACACCTACTTTGATACCGAGAATCTGGTCTATTGGCTGGCGTTTCAGATCCTGACGGGCAACTGCGATACTCAGAACCGTAACTGCTATCTGTACAGCCCGCTCAACTCCAATACGTGGTACATCCTCGATTGGGACAACGATGGCATGCTGCGTAAGATGGAGCTTTCTCTTATCGGGTTTTCGGACTATGCGAGCTGGGAGCGCGGCGTAAGCAACTACTGGGGCAACGTGCTATTCAATCGTGCACTGCGTAGCAAATCGTTCCGCAGCGAACTCGACCGCGCCGTAAAGGACCTGCGCTCGTATATGACCGAGGCGCGCCTGAGCAAGATGATCAAACATTATCGCGAGGTTACCGAATCGCTGGTCTTTGCTTCGCCCGATATCGACAATCTGCCTGTCACCAAGGACGAATACGAGCAGATTGCCGCGGCGATTCCCTCCGAGATCGAGGAGAACTATAAGAGCTTTCGCGAGAGCTATAAAAAGCCCATGCCGTTCTACATTGGCGTGCCGCAGATTGATAACGGTAAGCTGCGCATTAACTGGGATGCGTCCTACGACTTTAAGGCGCGTGACATTCGCTATACCGTGGAGCTGGCGCGCGACTATGCCATAAGCGACGTGCTTTTTAAGGCCGAGGACGTGCTGCTTCCCGAGGTGACCTGCGATGCGCCCGATACCGGCCAGTATTTTGTGCGCGTGCGTGCCACCAACTCCGACGGCTATACGCAAGATGCGTTTGACTACTATGTAACCGACGACGGCAAGCACTACGGCATGAAGTGTTTTTACGTGCAAGACGACGGTAAGGTCGTGGAGGATACGTATGAGGAGGGCTAGCGCGCTGCTTGAGCGCCTGGTGGCACCTCCCGCACGCACCACGCAGGAGCGTTATCGCCACGAGCTCAAATATCTCATTAACGAGGGTGAGCACGCCGCGCTTGCCTGCCGCATGGCGCCGGTGTTTAAGCTGGACAAGCATGCGCGGGCGGGTGGCTACACCATTCGCAGCCTGTACTTTGAAGACTACTGCAACTCGGCCTACGAGGAAAAAGACGCCGGTATTCTCATGCGCAAAAAGTATCGCGTGCGCATCTATAACGGCAGCGACAAGGTGATTAAGCTCGAGCGCAAAAAGAAGTACGGTAGCTGGATTTACAAGGAAGATGCTCCGCTCACGCGTGGCGAGTTTGAGCAGATTCTGGCCGGCGACTACGACTTTTTGCTGCGGAGCGCCCATCCGCTCTGCCGCGAGTTCTACATCGAGTGCATCTGCAACATGATGCGCCCGCGGACCATCGTGGACTACGAGCGCGAGCCGTGGGTGATGGACGAGGGCACCGTGCGCATTACGTTTGACATGAACGTGCGTGCCGCGGTGGGAAGCTTCGATATCTTTGACGCGACCTTGCCCGCGCTGCCGGTCCTGGAGCCCGGCAAGCTGGTGATGGAGGTCAAGTTTACCGAGTTTTGCCCGCAGCTGGTGCGCGATATGGTGCCGCCGGGCGCGGCCGAGCTCACGGCGGTCTCCAAGTACTGCCTGTGTTACGAAAAGACTGCCTACCTGCGCGGATTTAATTACTGGCAATCGGATTTTGAGAACCGAGGGGATATTTAGACCATGAGCACCAGGGACTTTTTTAAGAACTCCGTCTTGGAGGCGTTTGGCCAGGTCGACCCTGCCAAGATCGGTCTATCGCTGCTCGTGGCGCTCGCCATGGGCATCCTGATCTATTACGTGTACAAGCGCTTTTTTACCGGCGTGGTGTATTCGCGCAGTTTTGCCGTGACACTCGTGGGCATGTGCGTGCTTACCTGCATGGTCACGCTTGCGATCTCGACCAACGTGGTCATCTCGCTCGGTATGGTCGGTGCTTTGTCCATCGTCCGCTATCGTACGGCGGTTAAGGACCCGCTCGACCTGCTGTATCTGTTTTGGGCCATTACCACGGGCATTACGGCGGGCGCCGGCATGTATGCGCTCGTGGGGCTTACTGCCGTGGTAATTGTGGTGATGATCGCGGGGTTCGCTTCGCACCAGGACAAGGCGCGCGTGTACATGATGGTGATCCATTATACGGGCCAGACCACGGGCGACGATATCGTGCGCGCCTTTGGTCGCACCAAGTTCACGTTGAAGTCCAAGACCATGCGCGGTGACAAGGTGGAGATGGCCGTCGAGGTGTTCTCGGACGGCGTTGACATGCCCTACGCCGATGCGATTCGCGCGCTCGACGGCGTTGAGGACCTGACGCTCATCCAGTACAACGGCGAATATCACGGCTAGTTTGGTTCAGTTTTATTTAAGGGGCGGTGTCGCTTGGACGTGCAGCAGCTTGAAGAGACCTGGGCCGTGAGGGCCGGCGCACGTGAAACGTGTCTTGTTGCGGCCTCGCATGTGCCGGCGGCGCTGTCGATGCTGGGGATTGTGCAGCCCGGCGATCGCTTGGTGGCCTTTGCGGACGACTTTGCCGATGCATTTGCCTGCGGCTTTGATGGCTGCGATGTTGCGCTGGTGGGGGAGCCCGCGGCTGCGGCGTTTGCTGCTGCGTCCGAAGGCTTTGATGCTTCGTTTGATGCCGAGGGGCCGCACCTGTGGTGGTTCGTCAACTCCATCGGCGGGTTTGGTCTGCGTGTGCCCGACCTTCGCGCTCTGGGCCGCGCCGCTCGTGAGCCGCATGCGCTGCTCGTGGTGGATAACACCGTGGCGGGCGTCTTTGGCTGTGATCCGTTACGCTTGGGCGCCGTTCTGTCGCTCGAGGCGCTCGATCGCGTGTGTGCCGGCGTGGCGCCGCGCAAGCTCGTCGCCGCTTCGGTGGCGCGCTCGCGGCTTAAGCGGCATCGCGTGGATGCCGCCGCCGAGTGTGCGTATGCGCTTCTTGCGGATTGCGGTGCGTCTGCACTCGACCTTTCTGTTAATGAGGCTTGCATGCTGGAGCGAGGGCTGTCTTCGCTCGACGCTCGCATGCAGGCCCACTTCGACCGCGCCCGTGCGCTGGCCGAGTATCTGGCCGCCAACGAGATGGTACGCAACGTGCGCTATCCCGGGCTGACCTCGCATCCCGACCATGCCATCGCGACCGGCATCCTGGAGCACGGTTTTGGCCCGGCAGTAGAGTTTGACCTTATCGAGCGAAGTGCGGGTGAGCTGTTCGACACATTGCCGGGGGAGTTTCGCACATCACCCGCCGGCGGCTCAACAACGCGCCTTTCGGCCCCGCGCGGTAAGCGGGGGAGCGCCATCCGCCTCTTCGCCGGCACCGACGACCCTCTGCAGGTGGCTGCCACTCTCGATAACGCCCTTCGCAAGTAGCTAATCGGGGTCTGTGTCACGAAAACGGCCTATTTACTACGTTTAAGCAATAGGGGTCGACCATACCCGCCTATTTTGAAAATTAGCAAGCTGTTTACCAGCGGTTTTGTTTTCATGAAATCTGGTGTGGTCGAGGGTGTCCAACTAAACGTAGTAGATGGGCCCGTTTTGTGGCGCGAGCCTCAACCCGAGGGCGCTGTGGGCTAAAAACCGCCCAAAAGGACTACTCCGCGTTGATGTTGGCGATGAGGGCGTCGGCCTTGGCAGCGATGACGTTGTTGATATCGGCCTGCAGCTCCTTGTAGACTGCTATGGCTCGCTCGCCGGCCGGCGTGAGCGTGGATCCGCGGGCGCCGTCGCGCTCGATGAGTTTGCATCCCAGCTGCCCTTCGGCCTCGTTCACGATGCGCCAGGCCTTAGAATACGCCATGCCCATGCTTTTGGCGGCGCGGTTGAGTGAGTGCTCCCGGGCAATACCCTGCAGCAGCAAGACGCAGCCATGGCCGAACACGCCCGGCAAATCCTTGTCGCACGCTTGAATGACCAACTTTGCCGTCGTCTTGTACTCCATGTGCTCCACGTCTCCCCGCTAAAGTGTTTGCTGGGCAAACGCAAAGCCTGCGTCAAACCCTCGTGTGCTCTTTCTAAACCATGCATTGTAGCAGTCAAAGTGCGTTAAGATACTTCCCCAGTATTGGGCGCCCAAGGTTGGGCTGGGTCCTACGAGGCCTGCAGCCGACCGGTCGCATGGAAAAAGGAGAAACATGGCTACGTTCTTTCCCGGTGAGTCCCACACGTTTTCGGAGTATCTGCTGGTCCCTGGTTACTCGTCCTCGCAGTGCATCCCCAACAACGTCTCTCTTAAGACGCCGCTAACCCGCTTCAAGCGCGGTGAGAAGCCGGCAATCACCCTGAACATCCCCATGGTTTCCGCCATCATGCAGTCCGTCTCGGGCGTCGACATGGGTGTCGCGCTCGCTACCGAGGGTGGCCTGTCCTTCATTTACGGTTCTCAGACCCCCGAGTCCGAGGCTGCTATGGTCAAGGCCGTTAAGGATCACAAGGCTGGTTTCGTTCAGTCCGATTCCACGCTGACACCCGACATGACCATGGAGCAGGTCATCGAGCTCAAGGAGAAGACCGGCCACTCCACCATGCCGGTCACCGACGACGGCACTCCCAAGGGCAAGCTCCTGGGCATTGTCACCAGCCGTGACTATCGTCCCAGCCGCGATGACCACCAGAAGAAGGTCTCCGAGTTCATGACCCCGCGCGAGCAGCTCATCGTGGGCGACAAGAACATCAGCCTCAAGGTTGCCAACGACGTCATCTGGGACAACAAGCTCAACGCCCTGCCTATCGTCGACGACAACGATCACCTTATGGGCATCGTCTTCCGCAAGGACTACGACAGCCACAAGACCAACCCCAACGAGCTGCTCGATAACGACAAGCGCTATATGGTCGGCGCCGGTATCAATACTCGCGACTATGCCGAGCGCGTGCCGCTGCTCATCGAGGCCGGTGCCGATGTCCTGTGCATCGATTCTTCCGAGGGCTTCAGCGAGTGGCAGAAGCGCACCATCGAGTGGATCCGCGCCAACTACGGCGAGGACGTCAAGGTCGGTGCCGGTAACGTCGTCGACGCCGAGGGCTTCCGCTTCTTGGCCGACTGCGGTGCCGACTTCATCAAGGTCGGTATCGGCGGCGGTTCCATCTGCATCACTCGCGAGACCAAGGGTATCGGTCGTGGCCAGGCCACCGCGCTGATCGACGTCTGCCGCGCCCGTGACGAGTACTACGAGGAGACCGGTGTTTACGTGCCCGTGTGCTCCGACGGCGGTATCGTATACGACTACCACATGACGCTCGCCCTTGCCATGGGCGCCGACTTTATGATGCTGGGCCGCTACTTCGCCCGCTTTGACGAGAGCCCGACCGAGCGCGTCAACGTCAACGGCCAGTACATGAAGGAGTACTGGGGCGAGGGTTCTGCGCGTGCCCGCAACTGGCAGCGCTACGACCTGGGCGGCGCCGCGAAGCTCAGCTTCGTCGAGGGCGTCGACTCCTACGTTCCCTACGCCGGCTCCCTCAAGGACGGCGTGGGCGGCACGCTCTACAAGGTCAAGTCCACGATGTGCAACTGCGGCGCCCTCTCGATCCCCGAGCTCCAGGAAAAGGCACGCCTGATCCTGGTCTCCTCGACCTCGATCGTCGAAGGCGGAGCCCACGACGTAGTCGTCAAGGACTCCCAGCAAAGCGTCAGCTACCGCTAAGCGGCTTTCCCAGGCACCGCACCTTGCCGTTCAAACCGTCGCTTGCGTACCTAAGTACGCGGCGCTCCTCTTTCACGGCAATCTGCGGCACCTGGAAAACCCGTTCGTGCTAGAACGAGTTTCAGACAAAGGTTGATTCCCAACCACGTTATTTAGATAAAGCGAGATGCCTGCAAGTCGCAGGCATCTCGCTTGTCGTATTTGCTATCATCAGTCGAGTCAACCTTAGGGTCGGGCGGCTTAGCTTTGTTCGCTACAAGTTCCGCACGCAAAGAAGAGCACTAAATGTGCTCTTCGTCTTGCGCAGGACTGTTCGCAGTAGCGAATAAAGCTAAGCCGACCGACCCCAGCAAGATTAAAGGAGCTGATATGTGCGATTGCACAGATCATAAGGATGAGATCCCTGCCTACGACGCGCAGGCCATTGAGTCCCGGTGGATGAAGACGTGGGACGACGAGAACCTCTTTGCCGTCGACACCGACGCCACCAAGCCCAAGAAGTATGTGCTCGAGATGTTCCCGTATCCGTCGGGCGACCTACACATGGGCCACGCGCGCAACTATACCATCGGCGATGCCATGGCCCGTCAGGCCCGCATGCGCGGCTTTGACGTGCTGCACCCCATCGGCTTTGACGCCTTTGGCCTGCCCGCCGAGAACGCCGCCATCAAGCACAACACGCAGGCTGCCGCCTGGACGTATAAGAACATGGACCAGGCGCTCGCCACGATGAGGCGCATGGGCTTCTCCTACGACCTGGATCGCACCGTTAAGACCTGCAGCCCCGACTACTATCGCTGGGGTCAGTGGATCTTTGAGAAGATGTGGGAAAAGGGCCTGGTCTATCGTAAGAAGAATCCGGTTAACTGGTGCCCCACCTGCAAGACCGTTTTGGCTAACGAGCAGGTGACCGAGGGCAAGTGCTGGCGTTGCGGCACCGAGCCCGAGAAGCGCGACCTTGAGCAGTGGTACTACAAGATCACCGAGTACTCCCAGGAGCTGCTCGACGACCTGGAGAAGCTCCCCGGCTGGCCCGAGCGCGTCAAGCAGATGCAGGCCAACTGGATCGGTCGCTCTGAGGGCGCCGAGGTCGACTTTACCCTGTGCGATGCCGATGGCGAGCCCATCGAGGGCGATGAGGGCAAGATCACCGTCTTCACCACGCGTGCCGATACCCTTTTTGGTGTCTCCTTCTTTGTCCTGGCTCCCGAGTACGCGCGCCTGCACGAGCTCGTCGAGGGCACGGAGTACGAGGAGGCCGTCACCAAGATCGTCGAGGACTCCAAGCACATCTCTGCCGTCGAGCGTGCCCAGGGCACCCTCGAGAAGCACGGTGCCTTTACCGGCCGCTATGTGGTGAACCCCGTCAACGGCGAGAAGGTCCCCGTGTGGGTTGCCGATTATGTCGTTGCCGACTACGGCACCGGCGCCGTCATGGCCGTTCCCTGCGGCGACCAGCGCGACTTTGAGTTCGCCCGCAAGTATGACCTGCCTATTGTGCCGATCATCCTGGACGATGACGATCGCGCTGCCGTCGAGGCCAGCGGCGAGACCATCGATACCTTCCATGCCGAGACCGTCGACTGGGATTGCGCCCACGCTGCCGAGGGCACGCTCGTCCAGTCCGGCAAGTATACCGGCATGCGCGGCGGCAAGCACTCCGAGGGCGAGGCTGCGATCGTGGCCGACCTCGAGGCCATGGGCTGCGGCCGTCGCAAGGTTGAGTTCCGTCTGCGCGACTGGCTCATCAGCCGTCAGCGCTACTGGGGCAACCCCATCCCGGCCATTCACTGCGAGCACTGCGGCATCGTGCCCGTGCCCGAGGACCAGCTGCCGGTGACGCTGCCCGAGAACCTGGACCTGGGTGCCGGCGAGACCCTCGCCGAGTGCAAGGAGTTCTACGAGACCACCTGCCCGGTCTGCGGTCGCCCGGCCAAGCGTGAGACCGATACCATGGACACCTTCACCTGCTCCAGCTGGTATTACCTGCGCTATACCGACCCGCACAACACCAAGCTGCCCTTCTCCCGCGAGGCGGCAGACCGTTGGATGCCCGTCGATAACTACATCGGCGGCATCGAGCACGCCATTTTGCACCTGCTCTACAGCCGCTTCTTTACAAAGGCACTGCGCGACCTGGGTTTGCTGAGCGTTGATGAGCCCTTCACCAACTTGCTGTGCCAGGGCATGGTCAAGGACGAGAATGGCGACACCATGTCCAAGTCCAAGGGCAACGTCGTGCCCCCGAGCTCGGTCATCGAGCCCTACGGTGCCGACACCATGCGTCTGGCGATCCTGTTTATCGCCCCGCCCGAGAAGGATTTCGACTGGGATCCCAAGGCCGTCGAGGGCGCTAACCGCTTCATTAAGCGCGCCTGGCGTATCGTGTGGCAGCTCGTCCAGTCCGGCGACGCCAACGTGGTCTTTGACAAGTCCGCGCTTGACGAGACCGCGATGAAGCTCTACCGCGAGCGTCATCGCACCATCGCCAAGTGCACCGAGGACTTCGATCGCGGCCAGTTCAACACCGCCATCTCGGCCGTCATGGAGCTCGTCAACGCGGCGAGCGCCTACCTCAACGCCACCGAGGGTACCGCTCGCGACAAGGCGCTGTGCTACGGCGTGGCTAAGGATATCGTGAGCGTCCTTGCCCCCATCTGCCCGTTCTGGGCCGACGAGCTGTGGCATGAGGCGCTCGGCTGCGAGGGCAATGCCTACACCGCCGCCTGGCCCGAGTTCGACTTGGCCGAGTCCATCGAGGACACGGTGCAGATCGTCGTACAGGTGCTCGGCAAGGTCCGCGGCCGCATCGACGTCGCCCGCGACGCCTCCAACGAGGAGATGCAGGCTGCCGCTGAGGAAGCCGTCGCCAAGTGGCTCGAGGGCAAGACGGTCGTCAAGGCCATCTGCGTGCCCGGCAAGCTGGTCAACCTGGTGGTCAAATAAGCTCTGCGCGTAAAGCTGACATGCAATAAACGAGGGGCGGTCCGGTTGGGTCGTCCCTCGTTTTGTGTTGTCTGCCCTGCTTAGTCAGTGCGTCGCACCGTCTTCTACGGGATGTGTACCAGGTCCCTAAAGTAAACGTTGCCTGTTGCCTCTTCGAACATCCAGATGTTGAGGTAGATGTCGTTGAGGTCGTTGTTCACATCAAAGTCCGGGTCGTCGAAGGTGCCCACAAAGGTGAGCATGGCGCGCGTTTCCTCGCCCGCTGCGACCGGCTGGCGCATGCGCACATCGCGGACCACGCCGTCGACGTAAGCGTAGGAGTCCACATCGCCAAACATCATGTCGACATCGGTGTTGTTTGTCACCGCAAAGACCAACGCGGCGTCGCCGTAGCCATCCGTGTCCTTGCCCACGCAGATAACATGGACGCTCTCGTCTGCCTCAAGGTCGATGGGGAACTGTTCTTGGGGGTCGGGACTCAGGCCCTGGGGATCGACGATGTCTTCGTTTATTTTGTCGAAGCTTTCCGATGGCGTCTTTTTCTCGATGGCTTTGGTGCTGCCAGGGTTCGGTTCGCATGTTCCGGTTTTGCCATTCGTGTTGCCGCAGCCTAAGAGGGCCAACGAGCACGTTGCGATGGCGAGCGCAGTTATGCAGGGGGTGCCTAGACGTTTCATGTGTGCCTCCTTGCCGTAGAGGATTTGGAATGGTTCGTCGTTGCGCGACTTGCTGGCTGGCTTGTTGCAGAATGCCCCTTAGCGTAAGTCTGATCGATAGGGGCTCGGGGAGGAATGCCCTTGGGGTCCGAACGGGCCTGTGGAATGGGACGCATGGCCCGTTTTGGGACTGTTGAGGGCGCGCCGCATGGGGTTCCTCGGTCAATTGTCCTATTCTTGTGGAGAACCTGTGCGCACGCTGACCTGCAGATTCGTACTGTGCTTGCGCGTTTCCGCAGCTATTGGTATAGTTTGCTTGCAAATGAAGTTGTAATTTAAAGAAGTGGGGTTTCGGCCCCGCTTCTTTTTTGTATGGATGGAGGTGCCGCAATGGTCAAGACCAAGACCGAGCAGGCGATCATCGACGCGCTCGAGGCCGTCGCTCCCCAGCACGATGTCGACATCGTCGACGTCGAGCTCGTGGGCGCCACCAAGGCCCCCTGCGTGCGCGTGCGTATCGAGGGTGCCGAGGGTCAGAGCCTGTCTCTCAACGACGTCACGGCCAACACCAAGTGGGTCGGCGATGTGATTGAGGAGCTCGACCCTATCTCTTCGAGCTATACGCTTGAGGTGTCGAGCCCGGGCATGGCGCGCCCGCTGCGCCGCCCGAGTGACTTTGCCCGCTTTGTGGGCGAGAACTGCGAGCTCACCTCTACAGCCACCGAGGGCCGTCGCAAGTACGCCGGCAAGATTGCCGCTGCGACCGAGACCGAGGTGACCCTCGAGCTCGAGGACGGCGAGTCCGTTACCCTCGATTTCTCTAATGTTAAAAAGTGCAAGTTGAAGCCCACCTACGACTTCAAGCCCGCGAAGGAAGGAAAGTAAGATGGCAGCATCCGACATGATGTCCGCCCTGATGGAGCTTTGCCAGGAGAAGCACATCGACCAGCTCTACCTGATCGACCGCCTGGAGCAGTCGCTCGCCAAGAGCTATGCCGAGATCCTGCATCTTGAGTGGGGCGCCAAGGTGACCATCGACCGCACCACCGGCAAGATCTACGTCTACCGCCTGGAGCCGATCGACGATTCCATGGACGAGGAGGGCAACTTCACCGAGTTCGAGGAGATCGACGTCACCCCTAAGAACACGAGCCGCATCGCTGCCCAGCACGCCAAGGCCGAGATCAACGCCATCGTGCGCAACTCCGCCCGCGAGCAGATCTACGAGGAGTTCTCCGGCCGCATCGGTGACCTCATCAGCGGTACCGTGCTGCAGTCCACGCCCGACTTCACGATCGTCAAGATTCGCGAGGGCGTCGAGGCCGAGCTGCCGCACTTCGATCAGCGCCGTTACGAGAACGAGCGCAACGAGCGCCCGATGGGCGAGCGTTACCTGCACAACCAGCACATCAAGGCCGTGATCATCGACGTTCGCGACCCCAACTCCAACCTGCAGCCGGTTCGTGGCGAGCACAGCCGTCCGCCGATTGTCATCTCCCGTACCCACCCCGAGCTCATGCGTCGTCTGTTTGAGCAGGAGGTGCCCGAGATCTATGAGGGCACCGTCCAGATCAAGTCGATCGCCCGCGAGCCCGGCCAGCGTTCCAAGGTCGCCGTCCACTCGCTCGACGACCGTCTGGATCCCGTGGGCGCCTGCGTCGGCCCCAAGGGCAGCCGTGTTCGCGCTGTCGTGGGCGAGCTCCGTGGCGAGCGCGTCGACGTCATCCTGTGGGATGCCGATCCTGCCGTCTACGTTGCCAACGCCCTGTCGCCTGCCAAGGTCACCCGCGTCCTCATCGACGAGGAGAAGGCCTACGCCGGCGTCATCGTGCCCGATGACCAGCTGTCCCTCGCCATCGGCAAGGAGGGCCAGAACGCCCGCCTCGCTGCGCGCCTGACCGGCTGGCACATCGACATCAAGTCCGAGACGCTTGCCGCCGACATCCTCAAGAACGTTCCCGTTCACGAGGAGCCCGCCGCCGACCTGATCGGTGACGAGGAGGACGAGGACGTCCGTCGCTGCGAGTATGTGTCCGAGGACGGCATCCAGTGCCGCAACCAGGCTCGTCCCGGCTCCCGTTTCTGCGGTGTCCACGACACCGACGCCTTCGATGATGCGGAGGACCTGATCTAGCGCGCGGTCGCGCCGGGCAGGTCCTGGCGCGTCTCCCACGCTCGTTCAGTCTCTAGGCACCCAAGGTGCCAGAAAGGGTAGGTGAAGTCATATGGCAAAAGTCCGTGTGTCCACCCTGGCCAAAGAGTTCGGCATGACCTCCAAGGAACTGATGGGTCATCTCGCCGATATGAAGATTCCCGCTAAGTCCGCATCCTCCACCTTGGAGGACGCCTATGTCGCCATGGTCCGCAAGCAGCTCGCCTCGGTGATCGAGGCCCGCGCTCAGGAAGTCGAGGCCGCCAAGCAGGCCGAGGAGCAGGCTGCCGCCGCCGAGGAGGCTGCACGCGCCGCCGAGGCCGAGCGCGAGCGCATCGCCGCCGAGAAGGCACGCGAGGAGGAGCGCCGTCAGTTTGCCGCAGCCCAGGCTGCCGAGGAGGCTGCCCGCGCCGAGGCCGAGGCCAAGAAGAAGGCCGAGCAGGAGCGCCTTGCTCGCGAGAAGGAGGAGGCTGCTCGCGAGGCCCAGCGCCGCGCCGTTCCCGCTTCCGACTCCGGTTCGCGCTTCCGTTCGCTGCTCGACCAGATCGCCGCACAGGAGACCGTGCTCAAGGAGAAGAAGGACGCCGAGGACAAGGCCAAGGCCGAGCGTGCCGCCGAGCGCGGTAACCGTCGTGGCGGCAACAACGACCGCCGCGGAGGCCGTCGTAACGATCGTAACGCCTCCGACAGCAACTCCGAGCGCAACGCCTCCGAGAGCCGTCCGCACAGCCATCGCACCAACGCCAGCAACAACGTCGCTGCCGGCATGGACTTCCCCAACCCCGACAAGCAGGGCAAGGGCAAGAAGCGCAAGGGCGGTCACAACAACGAAGAGGACCACTACAGCCGTATGGCTCGCGAGGCCGAGGAGTACAGCCGCGAGAAGGTGCTCGAGGAGGCCCGTGCCGCCGTCGAGGAGGCCTCTCGCGAGTCCACCGGTCGCCGCAAGAAGCGCAAGGAGAAGCGCGAGCGCGAGGCTGCCAAGGCTCAGGAGGAGCGCAAGATAGAGGAGGCGCTGGCCCAGGGCGTGAACCCCGAGGAGCTCGACGCCATCAAGGTCTCCCAGGGCGTTACCGTCCAGGAACTCGCCGAGGCACTTGACGTTCCGGCCAACGACATCATCAAGCGCCTGTTCCTGTTGGGCACGCCGCTCACCATGACACAGTCCATGTCTGACGACCTCGTCGAGCTCGTTGCCGACGACCTGGGCCGTCAGATCAAGATCATCACCCCCGAGGAGGAGAACACCTTCTCGTTCTACGACGATCCCGCCGACCTTAAGCCGCGTGCACCGGTCGTCACCGTCATGGGCCACGTCGACCACGGCAAGACGAGCCTCCTCGACGCCATCCGTCACACCGGCGTCGCTGCCGGCGAGGCGGGCGGCATTACCCAGGCAATCGGCGCTTCGCAGGTTATGATCAACGACCGCAAGATCACCTTCATCGATACCCCGGGTCACGCCACCTTTACGGCTATGCGTGCCCGTGGTGCCAAGGTGACCGACATCGTCATTCTGATCGTCGCCGCCGACGACGGCGTCATGCCCCAGACGGTCGAGTCGATCAACCACGCCAAGGCTGCCGGCGTACCCATCGTCGTCGCCGTCAACAAGATCGATAAGCCGGGTGCCAACCCCGACCGCGTGCGCCAGGAGCTCACCGAGTACGGTGTCATCCCCGAGGAGTGGGGCGGACAGAACATGTTCGTCAACATCTCGGCGAAGCAGAAGATCGGTATCGACGATCTTCTCGAGACCGTGCTGCTCCAGGCCGATGTACTCGAGCTCAAGGCCAACCCGGACACCTTTGCCTCCGGCAACGTCCTCGAGGCCAAGCTCGACAAGGGCCGCGGCTCGGTCGCTACCGTGCTCGTGACCCGCGGTACCCTGCACGTGGGCGATACGCTGGTCGCCGGCCTCACCTACGGCCGCGTCCGCGCCATGCTCGACCCCAAGGGCCGCACCGTCACCGAGGCCGGTCCCTCCGACGCCGTCGAGATCCTGGGCCTGCAGTCCGTGCCCAACGCCGGTGACGAGTTCCGCGTGTTCGAGGACGAGCGCGAGGCTCGCGCCCTTGCCGACGAGCGTTCGCTCAAGGCCCGTATCGAGGAGCAGAGCCGCGTCAAGCACGTCACGCTCGAGAACCTCTTCGAGACCATTGCAGACGCCGAGGTCAAGGAGCTCAACCTGATCATCAAGGCCGACGTCCAGGGTTCCATCGAGGCCCTTCAGGATTCGCTCGACAAGATGGATCAGTCCGAGGTTCGTATCAACACGATCCACTCCGCCGTTGGTGCCATCAACGAGACCGACGTCGTCCTGGCCGACGCCTCCAACGCCATCATCATCGGCTTTGGTGTCCGTCCCGACGGTAAGGCCCGCTCCGCTGCCGAGCGCGAGGGCGTCGAGATCCGTTGCTACGACGTCATCTACAAGTGCCTCGAGGAACTCGACGCTGCCCGTATCGGCATGCTTAAGCCCACCGAGGTCGAGGTCTCCACGGGTACCGCGACCGTCCTGGACACCTTCAAGGTGCCCAAAGTCGGTATCGCCGCCGGTGTCCGTGTCGAAGAGGGCGAGATCGCCGCGACCGATTCCGTGCGTCTGGTGCGCGACGGCATCGTGGTCTTCAACGGCAAGATCGCCTCGATGCGCCACTACAAGGACGAGGCCAAGAGCCTCAAGAGCGGTTCCGAGGGCGGCATTGGCCTGGAGAACTTCCAGGACATCAAGCCCGGCGACCAGATCGAGGGTTACCGCATCGACCAGGTTGCCCGTACCGAGTAGGGGGTGGCGCTATGAAGCAAACGCAGGCAATCCGTCGTCTGGGCGAGCAGCTTCGCGAGAAGCTCGGTTATATCCTGCTCTTTGAGGTTTCCGATCCGCGTCTTGACCTGGTTACTTTGACCGCGGTCGAGGTCGCGGTGGACCGTTCGTTCGCGCGTGTGTTCGTGTCGTGCGATGCGAGCCGCTACGACGAGGTCATGGAGGCGCTCGCAAGCGCTAAGGGCCGTATTCGCAGCCTGTTGGCTCGCTCGCTCGATTGGCGTGTTACGCCCGAGCTCGATTTTCGCATCGATCGCTCGACCGATGAGGCCGAGCGCATCACGCGTGCGCTGGAAAACGTTCCCGCCACGCTTGCGATCGAAAAGGACGAGGACGGCTATCCGATAGCGGATGCCGCCCAGGAGGCAGCTTTAGATGACTAATTCCGCCGACCTCGCCTCGTGCGAGTCTGCAGATATTCAGCGACGCATCCTCGAGCTCATCGAGGGTGCGTCCTCCATTGCGATTTCGGGACACACTTCTCCCGATGGCGACGCCCTGGGCTCCGTGTTGGGTCTGGGCCTCTCGCTTATGAAGTTTTTCCCTAACAAGGACATTGCCCTGCTGCTGGCAGACGATGATCCGGTTCCGCGCATCTACCGCTTTATGGAAGGCTCCGATCGCCTGGTACCGGCATCTGCGTATACCGGCAATCCGGACCTGTTCATCTCGGTGGACGTGCCGGTCGTCGAGCGTCTCAATAATTCCGCCGAGGTGCTTCGTCGCTCCAAGCATGTGGTGTGCTTCGATCACCATCCGGCGCGCGAGGAGTTTGCCGAGCTCAGCCTGAGGCGCGTCGAAGCTGCAGCCTGCGCCATGATCATCGACCGCTTCTTGGACAATTGCGGCATTGTCGCACGTGATGGCGTTGCGACCTGCCTGCTGTGTGGTTTGGTTACCGATACCGGCCGTTTTCAGTACCAAAACGCCGATGCAGCCGCGTTCCATGCAGCCTCGCGTCTGGTTGCCCACGGTGCCGATCCGGCGCGTGTGGCACTCGAGGTCTACCAGAGCATGCGCGTTGAGTTTTTGCACCTCAAGTCCATCGTTATGGGCCGCATTAAGACGGTGGCCCACGGGCGCGTCGCGTATAGCTACGCGTACCAGAGTGACCTTGAGGCGTGCGGTGTCACCTCGGATGAGTGCGACGGTCTGGTTGACGTGGTGCGCTCGGTGATGGGCGTCGAGGTCTGCCTGTTCCTGAAGGGCATTGAGGGCGATACCAAGGTGCGCGGCAACCTGCGCTCCAAGGGTGACCTCAACGTGTCCGAGATCGCTGCTGCCTTTGGCGGAGGCGGACATCCTGCTGCCGCCGGTTTCTCCAACAACGGAACGATTCTCGAGACGCTCACCGTGGCACTTCCCATGCTGGCCGAACTGGTAGGGGAGGATCCCGCTTCGGTGACCGTCGAGCTTTAACTTTTTGGATGGTACATGGCTCGTCGTACGCCTTCTCAACTGAATATGCTGCTCGCCGTCGATAAGCCGGTGGGCTGCACGTCCCACGATGTGGTTTCGCAATGCCGGCGCGCCCTCCATGAGCGACGCGTCGGCCATGCCGGCACGCTCGACCCCATGGCATCGGGTGTCATGGTGGTGGGTGTGGGCCAGGCCACCCGTCTGCTGGGCATGCTCACGCTCGATACCAAAAGCTATGTCGCCGACATCTCGTTTGGCGCCGAGACCAATACCGATGATGCGGAGGGCGAGGCGGTACGCACGGTGGCTGTTGCCAACGAGCTCCGCGATCCTGCCTATGCCCGTGAGCGCTTGGCCGCTATGCTGGGTCCGCAGATGCAGGTGCCGCCGGCGTTTTCGGCTATCTCGGTCAATGGCGTTCGCGCCTACAAGTCTGCTCGCGAGGGCAATGCGGTGGACCTACCTCCGCGCCCCGTCGAGGTCTATGCCGCCGACCTGATCGCCGTGGGAGGCGAAGGTGATACGTGTGTGTGGACCGTGGCGTTCTCAGTGAGCAAGGGTACCTATATCCGTGCGCTCGCTCGCGATTTGGGCCGCGCCTGCGAGAGCGCCGCGCACATTTCCGCGCTGCGCCGCACGGCCTCCGGTGTTGTTTCCATTGGCGCTTGTCATGCGGTCGAGGAGCTTTCTCCCGAGTCCGCGGCTGGCTTTGCCCTGGATCCCATTGCGGCCTTGGGCGCCACGCGTGTTGACTTGCCGGGCAATCTTGCCGACGACCTGCTCTACGGCCGACGCATTCCCGTTGAGCGTGCGCTTGCCGATTTCGATTCCGCGAAGGCGCCTTTTGCGTTGGTGCTCGATGGGGGACTCAAGGCGCTTGCCCGCATTGAGAGTGGCCGCTTTGTCATGGAGCACGTGTTTCCGCAGGCAATCGGCGGTGTTCGATGATGTTGTCCGCTCGTGAGCTCGCGCGTATCTTTTTCGAGGGCGAGTCGGACGAGGCCCGCATCGTCACTGCCGATGCGTTTGATGAGTGCGAGCACTTGGGTGCTGCATCGATTGCCATCGGCGTGTTCGATGGCGTTCACCGTGGACACCGGGAACTCATCGAAGCGCTTGTCCGTGATGCCCGTGCCCATGACTGCAAGGCTGTCGTGGTCACTTTCGATCCCGATCCGGACGTTGTGGTGAGTCCTTCGCCCGCTCAAAAATTGATGACGACGGCCGACCGTCTACATGCCCTGGCTCAAACCGGGGTCGATGCGGTGGTGGCCGTTCCCTTTACGCCTGAGGTTGCGGCGCTTGACCATGTTGATTTTCTCTCGCTGGTGTCGCGTCTGGTCGACATTCGATCGATTCGCGTTGGCAGCGACTTTAGGCTGGGTCGTGGCGGTGCTTCTGGTGTTGCCGAGATGCGCGCCTGGGGTGTCGAGCGCGGCGTTGACGTATACGGGCACGACTTGCTTTGCGAGGGCGGTGAGGCCATTTGCGCCACCCGCATTCGTCATGAGCTGGGACAGGGCCATGTGGAGCTTGCTGCTGAGTTGCTCGGCCGCCCGTATATGGTGCGCGGCGGTGTTATTCGCGGCCGTCACGAGGGTTCTGGCATGGGCTTTCCCACGGCAAACCTACATGTTCCCGACGGCATTCAGGTGCCTGCCGATGGCGTGTATGAGGGCCTGGTGCTGGTCAACGACATCGTGTGGCCCGCTGCCGTTAACGTCGGACTGCCGCCGACGTATGCTGACGATGCGGCATCTGCGCATCTCGAGGCCAATTTAATTGGTTATACGGGCGACCTGTATGGCGCTTCCGTTTCGCTGGCGTTTACGCGCTGGCTGCGTCCGTCGCGCGTGTTCGATTCGCTGGATGAGTTGATCGCGACCGTCGAGGGTAATATCGAAGATATTCGTCACAACTTGGGCGAGCAGGGGGTGAGCGTCCGTGATTAGCGATGAGGAAAAAGACCAGGTCCGCGCTGCGTCCGACCTAGTTGCCATCGTGCAGGAAACGGTTGAGCTCAAGCCCCGCGGCCATGAGTTTTGGGGCTGCTGCCCCTTTCATGGCGAAAAGACGCCGTCCTTCCACATAATCCCTGCCACGCAGGTGTGGCATTGCTTTGGCTGCGGCGAAGGCGGCGATGTCTTCACCTATATCATGAAGCGCGAGAACCTGAGCTTTCCCGAGTCAATCCGATATTTGGCCGATCGCGCGGGTATTGAGCTGCATGACACCGGAGATCGCCGCGAGCGCGGTACCAAGCGTGCCCGAATCTACGATCTGTGCGCCGAGGCCGCCCAGTTCTACCACACCATGCTTATGCGCGGTAAGGACGGCCGTCCGCGCGAGTACTTTGCCAGCCGCGGCATGGGTGGCGACGTCTGCCGCCGCTACTGCCTGGGCTTTGCGCCTGGCCGCAACGCGCTGGTGTCGCACCTGTCCCAGGCGGGTTTTACCCCGCAGGAGATGATCGATGCCAACGTTGCCGTGAGCCGCGGGCGCGGGCAGCTTGCCGACCGCTTCTACGACCGCGTGATGTTCCCCATCTTTGACGAGCAGGGTCACAACATTGCCTTTGGTGGTCGCATCATGGGTGACGGCCAACCCAAGTACCTCAATACCGCCGAAACGAGCGTGTTCCATAAAAAGCGAAACCTCTACGGCTTTAATTGGGCCAAGGAGTTTATCGTCGCGCAGGATACCGCCATCGTGGTGGAGGGCTATACCGACTGCATCGCCTGTTGGGAAGCGGGGATTAAAAACGTTGTCGCCACGCTGGGCACCGCGCTCACGGAGCATCACGTCAAGACGCTCACCCGCTTTGCCAAGCGCATCGTGTATATGTTTGACGGCGATGCTGCCGGTCAAAAGGCCGCTCGCCGTGCGATTCAGTTTATCGAGCAGGATTCTATGGACCTGCGCTGCGTGGTACTGCCCGACGGTAACGATCCCATGGAGTTCATCACGGCGCACGGCGGAGGGGAGCTGCAGAAACGCATTGACGCCGCGGAGCCGCTCATGGACTTCGTGTACCGTTCGCTTCAGGAGTCGAGCGACATCTCCACGCCGGGCGGTCGCGCCAAGGCGCTGGAGGATGCGCTGACGCTTATCTATCCGCTGCGCGACAGCTATATGATCGACACGTACTTTATTCAAATTGCCGACCTGTTGGGTTTGGATCTGGAGACAGTTCGTGCGAGCTCGGGCCGTGTGTTTCGCGATGTCGCCAAGCGCGAGGATGCCGAGCGCCGCCGCGAACAGAACTATGAGCGCCAGCGGGCGCAGGCTGAGCGGTCCGGTAGCGCGGGCGGTCGGGCGTCGGGTTCTCGCGATGCCGGTCGCGGTGCTTGGGCGTCGGGCGCGACGCCGGCAGTAGCGGCGCCGGTCGAGGAAGAGCCGTACGACTATGTCCCGCTCGATGCCTACGGTGCCGCGCCCGTGGAGGTCGTCGACGACCTGCCGCCGATCGACGTGCCTGATGGTATGGGTGCTGCACCTGTGACTGATGGTTCGGGCGCTCCGGCTGCGGCGGCGCCGATGGTTCTTACTGATCTTGAGCGTAAGTCCTTGGCAGGGGAGCGTGAGCTGCTGACCATGCTCACGAGCTACCCCGACCTGTTCCGCACGTATGCCGACCGCATCTGCTCTATCGAGTGGGTTGACCCACGTCACGAGTCCATCGCATGGGCCGTTCTGGCAACTCCGCCGGGAACCGATCCTGCAGCCTGCATGGATGCGGCGCGCTCGGTGTGTCCCGAGGCGGCAACGCTTGTGAGTGCCGGGCGCATCTCGGCGACGAGCAAGCACCCCACCGAGACGAACATCGTGTTTATGCTCGATACGCTCGAGCTCTACACCATCAAGCGCCGCATGCGTGCCGCACAGGCCAAGCTGCGCCAGGACCGTTCGCTCGACGATGAGGCCCGTCGCGCGCTGACCGTGCAGGCCGCGCAGGATTCGCAGCGTCAACGCGAACTGCAAAAGTCGATCGGCGGCGTGGCGGACCCGTTCCGTTTGATCGGTCTGGAGGCCGCAGGCACCGAACAGGCCTAGATGTTGTGGTCAACCAGCGTATTCTTGCCTATATCCAGTCCTCTTTTTGGGTATAGACGTCAATGTGTGTGCTAAAGTATTGAGTCCTGTGGACTATGAAGGGAGAATCTGTGCCAAAAAAGACTGAGAGCACGGGTACTGGGCTGGAATCCTACGTTGCAAAGCTCATGGGCAACGGCTCAAACAGGACTTCGGTAACCGAGGACGAGATTCAGGTCGCCCTGAAGGATATCGATGTTTCTGACGAGCAGCTCACCGCGGTGTATTCCGCGCTGCGCAACAGCGGCATCCAGATTATCTCCGCGAGCGGTAACGACGACGCCCCCATGGACGTCGACGATGACGATAACGATACCGATACTGACGATTTCGATGATGACGACGAGCACGATTCCGGCTCGCTTGACGATCACGAGCTCAAGATGGCCCGTCAGGCCGATGCCGAGATGGGTTCTTCCAAGAGCAAGAAGAAGCGCACCGTGCGCACGTCCCGTTCACGCTCCCGCGTGCGTGGCATCGATGCCTCCACGGTGATGCTGACCGGCGACCCGGTTCGTATGTACCTCAAGGAGATCGGCAAGGTCGACCTGCTGACCGCCTCCGAAGAGGTCGATCTGGCCATGAAGATCGAGGCCGGTCTCGAGGCCACCGAGAAGCTCGAGGCTGCCGATGCCGGCGAGCTCGAGCTCACGCGTGCCGAGATGCGTCGTCTTACGCGCATTGAGAACGTGGGCCTCGAAGCCAAGCAGGCACTCATCAGCGCAAACCTGCGTCTGGTTGTCTCCATCGCCAAGCGCTATGTCGGCCGCGGCATGCTGTTCCTGGACCTGATCCAAGAGGGCAACCTCGGTCTGATTCGCGCCGTCGAGAAGTTCGACTACCAGAAGGGCTTCAAGTTCTCCACGTACGCCACGTGGTGGATCCGTCAGGCCATTACGCGCGCTATCGCCGACCAGGCCCGTACCATCCGTATTCCCGTGCATATGGTCGAGACTATCAACAAGCTCGTCCGCGTGCAGCGCCAGCTCCTTCAGGACCTGGGTCGCGACCCGACCCCCGAGGAGATCGGTGCCGAGATGGACATGAGCGCCGACCGCGTCCGCGAGATCCAGAAGATCTCGCAGGAGCCCGTGTCGCTCGAGACCCCCATCGGCGAGGAAGAGGATTCCCAGCTGGGCGACTTCATCGAGGACTCCCAGGCAATCGTTCCGCCCGATGCCGCCAGCTTCTCCATGCTGCAGGAGCAGCTCACTCAGGTGCTCGACTCGCTTGCCGATCGTGAGCGCAAGGTTATCGAGCTGCGCTTTGGCCTTGTCGACGGACATCCCCGTACGCTCGAGGAAGTCGGCCGCGAGTTTGGCGTCACGCGCGAGCGTATCCGCCAGATCGAGTCCAAGACCTTGGCCAAGCTCCGCCACCCCAGCCGTTCGAGCAAGCTGAAGGACTATATCGAAAGCTAGTCAAGCAAGAAGCGCCCTCAAGCACATCCGCCTGGGGGCGCTTTCATGTAGTCATTGGGGACGTTCTTGAATGACTAGTCATTCAAGAACGTCCCCAATGACTAGGTCGGAAAAATTCTCAAAAAAGTTCTTGCCCTAAGCTGATTCGTCCGTATAATAAACTTCGTTGCTTGAGAGCACGCACCTATTCCTCGGTAGCTCAATGGTAGAGCACGCGGCTGTTAACCGCGCTGTTGTAGGTTCGAGTCCTACCCGGGGAGCCAGAATTTCTCAGCCCATTTCGCTGGGCTTTTTAATTCCTCGGTAGCTCAATGGTAGAGCACGCGGCTGTTAACCGCGCTGTTGTAGGTTCGAGTCCTACCCGGGGAGCCAGGTTGTAAAACCCGTCGCTTAAGCGGCGGGTTTTTTCATGCCGCGACCACTTGACTCGAACGTTGCCATATCAACATTTCGTGTCGAGGATGTAATCCCGCGACCCACCACCTCAACATGGCGCGGTCGTTGTAAAATATTGCAATGATTGCTCCCACGACATGGTGCCGCGAGCACCAGATAAGGAGATTCTTGTGTCTGAGACCATTAACGGCAGCCTGAGCGTCTCGAACGACGTTATTGCCGATATTGCCGGTTATGCCGCGATGACGTGCTATGGCGTCGTCGGTATGGCTGAGCAGCTCCAGGGCGCCGAGAGCGTGCGCCTGCTTGCCGGCCAGCGCCTCCGCAAGGGCGTGCTTGTCTCCGCCGACGAGAACGGCCTTACGGTCGATCTTCACGTCGTGCTCGAGAACGGCGTCAACATGAAGTCCGTCTGCCACAATCTTTCGAGCTCCGTTGCCTTCACCCTGCAGGAGATCGCCCAGATCGATCCCGCCAGCCTTAAGATCGGCATCCATATCGACGCGCTCAAGAGCCGTCTGAACTAGCATCCGAAAACGGAGATTCAAATACCCATGATTGCAAAGACCATTCGCACCTGTTTTCCGATCGCTGCGGCTGCCGTTTCCGACAAGGCCGAGGAGATCAACAAGCTCAACGTCTTTCCCGTGCCCGACGGCGACACCGGCACCAACATGTCGCTCACGCTCGCCTCGGTGACCAAGGAGCTTTCTGCCCTTCCCGCCGATGCCGACATGGAGGCCATTGCCGGCGCCATCACCCACGGCTCCCTGATGGGCGCCCGCGGCAACTCCGGCGTCATCACTTCGCAGATCCTGCGCGGCGTGGCCGAGGGTCTTGTCTCTGCCGACGAGCCCATTACGTCCGCCAACATTGCCTATGCGTTCCGCCGAGCCGTCAAGGTCGCCTTCCAGGCCGTCCGTAAGCCCATCGAGGGCACGATCCTCACGGTGCTGCGCGATGTCTCGACCAAGGCCGACGAGTGCGAAAAGAAGAAGTTCTCGGCCGAGGATGCGCTCGACGCTATCGTCGTCGAGGCCTACCAGTCCGTCGCCCGCACGCCCGACCTGCTGCCCGTTCTGAAGGAGAACGGCGTGGTCGACTCCGGCGCCTTCGGCTTTGCTATTTTCCTTGAGAACTTTGTTGCCGCTGCGCTTGGCCGCAGCACCGTTGTCGAGGATTTCTCTGCCACGTTTGATTCCGCTGGCTCTGCCCGCGACGCGGCCCTTGGTCGTGTTGAGATCGAGGCCAACGACGACTGGGAGGGCTCGGAGTTCCGCTACTGCAACGAGTTCCTCTTTAAGGCCGACGCTCCTTTTGACGAGGACGAGTGCCTCAAGTTCCTGGGCTCCATGGGTGACTGTGAGTTGCTCGTGGGCGCCTACCCCGACTACAAGATCCACGTGCACTCCAACACCCCCAACCTGGTGCTCGAGCACATGCTGCAGCTCGGTCAGATCTACGAGGTCTTTATCCACAACATGGAGATGGAGGCCCACGACCGTACCGCCAAGATTCATGAGGACCAGGAGAAGGCTGCCGAGCCCGCCAAGGCGCTGGGCTTTGTCGCCGTTGCCGCCGGTTCGGGCGAGGCCGACATCCTCAAGTCCCTCGGCGTCGACGTGATCGTGTCGGGTGGTCAGACCATGAACCCCTCGACTGCAGACCTGCTGGGCGCCGTCGACCAGGTCAACGCGACCTCGGTTATCATCCTGCCCAACAACGGTAACATCCGCATGGCTGCCGAGGCCGCCGCCTCTGCCTGCACCGACAAGAAGGTCGCCGTCGTTCCCACCAAGACCGTTCCGCAGGCCTTCTCCGCGCTGTTCGCGGTCCTGCCCGATTCCGATCTCGAGGACGCCGTCGCCGCTATGGTTGACGCCATCAGCGAGGTCCGCGATGGCGAGGTCACCCGCGCCGTGCGCGACTCCAGCGCCTCGGACGGCTCCCCGATTCACTCCGGTGACGTCATGGGTATCATTGCCGGTTCCATCGATGTGGTCGGCTCCGATGTGAAACAGGTCACGCTCGATTGTATCAACCGTATGCAGGAGGAAGAGGAGGGCGACGCGCTGACGATTCTGGCCGGCGAGGAGCTGTCCGATGAAGCCTTCCAGGAGATCGTCGACGCTATCGAGGAGGCTCAGCCCGACCTGGAGATCGACGCCCATCGTGGCGAGCAGCCGCTCTATCCCGTGATCTTCTCGATCGAGTAGGCATCTGCCCATGTCTGAGCTCTGCTCCGTGCCGCGCGTCTCGGATCGCTTTGCCCAGAGCAATGCGCTCGACGAGGATATCGCGCGACTCAAATATGTTTCGGGTAAACGTGAGGAGGCCCTTCGCCGTCTGGGAATTCGGACGGTGGGGGACCTCCTTCTGCATATCCCTCATCGATACCTGGACTTTACGCGCTCCTGGTCCATCGAGATGGCGCCCATCGGTACCGTGTGCACCATCATCGCCACGGTCGACCGTATCGTTCAAAAGAAGCCGCGTCCGCGCATGCAGGTGACCGAGGTCTCACTCGTTGACGAGACGGGCGTGCTGCAGGTCGCCTTTTTCCGTCAGCCTTGGATTGCCCAGCAGCTTAAGCAGGGCGACCGCCTGGCCGTGATGGGCAAGGTCGAGTTTGCCTACGGTTTTAAGCAGATGGCCTCGCCGCACTTTGAAAAGCTCGATGACGGGCGTGCTGCGGGCACCATTTTGCCGGTCCATTATGTGAGTGACGGCGTGAGCCAGGCATGGATGCGCCGCATCGTAAGTGGCGCGCTCGAGGTCGTCGGCAATCCCTTCGACCCGATTCCCGCACGCTTGCGCGTTAAGCGTCGCCTGATGAGCAATGCTCGTGCGCTTCGATCGATCCACTTTCCCTCGAGCATGGCTGAGCGCGATATCGCGCGCGCACGGCTTGCCTACGAGGAGTGCCTTTACCTGCAGCTGGCGCTGCGCCTGCGCAACGACGGCAGCCTGGTCGATGTGGTGCCCTACGCCCACGCCGCGGGCGAGCACCTGGCCGCGCTCAAGCAGGCCCTGCCATTTTCGCTGAGCGACGAGCAGGAGGCCGCGTTCCAAGATATCCTGCGCGATATGTGCGATGGCGGGCGCGTGATGAACCGCCTGCTGCTGGGCGATGTCGGTACCGGTAAGACCGCCGTTGCCGCCTGCGCGCTGGCTGTGGCTACCGATAGCGGCACGCAGGCCTGCGTTATGGCGCCCACGGGCGTGCTGGCGCGTCAATATGCCGATAAGACCGGCCCCTTGCTCTCGCAGGCTGGCATGACCTGGGCGCTCCTGACGGGCGCCACGCCAGCGGCCGAGCGCGAGCGGATCCATGCCCAGCTGGAATCGGGCGAGCTCGATGTCCTCTTTGGCACCCACGCGGTGCTTTCGGATAACGTGGCGTTCAAGCATCTGTCGCTCGTGGTCATCGATGAGCAGCACCGGTTTGGCGTCGGCCAACGCAACGCCCTGCGTGCGAAGGGCCCTGGTGCCGATCTGCTCGTTATGACGGCAACGCCCATCCCACGTACGCTGGCGCTTTCGGTCTACGGCGATCTGGACACGAGCATCATCCGCCATCGGCCCGTCCCTGGCGCTGGCGTGACGACACGCGTGCTTACCGAGTCGAGCCGCGACCTTGCCTATGGCGCCATCCGCGAGGCGCATGAAAAGGGTCAGCAGGCCTACGTGATTTGCCCGCTCGTGGAGCCGAGTGACTCGGCCGATGATCTGGAGGACGTGCCCGGTATCGCCCGCGACGACGAGGGCCGCGTGACGGTCCCCGTGCCGCTGCACGATACGGCGACCGAGCTCGATCGCCTGCGTCTGGCGTTGCCGGGTCTTGCCATCGAGCGCCTTCACGGCCGCATGCCAGCGGGGGAGAAGGACCAGGTTATCGATGCCTTTAAGCGTGGCGAGATCGACGTGCTCGTCTCGACTACGGTGGTCGAGGTGGGCGTCGACGTGCCCAACGCCACCGTCATGGTCATCGAGAACGGTGAGCGCTTTGGCTTGGCGGCCCTGCACCAGCTGCGCGGTCGCGTGGGCCGCGGCAGCGTGTCGGGCACCTGCCTGGTCATGACGCACTCCAAGGGCAATGGCGGCGCCTCGGCGGCACAAGACCGCCTCCAGTCGCTCGAAAAGACCTCGGACGGCTTTACGCTCGCCCAGATGGACCTGCGTCTGCGCCACGAGGGCGAAATCCTGGGGTACCGCCAGCATGGCGGTGTGACTCTGCGCTTTGTCGACCTGGATGCCGACGAGGAGCTGATCGAGTGGGCCCATTTGGACGCGGTCGAGCTCTTGCGGTATGCTTGCAACCTTGACTCCGTGGCGACGCGCCCCCTGCGCGATGCGGTCGCCATGCGATATCGACACATTTTTAAGGAGGTCAGCGGAGGATGAGAATCATCGGCGGCGAATGGCGCGGTCGTAAGATCGAGGAGCCCCGTGGTCGCGATGTCACCCGCCCCACGACCGATCGTGTGCGCGAGGCATGCGCATCTATGGTCATGTCGGCATTTGACTTCGATCTGGACGAGGTCCGCGTGCTGGACGCCTTTGGCGGCTCCGGCGCCTTAGGGTTAGAGATGTTCTCACGTGGCGCCCGCTCGCTCACGACGTTCGAGATCGAACGGAATGCCGCGCGGCTCATTACCAAGAATATCGAGTCGCTCTGCCATGACCGTGCGCGTTGGCGCGTGGTAACGGGCGACATGCTGGCGAGCGCCTCCCGCGGTCGTGTGCCGGGCGGCCCCTTTGATCTGGTCCTGCTCGACCCGCCCTATGCTTTTGGTGCCGAGCCGGTCGAGATACTGCTGCAGAACCTGGCTCAGCAGGGTCTGCTTGCACCTGGCGCTTATGCCCTGTTTGAGCATGCCGCCGCCGATGCGGGCGCGCATCCGGCAGGCTTTGAGATCGTGCGCGAGAAGCGCTACGGCATTACCTCGGTCGACCTGCTTCGTTGGGTCGGCGATGACGATGGTGAGGAAGATTGCACCGGCACCGATGCTCACAACAACGATGCCATGACGGTTCAGGAGAACGCCCATGAATGACACCATCAACCGCGTGATTGTCCCGGGCACCTTCGATCCCATCACGTTTGGCCATATCGACGTCATCCGCCGCGCCCGCCGCATCTTTCCCAGCGTGATCGTCGCTGTCGCCGAGTCGCAGGGTAAAAACGGTGTGGGCACCACGTTTATGCTGGATGAGCGCGTAGCGCTGGCTCGTGAGGCGCTCGGTGATATCGACGGCGTCGAGGTCCTGCCCTTTACCGGCCTCTTGGTCGACTTCGCTCGCGAGCAGGGGGCGGGGGCCGTGGTCAAGGGCCTGCGCGCCATGACCGACTTTGAGTACGAGCTGCAGCAGGCAGACCTCAACTATCGCTTGGATAACGAGCTGGAGTCCATCTTTGTCATGAGTGCGCCGCAGTACGGCTATATCTCGAGTTCGGTCGTTCGCCAGATCGCCTCGCTCGGCAGCGATGTATCGACGTTTGTCCCGCCCAACGTGGTCGAAGCACTCAGACACCGCTTTTCGTGACGTTTTTTATTGCCTGGTGGCATGTGGTACACTAGCACGATGATATGTTACCTATGAAAGGAGACCGGATGCCGGGCGAGAATTTTCCTGGCGATAGGATCGTCAGCTTGGTCGATGAGCTCGAAGGGCTGATCGAGGAAGCCAAGCCGCCTTTCGGCAAGAACGCTCAGTTCAAGGTCATCGACGCCGACGTGTTCTTCAACATCCTCGACGAGATCCGCATGAGCTATCCCGAGGAGTGGCAGAAGTCCCGCCGTATCCTTAAGGAGCGCGAGGAGCTTATGGCTTCCGCCGCCGCTCAGGCCGATTCCATCATCGCCGACGCTCAGCAGCAGGCCCTCACCATTGCCGGTGAGCAGGAGATCGTCCGCTTGGCACAGCAGCAGGCCGACGACATCCGCGATCGTGCCCAGCAGTACGAGCGCGAGACGCGTTATGCTGCCGAGGACTACGCAGAGCAGGTCTTTACGCACCTGGAGGAGAACCTCAAGAGCCTGACCGGCACCGTTACCCGTTGCCGTCAGCAGCTCAACGAGGGTGCCGCCCAACAGAATGGTCAGTGGTAATGGCTGAGTTCCCGAGCGTTACCGTCGATCTTTCTGAGCAGCTCGAGTTTCCTGGTGATTCGTATCCGCTGACCGGCAAGGTCGATGTTGCCACCTACACAGTGGGTGAGAAGGAGTACCAGCTACAGGACGGCATCGACTACGACGTTGTCTTTACCAATGCCGGTACCGGTGTCTTGCTCACGGGCATGGTCCGCGCGCACGCCACCGGCGAGTGCGACCGTTGCCTGGAGCCTGCCTCGTTTGATATCGCCGGCGAGATCGAGGAGTTCTACCTCTTCGAGGAGCCCGAGGATCCCGAGGCCTACGTGGACGGCTACGAGCTCCTGGGTGAGGACCGCATCGTCGATCTGGGTGAGCCCATCAATGACGCGGTCGTCATGGACACGCCGTTTGTCGTTCTGTGCAAGCCCGATTGCCGCGGCCTGTGCCCCACTTGCGGTTGCAATCTCAACGTCGCGCAATGCGATTGCGCCGCCCAGGCAGAGGCAGAATGGGCCGCTGCCACGGAAAATCCATTTGCAGCATTGAAGAATCTCAAGCTCGACGAGTAAAACTGTGGTAGTATCGCTACTTGCGCGTAATCGCCACACTGGATAGTTCATAAGGAAGGTCACTATGCCCGTACCTAAACAAAAGCAGGGTCGTATCCGCACTCACACCCGTCGTTCCGCCAACATGAAGATCTCGGCTGCGGCTCAGTCCACGTGCCCCCGTTGCGGCGCTGTCAAGCTTCCGCACCACGTGTGCCCCAGCTGCGGTTTCTACAAGGACCGCGAGGTTATCGTTACCGAGTAACGGTATACTCTGGATGCGATGCCGTTCCAAATGGAACCACAATGGCCGGCTCAATGAGTCGGCCATTTTTGTATAAGGAGTATGTATATGAGTAACGTTCGCGTTTGTGTAGACGTTGTGGGCGGAGACGAGAAACCTCAGGTTGTTCTCGATGGTATCGAGGCTGCACTTGCCGCCGATCCTGATATCGAGGTCCTGGCAGTCGGTCCCGCCGAAATCGTCAATCTCTTTGCCGCGGCCCATGCACGTGTGGAGGCTCTGGAAGCCCCTGACATTATCGCCATGGATGACGATCCCATTCGCGCCGTGATGACCAAGCGCAAGTCCTCGATCGTGCTTGCCTGCCGCGCCATCAAAAAGGGCAACGCGGACGCGTTTTTCTCCGCCGGCTCCACCGGCGCCATGACCGCTGCCGCGACCGCCTACGTCACACCGTTTAGATATATGGCCGAAGGCAAGAAGCAGCCGGTGCGCCCCTGTTTGACCAATGCGCTGCCCAATCGTGCCGGCGGCCTGACGGTGCTGTGCGACATGGGCGCCAACCCCGATGTCGAGGTGGACGACATGGTGCGTTTTGCCCAGATGGGTAGCGCTTATGCCCGCGTTGTCCTGGGCATCGAGCATCCTCGCGTGGGCTTGCTTGCCAATGGCACCGAGGACGAGAAGGGCTCCAACTTTACCAAGGCCTGCTTCCCGGCCATGAAAGCCGCCGTTCCCGGCTTTGTGGGTAACTGCGAAGGCACCGATCTTACGTCGGGCAATTTTGACGTCGTGGTCGCCGACGGCATGTCGGGCAACATTGCGCTCAAGGCCACCGAGGGCGCTGCCAAGTTTTTGTTGCAGGAGCTCAAGGGCGTCTTTATGTCTTCGCTTGGCACCAAGATCGCCGCGCTGCTCATTAAAAAGCAGATGCGTGAGATAAAGGCCAAGCTCTCTGGCGACGCCAAGGGCGGCGCGATTCTTTTGGGCCTGCGCGGCGTGGTTCTGATCGGCCATGGCGCCACCTCGGTCGAAGCTGTTAAAAACGGTACGCTTGCGGCGGCCGAAGCCGTGCGCGCCGGGCTGGTCGAGAATGTCGCCAACTCCATGGACGGCATCGTTTTGTAAGAGCGAGTTAGAGCGCTGTTATGTGCCTCGCGGCCTGCTTCGTGGGGTAGAATCAGAACCGTGTCTTGGTACCGCCCGGGCGGTACCATTCTTTTGGTATTCATGCACTATGAGAGGAAGCGCTATGGACCGCTCCGAAATCTTCGACAAGATCGCCGAGGTCGCTGCTGACGTTCTGGGCGTCGATGTTGCCGAAATTAGCGATGAGACCACCTTTGACGATCTCGATGCCAACTCGCTCGAGCGCCTGCAGCTGGTTACGGCTATCGAGGACGAGTTCAACCTCGAGATCGATGACGAGACTCTGCTCTCGCTCAACTCTGTCGCCGACGCCGTCGACGCGATTGAAAACGCCAGGGAGGCCTAGGTCTTGGCTTTGTCTGAACGACTTACGCGTGCCCAGGAAATTCTGGGCCACGAGTTCAATAATAAGGTGCTTCTGCGCGCGGCGCTTACGCATCCCTCGGCAGTCGAGGGCCAGCCGGTTTCTGCCAGCTATGAGCGCCTTGAGTTCTTGGGCGATTCCATTTTGGGCGCCGTCGTCGCCCGTTCGCTCTTTGAGTCCTATCCCGAGTTTGACGAGGGCAAGCTCACGCGCCTGAAGGTGTCGCTTGTCTCGGGCGCTACGCTATCCGAGGTGTCGCATGAGCTGGGCATCGACGACATCATCATCTTTGGTGCCTCCGAGACCGGTACCGGCGCGCGCGGCCTGCACTCGGCGCTCGAGAACGTCTACGAGTCGCTCGTGGGTGCGCTGTACCTGGATGCCGGCTGGGATGTTGCGGCGGACTTTATCCATCGTACGCTCAAACCGCACCTGGCCTCCGAGCGTGCCGAGCACCCCGCGAACCCCAAATCGTTCTTGCAGGAGTGCGTGCAAGCCGACGGTCACGAACCCCCGGCGTATAAGCTCGTTGGCTCCGAGGGCCCGGCGCATGCGCCCACCTTTACCGCCGTGGTGTTGATCGATGGTATTCGCCAGGGTCGCGGCTCCGGCTCCTCAAAGAAGGAAGCCGAGGGAGCCGCTGCACTTGAGGCACTTGACCGCATGGGCTACACCACCAACGGCGTGATTCTCAACAAGAAGCCTGTTTAAGCGAGGAACCGTGTATCTCAAGTCCCTCACGCTCAAAGGGTTCAAGTCGTTTGCCGACCGCGCCCATATGACGTTTGAGCCGGGCCTGACCGTCATCGTCGGTCCCAACGGCTCGGGAAAATCGAACATCTCTGACTCGATTCTGTGGGTCCTGGGCGAGCAGAGCGCCAAGCAGCTGCGCGGCCAGGCCATGGAGGATGTCATCTTCTCGGGCTCGTCAGCGCGCAAGCCGGTGGGTGTCGCCGAGGTCACGCTGGTGCTCGATAACTCGGACCATATGCTGCCCGTCGACTTTGACGAGGTCGCCATCACCCGTCGTATGTATCGCTCGGGCGAAAGCGAGTACCTCATCAACTCGAGTCCGTGCCGCCTGATGGACATTCAGGACATCCTGCACGATTCGGGCTTGGGCAAGGATACGCATTCCATCATCAGCCAGGGCAAGCTCGACGCCATTTTGCAGAGCCGCCCCGAGGAGCGCCGTGCCCTCATCGAGGAGGCCGCCGGCATCTCCAAGCACAAGCGCCGCAAGGAGCGTGCGCTCAGAAAGATTAAATCGATGGACGAGCACCTGACGCGTGCCCGCGACATCAATAAGGAAATTGCCCGTCAGCTGCGACCGCTGGAGCGTCAGGTCGATCGCGCGCGCAAGTATAAAGAGCTGTCCTCGCGCGCGAACGAGCTTACGCAGATGCTGGCCGTCGACGAGCTGCGTTCGCTGCAGTCGCAGTGGAACGACTTGGAGAGCCGCTCCAAGGAAGGTGCCGCCGAGCTGGAGCTTGCGCAGTACCGCTTGGGCGAAAAGGAACGCGAGCTCGAGAAGCTCCAGGTCATGCTCGAGGAAAAGGGCCTGTTTGTGGGCGATCTGGGCGAGCAGCGCCGCCATATGCAAGACGTGGTCGGCCGCATTAACTCCGATATGCGCCTGCTCGAGGAAAAGGGCCACAACATGGTGTCGCGCCTGTCCGACATGCGCGGCCAGATCTCGAGCTCCGAGCATCAGCGTCGTCGCGTGGTAGAGGAGCTCGAGGACGCGCGTGCGCAGCTTGAGGAAGTGACCGGCGCGCACATGCAGGCCCAGGAGGACGTTGACGCCGCCGGACCTGCCGCCGCCGAGCTCCACGAGCGGCGCGTGACGCTCGACAATCAGATTTCGCAGCTTACGCGTGAGCAACGCGATGTGCAGCGTGTGGCCGATAACGCGGCGCTCGAACTCGCCAAGGTGAAGGACTCGCTGAGCAACGCCGAGGTCGAGGACAACATGTATGCCTCGCGCCTGGAGCAGATCGATGACCAGCTCGAGGAAGTCACGGCCTCACTCGAGAGCCGTCGCGACCGCGCCGAGGAGCTTGAGGGTGCACTCGATCAGGCCCGTCAAGCCCAGATTGATGCGCGCGAGGCTACCGAGGTCGCCCGTGCAGCCCTTAAGGATTTGCGTGCCCGCGAGAGCGAGGCGCGCAACAAACTGTCCGAGGTGCGCTCGGAGCTTGCTAGCCAAAAGAAACTCGATGCCCGCATGGCCGACAGCTCGCCGCTCGTGAGCTGTCTGGTGGGTGTACTGGGCGACGATGTCTCGGGTCGTCTGGGCGACGTGCTCGAGGCCCCTCGTGAGCTCGAGGGCCTGGTGGAGCAGCTGCTTGCCGGCGATATCGATGCGCTGCTGTTCGACGATACGTCCGCGCTTGAGCGTGCCGGTCGTGCCGCTCTGGACCAGAAGAAGGCCTCGGGCGAGGCGCTGCTGGTGGCGCGCGGTGCGAGCGCCTCTGCTGCCGCTAAGGGCGCTGCCGGTTCCCGCCTGGTCGATCGCCTGTCCGTACGCGCCGGCTATGGCCCGGTTGTCGAGGCGCTGCTCGGCGGCTATTACGTTGTCGACGACTTGGCGGCTGCGCTGGCCGCGCCTGTCGTTGACGGCGTGACTTACGTGACCCCCGATGGCGCCCGCGTCGCCTGCGGCGGCCTGGTGCGTGTGGGCCTCGACGCCGGCGAGGCGTCGGGTGCCTTGGAGCGCAAGCGTCGCATTCGCGAGCTGGAGGGCCTGGAGCCCGATCTGGCTGCTGTGTTTGAGCATGTGTCGGATCAGGTCGTCGAGGCCAATGCGGCCGTCGAAGAGGCGCGTGCCGCTGAGGGCGATGCCGCCGGCGAGATCGCCCGTCTTGAGGGCGAGCGCCGCTCGCTGCTCTCCGAGATTGGCCGCCTGGAGCAAAGCGCCAACAACGCCGAGGTCGAGCGCGTGCGCATCTCCAAGCGCCGCGAGCAGGCCGCCGAGGCCGTTCGCGCTGCGCGCCCGCGCGTGGACGAGCTCACCCGCTCGCGTGACGAGGCCCGAGCGCAGGCAAGCGATCTTGGCCTTCAGATTGCCGAAGCCAACGACGAACTCGACCGCGTTCGCCGTGACGATTCCGAGGCCGCCGGCAAGCTCGCCGATGCCAAGGTCCGCCTGGCCCAGACGAGCGAGCGCCTTCGTTCTCTGAAGGGCCGCGTGCCCGATCTGGAGCATCGCCTGGAGGGCATCGACCGCCGTATCCGCGGAACACGCCAGGCCTCGCGCTCACTCGAGCTGCTGCGCCTGCGCGTCGATCCCATGCACGAGCGCTATTCGGCCCTGCTGGAGCGCGCGTCGGATTGGGCAGCGCGTCTGCGTGACCAGGCCTCTCTGGAGGAGGCGGACTCCGCTTCGCTCAAGAAGACCATCGAGGATGCCAAGGCAGAGGTTGCCCGCGCTAAGGAGAAGGTCGATACCGCCACCGCCACGCAAAACGAGTTTAAAGTCGCGCGTGGCAAGCTCGAGGTGCAGGTAGAGGCCGCCATTAAGGCCATTACCGCCGATGGCAACACGGTACTCGAGGAAGCGCTCATGCTTCCCGCGCCCACGGACCGCGATGCCGCCGAGCGCGAGCTCAACCAGCTTGTGCGCCAGATCAACAACCTTGGTCCCGTGAACCAAGTTGCCATGGAGGAGTACGAGCAGCTCAAGCGCCGCGCCGATTACATCGAGGAGCAGCTGGCCGATCTGGTGAGCGCGCGTAAGGCGCTCACCAAGATCACGGTGGCTATTGATCGCAAGATGCGCAAGGCGTTCCTTGTGACGTTTGAGAAGGTCGACGCGAACTTCCGCGAGATCTTCGCTATGCTGTTCCCGGGTGGCCAGGCTCATCTGGAGATGACCGATCCTGAGCATCCGGCCGAGACGGGTATCGAGGTCGTGGCGCAGCCGCGCGGCAAGCGCATCACCAAGATGATGCTCATGTCGGGCGGCGAGAAGAGTCTGACGGCACTCGCCCTGCTCTTTGCCGTGTACCGCACGCGCACGGTGCCGTTCTATGTGCTGGACGAGGTCGAGGCGGCACTTGACGATGCCAACCTGTCCAAGCTCATCGGCGCGCTCGACGTGTTGCGTTCCGATACGCAGCTCTTGGTCATTTCGCATCAGCGCCGTACTATGGAGGACGCTGACGTTCTCTATGGCGTCTCGATGCAAGCCGACGGCGTCAGCCGCGTCGTCTCGCAAAAACTCGATCGCGAAACCGGAAAGGTCGTGAATGCATAATGGGATTCTTTGACGCTCTCTCGCGCGGACTTGAGCGCAGCCGCGAGGCCCTCAACGAGGTCTTCTACTTTGGCGGCGAGGTCGACGAGGACTTTTGGGAGGACCTTGAGGATACCCTCGTTATGGGTGACATGGGCGCCGAGGTCGCCATTCAGGTCTCCGATGATCTGCGCGAGACGGCCGCCAAGAAGAACCTCAAGACCGCCTCGCAGCTCCGTCGCGCCCTGGCTGAGCAGCTCGAGCAGCATTTTGTGCCCGCCGAGCGCGATCCGTTCTCCGACACGCCGAGCTGCGTGCTGTTTGTAGGCATTAACGGCGCCGGCAAGACCACGACGGTCGGCAAGATCGCGAGCGCCATGGCTGCCCGCGGCAAGAATGTCATGATCGGCTCGGCCGATACCTTCCGCGCCGCCGCCATCGAGCAGCTCGATGTGTGGGGCCAGCGCGCCGGCGTCCCCGTCATCAAGCGCGACCGCGGCTCCGACCCGGCAAGCGTTTGCTACGACGTGCTCGACGAGGCCGACAAGCGCGGCAGCGACCTGGTGCTTATCGATACTGCTGGCCGTCTGCACACGAGCCCCGAGCTCATGCGCGAGCTTGCCAAGGTGGTCAACGTGACGCGTAAGCGCGCCACCAATATGGCCGCCGGCCCCATGCCCGTCTCGGTCGTCCTCGTGATCGATGCCGCAACGGGCCAAAACGGCCTGAACCAGGCGCTCGAGTTTAATGAGGCGCTTGGCCTGGACGGTATTATCATGACAAAGCTCGACGGCACGGCTAAGGGCGGCATCGCCATGGCCGTGGCCGAGAAGCTCAAGCTCCCGATCCTTCGCATCGGCGTGGGCGAGCAGGTCGATGACCTGCAGGAGTTTAACGCCAAAGATTTCTGCCGCGCCCTGGTGGGCGAGTCCAATTAAGGAGTGACTAGTGTTTGATTCTCTGAGCGATCGCCTCAACGACACATTTGACCGCCTGCGCGGCAAGGGTAAGCTGACCGAGGCCGATATTACTTCGGCCATGCGCGACATTCGCATGGCGCTGCTCGAGGCCGACGTTAACTTTAAGGTCGTCAAGGAGTTCGTTGCCAAGACCAAGGAGCGCTGCATGACCGCCGAGGTCATGGAGTCGCTGTCGCCGGCGCAAAACGTCGTCAAGATCGTGCTCGACGAGCTCACCGAGATGCTCGGCTCCACCGAGAGCAAGCTCGTCTTTAGCAACCGTATCCCCAACGTCATCATGCTCGTGGGCCTGCAGGGCTCCGGTAAGACCACGGCGGCCGTAAAGCTGGCCTACCTGCTCAAGAAGCAGGGCCGCTCGCCGCTGCTCGCCGCGTGCGACGTCTACCGTCCCGCCGCAGCCGACCAGCTAGCCACGCTTGGCGGAGAGATCGGCGTGCCGGTCTTCCGTGGCGACGGTGCACACCCGGTCGACATCGCCAAGGGCGCTATTCAGGAGGCCGTCGACCACCTGCGTGACGTGGTCATCGTCGATACCGCCGGTCGTTTGCAGATCGACGAGCAGATGATGCAGGAAGCCGTGGACATCAAGAAGGCCGTCAAGCCCGATCAGGTGCTGATGGTCGTCGATGCCATGACCGGCCAGGATATCGTCAACGTCGTCTCGACCTTCGCCGAGCGCACCGACTTTGACGGCGTGATCATCTCCAAGCTCGACGGCGATGCCCGTGGTGGCGGCGCGCTTTCCGTGCGCCAGGTGACCGGCAAGCCCATCAAGTTCGTGAGCATGGGCGAGAAGCCCGATTCGCTGGAGCCGTTCTACCCCGACCGTATGGCCAAGCGAATCTTGGGCATGGGCGACGTCGTCGGCATCATCGAGAAGGCCCAGGAGGCCGCCGATGCCGAGCAGCTCGAGGCCGCCGAGCGCATGCTGCGCGAGGGCTTTACCATGAACGACATGCTCGACCAGATGAAAGCCGTTAAGAAGATGGGCGGCATGAAGGGCATTCTCGGCATGCTCCCCGGTGGCCAGCGCGTGCTCAACCAGATGGGCGGCAACCTGGACGAGGGCATCTTCGACAAGAACGAGGCCATCATTATGTCGATGACCAAGGAGGAACGCCTGCGCCCCTCCATCATCAACGGCCAGCGCCGCGCCCGCATTGCCAAGGGAGCCGGCGTAACCCCCACCGAGGTCAACGGCCTTATGAAGCAGTGGGGCGAGATGAATAAGATGATGGGCCGCATGCGCACGATGGCCAATCAGGCACAGGCCGGCGGCAAAAAGGGCAAAAAGGGTAAGAAGGGCAAAAAGATGCGCATGCCCAATATTCCCGGTCTGGATGCCATGGGCTTGGGCGGCATGGGCGGCCTGGGAACAGGTGGTCCTAAGTCCGATATGGACCTGCTGCGCCAGATGGAAGCGCAGATGCGCAATAAGAAATAGAGCTGTAATTCCAGCTTGATATGGCAAAGGCCGCTCGGAAGCTACCGGGTGGCCTTTGCTGTTGGCTTTGTTTGTTGGGTTGCGTTTGGCGTCGCGCCCCGAGCTCGCGGTGCCGTGCCGTTAGTGGCAGCCGCAGCCCTCGTCGCCCTCGTGCTCGTGATGGCCGTGGCAGCCGCAGGAATCGCCATGCTCGTGAGTGTGCTCGTGGTCGTGGCCGTGGCAGCCGCACGTGGCCTCGCCGTTCTGTGCGAGCGTGCCGGCGATAAGGGCCTCGACGCAAGCGTCGCAGCTGCCTTGGGCACCCGCGTATACCGTGATGCCGGCTTGGGCAAGCGCGTTGATAGCGCCACCGCCGATGCCGCCGCAGATGAGCGTGTCCACGCCGCCGTTGGCGAGCAGGCCCGCAAGGGCACCGTGGCCGGTGCCGCCGGTGCCCACGACCTGCTCGCTGAGCACCTTGCCGTCCTGAATGTCGTAGATCTTGAACTGCTCGCTGCGGCCAAAGTGCATAAAGATGTTGCCGTTGTCATACGTGGTTGCCACTCTCATGGTGCCGATCTCCTTTGCTGGCCATACGGCCGTCGTTGTGGTGATGGGGGAGTACGCGATATTGCCGCCCTCGATGATGAGCGCCCGACCATTGACCAGCGCATTTGCCACCTTGCGATGCGCTCGGCTGCAAATTGCCGCCACCGTGGCGCGCGCGATGCCCATGTGCTTTGCGACGGCCTCCTGATTGAGGCCTTCCAGGTCGCATAGCCGCAGGACCTCGAGTTCGTCGACCGTCATGTCGATGGCCTCTCCGCTGGCAAGGCCATCGGGGGTAAAACCGCGATATTCGGGGATGATCCCGATGCGGCGCAATTTTTCACGTCTTCCTGCCATACACTCTCCATATCTGACATATGTCAACAATAGAATAACGACCGTGCGGATTTACGCAAGGAATTTCTGGCATATGTCAGAAAATGAGGGCTTATGTTAGGGCTGTGGGGCCGCTTGCGCCTGGGCTACAATGAATCTCGCTTATAGGCGACTGACAGGAGGGTCAATGAGCAAGGCTGATCAACAGTTTGTAGCCATGTGCCGCGATATTCTGGACCATGGCACCACCACCGAGGGCCAAAAGGTCCGCCCGGTGTGGGAGGACGGCACCCCTGCCTATACCATTAAAAACTTTGGCGTCACGGCACGCTACGACCTGCGTGAGGAGTTTCCGGCGCTTACCCTGCGTCGTACGGCCCTCAAATCTGCCATGGATGAGATCCTGTGGATCTATCAAAAGAAGTCCAATAACGTGCATGACCTCAACAGCCATATTTGGGATGAGTGGGCCGACGAGACTGGCTCCATCGGCAAGGCCTACGGGTATCAGATTGGGCAGAAGAGCCATTATGCCGAGGGTGACTTTGATCAGATGGATCGCGTGCTGTACGACCTTAAGAACACGCCGTACAGCCGCCGCATTATGACGAATACCTACGTGTTTAGCGACCTGTCCGAGATGCACCTGTATCCGTGCGCCTACAGCGTGACGTATAACGTGACGCAGCGCCCGCAGGATGATAAACCGACGCTCAACATGATTCTCAACCAGCGCAGCCAGGACATTTTGGCTGCGAACAACTGGAATGTGTGCCAGTACGCCATTTTGCTGATGATGGTCGCGCAGTCGGTCGATATGATTCCCGGAGAGTTGCTGCATGTGATTGCCGATGCCCACATTTACGACCGTCATGTCGATATCGTCCGCGAGCTTATCGAGCGTCCGCAGTTTGCCGCGCCTAAGGTAACGCTTAACCCCGATGTGCATGACTTCTATGCGTTTACGACCGACGACCTGATTGTCGAGGGCTATGAGCACGGCCCGCAGGTCAAGAACATCCCCATTGCGGTGTAGGTGACGTGCATGACGTGTAAGCTTTCTGCCATTGTCGCCGTGTGCGATGACTGGGGTATTGGGTGCGAGGGCGACATGGTGGTGTCCAACCGTGCCGACATGCGTCATTTTGTGGCGTGCACCAAAGGTTGCCCGGTTATTATGGGGCGCAAGACCCTGCTGAGTTTTCCCGGCGCACGGCCGCTCAAGAATCGTCGCAATATCGTGCTCACGCGCGACGAGGATTTTTCGCCCGAAGGTGTCGACGTGGTGCATAGTATCGGCGAGGCGCTCGCCGCGGTTGCCGATGAGCCCGTTGCCTGGGTGATCGGCGGCGGCGATGTCTATCGGCAGTTTTTGCCGTACTGCGTGGAGGCCGAGGTCACGCATAACCACTGCGTCCATCCCGTGGACACGTACTTTCCCGACTTGAACGCCGATCCCGCGTGGGAAGTTGCGCGGCGCGAAGGGGTTGCCACGATTGCCGCGGGCGAGGGTGACGAAGGCCTCGATTATGAGTTCGTGACGTATCGTCGCGTTGAGGCGTAAATCTCCTATTTGCCCACGGTATTATCGGGTTGGAATGATTGAGGGGCGGCGCTTGGCGTCGCCTCGTTTGATATAGATGCTGCTGTAAGAAGGGTGCGGGCTGGCTGCTATGACTGATGCCGTTGAGGTGCTGCGAATTGATTCGCTCGAGGACGAGCGGCTCGATGCCTACGTGCGACTGACCGAGCGCGAGTTGCGCTGCGTGCTGGAGCCGCAAAGGGGCATCTTTATCGCCGAGAGTGCCAAGGTTATCGAGCGCGCGGTGCGCGCCGGATACCAGCCGGTGAGCTTTCTTTTGGGCGAGCGCTGGCTCGACCAGATGATGCCGCTGTTTGAGCGCCTGATTGTGCGCGAGGGCGCGGGTCCGGTTCCTGTGTTCGTTGCCTCCATGGAGCTTATGGAGCAGCTGACGGGCTTCAATGTGACGCGCGGTGCGCTCGCGGCATTCCGTCGTCCACGTCAGATTCCGGTAGCCGAGTTCTTGGGTGGCGTCGTCGATGCGGCGGGGGAGCGCCCGGTGCGCGTGTGCGTGCTCGAGGGCATTGTCGACCACACCAACGTCGGCGCGATTTTCCGCTCGGCGGCTGCGCTGAACGTCGATGGCATTTTGGTGAGCCCTACGTGCTGCGATCCGCTGTACCGTCGCTCGGCCCGCGTGAGCATGGGCACGGTGTTTCAGGTGCCCTGGACGCGCATTGGCAGCGAGGCGCGCGTATGGCCGCATGATGGGCTGGCGGCGCTGCACGATGCCGGCTTTTCGTGTGCCGCCATGGCGCTGACGGATGATTCGGTGTCGCTGGACGATCCCGCGCTCCAGGAGATTGACCGCCTGGCAATCTTTATGGGCACCGAGGGTGCTGGCTTGGGCGCCAAGACCATTGCAGGCTGCGACCGCGCCGTGCGTATTCCGATGGCGCATGGGGTCGATTCACTCAACGTGGCCGCGGCAAGCGCTGTTGCCTTTTGGCAGCTGTGCCCGCATGTGAGCAACGAGTACCACTACCAGCCGGGGCTGTATCACTAGGCAGATAGTTAGCACCGGGCTCTGGTTCGGGGCGTTTCGGCCGACGTCGGTCGGTGCTAAGCTGGTATTGGCTTTGGTCTTAAATTGCCGTTTTGTTGTTTGACGTACGCTGGTGGGGAGGGCGTGTGGCTAAGAAATCTACGGCTATCGATGTAACGCAGGGTGTCATTTGGCAACAGCTGCTGTCGCTGTGCGTCCCTATCTTCTTTAGCTCGTTTTTTCAGCAGGCTTACACGCTTATTGGTACGTATATCGTCGGCCAGTTTGGCGGCAAGCTCGCGCTGGGTGGCATTCAAGCCACGATGGTGCTCACCGAGCTCTGCATTGGCTTTTGCGTTGGCGTTGGCGCTGGCTGCGCGGTCATTACCGGTCAGTATTTTGGTCAGCACGATGATGAGCGATTGAGTCGTTCGGTCCATACGGCCATGACGCTCGCGCTGGTGGGCGGTATCGTTTTCTCGATTCTTGGCATAGTGTTCGTTGAGCCCATGCTGGTACTTATGAACACGCCGCATGAACTATTGGCCGAGGGCGTGGCCTATGCTCGTTGCTATTTTGCCGCCATGGTTGCGGCGCTGCTGCTCAATATGGGAACGGCGCTGCTGCGCGCCGTGGGCGACACACGCGGTCCTGCTGTGATCATTGCTTCCGGCTGCCTTGTTAATGCGGTGCTGGATGTCATCTTCGTTGCCGTGCTTCATATGGAGGCTCTGGGCTGCGGCATCGCGGTGGCGCTGACCATTTGCTCCAACGCCACGATGATCGTGATTCGTATGATGCACGCTCCGGGTGCGTGGCGGCTTTCA
This sequence comes from Collinsella aerofaciens, assembly GCF_902364355.1. GTDB lineage: Bacteria > Actinomycetota > Coriobacteriia > Coriobacteriales > Coriobacteriaceae > Collinsella > Collinsella aerofaciens_AF. The sequence goes on from NZ_CABJDK010000003.1 coordinate 188,780, forward strand.
CTGTCCAAACTCTGCATTGATCCTGGCATTTGTAAGAGCATGATCTCGTGTGGTCTGCCGCTTGGCTTTCAGTCTGCTGCGTATTCGATTTCCAACGTTTTGATTCAGGTGTCGGTCAACTCGTTTGGTGCCGATGTCACCACGGCGTGGGGTCTTTCGGGCCGTTTGGATGGCATTGTCTGGATGGTTACCGAGGCGCTTGGCGTTTCGATCACCACGTTCTCGGCACAGAACTTTGGCGCGCGCAACTACGAGCGCATGCGCAAGGGCTACCATACGTCGCTTGTGCTGTCGTTTATGCTCATTGGTGGCCTGTCTGCCGTGCTACTGGTGTTCTCGGGTCCGTTGTCGCGTCTGTTTGTCGACGATGCTTCGATTTCGGCCTACACCACGACGATTCTTCATTTCATCGCGCCGTTCTACGCGATCTTCTCGATTATCGAAAACGCGTCCGGCTCCATCCGCGGCGCTGGCGTGAGCTTCCAGCCTATGATGCTCACGATTTTTGGCACCGTCGTGCTCAGGGTGATCTGGGTGTTTGCGATTATGCCGTTCGATCCGTCGCTTGAGCACCTGCTGCTGGTTTACCCCGTAACCTGGCTCATCACGGCCACGATGTTTACCATCTACCACCACAGCGGCAACTGGCTCGGCCGCGCCACCGCCTAATGATCCGTAGGGGACGGAGGAAAACGGATCATTGACCTGGCGATAAGGCAAAATGATCCGTTTTCCTCCGTCCCCTTCGGATCATTTAGTATTCGATGCCTTGGCGGGCTAGGAGGCCTTCGTCGAAGTAGTGTTTGACGGGGCGCATTTCGGTTACTAGGTCCGCGAGATCGGCCAGTGGCAGCAAGCCGCGGCCGGTGAGCACGAGCTCTGTGGTGGTCGGTTTCATTGCGATCAACGCTTCGACATCTTCGCGCGTCACAAAGCCTCGGCGCATGGCTTCTCCCAGCTCATCCAAGATCAGCATGTCTACCTGGCTAATCTGCTCGCGTGCGAGCTCCATGATCTGCGCGGCGCAAGCCTCGGGCGTGTCGCGATCGGCCTGCACAATGCGCAGTCCCAGGCGCGGCGCGGCATCGTGTTCGGCGCAGTGCAGCTTCTTGGCAAACTGCAGCATGAGTACGTTGAGACCATAACCTGTGGCACGCAAAGCCAGCCCCAAGGCGGCCGTGGTTTTGCCCTTTCCGTCGCCCGTGTAGATCTGAACCTTGCCGACTTCCAGTGATGCCATCTCTGTCCTTTCGTGCCCGGCGTCGGTTTATCGTCGCTCGGGTTGGGTATTCTAGAAACCATTATCAACCCCAGTAGATGGAGTTCAAGCAGATGGAGATGGATGACAACAAACGTAGACGGAATATGATCCTCTACGTGCTCATCGCCTTCGTCGTCTACCTCGTGCTCTCGACCGTTCTGTTCCCCAACATCGGTCACACGCAGCAGATTACGAAGACCGATTACTCGACGTTTGTCAAAGCGCTCGATAAGAAGAGCGTCAACAAGGTCGAGTACAACACGGACGATTACACGATTTATTACACCAAGAAGGGCGAGGACGAGAACATCGCCTACAAGACGACCGGTGTGCCGAATGATGCGGGTTTTACCGATCGCGTGCTTGAATCCGGTGCGTCCCTGGAATCGGTCGTTCCCGACAAGAACTCGGGTTTGATGACCTACTACCTGCTCACCCTCATTCTTCCCATGGCGATTTTCTTCCTGATTGGCTGGTGGCTCAACCGCCGCATGAAGAAGGCCATGGGTGATGACGGTCCGTCGATGAACTTTGGCGGCGGTGGTTTTGGCGGCGGTGGACTGGGCAAGTCCGGCGCGCGCGTGATCGCCTCCAAGGACGTGGGCGTGACCTTTAAGGATGTCGCCGGCCAGGAAGAGGCCAAGGAGTCCCTCAAGGAGGTCGTCGACTTTCTGGAGAAGCCGCAGCGCTACGAGGAGATCGGCGCCAAACTGCCACGCGGCGCTCTCCTTGTCGGCCCTCCGGGTACCGGTAAAACCCTGCTCGCCAAGGCTGTGGCCGGCGAGGCGGGCGTGCCGTTCTTTAGTATTTCTGGTTCTGAGTTTGTTGAGATGTTCGTTGGCCGCGGCGCCGCTAAGGTTCGCGATCTGTTTAAGCAGGCCAAGGAAAAGGCCCCGTGCATCGTGTTTATCGACGAGATCGATACCATCGGTAAGAAGCGCGATGGCGGCGGCTTTAGTGGCAACGACGAGCGCGAACAGACGCTCAACCAGCTGTTGACCGAGATGGACGGCTTCGATAACCACAAGGGTATCGTCGTTCTTGCTGCTACCAACCGTCCCGACAGCCTTGACCCGGCCCTGCTGCGCCCCGGTCGTTTTGACCGTCGCATCCCCGTTGAGCTGCCCGACCTGACCGGACGTAAGAACATCCTCGAGCTGCATGCAAAGAGCGTGAAGACGGAGCCGCCGATCGACCTGACCGCGATTGCCCGCGCCACGCCCGGTGCCTCGGGCGCCGACCTGGCCAACATCATCAACGAGGGCGCGCTGCGTGCCGTCCGCGAGGGTCGCAAGCGCGCGACTCAGGATGACTTTGAGGAGTCGGTGGAGGTCGTCATCGCCGGCCAGCAGCGTAAGTCCACGGTTCTGTCCGACCACGAGAAACAGGTCGTGTCCTATCACGAGATCGGCCATGCCATCGTTGCCGCCCGCCAGAAGGGTTCTGCGCCGGTTACCAAGATCACCATCGTGCCGCGTACGAGCGGTGCTCTGGGCTACACCATGCAGGTCGAGGAGGATGAGCGCTTCCTGACCACGCGCCAGGAAGTCCTGGACAAGCTCGCTGTCTATTGCGGTGGCCGTGCAGCCGAGGAGCTTATCTTTGGCGAGATGACGACCGGTGCCGCCAACGATATCGAGCAGGCCACCAAGCTCGCCCGCAACATGGTGACGCGCTTTGGCATGTCCGATGAGTTTGGCATGATGGCGCTTGGTACCGTTCAGAATGCGTACCTCAACCAGGATACGTCGCTCACCTGCGCCCCCGGTACGGCCGAACGCGTGGACGCGATCGTCGCCAAGCTGATCGAGGATGCGCACGACCGCGCTCTGCAGATCCTCAAGGAGAACAAGTTTAAGCTCCATGAGCTGGCTCGTTATCTGTACAAGAAGGAGACGATCACGGGCGAGGAGTTCATGAATCTCCTCACGCGCGAGAATCCGCTGATGCCAAAGCAGCAGTAATACTGGTTGCGCAGTGTCTATCGCCCCATTTGAGTGTCCATCTCAAATGGGGTGTTTTGCGTGGGGAGAGTTGAATATGAAAATCGTGGTAAGTGCCTGCTTGATGGGCGAGAGCTGCAAGTATAACGGGCTCGATAACTACCATCGCGAGCTGGTCGAAGCGTGCGAATGCACGGGGACCGAGGTACTCTTGGTGTGCCCTGAGGTCTTTGGCGGCCTGCCCACGCCGCGCAAGCCGTCCGAGATTGTGAACGGCGAGGTCCGTACCTGCGAGGGCATTTCGGTCGATCGCGAGTTTCGCCTGGGTGCCCAACGTGCGCTCGATATGTGCGAACAGGCGGGCGGCCCGTCCGAGATTGTTGCGTGCATTTTGCAGGATCGCAGTCCGTCGTGCGGCGTGGGCCATATCTACGACGGATCCTTCAGCGGCACGCTCACAACGGGTAACGGTGTCTTCGTTGACCTGCTCCTGCGCCACGGCTACCGCGTGATCCCGGCAAGCGAATTCGATCCCAGCATGCTGGAACATTGTCCATAGCACTCGAACCCAACACTTCCTCACGGGTGACCGTTTTGGCATCATCCGTGAAGTTGATATTGAGTACGACCCGGTCATCAAAGACGTAGACCGAGTTGACAGGCGCCGTACCCAGGCAGCCCCTCCCCGCGGCCCTCGCGCAGGAACGCGCACACGGCCTTCCCGTCTCTTGCGCCCCTCCTGGAACTGTCCACATCAGTGTAGCCAATTCAGTCCGCCAAGGGCTGAAGCCCGGACAACGCGGCGATGGAGGGCTTCTTCGGCCTGCTCAAGAAGGAGTTCTGGCACGGCAGGGACTGGTCGGACTGGACCCCCGCCCGCTTCATCGAGGAGCTCGGGGGCTGGATCGGTCGATACAATACGGAGAGGCGCAGCGATGCGCTCGGTGGCCGCACGCCGGCCGAGTTCCGCTCCGCGCTGGGAAGGGCCGCGTAACGGTCCAAGAAATCGTCCGCAGTCCCCATTCTTGCCCCTTTGGGACAGCTTCTTGTTGGGGCGTGCCTGCCCCTAACCCTGCTAGGAACGAGTACAGCAAACTGGAATTTTCAAATTAGTCTTTGCAAATTACCTTTGAACCTTCATCATCAATTACAATTCCCTGACGGTTGTTAATTGGGCATAGATTCAAATCCGAAAACTCAGTCATTATTTTCTCGGTAACTTTCTTAAATGGTGCTGTAAGAAAATGCGGAAGAACATAGAAATCAATCAAATTAAGCCCTGAATCATCTTCTTGTGAGTAGTCCTCCGGCTTTTCATCCATTTGCTCGATATATTGGATGCTTGGAGCGCATACAATCGCACCTGCCGATTCACCAATCATCAGTTTTCCCTTTTCCAATTCTTTCTTCAACAGCTCATCCGTTCCCGTTTTACGGAGCTGGTCTATAAGGAAAAAAGAATTTCCGCCGGTAAAATAGATCACATCTGCATCTTCAAAAAGAGACTGTATCGTTGAATAAGCCTCCGTTGAAATATCAATTTCAGTTACGATTGCTCCCAACTTTTTGAATAATTTTCGAGCCGAGCCGACATAACCGGTGTAGCCTTCACGCAGCGAGGCTGTTGGAATAAATGCGACTTTTTTATTTTCAATTTCTTCCTTTATCAGACTTCCTACACTTGAAAAGTGGGAACAAAAAAACAGTTTCATCAATATTCTCCTTTATATATAAATTCTTATTTGTTGAACTAAGCCGTGTATACCATACTCTCCAATGAAAGAACGCCCTGATATAGCGAAATTTTGCCGTTTTCCTGCGTACGTGCGTACACACTCCACAGGAATTCTAAGGGGCCTGCCCCCTTGGCACACGGACTTTGGAACAAAGTCTAGTGTGTTACGCCTTGCCAGAGGTGTACAGGCTCCCGGTATGCACGTACGAAGCAATTGCCATCAATGTGCCATATAAGTGGCGATCAAGTTCGCATAAAGCGACCTTGATCCCGCAAAATAAAAGGCAGGATACCATCACCACGATGATACCCTGCCTCTGTTCGTTTCTGTTTACCGTTCCGAGTACGAACTGAATGCTGGAGCAATATAAAACCACCAGAAAGGTGCCTGTCCCCTTTGTGGTGGTTTTGGTAGGTTAGGCGAGGAGCGTGTGGCCGTAGGTGTTGGCAGCCTTGATGGCGGCGGCGAACTTTTCGTCGGTGAAGGGCTCGGGGTTTCCCTGCTTCCACTCGTTGGTGGTGTGCGCGTACTCGCACAGGGCGGGGATATCGGACTCGGAAAGCCCGACCTGCTCAAGCGTCACGGGCAGTCCCATCTGCTTGTTAAAGGCTGAGTAGCGCTCAAGGTTCTCGGTATCGCCCGTGTAGGCAAACAGCACCAGCACGCCCAGGCTCACGACCTCGCCATGCAGGTAGGTGCCCTCGCGCGGAATGCTGCAGGTGGCGTTGTAGAATGCATGCGCCACGCTCGAGTTGTAGTAGTAATCGTTTTGGTTGGTCAGGTTGGAGACGTAGCCCGTGTTGACCACGATATCGAGCGCGATCTGCTTGACGGCTTCGGTCGACAGGTTCTGGCGAACGTCCTCAAGACCCTGCACGCCATAGGTAAACAGCGGCTCGGAGCAGGTGTGTGCGAGCGCCAGGCCAAGACCTGCGGTGTGCTCCAGGTTGCCGGCGCTCGTGGCGTACTCGACCTCGGGCTGCTTGGACAGGGCATCGCCCACGCCCGCCCAGAAGTACTCCGCCGGAGCCTCGGCGATGATCTTGGGGTTGATGAAGATGTGCGCGGGGCGGTTGGGGTACGAATAGCCCTCGAGCGAGCCGTCGTCGTTGTAGACAACGGCAATGGCGGTCGCGGCCGAGCAGTTGGAGCAGATCGTCGGTACCGTAAAGACGATCTTCTTGAGCTCGATGGCCGCCGTCTTGACGGTATCGAGCGCCTTGCCGCCGCCGCAGGCAATGAGCACGTCGGCTTCCTGGCAGGCGGGGGAGTTTACGACCTTGGCGATATTGGCGCGCGTACTGTTGGTGCCGTAGACGCGTGTCTCCAGAATCTCGATGTCGGTGCCCTCCAGTGCCGCTTCGATACTGGGAAGCGCCGCGGCCAGTGCTCGTTTACCGCCGATAATCGCGACCTTGGCCGCTCCGTACTCGTCCAGCGCGCCGGGCAGCTCGTCAAAGCAGTCCTCGCCGACGGTGTAGTCGCTCATTCCAATCGTGCGCATAGCAGCCTTCTTTCGTTCGATAAAGTGCTTACAGGTATTTTGCTCCAAGAGAAGGTCCACGGCCGCAAGAAATTTCGAACGTATAAAACCAGTGTTGAGGGTTTTTCGCCGGTGCGGAACGTGCTAGCATACTCCGCATAAGCGTTGATGGGGACGAGTAGTCGGCCGTCCGTGTGCTACAGAGAACGGGGAGCGCTGAGAACCCGTGCATGCGACCGATGAAAATCACCCCGGAGCTGCGGTCCCAACGGACGCGCCGTACAGGCACGTCTTAGTAGACATCGCCGAGATGGTCGTCGATACAGGCCAGCCGAGTAACGGATGCGAGCGCGCTGTAATGCGGGTGAGGGCATCTAAGCTGGGTGGTTAAGCGAAGAGCTTTTGCGGGCGTGCAGCCCGTTTGTGGCGCTTCGTCCCAGCTTGTAGGGACGGGCGCTTTTGTGGTGCCCAGAGGGCGTGCGCGCCCACGACATGAAAGGGGTACCGTGGCAAACGAGTACAAGCAGACGATGAATCTGCCCAAGACCGGTTTTCCCATGCGTGCCGGTCTTTCCAAGTCCGAGCCCAAGCGACTCAAGGACTGGCAGGACAACAAGGTCTACGAGCAGGTTCTGAAGAAGAACGAGGGTCACAAGAAGTTCGTGCTGCACGACGGCCCTCCGTACGCCAACGGTCCGATCCACATCGGCCACGCCATGAATAAGATCTCCAAGGACATGATCAACCGCTACTGGATGATGCAGGGCTATGAGGTCCCTTATGTCCCCGGTTGGGACTGCCACGGCCAGCCGATCGAGCACAAGGTCGAGGAGAAGCTCGGCACCGAGAAGTTCAACCAGACCCCCACGGCTAAGATCCGTGAGCTCTGCAACAAGTTCGCTGTCGAGAACATCGAGCTGCAGAAGGCCGGCTTCCGTCGTCTGGGCGTGCTCGGCGACTGGGACAACCCCTATCTTACGCTCTATCACCAGCATGACGCTGCCGACATCGAGGTCTTTAAGGCCATGTTCGACAAGGGCATGATCTATCGTGGCCACAAGCCGGTTCACTGGTGCAAGCACTGCCACACCGCGCTGGCCGAGGCCGAGATCGAGTACTCCGACGAGACGAGCCCCTCCATTTTCGTCCGCTTTGAGATGACCTCCAAGCCCGCCGGCCTCGAGGGCTTCGATGGCCCGGTCGACTTTATCATCTGGACGACCACGCCGTGGACCATTCCCTCCGACCAGGCCGTTTCCCTTAAGCCCGGCGCCGCCTATGTCGCCGTTGAGCACGATGGTCGTGCCGAGGTCATGCTCGAGGACCTGGCTCCCAAGTGCTGCGAGGAGTTTGGCTGGGAGTACACCCCGGTTATGGTCGACGGCAAGCCCTACGTGGTTCCCGCCGAGACCTTCCACCACATCCACTACAAGCAGCCGATCTTTGACGGTGTTGAGGGCGTGGCGCTGCTGGCCGATTACGTCGGTGTCGATGACGGTACCGGTATCGTCCACAACTCGCCCGGCCACGGCGTCGACGACTACTTTGCCTGCCTCAAGGAGGGCATCACCGACATCTGCATGCCGGTCGATGACGACGGCAAGTTTTACACCGGCGAGGAGTTTGGCACCGGCGGCCCCTTCAGCGGTATGGATACCGATGAGGCCAACCCGCACATTATCGAGTTCCTGCGCGAGCGCGGCACCCTGGTCCTTGAGAAGAAGATCACGCACAGCTATCCGCACTGCTGGCGCTGCAAGCACCCGGTGCTCTTCCGTGCTACCGACCAGTGGTTCGTCTCGATGGACAAGACTGGCTTGCGCGAGCAGGCTGGCAAAGAGGTCCGCCAGAACGTCAAGTGGTATCCGGCCCACGCCGCCAACCGCATTGGCGCCATGGTCGAGCAGCGTCCCGACTGGTGCATCAGCCGTCAGCGCAACTGGGGTGTGCCTATCCCCAGCTACACCTGCGCCGACTGCGGCGAGAAGGTCATGAACGACGCCACGCTCGACGCCGTCATCAAGCTCTTCCACGAGAAGGGCTCCGACGCCTGGTTCACCGACGCTCCTGAGAGCTATCTGGGCGAGGCCTGCGTCTGCCCCAAGTGCGGTGGCCATCACCTCAAGGCTGATAAGGACATCCTTGACGTGTGGTGGGACTCCGGCGTGTCTTGGAAGGCCGTCTGCGAGTACCGTCCCGAGCTGGAGTACCCGGCGGACGTCTACCTCGAGGGCTCTGACCAGCACCGCGGTTGGTTCCAGAGCTCACTGCTCACCTCGGTGGGCGCCAACGGCCACGCTCCGTACAAGGCGGTCGTCTCGCAGGGCTTCACCCTCGACGGCCAGGGCCGTAAGATGTCTAAGTCACTCGGCAACGTCATCGACCCCAACAAGGTCTGCGACGAGATGGGTGCCGACATCATCCGTCTGTGGGTCGCCTCCGTCGATACCAGCTCCGACGTCTCCATCGACCACGAGATTCTCGCTCGTACGTCCGATGCCTACCGTCGTTTCCGCAACACGCTGCGCTTCCTGCTCTCCGAGCTCGAGGGTCAGTTTGAGCCCGAGACCGACGGCGTCGCCTTTGCCGACCTGCTGCCGCTCGACAAGCTCATGGTTGCCCGCCTGACTCAGGTCCAGGCCGAGGTTGACGATGCTTATGCCAGCTACGAGTTCCCGCGTGCCTACCGTGCACTCTACGACTTCGTGGTGACTGAGCTTTCCAACGTGTACCTCGACGCCCTGAAGGACCGTCTGTACTGCGAGAAGCCCGGCTCGCTCGAGCGTCGCAGCGCCCAAACCGTGCTGGCCGAGCTCTTCTCGATGCTCATGCGCGACCTGCAGCCGATCCTGTCCTACACGGTCGACGAGGCCATGGCCTATGCGCCCGCCGGCTGCGTCGATCATCAGAAGTACGCCGCGCTGCTCGATTGGTACAAGTCGCCCATCACGATCGACGAGGCCAATGAGTTTGAGGGCGTGCTCGAGGCTTCACTCGAGCTCCGTAGCGCCGTGACCAAGGCCCTTGAGGACGCCCGCTCCGCCGGCACCTTCACCAAGAGCCAGCAGGTCCGCGTCAAGGCGGTCGTTCCCGCCGAGATGTACGCGCTGCTGACCGGCGACAAGGCCGTCGACCTGGCCGAGTTCTACATCGTCTCCGATGTTGAGCTGACCCAGGGCGAGGAGCTCTCCGTTGCCATCGAGGCTGCCGAGGGCGAGTGCTGCGACCGTTGCTGGAACTACCGCACCACCGTCGGCGAGTACAACGGCCACGCTCATATCTGTAAGAGGTGCGCGAACGCACTCTAGTTACGCGGTTTTACCAAACCGCGTAACGGCTCGACGCTGCAAACCCGCCAGAGCGGCAATCTGCCTTTCAGCTTCGGCGGCATGACCAGAAGGTCTATGCCGCCTTGCTTCAAGGCACCTTGCTCGCTCTGGCGGGTTTTCGCTGTTGGTAGCGAATCATCGGCTATTTCGTTGCTGGTCAATATAAGATATTGATTTGCGTTAAACGTAATTCGATGTTTTTGAGGGTAGGGGATTGATTTGGGTCGTTCTGCGGATATGACGCCGCCTTTGCGTTGGCGGTTGGGTGTTGCTGGTAGCGTGGCGTTGGCCGTGCTGCTTGTTGACCAGCTGACCAAGCTTGCGGTTCGTGCCGTCGGCGATGCTCTGCATGTGACTATTATCCCCGGTGTGATCGACTTCCTTTTCGTGCGTAACATCGGTGCTGCCTTTAGCTTGGGCGAGGGACATGGCCTCGCGTTTGCCGTGCTGGCGTTTGTCGTTATCGTTGCGATCGCGGTGTACTTGCTTCGCGCGCCCCAGCTTGCTCGCTTTGAGGTTGTGGGCATGGCTATGGTCGTGGGCGGCGCCATTGGCAATGCGATCGACCGTCTGGCTTTTGGCTTTGTGACCGATTTTATTGCCACCACCTTCATCGACTTCCCCGTCTTCAATGTGGCCGATGTCGGCATTACGGTCGGTGTGGTGCTTGCCCTCATCGGCTACATGTTCTTGAGTCCTGCGGCCCGTGAGGTCGACGCGACCGCCGAACTCAACGCCCGTGACGAGGCCCGCGCTAAGCGCAAGGCCCAGCAGCGTGGGGAGCGTGCCCGCAAGATTCGCGAAAGGAGCGAGCGCTAATGGCCGACATCCATATCCTTGTTGCCGACGATGCCGCTGGTCAGCGTCTTGACGCCTATCTGGGCGCTAATGACGGCTGCCCTACGCGCTCTGCCTGCGCGCATCTGATCGAGGGCGGTGCCGTTGCCGTCAACGGCGAGACATGCCTGTCAAAAAAGTATGCCGTGCGCTCCGGCGACCGTATTTCGGTCGATTTGCCCGAGCCGCACGATCCCACCGATGTGATTCCCGAGGCCATTCCCCTCGATATCCGCTACGAGGACGACTACCTCATCGTGCTCTCCAAGCAGCGCGGTCTGGTGTGCCATCCCGCCCATGGCCACGAGAGCGGCACCCTTGCGAACGCCTTGGTCTATCACTGTGGCATTGACCATCTGGGCACCGTGCAGGGCGAGGACCGCCCCGGCATCGTGCATCGCCTGGATCGTGACACCTCGGGCCTTATGCTCGCGGCAAAAGACGACGACACCCAGCGCGCGCTTCAGAATCTCATCCGCACGCGCACGCTCGACCGCCGCTACATTACGCTCGTCCACGGCCACATTGCCATGGACGAGGGCACCATTAACACCGGCATTGCCCGTTCTACGCGCGACCGTGTCAAGATGGCGGTTTCGGACGATCCTTTCGCGCGCCAGGCCATTACGACCTTTAGGGTCCTCGAGCGCTTCGATTCCACGCGTTTTGACGATGGCTATACGCTCGTCGAGTGCCACCTGTTTACGGGTCGCACGCATCAGATTCGCGTGCACATGCGCCATATCAACCACGCCTGCGTGGGCGATCCGCTCTACGGTAAGTGCGATGCGCGTGCCGACCAGGGTTTGACCAGGCAATTCCTCCATTCCTGGCGTGTGGCGTTCGATCATCCCGTGACGGGGGAGCGCATTGAGTGCCGCGATGAGCTGCCGTGGGATCTCGCCGCCGTTCTGGATGACCTAGCCCCGCGCTCGCTCGGCCGCACTGCCGCCGGCGACGAAATCGTTCCGCAGCTCGGTCTGCTCGAACCCTAACCAGTATTAGGTGGTTTCTTGAACTCGGTTAGCCTACGGTAAGATATACGGTTGTTTACGTAACGCGTTCTCGGGAGCCTGCATGCTCGCCTTTTTACAAACTAACACGCCCATCGTGATCTTTAATCAGATTGTGGTTACGCTACTCACGGTCTGCTTTCTGTACCAGGTGGTCTTCTTTGTCATTGGCGCTCTTCGTGGCGAGGTCGCGCCTCCCAAGGCCAAAAAACTCCACCGCTATGCCTTCTTTATCGCGGCGCATAACGAGGAGGCCGTGATCGCCAATCTCGTACGCTCTATTAAGGATCAGGACTATCCGTCCGAGCTCATCGAGGTCTTCGTGGTCGCCGATGCTTGCACCGACAACACGGCGCAGCTCGCGCGCGAGGCCGGTGCCATTGTTTACGAGCGCAATGACCTGGCCCGCAAGGGCAAGAGCTGGGTCATGGACTTTGGTTTCGATCGCATTCTCAACGAGTATCCCGACACGTTTGAGGGCTACTTTATCTTCGATGCCGACAATGTTATCTCCCGCGATTACGTCTCCAAGATGAATGATGCCTTTGACCAGGGCTTTCATGTGGTCACGAGCTATCGTAACTCCAAGAACTTCGGCAGTTCGTGGATTTCCTCTGCCAACGCCACCTGGTATTTGCGTGAGGCCCGCTTCCTCAACAACGCGCGTAATATCTGCAAGACGTCCTGCGCCGTCTCGGGCTCGGGCTACCTTATCTCCGCCAGTGTTATCGAGGGCATGCACGGCTGGCAGTTCCATACACTGACCGAGGACATCCAGTTCACCACGTTCTGCGCCATTCACGGCATCCGCATCGGTTATGCGCCGGCGGAGTTCTTTGACGAGCAGCCGGTGACGTTTAAGGCGTCCTGGAAACAGCGCATGCGCTGGACCAAGGGCTTCTACCAGGTCTTTTTTACCTACGGCAAGCATCTGGTCAAGTCGACGTTCCGCTATCATCGCTTTGCCGCATATGACATGTTTATGACCATCGCTCCGGGCATGCTGCTGTCCCTGATCTCCATGCTCGCCAATGCGACGTTCCTGATCGTGGGTGGCCTTTCGCATGGTTTCTTGGCTACCGAGGTCGAGATGCAGGCTTGTGCCGCCTCGCTTATCATGACGTTCGTGATGATGTACCAGACCTTCTTTATCCTGGCGCTGCTCACGACCATCTTTGAGTACAAGCACATTCATTGCGCTCAAAAGTGGCGCCTGGTGACCAACCTGTTTACCTTCCCGATCTTTATGTTCAGCTATATCCCCATCACGGTTGCCGCGCTGTTCCTGAAGGTCGACTGGGTCCCGACGCAACACGCCGTCAACGTTACCCTCGACGAGGTCATGCAAGGCGCCAAATAACCACCACCAAAACCACCACAAAGGTGCCTGCACCTTTGTGGTGGTTTTTGCTTTTGAGTGACTGCCCAAGGAGGTTTTTAATGGTCTATATCCCGTTTTGGATTTGTATCTTTGCCGGCGCGGTGATTGATGCCCGTGAGCGGCGGTTTCCCAATGAGCTTGCCGGCGTGTGTGCGGTGGCGGCGCTTGCAGGCGTTTGGCTCGACAGAGGTGTTAACACGGCGCTTGACCACGCCGGTCTTGCGGTCATCGTCTACCTTGCCCTTGTGCTCACTGAGTCGCTCTGGCGTCGTGTTCGCCAAGCCCCCGGCATCGGCATGGGGGATGCCAAGGCGCTTTTCGCGCTTTGCACGCTCGACCCTCTGGGTGGCATCGTGGCATTTGCCGCCGCGCTCCTGGTCCTTGCCCTCTCCTGCCTCATCACAAAATCGCGTTCCTTGCCATTGCTCCCGTTTTTGGTGCCGATTTTTGCCATAATCGAGGTTGTGGGCTGCACTTTGTAACCGATTGCGCATCCTTCTTAAGGAGCATGCCATGGCAACTAATCAAGAATCGGCCGTCATTAAGGCGCGCATGGACCGTATTCCCTCGGCGTTGTCGCCCGAACTTTTCGAGCGCATTGCCACCGATCGTGCTTCGGGCTATGTTAACCCGTATCGTTGCAACGACGATCAGGTCATTCGTCGTATTGATCGCGCCGCCGACAAAGGCACGCTTATGCGTCCGGCGTTTATGCGCGATACCGAAAAGATTCTTCATCTTCCTGCGTACACGCGTTATGCAGGCAAAACGCAGGTCTTTAGCTTTCGCAGCAACGACGACCTGTCGCGGCGCGGCCTTCATGTGCAGCTCGTCTCGCGCATTGCCCGCGATATCGGCCGTGCCCTGGGCCTCAACTGCGATTTGATCGAGGCGATTGGCCTGGGCCACGATTTGGGCCACACGCCCTTTGGCCATGCCGGCGAGCGTTTCCTCAACGATATCTATCACGAGCGTACGGGTCGTTATTTTTTCCATAACGTGCAGTCCGTCCGCGTGCTCGACGCGCTGTACGGCCGCAACGTGTCGCTCCAGACGCTCGACGGCGTGCTGTGCCATAACGGCGAGTACGAGCAGCGTGTCTTTGAACTCTCGGACATGGCGTCGTTTGACCAGTTCGACCGTACCGTCGAGGACTGCATTGCCACGGGCTATGGCGCGATCGAGCACCTGCGCCCCATGACCCTCGAGGGCTGTGTGGTGCGTATCTCGGATATCCTCGCCTACGTTGGGCGCGATCGCCAAGACGCCATCGCGGCGGGCCTGTTGTCACCCGACGCTTTTGACGATGGCCTGGGCGGGGCTTACAACAGCTGGATCCTCACGCACGCTTCTATCGATATCGTTGAGCATAGCTACGGCAAACCGCGTATCGAGATGAGCGAGGACCTGTTTGAGGAGATCCGCCGGGCGAAGCGCGAGAACTACGAGAAGATCTATAGCAAGGGCGGTATCGAAGGCGATTCTGAGGCAGAGTTGCGTGAGGCCTTCGAAAAGCTCTACGACCGTTGCCTGCAGGATCTAAATAAAGGCGACGAGTTCTCTTACATCTTTAAGCATCATGTTTCGCGCATTGAGCAGCAGCTTTCCTACTACGATCGCACCTATGCCTGGCAGGACGACAAGGATCAGGCCGTCGTCGATTACATCGCAAGCATGACGGACGGTTATTTCTGCGAGCTGACGAGCAAGCTGTTCCCGGGTCTAAAGTTTCCGCATCGTACCTATATTAACGAACGGTAGTTCGTATTTATTCGGTATACTGTTTGTGGAAAACGTTTTTGATTGATGCACGGGATGGCTATGGACGACCTTTTTTCTGCTTCGACGCGCGAGCGTTCCTTTCAGAATGCGCCGCTTGCGGTGCGCATGCGCCCCAATTCGCTCGACGATTATGTGGGCCAGCAAAAGGCCGTCGGTAAGGGCTCATGGTTGCGTGCCGCGATCGAGCACGACGTGCTTTCGAGCGTGATTCTGTACGGGCCGGCCGGTACGGGTAAGACGACGCTGGCCCACATTATCGCCAACCATACCAAGAGCGAGTTTGTTGAGGTCAGCGCCGTGACGGGCACTGTGAAGGACCTGCGCCGCGTAATCGATGAGGCTAAGACCCGTCTGAACACCTACGACCGCCGCACCATTCTGTTTATCGATGAGATCCATCGCTTTTCGAAGTCGCAGCAAGATGCCCTGCTGCGTGCGGTCGAGAACCGCACCGTCATTATGATTGGCGCCACGACGGAAAACCCGTACTTTGAGGTCAACTCGGCATTGCTCTCGCGTGGTCGCGTGGTGGAGCTTGAGCACCTCAAAGACGAGGATATCGCCACGCTTATTGAGCGTGCGCTCGAGGCGCCGCAGGGTTTGGGCGGCAAGTTCTCGGCCGATGAGGATACGGTCAAGACCATTTGTACGCTGGCTGCGGGTGATGCACGCTCGGCCCTGACGACACTTGAGCTGGCGAGCGAGATTGCCGTCACGCGTCCCGATACCGAAGGGACGCCAGCGCCGGCGGCGGGGGAGCGCTATCCCATCACCGTGGATGACGTAAAGATTGCCAATCCGCGCCGTGGGTTTTCGTATGACAAAAACGGTGACATGCACTACGACATTATCAGTGCGTTCATTAAGTCCATGCGCGGCAGCGACCCCGATGCCACCATTTATTGGCTCGCGCGCATGATCGATGCAGGGGAGGATCCTAAGTTTATTGCACGCCGTATTATGATTCAGGCTTCTGAGGATGTTGGCAACGCCGATCCGCAGGCGCTTTTGGTGGCGCATGCCGCGTTTAAGTCTGCCGAGGTCATTGGCTATCCCGAGTGCCGCATTAACCTTGCTCAGGCTGCACTCTATGTGTGCTTGGCGCCTAAATCCAACGCGTGTGAGGCTTCAATCGATGCGGCGCTGGCCGATATCCATTCTAGTGGGCTTCGCGAGGTGCCGAGTTATCTACGCGATCGCCATCGCCCGGGCAGCGATGAATACGGTGTGTATAAGTATCCGCACGATTATCCCGAAGGCTGGGTCGACCAGCGCTATTTGCCCGAAGGCTTAGAACGCGGTGCATTTTGGCAGCCTGCCGGCCGCGGTTGGGAAGAATGGCGCGTAGAGCAAAGCGAACGCGACCGCAGCGGGAATGCACCGAAGTAGCTGCTGATAATTTTGTCCCACGTTGCTGCTCTTGGCATGTTCGGTCCCCTTTGGGGTACCATGGAAAGCGTCTGTAGTTCGATTCCTTTGGGAGGCTTGTATGAGTCCCATTCAAATCGCCTTGCTGCTGCTTGCCGTTGCCGGCGTGTGGGCTATCGTTGAGCTTGCGCTCACCCTGCGCAAAACCCGCACCGTTGTCGACTCGCTCGACAAGACGGTAACCGACCTCAACAATACGATTGCCGAGGCGCAGCCCGTGGTGGCAAAGCTTGATGGCGCCGTTGACGAGCTTACGCCGGCACTTGCCCAGATGGAGCCGCTCCTCAAGTCGAGCAAGACTGCCGTTGATGCTCTGACGTCTAACCTCGTTGAGGTTGAGGCGGTCGTTCGCGACATTTCCGAGGTCACGGGCAGCGTGGCCGAGGCCAGCAATGCCGTATCGAGCGTGACTGATTCTGCTGCTGGCGCCGTGCAGAAGCTCTTCAATAAGGTGAAGGCTCCTGCAGCCGACGCCGATCGCAAGCTCGCCGCTGCCGCTGCCGAGGCCGAGCAGCCCACTGAGCGCGTTCTGATTGGCGATGACGATGCCGCTGCTGACGACGATGATGTTCAGAAGCCCGCTGCTAAGCCTGCTCAGTATTACACCTATACGCCTGCCGAGACCTCCGAGGAGTCCTGCGATGAGTAGCGAAGCAACCTGCCCCATTACGCTGAGCGTTGCTGGTGATCCGCGTCTCGCGCGCTTGGTGCGCATGACGGCCGCCAACGTCGGCGCCCTGTGCTCTATGTCCGTCGATCGCATCGAGGACATTCGTATGGCTGCCGAAGAAGCCTTCATCTTTGGCTGCACGGCTGTTGATTCCGACGATATCTCGATCAAATTCGATGTCGACGAATCGCATGTGGGCATGACCTTTACCTTTGGCGACCAGGCGACTGTCGATGAGGATGACCAGGCTGCCGTGTATGCCGAGCTCATTTTGGCGAGTGTGTGCGACTCCTACGAAAAGACTACAGCGCCCCTAACGCTTTCCCTCGACCTCAAGGCGGATATCTAATATGACCGAACGCTCCCGGAGCGGCAAGACCGCTTGGGACAAGGAGAAAACCCGCGAGCTGTTTCGTCGTTATAAGGAGACCGGTGATCCGGATGCTCGCGAGCAGCTCGTCATGTCCCATATGAACCTGGTAAGGTTTCTTGCCAACAAATTCAAGAACCGCGGCGAGCCGCTCGATGACCTTTTGCAGGTCGGGTACTTGGGCTTGCTCAAGGCAATCGACCGCTTTGATCCCGAGCGCGGACTCGAGTTCACGACGTTTGCCACGCCCACCATCTTGGGCGAGATTAAGCGCCACTTCCGCGACAAGGGCTGGAGTGTGCGCGTGCCGCGTCGTCTGCAGGAGCTCTCTGCCAAGGTTAACCAGGCCACCGACAAGCTCACCAACGAGCTTCAGCGTTCGCCCAAGGTTGAGGAAATCGCCGATTACCTTGGCGTAACCGTCGACGAGGTGCTCGAAGCCATGGAATCGTCCTCGGCCTACACCTCGGTGCCCATCGAGGCTCCCGGTGCGTCCGATTCCGATGATGCGCCTTCGATTCTCGATCGCTATGCCGACGACGACAACGAGCTCGACTTTACCGATGACCGCCTGGTAATCGAGGAAGCTATCCGCGATTTCTCGCCGCGCGAGCGCGAGGTTATCGAGCTGCGCTTCGTTAAGGGCATGACCCAGATCGAGATTGCCAAGAAGCTTGGCATCTCGCAGGTGCAGGTCTCGCGCCTGCTGCGCCGCACGCTTAAGAAGATTCAAGATAAGATTGATCCCGACGGAGTGATGGTTCGTTCATGAGTGAGCACCCCCAACAAATCGACCGCACGCTTCGCGATACCCGCATTCTGACGCTGCGCATTTGGGGCGTCGTCGGCTGCATTGTCATCGCTGCCGTCATCTTTAACCTTATGGGCATCCTGGCACCGGTCATCGAGTTTCTCGCTGTCGGTTCCATCATCGCTTTTGTGATGTCTCCGATCACCAACTGGCTCGAGCATCACGGTGTCGGACGTGGCCTCGGTTCGCTCATCGCACTCATTGTGGTTGTTGCCGTGCTCGTCGGCGTCGTCTGCATCCTATCGCCTATTTTGCTCGGTCAAATCATGGAAGTCCTGAGCCGCCTGCCCGAGCAGCTTCGTGTTGCGGGTGGCGATCTCAACGAGATGCTCTCGCACGCTAAGACGCTCAACAACACGCCGCTCAAGGAGTATCTGGACGACAATCTTTCTTCGTTGGTTACCGTAGCGTCTAAGTACGTCTCGCAAATCGCTGCTGAGCTCGGCCGCGGTGTGTTTCCGCTCATTACCAACACGGCCTCGCAGCTGTTCGTCATCTTCCTGGGTCTGGTGCTTGCCTACTGGCTTGCCTGCGATTATCCCCGCATGCACCACGAGGTCTGCACCATCATCGGGCAGGAAAAGGAGACCTCGTACCGCTTTATGGTGGCCATCCTTTCGCGTTCGGTCGGCGGCTACATGCGTGGCATGGTCATCACATCGATCTGTGGCGGTTTTCTTGCCTTTATTGGTTTTACGATCATCGGCCATCCGTATACAGCACTCATGGCTATCTTTACCGGCATTATGCACCTGGTTCCGGTTGTCGGTCCCTGGGTGAGTGCGGCGATCGCCACGGTGCTCGGCTTTATGTTCAGCCCCATGCTGGCGTTGTGGACGCTTGTCGTGACCATGGTGGCTCAAAACGTCACCGATAATGTCATTTCGCCTAAGGTCATGCAGAGCTCGGTGCAGGTGCATCCCGTTATGAGCCTGACGGCTCTCGTTATCGGTTCGGCACTCATGGGTCCCATCGGCATGGTTATCGCCATTCCGCTGTGCGCGGCCCTCAAGGGCATTTTCGTCTACTACTTTGAGAACGAGACCGGGCGTCAGCTCGTGGCATACGATGGTGCCGTGTTTAAGGGCACTCCGTATCGCGATACCGAGGGTAACCCAGTTGCCGCCTACGACGCGCTTGGCGACGATACGTTCATCTATGAGTCCGAGCTCATCGGCAACGAGACCGCGCCCGAGGCCCAGGCCATGCCCAAGCCCGAGCTCGATAATCCCTGGATTAAGCTCTCAGGCCTGCAGCCCGACGCGACGGGTTTCTTTAAGAACCCCTTTGCCAAGGACGACGACACAAGCTCTGACGACGACACCAAAACCGGCATCGACGGCTCCATGGACGATTCGGATTCCAAATAGGCCCTGTTAGCGTTTCTTGATGTTGTAAATAACAATAAACGCGATCAAAGCGATTGATAAGGGGCCAGCCACATAGAAAAAGATGGCGTCAATTGCGCTTAGGGTGTAATACGCTTTATCGCCAGATGTTACTGCGTACAATGCGTAGCCAAATCTCGGCTGGTTCACATACCAGCTCGAGTAAGCGAAGATTGCTAAAAGGGCTACCGAGGTTAGTGCATTCACGACAAACCGTTTGCTATTCATCGATCGCTCCTTCCGGACGATTCTTATATGCAATTATACCGAAATCATTTTTTTTTCAAAGTATTTGACAGACCTAAATAACGTGCACTTTCGCTGGAGGGTCGCTGTTTGGCGGCCCTCTTTTTTGCACAGGCGCGGTGGGATGGTAATATCGTTACGTTTGAACTGTTTCGATGTGAAACCGAGGAGATTCCCTCTATGAGTGCTGACTACCCGTCAATGACTACGGCCGAGATTCGCTCCAAGTTCCTCAACTTCTTTGAGGAGCGCGGTCTTAAGCTCTATCCTTCTTCGTCCCTCGTCCCCGACGATCCTTCGCTGCTGCTTGCCAACGCCGGCATGAACCAGTTTAAGGAGTACTACCAGGGCAAGAAGACCATGAAGGAGATCGGCGCGATCTCCTGCCAGAAGTGTGTCCGCACCAACGACATCGACTGCATCGGTGAGGACGGCCGTCACCTGTCCTTCTTTGAGATGCTCGGCGACTTCTCCTTTGGCGGCGTCTCCAAGCAGCAGGCCTGCGCTTGGGCCTTTGAGCTCATCACCAAGGAGTTCAAGCTGCCGCTCGACCGCCTGTACTTCACCGTCTTTACCGAGGACGACGAGACCCACGACGTGTGGCGCTCTCTGGGCGTTGCCGAGGATCACATCTCCCGCCTGGGCGAGGACGACAACTTCTGGGCCGCTGGCCCCACCGGCCCCTGCGGTCCGTGCTCCGAGATCTACTTTGACATGGGCGAGGAGGTCGGTTGCGGCAGCCCCGACTGCAAGCCTGGCTGCGACTGCGACCGCTTCCTTGAGTTCTGGAACCTCGTGTTTACCCAGTACGACCGCCAGGAGGACGGCTCCATGCCGGAGCTGCCGCACCGCAACCTCGATACGGGCATGGGTCTGGAGCGCATGGCCGCTATCATGCAGCACAAGACCGCTAACTACGACGGCGATCTGATGCAGCACCTCATCAAGCTCGGTGAGAAGATCAGCGGCAAGACCTATGACGCCGACGATTACTCCGGCGCCAGCCGCTCCCTGCGCATCATCGCCGACCACTCCCGTGCCGTCGACTTTATGATCTCGGACGGCATCCTGCCCGGTAACGAGGGCCGCGAGTACGTCCTGCGCCGCCTGCTCCGTCGTGCCGTGTTCCACGGTCGTCTGCTGGGCATCGAGGGCGCCTTCCTGACCAAGTTTATCGACGAGGTCAACGCTCAGATGGGCGAGGCTTATCCCGAGCTGCTCAAGAACGTCGCGCTCGTTAAGGGCATCGTCGCCTCCGAGGAGGAGCGTTTCTCAACGACGCTCGACAACGGCCGCGTTTACCTGGACGAGGCCCTGGCCGCGCTCGCCGACGGCGCTGTCCTTCCGGGCGATGTTGCCTTTAAGCTTCACGACACCTTTGGTTTCCCCATTGACCTGACTGTCGAGATCGCCGGCACCGCCGGTCACGACGTCGACATGGATGGCTTTACCGCTTGCATGGAGGACCAGAAGGCCCGCGCCCGCGCCAACGCTAAGGGCGATGCCTGGGGTAGCTTTAACGACGTGTGGGTCGAGCTTTCCGACAAGGTTGCCGCGACCGAGTTCGACGGCTATGACAACGACGTCATCGAGGGCGCCAAGGTTGTCGCCATCGTGAGCAACGGCGAGTCCGTCGAGTCCGTTGCCGCCGGCGAGGACGTCGAGGTCGTGCTCGACCGCACCCCGTTCTATGCCGAGATGGGTGGCCAGCAGGGCGACGCCGGCGAGCTTTCCGCCGAGGGCGTTGCGCTGACCATTTCCGATACCAAGAACCACAACGGCCTGTATGCCCACGTCGCCCACGTCGCCGAGGGCACGCTGACCGTCGGTGCTACCGTGACCGCCGCGCTCGACGCCGAGCGCCGTGGCTTCCTGCGTCGCAACCACACCGCCACGCACCTGCTCGACGCCGCGCTTAAGCAGGTCCTGGGCGAGCATGTCTCCCAGGCTGGCTCGTTGGTGACGCCCGAGCACCTGCGCTTTGACTTCACGCACTTCGAGGCCCTGTCCTCCGAGCAGCTCAAGGCTGTCGAGGACCTGGTCAACCAGCAGATCTTCGCTTCCAAGCCGGTTGTGACCCGCGTCATGGGCATCGACGAGGCCAAGGCCGCCGGTGCTGTCGCCCTCTTTGGCGAGAAGTACGGCGACGTCGTCCGCGTTGTCTCCGTGGGCGCCGAGGACCAGCCGTTCTCTCGCGAGCTCTGCGGTGGCACGCATGCCGCCAACACCGCCGAGATCGGTCTGTTCAAGATCATCTCCGAGTCTTCCACGGGCTCCAACGTCCGCCGTATCGAGGCCGTGACCTCCAAGGGCGCTCTCGACTACATGGCCGACCGCCTGGCGCTCGTTGACGCCGCTGCCGCTGCGCTCAAGTGCCGCGTTGATGAGGTTCCCGCCCGCGTGGAGAACCTGCAGGCCGAGCTGCGCGAGACTTCCAACAAGCTCAAGAAGGCACTCACCGGTGGCTCCTCCGATGCGATTTCCAGCGCCATCGAAGGCGCTGTCGAGCTGAATGGCTACAAGCTCGTTGTCGCTGAGCTCCAGGGCCTTGAGGCTGCCGACCTGCGCAATGTGTGGGATACCGTGCACCAGAAGGTCGCCGGTCCCGTCGCCTGCGTCGTCGCTAGCGTGACCGAAAAGGGCACCCCGGCCCTGCTCGCTGCCGGCTCCGATGACGCCGTCAAGGCCGGTTTCCACGCCGGTAACGTGATCAAGCAGATCGCGGGCCTGGTCGACGGTCGCGGTGGCGGTCGTCCCAACATGGCCCAGGCTGGCGGCAAGAACGCTGCCGGTATCGCCGATGCCCTCGCGGCTGCCAAGACCGCGCTCGGCGCTTAAGTAGTCGCTGTGGTCGCGCTCGCGCTGGACATAGGGGAGACCCGGATTGGCATTGCCGTCTCGAGCCGTGATGGCAAGATGGCAATGCCCGTCAAGGTGCTCCCGGCTGCCGAGGTCACTGGCATGGCCAAGACGTTCCGTTACCTGGTTGAGGACTATGAGCCCGATATCCTTGTAAGCGGACGTCCCTTGACCATGGCCGGTGAGCCCGGCCCCCAGGCCGAGCGCGTTGCCGCCGTTGCGCAAAAGATTGCCCAAGAGCTCGATCTTCCGCTTGAGTTTGAGGATGAGCGCCTGTCCTCGCAAGAGGCAAAGCGTATCCTACGCGAGCAGGGACTCAACGAAAAGCAGATGAGGGGCAAGATTGACATGATCGCCGCCAGCCTGTTCTTGCAGACGTGGCTCGATCGCAAAAACGAGGAGGTTTCGCATGCCTAGCGCTTCCGATCCGCGCCAGCCGAATCGCCAGGGGCAGCCTACGCCGCGCCCTGTATCGTCCGGCCAGCGTCCGATGCAACCGACGCAGCGTGCGGCTCAGCCTGCTGCTCGTCCCGCACAGCCCTCCTCTCGTGCAGCACAATCTGCTCAGCGTCCTGCCCAACAGCCCGCTGCCCGCGCAGCCCGGGCCGCAAGCGGTACCCGCTTTAAGCAGCAGGCGCCCACGCAGCGTGCGCAGGCGCCTCAATCGCATACGCGTGCACATCATGCTCACGGCACACATGGCGTAGCTCCGGCCACGCGCTCGAGCTATAACACGCATGCCCGCCGTGGCGTCCAAAAGAAAAGCTCTCCGGTGCCTATGATTATCGGCGTTGTTGTTGCCGTACTTGCTCTTGCTGCCATTGCCTTCTTTGTCGTTCCGGCCGTCAAGGGCCTGTTTTGCGGGGAGGAGACAGGCGTCACCGCTGGCCAGCGAGTTACCGTCACGATTCCCGAGGGAGCTTCGGGCGATACGATCGCCTCGATTCTCTCCGAGAACCATATTGTCGAGAATCCCAAGGATTACTACGCGGCGGTCAAAAAGCTCAACGCAGATATGTCGCTCAAGCCCGGCACGTACTCGTTCACGACGCTGATGGATGCGACCAAGGTTGTCCAGCAGCTCATGGAGGGGCCCAATGCCGGCTCCGATGCGCTGACTATCCCTGAGGGCCTAACGGTCGACCAGGTCGCCGGTCGCGTGGCCGCGGCATACGACAGCATCTCCAAGGAAGACTTCCTTAACCAGGCCAAGGCGAGCAATTATGTGAATGATTACGCTTTCCTTAAAGATGCCGCGAACGATTCGCTCGAGGGCTTCCTATTCCCCAAGACCTATTCGTTGGGTAAGGACCCGTCTGCCGATGATGCGATTCGCGCCATGCTTGACCAGTTCAACGCCGAGTATAAGTCGCTTGACTTTGCCAGCTGCGAGGCCAAGATCAAGGAGCGCTATGGCGTGGAGATGTCCGATTACGACATCGTTAACCTTGCCTCGATCGTCGAGCGCGAGGGCCTCAACGCCGATCAGCGCGCGCATGTGGCTTCGGTTTTCTATAACCGTATGGCGGGCAAGCTCGATGGCCTGCGTTACCTCAATAGCGATGCGACCATGATGTATGTCACCGGCGGCGAGGTTACCGCCAACGACCTGCAGAGCGATAGTCCGTATAACACCTATAAGCATGAAGGCCTGCCGCCCACGCCCATCTGCTCTCCGTCGCTCGAGGCGCTCAAGGCTACCCTTGAGCCGACCGACTCTGATGACCTGTATTTCTATATTACACAGGACGAGGAGTATTTCTCGAAGACCTACGAAGAGCACCAACAGTCTTGGAATTGATCATGAGGATTTTTAGCCCCAAACGATATGTTGCCTCAGTTGACCGCATCGACCTCGATACCCTCTGGGCCGACGGCAAGCGCGCCATTCTACTCGACCGCGATAACACTCTGGTGCCGCGCGATACCGAGCAGGTTCCCGCTGCGGTTTCAGCTTGGCTCGAAGCCGCCCATGCCAAGGGCTTTAAGCTGTGTATGGTGTCCAATAACTGGCATCGCGACCAGGTCATGGCATCGGCGCGCGAGCTGGGGCTCGAGGCTATCAGCCACGCCATGAAGCCCGCCCCGTTTGCCCTGAAGGCGGGTCTTAAGCGTCTGGGCGCCACGGCCGACGAGGCCGTGCTGATCGGTGACCAGCTTTACACGGACGTGTGGAGCGGTAACTTTGCCGGCGTTGACACTATTCTGGTCAAGCCGCAGGCGACCCAGGACCTGTGGTACACGCAGATCTTCCGTATCTTTGAGCGCCGGGCCCTGCGCGACCTTCCCTGCGAGGAATAGGTTTCGCCATGTCTCAGCACATCAAACACGGCTGCGACCATATCTTCTTTATCGGCTTTTTGGGCGCGGGCAAGTCGACGCTTGCGCGCAACGTGGGCACTATGTTCAAGCGGCGTTTTATCGATACCGATCGTTTGGTTGTGCGTCGATGCGGCAAGTCGGTGACCGAGATATTTGAGACCGAGGGCGAGGATCGTTTTCGCGAGCTCGAGACCTCGGCACTCCGTTCGCTTCAAAGCGAACGCAGCCTGCTGGTATCGTGCGGGGGCGGCATCGTCGAGACGCCGGTGAACATTGAGCTGATGCACGAGATGGGTACCTGTGTGTACCTCGAAGGCGACTTTGAGGACTCGTTGCGCCAGATTCGCCGCTCCGATACCCGGCCCGATTTCCGCTCGCCCGAGCACGCTGCGCGCCTGTTTGAGCATCGCCGTCCGCTGTATCGCCGGGCCGCCGATATTACCCTTGATATTCGCAACAAGTCCTTCGAGGACGTTTCCTACCTTTGTGCCGAGATGCTTTTGGAGCGTGGACTGCTATGATTCGCCGTCAACTTATCAATTTCCAAAACCGCAGTGTCGATGTCCGCGTCGGATTGGGCGCGTTCGAGGAGCTGCCGCGCATGTTTGCCTCGGCTGTGGGCAAGCCTAAGCGCGCGATGGTGGTTTGGAACGACGCCACATCCGAGCGTTTTGGCGAGGCTGTCGAGCATGCACTGGTTGACGCCGGTTTTGCCGTGTCGTTGCTCGTCCTCGAGGTTTCGCCTGCCGGTGCTACGCTGGTCGATGCCGATACCGTCTTTGGCGCCCTGTCGGCTAATGGCATTACCTGTGACGATCTCGTTGTCGCTGTCGGCGACACGGCGATCTGCTCAGTCGTTTGCTGGTGTGCCAATCAGTGGTGCGGTCGCACCGAGTGCGCCTTGCTGCCGACGACGTTTGACGCCATGCTCACGGTCGCGACGACCATGAAGCCGCTCGTTGCCTCGTCGGCGAATGCGCTTCCCGCTATCGCGTTCCGTCCCGAGCCGGGCTTGGTCGTGTGTGACCTCGACCTTGTTCGCGCGGCGGACCCCGAGGACCTTAAGCTCGGTTATGCGGTACTTGTTGGCACCATGCTTTCGAGCAGCAAGTCCCGCTGGAATCAGTTTACCGAGACCATTCCCGAGATTCTCTCGGGCGAGGAGGTCGCGCTCGTCAATGCCGTTCAGTGGTCTCAGACTGCTCGTAAGGACGTACTGATGGCCACGAACCCGAGCGCCCGCCATGCGCTCGATTTTGGCAAGACGGGGGAGTGTACCCTGCGCGCCTGCTTGGGCGATGCCGCTTCGCCGGTGCCTGCCTACCAGCTGTTGTCCGAGGGCATGCGCTTTGAGGCGCGCCTAGCACATGATGCCTGCGACTTCGATATCGATTACGTCTTTGAGGTCGATGACTGCCTGGAGGACTTTGGTATCGAGGAGCTTGCCTTCGATCTGGAGCCTGCCGCATATATCGAGGAGTTCCGCAGGCAGCAGTTTGTCCGCTCGAACCGCAGCATGTTGCCGCTGCCCGCGGCGCTCGGCGCCATTCGTCTAACGAGCGTTGAGGACGAGGTTCTCGACCGCCATGCTCACGCATACTTGGCTTCTCGCAACGAACTTCTCTAGGATTTATTGACATCCATCGTCTTTCGTATCATGTTGAGGGGCGGGTTTCCAATCGGTTGCGAATCGCTCGCGATTCCGTTCGTTGATTGAGCCCGTTCCGTCTTTATGAAGACAACAAGAAAGGAATCTGCATGTCTGAGTTTGCTGCCGGTCCTGCCGGTCGTATCGAGCGTGTCCGTGCCCTGATGGTTGAGCGCGGTTACGACGCCATCGTGGTGCGCGACGAGGCCAATCTTCGTTGGCTTACGGGCGTCAAGGGCGTCTTCGATTACACCTTCGAGTTCCCGCACGCTGCGTTTATTACGGCCGACCAGTGCCTGTTCCATACCGACTCGCGCTATCTCAACAGCTTTGAGGAGAACACGCCCGCCGGCAGCCCCTGGGTCTACGACATGGACGAGGGCACCATCCCCGGTTGGGTCGCCGGCAAGATCGCGGCCAATAAGTGCCGCGTCTGTGCTGTCGAGGACGATATGCAGATCAACTTCTACCAGGGCATTCAGCGTGGTCTGGAGGATCGTTCCGTCGCCTGCATGCTGCCGCTGATGCATGACGACATTCGCAAGATGCGCGCCATCAAGGACGCCGAGGAGATCGAGCTCATGTGCCATGCGCAGTCGATCACCGATGCCGCCTTCCAGCATATGCTCGGCTTTATTAAGCCCGGCATGACCGAGAAGCAGGTTCGCAACGAGCTCGAGAACTTTATGTTCGCCAACGGCGCCGATAGCCTTGCCTTCGGCTCCATCGTGGCGAGTGGTCCCAACACCGCCAACCCGCATGCCGTGCCGAGCGACCGCGTGATCGAGAAGGGCGATTTCGTTCTTATGGATTACGGCGCGGGCTACTGTGATTACCGCTCCGACATGACACGCACCGTCGTGATGGGCGAGCCTACCCAGGAGCAGCTCGACCTGTACGCGCTCGTGCGCCGTACACACGAGGAGTGCGTCGCCGCCATCCATCCGGGCGTTGAGGGCAACGACATTTTCAAGCTTTCCAAGAAGATCATCGGCGATGCCGGCTATGGCGATTACTACAACCATGGCTTGGGCCACGGCGTTGGTATCGACATCCACGAGCTGCCCAACTTCAACCGTAGCAAGAACACCATCGAGATCGGCTCGGTTGTCACCATGGAGCCCGGCGTCTACCTGCCCGGCGTGGGCGGCGTGCGCCTGGAGGACTACGGCGTTGTCACCGAGAACGGCTACGAGCCCTTCACCAAGACCCCGCACGACCTGCACGTTATCGACTGCTAGTCTACTTCGGTAGATAGTTTGGGGCGGGGCGTCCGAATCGATCCGGACGCCCCGCGTTCTCTTTTTATGCGCTCTCCGCAGGCGCCGTCTGCAAGTGTATAATTTCTGTCGTATGTAATTTGGACGCTTGTGCGTTCTGCCCATAACAAGAAAGGTCGCTATGCCTACCATTTCTACCGCCGACTTCAAGAACGGCCTCGGTCTCCGTATCAAGGACAAGGTCTACACCATCGTCGAGTTCCAGCATGTCAAGCCGGGCAAGGGCGGCGCGTTTGTGCGCTACAAGACCCGCGACATCAAGAGCGGCCGCGTCGTCGAGAACACCTGCAACGCCGGCACCAAGTTCGAGAGCGTTATGCTCACCACCCGTGAGTTCCAGTACCTCTACAACGATGGCACCGACTACATTTTCATGGACAATGAGACCTATGAGCAGGTTCCTGTTCCCGAGGACATGGTGGGCGAGAACTCCAAGTGGCTGCGCGAGAACGACATTTGCCAGCTGCTCTTCGCCGACGATGAGCTCATGGGCGTGACCCCGCCGATGTTCATCGAGACCACCATCGTCCAGACCGACCCGGGCTTTAAGGGCGACACCGTCCAGGGTTCCACCAAGCCGGCCACGATCGACACCGGCGCCGTCATCCAGGTCCCCATGTACCTCAACGAGGGCGAGGTCATCAAGGTTGACACCCGCGACGGCAAGTTCGTCTCCCGCGTCTAGCAACCAACTCTTCTAGGAGGACTCATGCCCCAGGAAATCAAGATTGACGGCATCGGCATTTCGCCCGATGTTCTGACCGCCATCGTCTCGCGCGCCGTGTCGGATGTCGAGGGCATCGCCTCCGTTGGCGTCAAGGACCTTGCCACCAACCTTGTCTCCATGATGCTCTCGTCCAAGGCCCCGGCTTCCGAGCCGGCGGTCGAGGCCGAGGTCATCGGCGACAAGCTCGCACTTACCGTGCGCGTTGTGGTGTTCTTTGGCTATCCGTTCAAGAAACTCGCCGAGGCCGTTCGCGCTGCCGTGGTCGCCGCCATCGATGCCCAGGTTGGCGTTGAGGTCGAGCGCGTTGACGTTTGCATCGACGGCCTCGTTTTCCCCAAGGAGTAACCTTTGAGCCTTAAGGTTTATCGCGGGCGCACGCTTGCCCGCAGTCAGGCGCTGCAGCTGCTGTTCCAGGCCGAGGCCACGGACAGCCCGCTCGAGCGCGTCCTCGAGGGCGATTTCCTGATCTCGAAGGGTCCCCTCGACCCCTATGCGCTGGAGCTGTGCCGCGGTGCTTACGAGCATATCGACCGCATCGACTGCGCTCTGCGTTCCGTTGCCAAAAACTGGGATCTTATGCGCATGCCCGGCGCCGACCGCAATCTGCTGCGTATCGCCGTTTACGAGATGCGTTTCCTCACCGACGAGGAGGTCTCGGATGCCATCGTGATCAACGAGGCCGTCGAGCTTGCCAAGGCCTATGGCACCGACCAGTCCGCGTCGTTCGTCAACGGCGTGCTGGGTAAGATCGCTCGCAGTGAAGAGCTGCCGGGCGAGGACCTGTACCAGGAGCTGCTGGCCGAAGATCGCGCTCGCGAGGAGGCACAGGCTGCCGAGGCTGCCGCAAAGGTTGCGGCTGCTCAGGCCGAGGCTGGCGTGCTGGCCGAGGACGCGGACGCTGCTGAGGCCGTCGAGGCCGACTCCGTCGAGGAGTAGCCATGCCAGAGGGTTCCGTCCGCAACTTCGACGAGATTTCGGACCGCTTGGATCAGATCATCGCTACCGTTCGCTCCAAGGATACCTCCTTGGAGCGTTCGCTCGATCTGTTTGACGAGGCGATTGAGCTGGGCTCCCGCGCGGTCGACATGGTCGATAAGTTTGAGCTGACGCCGCGTGAGGCCGACAAGCTCGAGCAGGAATACGATGAGGATGCGGCAAACGAATCCCAGGATAGCTAGGCCGCATCTCCGGATACGAATGGTTGATGGCATTCATGAAACGCGTGCGTCTTGATGACGAACTGATTTCACAGGGCATCTGCGCCGATCGCGCGGATGCCCTTCGCACTCTTATGGCCGGCTTGGTCTCGAGTGGCGGCGAGCGTTTGACTTCGCCGGGCCTTAAGGTGATCCCGGGTCTGCCGCTGCACGTGAAGGGACGCATTCCCTATGTTGGCCGTGGCGGTCTTAAGCTCGAAGGCGCGCTTGATGCGTTTGGTATCAATCCGACGGGCCTTGCCTGTCTGGATGTGGGCTGCTCTACCGGCGGCTTTACCGATTGCCTGCTTAAGCGCGGAGCTGCGACCGTTGTCTCGGTGGACGTGGGTCGCGCCCAGTTCGATTGGTCGTTGCGTCAGGACGATCGCGTGACGCTGCATGAGCGCACAAACGTGACGCAGCTGCCTGAGCTTGGCTATGCCGGCGCTATCGACCTGGCTGTGTGTGACGTCTCGTTTACCAGCATCGCGAACATTATCGATGCGGTGCTGGCGTGCCTGGCGCCTACGGGTGCATTCTGCACGCTCGTAAAGCCGCAGTTTGAGGCTCCGGCGGCGCTGGTTGGTGAGGGCGGTATCGTGACCGACCCCGCCGTCCGCTGCGATACACTCGCGGCGGCGATTGAGCTTTTTGCCGCCAAGGGCCTGTTTCCGCTCGACGTGTGCGTGTCGCCCATCCATGGCGCCAAGGGCAACGTTGAGTTTTTCCTGTACGGCACGAGGTTTGCCCCCGGCGAACGCACCGACGATGAGTTGCAATCCGAGGTATCGGTTTTGAGCGAGAAAGCAGCAACGCTATGAAGGTCTTTCTGGTTCCCAATTACTACAAGCAAGAGGCGGTCGAGAGCGGCCTTATGCTCGAGCTTTGGCTTTCGCGCCAAGGCTATGAGGTCGCATGGGCTGCCGACCAGCGCTCCAAGATTCAGAGCACGCCCGACGTTGACGATGCCGACTTGGTCATCACGCTCGGCGGCGACGGCACGCTGCTGCGCGCCGCCCGCATTCTCAACTACCGCGAGATTCCTATTCTGGGTCTTTCCTATGGTCACCTGGGCTTTTTGACGGCCGCGAGCCCCGAGGAACGCGATATTTTGCAGGTTGTGAGCGATGCCCTGTCCGGTGAGCTCCACGTGAGCCGCCGCGCCACCATCGCCGCAGACATCGTTTCCGTGCGTGAGGACGGCACGAAGGATGTCGTGCGTTCGTTCGCCCTCAACGACATGGCGCTCACGCGTGGGCCCCTGTCCGATATGGTCGAATTTGACATCACGGTGTCCGGCCATCATATCGATCGCCTGCGCGGTGACGGTGTCGTCGTGTCGACGGCGACCGGCTCCACGGGTTATGCGCTGAGCGCCGGCGGCCCTATCGTCAGCCCCGATTACACGGGTATGGTCTGCGTGCCGATTGCTCCGCACACCATTCAAGCTCGCGCTTTCCTGACTTCGCCGAGCGATGTCGTCGAGATCTTTATGTCCGACGACCGCCCGAGTGTGCCTGCCATCGCTATCGACGGACAGTTTATTACCTGCGACGGCACGGTTGAGAGCGTGGCCGTGCGTCGCGGCCCCGGCGATGTGCTGCTGCTCGACTACGGCCCCGAGAGCTTCTATAACTCGGTGAGCCGCGTGTTCTATGGAGTGCGCCATGATCGATGAGCTCCAGGTTTCCAACATCGCACTCATTCGCGAGGCGACGTTGGTTCCGAGTGCGGGCTTGACCGTCCTGACCGGCGAGACCGGTGCTGGCAAGACCGCATTGCTCTCGGCGCTTAAGCTCATCTTGGGCGAACGTGCAGATTCGTCGACCGTGCGCGAGGGCGAGGCGCTTGCCAGCGTCGAGGCGCGCCTGTTCGATGGCCCGCACGACGCTGAGGGCTTCACCGTGCAGCGCAGCCTTTCTGCCGAGGGCCGCAGCCGCGTGAAGATTGACGGCCGTATCGCCAGTGTGCGCGAGCTTTCGGAGCACGTCGGCGTGATGATGGATCTGTGCGGCCAACACGAGCACCAGCGCCTCCTCGACCCGGCACATCATGTTGCCATGGTTGATGCCTGGGCTGGTCGCTCTGCGCTCGAGGCGCTGGAAAAGTACCGTTCCTGCTTCAAGGCGTCGCGTGCGGCTGCCAAGGAGCTTCGTCGTGTAGAGGAGGCGTCGCGTGCGCAAGGGAGTCGCGTCGAGGAGGCGCGCTTCGCCCTGGAGCGCATCGCCGAGGTCGATCCCAAGCCGGGTGAGTACGAGGAGCTTGAGGAGCTGCTGCCGCGCTCGGAGCATGCCGAGGTCTTGGTGGCGACGGCCAACGAGGCCCATGCATCGCTTGTTGCCGAAGGGGGAGCGCTCGATGCCGTGAACGGCGCCGTGGCAGAGCTGTCGCGCATGGCGACCGTTGACCGCAAGCTAGGCGACATCGCCGATGCCCTTTCGGATGCTTGTATCTCCCTTGAGGATTGCGCCAATGAGCTGCGTGCTTATCGCGATGGGGTCGCCTTCGATCCGCACGAGCTCGCCCGCATGCGCGAGCGGTATTCCGACCTCAAGGGCCTGCTGCGTCAGTGGGGTCCCACCATGGACGACGTGTTTGCCATGCGCGATCGCTCGCAAGAGCTGCTGTCGCTGGTAGACGATGGTGATGGGCAGATTAGGAAGGCGCGCGAAGCGCTTGGCGCGGCGGAGCGCGAACTGTTTGCCGCCGCCAAGGCGCTTAAGCGCGCACGCAATACCGCTGCTCCGCGCTTTTGTCACGAGGTGGGTCGTCAGATGGCACGCCTGGAGATGGGCGGCGCTGAGCTGGTCTGGGAATCGCGTGATCTTCCACGTGCCGAGTGGACGCCGGCGGGCCCTTCGAGCTACGAACTCTTGTATCGCAGCGGCGCCGGCTTGACGCCGCGTCCCTTGCGCCGCATTGCCTCGGGCGGCGAGCTGAGCCGTGTGATGCTGGCGAGCAAGGTTGTCCTCGGTAATGCCGACGGCGTTGACACGCTGGTATTTGATGAGGTCGATGCCGGTGTCGGCGGCTCTACGGCTCGTGCTCTTGCTGGTGTGCTGGCTGATCTTGCCGCCACGCATCAGGTCATCGTCGTAACGCACTTGGCGCAGGTTGCGGTCATGGGCGACAAGCACTACGTAGTGAGCAAAGAGCCCGGAGATGTTCCTCAGACGCATCTGGATGAGGTGACTGGGGACGCTCGTACCGCAGAGATCGCTCGCATGCTGAGCGGCGATCAGTCGGAGGCAAGCCTGGCGCACGCCAGGCAGATGCTGGAAGAAGCGCGTGCTTAGTCTGAGCCGCCACATTCATGTCCGACCCGGTCGCCACGAAACCGGCCCATCTACTACGTTTGATAGGCTATCGGCAACCATGTTAAGAATTGTAAAAAGAAAACCGCAGGTAGAACGCCTGCGGTTTTCTCTATTTTCGGAATGTGGTTGGGCTATACGGATAAAACGTAGTAGATGGGCCGGTTTCGTGGCGGGTGGCGTTCGTCGGCTCCCTAAAATGACTATTCCACGACCTTATCCGGCTGGATGAGCTCCTCGTAGAAGCTGATGTGCTCTCGGGCGTCCTCGATTTCAGGCAGCAGGAAGTTGTAGATGACCTCTATGATCATCGTGGCGCTCATCTTGGAGAACGCGAAGTCGCCCGTTGTCAGCAGCGCCTCGTGATTGACGGTATTAAAGGTGTAGTCGGCTAGGCGCGCAAGTGGAGACTTGCTGTCGCTGCTGATGACGACCACGGTGGCACCGCAGTCGCGAGCCGCTTTTGCCATGCGGTTCAGTCGACGCGACTTGCCAGAGTTCGAGATCAGCACGATAACGTCGCCGGGGCGTAACGTGAGCGCAAAGCCGATTGATGTCTCGCTGATGGTGCTCGCCATACAGCGCAGGCCCAGCTGCGAAAACTTAAATGTCGCATCGAGCGCGACTGCGTTCGTATTGCCCACGGCGGCGAACTCAATAACGCCGGCATTCTTAAGTGCGTGCACAACTGCGGCCAACGTGTCGTGATCAATGCCGTCGATGGTCGCATTAAGCTCGCTCACCTTAGCGGCAAGGATATTTTTAAGGCTCTGCTCCATGTTGTCGAGCGAGACCTCGTCGGTCAGGCCCTCGTTGCGCTGACTCTCCAAGTCGCGCGCCAACGAAAACTGAAAACTGCGGAAGCTGCCAAAGCCCAGCTTGCGGCAAAAGCGCGAGACCGTCGCCTCGGACGTGGCAGCGGCTCGTGAGAGCTGGGCGGCCGTCAGGCGCGGCGCCTCGGACTGGTGCTCCAATATATAGTCGACAATGCGCTGCTCGGAATCGCTGTACCCTTTGTGCGTGCTAATAAGGGAGAGCGCGCTCTTGCTGCTATCGGTCATGGATGGCTCCTGGTTGGCATGAAAATCGGACTCGTTTTTCATGCCATAGTATACGGGCAGTTTCAATTACAAGATACACCTTGCCGTTTCAAGTGTTGATGGTAAACTTTCACTTACCGTTTACGGTTATGAAAGAACCTTTCACCGGAGAATTGCGCCTTGTCTCTTCTCACGCGGACGGTAGGTTGGTATCTTTCAAGTGTGGAAAAACGCGCATTT
Organism: Collinsella aerofaciens; assembly: GCF_902364355.1. Lineage (GTDB taxonomy): Bacteria > Actinomycetota > Coriobacteriia > Coriobacteriales > Coriobacteriaceae > Collinsella > Collinsella aerofaciens_AF. The sequence continues at coordinate 223,084 of NZ_CABJDK010000003.1, forward strand.
AAGCGCGTATAGGGGAGCGCCCGCGGGCGCTGTACTCAAGAAGGAGGGACACATGGCTAAGTTTGACATCATCGCCGCGACCGGTTGCCCGACCGGCATCGCGCACACCTTCATGGCGAAGGAGGCGCTGGAGAAGGCAGCTGCCGAGCGAGGTCTGACCATTAAGGTCGAGACTCATGGCCAGGTCGGTGTCGAGAACGAGCTCACGAAGGGTGAGATCGCCGGTGCCAAGGCCGTCGTCGTCGCAGCCGATAAGGATGTCCAGGCTGAGCGTTTCGCCGGTAAGCCCATGGTTTCCGTTGGCGTTTCCAAGGCCCTGTCCGTCGAGGCCGCCGGAAAGCTGATTGACCGCGCGCTCGCCGCCAAGGGCGACGACTCGGTTGCGGCTGCTGCCGATGTTGAGGACGAGGTCGAGGAGAAGGAGTCCATCGGCCACGTCATCTACAAGCACCTCATGAATGGCGTCAGCCACATGCTGGTCTTCGTCGTCGCCGGTGGTGTTCTGACCGCCGTATCGTTCCTGTGGGGCATCACGTCCTTCGATTCGACGGCTGCCGACTACAACACCTTTGCCGCCATGCTCAAGATCATCGGCGGCATCGCCATGAACCTCATGGTTCCGGTGCTCTCCGCTTACATCGCCGAGTCCATCGGCAAGCGCCCGGCACTCGTCCCCGGTTTTGTTGCCGGCATGATCGCCATCCAGGGCCTGCCCGTTAACGCCGATACCGGCATGATCGACGCCGGTGGCGCCGGCGTGGGCTTCGGCTTCCTGGGCGGCATCGTCGGCGGCTTCCTTGCTGGCTATGTCATCCTGCTGCTCGAGAAGGTCTTTGCCGGTCTGCCCAAGAACCTGGACGGCCTCAAGGCTATCTTCCTGTACCCGCTGTTCTCGACCGCCATCGTCGGTCTGGTCATGCTCGGCATCTCCGGCCCCATGGCTGCCATCAACACCGCCATGATGGACTTCCTCAAGGGCCTGTCCGCCTCTGGCGCCGTTGTCCTGGGTCTTGCCATCGGCTGCATGTGCGCCTTTGACATGGGTGGCCCGGTCAACAAGGCTGCTTACGTCACCGGTACCGCTATGCTCACCGAGGCCCTGGCCGCCGGTGTCGGCACCGACACCTACAACTTCGGCACCAACTTCATGGCTGCCGTCTCCGCCGCCTGCATCGTTCCGCCGCTGATCACCACTTTCGCCGTCGTTGTCGGCAAGAAGTACTTCAGCCAGGAGGACCACGACGCCGGTGTCGTCAACCTCATCCTTGGTTGCACCCACATCACCGAGGGCGCCATTCCGTTCATGACCAAGAACATCTGGCCCGTCATGCCCATCATGATGCTCGGTTCCTCCATCGCCTCGATCCTGACCATTATGTTCAACGTTCACGATCCGGCGCCCCACGGTGGCTTCCTGGTCCTGCCCGTTGTCGAGAACGGTCCGCTTTGGGTCCTCGCGATCCTCATCGGCGCCGTGGTCGGTAGCATCCTGTTCGTGGCCTTCAAGAAATATGACTTCGAGAAGAACCAGAAGGCCGCTCCTGCAGCCAAGCCGGTTGAGGCCTCCAAGGCCGCTGCTGTCGAGGCCCCCAAGGCCGAGGCTGCCGACTTCGTGAAGGTCGAGAACGTCTTTGTCGCCGAGGACTTCGCTTCTCGTGACGAGGCTTTGAGCTTTGTCTCCAACCAGGCCGTCAAGGCCGGTATCGCCGGCGACGCCGACGCCGTGATGAACGCCTTCCTGGCCCGCGAGGCAGAGGGCACCACGGGCATGATGGAGGGCTTCGCCATCCCGCATGCCAAGTCCGACGCCATTACCGAGGCTGCCGTCATCGTCGTCAAGGACGAGTCCGGCGTGACCGGTTGGGATACCATGGACGGCGCCCCCGTCAACGTGGCCATCGCCCTGCTCATCCCGGGCGCTCAGGCTGGCACCACGCACCTCAAGATCCTGTCCAAGGTCGCCGAGGCGCTTATGGACGAGGACTTCCGTGCCACCGTCAAGGGTTCCACCAACGCCGCCGAGATCGCCAAGACGATCAACGCCCGCCTGGTCTAATCCCGCAGCTCGCGAATAACATCGCCCCTTGTAACAAAGGCGGAGACCCTCTCCAAGGTCTCCGCCTTTTTCATCCCCAAATAAGTTGCGGTGAAATAGGGACTGTTTAAACGATTCAACCCCAAATTCAGTCCCTATTTCACCGCAACTTACAAAAGGGCATAGAGTGGGCTGCCTATCGAGTCTTTGTCGCGAACAAGTCATCAGCCAGAATTTCGTTCGCACGATATTGCTCTGGACCGACCGAGTTTCCGCAGCTTGCTCGCCCACAGGGGGCCGGGCGCGGCCAGTGAGATT